>NZ_JAHXRQ010000005.1 GCF_019392335.1 Mameliella sp. CS4
GCCCAGACATAGGCCAAGGGCCACTGCAACTGCCCGCTGAGATACTTGGACAGGGTGCCCTTGCCGACCTGCCCGCCCAGCCGCGCATTGATCGTCTCCGCAGCGGCATCGAGGCAGCCGAAGGTGCCGTCGATCAGCGCCGACATGGCCGCATTGATGGCCCGCCCTTCATTCATCCCGAAACCTCGTTTCCTGTGCACCGGCCCGTGATGCAGGCAGACAGGCGGCATGGGACAGACAGACCGACAACATGTTGACGAAACGCCAGCGCAGGGCGGAAACTGCGGGCGCGCCGGGGTAGCAGCCCGACGCGCCCAACCACATGACGCCAGAAGGAAAACGCCACATGGCAAACGACGACGTGACCCGGATCATCCTGCGGCAGGCCGGGGAAATCCAAGCTCTGAAAACCGTCCTGGCCCAACTGATCTCTCGCCTTGCGGCGGACCATCCGGACACCGAGGGCTATGTCCTCACACTGACCGCTGGCGTGCGCGGCGCGTCCGAGGCCGCGGACGTGCCCTCGGCAATGCTCGACGCGATGGAAGGCGTGGCCGACATGATCGAGGACATGGCCCTGAACGACTGACCTACGCATCGCGGGATCTCCCGAGCCGCCGGAATGCCGCCTCGCCTTCCCGCGCCGCTTGCCGCGCTTGCTTCTCTGCAGAGGCAAGCGCGGCGGCAAAATCCATCCGCGCCTTGCGCTGCGCCACCTCGGCGCGGTGTCGGATCACCCAGGCCGCCAGACAGCCCGCGCCGAACCCGGCAAGCGCACCGACCAGGACGGTGAGGAAGAGGAAGGCAGTGAAGGCGATGGGGGTCATGCGGCGCTCTCCTGTTCAGCGTCCGGGTTCGGGACCCACGACTCGGCAGGCACAGCGCCGCCGGTGAGACGATGAATCCGGACCGCCAGAACCAACCCGGGCACCTTTTTGCCGCCCAGCAGGTCACAGAGGTAACCGGGGGAGATTTCGAGCCGGCGCGCCCATGCGGCCTGGCTATCTCCGGAGTTTTTGATGAAGTCAGCGAACATCTTGAGAATCTTCTCACACAGAGAAGATCGCCCCGTCAAGATTTGAATTCTTTGTCAGCGAATATTCTCTCTCAGCGTATTGCCCGGAGCAGCCCGCCGAAGGACAACCCGCACATGGGTCCAATCATCCTCAAGCAATTGAAAACGCTGCGCATGACGCAGACCGCCCTTGCCGACAAGGTCGGCATCAGCGCGGGCTACCTCAGCGAATTGATCTCGGGCAAGAAACAGCCCTCGATGGCAACGCTCAACGCGATTGCCGAAGCTCTGGAGATCACGACTGCCGAATTGCACGGCGCGCCGACACCGGCACCGGGCTTTCAGGAGCCGCCGGAAAGCTTTGTCTCCCCGGTAAAGGAAACGCCGGAGGATCTGCGCCAGGCCCTGACAGAACAGCCCGGCCACGCCGCCTACCGCATCAACCGCGCAGCCATCCCCTTCGGCATGCTGGCAGGTGACATCATCATCCTGGAACTCGGGAAAGGCGGGCACCCCGGCGACCTGGTGATTGCCACCCAGGTCGACACCTTCGGCGCCGCCGAGACTTTTCTGGCCCGCAAGATCGGGGACAGCTTCATGCTACCCGATCCGCAGGACCCGCCGCGCAAGTCACGCGGCGGAACGATAATTACCGTGATGGGCCGGGTGGCGGCCGTGTTCAGGAATACAGGTCCCTCTGCCCACTGAACACCTTTCGCGCCGACGTCATGTTGTCGAACACCTGCCCTTCGACCCAGTACCGACCGTCGCCAATGTCGCGCAATTCGCGCCCGTAACGCACCTCGACGATCCGACCCGGCGCCTTGCCGCCACCGGGCGCAGGCACTGCCCTGCGTTCTGCATCGACAGTTTCCGCGATGAAGGCGACGGCCCGCGCCAGGTGCGCCAACAGCACCAGCAGCAAGCCACCCACAACCGATGGCACCGCCGCCATGATGCCGGGCAGCGGATCGCGCTCGCCGACGTTCAGCGCAATCAGCACCATGCCACCCGCGACCGTCAGCCAGCCAATGATCTCGATCACAGCGGACAATTTCCGCAATCCGTCAAACATCAAACCCCTCCACCAGATCAATGCCACGACCGTAGCCGCAGGACCGTTACAGCTCAACGATTCACCTCGGCGGCAACCGATATTCTCCTGTGGCGAATATTTCTCTTGACGCGAATATTCTCTGTCAGCTAATTCTCCCTTCATCCCACCCCGGCCACATCCCCCGCGATGCACCCGCCGGGACACCCCGCCCGCCGTCAGGCAGGCACTTGGATGGAGGCCATATGCGTATCCCCCGCGATTTCACCGCCGATCTACTTGTCCCGCCCTCGGGCGCGGTTGACCGGATCACCTGCCTGGACGCCTGGCTGCGGCTGAAAGCCCGCCAGCGGCTGGAGGATGGCACCAGCGCCGCCATTGAACCGCAGCGCCTCTCGCGCCTCCTGCGCCTGCCCACCCCGGTCAACGAGATCGACGCCGCCCGCATCAACGCCCTGCCCGCCACCCGCGCCGCCATCGCCAGGCTGGGCGCCCGCGCAGGCTCCCGCGAGATCGCGGCCTACACCTACCGACCGGGGTGCACGTGATGGACGCGCTCACCCGAGAAGCCGCGGACCATCTCTGGTACGCCCGCGCCGTCCTCGCCGACATTGCAGCCCAGGACACCGCCACGGTGATCGAGGCCTGCCGCATGGTCGAAACCAAAAGCGACGACCTGCAGGAATGGAAAGACGTCCGCGCCCTGCGGGAACGCCTGGAGAGAGAGGCCGCATGACACGCACGATCTGCATCTACCATGTCAATTGCGCAGATGGTTTCACCGCCGCTTGGGCCGTTCGAGAAGCCCTTGGCGACGCCGTCGAATACATTCCGGCAGGCTACGGCAGCGAGCCGCCCGACGTCACAGGCGCCGACGTGATCATCGTCGATTTCAGTTACAAGCGCCCAGTGCTGGAACGCATGGCGCAGACCGCGCGGTCCATCCTGATTCTCGACCACCACAAGACAGCCCAGGCGGATCTTGCCGGGTTGCCGTCCCCCGCTGGCGGCTGGGAGGCGCACCGCTCATCCGCTGGAAACCCCGTCGCCCTCTTCGACATGGACCGCAGCGGCGCGCAGATGGCCTGGGCCTATTTCCACGAGGGCGCCGCCCCTGCCATTGTCGACTATGTCGCCGACCGTGATCTGTGGCAGTGGCGGCTTGAACACTCGCACGAGATCAGCGCCGTGATCGCCTCCTACGACATGACCTTCGACCGCTGGCACGAATTGGCGGCGAACATGCAGGCAGACTACGATCTGGGCCTGATGGCCGACGAGGGCGCCGCGATCCTGCGCGCCCGCAACAAGATCGTGCAGAGCATCATCGATAGCACGTTCCGCACCATGCAGATCGGCGGACACATTGTGCCCGTTGCCAACGGCCCTTACGCGCTTGCCTCCGAGGTTGCTGGTACATTGGCCGAGGGCGCCCCCTTCGCCGCCAGCTATGTCGACACTCCTAAGGGTCGCGCCTTCTCGCTGCGGTCCAGAGCCGATGGTGAGGATGTTTCCGAAATTGCGGCCCGCTTCGGCGGCGGCGGTCATCGTCAAGCCGCCGGTTTCCTTGCCCCGCTCCGCTGGGAGGGTGAGGCATGACCCAGCATGACAAATGGGGCGGTCAGCAGACCGCCGAACACACCTACGGCACCAGTGATGCCGGAATGGACGACCTCGGCATGGGTGAGGCCGCGCGCCGCAGGCACCGCCGCTGGATCTTTGCCCTGCCCATCCTTGCCATCCTGGCGCTGGCCGCCGCGCGCATGGTGCTGGCGGCACCGTGATGAAAACCATCCTGTCCATCGTCGCGGGCGTCCTGCTGATCGCCACTGCGGTCATGACGCTGCTGTGCATGCGCGAGTGGCCCGTCATGCGCCGCGGCGAACGCCAGGCCGCGGTCTGCCTGGTCGCCCTCTTCGCCGCCGTCACCGCAGGCCTGACCCTTTACGCGCGAGGCCTGCAATGACCCCCGCCGAGGCCCGCGCAATCCTCGCAGACCCGGCGCCCCACGACGACGCGAAGATCCGCGACGCCGCCCGCCTGCTGATCGAGGCGGGAGACCCCGACGACATCCAGAAAGCCCGCAGGTTCGTCAGCTTCGGCCTGCGCCACACAGGAAAGGACTCGCATGCCACGCGATGAACTGAACTTCCTCGAATTCCTCCAGACTTTTCGGCGCGGCGAACTGCTGCGCGAGGTGGATGCCCGCCTGCTGGAGGTTCTGGAGGCCATCCAGGAGACCGGCAACAGCGGCGAGATCACGCTGAAACTGCCGCTCAAGGTGAACAAGGCGGGGCAGATCGAATGCGTCCCTCAGGTCACCGCCAAGAAGCCGCGCCGCGAGCTGGGCGCCGGAATCTACTTCCTCAGCGACGACGCGCGGCTGTCGCGCCGCGATCCCAACCAGGGCGACTGGCTGGACGAGGTCGAAAGCCGCCGCGACGCGGCGGAATGAACCCAAACCCGAAAGGACCTGACATGACCGAAACCGCACAGACCGATCCGCGCGCCGCGCTGGACGTCGCCCTGAACGCCGCCCGGCTGGCCGACCCGGTGATAGAGGGCGAACACGGCAAACGCTTCACCTTCGGCCCGACCGATTTCAAGCTGACGGAGATCCCGAACCCACATGCCCTGCCGCCGCACATCCAGGCACAGCCCGTGGTGGACGACGCGCAGTCGCTGATCACCTATGCCAACCGGTTCAGCAGCGCCGAGTCCCTGCTGATCGCGGACATCGACAGCCTGCGCGTCATGGCCTGCCTCGACTACCACGCCGGCAACCAGGACTCCGAGCCGCTGGTCCCGGGTCCGCGCAAGCACACCGCCACGCTGCAATTGCGCGAAAGCGAGGAGTTTAAGCGATGGAACGAGGTGCAGGGCGAGCTTATCGACCAGATGGCTTTTGCCGAGTTCCTGGACGAGAACGCCAGCGATATCATCGACCCGGAACCCACCGTCATGATCGAGATCGCCCGCGACCTCGAAGCCACCCAGGGCGTCAATTTCAAATCCTCGACCCGGCTGCAGACCGGTGAGCGGTCAATCGTCTACGAGACCGAGACCCACACCAAGGGCGAGATGAAGGTGCCAACCCAGTTCACCCTGCAGATCCCGCTTTTCGCGGGCGAGGCGCCTGTCGACATCACCGCCAGCTTCCGGTTCCGCCCCTCCGCCGGCGGCCTGAAACTCGGATTCGTCTGGCGCCGGGTCGAGTACCGCCGCCAGGCAGAGTTCCAGCAGGTGGCAACGCGCATCGCCGAAGGCACCGGCCTGCCGGTGGTCTTTGGCCGCCCGGCGTAAGCTGGCCCCCAGCGCCTGCGCCGCCAGCCCGGCGGCGCATCCCCTCCCAGAAAGGAAATCCCATGACGACGCTCGAAGATCTTCGGAACGCCCGCCAGGCGGAACTGCGGTTGGCGCAGGCACAGGTCGCCCTCTGCGACGCCCTCATGAAACATGCCCGCACGCTGGAGGAGGACCAACTGGCAATGGACGTCGAGACCGACAGCAAGGGCAAGATGTCGATCATGCTGCGGCTGGCCAACACCGCCGCACCGAACAGCACGCCCGCCGCCCCCAAACCCGGCGACTGGACCGACGACGAGGACATGACCCTGCTGGCCGAGGCCGAGAAAGGCACGCCGGTCAAACAGATCGCGCCCAAGGTCGGGCGCAGCTGGCAGGCCGTGGCCAAGCGGCTCAAGGCCCTGAAACAGGCGCAGGACGAAGAGGGCGGCGAACCCGAGCCCACGCCTGCCTCCGCGCCTGCGGCCTTGCCCACCGCAACCACCCGCGACCCCGGCGAAACCGGGCTGGCCTTGTCCTTCCCCGGCCTCGGCACGGCCCGCGAAAAGGCCGCCGAACGCCGGATGCGGGCCATCGGCTACCCGGCCCCGCACAGCCCGCAGTCGGATCTGAAACTGGTCGAATCCATCATGCGCGGCGATGGCATGAGCCTTGCCGCCAATACGGCAGGCCTCGAAAAGGATGCCGCCGGCAAGCGCTGGAAGGCGCTGATGGCCGAGGTGACGATCGATAACCAGACGGCCCTGCTGACCGTCCTGCGCCTGCGCTACGAACTGGAACGGCGCGCCAGCGGCCAGGCAGCGTGATGCACCCCCATGCGTGACACCTTCGAGTTCCCCGACCCCCAGCCCATCCCGCAGGCAATTTGCGAAATGCTGGATGCTGGCGCTCTGTTCGCCGTCAACCACAGCGCTGGCAAGGACAGCCAAGCCATGCTGATCACGCTGCGACGCATGGGCGTGCCGGATTCCCAGATTGTCGTCGTTCACGCCGATCTCGGCGAGGTCGAATGGCCCGGAAACATCGAGCACATCACGGACACTATCGGCAATGTACCGTTGATCATCGCCAAAGCCCGCAAATCGTTTTTCGAAATGGTAGAACATCGCCAGATGTTCCCAAGCCCCGGCCAACGCCAGTGCACCAGTGACCTGAAACGCGGCCCCATACAGCGCGAACTCCGCCGCTATCTAAAGGCCAACCCTCAGTTCGGGGGGCGGATCGTCAACTGCATGGGAATGCGGTCCCAGGAAAGCCCAGCCCGTGCCAGACGGAATCCGGTTTCCAGGAATGTGGGATGTTCTGTTGCAGGACGGGAATGGATCGACTGGCTTCCCATCCATGACATGCTGCATTTCGACGTGTTCGCTACCATCCTGTCCGCAGGGCAGCGACCACACTGGGCCTACTACGCAGGAATGACCCGCCTTTCCTGCGTCTTCTGTATCATGGCCAGCGCAGCCGACCTGACAACCGCTGCCCGACTGATGCGCGATCTCTACCGCCGCTATGTTGAGACCGAAAAGCGGGTCGGTCACACCCTCAGTATGTCCGGGCGCGGCTTGGAAGAAATTACCGGAGTGACCGCGTGACCCGCCCCCTCCGCGTCCTCATCGGTTGCGAGTCTTCCGGCATTGCCCGCAGGGCCTTTGCCGCGCTGGGGCATGATGTCTGGTCCTGTGACATCGAACCGGCGGAGGACGGCAGCAATAGGCACATCCGCTGCGATATCCGCGACGGCATCCTGACCGAGGGCTGGGATCTGCTGACCGTCATGCATCCGCCCTGCACCAGGCTCTGCCGCTCCGGCCGCCGGTGGATGAGCGGCGCAGGCAAATGGACCCCGCCCAAACGCCTACCGAAAGGGCGCACATGGACCGACATGCGGGCCGAGTTCGAGACCGGCATCGAGGTATTCACGGCCTGCTGGGGCGCTCCTATTCCGCGCGTGGCCATCGAGAACCCGGAAATGAACGACCTGGCGCGCGACCGGATGCCCGATGATCTGCCCGCACCGTCGATGGTGCAGCCGTTCTGGTTCGGCGAACCCGCCTACAAGTCCACCGGCTGGTATCTGCGCGGCCTGCCCGAGCTGGTCGAGACCAACCGCCTGCCAGAGCCGGAACGCGGATCCGACGAATGGAAAGCCTGGAACAAGGTCCACCGAATGCCACCGGGCCCCGACCGCGCCCGCCTGCGCAGCCGGTCCTTCCCCGGCATGATGAACGCCGCCGCCGATCAATGGGGCGGCTACGCCCTCGCACAGGAGACAGCAGCATGACCCGCCGCGCCGCCACATCTTCGCTCGCTCTTTGCATCACGGTCGAACCCGTGGCCCTCGGGCACCCGCAGGAGGGCAGATACCAGGCGCAGGTGCGCTGGGACGAGGATACCGTCACCGCCTACGGCGACACGGCGCCCCTGGCTGCGCTGGCGGTGGCGACAAAGATCAACAGGGAGACATGGGGATGACCGACAAACCGATCCTTTTCAGCGGCCCGATGGTCCGCGCCCTGCTGGACGGTCGAAAGACTCAGACGCGGCGTGTGCTGAAGCCGTGGCCCGGCTATCAGGCGGAATGGCTCAGCATGGAAACACTTCACAGCGCACCGACCTGTTATCTTGCTGATGTGGACGGGCACCTTGGAGTGCAAATGCAGCATCCTCGGGCAGGCACCGTCTACCAAGGCGTCGACATAGACGCCATGTCGCCTCTCACCTGGGTCCGCCTACCCTACGCCATCGGAGACCGCCTCTGGGTGAGGGAAGCGTGGCGCACATCACGGCACTACGACGACCTCAAGCCCAGCGAAATGGGCGGTGAGGAGCCTGTGCAGTTCATCGCAGATGGATCAGTCGACGCCCATGCAGGGCGCGTCGATGACCTGTCGGGGCGGGCGCGGCCAGGTATGTTCATGCCCCGCTGGGCCTCACGTCTGACGCTGATCGTGACGGACGTGCGCGTGCAGCGGTTGCAGGAGATCAGCGCCGACGATGCCAGGGCAGAGGGCGTGCAGCCTGTCTACGACCCCGCCAGCGACACAGGGGACCCTGCATACATGAATTATCAAAAAACCGGCGAGGCATTCGCCGGACTCGGTGCCGCACGTCTCAGTTTCATGACGCTCTGGGACAGCCTGAACGCCCCGCGCGGCTTCGACTGGTACGTCAACCCGTGGGTCGCAGCCTACACGTTCGAGATCCACCGCGAGAACATCGACCAGATGACCGACACCCTGCAACAGATGAGGACGACATGAATAGTAACAGTATACGTGTGACATTCCAAAGCGACGACGACGCCGTGATGGCGTTAGAGGCGGCAGGGTTCAGCGTCGGACGCTTGCAAGCGAGTTCGCCGCGCGGGATCATGTTCGGAGACTTTGACATCCAGAAGTGGCGGAACCTGAGCGCATCCGACCGGGACAGCCTCGATGGCCACCTATGCCGCCACGGCTCGGCTGGGGCGCCCGCATCGGTGACTATTAATTCCGCCGATCACATACCGGCGAAAGCCATCAACAAAGTGACCGCCGCTGCCCTGCGGGCGCATCCCACCCAACCCCCGGAGTCCCCCAATGGCTGAACACAGCACGATAGAATGGACCGATGCCACCTGGAACCCGATCACCGGGTGCAGCGTGGTCTCGCCCGGCTGCACCAACTGCTACGCCATGAAGCTGGCAGGCACCCGTCTGCGCAACCATCCCAGCCGGGCCGGGCTGACCGACAGCAGCCGCGCCGGACCCGTCTGGAACGGCAAGGTGCGGCTGAACGACCAATGGCTGGAACAGCCGATCCACTGGCGCCGGGGCCGCAACGTCTTTGTCTGCGCCCACGGCGACCTTTTCCACGAGGACGTGCCCGACGACTGGATCGACGCGGTGTTCGCCGTCATGGCACTCGCCCCGCAGCACAACTTCCAGGTGCTGACCAAGCGGGCGGCGCGGATGCGGACCTATATGTCTCATGTCAACGCACACGGCGAAACCAGGCATGAAATCATCGAACGCAAGGCGCGGCACATGTTCGAGTACGCCGACGCATGGATGACGGAAAGCTGGCCCCTGCCCAACGTCTGGATGGGTGTCTCTGTCGAGAACCAGGCCGAGGCCGACCGCCGCATCCCGCACCTTCTGTCGATCCCCGCCCACGTCCGGTTCCTGTCTTGCGAGCCGCTGCTGGGGCCGGTGGATTTGACCGCGATCCGACGCACCAGAGAACTCGGGTTCATGCGCCCGCTGGATGGTCGGTTCAACCGCATCGACTGGGTCATCGCAGGCGGCGAGAGCGGCCCCGGCGCCCGGCCCAGCAACCCGCAATGGTTCCGCGACCTGCGCGACCAGTGCGCGGCGGCAGGCGTGCCCTTCCACTTTAAGCAGTGGGGCGAGTGGCACCCCGGCGACGGCATGGGCGATGACATCGATGGCAGCGCGTTCGGCTGCTTCGATGATGCGGGCAGGTGGGTGCATCCCGTGCAGCAGGACTTCGCCGCCACCCGCACGACCATGTTCCGCATCGGCAAATCGCGCGCCCTGCGCCAGCTCGACGGAGTGACACATGACGGATTCCCCACGCCCTGACATTCCGTCAGGCGTCCCCCGCCGTCCCAACCGGTGGCAGGCCAAGGCGGCGGGGGTTCTGAACAAGGAGAGACGTGATGCTGAAACTTCTTTCGTTCTTGTGGAGCGGGTGCTTCCACAAATGGAAGGCAACCAGCCAAGCAATATACGATAGCGGTTCCGGGGAGCGCGGCCCGATTGTCTATGCAGTTTGTGAAAAGTGCGGGAAACGAACGCATTTCAAAAATGCCACAATAGGAGACTGGGAGAAATGACCAACACATCACGAGAAGCCGTCGAGGCGCTGGCGCGTGACGTTGAGAAGTACAGAAACTTGCCAACCAGAAAGGAAGGCGCCGAGGCCCGCGACAGGCTGGCGAAAGACGGCGGCGCCAGAGCCGAGGCAGCCCTACAGGAGAAACCCGATGAGTGAACGCAAATGGACGCCGGGGTCTTGGTATTTTGACGGAAGATCTGTTCGCGCCGAAGGTTTCCCGCGTACTGCTGACCATCATTTGACGGACGCTTTTGTAACCGGGCCGTGCAATTTTGATGACGCTCACTTAATCGCAGCGGCGCCCGATCTGTATGAGGCGCTGGAGGAAGCAACAAAATGGGCTGACAAGTTCGGTTGGGCCGCGCCGTGGTATGACGACGCCCGCACAGCCCTAGCCAAAGCAGAAGGACGCACCCACGATGAGTGATGAACTGAAAGAGCGACTGCGTAGCGCCTTGACCTCATACGAGGCCGCAGGCGTTGAAGGATCGCACGGTGCCCGCGAAATGAGAGGCGCGCTTAATCGCATCACCGACCTCGAAGCCCAGCTTGCCGAGGCGCGGGCCGATGGGATGCGGGAGGCGGCATCTCTGGTTGGTTCGATGGGGACTGAATACCACCCCGTGTCAAACGCCATCCTCGCAGCTATCGAGAAGGGGGAAGGGTCATGAGCGACAATCAAGCATGGATCATCGGCGGGCTGATATTCTGGGGACTGCTTCTGAATGGGTGCATGCAGTCATGACCCCGCCAGACCTATCACCCGGAGAGTTCATCTGCCCTCTCTGCTACCGCCGCCACCGTTTCGGCGCTGAACCGGAAGGGATGTTCTGATGACCTCCCCCCGCCCTCTCTCAGAGCGCGCCCTGCGGGAGGCGGCGCAGGTGGCATCTGACACCGGCTGCCCTATCGTGATCGAGAGCGGGGGGCGGGTTTACAAGGTAATGCCGCCGGAACAGTCTGAGAAGCCCGTGAACCCTGCCGATCTGGTGAATTGGGATGATTAAGCGCCACCTGCCGCCGAACATCTACCGGACGCGCGGCGTGCTGTATTTCTACCGCCGCCCGGGCCCGTGGATCAAGCTGGAAACCCAGTTTCCGGAGGGAGAGCCGGTTCCGTTCGCCCTGCACCAGGAGCGCGAGCGGCTGTTGTCCCAGCCCGCGCCGGTCAAGCCGGGTCAGGACATTGCAGCGGTCATCAGGCACTACATGGCAAGCCGGAAATACGCTCGCAAGGCCAGCCGCACGCGGGCCGACTACGAGGCGCACCTGATTGCGCTGTCCGAAAAGCTGGGGAAGATCGAGCCGCGCCGGATCGAGCGCCGCCACGTAATCGAGTGGCTGGACGCATGGGCCAAGGCCGCGACCCCGCACCTGGCGAATTACCGGCTGCGCGTGTTCCGTATCGTCATGGAGCACGCCATAGACATGGGCCTGCTCAGCGCGGGGCAGAACCCGGCGAAAGGCGTGACCGAACTGGAATACGACCGGGTAGAGCGCCAGCCGTGGCCGGTCAATCTCGTGCAGGCATTCCGGTCCGAAGCCGAGGGCGATACGCTGCTGCTCTTTGAGATGCTGCTAGGGCTGGGCCAGCGCGTCGGAGACACGCTTAGCCTGCGCTGGCCGCAGTACGATGGGGATTGGTTCGCCGTGCGCCAGAGGAAGACAGGAAACCGCGTGTGGCTTCCTGTGCCGCCCGCGCTGGCCGAGACGCTGGACGCTCGCCCGCGCGATGCCCTGTTCATCTTCCCGAACGCGGATCTGACCGGGCACCTGACCTACAGCGCCGCGCGGCAACGCTTCATGCGGGTGCGCAAGAGGATCGGCGCGGAGGCCTACGACATTCACGCCCTGCGCCACACGCGGGCCAGTGAACTGGCCGCCGCCGGTCATGATGATGCTACGATCATGGCAATCACCGGCCACAAGAGCGTTGCGGCGCTGAGGATTTACACCGAGGAAGCCCGCCAGAAGGCGCGGGCGGAACGGACCAAAAACAGAACGTGAATGTTTGGGCCGATGTTTGGAAACAGGCGAACGCGAAAGCTAAGCCGCTGTCCGAAAAGGTGAAAATCGCCGCCTGTCACCGGATAGACAATCCGGTGCTCTCCCGTTGAGCTACGCGACCCACGTGCCGGGCCTGGCAGGGCGTACGGGATTCGAACCCGTGTTATCCGCTCGAAAGGCGGGTGTCCTGACCCCTAGACGAACGCCCCATTGGCCATGTCGGGACATTAGGTGAATAAATCGCGCCGATCAATATTTTTATTGTTTATTTTCATGCACTTAAATAATTTGCAGCACGGTCCCGTTCACCCCCTAGAAGGGGTGTTGAAGACCGGAACGCCGGGGTCGTATGGATCTGGGTCGGGAACGGAGACGGAGGACAGGGGTCCTCCGCCTCCTCGGGATCGTCAGGGTCTTCGGCCAAGGCGGCTCCTTTCTGCGGAACAAAAGAAAAGGGGCGGCATCACATGGATGCCGCCCCTCGGGATAAAACCGGATCTGACTGCTAGTCGCCGCGCGCGCACAAGCACCCGATCCCCCGAGGGGGGCCGGGATCGCATTCTGCAAAGGGGCTGCGCGTGAACATGACAGGTCTTTTTCGGTTGAACTCAGATCGCCTGCTTAACAGAAGCCCGCCCCGTGCCAAAGACGAAATGGCCATAACGCGCGGCCACGAGGTCACAGCGCGAAATCGTCCGCCGTCAGCCCCGTGACACCGGCCACGCGGATCTCGGCATCGGCTACCCCGTCGCCCGTCGTCTCGAACTGGACGATACTGGACCCGGAGGCCGTTTCGATCACGCGGATCTGGTTCGCGCCGGTAAAGGCGCCGGTTCCGACAAAGGTGAAGGCCCCAGGCGTCATCGAGACCACGTTGATCACGTCCACCCCCTGTTCAAAGTCCAGGATCTGGTCGCGGGTCACGCCAATCCCGGCCTGCGCGATAGTGCGGAACACAAAGATATCCGCGTCCGCGCCCCCGGTCAGAAAGTCGAGACCAAGCCCCCCGGCCAGCTCGTCCTCACCGGCGCGGCCGCGCAGGACATCGCTTTCGTCCCCACCCTCAAGGATGTCATTGCCACCACCACCGTCCAGAGTGTCCCTGCCCGCGCCGCCATCAAGGTTGTCCGCCCCGTCCTGGCCAACCAGCACATCATTCCCCAGACCTCCGACCAGTTCGTCATCGCCGGCCCCGCCGTTCAGGGTGTCGTTCTGTGGCCCGCCATCCAGCAGATCGTCCCCGTCGCCCCCCAGCAGCATGTCCGGAAACTCTCCACCGTAAAGCGAATCGTCCCCGCCGTGTCCCGCAAGCAGGTCGGCATTTTCGTTGCCTTCGAAGCGGTCTGCAGCGTCGGAGCCGATCAGGGTGTCATTGTCCGCCCCACCCCGCACGGTGCCGACGACGCCCCCGGCCCCCGCGTTCCGGAACAGGTCTTCGCCCGCCAGCAGTTCTACGTCGCCGAAAATCGTACCGCTATTGCTGACCACATCTGCAGCGCCGCCGGTTTCCAGCGCCGGATCTGTCCCGTGTACCGTGATCGTCCCGCTGTTGAGCACCGTCGTCCCCGCCCCTGACCCGGCCCGGATGCCACTGGTCTGGATCAACCCGGAATTGGCCAGGTAGACGCCAAACTCCGCCTCCGCGAACAGCTCGTCCCCGATCATGTCACCACTGTTGATGAGACGCAGCGCATCAAGCCCGTTGTTGGACGCGATGATTGCCCCGGTGTCGGCCGAGATCAGGCCAGTGTTGGTCAGGTTGAGGCTCATGTCGGGATTGCCCGCCATCGCGATCGCCGCGCCGCTGCTGCTGATGTCGCCGTGGTTCGTCAGGGAGTGGAGACCGGTCGAGCCCGGGGCATAGTCTACCGCCGCCGCGACACCATTGATCGTGCCGAAATTGCTCACCTTGCTGCCCGGAGAGAGCACCGTCACCGCCGCTGCGCCGGAAAAGACGGCGCCGTGGTTGTGAAACTCCGTCGACAAGGCCCCCGCGTCCAGCGTGACGGCATCCGCAGACGCGTAGATCTGAGCGTCCTGCAGGGTGAACATCTCGTCACCATTGATCACGGTGACGGGGATCGCGGACGCGCCCTGAAAAACCACAGCCATGAGGGAGTTCCTTTCGTGTCGGGGAAAATGTCACTTGCGATCCTAACGAAGCCGAGACCGCTTTGCGCGCATTTCTGCGCCGCCGCACGCGCGACACGCGCATAATCGCGCATCCGGTCCGCGGGAATTTCAGACCGGCGCAAAAGAAAAGGCCCGGGCGCTGTGCCCGGGCCTTGTCAAACGTTCAGGTTGCGCTCGGCTCAGGCCGGCAGCGCGCCTTTCGCCTGATCGACGATGGCGGCGAACGCCTCGGGCTCGTGCACGGCCAGATCGGCCAGGACCTTGCGGTCGACCTCGATGCCGGCCAGCGACAGGCCATTGATGAAACGCGAGTAGGTCAGCGATTCGTCATGGGCGCGCACAGCCGCGTTGATGCGCTGGATCCACAGGGCGCGGAAGTTGCGCTTGCGGTTCTTGCGGTCGCGGGTCTTATACTGGTTGGCCTTGTCCACAGCCTGCGCCGCCACCTTGAAGGTGTTCTTGCGGCGGCCGTAGTAACCTTTGGCCTGGTCCGTGATCTTCTTGTGACGCGCGTGGGTGACGGTTCCGCCTTTGGTACGGGACATCTTATATCCTCCTGATCAGCGGTCGTAGGGCATGAACTGCTTGACGATCTTGGCGTCAGGCTTGCTCATGACAGTGGTGCCGCGTGCGTCGCGGATGAATTTCTTGGTGCGCTTGATCATGCCGTGGCGTTTGCCGGCCTGGGCCGTCATCACCTTGCCGGTGGCGCTTACCTTGAAGCGCTTCTTGGCGCTCGACTTGGTCTTCATCTTGGGCATTTCTATCTCCATTACTTGGCGCGACTCGGCATGCCACTGGTGGCCGGCCGCGCGGTTGGAAGGCGCCGTATAGGGGGATGCCGGGAATTTGGCAAGGGCAGAGTCGCCCCGACCGAAGTGCCTTTGCCGTTCAGGGATCGGGCACTTCGGGCCACATCCGGGAACCATGATGGCACCCGTCCTTGCCCGTGGCGGATCGCCTTACTATCCTCGCACAGCGCATTTGCCACCACAAAAATCAGAGTTCCCAATCCCCCGCATGTCCGACACTCCCGAAACAGACCAGTCAACGCGCCCGGAAATCTCGGAGATCCGAAAGGCGCAGACCTGGTTTCTCGGCATCATCGCCTTCGCGGTGATCCTCTTCCTGCTGGTGCAGGCCAAGTTCCTGCTGATCTCGCTGGCCATCGCGATCATGCTGTTCTCGCTGACGTCCGATGCGATCAACTATTTCCAGCGAATGCGGATCGGCAGCGCCCGTGTCTCGATCTGGATCGCCTCGGTGCTGGCTGTCCTGCTGATCGCCACCATCCTGATTTCCGCCTCGCTGATCATCATCGCGCAGGCCAACACGGTCGTGGTCACCATCCTGCAATACGCCGACCCCGCTCAACAGGCGGTCGCGGACCTGGTGGGCTGGATGGGCGCGGACGTGGAAACAGCCGTGCTGGACTGGCTGAAGTCGATTCAGTTGGGCCCCTACCTGTCCTCTCTGGCCGGGCAGGCCGGCAACATTGCCTCTGGCGCGGTGCTGGTGACGCTGTTCGTGGGATTCATGTTCCTGGAACGGCTGTGGTTCCCGACCAAATTGGCCAGCCTCATGGGGGACGAGCGGCGCGCCCGGCGGGTCGAGCGGATCATTTCCTCGATCATCCACAGGGTGAACCGCTACCTGGTGGTGAAGGTGGTCATCAGTACCGTCACCGGGGCGCTGGTCTACGCCGTGATGACCTTCTTTGCACTGGACCTGGCAATGCCGATGGCGGTGCTGACCTTTATCCTGAACTTCATCCCCAACATCGGGTCCATCGTCGCCACGGTGGTGGTGGCGCTGGTCAGCTACGTCCAGACCGGCGACGCCTTTACCGGGCTGATGGTCCTGTCCATCGTGACGGTGATCCAGTTCACCGTTGGTCAGGTTCTGGACCCGCTCCTGCTGGGCAAGACCCTGCGTCTGTCCTCTTTCGGCATCATTGCCAGCCTGGCGTTCTGGGCGGCGGTCTGGGGGATCGTGGGGATGTTCCTGGCGGTGCCGATCATGGTGTCGGTCATGATCATCTGTTCGCATATTCCGCGCGTGCGCCCGGTGGCGATCCTGCTGTCCCGCGAAGGGTTGCCGGACCTCGACCTGGAAATGGAACCTGAGGCCGAGCCTGCCAAGGATACCGCAGAAGCCCGACCCTCCTCCTGATCCTGCGTTCAGCCCAGGATCTGACCAATGACGCCATAGACCGCGTCGGGAATATCCTGCAGGCGATAGCCGCCGTCCTTTTCCCGGAAGGCCAAGAACACAAGACCCGCGCCACCGAACAGAACGAGGGCGCCCGCACGGGGCGCCCGGCTATCGGCCCAGGCCGAAATGATCGCCGGCAGGGACAGAACGACCAGCCCCATGCCGGTGACCAGCATCATGTCAGGTTCCATTGGCCTGTCCCCTCTTGCAGGGGCGAGGTTATTCCGGATCGGTCGAGAAGATCAAACGCTCGTTGCAGGGGGCAACGCGCAGGATGTTGGTTGTCCCGGGCTGGTTGAAGGGCACGCCCGCCGTGACGACGATCTGGTCCTTTTCGCCCGCATAACCTTGCGCGCGTGCGGCGCGGGCCGCATTAACCACCGCCTGCTTGAACCGCTCCAGCTCGCCGGTCATGACACATTGCGTGCCCCAGGTCAGCGACAGGCGGCGCGCCGCGCCGGTCATCGGGGTCATGGCGATGATCGGAACGCGCGGACGTTCCCGTGCCACCAGCGCGGCAGTGGTGCCCGAGGAGGTAAAGCAGCAGATCGCCTTGATCTCCGTCGTCTCGGCGATCTCTCGCGCGGCGGCCACGATGCCGTCGGCGACAGAGGTCCGCACGGCGTTGCGCGAGGCCTCGATCACCTCGCGGTAGGTTGGGTCGCTTTCGACCGAAACCGCCACGTTGTTCATCGTCTGCACCGCCTCGATCGGGTACTGGCCAGCAGCCGATTCCGCTGACAGCATGATCGCATCGGTGCCTTCGTAGATCGCGCCGGAGACGTCCGAAACTTCGGCCCGTGTGGGCATCGGCGATTCGATCATGGATTCCAGCATCTGGGTGGCGACGATCACCGGCTTGGCCGCGGCACGGCACTTGCGCACCAGGCGTTTCTGGATCGGCGGCACCGCCTGCACCGGCAGTTCGACGCCCAGGTCGCCCCGCGCGACCATGATCCCGTCCGAGACCTCCAGGATCTGATCGAAGGCTTCGACCGCCGAGGGTTTCTCGATCTTCGAGATGATCGCGGCCCGGCCCCAGACCAGGCGCCGCGCCTCCTCGACATCTTCGACCCGCTGCACAAAGGACAGCGCGATCCAGTCCACGCCCAGCCCGCAGGCAAATTCCAGGTCACGGCGGTCCTTGTCGCTGAGCGCCGCCAGCGGCAGCACCACGTCGGGGACGTTCACGCCCTTGCGGTTGGAAATCGTTCCACCCGCCTCGACGATGCAGTTGGCGTGGTCCTTGCCGCAGTCGGCCACTTTGAGGCGGATCTTGCCGTCGTTGACCAGCAGGTGCGACCCACCGCTGAGGGCGGCAAAGATCTCGGGGTGCGGCAGTTGCACCCGCGTCGCGTCGCCCGGCGTGTCGTCCAGATCCAGCCGGAACTTCTGGCCCCACTCCAGCTCTTCGGATCCGTTGGCAAACTCGCCCACCCGCAACTTAGGGCCCTGCAGGTCGGCAAGGATCGCGATCGGGCTGTCCAGGTCCTTTTCGACCTGCCGGATCATCTTGTGGCGTTCCTCGATTTCCTCGTGGGTGCCGTGGCTCATGTTCAAGCGAAAGACATCCGCTCCGGCCTCGTGCAGGGCCCGGATCATATCGTAGGTGTTGGATGCGGGGCCAAGCGTGGCCACGATCTTGACGTTACGGTCGCGTTTCATGTCTTTCTCCCTGCCCGGTCGGCTGTGGCGGCCAGTCGCGTCCATGGGTGCGCGCTGGCATATGCAGTTGCGGCGTTACCGCTAACGGCGCCTGCTTTATCACGCATTTCCCTTTGCCGCGCAACTGGCATATGTGTAGCGGGCCAAAGACGACGAGACCATGACATATTCCCCCTGCCAAATCATCGGCGAAACCCGCCAGAGCCGCTTCCTGATCACCTGTGATCATGCCGCCAACACCGTTCCGCCCGATCTTGGCGGCTCTCTGGGGCTGCCGGTGTCGGACATGGCGCGCCATATCGCCTACGACGTGGGCGCCGCGGGCATGGCGCTGGAACTGGGCAGTCTTCTGGATGCGCCGGTTGTGCTGTCGAATTTCTCGCGCCTCGTGATCGACCCGAACCGGGGCGAAGACGACCCGACCCTGTTGATGAAGCTCTACGACGGATCGGTGATCCCCGGCAACCGCCATGCGGACGCCGAGGAAAAGGAACGCCGCCTGAACGCCTATTACCGCCCTTATGATGCCGCTTTGGCGAAAATGGTGGCAGGGCGCGACGATGTGGCCATCGTGGCGATCCATTCCTTCACACCGCAACTGCACGGCCGCCCGCCCCGCCCCTGGCATGTCGGCGTGCTGCATGCGGCATGGGATGCGCGCCTGTCTGATCCGCTCATTGACATGCTGGAGGCGGAACCCGATCTGGTGGTGGGACGCAACCAGCCCTACCCCGGCCACCTGCCCGGCGATGCGATCGACCGCCACGCCCTGGGCGCGGGTCGCCTGAATACGCTGATCGAGGTCCGCAACGACCTGATCGAGGAAGAGGTCGGCCAGCGACACTGGGCGGCGCGCCTGGCGCCGCTGCTGGAACAGGCGCTGGCCGCCGTGACGGAGAAAGAGGAGTGACAAAGATGGACGACCAGACCCGCATCGAGATCGAGGCCGCCGCCTTTCGCCGGCTGCGCCAGCACCTGATGGAAGACCGGCAGGACGTGCAGAACATCGACATGATGAACCTCGCCGGCTTCTGCCGCAACTGCCTGAGCCGCTGGTACCAGGAAGCGGCAAACGAAAAGGGCATCGAGATGGGCAAGGAAGAGGCCCGCGAGGTCTATTACGGGATGCCTTATTCCGAATGGAAGGCGCAGCACCAGACCCAGGCCGGGGCCGACAAGCAGGCCGCCTTCGAAAAGGCCTTCAAGGAAAACGTGACCGACAAGGGCTGAACCCGCCCGCATTCGCACAGAAAGTCGTTGCGCCCGGGCGGCATCCTGCGGGCGGTATCAAAAACCGGGGCGCTGGCGCCACGCACGCGCCGGGGGATGCTTGCGCACGGGCGCGCGTGCCGGTAACGGGAAGCGCATGCGGATCGTTCACGACTATCAGTACACGCGGCCCGAGGATCGGGGCGCCAGCGCCGCCATCGGCAACTTTGACGGCGTCCACCTGGGTCATCAGGCGGTGATCGACCTGGCGCGCCGGTCGGCGCCGGGGGCGCCCCTTGGTGTGATGACCTTTGAACCGCATCCGCGCGAGTATTTCGCCCCGGACTCTGCCCCCTTTCGCCTGATGAGCGCCGAGACACGCGCCGCACGGCTTGAGAAGCTTGGGGTCGAACGGCTGTACCAGTTGAATTTCAATACGGTGCTGGCCTCGTTGACCCCGCGGGACTTCGCGGACCGCGTGATCCGCAAGGGCTTCGGCCTGGTCAACGTGGTGGTGGGCGCGGATTTCTGTTTCGGCAAAGGGCGCGCGGGCAATGTCGAAAGTCTGCAGGCCTTCGGCGAAGAAATGGGATTTGGCGTGACGGTTGCTGACCTGTTGGAAACCGGCGGTGTACAGGTTTCGTCGACCGCGATCCGCGACGCGCTGTCCGAGGGCCGCCCCCGCGATGCCGCGGCCCTGCTGGGTCACTGGCACCGGATCGAAGGCAAGGTGGTCGGCGGCGAACAGCGCGGGCGTGAGCTTGGCTATCCCACCGCGAACATGTCCATCGACGGGCTGCACCCGCCCCGGTTCGGCGTCTACGCCGTATTGGTGGACGTGCGCGACGGCCCGCACAAGGGCAGCTATCGCGGCGCCGCCAGCATCGGCGTCCGCCCGATGTTCAACGGCGAAGTGCCGAACATCGAAACCTATCTCTTCGACTTCACGGGCGACCTCTACGGTGCAACGCTGTCGGTCGGACTGGTCGAATACCTGCGGCCCGAGCTGAAATTCGACGGGCTTGAGGCGCTGATCACCCAGATGGACGCGGATTGCCTGAAAGCCCGCGAGATTCTGGCCGCCGAATGACCGATCCGATCCCTCGCACCGGCCTGACGCCGCGCTTTTGGGAGCGCAAGCGCCTTCAGGACATGTCGGACGCCGAGTGGGAAGCTCTGTGCGACGGCTGTGGCAAGTGCTGCCTGAACAAGCTCGAGGACGAGGACACCGGCGAAGTGGCCCTGACCCGGGTCGCCTGCCGCCTGTTCGACGACAGCACCTGCCGTTGCTCCCAATACGAGATCCGGCATCAGTTCGTGCCCGAATGTATCGTGTTGCGGCCGGCGAATATCGCCAAGAACCACTACTGGATGCCCGAGACCTGCGCCTACAAGCTGCTGTACGAGGGCAAGCCGCTATTCGACTGGCACCCGCTGATCTCAGGCACGCCCGGCTCTGTTCATGATGCAGGCGTGTCGATGCGGGACGCCACGGTGCCCGAATTCGAGGTCGATGAAGACGACTGGGAAGACCATATCATCGAGGAGCCGCTATGAATTTTGCGTCCGACAATGCCAGCCCGGTCCCGCAACAGGTCATTGACGTTCTGGCGCGCGTGAACAGCGGTTCGGCGGCAAGCTATGGCGCCGACGACGTGACGGCAGAGGTGGCGGACCGGGTCCGCGCCCTTTTCGAAGCCCCGGACGCGGCGATCTATCTGGTGGCCACCGGCACCGCTGCGAATTCACTGTCGCTGGCCACGCTCTGCGCGCCGTTCCAGACGATCTTCTGCTCCGAACACGCGCATATCCACGAGGATGAGTGCAATGCCCCGGAATTCTACACCGGCGGCGCCAAGCTGACCCTGGTGCGCGGCGGCGACGTCATGACGCCCGACGCCCTGCGTGCCGCGATCCTGGGCGAAGGCAACCGTGGTGTGCACGGGCCGCAGCGTGGCCCGGTCTCGATCACCAATGTGACCGAGGGCGGGAATGTCTACGCATTGTCCGACATCGGGGCGCTTTGTGCGGTGGCGCGGGAATACGGATTGCCGGTGCACCTGGACGGGGCGCGCTTTGCCAATGCCTGCGTCAAGCTGGGCTGCAGCCCGGCCGAGATGACCTGGAAGGCGGGCGTGGACATCGCCGTGTTCGGGGGCACCAAGAACGGTCTGATGGATGCCGAGGCGGTGGTGATCTTCGATCCCGAAGCGCCTGCCAGCAGTGGATTTACCCGGGCGCAGGAATTCGAACTGCGGGTGAAACGCGCGGGCCACCTCTATTCCAAGCACCGCTACGTTGCGGCACAGATGCTGGCCTACCTTCAGGACGACCTGTGGCGCGACCTGGCGCAACAGGCCAATGACCGCTGCGAGGCGCTGGCCCGGGGTCTGGAGGACATGGGCCTGGAGATCGTGAACCCGACCCGTGCCAACATGCTGTTCTTTCGCGCGCCGCTGCGGGCGCACGAGGCGGCGCAGGCGGCAGGTGCGGTCTATGGTCTGTGGGGCAACGCGCCCAAGAACGCCAATGAACTGGCGCTTGCCCGGCTGGTGTGCAACTGGTCCACCACCGAGGCGGAAATCGCGGAATTCCTGAAGGTCATGCGCGCCGCGCCGTGACCGGATGGGGCTTCACAGCCCCTCCTGCCTGCCGCTAGGCTGATTCTGCGGCAGGAGGATATGGCATGGCCAAGCTGGATTTCTGGTATTCGATCGGCAGCACCTACAGCTACCTGACGGTCGCGCGGATGCGGGGCTATGCGCGCCAGCATGGGCTGCAGGTGACATGGCGCCCCTTCGATGTGCGCCGCATCATGATGGCCCAGAACAACATCCCCTTTCGCGACAAGCCGATCAAGACCGCCTACATGTGGCGCGACATGGAACGGCGGGCAGACCTCTTCGGGCTGCCGATCAATGTGCCTGCTCCCTACCCGCTGCCGAACCTGCCGCTCGCCAACAAGGTGGCGGTTTTGGGCATGACCGAGGGATGGGGAGAAGACTACACGATCGAGACCTACCGCCGCTGGTTCATCGACGGACAGGAAGCGGGCAGCGATCCGAACCTGTCGAACAGCCTGCGGGCCGTGGGCCAGGACCCCGTCGCAGTGCTGGCCCGCGCCGCCGGCGAGGAAGGTACCGCTCTGCTGGCCGCAGAAACCGACAAGGCCGAAGCCCTCGGCATCTTCGGCAGCCCGACTTTTGTCGTGGGTAAAGAAGTGTTCTGGGGCGACGACCGGCTGGACGAGGCCGCCGCCTGGGCAACAAGGGCGGCATGAGCCCACCCGGCCTGTGACCGGAAATCCGCCCTCAGTTCATCTGGAAATGCAGCGCGTAAGAGCCATCCTCGAAGGCGCCGAAGAGATCGGGAATGTCCGGATGGTCTACCGGCTCGCCCGAGTAGTCGGCGACAAGGTTCTGTTCGGACACATAGGCCACGTAAAAGCTCTGATCGTTTTCCGCCAACAGGTGGTAGAACGGCTGCTTCTTGGACGGACGGCTGTCCTCGGGAATGGATTCGTACCATTCCTCGGTGTTCGAGAATTCGGGATCGACATCAAACACCACGCCCCGGAAGGGGTGTTTGCGGTGGCGGACGACCTGACCCAGGTGATATTTCGCGCGATTGTGCAACATAACGAGCCTCTTCCTGCCCCCTTGATATCGTTTCCGCCGGTGCCTTGTCCAACTTTCGCCTCAAATTGGCGAGAAACACTCTGTGAAACACACGCCAACAGTACCGAATGGGGGTCCTTCGCGCCTGATACCCCACGCGGTTCCCCGGCAACAGCGGCGCGCCGCCGGAATGGAGGAAATGTGATTCCCTCGCCCGGCGCAATCAGCTAAAATGCCTTACAATAAAAAGACAAAGCGAGGCGAGTGGCAAATGAGCAGAGTCCTTCGCGCCTTGGTGATCGTGCTTCTGGCGGCCTCCTGTGGGGGTGGCGGCGGGTCTGGCACGTCTCCGCGCAACCTGGACAACGCCTGTTCGATTCTCGAACAGCGACCCGGATATTACCGTGCATTCCGCAGTGCCGAACGGCGCTGGGGTGTTCCCGTGCACGTTCAGATGGCGACGATCTACCAAGAAAGCAAGTTCGACAGCGACGCGCGAACCCCCTTCCGTTACAGACTGGGCGTGATCCCGATCGGGCGGCAGAGCTCGGCCTTCGGTTACAGCCAGGCGCTGGATGGCACCTGGGACGAATACCTGGCCGACGCGGGCCGACGCAGTGCGCGCCGCGACAACATCCGCGACGCGACCGATTTCATGGGCTGGTACATGGATCAGTCGCGCAAGGAACTGGGCATTCCGATGTCGGATGCGCGGCGCCATTACCTTGCCTATCACGAGGGGCGCGCCGGCTATCGTCGGGGTACATACAACGCCAAGTCCTGGCTGCTGCGGGTTTCGACCCAGGTCGGCGAACGGGCAGTGCTATACGAGCGCCAGCTCAGGACTTGCCGCGCCGCACGGTAAGGCAGGCACGCGGCCCCGGACGGGGCCGCGCCCTAACTATCAGCGCTTGAGCTTGGCCAGTTCCGCTTCGATCGAGAAGACGCTGTTCGACAGGTTGGCCTGTTCCAGCCCGCCCAGGATCACCGTGGTCTGGGTGCCGTTGCCGTCGGTGATGATCCACTGGCGCAACTCCACCGGAGAGCCGGTGAACTTCAGTTGGATGGTCCCATAGTCCGGGTTGTCGGGGTCCTGTGCGGTGACCGTCGTCGCCGTGCCGTCGTACCCATGCCCGACCACCATGCCGGCGCGGCTCAGATCCACGTTCCGCGCCAGGATGATCGACAGCGGCGTCTGGCGAAGTGGGTAGGTGTCGGGTCGGGCCCCCAGCTTGCGGTCTAGGATATAGACCGCCCCGGCACTGGCCATGACCAGCGCCCGCTCTGGCGGGTTGTAGTCGAAACGCACCTTGCCCGGCCGCTTGATTGCAATCTCCCCCGTCGAAATCGTGCCGTCGGCGTTGATCTGGGTAAAGCTGCCCGTGGCCGAGGTGATCGAGTTCAGGTAGCGCGAGATCTCGGTCAGCGAAAGCTGCTGGGCGCTGGCGGGCAGCGCCGCAAGCGTGCCAAGGGCAATAAGGCCTGCGGTAAAAGCTCTGCGGATCATGTGTTTCCTTCCTGCTCGGATGCCCAGTATGTGGCACCTTGGGGCCGGATATGCGATAGCGTCGCCCGTTCAGCCTGATATCGTAGGCAAAACGCCACCGATCAAGGGCACATCTTCGAGCGCTCCAACCCGTGAATACGATGCCCGGTTCCTTCAGCCCCGCAGAAATCGCCCTTGCCGCCACGGTGGTGGAACAGGAACTGGCAGACCTGCAAGTCGCAACCGATTACCACAGCGCGGCGGGATGGGAATACTTGCAGGACTACCCGCGCGACAGGTTCGACCTGCTGTTTCGGCTGGCACTGCTGCCGGAATGCGCAAAGGACGGTCCCGGCGCGCTGGATCGGCACAAGGGCAAGACAGATCTGACACGCCCGGCCGAGCAGTTGCTCAACCTGCCCCTCACACGCGCGGACTATGATCTGATCCTGACGTTCATGTTGCGCCAGCCCCGGTTCAGCCGGGCGGGCATCCGACCCTACGACACCCCGATGGTGCCGGAACAGGACGGTCAGGCGATCTTTGAACTGCTGAGCGATTGCGGCCTGCTGGAACAAAGGCGCAAGACTTGGCACTGGACACCCGGAATGCGCCCGCATCTTGGCGCACCGCCGCCACCGCAACCACCCGTCCAGTCGCCGCTCTATGATGAATTGCCGCTGCTGCTGCGCGGCTATCTTCACTGGATCGCCCGCAGCAAGGACGCCAAGGCCTTTGGCCAAGCGATCCGCAGGCACCGGCGCGGCGGCCGCTGGCACCTGATCCCGATGGACAGCGCAGACGCCGGTCACGAGCTGGAGCTGACGCAGATCGTCCGGCTCATGCGAAAGTTCTTTCCGCGCCACTGATCTCGGGAAGCCCCTGGCCTGAAAAGGCCCCCGTCTCTTTGGTCAACAGCCCCCCTTCGGAGGCCGGAAAAGAAAGATGGGGGCAGTGCCCCCATCAATCCGATTGAATGTTCCTATAGGCGAACAGGCTCAGGCCTGTTCCGGCACCAGTATTTCGCGCTTGCCGACATGGTTCGCGGGGCTGACGACACTCTCGTCCTCCATCTGCTCGACCAGGCGCGCGGCCTTGTTATAGCCGATGCCCAGCTTGCGCTGGATGTAAGACGTCGAACACTTGCGGTCCTTGATGACGATGGCCACGGCCTGATCGTACAGCGCATCCTCGCCACCGGTGTTGCCGCCGGTGTTCAGCCCCAGCACCGCGTCGATGTTTTCGGCCTTCTCGTCGTCCGGCCCCTGCACCACGCCGCCAACATATTCCGGCGGACCGAAGGCCTTGAGGTGATTGACGATTTCCTCGACCTCCTCGTCGGACACAAACGGCCCGTGGCACCGGGTGATCTTGGCCCCACCCGCCATGTAGAGCATGTCGCCCATACCCAAGAGTTGTTCGGCGCCCATCTCGCCCAGAATGGTGCGGCTGTCGATCTTGGACGTCACCTGGAAGGAAATCCGGGTCGGGAAGTTCGCCTTGATCGTGCCGGTGATGACATCGACCGAGGGGCGCTGCGTGGCCATGATGAGGTGAATGCCAGAGGCACGCGCCATCTGGGCGAGACGCTGGATGCAGGCCTCGATCTCTTTCCCCGCGACCATCATCAGATCGGCCATCTCGTCGACGATGACGACGATATAGGGCATCTTCTTGGGCTCGAATTCCTCGGTCTCGAAGACGGGCTCACCCGTGTCATCGTCAAAGCCGGTCTGGACCGTGCGGCTGAACATCTCGCCCTTGGACAGCGCGTCTTCGACGCGAGAGTTATAGCCATCGATGTTGCGGACGCCCATCTTGGACATCTTGCGGTAGCGGTCCTCCATCTCGCCCACGACCCATTTCAGGGCGACAACCGCCTTTTTCGGGTCCGTCACAACCGGGGACAGCAGGTGCGGGATGCCGTCATAGACGCTGAGTTCCAGCATCTTGGGGTCGATCATCACCAGTCGCAGATCCTCTGGCGACAGCTTGTAGAGCAGCGACAGAATCATGGTGTTGATGGCCACGGACTTGCCCGAGCCGGTGGTGCCCGCGATCAGCAGGTGGGGCATCTTGGCCAGGTTGGCCACCAGAGGTTCGCCACCGATGTTCTTGCCCAGCGCCAGCGGCAGCTTGTGCTTGCCGTCGCCATAGTCACGGCCTGCCAGGATCTCGCGGAAAGAGACCATTTCGCGGTTGTCATTGGGCAGTTCGATACCGATCACGCTGCGCCCCGGCACGGTGGAGACACGCGCCGAGAGCGCCGACATGGACCGCGCGATGTCATCGGCCAAGCCGATGACGCGGCTGGCCTTGAGGCCCGGCGCGGGTTCCAGTTCGTACATGGTGACGACCGGCCCGGGGCGGACGCTGACGATCTCACCCTTGACGCCATAGTCGTCCAGCACGGTTTCCAGCATCCGCGCGTTTTCCTCCAGCGCCTCGTCGCTGAGGACATGGCGCTCGATCTTGTCGGGCGACATCAGCAGCGAGAGCGGCGGCAGTTCGTATTCCGGCTTGTCGTCGTCAAAACGCAGTTGCGGCTGGGCCTCGGCCTGGGCGCGTTTCGACGGTTGCACGGGCTTGCGCACCGGCTGCTGGACAACCTTCTTGGGTTCCGGCAGCGGCACGGCGGCACGCGGTTGCGGCGTGGGCTGCGGGGCAGGCTCGGGCTGATAGTCGTCGGTCAGCACCTCCGCCTCGTCTCCGTAGTCGTCCCCGTAATCGTCTTCGTAGTCCACGGTGTCGCCGTAGTCGTCGAAATCGCTGAGGTCAGAGTACAGCTCCGCGTCCACCTCGGGTTCCACGGTCGGGGCGCGGGGCAGGACGCGCGGCGCCGGTTCGGCGACGTCCTCGGCAACGGGCACGGTCCGGGGGGCCGGTGCAGCGGCAGGCGCAGGCGCCGGGTCGGCGGCGGTCAGGCGCGGCTCGGGCGGCAGCGGGCGATCCGCTGCGGTCAACGGCGGTTCCGGCGGCAGCGCGGGCTGGCGCGGCGTGTCGCGGAAGACGATTGGCTGCGGACCATAACCACGGCCCTTGGTCAGCGGCTTGTCGGCCATGATGCCTGGCGTCTGGCGCCCGGGCAGAACCGTGCTGCGGGACTTCACCGCACTGGCGATCTTGGCACGGATGCGGTCCTCTCCCGGCACGTCGACGTCATGGTCGATCAGCTCCTCGACCAGTTCGGGTTCCGGCATCGGATCGGGGTCTGCCCGCCGGATCATGCGCGACAGGAACCCCTGTTTCTCGGGCTGCGGCATGGGCGCCTCTTCGAGGATGTCTTCCTCGGGGTCATAGAACCCGGCCTCGGGCGAAGGCGGCACGCCCATATCTGCGCGCAGCACGCGAGAGGACGAGGGCACGGCGGCAGGCGCCGGCTCGGCAGTGGCGACATAATCGGCCTCCTGTGCAGCCTCCGCGGCGGCGGCCCGGCGCTCGGCCCGGGCGGCGCGGCGTTCGGCACCAGCGGCCTGCATGCGCTGCGCCACGACCACCGTCCCACTGGCGCCACGCCCCATCAAGCGCACCAGCGTGGCATAGGTCATGACAACACTGACCAGCAGGAAGCGGCCCAGCGCTTTCAGTTCCTCGCGGGTAAAGCCCAGCACGAAGGCGCCCAGCGCAAGGATGCCCGCCCCCAGTCCAAGCTGCATGATCTTCAGCCCCGTGGCCGGGGCAAAGGGCAGCACGTTGAGGGCCGAGCCCATCATCATGTCGCCGAACAGCCCACCGAGGCCAAAGTGATGCGTCCATCCGGCGGATTCGTGCAGGCCCGAGGCATAGACCGCACAGAGCGCCACCCAGATGGGCGAGAAAATCAGGCAAGAGAAGGCGCGGCCATTGCCCTGGTGCAGCGCCAGGCGGACTCCCCAGGCGAGGAAGACGGCGGCCAGCGCCCAGGTCCCCAGCCCGATAATCATGAACAGCGGCGCGGCGACATAGGCCCCAAGGCGTCCCATCCAGTTCTGCACCGGCGCATCGGTGGCCGACAGCCAGGAGGGATCATCCGGCGTATACGAGGCGATCATGGCCGCCACCATCAGCCCCAGCGCGATCAGCGCCAGCCCGATCAGCTCGCGACCCCGCTTTTCCAGCGTCGCGGCGGTATTGGTGTCGAACAGGGGATCACGCCCCCTTGCCTGGAAAGATGCCATCTTCGCCTCGTCTTTTTTCTTTATTATGTGAACAGGCAGTCCCGGATCCGGGTCAGCCCATCCTTTGTCTCGTCCTGTGGCGCGACAAGCGCCGCGCGGATGTACCCCTGCCCCGGGTTTCCATCCGCCGTGTCGCGCGACAGGTAGGCGCCGGGCAACACCCGTACACCGGTTTCCGTCCACAGTTTGAACGTCGCCGCCTCGCCGTCCTCGACCGGCAGCCAGACGAACATGCCCGCTTGCGGGGACATGTAGCCCGGGACATCGCCCAGGATCTCGTCCGCCAGGGCGTATTTTTGCGCCCAGAGCGCGCGGTTCTCGCGCACATGCGCCTCATCTGTCCAGAGCGCCTCTGACACATGTTGCAGAGGCAGCGGCACCGGGGCGCCGGAATAGGCCCGGAGTTGACGCAGACGCGCGATGCTTTCGGGGCCACCCGCAACAAAGCCGGACCGCAGCCCCGGCAGGTTCGAGCGTTTGGAAAGCGAATGCAGCGACAGCACCCGTTCGGGGTGCGCCCCCATCGCGGCAGCCACCTCCAGCGCGCCGGTGGGCGGCGTGCCGCGGTAAAGCTCGGCGTAACACTCATCGGCCACGATCTGGAAGTCGTGTTTTTCGGCCAGGCCGATCAGCCCGCGCCAATAGGGCTCGTCCGCCATGACGCCTTGCGGGTTTGCCGGCGAACAGATGTAGCACAGCGCGGCACGGTCCAGCACCTCGGCCGGCAGGCCCGCATAGTCCGGCAGGTGGCCGGTTTCCGCGGTGGCGGGGGTAAAGATCGGCTCTGCCCCCACCGAAATCGCCGAAATCATGTAGACTTGGTAGAAGGGGTTGGGCATCAGCACCGCCGGGCGCTGGCCGTTCTTCTGTTCCGGGCACAGCGCCATGCCGATGTTGTACAGCCCCTCGCGCGTGCCGTTCAGGTTCATGACCTGCGTCGCAGGGTCAAGGCTGACGCCATATCGCCGGTTCAGCCAGCCCGCGATGGCCGCGCGCAGCTCTGCCGTGCCCTCGTTCGGCGGATAGCGCCCGAAATCGGCGGCATGGCGGGCGATGATCTCGGTGATCCACGCCGGAAACGGATGTTTCGGCTCTCCGATGGACATGTGCAGCACGGGGCCGCCCGGATCATGGTGATCCAGCAGCGCGCGCAGGCGCGGGAACGCATAGGCCGGTAGGTTCGAAAACCGCTCGGGGAACATCGTGACTGCCTCAATAAGTAGCGGGATCATTTGCGTGCCCCGCGTTTGTCCGCAGGATACGGAAAAACAGGGGGTTCTGTCCAGAATCAAGGACCTGCAGGGGGGCGATGTGGCGCCAAAGTCGCAGTGGCGCGAAATCCTCAGCCCATTGCGGCCTCGGCGGCGGCGGCGATCCGCAGCAGGCGGTGTTCGCCCATCGGTGTGCCCATCAGCGAGATACCACAAGACGGGATGCCGGTGGGCAGGGTGACAATCGCGCCGCCGATCAGGTTTCCGATGCGCGTGTTGCGCAGGGTGCGCAGGTTGGCCTGAACATAGGTCTCGCCCAGTTCCATCAGGGTATCGACCTTTTCCGGCAGGTTCGGCGCCGTCGGACAGAGCACCGCGTCATAGCCTGCCGTGACCTCGGCCCAGCGGGCGCGCATGGCGTGGACGGTCTTCCAGGCGGCGATGAAATCGGCGGCGGAATGGGCGGCACCTGCCTCGAATCGCTCGCGGATGGGGGCGAACATGACATCGGGCTGGGCGGTGATCTCGTCGCGCCAAGTGGCCCAAGCCTCGGCGGTGTAGAGCATCGCCGATTGTTCATGCGGCTGGATGATCTCCGGGACGTCCAGCTCTTCGATGATGGCACCGGCGGCGCGCAGCTTGTCCAGCGCAAGGGCATAGGCCTGCGCCGGGGCCGGGTCGAGGTCGTCCATGACCACCGTCTGCAGCGCGGCAAAGCGGCGGCCCTTCAGGCTGGTGCCGCGCAGGTCGGGCGCAGGTGTGCCTTCAAGCGCGGAAAGCATGAGGGCCGCGTCCTCGACCGAGCGGCACAGCGGACCCACCGTGTCGAAACTGGCGATCAGCGAGACCGCGCCCTTGAGGCTGAGCCTGCCGGAGGTGGTTTTCAACCCCACGAGGTCGTTCCAGCAGGCCGGCAGGCGAACAGAGCCGCCGGTGTCCGACCCGACACTTGACGGCGCCAGCCCGAAGGCGACAGAGGCCGCGGCCCCCGAAGACGACCCGCCCGCCACCGCCTCGGGATCGTTTACGCAGGGCGCGGTGGCGGTCACAGGATTCAGGCCCAGACCGGAAAAGGCCAGTTCGGACAGATGTGTCTTGCCCAGGCAGACAAGGCCGTTCTGCGTCGCGGTCCGCAGCACCTCGGCGTCGCGGGCGGGAATGCGCCCGGCCAGCAGGGCAGAGCCCGCCTCTGTCACCGTGCCCGCAGTGTCGTAGAGATCCTTCCAGCTGATCGGCACGCCGTCCAGCGGATGCACCCGCAGGCCCAGTTCGGCGCGGGATTTCGCCGCGGCGGCCTCGGCCAGGGCGCGGTCCGGAGTCAGCCGGGCATAGATCCGGTCACGCAGGGGGTGTGCGTTGATTTCATTCAGGAAATGCTCGGTCAGCACAACCGGGTCGATCTCTTTCCTGCCAATGCCCCGCCCCAGGTCCGCGGCACTCATCTCTGTCCAGTTCGTCATGCTTGTCTTCCCTGTCCTCGCGCGGCGACGGTAGCGGCAGGCGGGCGCATGGACAATCCCGTACGCAGGTTCATATTGCGGCGCATGGAACATGACCTGATCATCGTCGGCGGCGGATTGAACGGCCCCGCCCTTGCCTTGGCCGCCGCGCAGGCCGGGCTGAGCAGTTGCGTGGTGGATGCCCTGCCCCTGGATACCCGCGAAGCAGAAGATTTCGACGGCCGGTCCTATGCGCTGGCGCGGTCGTCGCAACGGATGCTGGACCGGCTGGGGCTGTGGGAGGATCTGGCCGATCATGCCCAACCGATGAACGAGATCAAGGTCTCGGACGGGCGCGTGGGCGATGCGGGCGTCTTCCTGGGTCTGCATTTCGACAGCGCCGAGATCGAGGACGGCCCGATGGGCTACATGGTCGAGGATCGCTACCTGCGCCGCGCCCTGCTGGCGACGCTGGCCGGTACAGACTTGATCGAACACCGGGCCGAAAGCCTTGTCACCGCACAAGACGTCACGCCCGAGGGCGCGGCGGTCACGCTGGCGGATGGCACGGTTCTGCGCGGACGGCTGATCGTGGGCGCGGACGGACAGAAAAGCGGCGTCGCCCGCCGGGCGGGCATCCGGCGCATGGGCTGGAGCTATGGCCAGACCGCGCTGGTCTGCGCCATCGCGCATGAGGAATCGCATCACGGGGTGGCGCATCAACTGTTCCTGCCCGCCGGGCCGCTTGCGATCCTGCCCTTGACCGGGAATCGCTCCAGCATCGTCTGGAGCGAGACCGATGCGCGGGCCAAGGCCATCAACGCGCTGCCGGATGAGGACTATCTGCAGGTATTGCGCCCGCGCTTTGGCGATTTTCTGGGCGAGATCTCCATTGCCGGCGCGCGCTTCACCTATCCGCTGACGCTGTCGCTGGCGCGGGCCTTTGTGGCCGACCGGGTGGCGTTGGTCGGCGATGCGGCGCACCGGATGCACCCGATCGCGGGCCAGGGGCTGAACGCGGGGCTGCGTGACGTGGCGGTCCTGGCGCATGTCATCACCCATGCGGCGCGGCGGGGCGAGGATATCGCGGCGCCGGGCGTGCTGGACCGCTACACGCAATGGCGGCGCTTTGACACGGCGACGCAGGCCACCTCGACCGACCTGTTCAACCGGCTGTTTTCCAATGACAACCCGCTTTTGCGCGCCGCCCGCGACATCGGCATGGCAGCGATCAATGCGGCACCGGGACTGCGACGCGGCTTTATCCGCGAGGCGGCGGGGCTGACCGGCGACCTGCCGGACCTGATGCGGGCCTGATCGCGGGCTGACGGGACTTCCCCCCGGGTCGGGCGCTGCCTAGAGTGCCCGGCAGAAGATCGGGAGGACCTCAATGGACAAGAAATGCGCAATCGTCACCGGCGCCGCGCGCGGCATCGGGCTGGCCACGGCAGACCTGTTTCTGGAGAACGGCTGGCAGGTGGCGATGCTGGACCGCGACGGGGACGAGCTGTTGAAGCAGACAGCCACACGCGAAAACGTGCTGCCTTTGGTGCGCGACGTGTCGAACCCGCAGGACGTGGCCGCGATGGTGCGCGAGGCGCATGGCTGGGCCGGGCGCATCGACGCGCTGATCAACAACGCGGGCGTGGCCGAGTTTGGCCCCATCGAGGAGTGCGACTTCGAAACGTGGCGGCGGGTGATGGAGACCAACCTGGACGGTGTTTTCCTCTGTTCGCAGGCGGCGACGCCCTATCTCAAGGAAACGCATGGGGCCATCGTCAACATCGCCTCGATCAGCGGGTTGCGCGCCTCGACGCTGCGGGTGGCCTATGGCACCTCGAAGGCGGCGGTGGTCCACCTGACCAAGCAGCACGCCGCCGAACTGGGCGAGTTCGGTATCCGCGTCAACTGCGTCGCGCCGGGTCCGGTCAAGACCAAGCTGTCGATTGCCGTGCACAGCCCCGAGATCATCCAGGCCTACCATGACTCGATCCCGCTGAACCGCTACGGCAGCGAGCGCGAACTGGCCGAGGTGATCGTCTTTCTTGCCTCGGAAAAGGCGTCTTATGTCAGCGGCCAGATCGTGGCGGTGGACGGCGGGTTCGATTCCACCGGCGTGGGTCTTCCCGCTCTGCGGGCGTAACCCAGGGGTCCAGACGAAAAAAGGGCGGGGAAATCCCCGCCCTTTCGCTTGCGCCGGAACGGCGGCTTACTGGATGCGCTGACCGTTGGCCAGGACGTGGCCCTCTGCGTTGACCTCGATGGTCGAGGTCGCGGTGTCGGGGTCTTCACCCGGCACGGTGAACATCGACATCATCATGCGAAAGCCCATCGCGTCCTCTTCGGGCAGCAGGCCCATCGAGATCAGGCTGTCGACAAGACCGTTGGCCCCGGCGATCGACACGTCTAGCTTGCCTTCGGGACGCGGCACGCCGCCGAATGTCTGCAAGTCGGAGTTGTCGAAGGTGAAAGCGCCCGAGCCCTTGACCATCGCGCCCAACGCATCGACCACGAGGTTGTTGAGCGTGAGCGAGTTCAGCTCACCCGGCATACCGTCGGTCATGCCCAGTTTTTCCATCGACTCGGGGTCCAGCAGGCTGACGAAGGGCGTGACCATCGCTTCCAGGCTGAAGGCCACGGTGGCAGGATCACGGGGCAGCACCTCACCCGGGTCGAAGATGTTCCACAGCATGTCGTCCATCGTGAACCCGCCCAAGGTCAGCGACAAAGACGCGGGGCGCGGCTCTTCGGACGGGGACAGGGGCATGGCCAGCGCGAAACCGGCCTCGCCCAGCGCGGCATTGATCGGCAGCGGCAGTTCCGGGCCGGCCATCGCGACGGTCTGGTCGGTGGCCGACAGGCGATAAGACAGGTCGGTTTCCGACACGGCCACGCCGAATTCGCCACCGGACGAAGTAAACATGCCGGTGGTCGGGCCATCCCCTTCGTTGACGCTGAACTCGGTCTTGCCGCCGGTGTGCTTGATCACCGCATCGACCATGCCACCGTTCTTGAACATCGAGGTCGGGTCCTCGACATCCAGGTCCAGCGGCAGGCGCGTGGTACCGGTGCTGCTGAGTCCGGCCAGGGCCATCGTGAACATGAAGGCATCGTCGCCCTCGGGGTCGTCAAATTTGACGTCGAGGGCCAGGTCCCCCATCGTCATGTCCTGCTCGATGCTGCGCATCACATCGTCTTTCATGATGTGCGAGGTGCCCGACAGCGGGCCCATGCTCATCGTGGCGCTGATGATGTCGCGGCCGTATTCCTCTTCGTCCTCGTGGTCGTAGACCCGCGTCAGGTCCAGCGCGACACGCTCGCCCGAGTAGGTGTATGTCAGGTCGCCGGGGTTGCCGGACACCAGCATCTCGAGATCGGTATGGGTCATCTCCAGCACGACTTCGCCGACGACCTCATCCTCGTCCTCGACAAAGAAGAGCGTGACCTCGCCAACCTCGGGATAGGTGATGGACACGCTGCCTTCGCCGGCTTCGGCAAAGGTCATCGGCGGCATGGTCACGCGAACCAGACCGTCCTCTTCGGGGATGGTCACAACCATCGTCATGTCCGAGACCACCAGCGACGAACCTTCCATCGTCTCGGTGGCGGTGATCTGGTAGCCGAAGTTGGACATGTAGGCTTCGAAGTCGTCCCAGACCTGCTGGGGCGTCACATCGGCCCAAGCCTGTCCGGCCATAGCCACGATGGCCAGCGCAGAGGCTGTTGCGTAGCGTTTCATAATATCTCCTCTCTGTCGGGGCAAACGAATGGATGCAGTGTCAAGACCTTCTCAGGGCCGGTCAAGGGACTGGATTCCATACTATTGAGCGATTACGAAAGTTGCGAGACGCCTTTTGTGGCGCAAATCACCAATTCCAGCAGGAGACCGGGCATGAGCAGCGATCTGAGCGGAAAGACGGTGCTGATCACGGGCGCAAGCCGAGGGATCGGGGCCGAGGCGGCGCGAGCATTCGCCGCAGCGGGGGCACGGGTGGCGCTTGTGGCGCGCTCTGCCGAGGCGATCGCCGACCTCGCAGGCGAGATCGGTGAACAGGCCGTGGCAATCCCCTGCGACATCGCCCGTTACTGGGAATTGGAACAGGCCGTGGCCAAGTGCCAGCAGGCGCACGGGGGCCTCGACATCCTGGTCAACAATGCCGGTGTGATCGAACCCGTGGCCCATATGGCCGATGCCGACCCAGAGGCCTGGGGCGAGGTCATCGACATCAATCTCAAGGGGGTGTTCCACGGCATGCGCGCGGCGCTGCCCGTGATGCTGGAGGCCGGCGGCGGCACGGTTCTGACCATCGGGTCCGGCGCCGCGCACGGCCCGGTCGAGGGCTGGTCGCACTACTGTTCGTCCAAGGCGGGCGCGTTGATGCTGACCCGGATGTTGGACAAGGAATACCGCGATCAGGGGATGCGGGCGATCTCGCTCTCGCCCGGGACGGTGGCCACGCAGATGCAGCGCGAGATCAAGGCCAGCGGCATCAACCCGGTCAGCCAGCTGGACTGGTCGGCCCATATCCCGCCCGAGTGGGTTGCCAGGACGCTGGTCTGGATGTGCTCGGACGCGGCGGACGGCTGGCTGGGTGACGAGATTTCCCTGCGGGACGAGAGCATTCGCAAGGCGGTGGGGCTGGCATGATCCGGCTGGACCGTGACGGCGGACTGTGGGTCGCCACCATCGACCGGCCCGAAAAGGCCAATTCGCTGACCGCGCGCATGCTCGAAGAGCTGTGCGACATCGCCGAGGATGCCCAGACGGGTGCGCGGGCGCTGGTGCTGACCGGCGCGGGAAAGGTGTTTTCCGCCGGAGCGGACCTGGAAGCGGCCAAGGCTGGGCTGGCTGTCTCGCCGCTTTGGGAACGGCTGTCGGGCGCCATTGCCCGGCACCCGGGCTTGACGATCTGTGCGCTGAACGGCACCGTCGCGGGCGGGGCGATGGGTATGGCGCTGGCCTGTGACCTGCGGATTTCCGTCCCCGGCGCCAAGGTATTCTACCCGGTGATGAAGCTGGGCTTTCTGCCGCAGCCGTCAGACCCCCGGCGCCTGGTGGCGCTGGTTGGTCCCTCCCGGGCCAAGATGATCCTGATGGCAGGTCAGAAGATCCCCGTCGAAGAGGCACAGACCTGGGGCCTTGTCGACCGGCTGGTCGAGGGCGACCTGCTGGAAGAGGCCCGCGCGCTGACCGCCGACACGGTGGGCGCCGAGGCCAGCCATGCCCGGGCGATCAAGGGGTTGATCCTCTAGGCTTTTCGGAGAGACGAGCTTTCGGCCAGCACCCCTCGGCAGCTTCAGAACCGGCCGGGGAAATGCGCTATCATGCCGGTCACGTCCTCACCGCAGGAAAAGGCCTCCGGGTTCCGCGACAGCATGGACTGGACAAAGGCGCGCCGCTGGCGGGCCTCCTCTGGCGTGGTTTCCGCGTCACCGCGACGCCGGATCAGAACTGCGGCAAGGCGGATACGCCGGGCATGATGCCTTGTTTCGAACCGATCCCGGAGCTCGAGATGCAACACCTGATGCTGATCTCACCCGAGGCCTATCGGCGGCGCGAGGTGAAGGCCTTTGTCAGCCATTTCGCACCGCGCTACGCCGCGCTCTACCGCTAAGCCCGGGCTATTGCGCCAGCCGGGCGATCACGCTGTCGGCGGTCACGCGGCCCAGCGGTGTTCCCGCCTCGGTCACAGTCAGCGGCCCCTCTTTCAGCCTTGGCATCAGGTCGCGGATCGGCGTTTCGGCCGCGATCTCGATGGACCCGGCCCCCGGTTCCATCACGTCGCGCGCGGTCAGCACGCCCAGCGGGTTCATGTTGGCGACGAAATCGGCGACATATTCCGAAGCGGGGTTCGAGAAGATCTCGCGCGGGGTGCCGGTCTGGACGATACGACCGCCTTCCATGATCGCGATGCGGTTGCCGATCTTGAAGGCCTCGTCGAGGTCGTGACTGACGAACAGGATGGTGCGCTTCAGCTCGCTCTGCAGGTCCAGCAGCTCGTCCTGAAGCCGGGTGCGGATCAGCGGATCAAGCGCCGAAAAGGGCTCATCCATCAGCAGGACCGGCGCCTCGGTGGCAAAGGCACGGGCGAGGCCCACGCGCTGCTGCATCCCGCCCGAAAGCTCGCCCACCTTGCGGTCGCCCCAGTCGGAAAGTCCGACAAGAGCCAGCTGGCGTTTGACGGTTTCGGTGCGTTCCGTGTTCCCCTGCCCCGCCAGTTCCAGGCCGAAGCCCACGTTTTCGGCCACGGTGCGCCAGGGCAACAGGCCGAACTGCTGGAACACCATCGCCACGCGGCGCTGGCGGATACGGCGCAGGCGGGCGGCGGTGCAGCTGGCCACGTCGACCATATCGCCGTCGTCGTTCACCAGAACCCGCCCGCGCGAGACCTTGTTCAGCCCGTTGACCGCGCGCAGCAGCGTCGACTTGCCCGAGCCGGACAGGCCCATCAGGACGACGATTTCCCCCTCTTCGACGCTGAGCGTGCAGTCATGCGCGCCCAGCACCTGGCCGGTTTCGGACTGGATTTCGGCCCGGTCCTGGCCCGCGTCGGCCAGTGGCAGCGCGCTGGCGGGACGGTCTCCAAAGATGATCGAGACGTTTTCGAAGGCGACGGCGCTCATTGTTTCCACCTCAGGGCACGGTCCAGCATGATGGCGACGACGACGATGATCAGCCCCGCCTCGAAACCAAGGCCCGTATCGACCCGGTTCAGCGCACGCACCACCGGCACGCCCAGCCCGTCGGCACCGACCAGCGCCGCGATCACCACCATCGAGAGCGACAGCATGATGGTCTGGTTCAGCCCGGCCATGATCTGCGGCAGCGCGCTTGGCAGTTCGATCTTCCACAGCTTCTGCCCCGGCGTCGCGCCAAAGGCATCCGCTGCCTCCAGCAACGCCTTGGGGGTCGAGGAAATGCCGAGATGCGTCAGGCGGATGGGCGCGGGCACGACAAAGATCACCGTGGCGATCAGACCCGGCACCATGCCGATGCCGAAAAAGACGATGGCCGGGATCAGGTAGACGAAGGTCGGCAAGGTCTGCATCAGGTCCAGAACCGGACGCATGAAACGATAGAGGCCGGGATTATGGGCGGCAAAGATGCCGATGGGCACGCCAACCCCCATGCAGACCACGCAGGCCGAAAGCACCAGCGTCAGGCTCTCGGTCGTTTCCTCCCAATAGCCCTGGTTGAGGATGAAGATAAAGCCCAGGAAGACCATCAGAGGCACCTGCCAGCTGCGGTGCAGCGCGGCGGTCGCAGCGGTGAAGAGGGCGATCACCACCAGTTCGTGCGGGGTCTGCAACAGCCAGAGGATCGCGTCGATCAGCGTTTCCATCGCCACGGCCATGCCGTCGAAAAACCATCCGCCATGTTCCTGCAACCAGTCAAAGACCGCCTCCGCGGCATCACCTACGGGGAGCTTGTGCTCGGTCAGCCAGTCCAAATCTCACTCCTCTTCGTTTTCGTGCCCGAGCATGCGGGCTGCGCCGCCGGATGTGAAGCGGGTTTAGAAATTGATGCTTGGTGACTGTGACCTCGCGTGAGAGCCTGACCGGGCGGAAGCCGGAGAGAGATCATGAGTGACATCACCTTTTACACCAATCCCATGTCGCGGGGGCGCATCGCCCGCTGGATGCTGGAGGAAACCGGCGCGCCCTACCGGACCGAGGTGCTGGACTATGGCCCTGCCATGAAGACGCCCGAATACCGGGCGCTGAACCCGATGGGCAAGGTGCCCACGATTGTGCATGGCGAGTTGGTGGTCACGGAATGCGCGGCGATCTGCGCCTATCTTGCCGATGCCTTTCCCGGGGCCGGGTTGGCGCCGGAGCCCGGCTCTGATGCACGGGGAGCCTACTATCGCTGGCTGTTCTTTGCCGCCGGCCCGGTCGAGGCGGCGGTGACGGCTGCCGCTTTCGGCTTTGACACGCAGGACGACCAGGCCTATTGCCGCGCCGGTTGGGGCAATCTGGAGGCGGTGACAGATACGCTGGCCGGGCTGCTGTCCGACGGACGCCCCTACCTGTTGGGAGAGGCGTTTTCGGCGGTGGATGTCTACCTCGGCTCGCAGATCGCCTGGGGGCGCCAGTTCGGCACCCTGCCCAACCGCGAAGGCTTTGGCCCCTATCTCGCTCGGATCATGGGACGCGGGGCAGCGGTACGGTCGCAGGAAAAGGACAAAGCCCTGATGCCCCAACAAGACGAAGACCAGCCCTCGGCAAGCTGAAACGGGGGCGCCGGGGCGCCCCCGCCGGGATCACTTCAGCGCGTCCATGACCGCGGCCTTGGCATCGCCGCCATCCATCGCGGTCACGCCGTCCAGCCAGCCGTCCAGAACGCCGGTGTTGGCCGAAAGCCAGGTCTTGGCCGCATCTTCGGGGTCTTCGCCCTCGTCGAGGATCAGGGCCATGATCTCGTTTTCCATCGCCAGGCTGAACTCGAGGTTCTTGAGCAGCGCGCCGACATTGGGGCATTCATCGACATAGCCCGCGCGGGTGTTGGTATAGACCGTCGCACCACCCAGATCGGGGCCAAAGTAGTCATCCCCGCCGGTCAGGTACGTCAGGTCGTAGTTGGCGTTCATCGGGTGCGGTTCCCAGGCCAGGAAGATCACCGGTTCATCGCGTTTCACCGCGCGTCCGACCTGCGCCAGCATCCCCTGCTCCGAGCTTTCCTTGACCTCGAAAGCGGAGAGGCCAAAGGCATCGGCGTCGATCATGTCGATGATCAGGCGGTTGCCGTCATTGCCCGGCTCGATGCCATAGATCGTCTCGTCCAGGGCCTCTGCGTGGGCGGCAATATCGGCGAAATCCGCGATGCCCAGCGCGGCACCGGCGGCGTTGGTGGCCAGCGTGTATTTCGCGCCCTGCAGGTTGTCGCGCACGGTGTCGACGGTGCCCGCCTCGCGGTAGGGGGCGATATCGGCCTCCATCGTCGGCATCCAGTTGCCCAGGAAGACATCGATGTCCCCTTCGGCCATCGAGGTATAGGTGACCGGCACGCTCAGCACCTTGATGTCGGTTTCATAACCCAGCGCGTCCAGCACCAGCGTGGTTGCGGCGGTGGTGGCGGTGATATCGGTCCAGCCGACGTCCGAGAAGGTGACGGAGCTGCAATCGGCCATCGCGGTGCCCGCGACGAGGCTCAGCGCAAGCGCGGAAGTGAGGGTCTTTGTCATGGAAATCTCCCAGGTTGGTTTTGCGCGCGAGTAGATCGTGCCTTGGGGTCCTTTGCAACCGATGGATGGATCGGAGCGCCTACAGCGGCGGAAGCCCTCGCAGGGGACGGGACGCTGTGCCATCATCCGGCACGAGGCAATTTTCGAAAGGCTGGGTCATGGCAGATCTGGAACGGCGCATCGCGCAGGGGCGCGGGGATGAACCGGCGGACAAGGTGCTGCGCGGCGGGCAGGTGTTCGACCTGATCACCGGAGAGCTGTTGGACGGGGACGTCGCGATCTGCGGCGACACCATCGTCGGCATCATGGACCGCTACGAGGGGCGCGAGGTGATCGACGTGACGGGACTGATCCTGGTTCCCGGCTTCATCGACACGCATCTGCACATCGAATCCTCGCTGGTCACACCTTTCGAGTTCGACCGCTGCGTCGGGCCGCGCGGAGTGACGACGGCGATCTGTGACCCGCATGAAATCGCCAACGTGATCGGCGAGGCCGGCGTGCGCTATTTCCAGGAGGCCAGCCGTCATACGCTGATGGACATCAAGGTGCAGCTGTCCTCCTGTGTGCCCTCGACCCACATGGAGACGGCAGGGGCCGAACTGACGGCGGCAGAGATTGCCGGACTGATGGGGCATCCCTCGGGCCTGGGGCTGGCGGAGTTCATGAACTTCCCCGGCGTGATCCACCGCGACCCGGGTTGCATGGACAAGCTGAGGCTCTTCGAGGGCGGCCATGTGGACGGGCATTGCCCGCTTCTGTCCGACAAGGACCTGAACGCCTATGTCGCGGCTGGCATCCGGACAGAGCACGAGGCGACCAACGCGGATGAGGCCTTGGAAAAGCTGCGCAAGGGGATGCGGGTGCTGATCCGCGAGGGGTCCGTGTCAAAGGATCTGCACGCGCTGCAACCGCTGCTGACCGAACGCACGGCGCCCTACATGTGCCTGTGCACCGACGACCGCAATCCGCTGGACATCGGGGAGCATGGCCACCTGGATTACATGATCCGCGAGTTGATCCGCCTTGGTTCATCGCCGCTGGCGGTCTATCGCGCGGCCAGCCTTTCGGCGGCAGAGGCATTCGGCCTTAAGGATCGCGGCCAGATCGCCCCGAGCAAACGCGCGGATATCGTGGCCGTCGGATCACTGGAGGCCTGCGACGCGCAGATCGTTCTGGCCGGGGGCACCGTTCTCTCGGAGGCGGCCTTTTCAGCACGCGAGACGGTGGCGCCGGTCGGGCGCGGATCGGTCAAGGCGCCGCGGGTCTCGCCCGAGAGTTTCCGGGCCCGGGCCAACCGGGTCGAAACGGATGTGATCGGCATTCGCGAGGGCCAGATCCTGACCGACCACCTGCACGAGGACATCGCCATCCTGGACGGCGACAAGGCGCCGGACGTGGCACGTGACCTCGTTCGCATCGCGGTGGTGGAGCGGCACGGCAAGAATGGCAATATCGCCAAGGGGTTCGTAAAGGGGTTCGGGCTGCAAGCAGGGGCAATTGCCTCGACGGTCTGCCACGATCACCACAACATCGCCTGTGTCGGTGTGGAATATGCCGACATGGCCATCGCCGCAAATCGGCTGTCAGAGATCGAAGGCGGTTTCGTCGTGGCCCGCGACGGCAAGGTGCTGGCGGAACTCGCCCTGCCCGTCGCCGGGCTGATGAGCCTTGAGCCTTTCGAAGAGGTCCGCGCCCGGCTGGTCGACCTTCGGGCTGCGGCAAAGTCGCTTGGCGTGACGCTGGAAGAACCCTTCTTGCAGTTGGCCTTCCTTGCGCTGCCGGTCATTCCGGCGCTCAAGATCACCGATCGGGGCATGGTGGATGTGAACCGGTTCGAGATTATCGGCTAAGGCCCCCTCTGCCCCGCCTGTCTGTTTCGGCCCGAACGGGCCGAAACTTCACCGGACCCCGGTTCGGCCGGCTTACAGACGGTTCAGCAGCGCAGGCGTCGGCCAGGCATCGGCGGGCAGGCCCAGTTCGCGCTGGACGTCGCGGACCGCGTTGCGGGTGCCGGCGCCAAGAATACCGTCGATCTTGCCCACGTCATAGCCGCGTGCGGCCAGCTTGGTTTGCAGGCGCTTCATCTGCTCGCCCGACAGGCCCGGGTCCGGGTTGCCCGCGTCATAGACCGGCGCACCCTCCAGCCTCGTGCCGAAGTAGGCGGCGGTCAGGACGTAGGTAAAGCTCTGGTTCCATTCAAAGTAGATGCTGAAGTTCGGGTAGGCGATGAACGCCGGTCCCTTGTGCCCCTGCGGGATCACGATGGACGCGTCGAGCCGGCCATCGTCCAGCGGTCCGTGTTTGCCGCGCACGCCCAGTTGCTCCCATTCCGCCACGGTCTTGGTCGCATGCATTCCGGTGTCGTACCAATCCAGGTCAGAGGGCAGTTCGACCTCCTGCAGCCAGGGCTCGTTCGGGCGCCAGCCGAGATGCGACAGCATCTTGGCGCCGGACATCAGCGCATCGGGGGCCGAGGTCTTGGGCGTCACATGGCCGTCACCGTCGCCATCGACACCGTTGATGAGGATATCCTTGGGCAGCATCTGCACCATGCCGATTTCCCCGGCCCAGGCGCCGGTCGTGGTGCGCGGGTCGAAATCGCCGTTCTCGTACAGCTTGAGCGCCGAAAAAATCTGCGGCCGGAAGATTTCCGGGCGGCGGCAGTCATGCGCTAGCGTCACCAGCGCGTTGAGCGTGTTGAAATCCCCCTGGAAGGCGCCGAAATCGGTCTCGAACGCCCAGAAGGCCAACAGGACACCGCGCGAGAGGCCGAACTCACGCTCGATCCGGTCGAAGACGGAGTCGTAGCGGTTCGCCATCTGGCGCCCCTTGTCCAGCCGGTACTGGCTGATCAGCTTGCGCGAGAAGGTGATGAAGGGATCCTGAAAGATCCCCTGCCGGCGGTCGGCCCTCAGCACGGCATCGCTTTGCTGCGCGCTGGCGAAAAATTGCCGAACCATGGCGGGGTCATGTCCCTGCGTGACAGCCTCTTGCGCCAGACCGTCGACGAAGGCGCCAAAGCCGCCACCACAGGGCACGTCCTGCGCCTGAGCCGCGCCTGCCAGCATCAGTGCACCGATAATTGCCGAAAACCGCATGGAATTCCTCGCTTGCTCTCTTTGCCAACACAGTATCAAGACCGGCGCCCGGGGCAAGCGTGCTTCACGGTCAGGGCGCCTTGTGGCAGGTTTCCGACAACCGGGGCGGGTATTTACGCTTTATTCAAAATTCTCATAGCAATTAACCGTTTATTCACTCCTGTGAACACATGATGAAGGCAAGCAACGGTTCACCGGGGATGTCCGACCCGGGTGTTGGGTGCGAGGAGAGTCGCTTGAACGTGCTGATCGTGGAAAACAGCGAGCAGTTGGCTCAGCTGTGGCAGAGGCATATCCAACGTGGAGGCGCCCGTGTCTGGACGGCCTCCACCGAGGAAGCCGCCTTTGACCTGCTTACGGCACAGAAATTCGACATCATCATCCTGAACGTCATGCTGGAAGGCGGCAATGCGCTGGCGGTTTCGGACCTGGCCCAATTCCGCCAGCCCGAGTCGCGCATCATCTTCGTCACCAACACCACCTTCTTTTCGGACGGATCGATCTTCAACCTCTGCGCCAATGCCTGCGCCTTCCTGCCCAGCAGCACCTCGCCGGACGATCTGGCCACGATGGTCAACCATTACGCCCGGGCGGGCTGAGGCAACTCAGGCCGCCCGCAGCCTTTCGCGCCCATGCGGCGCGTCAAGATCCAGGTTCGGCCCGATGGGCACGATGCGATGCGGGTTCACCGTCTCGTGGCTATAGTAGTAATGCCGCGTGATATGGTCGAAGTTTACCGTCTTCGCCACGCCCGGCCACTGGTAAAGCTCTCGCGTATAGGCCCAGAGGTTTGGATAGTCGACGATCCGCGCAAGGTTGCACTTGAAGTGACCGTGATAGACCTTGTCGAAGCGGATCAGCGTGGTGAAGAGACGCCAGTCTGCCTCGGTGATCGTGTCACCCATCAGGTAGCGGTTCCGCGACAACCGGTCCTCGATCCAGTCCAGCGTATCAAAGAGCGGGTGCACGGCGCCGTCATAGGCCTCTTGGGTAGTAGCAAAGCCCGACTTGTAGACCCCGTTGTTCAACGTGTCGTAGATGCGCGCGTTCACCGGCTCGATGGCCTCGCGCATGGCCTTGGGCCAGTAGTCGTCCCGGTTGCCGGTGATCCCGTCAAAGGCAGAGTTGAGCATCCGGATGATCTCGGCGCTTTCGTTCGAGACGATGGTCTCGCGGCTCTTGTCCCACAGCACCGGGACGGTGACGCGGGTCGTCGCCTGAGGGTCGGCCTTGGTGTAGATGTCACGCAAGTAACGCAGGCCATAAAGCGTGTCGCCCGTCGCGCCCTTGTCGTCAGTGTCGAAGGTCCAGCCGTCGCCCAGCATGTCCGGATGCACGGCGCTGACGGTGATCAGGTCCTCCAACCCCTTGAGTTGACGAAAGATCAGCGCACGATGCGCCCAGGGGCAGGCATAGCTGACATAAAGATGATAGCGGCCGGGCTCGGCCTTGAAGCCGCCCTCACCGGTGGGGCCGGGCGCGCCGTCGTCAGTGATCCAGTTGCGCCAGCTCGACTCCGACCGCACGAACTTGCCGCCGGTCTTTCCGGTGTCGTACCAGCCTTCGTGCCAGGTGCCGTCAACAAGTTGTCCCATGCTATCCTCCTTTGGCTTGGCAGGGAGGTAGAGCCAAAGGTCCCGCACACCAAGGCAGACTGGCGCGCAGGGGGTCTGTGCTGACGCACAGGCGCCCCTAGCGCATGTAGGTCTGCCAGACCCAGATCAGCAGCAGCGCCCCCAGAACGGCCCCGACAAGACCCGCCAACAGCCCTGTCACGGTCAGCAAAAAGCGCAGCACGAGGCCGCCGATCAGCGCCCCGCCGATGCCAATGGCGATGGTCGGCAGGATGCCGGTTTCCATCTTCATCATGCGGGTCGCAAGGAAGCCCGCGGCGGCACCGACGATGATGAGCCAGACGATATGCATGGATGCTCCTGTTGGGGCTGACGTGTCTTTGCGGGCAGGATAGGCCTGCAGGACAGCGGCGCAATGGGGAATTCAGTCGCCCTCGGCGCCTCGCATCGGCCACCGTACCGCCCGACACGCGCGGACTGGCATTCGTGGACCAACCATTGCTGCTTTGGTTTTCCAAACACCCTCGGGGAGGCGCTCGGTGAGAGACGGGGCAGAGACCCCGGGATCTGCGCGCCGAAAGCGCGTTGCGCGCGGTCAGCGCCGGCGCCAGTGGGTTGGAACGATGATCAGCGCGCCGATGGAAGCGAGGATGGCATTCACGCCGGGACTGCGGAAACCGATGCCGAACATGAGGGTGACGAAATAGAACAGGAAGGCGCCACCGATGCAGATGATGATGCTGGGCAGGATGCCATTGCGGGTAAAGCCCGATTTCTCGGAGACATAGCCGGTGATCCCGGCGATGACCACGGTGCCGATCAGGGTGGGGAACATGGGGGTCTCCTTGGGTCCGGGGTCAAGATAGAGGCCGGGGTGCGGGATGCCCAGAGGGTCAGGCGCCCAGGTGCGCGCCCTTGGGCAGGGGGCAGCCATTGAGGAAGGTGGCGGCGTCCTGCGCGCCCTTGCCCGCCCGTTGCGCGCGGGTGATGCGCAGGGCGCCGGTGCCGCAGGCCACGGTGAAGCGGTCGTCCAACAGCGTGCCCGGCGTGCCCTGCCCGTCTGCCGGTTCGGCGCCCAGCAGTTTTATCCGGTCGCCCTGGTGCGTGGTCCAGGCCCCGGGAAAGGGCGCGAGGCCGCGGACCTGGCGCGAGATTTCGTCCGCGGGACGGGTCCAGTCGACGGCGGCCTCGGCCTTGTCGATCTTGGCGGCATAGGTCACGCCTTCCTCGGGCTGAGACTTGGGGACGAGATCGTCGATCCGGTCGAGCGCCTGCGTGATGAGGCGGGCGCCCATCTGGCTCAGGCGGTCGTGCAGCGCGCCGGTGGTTTCGGTTGCCCCGATGGGGGTGGCCTCGCGCATCAGGACCGGGCCAGTGTCGAGCCCCGCCTCCATCTGCATGATGCAGACGCCGGTTTCCGCGTCCCCGGCCATGATGGCGCGGTGGATCGGCGCCGCGCCGCGCCAGCGGGGCAGCAGGGATGCGTGGATGTTGAGGCAGCCATGTTTCGGCGCGTCGAGCACGGGTTGCGGCAGGATCAGCCCGTAGGCAACAACCACGGCCACGTCGGCGTTCAGGTCGGCGAATGCGGCCTGCTCCTCGGGCGATTTCAACCGCTCGGGGTGACGGACGGGCAGGCCCAGCGCAAGGGCCCGTTGGTGGACCGGGGTCGGCCGGTCCTTCTTGCCACGTCCGGCGGGGCGCGGTGGCTGGCAGTAGACGCAGGCGATGTCATGGCCCGCCGCATGCAGCGCGTCGAGGACGGGGACGGAGAAATCGGGGGTTCCCATGAAGATGACGCGCATATGCCTGCTCCTGCGGTGCTCGTATTTGGGGTGTAGCGCAGGCGGGTGGACCGGGCCAAGGGCCTTCGAAGGCCCTTGCAAGCGGCTTTGAAGCCGCTTGGCCCCGCCCCGACCGATAGCATCAGGCGCGTTTGCGGGCCTTGCGCAGCAGCATGTCGCGTTTCATCTTGCTGAGCCGGTCGAAATACATGCGCCCGTTCAGATGGTCGATCTGGTGCTGCACCGAGGTGGCCCAGAGACCGACAAGATCCTTGCGCACCTTCATCCCCTGCGGGTCGGTATAGGTGACGGTCACAGCGCGGGGACGGCTGATCTTTGCATGCACGCCGGGCAGGTTGGGGCTGGCCTCGTCGTGGTCGCGGAACTCGACCGAGGCGTGCAGGATCTCGGGATTGGCCATACGCAGCGCCTTGCCGCGCTCTTTGGAGGCATCCACGACCGCGAGGCGCAGCATGACACCGATCTGCGGCGCCGCCAGCCCGACACCCGGCATGGCCTCCATCGTGTCGATCATGTCCTCCCAGATCCCGCGAATCTCGTCGGTGATTTCAGCGACCGGAGCGGCGGCGGTGCGCAGGCGCTTGTCGGGCCAGGGGACGAAGGGACGCAGGCTCATGCCCCCTGCCCCGCCTCGTATGCCGCCAGCAGCGCATCGCGCCCGGCCGGGTCAAGCCGATCGAAGTGCAGGACCCCGTCGAGATGATCGTATTCATGCTGGGCAATGGTGGCCTCGGCGCCACTCAGGCTCAGCTGCCGCGCGGTGCCCGTCAGATCGGTGAAGGCCAGCGTGATCTCCGCGGGGCGGGTCACGTCGGCGGTAACGCCGGGGACGGACAGGCAGCCCTCTGTCGCAACGGCCTGTTCATCGGACGCCGAGAGGATCGACGGGTTGATGCAGACCAGCGGCGTCATGTCGCCCTCTTTCCAGCCCGCATCCATGACGAAGACCCGTTGCATCACGCCGACTTGCGGCGCTGCAAGGCCGCGACCGGGCGCATCGTACATGGTTTCAAACATGTCCGTGACCAGCGCCTCGAGCGCGGCAGGGTCCTCGACCGGCGCGCAGGGCAAAGCCAGGCGCGGATCGGGCCATTTCAGGATCGGCAGGAGGCTCATGCCTTCTCCCGCGCGCGTTCTTTCTTCAGCTTGACCATCTTGCGGGTGATCATCTGGCGGCGCAGCGGTTTGAGGTAATCGATGAACAATTTGCCGTCGAGGTGGTCGATCTCGTGCTGGACGCAGGTCGCCCAGAGCCCGTCGAAGGTTTCGCGCCGCAGCTTGCCGTCGCGGTCGAGCCATTCGACATCCACTACCTTGGGCCGTTCGACATCGGCATACTGGTCGGGGATGGACAGGCAGCCTTCTTCATAGACGTTGCGTTCGTCGCTGCTGGCCACCACTTGCGGGTTGAACATGACCAGCGGCCGCGGGTCGTCGCCGTCATCCTTCTTCGCGCAGTCCAGCGCGATCAGCCGCGACAGCACCCCGATCTGCGGCGCGGCCAGCCCGATGCCCGGGGCAGCGTACATGGTTTCCAGCATGTCGTCCGAAAGGCTGCGCAACTCGTCCGACAGATCGTCGACGGGGGCGCAGACCTTTTTCAGGCGGGGGTCGGGGTGGATGAGGATCGGCCGTTTCATGCGCCCGATTTAAGCATGGCGGACGATATAGGCAAGCGCGCCCCCTTGCACCTGCCACCCGTCAGGATAGCTTGCGCGGCATAGATGCAGAAAGGGGCAGGTGATGAGCCGGTTTGACGAGGACATCGACCGCGTAGGCACGCATTCGACCAAGTGGGACATGATGGAAAAGGCCTATGGCGTCTCGCCCGAGGACGGGCTGGCGATGTGGGTCGCGGACATGGACTTTCGTCCGCCCGATTGCGTGCGCGCGGCCCTGCAACGGATGGTCGATCACGGGCTCTTTGGCTATTTCGGCCCGGACACGGCCTATCGCGACGCGATCCGCTGGTGGCTGCACGAGCGGCACGGCTGGGAAATCTCGCCCGACTGGATCTTTTCCACGCACGGCCTGGTGAACGGCACCGCCATGTGCCTGCAGGCCTATACCGAACCGGGGGATGGCGTGGTGCTGTTCACACCCGTTTATCACGCCTTCGCCCGGGTGATCCGCGCCGCCGGGCGCGAGGTGGTGGAATGTCCGCTGGTGATGAACAACGGTCGCTACGAGATGGATTTCGACGCCTACGACGGGATGATGACCGGGCGCGAGAAGATGGTGATGCTCTGTTCGCCGCACAATCCCGGCGGCCGGGTCTGGACAGAGGAGGAACTGCGCGGGCTCGCCGAGTTCGCCAAGCGGCATGACCTTGTGCTGGTCTCGGACGAAATCCACCATGACCTGCTGATGCCCGGCGAACGACACATCCCGATGGCCCGGGTCGATGCGGGGATCGAGGATCGGCTGGTCATGATGTCGGCCACCACCAAGACCTTCAACATGGCGGGCAGCCACATCGGCAATGTCATCATCCCCGACGCCGCCCTGCGCAAGCGGTTTGGCGATGTCATGGCGGGCCTGGGCATGTCGCCCAATTCCTTTGGCATGGTGACGGCGACGGCGGCCTATTCGCCCGAGGGCGCGGCCTGGGTCGATGAGCTCTGCGCCTACCTCGATGGCAACCGGCGGCTGTTCGACGCGGGTGTGAACGCCATCCCGGGTGTGACCTCGATGCCGATGCAGGCCACCTACCTGGCCTGGGTCGATTTTGCGGGTACGGGCATGTCGCCCGAGGAATTCACCCGTCGGGTGGAAAAGGAGGCCCGGATTGCGGTGAACCACGGCAACACCTTCGGCAGCGGCGGAGAGAGCTTCCTGCGGTTCAACTATGCCACGCCGCGGGCACGGGTGGCAGAGGCGGTTTCGCGGTTGCAAGAGGCGTTTGCCGACCTGCAGTAGCGCCCGCGCCTTTGGAAAGACAAAGCGAGGGGCCAGCCCCTCGCGCTCCCCGGAGTATTCCGCGCCCAAAGAAACACAGGTGGCGGCGCGATGTCAGCGGGACGCGCCTTGGATCACTGGCGGGGCGGGCGCGGCCGGTAGACCGGCAGGCGCCAGCCCAGCGTCAGAGACCCGGCGCGCAGCCCGATCGTGACAAGTGCGACCAGCCCGGCGCTGAGCGCGGGCGCGGCCCCGGCCTGCGTGGCCAGGACACCGGCAAGCGATCCGGCAAGGGCACAGGTGACGTAAAGTTCGCCCTGTTTCAGGACCAGCGGCAATTCGTTGGCGACCACGTCGCGCGCCAGCCCCCCGGCACAGCCGGTGGCGATCCCCATGACCAGAACAATACCCACGGGCTGCCCCAGCCCCTGCGCCACCCCTGCCCCGGCGGCCACGGCGACGCCCAGCGCCAGCGCGTCCAGCCAGAGGATCGCGCGCATCCGGCTTTCCAGCAGGTGAGCCGTGAAAAAGACCAGGACGGCGGCGCAGGTGACCACTGCAAGGTAGGTCTGGTCGGCAATCCAGATCGGCGTGCGGTTCAGCAGCAGATCGCGCAGCGTGCCCCCACCCAGGCCCGTCAGACCGGCGAGGAAGGCAAAGCCCACGATATCCAGCTGCGCCCGGCTGGCCACCAATGCGCCAGTCAGGGCAAAAACCAGCACCGCGGCATAGTCGAGCAGGACCAGCAGGCTCATGCGCGGAGGCTAATCATTTCTTGAACGGCGCCATGCCCGCCCGCGCCAGTTCGTCGGCGCGTTCGTTTTCCGGATGGCCGGCGTGGCCCTTGACCCATTCCCATGTCACCTGGTGGCGTTTCTGCGCCTCGTCCAGCCGCTGCCAGAGTTCGACATTCTTGACCGGCTTCTTGGCGGCGGTCTTCCATCCGTTGCGCTTCCAGCCGTGAATCCAGCCGGTGACGCCGTTCTTGACGTATGCGCTGTCGGTGACGACGGTGATGGTCGAGGGCCGGGCCAGGCTTTCCAGAGCGTTGATCGCGGCCAGCAGTTCCATCCGGTTGTTGGTGGTCTGTGCCTCGCCGCCCTTCAGCTCGCGTTCCTTGACGACGGTCTCGCCCTCCTTCGCGCGCAGCAGGGCGCCCCAGCCGCCGGGGCCGGGGTTTCCGGAACAGGCGCCATCGGTATAGGCAAAAAGCTCAGGCATGGGCGGTCACCGTGATCCAGGGGGCCATGACGTTGTCGAGGCCGAGATCCTCGCCGTGGCGGAAGGCGCCGGGCGTGAAACCGGCATCCCGCAAGAGGCCAGAGAGTTCCGCTTCGGTGTAATAGGTGTAGAGGCGCCCAAGATCGTCGCGCTTGCTGCCCGTGCCGGTTTTCACCCCGACATGGAACAGCCCGCCGGGTTTCAGCGCACGGTGGATCGCCGAAAGGTGGCGGGGCATGGCGTCACGGGGCGCGTGCAACAGGCTGAAGTTGGCCCAGATGCCATCATAGGCCGTCGTGGCATCCAGCGCATCGAAATCCGCCTTGCGCGCGGCAACGCCGGGATGGGCGGCCGCCAGGTCCACCATCGCGGTGGAGGCATCCCAGGCCTCAACCTGGTGCCCGGCGGCGGCCATGTGGCGGGCCGAGAGACCGGGGCCACAGCCGAGGTCAAGCACATGGGCCCCTTTGGGCAGCGCCTCGATAAAGGCCCGCAGGGTGGCGTCCGGCGCGTCGGAGGCGGTAACGCGGGCATAATCCTCGGCCCGACTGTCGTAGATACGGATGGTTTCGCGGTCTGTCATGGCTGTGGTCTGGCCTTTTCCGGCGCCCTTCGCAAGACGGTTCAGAGCAGTGCGGTCAGCAACAGGCAGGCGACCACCAGCGCCGTCAGAAGGACGCGCAACCGCATCCACCACGGCGGCGCCAGCCCCCAGCGCCAGAAGGCCGCGTCCAGCAGCAGAAGCGCGAGAAATCCGAAAGTCAGGTTCAGCGCGGCGGCGGTCTCTCCGCCACCGGTGGTGAAAAACGCCCAAAGCGCGGGGATGACCGAGAGCGCGTAGCCGGTGGTCGCGCGACTGCCTTCGGCCTTGGTCGCGAACCCCCAGAGCACGCCGGACATGAAGGACAGGATCACCGCACCATAGAACAACTGCACATAGGGGCCAACGAAACGCGGCCCCAGCGCGCCCGTGGCCCAGTCATGCAACCCGGGCAACAGCAGGGTCAGCACACCCCAGACGAACGGGAGCACACCGGCAAGGCCGAGGATCAGGGCAGAGCGGGGGATCTGGGACATCTCGGGGCCTATTGATGTGCTGGGTCAGGCAGGCTCGCGCAGCACGCGCGGCACCTTGAATTCCACGTTTTCCTGCGCGGTCTCGACCAGTTCGACCGTGACGTCATGGCGCGCCCGGAAGGCGTCGATAACCTCGTCGATCAGCACTTCGGGCGCCGAGGCCCCGGCGGTGATCCCCACCGATCCGATGCCGTCGAGAGCACGCCAATCGATGTCCGTGGCCCGCTGGACCAACTGCGCATAGGCACAGCCTGCGCGGCGCCCGACCTCGACCAGGCGTTTCGAATTCGACGAATTGGGCGCGCCCACCACCAGCAGGGCATCGGCCTTTGGCGCCAATGCCTTGACCGCTTCCTGGCGGTTGGTGGTGGCGTAGCAGATATCTTCCTTGTGCGGGCCGACGATGGCCGGAAAACGCGCCTTGAGCGCGGCGACGATGTCGATCGTGTCATCGACCGACAGCGTCGTCTGGGTGACAAAGGCGAGGCGCTCGGGATCGCGCACCTCGACATGGGCCACATCCTCGACCGTTTCCACCAGCAGGACCTCGCCCGCCGGCAGTTGGCCCATCGTCCCTACAGTCTCGGGATGGCCAGCGTGGCCGATCATGACCATCTGCAGCCCGTTCTCGTGATGGCGGGCAGCCTCGATATGCACCTTCGAGACAAGCGGACAGGTGGCATCGACGTAGATCATCTCGCGCTTGGCCGCCTCGGCCGGGACGGATTTCGGCACGCCATGCGCGGAAAAGATCACCGGGCGGTCGTCCGGACAATCCTCCAGCTCTTCGACGAAAACGGCCCCCTTGGCGCGCAGGTCGTCGACGACATACTTGTTGTGCACGATCTCGTGCCGGACATAGATCGGGGCGCCCCATTTCTCGAGCGCCATTTCCACGATCTTGATGGCCCGGTCGACACCGGCGCAGAAGCCGCGCGGCGCGGCCAGGTAGAGAGTGAGCGGCGGCAGTCTGTCGGTCATGGCGCGGCCTTTCGTCCTGTGTTGCCCCTGACCTAAGACCTTGCCCCCTCCACGTCCAGTCCGCCCCTTGGCCGGAACCCGGCAGGCCAAAGGCAGAGGCCAAAAGGAAAGGGACGGCGCAGCGCACCGTCCCCTTCCGTTTCATGCCGCCCGCCCTGTCGCCGCCCTCTCATCCCTGTGGAGCGGTTGTCGGGGCTGCGGAAAGTGGTCTTACTTGCTCGAGGCGACCTCGAAGTTGCGTTCGACCTGGTTGTCGCGCGGCGGACGACCGATGACTTCACGAAGCTCGTCGAGCTCGATGAAGTTGTCGGCCTGGCGGCGCAACTCGTCGGCGATCATCGGGGGCTGCGACCGGATGGTCGAGACTACCGAAACCCGCACGCCCTGCCGCTGGAGGCTTTCGACCAGCGGACGGAAGTCGCCGTCACCGGAGAAGAGCACGATGTGATCCACCCGCGGGGCCAGCTCCATCGCATCGACCGTCAGCTCGATGTCCATGTTGCCCTTGACCTTGCGACGCCCTTGGCTGTCCGTGTACTCCTTTGCGGGCTTGGTCACCATCGTGAACCCGTTGTAGTGGAGCCAGTCAACCAGAGGGCGAATAGGAGAGTACTCATCATTCTCCAGAAGCGCCGTGTAGTAGAAGGCCCGAACCATCTTGCCGCGACGAGCGAATTCCTGCCTCAGGAGCTTGTAGTCGATGTCAAACCCGAGAGCCTTGGCCGCTGCGTAAAGATTGGAGCCATCTATGAACAGCGCAAGCCGTTCGTCTTTGTAGAACATAAAATTTCCTTTCGTCCAATCGGCCCGCCTAGTCCGTGAGTGAGTGAGTGGTAGCGGACGCGTTCGGCTAAGATTATGGTTTTTTCCGCGCATCGCAAGGCGTAGGCAGGTCTCAAAAGAATAGTACGTTAGGGCAAATGGCACAAGAATTCCTTATAGCACTCGGCTCGAACCTGCCGTCCAGCGCAGGCGGCAGCAGCGACACGCTGGCCGCGGCCCTGGCCGCGATGGTCGGGTCCGGGCTGCGACTGCGCCGCGTCAGCCGGTTCTTCTCGACCCCCTGTTTTCCGCCTGGCAACGGGCCGGATTTCGTCAATGCCTGCGTCGCGGCGACTGGCCCAGATCACCCTGAGGTGGTATTGGAGATCCTGCATGGCATCGAGGCGGAGTTCGGGCGCACTCGCGGAACGCGATGGGCCAGCCGCCCGCTGGACCTCGATCTGCTGGCGGCAGGCGACCTCATCCGCCCCGATCCAGAGGCTCAGGCGCACTGGCGCGGGCTGCCCCTGGAACGGCAGACAAAAGAGGTCCCCGGCGAATTGATCCTGCCACATCCCCGCCTGCAGGACCGTGCTTTCGTCCTGGTGCCGCTGGCGGATATCGCGGCGGACTGGCGCCATCCGCTGACAGGCGCTACGGTGTCAGAGATGCTGGCGGCGCTGCCCCGGCAGACACGCGCCGACGTCATAGCCTTGCAAGGGGACTTGTGATGACACCCCTCTTGTATCCCGGGCAAGGGCGCGTTATGTCATGCCTTTCTGAGGCCCTCGTAACAGGATAACGGAGCGCTTTTCATGGCACGCGTGACGGTAGAAGATTGCGTCGACAAGGTCCCGAACCGGTTCGAACTGGTGATGCTCGCCGCACATCGTGCGCGCGAAGTGTCTTCCGGTGCCGCGATCACGGTCGACCGCGACAATGACAAGAACCCGGTGGTCGCCCTGCGCGAAATCGCCGAGGAAACCCAGTCCGCCGACGAACTGCGCGAGCGTCTGATCGAATCGAACCAGACCCAGATCGAGGTCGACGAGCCCGAAGAAGACGCGATGGCCCTTCTGATGGGTGCAGAGCAGGACAAGCCGCAAGAAGACGACATGTCCGAAGAAAAGCTGCTGCGCGCGCTTATGGAGGCGCAGGGCCAGGGCTGAGCCCCCGGGCTGGCGGTGCGGTGCTGACATGATCTCGGCCGAAGACCTCGTCGAACTCGTCCGCAACTACAATCCGCGCACCAACGCAGAGTTGATCATCGCGGCCTATGACTATGGCCGCGAGATGCACGAGGGGCAGTTCCGCAAGTCCGGAGAGCCCTATTTTTCGCATCCGGTGTCTGTGGCGGCGATCCTGACCGAGCAACAGCTCGACGACGCCACCATCATCACCGCCCTCCTGCACGACACGATCGAAGACACGCGGTCGACCTATTCCGAGGTCGAACAGCGGTTCGGACGCGATATCGCCGAACTGGTCGATGGTGTCACCAAGCTGACCAACCTCCAGCTTTCCAGTTCCGAGACCAAGCAGGCGGAAAACTTCCGCAAGCTGTTCATGGCCATGTCCAAGGACCTGCGCGTGATCCTGGTCAAGCTGGCCGACCGACTTCACAACATGCGCACCATCCGCGCCATGCGCCCCGACAAGCAGGTGCAAAAGGCGCGCGAGACGATGGACATCTACGCCCCGCTGGCAGGTCGGATGGGCATGCAGTGGATGCGCGAGGAGCTGGAGGATCACGCCTTTCGCGTGCTGAACCCCAAGGGCCGCGACAGCATCATCCGCCGCTTTATCACCCTGCAGCGGGAAACCGGCGATGTGGTGCAGCGCATCACCACGGACATGCGGCACGAGCTGGAAAAGGCGGGCGTCGAGGCAGAGGTCTTTGGCCGCGCGAAAAAGCCCTACTCGATCTGGCGCAAGATGCAGGAAAAGAAGATCGGCTTTTCCCGTCTCTCCGACATCTATGGCTTTCGTGTCATCACCCGGTCCGAAGGCGACTGCTATGGCGCATTGGGCGCCATCCACCAACGTTGGAAATCCATCCCCGGCCGGTTCAAGGACTATATCAGCCAGCCCAAGACAAACGGCTATCGCTCGATCCACACAACGGTGTCGGGCCGCGACGGCAAGCGGGTCGAGGTGCAGATCCGCACCCGCGAAATGCACGAGGTGGCCGAAACTGGCGTGGCAGCGCATTGGTCCTATCGTGACGGGGTGCCAGCGGAAAACCGTTTTGCCGTGGATCCCGCCAAATGGATCGCCTCCGTCACCGAACAGTTCGACGCCGAAGAAGACCACGACGCTTTCCTCGAGGCGGTCAAGCTGGAGATGTATTCCGACAAGGTCTTTTGCTTCACGCCCCAGGGCGACGTGGTAAAGCTGCCGCGCGGCGCGACGCCGATCGACTATGCCTATGCGATCCACACGCGGATCGGGTCGAAATGCGTGGGCGCCAAGGTCGACGGCATCCGCGTGCCGCTGTGGACACGGCTGAAGAACGGCCAGTCGGTCGAGATCATCACCGCCGAAGGCCAGGCGCCGCAGGCGACCTGGCTGGACATGGCGACGACGGGCAAGGCGAAATCCGCGATCCGCCGCGCCCTGCGCGAGGCCAACAAGGAACGCTATGCCAAGCTGGGCCACGAACTGGCCCGCGCCGCGTTTGAATCGCGCGGCAAGAAAGCAACCGACAAGGTTCTGGAAAAGGCCGCGGCGACCCTGCGGCTGGAAGACACGGAAACCCTGCTGGCACGGCTGGGCAGCGCCGAACTGACCACCTCCGAGGTGGTCGAGGCCGTCTATCCCAACCTCGCCATCCAGGACGACGGCGAGATCGAGATGAAGCGCGCCGTCGTGGGCCTGGAACACGGGCAGGGATTCGAGCGGGCGAAATGCTGTCAGCCGCTGCCGGGCGAACGAATCGTCGGGCTTGCGCATCGCGGGCAGGGCGTCGCCGTGCACGCCATCGACTGTGCCGCCCTCGCCGACCACGAGGATCAGCCGGAACGCTGGCTGGACCTGCACTGGGCCGAGGGCAAGCACCCGGCCGTCTACACGGTGTCACTTGAACTCACCATCGGCAACGATGCAGGCGTCCTGGGACGGATTTGCACATTGATTGGCGAGACCAAGGCCAATATTTCTGATTTGAATTTCCTCGCACGCAAACCGGATTTTTACCGCCTCATGATGGACATTGATCTGCGAGATGCAGAACATCTGCATTCCCTGATCTCCACGCTGGAGGCGGAAAGCCACGTGGCCTCTGTCGTCCGTCGACGTGACCCCGGGCTTGAATCGGTCCCGGCTGCGGCGACGGAAGCGGCAGAATAGGCAGGAAAGGCACAACTTGGTCTTCAAGAGACGCGACAGACGGTCCATTGGCCGGATCGTGCTCGAAGCGCTCTGGCCGCGCGGCGGCTGGGCGCGGGCGGCGCGCTATGTCCAGTTGCGTGTCAACCGCCTGCCCGATCCGCCGGACCGGATCGCGCGCGGCATCTTTGCCGGTGTCCTGACCACCTTCACACCGTTCTACGGCTTTCACTTCTTCACCGCTGCGCTGATCGCCTGGATCATGCGGGGCAACATCCTGGCCGCGATCCTGTCGACATTCTTCGGCAACCCGCTGACCTATGTGCCCATCGGCGTGATCGCGATGAAAACCGGGTATTGGCTGCTGGGCCTCGAAGCGGATCAGGATCACGGCAGCATCGGCAAGAAATTCGTCAAGGCAGGCCAGGATCTCTGGGACAATTTCATCGCCATCTTCACCCCGGACAGGACCGACTGGAGCCACCTCAAGATCTTCTATGACGAGGTGTTCTTTCCCTACATGGTGGGTGGCGTCCTGCCCGGGATGATCGCGGGCACCATCGCCTATTACGTCTCGCTGCCGCTGATCACCGCCTTTCAGAACCGCCGCAAGGGGGCCATCAAGGCCAAGCTGGCCGAGCTGAAGAAGAAAAAGGCGCGCCAGGCGAAGTGACCGCCCCTGCCGGTCGGCGCGTCCCGATTCCCGCTTTCATTTTCCTGCCCGCCGCTCTAGCTTTTGATCAAATTCCAGAACGGGGATCGCCACCATGACCCAAACCGGACAGCTGCGCCTTGGCGTCAACATCGATCACGTCGCAACCGTGCGAAATGCGCGCGGCGGGGCCTATCCCGACCCGATCCGGGCCGCCAAGCTGGCCGAAGAGGCCGGCGCCGACGGCATCACCGCGCATCTGCGCGAGGATCGGCGCCACATCTCGGACGCGGATATCGACGGGCTGATGGAAAACCTGAGCGTGCCGCTCAACTTCGAGATGGCCGCCACCGACGAGATGCAGAAGATCGCCCTGCGTCACAAGCCGCATGCTGTCTGCATCGTGCCCGAGAAGCGCGAGGAAAAGACCACCGAGGGCGGGCTGGAAGTGGCGCGTGAAGAGAACAAGCTGGCCCATTTCATCGCGCCGCTGCGCGAGGCTGGGTGCCGCGTGTCGATCTTCATCGCCGCCGACCGGCGCCAGATCGAAGCCGCGCACCGGATCGGCGCGCAGGTGATCGAACTGCACACCGGCGCCTATTGCGATTTCCACGCCGAAGGGCAGTTCGACAAGCGCGACACGGAGCTGGAACGGATGCGCGAAATGGCCACCTACGCGCATTCGCTGGGGCTGGAGGTGCACGCCGGGCACGGGCTGACCTACGAAACCGTGCAGCCGGTTGCCGCGTTTCCCGAGGTGATGGAGTTGAACATCGGCCATTTCCTTGTGGGTGAGGCGATCTTTCGCGGTCTGGGCACGGCCATCGCGGAAATGCGCCGCCTGATGGACGCCGCGCGCGCCTGACCCTGCGCGGACCGGCCTCCCGGTCCGCCGCATTCCTTACGATTGTCACCATTTTTTTGCCGTAAATCCGGTTATACTTGGCCCAAACGCGTGCAATTGCCCGAGGTGCCGTCATGCCTGTCATTCCAATGGACCCAGAAACGCTTGCCATCGATGCCTCGGCTGCCAAGGCAGCGGGCGCCGCGGCGGCCGAAAACTATCGCAATCGCACGCCCTACCCCTATGGCAGCTTTGACGATTTCCTGCCCGCAGAGGTGCTGGACCGGGTTCTGGAAGAGCTGAAACAGCTGCCCGAGGCCGAGGACATGTTCAACCGCCCGCAGGAAAAGCTGAAGTCCAGCTACCTGCCGGAGCGCCTGCCGCCCTATACGCGCAACCTGTTCTACGTCCTGAACTCGCGCCCCTTCGTGCGTTTCCTCGAAGAGATGACCGGCATCAACGGGCTGATCCCGGATCCCTATTTCGCGGGCGGCGGCGTCCATGTTGTCGCCAATGGCGGGCACCTCGATATCCACGCGGATTTCAACCACAATCAAAAGCTCAACCTCGAACGCCGACTGAACATCCTCATCTACCTCAACAAGGACTGGAAAGAGGAATACGGCGGCTCTTTCGAGATCTGGAACACCGACATGACCGAAAAGGTCGCGGGATTCGTGCCGCTGTTTAACCGCATGTGCTGTTTCAACACCGGGTCCGACACCTGGCACGGCAACCCCGAGACGGTGAACCATCCCGACGGAGAACCGCGCATGTCGCTGGCGCTGTACTACTACACCGCGACATGGGACTACACGCGCAAGTCCCATACGACGCTGTTCAAGCCCCGCCCGGGCACCAAGGACCAGGTCGACCGGCAGGTGAAACGCGCCGACATTCTGCAGGAAGTCCTGCCGCCGGTCATCTTCCGCAAGGTGATCGGGCGGCTGCAACGCTTCGGCTTCTGAGACCGGCATGAGTGTTGCGGGTGCGGTCGGGAAAACCTCGCCTCGCCCCCTCGCCCGGTCCGGGCTATCATTGCTCAAATCCGCTTTGACAAGGATACGCCCCATGAAACGCCTGATGTGCACCCTGCCCCTCGTCCTGCTTCCGGCCCTTGCGGCGGCTCAGGACAACATCGTCACCGTGCAGGACTGCGACTGGCAGGCCAGTGCCCGCAATATCGTCGAACCCTGGGAGGCACACAGCCGCACCTTCTCCAACGGCAAGACACGGCTGGCCCTGATGGACACCATCGAACCCGCCGCCGCCTGGGCCTGGATGCTGGTGCTGTCACCGCCCTACTCGGAGCTGGGCGACCGTCAGTGCAAGGTGATCGGGCTGAACGGCATGGGCTTTGCGGGGATGGAATTCGGCGCACTCAATGCCGACTACGATCCCGCCACGGGCCTGACCTTCACCGTCCCGGTAAACGTCTATGATCCCGATACCGCCATGCCTGCCACGGCCACCCTGCGCTTTACGCTGAACCAGGCCACCGGCGCCATCGACGGCGACCTCCTGCCCTGAGCTTGACCTTGGCGCGCCGCCGGGGTTTGTGGGGCGGGTTCCCACCCGCCCGCAGGAGGCTGACCCCATGATCCTCGGCATCGGCACCGACCTGGCCAACATCGACCGGATCGCCGGCACGCTAGAGCGTTTCGGCGACCGCTTTCGCAACCGCGTCTTCACCGAGGTGGAACAGGCCAAGGCAGAACGGCGCGCGGATACGCCGGGCACCTACGCCAAACGCTGGGCCGCGAAAGAGGCCTGTTCCAAGGCGCTTGGCACCGGCCTGCGCATGGGCATCGCCTGGAAGGACATGGCCGTCAGCAACCTGCACACCGGCCAGCCGGTGATGGAGGTGACGGGCTGGGCCAGGGATCGGCTGGACGCGATGACCCCCGAGGGGCACGAGGCGATCATCCACGTCACCCTGACCGACGATCACCCCTGGGCGCAGGCCTTTGTCGTGATCGAGGCGCGGCGAAAGGGCTGAACGCCTAGCGTATGAGCCATGCGCTGAACCGGCGGTCAATCGCTGCGCGATGCTCGGTCCAGAAGTCATAGTTGTAGAGCAACGCCGTCGCGAAATTGCCTGAGCCCGTCGGAATGTGACGTTTCATGTCGATGCCCAGGTCCTTGTGCCGCCCCACCAATGGCGCCGAGCTGCGCCGCGCGGGGCCGTAGGAAATGTATTGCGCCTGATCCGCCAATCGCTGTGTATCGGTTGCGAAGTACAAGAAATCCAGCACGCGAGCCTTGCGGTCCGCAGGCAGGCCCTTGGGGATGATCCAACCGTCCAGATCGATCACTTGCCGGTCCCATAAAATCTCAACTGGTTGGCCCTGCTCCGCAATCAGGCTGAACAAGCGTCCGTTGTAAGTGGACCCCATGACCACTTCGCCATCCGCAAGCAGTTGTGGCGTTTCCGCCCCGGCGGACCACCAGATGATATCGTCCTTGATCGTATCCAGCTTGGCCAAAGCCCGGTCCTGACCCCGCCGGGTTGCCAGAACCTCGTACAGTCGGCTCTCGGGCACACCATCGCAGAGAAGCGCCCATTCCATGTTGTTAATCGGACGTTTTTCCAGTGCCCGCTTGCCCGGAAAACGACGAAGATCAAAGATATCGCAGACTGATCGGGGACGCTGGCGTCCAACCAGATCGGTGCGATACCCGATGGTCGTGGAGTAAGCGATCTGGGGAATGAAGCAGTCGTTGATCAGGAACTTTCCGAAATCCACGCTAGGCGGCGTACCGTCCGGCGCCGGTGCCAGCACACGATCCACCTCGATCCGCTCTGCCAGCCCGGCCTCGCAAAGGCGGATCGCGTCGCTGGCGACGACATCCACCACGTCCCAGGACCGCGCCTTGGCATCCCCTTTCCGGAGTATGCTGACAGCGGAATGGGAGTCCGAGTCCCAACTGACATCCAACGACCGGTTGCGTGCCACATAGGGATCAAGATAGGCCTTTTCCTGACTTCGCTGGTACATGCCGCCCCAACTGACCAGTTTCATAGCATCTGCCATCTTGACCCCGGGCTTCGGTTGGGGCGGCTTCGCCACGGTGGACCGCGCCGCCATCAACTCCAGCATCGTCTGGGCGCTCCTGCCCGCAGCAGTGAACCGAAACCGATCAAACACTTTCGTCAGGGCACGCCGCCGCGCCTCATCCTCGCTTAGCGCCAAAGCTGCGATCAGGGCATCCGAGGCCTGCTCCTCTACGCTGCGTTGCCGGGGCGCCATCAGGTCCAGAGCATTGCGCGCACTCCTGGCGGCGCGGCTTGCGGGAAAAGTCGTGACCACATCTTCCAACGCCGTGCGCCGCGCCTCGATACCGTCCAGTTGCAGGGCCTCGGTCAGCGCCTCCTGTGCCAGGGTCTCCGGGTCCGGTTTGGGCTCCGTGACGGGAGCGGGCGCCGCTATGGCGCGAAATCCCAGCCCAAGCGCAGCCTCGACCGCCGCGATCTTGTGGCCGCCGTTATAGCCGCCGCGTCCATGCAGGCCGCCCTGGTTGTGCAGCCCAACAACAGCCAGTGAGCGCGCATCCAGCAGCAGGGAACCGGAAGACCCGCCCGTCGTCTCGCAGCTGTGGCGCAATTGCGAGGCCGCCTCGGGCAGCTTGGCCTGGTCGGGATGCACCTGGCAGGTGCCGGATGAAAACTGCTGCGGATCACCGTTTGGGTGGTGGATCATGGTCAACGCGCGGCGCGGTCGCACGCGCGACTGCATCACCATCGGCACGTGCCCGCCCAGCGCCTCGTTGGCGTCCGCGCCAAAGATCTGCAGAACCATCGCGTCAAGATCGGCGTCCCGCGTCAGTTCCCGCGTCGAAACCGCGTATGTCTTGACGTTGCCGGTGAAATCCGCCGCCGTGTAGCCGAAGTTGATGCGCGCCTCCTGCACAAAGGTGAACCCGGCCCCGACCATGACATCGTTGTAGAAACAGTGGCTGTTGGTCAGCAAACGGTTGCCGGGCAGAAGCGCGGCGGTACAGGTGGTCATTTGCGGGCTTTTCAGTGTCCGCGTCTGACCGTTCAGGGTCACCGTTCGCGGCTTGCCGTCCGGCGTCATCAGGCAGACATCCAGCCGCCCGATGTAGCGCCCGATTTCCTGCACGTCGTCCGGCGCCTCGGCGATCGGCCGCCAGAACCCGCCGCGTTCAGAGGCCCCCTGGATCAGCGCTTGCAGGGCCGAACTTTGCGCGTCAATGCGGAAGGAAAACTTGCAGCCTTCGAAGGCGCTGGCCGCCTGTCCGGCGACCATGAACAGCAACACGGCAAGAAATCGGGGCAAGGTCATCATGAATTCCGAAGGCTAACAGGATAATCCGCCAAGCCTAGCAAGCGCCACGTCGCCCGGTCAACGTCCGTCCCTCCTGCCTTGACACGCCCTGCCCCGCCGCCCATGAAGCGCCCAACAGGTGAGGCAAAGGGCAGATCACATGGCGAAGGAAGAAAAGAAGGGCGGTCTCGTCGAGACCATCAAGACGGTTGTCTACGCGCTGCTGATCGCGGGCGTCTTCCGCACCTTCCTGTTTCAGCCCTTCTGGATCCCCTCCGGGTCGATGAAGGACACCCTGCTGATTGGCGATTTCCTCTTCGTCAACAAGATGGCCTATGGCTATTCCTATGCCTCCTGCCCCTCGATCATCATTCCGCGTTTCGGCATCAATGTGGATGCGCAGGATTTCTGCGGCTGGGCCGATGGCGACAACAAGCGCCTCTTCGGTGGTGAACCCAAGCGCGGCGACGTCGTCGTGTTCCGCCACCCGGTTTCGGGCCGTGATTTCATCAAGCGGCTGATCGGCCTGCCGGGCGAACGTATCCAGGTGCGGAACGGCGTGCTGCACATCAACGGTGAACCGGTCGAACTGACCCCCGACGGCACTTTCGAGGAACTGGCCGCCCCGCAAGGACCGCAGGGCCTGCGCCCGCGCTGCGCCAATGGCACGGTCGGCGACGGCGCCACCTGCATCAAGGAAAAGCTGATCGAGACGCTGCCCAACGGCGTCAGCCATTCGATCCTGAACATCGGCATGCAGGGATCGGACAACACCCCGGTCTACACGGTCCCCGAGGGGCATTACTTCTTCATGGGGGACAACCGCGACAACTCTTCCGACAGCCGCGTGCCCAATATCGCCAACGGCGTCGGCTTTGTTCCTTATGAAAACCTGATCGGTCGGGCGGACCGGATCATGTTCTCGTCCGCCGGACGCTCGATGCTCTATTTCTGGACCTGGCGGAGCGACCGGTACTTCCAAGTGATCGAGTGAGCTTTCTGCGCACAGCTTTCGACTGGCGCGGCCTGACCGGTCGCGCCGGTTTTGTTTTGGCCGCCGCGCTGGTGGTGCTGATGCTGATCGCGCAGGGCCGTCTGTCGCCGCTCAGCCCTGCCGGCGCCGCCGTGGCGCTGGCCGGGGCAATGGCGACCCTGCTGTTCTGGGGTCACGCACGGCGGCGGCTGCGCGCGATGGGCTGGTCCGGCTGGTGGATGTGGGGACTGGCGGTGCCGCTGGTCTCGCTTGCGCTTGTCGCCGTGATGGCCCTGCGCCGCACCCGGCCCGATGCCGCACCGGGTCCCTTCAGCAAGGCGGGCCGGGCACTGGTCTGGGTCATGGTCGCCCTGATCGCCAGCCGCGTGGCCTGGGCGCCCTACATCATTCCGACCGGCAGCATGTCGCCCACCCTGCAACCCGGGGACTATGTCCTTGCCACCCGCAGCCTGTCGTCGCCAGGGCGGGGGTCGGTCGTGGTCTTTCGCCATCCGGTCACCGGGCAGGACTTTCTCAAGCGAGTGATCGGGCTGCCCGGCGATCGGGTTCAGATGCGGGACGGGCAGGTGATCCTGAATGGCACCCCCGTGCCGCAGGTCCCTGCGCCCGACTGGACCGAACCCAATCGCCCCACGGCCTTCGGCACGCGCCCGCGCTGCCTGACCCCAACGGCCCCCGGCACCCCCTGCATCAAGCAGGCCGCGCGCGAGACCCTGCCCGGCGGCCCCACCTACACCGTGCTGAACATCGGCACGCACCGCACCGACAATACCGTCGAGCTCCACATCCCCGAGGGGCACCTCTTTGTCCTTGGCGACAACCGCGACAACTCGCTGGACAGCCGCGTCACGCAAGGGCTGGGCGGCGTCGGGCTGGTTCCGCTGACGCATGTTGCAGGCCGGGTGCGTCTGGTGCTCTATTCGCAGGAAGGGCGCGAAGGGCGCCTGTTGAGGACAGTCGAATGAAGGTTTCCGCCGAACTCATCACCTTGCAGGACTCGCTGGGCCACCGTTTCGCAGACCCGCGTCTGCTGCGCCGCGCCGTCACCCATGCCTCGATGTCCGGGCCGGGGCGCGAGGACAACCAGCGGCTGGAATTCCTGGGCGACCGGGTGCTGGGGCTTGTCATGGCAGAGGCGCTGCTGGAAAGGGACCGCACCGCCACCGAGGGACAGATGGCCCCCCGGTTCAACGCGCTGGTGCGCAAGGAAACCTGCGCCGATGTCGCGCGCGAGGTGGGCATCGGCGACGCGCTGAAACTGGGCCGGTCGGAACAGCTGTCCGGCGGGCGGCGCAAGATGGCGCTTCTGGGCGATGCGATGGAGGCGGTGATCGCCGCCGTCTACCTGGACGCCGGGTTTGAGGCGGCGCGTGCCCTGATCCTGCGGCTCTGGGACAAACGCATCGACGCGGTCGAGGAAGACGCCAAGGATGCCAAAACCGCCCTGCAGGAATGGGCGCAGGCGCGCGGCCACCAGCCGCCCAAGTATGTCGAGACTGCCCGCAGCGGCCCGGATCATGCCCCGGTCTTCACCATCGAGGTCCGCCTGCCCGACGGCGCCTCTGCCGAGGCCACGGCGGGCAGCAAGCGCCAGGCGGAACAAATGGCCGCCCGGACGCTGCTGGACAAGTTGACCGGCTGAGGCAAGTCCCGTCCGCTATCCCCGCAAGAGCGCCTCCTACGGCGAGACACGCAGTTTCTGCTGAAACGCATTCAGCAGCTCCGGTTCAAAGTCCGTCCCGGAAAGCGTTTCGCGCAGGTCACTCATGACCCGGGGCGGATCCATGTCCCGCGCGTCCTTCGTTTCCCGTTGCAGCCCGCCCAGCCTGCCCCGAACACGCGCTCTGGTCCACGGGGTGAATGCGCTGTACCGCTATGCGCATCTCAACGCGAGGGTCACGCATGACCGACAACCTCAAGGGCAGCCTCTGGATGATGCTCGCCATGCTCGGCTTCGGGGTCGAGGATGCCTTCTTCAAGGCCGCCACCGGCACCGGCGGGATTTCTCCCGGGCTGGGCACGGTGCAGTTCGGCCTGCTGGCCATGACGATTTATGCAATCCATGCCCGCCGTCGAGGCGTACCGCTCTGGGACCCCGCCTACCTGCAAAAGGGTTTGCTGATCCGCACCGGATTCGAGATCCTGGGCCGGCTCTTCTTTGCCCTCAGCCTGGCCTATACGCCGCTCTCGACCACCTCGGCCATCCTGCAGGCCGCGCCTTTGGTGGTCATGCTGTCCGCCGGGCTGATCCTGGGCGAACGCATCGGCCCACACCGCTGGCTGGCCACCGCGGTAGGCTTTGCCGGGGTGCTGCTGATCATCCGCCCCTCGCCCTCGGGGATCGAGGCCAATGCCGTCTTTGCCCTGCTCGGCATGATCGGCTTTGCCGGGCGGGACGTGGCCACCCGCACCGCGCCCGCCCATATCCGCCCCTCGCAACTGGGTGTGCTTGGCTTTGCCGTTGTCACCTTCGCGGGCCTCGTCATCATGGCCTTCGAACCCGCGCCCGGCCTGCCAACCCTGCCCTCCGCGACGATGATCTGCGGCACGGCGATCGCCGGGGTAATCGGCTATACCGCGCTCACCGCCGCGATGCGCACCGGAGAGGTCTCGGTCGTGGCCCCCTTCCGCTATTCCCGCCTGCTGGTGGCCCTGGTCCTGGCCTATACGGTCTTCGGCGAACGCCCCGACACGATGACCCTGAGCGGCGCGGCGCTGATCGTCGCCTCGGGCATCTACTCGCTCTGGCGAGACGGCCGGAAACGGACCGCGACAGGACGCGCGACGCCCTGAGACGGCCCGCCACATGCGAATCCGCTGGCCATGACGCCCCATCTGGCCTAGGGGAGGCTCTTCAATTTCGCATTCGGACAGATCTGTCATGACCACACGCGCCGGCTTCATCGCCCTGATCGGAGAGCCCAACGCAGGCAAATCCACCCTCACCAACGCGATGGTGGGGGCCAAGGTCAGCATCGTGACCCACAAGGTCCAGACCACCCGCGCCCGCATCCGTGGCGTGGCGATGGAAGGCGACAGCCAGCTGGTCTTCGTCGACACGCCGGGCCTGTTCAAACCGCGCCGCCGGCTGGACCGCGCGATGGTCGCCGCCGCCTGGAGCGGCGCGGCGGATGCCGATGTCATCGTGCTGCTGATCGAGGCGCATCGCGGTATCACAGAGGGCGTCGAATCCATCCTCGAAGGCCTGAAGGATCTGCCGAAGAACCGTACCGTGGCCTTGGCCATCAACAAGATCGACCGGGTCGAGGCCCCCGCCCTGCTGGCCCTGACGCAGGCCATGAACGAGCGCTACGAATTTGCCCGCACCTTCATGATCTCCGCCGAAAAGGGATACGGGATCGAGGATCTGCGCCACTGGCTGGCGGGGGAAATGCCCGAAAGCCCCTGGCTCTACCCCGAGGACCAGATCGCCGACCTGCCGATGCGCATGATCGCCGCCGAGATCACCCGCGAAAAGCTGACCCTGCGTCTGCACCAGGAACTGCCTTACCAGCTGACCGTCGAAACCGAGAACTGGGAGGAACGCAAGGACGGCTCCGCCCGCATCGACCAGATCGTCTATGTCGCCCGCGATGGCCACAAGGGCATCCTGCTGGGCCACAAGGGCGAGACGATCAAGGCCATCTCCAAGGCCGCCCGCGAGGAACTGACAGAGTTTCTCGGCCGCCCGATCCACCTTTTCCTGCAGGTCAAGGTACGCGAGAACTGGCTCGAAGAGGCGGAACGCTACTCGGAGATGGGGCTCGACTTCCGCGACGGCAACGCCTGATGGCCAGGCTGACCGCGCGGTTCTGGGTCGATGCCTACCTGGCGCGCCTGCGCCTTATGGACATTCCCGCCTTCGTCACCGCCCACGGCGACGACACGGCAGGCGCCGTCCTGGTCAAGCTCAACACGCTTGACGGCCAGGCCCGCGCCTTCACCCGCGGTTTCGACCTGACCAGTGGCGACCGCAAGTGGACCGACCTCACCATCGGACCCGAACCCGAGGTCGACGAGACCATCACCCGCCAGCGCCGCTTCGACCCCGACCTTTGGGTGATCGAGGTCGAGGACCGGCAGGGCCGTCACCTGCTCGACGATCCCACCCTGGCCTGACCCGCAGGCTTCTTCTCTCCAAAAATACTCATGCCCGAGGCCCCAAAGGGGCCGAGATACCCTGCGCAGCCGCAGGCTGCACAATTGGATCACCGCTTGCCAATCCGCGCGCGCGGCCCGATCTTTCGCCGCATGGACTGGCGCGACACGGGCATTCTTCTTCATACGCGGAAACACGGCGAGACCTCGCTGATCCTCGAGGTCTTCACGCCGCGACATGGCCGTCACGCGGGCGTGTTGCGCGGCGGGACCTCGCGCAAGCTGGCGCCGCATCTGCAACCCGGCGCACAGCTCGACCTCTCCTGGCGGGCGCGGCTTGAGGACCACATCGGCAGCTTTACCGCCGAACCCGAACGGTCGCGCGCCGCGGCGGCGCTGGGGGATCGTCTGGCGCTGGCGGGGCTCAACGCCGTCACCGCGCTGCTGGCCTTCTGCCTGCCCGAACGCGAGCCGCATCCGGCCCTTTACGACCGGTCCGAAAAGCTGCTCGACCTGCTGGATCGCCCGGATCTCTGGCCGCTGGCCTACCTGCACTGGGAACTGGCGCTGCTGGAAGAGATGGGGTTCGGCCTTGACCTTACGCAATGCGCCGTCACCGGCGCGACCGAGGGGCTGGACTATGTCTCGCCCCGGTCGGGACGGGCGGTCACCACCCGGGGCGCCGGGGAATGGGTCGACCGGCTGCTGCCCCTGCCGCCGGTCCTGCGGGGCGAGGGCGAGGCCGGGGATGCCGAAATCCTGACCGCATTGGAAACGACCGGGTTCTTCATGGAAAACCGGCTGGCGGCGGACCTGAGGGACAAGCCGCTGCCGCCCGCGCGGGCGGCGCTGATCGCACGGCTCAGGGCGCGGGGCTGAACACCATCTCGTTGCCCTCTGCGTCGCGCAAAACCAATTGATCATCGCGCAGCTCCGCCTGTGTCACCTGCCGCAGGGCCATGACAAAGGCGTTCTCCTGCGCCAGTTCGGGACAGGCCCGGCGGGTCAAACGCAACGGCCCAAAGCTCAGCCCGGGCCAGGCTCCCTCGACCCTGCCGCCAAAGCTGTTGCAAGGCGCCTTGCCGCTGACCTTGCCGGGCGTGGTCAGGTCGAGGGAAGCGTCGAAATCCACCATCTCGCCGCCCATGCTCTGCAGCACCCAGTGCGTATTTTCAGGGGGCAGGGTCATGTCTGCCCAGGCGCCCGGGACAAGCGCCGAAAGAAGTCCCGCCAGGATGAGTCCACGCATGATACCCCCGTTTTGCCTCCTCCAGAGGTGGGGTGCCGGGACAGTGCGCGCAAGCCTTCCCCCTTCCCCGAGAACCGGATAGAGAGGCTGCGATGAAACTGACCTTGCCCAACCTTCTCACCATCCTGCGCCTGCTCGCCGCGCCCGGCGTGGCGGTGATGTTCCTCTATTTCTCCCGCCCCTTGGCGGACTGGGCCGCACTGATCCTGTTCCTTGGGGCCGCCGTGACCGACTGGCTGGACGGGCACCTGGCCCGCAGCTGGCAACAGGAAACCAAGCTGGGCGCCATGCTGGACCCGATCGCCGACAAGGCGATGGTGGTCATCGCCCTGATGGTGATCGTCGGGTTTTCGTCCTGGTCGCCCTGGCTGGTCCTGCCGGCCACGGTGATCCTGTTCCGCGAGGTCTTTGTCTCCGGGTTGCGGGAATTCTTGGGCGACACCGCCGGCACGCTGAAAGTCACCAAGCTGGCCAAGTGGAAGACAACGGCGCAGATGGTGGCCATCGCGGTGCTCTTTGCACAGGGCGTCTTTGAACACTATCTTGTCACGTCGAGCATGGGCATGGATGATCGGATCATCACGCAGATCCTCGACGGCCAGGTCGAAGACGAAATGGGCCTGCGGTGGAAGCTTCAGGGCATGATCTGGTCCGGCAAGGGCGGGCTGATGCTGCTCTGGATCGCCGCCGCGCTGACGCTGATCACGGGTTGGGACTATTTCCGCAAGGCCCTGCCCTTTCTGAAGGAGGATCGCTGATGGATGTGCTGTATTTCGCCTGGGTGCGCGAACGGATCGGCCTGCCGCGCGAAAAAGTCGAGACCGAGGCCGCGACGGTTGCTGCACTGGTCGACGAGCTGCGCGCACGCGAAGACCGCTATGCCGCCGCTTTCGAGGACCTGAGCGCCCTGCGCGTGGCCGTGGACCAGGAGCTGACGGATTTCGACGCGCCCCTCGCCGGTGCGCGCGAAGTGGCCTTTTTTCCGCCGATGACGGGGGGCTGAGGGCCATGCGCGTCGTCGTTCAGGAGGCCCCTTTCGATTTCGGCGCCGAGGCCGCGGTTTTTGCTGCTGGTCGGCACGACATGGGCGCGGTCGTCACCTTCACCGGCATCGTACGTGATCTGCAGGGCGGCGGCCTGGAGGCGATGGAGATCGAGCACTATCCCGGCATGACCGAGAAAGCCCTTGAAAAGATTACCAAAGAAGCGGTCGACCGCTGGTCTCTGGGGGATGCGCTGGTGATCCATCGTTATGGCCGGATGGAGCCGGGCGACCAGATCATGATGGTCGCGACGGCGGCGCCGCACCGCAAGGATGCCTTCGAGGCTGCGGAATTCCTGATGGACTACCTGAAGTCGCGGGCCCCGTTCTGGAAGAAGGAATTCAGCGCCGAATCAAAGTCTTGGGTCGCGGCGCGGAACGAGGACGAGGACGCGCTGCGGCGGTGGTAACAACCGCCCGGCTTTGGTAACTTCGCCTGACCAGCGGAAGGAACGCGCGATGCCCTTCGAAAAAGTGCAGGCCGAGAAGCTCTCGAAGACCGTTGTCCGGCAGATCGAACTGCTGATCCTGCGCGGCGTGCTGCGCCCCGGGGAACGGCTGCCCTCGGAACGCGACCTGTCCGAACAGCTTGGCGTCTCGCGGCCCTCCCTTCGAGAGGCCGTGTCCGAGCTGCAGGCGCGCGGGTTGCTGACCTCCAAGGCCAGCGCGGGCGTCTTTGTGACCGGCGTCCTGGGCTCGGCCTTTTCCGAACCGCTGATCCAGCTTTTCGCCAATCACGACGAGGCGGTGTTCGACTACCTCTCGTTCCCGCGCGACATGGAAGGGCTGGCCGCCGAACGTGCCGCCATCCACGGCACGGACAGCGATCTTGCCGTGATTGCTGCGGTTTTCACCAAGATGGAGGCCGCCCACGTCAAGCGGAACCCCTCCGAAGAGGCCGGGCTGGACGCCGAGTTTCACCTGGCGATCATCGAGGCCAGCCATAACGTGATCATGCTGCACATGATGCGGTCGATGTACCAGTTGCTGCGCGAGGGCGTGTTCTACAACCGCCAGGTCATGTTCAAGCAACGCACCACCCGGGCGAGCCTGCTGGACCAACACCGCGCCATCAACGACGCGCTTCAGGCGCGCGATGCCGCCGGGGCGCGGGCCGCTGTCGAGGCACATCTGGATTACGTCGAGGCGGCACTGACCGCGGACAGGACCATGGAAAAGAACGAGGCCATTGCGCGCCAGCGGCTGCGCCGGGAAACCGACCGCCGCTAGACCGCCCCCCCAGGATATGGGCCGAAGCGGTCAGAAGTATTGACCACCGGGTGCAGCAAGCCCGTCTGAAAGCCCCAAGTCCCCGGCAAGGCGTCAGCCCGTCGCGTCGTGTACGTTTTGTACAAAACGTACACCGTTTTCAGCATTTTGTACAAAACACAAGTTCAGGTTGAAATTCTGACCTGCCCCCCATGCTGACGGTCCAGGAACTGCCTGACGGCGGCCTGATCCGACGGTGAAATCCCGGCCCGGTGGATGATCCAGTCCGCCGCCTCATGGATGTCCAGCGTCACCAGTGTGTTCTCTTGTTTGCGCACGCCAGACAGCTCGAAATAGGTGGCCGACATCCGCATCATGCCAAAGTTGGTGTCGTTGCTCACGACATAGGCGGCAACGCCACCGGGCACGTCGAGCCCCCGCGCCTTGAGTCGTTCGGCGTATCGGCGCATATCCGCGCCGGTGAAGGGCGCCATGTCGACGTCGCGCATGTCGAAAAGGACCGGACGGTTCATGTCCGAGGCAGAACCGCCCCCGTCCCGAACCGCGAGGAAGGCTGCGATCGTTTCGTCCAGATCGACGTCGCCCGACAGATGCCAGTACCGGATGCCGGGCACTTCCAGGAAGTCGTGAGATATCATTGGCGCTCCAGGAAAGCCGTCTGTGTTTCCCTTAGGGAAAGCAGAATTTCGACAAAGCCTCCACGAGACAACCGTGCAAAGGCTCATGCTGGTGCAAAAGAATCACTCTGTACCCTACAGGAAGGAAAAAACCCGGGCGCGAGCGCCCGGGCCAGTGGTCACAAAAGCTGAGAGGAAGGAGAACCTCAGCCTTTGGAGAACTCGGGGTATGCCTCCATACCCAGCTCGGCCATGTCGAGACCGGTGATCTCTTCCTCTTCCGAGACACGGATGCCCATGACGGCCTTGAGGATGAACCAGACGATCAGCGATGCGACGAAAGTGAAGACACCGTAGCCGATGATGCCGATGATCTGCGTCGAGAGGCTGGCGTCACCGTTGTAGAAGACCACGGCGATGGTGCCCCAGATGCCGGCGCAGAGGTGCACCGGGATGGCGCCGACCACGTCGTCGATCTTGAACTTGTCCAGCATCGGCACGGCGAAGACCACGATGATACCGCCGATGGCACCGATCCAGAGCGACCCGAAGAGCGAGGGTGCAAGCGGTTCGGCGGTGATCGAGACCAGGCCCGCCAGGGCGCCGTTCAGGACCATCGTCAGGTCGACCTTCTTGTACAGGATCTGCGTCAGGATCATCGCGGCGATGGCTCCAGCCGCAGCGGCCATGTTGGTGTTGGCAAAGATGCGCGACACGTCCGACACGTCACCCACGGTGCCCATTGCCAGCTGCGAACCGCCGTTGAAGCCGAACCAGCCCAGCCACAGGATGAACGTACCCAGGGTTGCCAGCGCCAGGTTGGACCCCGGGATCGGGTGCACCTTGCCGTCCTTGCCGAACTTGCCGATCCGCGGGCCAAGAACGATGGCACCTGCGAGCGCGGCCCAGCCACCGACCGAGTGCACGACCGTCGAGCCGGCGAAGTCGGAGAAGCCCATTTCGGACAACCAGCCGCCGCCCCACTGCCAGGAGCCGGAGATCGGGTACATGACGCCGGTCAGCACGACGACGAAGACCAGGAAGGGCCACAGCTTGATCCGCTCGGCCAGGGCGCCCGACACGATCGAAGCGGTGGCGGCAACAAAGACCAGCTGGAAGAAGAAGTCCGACCCGATCGAAGCGTAGTCAAGCGCTGCATCCGCAGCGGCCACGCCAACCGGATCCAGGACGGTCGGGCTGAAGAACGGGCCGACGTAGCCGGTCATGATCCAGCCGTCGCCCGGGTACATCAGGTTGAAGCCGATGAGCCAGTACATGATCGCGGCAACCGAGTAGAGCGCGATGTTCTTGGTCATCTGCATGGTGACGTTCTTGGACCGCACCAGGCCGCCTTCGAGCATCGCAAAGCCCGCGGCCATGAAGAACACCAGGAAGCCTGCCATGCAGAACAGCAGGGTCGTCATGATGTAGGGGCCGATCTCGTCGAAACCGGGCGCTGCGGCCTCAGCGTCCTGTGCCAGGCCCATGCTCGGCAGGGCCAGCAGAAGCGCGGCCGGCGCAAGCGTCTTGAGAAGTTTCATGTCGTTATCCCTCATGATGAACTGCGCGCGTCAAAGCGCGTCTGCGTCGGTTTCGCCGGTGCGCACACGCACGGCTTGCTGAACGTCGAGCACGAAGATCTTGCCGTCGCCGATCTTGCCGGTCTGCGCGGTGGTCTTGATGGTCTCGATCACCTGGTCGGCCATCGACGACGAAACGACGATTTCCAGTTTGATTTTCGGCACGAAATTCACAGCGTATTCGGCGCCGCGGTAGATTTCGGTATGGCCGGACTGAGAGCCGAAGCCCTTGATTTCCGTTACCATCATGCCGCGCACGCCGATGCCGGTGAGGGCTTCGCGCACCTCTTCCAGCTTGAACGGCTTGATCGTTGCAATGATCAGTTTCACCTTGGTCCCCTTCGGTCTGGCAGGGTCGCCCCTGCAATGCACCCGCAGCAAAACTGGTCCGGGGCCTCGAAATGAAGGGATTGGCCCGGATTTCGGGCAAATTTTCGGGCCCCAGCGCACATTTTTTAGGCTTATGTGTATTTGCGCTCAAAATTTCATCACAAAATAAACCTCTGTTGCGCTCGGCGATGGTCAACATTCCCGGCCGGGACAGGTAGAGTCGGGCTCAAACAAGAGTGACAGGCAGATCTTGATGAGTTCCTCGAAGGGCAAATCCGGCCGCTTGGTGGCCGACAGGCGCTACACGCGCAAACCGGCGAAATCCGCCGCAAAGCCGACGCGCAGCCGAAAGACCAAAACGCGGCGCAAGCCCGCCCGCCAGCGGCGCGGCGGCATCCTGGGCTTTTTCGGCGCGATCCTTCGCTGGATCCTGCGGCTGATCTGGCGTGTGACGCTGTCGGCAACGGTGGTCGTGGCACTGATCCTTGGATCGGCGGTGCTCTATGTCTACAGCGGGCTGCCCGACATGTCGCAGGTGACGGACGGGCGCGCACGCGGATCGGTGACGCTGCTGGACCGCGACGGAAAGGTCTTTGCCCTGCGCGGCGACCAGTTCGGCGGCGCGGTGACGGCGGACACCGTGTCCGAGCACCTCAAGAACGCGGTGGTGGCAACCGAGGACCGGCGGTTCTACTGGCATTTCGGTGTCAGTCCGCGCGGCGTGGCCAGCGCGATCCGCATCAACCTGCGCGAGGGGCGCGGGCCGCTGTCGGGTCACGGCGGGTCGACGATCACCCAGCAGACCGCGAAACTGCTGTGCCTGGGCGTGCAGTACGACCCCGACGAGTGGGAGTCCGAGGCCGATTACGTCGCCGACTGCCGTCGCGGTTCGCTGTCGCGCAAGGCGCAGGAGGCGATCTATGCCATCGCGATGGAGGCCAAGTATACCAAGGACGAGATCCTCTCGATCTATCTCAACCGCGCCTACATGGGGGGCGGAGCCTATGGCGCCGAGGCGGCGGCGCAGCGCTATTTCGCCAAACCGGCGGCAGCCCTGAACCCGGCAGAGGCCGCGATGCTGGCGGGGCTGCTGACCGCGCCCTCGATGCTGGCGCCCACCTCGAACCTCAAGCGCAGCCAGGACCGCGCTGCGACCGTGCTGCGCCTGATGTACGACCAGGGCTATCTCAGCGAAGAGGACATGCGCCACTACCAGGCCAATCCGGCTGTGCTGGCGGAGGGCGCGCGCAACCTGGGCGGCGGCTATTTCGGGGACTGGATCATGTCGTCGGACATGGACTACCTGATCGGCGACACGACAGAGGACGTGATCATCGAAACCACGCTGGACCAGCGCATCCAGCGCGCCACCGCCAGCGCGGTCAACAAGATCTTTTCCGAGAAGGTGCGCGAAGGATCGAAGGCGCAGGTGGCGGTGATCGTAATGTCGGCGGACGGCGCGGTGCGCGGCATGGTCGGCGGGCGGGACACGGATGCCACCGGCCTGTTCAACCGCGCCACGCAGGCGGTGCGCCAGACCGGATCGGCCTTCAAACCCTTTGTCTATGCCACGGCGCTGGAACTGGGTTATTCGCCGCTGGATACAGTGGTGGATGAACCCTATTGCCTGAACATCCCCGGATCGGGCCAGTGGTGCCCCGAGAACTACTCGCGCCAGCACTATGGCCGGGTGCCCCTGGAAGAGGCGCTGCGGAAATCGCTGAACATTCCGGCGGTCAAGGTTTCGGAAACCGTGGGGCGTGACCTGGTGCTGCGGGTGGCGCGCGATTTCGGCATCCACCGCGAACTGGCGGACACGCCCGCGCTGGCGCTGGGTGCCGCCGAGGCGACCCTGCTGGAGATGACCGGCGCCTATGCCGGCATCCTGAACGGCGGGTCGTCGGTGCGGCCCTACGGCCAGCAGCTGATCCGCTACAAGGGCACGTCCGATCCGCTGATGGAGGCCAGCGGCGGCATGGGCGAACGGGTGATCCGCGAAGAGGCGGCCCGCCAGCTGGTCTGGATGATGCAGCGGGTGGTGGCCCAGGGCACCGGTGGCCGCGCCGCCCTGCCCGACCGCCAGGTCGCGGGCAAGACCGGCACCAGCCAGGAGGCGCGCGACGCCTGGTTCGTGGGATTTACCGCCGATTACGTCGCCGGGGTCTGGATGGGCTATGACGACAACACGCCTTTGACCGGCGTGACCGGCAGCGGCCTGCCCGCGGAAATCTGGCACGAGGTCATGGTGCGGGTCCACGAGGGCCTGCCGGTGCGCCCCCTGCCGATGATGGAACCGGTGCCGCCAAAGGTCCCCGAACCGGAACCCCAGCCGGTGCCCCGCCAGCCGCAACGGCGCGATTCGATCCTGGAACAGGTGCTGCGCGACATCCTGGGCGGCAACTGAGGCCACCTGCCCGCACAGCGGACAAAACAACGGCCGGCCCCAAGGGGGCCGGCTCTTTGGTACAAATGATACGCGTGAGACCCCGCAGTGGGGTCGGAGCGCAGTGACCGCTTTGGGCCCGCAGCTACCAGAAAAGCGTTGAGCTATTCTGAGGACGAAGGAGAATAATTTGTCGGATGTAGCATCACGAATTGCGGCAATTTTAGACTTCGCGGTAGCGGTGGCGCTGGCGGCTAGTGTCGTTTTAGTCATGCTTGTTTTTGCGGATTTATTCACGCCTCCCGCCGGTACAGTCGGGACGCATCCTAATTATCTAACTAATTCGACAAAGGCTGCTGTGTTTGTAGGGCTGCTTTTAAGCCCGACCATAGGTTGTGCAATCGCATGGCCGATTCATGTTTGCCAGCAGCGTCGGGACCAGCCGGTTTTCCCGTGGCTACGCTTTGTGGTTTTGGCGTCGGCGGTATGGACATGGTTTGTTTTTGCGGCTTTGAGTGATCTCTGATCTGCTCAATGGCAGCTTCGTCCCGCACAGCCGACATTCACCGCAACCCTCTCCCGAAGCTTTCTTCGAGAAATGGTTTCTTGGCATCGGGCTGTTCTGAAGCGCTCTCTGCTCTGCACCACATCAATTGATGCAAAGGGCCGGCCCCAGGGGGACCGGCCCGTAATCATTCGGCGGGCAGGATGCCCGGTCGCGCGGCTCAGCCAGCCCGGCGCAGGTCGGCGATCAGTTGGTCGATGTTGCCGCGACGGGCATCCAGCATGGCGCCGATCTCTTCCTTTTCGGACAGCAGCATGTCGGCGCCTTCCACGAAGAGGTTGTAGAACCGGTTCGAGTCGGACACGCGGAACGCGGTTTCCAGCGTCTTGGACCCGCTCATGTGAGCGACGCAGCGCACCTCGTAGCCACGGCTGATGGCATGGACCGACTGCACCTCGATACGCCCACCCTGGAACTCGCGGAACCGCTTGCCGTATTTGCGCGCGATGTAGCCGGTGAAGGCCTCTGTAAAGGCCTTGCGCTGCGCGTTGCTGGCGCGGCGCGCGGCAACCCCCAGAACGTTCGCGGCGATCAGCGGCGTATCGCCGTATTTCTTGAACAGCCGCTCGAACTCACGGTACATCGACGCTTCGGACCTGCCCGAGGCGATGACCGTGTTGATCTCGTTCACGAGGCTGTTCACGAGGTTCGCCGCCTGCTGTCCGGTCAGGGCAAGGGCGGGCATGGCGGGCATCGCGGCCAGGGCCGCGCCCGCCGCGATGAAATGCCGGCGGTTGAGATGGGTCATCACGGGACTCCTCCTAGAAACCTTCAGTGTCGACGGCGAAGGGATCGAAATCCGCCCCCGGCGCCTCTTCGCCCAGCTCGTAGCGGCGCTGTTGCAGGTAAATCAACCGCAGCTGCGTGTAGCTGTCGGCGCTGTCGTAGAGCACCGAATCGACCGTACCGCTGAACTGGCTACGCTCGCCAAACTTGTCGATGGCCTTGGCGACCGTACCGACATAACGATCTGGAGTCGGCACGACATATTTCAATGGGTCGGTGAAAAGGTCGACGATGTCACCGGCGGTATCCCGCTCGGTCGAGGGCCCCAGCAGGGGCACTTCGAGGTAGGCGCCCTCGGGTGCGCCCCAGACGGCCAGCGTTTCACCGAAATCGGTCTCGTCGGGCTTGAGACCCCATTCATTGGCCACGTCGAACAGGCCGCCGACACCGATGGTGGCGTTCAGCGTAAAGCGCATGGTGTTGCTGGTTGCGCGCAGCAGGCGCCCCTGAAGCAGCTGATTGACCACGGTTTGCGGCAGCGACACCGTGTCGGCGAAACTGGAAACGCGATCCTGCACGAAGGGCGGCACGGTCTCGGTGTAGCCCGGCCCGTCTCCGCTGAAAAAGGTCTTGTCGACCTTCTTGTTGAATTCGTGCACCTTGCGGTTCTGCGCCTCGTAGGGATCATGGATGCCCCCCGGGGCGCCCTCGGGTCCCGGAACGGAACAGCCCGCAATGCCCAAAACGACGGTCAGAACCACAAACGGCCTTACATTCACCATCAACCCCCAGTCCTCTTCAACCCCCTTGGGAAAGCCACGCGGCTTCCGTAGAAGGGTAGGTAGATTCATCTCCGCTCCTTCCCAACGAAGGATCCCGGAATCCCCGGCCATGTGGCACAATAGCGACATGAGGCGGGACAGGGTTTCACTGTCACCGATTCCGGCCCAAGACACAACGAAGGGCTGATACAGGCATATGAGCATGGCACAGAAAGACACCGGCCGCGACGAATTGCGGGCAGCCCGCAAGCAAAGCCGACCATACTACTGGTTCGTCGGCATCTTCAGCTTTTTCGTCAACATGCTGATGCTGACCGGCCCGATGTACATGCTGCAGGTCTATGACCGCGTGCTTGGCTCGCGCTCGGAGGCGACGCTGATCGCGCTCTCGGTGCTGGTGGTCTTCCTTTATTCGATGATGGGCCTGCTGGACTACGTCCGGGGCCGAATCATGGGCCGGGTGGCGGCGCGGTTCCAGGCGGCGCTGGACCTGCGGGTCTTCGATGCGGTGTTGCGGCGCGCGGCGGTGCAGAACGACGAACTGGCACAAACCGGGCTGAGAGACCTGGAATCGGTGCAGCGGCTGATGTCCTCGCCGGTGCTGATGGCCTTTTTCGACATTCCCTGGACGCCCTTCTTCATCTTCGCGATCTTCATCTTCCACCCCTGGATGGGCATCCTTGCGATCTGCGGCGGCCTGTTCCTGATCGCAGTGACGCTGGTCAACCAGATGGTCAGCAAGAACCCGACCCAGAAATCCAACGTCGCCGTGATGCAGGCGGAACGCACCTCGGACCAGATCCGCCAGGAGGCGGAGATGGTGCAGGCGCTGGGGATGCGCGGGGACGCCTTCACCCGCTGGATGCAGGCGCGGTCGCAGGCGCTGTCGGGGCAGATCCATTCCGCTGACCTCACCGGCACCTTCACCACGATCACCAAGACCTTCCGGATGCTGCTGCAGTCGGCCATGCTGGGCCTCGGGGCCTATCTTGTCCTGCAGGGCGAACTGACGCCGGGCGCGATGATCGCCGGGTCGATCCTGATGGGCCGGGCACTGGCGCCGATCGAACTGCTGATCGGGCAGTGGGTGCTGGTGCAGAGGGCGCGCAAGGGCTGGGACAACCTGGCACAGCTGCTGACCGAGGTGCCCGAGGCGGGCAACCCCACCGCCCTGCCGAAACCCAAGGCCAAGCTGGACGTGCAACAGCTGACCGTCGTCGCTCCGGGCGAACAGCAGGCGGCGCTGCGGCTGGTCTCCTTCAGCGTCGGGCCGGGCCAGGCCTGTGGCGTGATCGGGCCGTCAGGCGCGGGCAAGTCGACGCTGGCGCGCGCGCTGACCGGGGTCTGGCGCCCTGCGGGCGGCAAGATCCGGCTCGATGGCGCCTCGCTGGAACAGTACGGCGCCGAGACGCTGGGCAAGCACATCGGCTACCTGCCGCAGCGGGTGACACTGTTCGACGGCACCATCGCCGAGAACATCGCCCGCCTGTCACCCCAGCCCGACGCCGAAATGGTTGTCGAGGCGGCGATGAAGGCCGACGCGCACGAGATGATCCTGAAATTGCCGCAGGGCTATGATACAAGGGTCTCGGCTGCCGGCGGGCGGCTGTCGGGCGGCCAGATGCAACGTATCGGGCTGGCCCGTGCGATGTATGGCGATCCGGTTGTTCTGGTCCTGGATGAGCCGAACTCGAACCTCGACAACGAGGGGTCCGAGGCGGTGAACAAGGCGATCAAGACCTTCAAGGCCGAAGGCAAGATCGTGCTGATCATGGCCCACCGCCCGGCGGCCATCAAGGAATGCGACCTGCTCCTGATGCTGGAAAACGGCGGGCGCGCGGCCTTCGGGCCCAAGGACGAGGTGTTGCAGGCCATGGTCAAGAACCACCAGCAATTGCAGAAAGCCGGACCGGGAGGCGTCAGATGAGCCCCGAAAAACAGTTTTCCCTACGCATGCCGATGATCTTTGGCATCATCGGCCTGACGATCCTTGTCGGCGGCTTCGGCACCTGGGCGGCAACGACGAATATCTCGGGCGCCATCGTGGCCTCTGGCCAGATCGAGGTCGACCAGAACCGACAGGTGGTGCAGCACCCGGACGGCGGCGTGGTCGCCAAGATCCTGGTGGACGAGGGCGACACGGTCGAGGAAGGCCAGGTGCTGATCCGGCTGGACCCGACGCTGCTGCTCTCCGAGCTGAACATCATCGAGGGCCAGCTTTACGAGATCATGTCGCGCCGTGCCCGCCTGCAGGCGGAACGGGACGCCAAGGACGAGATCGTCTTTGCCGAGGAAGTGCTGAACCGCGCCGAGACCGATCCGGAGGTCGCCGAACTGGTCGAGGGCCAACGCAATCTCTTCTTCGCCCGGCGCGATTCCATCGAGGGTGAGATCGGGCAATTGCGCAAACGCTCAGACCAGATCGCCGACCAGGTGATCGGCATCGACGCCCAGCAGGATGCCCTGGCGCGCCAGTTGGAACTGATCGAGGAAGAGCTGGTCAACAAGGAGGGACTGCGCGCGCAGGGGCTGGTCCGGGCGCCGGAAATCCTGGCCCTGCAACGCGAGGAAGCGCGGCTGGCCGGATCGGTGGGTGAACTCAAGGCCTCGAAGGCACAGGCCGAGGGCCGCATCACCGAAATCGACATCCAGATCCTCAGCCTGCAGACCAAGCGCCGCGAAGAGGCGATCACCACCCTGCGCGACCTGCAGTTCCGCGAGCGCGAGCTGGCCGAGAAACGCCTGGCCATCCGCGAGCGGCTGAACCGGCTGGACATCACCGCGCCCGTGGGCGGGGTGATCTACGGTCTGACGGTCTTTGCCCCGCGCTCGGTCATCCGCCCGGCGGACCCGGTGCTTTTCATCGTGCCGCAGGACCGCCCGCTGGTGATTGCCGCGCAGGTCGAACCGATCCATATCGACAAGCTTTTTGTCGACCAGGAAGTCTCCTTGCGGTTTTCCTCGCTCGACCAGCGACAGACGCCGGAACTGTTCGGCCGTGTGGTGCAGATCTCGGCCGATGCCTTCGAGGACCAGAACTCGCGCGTGCGCTACTATCGCGCCGAGATCGTGCTGAACGAGGGCGAGATCGACCGCCTGCCCGAGGGCGCGGCACTGATCCCCGGCATGCCGGTCGAGGCCTTCATCCGCACCGAGGACCGCACGCCGCTGGCCTACCTGGTCAAACCCTTCACGGATTACTTCGCCAAGGCCTTCCGCGAAAGCTGAGGGTCCCGGGGAAGCGGTTTGAAAACCGCTTCAACGCCTTTGCAAAGGCGTTGGGCAAGGCTCTTTCCAAGAGCCTTGTGGCGCGCGGTCTGGGCGCTTGCGCCCGCATTCCGGCGCCGTTAGCGTGGCCGCGAAATCCGACGAGGAACGTATCATGACCAATGCCATCGACGCCCGCCTGGCCGAACTGGGCCTGACCCTGCCCGACGCGCCCGCCCCTGCCGCCAACTACGTGCCCTACGTCCTGTCGGGCAACCTGGTCTTTGTCTCCGGCCAGATCAGCATGAACGCGGACGGTCTGATCACCGGCAAGCTGGGCGCCGGGCTAAGCGTCGAAGAGGGCGCCGCCGCCGCCCGCGCCTGCGCGCTGAGCCTGCTGGCACAGGTCAAGGCGGCCTGCGGCGGCGACCTGAGCCGCCTCAAGCGGGTGGTCAAGCTGACCGGCTTCGTCAACTCCACCGATGATTTCACCGACCAGCCCAAGGTCATCAACGGCGCCAGCGACACGCTGGTCGAGATCCTGGGCGATGCGGGGCGGCACTCGCGCTCTGCCGTCTCTGCCGCCGCGCTGCCGCTGGGCGTCGCCGTCGAGATCGAAGGCATCTTCGAGATCGCGTGATGATCCCCCTGCCCGCGGCCTTCCTGGACCGCCCGATCGCGCACCGCGCCCTGCACGGGCCCGGGCGGCCCGAAAACTCGCGCGCGGCGATCCGCGCGGCGATGGCCGCAGGCTATGCCATCGAGATCGACCTGCAACTGTCGAAAGATGGGCAGGCGATGGTCTTTCACGACTACGCGCTGACACGGCTGACCGGCGCCAGCGGGCCGATCCAGCAGCGCAGCGCCGATGAACTGGCGGGCCTGACCCTGATCGGCGGGGATGAGGGCGTGCCCCTGTTCGCCGAGGTGCTGAAGATCGTCGGCGGCGCCGTGCCGCTGCTGGTCGAATTCAAGGACCAGGACGGACGGATGGGGCCCGACATCGGACGGCTGGAACGCGCCGCCGCCGAGGCCGCGCAGGGGTACGAGGGGCCGCTGGCCTTCATGTCCTTCAATCCGCATTCAGCGGCAGAGATGGCGCGACTGTGCCCCGAGATCCCGCGCGGATTGACCACCTGCGCCTGCACCCCTGCGGATCACCCGACCCTGGGCGCCGAGGCCCGCGCGGCCCTGCGCGAGATGCCGGGGATCGCGGAGATGGGCGCCGGTTTCATCAGCCACGATCACCATGATCTGAACAGCCCGCAGGTGGCCCGGCAAAAGGCGCGTGGACTGAACGTGCTGTGCTGGACGGTCAGGTCGCCCGAAGAGGAGGCGCAGGCGCGGCAGGTCGCCGAGAATGTGACCTTCGAATGGTACATGGCTTGATCGGCGCGCAACAGATGCCAGATTGAGCGATGTCATGACGGATCAAAGCCAGACCCCCACCCTGACCGTCGAGGTCCTGTCCTCGCTCAGCCAGATCGCGCCCGCGACCTGGGATGCCTGCTCCTGCCCCGAGGCCGCGGACGGCGGGCGCCCCAACGATCCCTTCACCACCCATCGCTTTCTCAAGGCGCTGGAGGACAGCGGATCGGTCGGGGCGGGCACTGGCTGGGATCCGCGCTACCTGGTGGTCCGCGACGGGGAAGAGACGATTGCCGTGGCGCCGATGTACGGCAAGAGCCACAGCCAGGGCGAATATATCTTCGATTTCAATTGGGCCCATGCCTACGAGGGCGCGGGCGGGCGGTATTATCCCAAGCTCCAGATCGCGGTGCCGTTTACCCCCGCCACCGGGCGGCGCTTTCTGACCAAGCCCGGGCACGAGGTTGCGGGCATGTCGGCGCTGGTGCAGGGGGCGGTGCAGCTGGGGGCGGAAAACCGGCTGTCGTCGATGCACGTAACCTTCTGCACCGAGGCAGAGGCCATCGCGGGCGAGGAAATGGGGCTGCTTCGGCGGCTGACGCAGCAATTCCACTGGCAGAACCACGATTACGCGGATTTCGACGCTTTTCTTGCCACCTTGAGTTCACGCAAGCGCAAGAACATACGCAAGGAACGCGCCCGCGCGCAGGATTTCGGCGGCCAGATCGAGATGCTGACCGGCGACCAGATCCGCCCCGAACACTGGGATGCCTTCTGGGTCTTTTACCAGGACACGGGCAGCCGCAAATGGGGCACGCCCTACCTGACGCGGGCCTTCTTCGAGGCGGCGCATGAAACCCTGCGCGACGATATCGCGTTGGTCATGTGCATGCGTGAGGGACGGCCCGTCGCGGGGGCGCTGAACTTCATCGGGCGCGACGCGCTTTATGGCCGCTACTGGGGGTGCATCGAGGATCACCCCTGCCTGCACTTCGAAGCGTGTTATTATCAGGCCATCGACCTGGCCATCGCCCTGAGGCTGGCCACGGTCGAGGCCGGGGCGCAGGGCGAACACAAGCTGGCGCGCGGCTACCTGCCGCGCCAGTGCCATTCGCTGCACTGGATCGCCGACCAGGGCTTTGCCGATGCGGTGGGGCGCTACCTGGACGCGGAGCGGCGCGCGGTGGATGAGGACATCGAGGTGCTGACCGCTTACGGCCCCTTCCGCAAGGACAGACAGGAGGACCACGAATGACCGAGAAACTGTCGGACACCGCCCGCAAGACCGTGCTGGAACCGCTTCTGGAGACAGGCTGGGAGATGGTCGAGGGGCGCGATGCGATCGCCAAGACCTACCAGTTCAAGGACTTCACCGAGGCCTTTTCCTGGATGACCCGGGCGGCACTTTGGGCCGAGAAGTGGAACCATCACCCGGAATGGTTCAACGTCTACAAGACCGTGCAGGTGACACTGTCGACCCATGACGTGGGCGGTCTGTCCGCCCTCGATGCCAAGCTGGCGCGCAAGCTGGACAGCCTGTGACAGCGGCATCGGGAGGCCCGGTCTGGTGCCGGGACTCCCGATTCGCGATCAGATCGCGGACAGCAGCGCCTCGCCGCCCGAGGTTTCGCAGACACCCGGGTTTTCCTCGAGGTGCAGGACAGAGACCGTTCCATCCTCGACCAGCATGGCATAGCGTTTGGACCGTTCGAAAAGGCCTGCGGGTGGGGCGGTGAAATTCATCCCGATGGCGCTGGTGAATTCCGACGCAGGATCGCCCAGCATGCCGATGCCCGCGCTCTCGGCGCCCGTATCCTTGCCCCAGGCGCCCATGACGAAGGGGTCGTTCACCGACAGGCAATAGATCGCGTCCACGCCCTTTTTCGCAAACCCGTCGACCGTGCGCATGAAGCTGGGCACATGGGCGGTGGTGCATGTGCCGGTATAGGCCCCCGGCAAACCAAAGATCACCACTTTGCGGCCCTTGGTCAGCTCGCTCAGCTTGACCTGTTCGGGGCCGTCGTCCCCCATACGGGACAGAGTTGCCTCTGGGAGGCTGTCACCTGCGGAAATTGCCATTGTCCTGTCGCTCCTGCGAATTGCGTTTCTCCGAAGCAGGACTATAGGGTGGCGCGGGCAAAGGAAAACCGGAGGGCGTGAAATGAGCGATGTCGTGGTGATCGGTGCAGGACAGGCCGCCGCTTCTCTGGTGGCGCGGCTGCGCTCCAAGGGGCACGAGGGCAAGATCACCCTGATCGGCGAAGAGCCGGTGCCGCCCTACCAGCGCCCACCGCTGTCCAAGGACTATCTGCTGGGCAAGATGGAACTGGAGCGGTTGTTCCTGCGGCCCGAGGCCTTTTACGCCGAGAACGGCATCGACCTGCGCACCTCCGACACCGCCGTGTCCATCGACCGGGCCGACAAGACCGTGATCGCCGGGGGAGAGGCGATTTCCTATGACCATTGCGTGTTGTGCACCGGATCTGTGCCGCGCCGCCTGCCCGGCGCCATCGGGGGCGAGCTGGAGGGCGTGCATGTCGTCCGCACGCTGCGCGACGTCGACAGAATGGCGCCCGACTGCACCGAGGGCAAACGCGTGCTGGTCGTCGGTGGCGGCTATATCGGGCTGGAGGCCGCGGCGGTCTGCACCAAGCTGGGCCTGAGCGTGACCCTTGTCGAGGCCGCCGACCGCATCCTGCAGCGGGTCGCCGCGCCGGAAACCTCGGCCTGGTTCCGTGCGCTGCACAAGGCGCGCGGCGTGGACCTGCGCGAGGGCGTGGGCCTGAGGCGGCTGATTGGCGACACCCGTGTGACCGGCGCGGAACTGGCCGATGGCACCGTTCTGGAGGTGGATTTCGTGATTGTCGGCGTCGGCATCACGCCCGCCACGGAACTGGCCGAGGCCTGCGGGCTGGAGACCGACAACGGCATCGCTGTCAACGCGCAGGGCCAGACCAGCGACCCGTCGATCTGGGCGGCGGGCGACTGCGCCTCCTTCCCGCAGAATGAGCAACGGATGCGGCTGGAATCGGTGGGCAATGCCATCGACATGGGCGAACTGGTCGCTGACAACATCATGGGCGCCGGGCGCGACTATGTCGCCAAGCCCTGGTTCTGGTCGGATCAATACGACGTCAAGCTGCAGATCGCCGGGCTGAACGCGGGCTATGACCGGATCGTGGTCCGCGATGGCGGTGACGGGCCCTGTTCGCATTGGTACTACGCCGGGGGCACCCTGCTGGCGGTGGACGCGATGAACGACAGCCGTGCCTACATGGTGGGCAAGCGCCTGATCGAGGCCGGCAAGAGCCCCGATCCCGCGGCGGTGGGCGATCCCGCCGGCGACCTCAAGGCACTGCTCAAGGCGTGAGGATCGTCGCGGGCGACTGGCGCGGGCGGCGGCTGGCCGCCCTGGGCAAGGGGGATGCGGGCGCGCATCTGCGCCCCACGACCGACCGCGTGCGCGAGGCGCTGTTCAACATGCTGGGCGGCGGACGTTTCGACGATCCTTTTGACGGAACCCGGGTGCTGGACCTGTTCGCCGGGACCGGCGCACTGGGCCTGGAGGCACTGTCGCGCGGGGCTGAAAGCGCGGTCTTTGTCGACGACGGGCGCGTGGCGGGCAAACTGATCCGGGAAAACATCAGGACGCTGGGGTGCGGCGCCCGTGCGCGGCTGATCGGGCACAATGCGACCCGCCTGCCCCCGGCAGAGGTGCCCTGCGAGCTGATCTTCCTGGACCCGCCCTATGGCAAGGCGCTGGGGGAAAAGGCGCTGGCCTCGGCCCGGGCGCAGGGCTGGATCGCTCCCGGGGCGCTGGTGGTCTGGGAAGAGAAGGCGCCGCAGGCGGCGCCCGAAGGCTTTGATCTGCTGGACACACGGCGCTATGGCGACACGCATGTGACGCTGTTGCGGGCGGTGCAGGGCTGAGGCGAGGCGCGACGGTCACCTGTTTTGCCAAGCCGCTGGAAGTTTCGCGTCTTGATGATATCTTCCCATTCAAATGCATGAATGACTGGGAGGTATCCATGTCCATCTTTCGCCCCTCGCGCCGGGATCTGCTGAACATCGCGGCCCTGTCCCCGGCGCTGGCCCTGCCCGCGCTGACGGCCGCGCCCGCCCGCGCACAGACGCTTGGCGCGCCCGCCGGAGCCAACCCCGCGCATTTCCGGTTCCAGCTGGGAGAGGCCGTGCTGACCGTCGTCTCTGACGGGCACCTGGAAATCCCGGCCAGCGGGCTGGGCGTGAATGCCGACCCCGAAGAGGTCAAGGCCTTCCTGGAAAGCTATTTCCTGTCGACCGAGACCAATTACTCGCACACCAACCACCTGGTGATCGAACTCGGCGAGGCCAAGGTGCTGGTCGATGTCGGATCGGGCAACCGATTCCTGCCGACGGCGGGCCGGTTGATGGACAACCTCGACGCTGCAGGAATCGACGCGGGCGAGATCACCCATGTGGTCATCACCCATGCCCACCCCGATCACGTCTGGGGCATCCGTGACGATTTCGACGAGGCGATCCTGCCGGACGCCCAGTTCTTCATCGGCGGCACCGAGCGCGATTTCTGGTTGCAGGACGGGCTGGTCAACACCGTGTCCACCGACATGCAGCAATTCGTCGTCGGCGCGGTCAACTCGTTGAACGTGGACGGCGCCGAATGGACCGTGGTCGGCGACGAGGCCGAGATCGCACCGGGCATCCGGGTCATCGACACGCCCGGGCACACGATGGGCCACATGTCGGTGGTGGTCGAATCCGGCGGCAAGCAGCTGATCGCTCTGGGCGACAGCATGAACCACGCCTGGATGAGCACCGTGCGCCCGGAGTGGGTCAGCAATTTCGACATGGACGGCGAGCAGACTGTGGCCACCCGCAAGCGCCTGCTGGACATGGCGGCGACGGACAGGATGGCGGTTCTGGGCTATCACTTCCCTTTCCCCGGCGTGGGGCACATCGCGGCAGAGGGCGACGCCTATCGTTTTGTCCCGGCGCTGTGGCAGTGGTGACCGGGTGAGGCGGGGTATTTTCGCCAAGAAGAAGCCATGAGCGAGGCGCCTCCGCAACGGGGGCGCCTTTGCACAGGTCAGCGAAGGCCGGCCCGGCGGCGAGCGGCGCGGTCCGAGACCACCAGCACGCCCAGCGCCACGAGCGCCACGCCGCTTGCGGCGGGGCCCAGCGCCATGAGGCCCGCGCCCTCGACCACCAGCCCGCCCAGGCCCGAGCCGACGGCGATGCCGATGTAGATCGACGCCGCGTGCAGCGACATCAGCACCGAGGCGAGCGGCGGGTTCAGCGAGACCAGCCGCAGCTGTTGCGAGGGCGAAAACAGCCAGCCGACCAGCGACCAGAAGAAGATGAAACCGAGCAGCAGCGCGCCGGGCAATGGCAGGAGCGTGAAAAGCGGCAGGCAGAGCACTTCGAGCGCGCAGATCAGCACGAGGCTGCGCGCCGGGCCCAGCCGGTCGGCCATCCGCCCGCCTACCATGTTGCCCAGGGGCGCGCCGATGCCGAAGATCAGCAGCGCGAGGCTGATGCCGTCGCGGCCATAGCCCATGGTGGCCGAGAGGAGCGGCGGCAGGTAGGTGAAGACCATGTAGATCGACCCCAGGAAAACCACGGTGAACCCCACCGTCAGCAGCGCCACCGGGTCGCGCAGCACGCCGCCGAGGTCCCTGAGCGTGACCGGGGAGAACCGCAGCCCGGCGGGCACCCGTGTCCAGACCAGAAAGAGGCAGGGCAGCGTCATGAGCGCCACCAGGGCAAAAACGCTGCGCCAGCCAAAGGTATAGGCCAGCCAGCTGCCCACCGGCACACCCGCCACCTGCGCCAGCGTGATGCCGAGAAAGACCGAGGACAGCGCGCGCCCGCGCCGTTCCGGCGGGGCCAGCGCCGCCGCGATGGCCAGCGCCACGGGCGAGACCATGCCGGCCCCTGCCGCCGCCGCCACCCGCGCCGGGTAGAGCAGGGCCATGCCCGGCGCCAGCGCCGCCAGCGCCGTGGCCGTGGCAAAGATCGCCAACCCCGCCGACAGCACTCGCCGCCGCCCGATCCGCCCCGTCAGCGCCACGAGCACCGGCGAGGTCACGGCATAGGCGATGGAATAGACCGTCAGCAGGAAGGCGACGCTTGTCACCGGCGCTTGCAGCGCCTCGGACATGGGCTCGATCATCCCGATCAGGGAAAAGGCCCCCATGCCGATGACGAAATTGCACAGCGACAGGATGGCGTAGATGCCGCGCGGGTCGCCCTCTTCGGTCCCGCGCGCCTGGGCTGTCCCTGCCATGGTCCTAGTATGTCGGGTGGAACAGCCCAGCAGGTGAGAGCGTAAAAATCTCGACCCCGTCGGCGGTCACGCCCACCGAATGCTCGAACTGGGCCGAGAGCGACTTGCCCCGGGTCACCGCCGTCCATTCGTCTGCCAGCACCTTGGTTTCCGGGCGGCCGAGGTTCACCATCGGCTCGATGGTGAAGAACATGCCCTCTTCCAGCACGGGGCCGGTGCCGGGACGGCCATAATGCAAAACGTTGGGCGGGGCGTGGAACACCTGCCCCAGACCGTGACCGCAGAAATCGCGCACCACGGACATGCGGTTCGCCTCGACAAATGTCTGGATGGCATGGCCGATGTCACCGAATGTATTGCCCGGCTTGACCGCCTCGATCCCGGTCAGCAACGAGTCATGCGTGACCTGGATCAGGCGTTCCGCCTTGCGGCTGAGCTTGCCCGCGACATACATCCGGCTGGTGTCACCGTACCAGCCGTCGACGATCACCGTCACGTCGATGTTCAGGATATCGCCGTCCTTCAGCTTTTTGTCGCCGGGGATGCCGTGGCAGACAACGTGATTGACGCTGATGCAGGTGGCGTGCTGATAGCCCTTGTAGCCGATGGTCGCCGAGGTAGCCCCCTCTTCGGTCACGCGGCGTTCGATGAAGGCGTCGATGGCGCCGGTGGTCTGGCCCGGCTCGACCAGCTCTGCCACCTCGTCCAGCAGTTGCGCGGCCAGCCGTCCGGCCACGCGCATTCCTTCGAAATCCGCCTGCGAATGGATGCGGATGCCGTCGCGGGTCAGTCGATGTCCAGCCTTGTCTTTCACGTCACGTCCTCTGCTTTTGCTCTGTATTTAACGGGCGGAGACGGGATTTGCCAGTGGGGGCGCCGCGGATGTGGCGGGCTTTGGAGGCCAAAGCCGCTTTTGGCATCGGCTCTTTTGTGGCTAGAGTGGGACAGGCCAGTCCTTACAGGAGACCCATTGCGATGCTCATGCCCCTTGTCCGCGCCGCTGTTGCAGGCCTGATGATCCTGCCCCTGTCCCGTCCTGCGCAGGCGCTGGACGACACATGCCCCAACCTCATCACCGCCATGATGCAGGGGGGTGCGCTGGACCCGTTCGAACGGCCGCCGCATCGCTTTACCAACACCGTGACCGCCCCGGACGGCACGGTACGCTATGTCTTTCATACCGTCTGGGACACACCGGCACGGTCCATTTCGGGTATCGAGGGCAGCGGTCCCTTCACCCTTGTGATCGACAGCGACAGTTGGACCGGCCCGGGGCCCGACGGCCCCTGGACCGCCGCGCCCAACCAGTTGCCACCGGACCGCGAGGCCTTTCAGCGTAAGCAATTGGCGCAGATGGTGGCCAACCTCTCGCTGGCGTCCTGCGACGGCCCGGTCGACATCGAGGGCAAGACCTACGATCGCTATTCCTATTTCACCAAGACAGACCCGGACGACAACATGGGCGGCGCATGGTTCGGAGCGCTGAACATTGTCTACATCGACGCCGAGACCGAACGTGTCATGCGCTGGGAGATGACGGATTTCGTCAGTTCATTTGCGCCAGAGGTCAACGAAGACCGGCACACCCAGGTTTTCACCTATGACCCGACGATTTCGCTGACCCGTCCCCGGTAGGTCTTTCGCTCCGCTCATACCCGGCGTATCAGCCGGGCAAAACCGCGGAGTTTCTCCATGTCCTTCATCACCCTGGTCCGCCACGGGCAGGCCAATTCCAGCGCCCGGGACGAGGACAGCTATGACCGGCTGAGCGATCTGGGCTGGCAGCAGGCCCGCTGGCTGGGTGGCTATTTCGAGCAGACGGGCGAGAAATTCGCCCGCGTCTACTCTGGCACGCTTCGCCGCCATGTCGAGACGGTCGAGGGGATCTCTCCGGCCAGCCTTGCCGAACCGGTGCAGGACGCACGGCTGAACGAGCTGGCCTATTTCGACATGGCGCAACTGATGGAGACGCAGCACGGCATTGCCATCCCCGGCGACCGCGAGGAATTCATCCTGCACCTGCCGCAACTGTTGACCATGTGGCGCGACGGGGTCCTGGACGGCGCGCCCGAAAGCTGGGCCAGTTTCGAGAGCCGCGTGACCGAAGCCCTGACCGAGATCGCCGGGGGCGAGGGCCGCGCGCTGGTGGTGACCTCGGGCGGGCTGATCGGCATGGCGATGCGGGTCATCATGACGCTGGAGCTGAAGGCGATGGCGCATCTCTGCCTGGCCATCGAGAACAGCTCTCTGCACCGCATCCAGCCGCTGGCGACAGGCCTGGCCATGACCCAGTTCAACGCCCTGCCGCATCTGGACAGCCCCGAACGACAGCACGCCCGCAGCCACCTGTAGGACACGGGCACAGGAAAACCCTTGCACCCCGGCCCGCGCGCAGGTTCTCTGCCCGGCAAACACCAGGACCGAACATGACACATCTGTGGATCCGGGCGGAAAGCCGCCCCAACGAGGAACGCACCGGCATCACCCCCAAGGGTGTCACAGCCCTGCGCGACAAGGGGTTCCGCGTCACCATCGAGGACAGCCCGACCCGCATCCTGCCCATCGACGATTTTGCCGAGGCCGGTGCCAGCATCGTGGCCGAGGGCAGCTGGCCCGAGGCACCGCGCGACGCGATCATATTCGGCCTCAAGGAGCTGCCCGAGGCGGACACGCCCTTGGTGCATCGCCACATCATGTTCGGCCATGCCTACAAGGGGCAGTCGGCGGGGGCGCGGCTGTTGAAACGCTTTGCCGCCGGGGGCGGCGCGCTTTACGACTTGGAATACCTGGTCGATGAAAACGGGCGCCGGGTCGCCGCCTTCGGCTACTGGGCCGGATACGCGGGGGCGGCGGTGTCCCTGCTGGCCTGGGCCGCCCAGGCGGATGGCAAGACCTGCCCCCCGGTCCACACCTGGCGCGATGCGGACATGCTGCAGGACGACCTGCGCGCGGCGCTGGACATCGCCCCCTGCGGCTCGGCTATCGTGATCGGCGCGCTGGGACGTGTCGGCAGCGGCGCACGGGATCTCTGCGCGCAGATGGACGTGCCCGTCACCTGCTGGGACATGGCCGAAACCGCCCACGGCGGTCCCTTTCCCGAAATCCTGGACCACGGGGTCTTTCTGAACTGCATCCTGGCCACCGAGGGCGTGCCGGTCTTTGTCCCGCGCGAGGCGGTCGACACCTCCCGCAGCCTGCGGGTGATCGGCGATATCGCCTGCGATCCCGACAGTCCCTTCAACCCGATCCCGATCTACGACGCGGCGACCAGCTGGGACCATCCCGTGACCCGCGTCTGCGACGCGCCGCCGCTGGACGTGATGGCCATCGACAACCTGCCCTCGCTTCTGCCGCGCGAATCCTCGCTGGACTTCGCCGAACAACTGCTGCCCCACCTGCTGGCGCTGGAGGCCATCGACGCCGGCGTCTGGGGGCGGGCGCATGAAACCTACCTGCAACACAAACCGGAGGAACGCACATGACCATCCATTGGTGCGGCACCGGCCTGTCGGCTGTGCCCGGCTTGCGCCGCCTGATCGAAAAGGGCCACCCCGTGACCGTCTGGAACCGGACAGAGGCCAAGGCCCGCGAGGCGGTCGGCGACCTGACCCAGGACATCCGGGCCTTTGACATCGACACCCTGGGCGCCGCTCTGGAAAAGGGTGACGTGATCGTGTCCATGCTGCCCGGCGACTGGCACGTGCCGCTGGCGGAACTGGCGCTGGAAAAAGGCGCCGATTTCGTCTCGTCCAGCTATATCGCGCCCGAGATGCGCGCCCTGGATGCCAAGGCCAAGGCGGCAGATGCGCGGCTGGTGAACGAGGTTGGCCTGGACCCGGGCATCGACCACCTGATGGCGCATTGGTTGATGGCCGACTATCGCGCCTCCGACGCCTTCGATCCGGAAAACGCGCTGTCCTTCACCTCCTACTGCGGCGGCGTGCCGAAGATCCCCAACGCTTTCCGCTACAAGTTCAGCTGGGCGCCGGTTGGTGTGCTCAAGGCGCTGCGCTCGCCCTCGCGGTCGATCCGGCAGTTTTCCGAGCTGAACGTGAACCGGCCCTGGGACGCGCTGTCGCGCTATGACGCGCCGCTGCCCTCGCCCGAAAGTTTCGAGGTCTATCCGAACCGCGACAGCCTGCCTTTCATGGCGGACTACGGGTTTGAAGAGGACTGGAAGGTCAAGGATTTCGTTCGCGGCACCCTGCGCCTGAACGGCTGGGCCGAGGCCTGGGCCGATATCTTTGCCGAAGCGGGAACCGCAACGGATGCCCGTCTGCAGGAAATCGCGGACAAGCTGCTGGAAGAAAACGCCTATGACGCGGGCGAGCCGGACCGCGTGGTGCTTTGCGTCGCACTGGAGGCCGAGAAGGACGGCGTGCCGGTCTATCACAAGACCTATGTCATGGACGCCTCGGGCGACGAACGCAGTTCCGCGATGGCGCGGCTGGTCTCGATCCCGGTGTCGCTGGCGGTGGAATCGGTGCTGAACCGAGAGATCCCGGCGGGGGTCAGCGCAGCACCGTCGGACCCGAAACTGGTCGAACGCTACATGGGCGCGGTGCAGACCCTGGCCCAGCACCTGGACGTGGTGGATCACCTGGCATGAAACGTCTCGCCCTGATCGCGGCCCTGTTCGCGGGTCCGGCCTGGGCGGGCGATGTCTGTCACGACATCGACGCCTCGCAGGGCTGGCAGGTGGCCGATTTCCCTGTGGGACGGGTTCAGGACGTGCGCTCCACCGGCTTTTGGTCGGTGGAACCGGGACTGACCCCGGCGGGCACACAGGGCCACGGCGGGCCAGAGGCCAAGGCCCTGGCCGCACGCCCCGAGGCGCGCCCGCTGGTCAGCGCGCGGCATGGCGCGTTGCTGGTCCGTTTCGAGCTGGCCGGCGCCGCGCAGGAAATGGACTGGGCGCGGTTTCACGGCGCGATCCAGCAGGCAGGGACCTTCAACATGAACGTCGACAGTATCGCCTTTCGCATCAACGAGGGCGACGCGGAGCTGGCCGACAATGACGGCGCGCTCACCGTCTGTTTCCGCTACATCGACTAACCGTCTGCCACCCGGCGCGCGCCCTCCGATGCGCGCCAAGGCCCCTGCTTCTTTGGGCCCGAAATATCTCTGGGGGTGAATGCGCGGGACGCGCAGAGGGGGCAAAGCCCCCCTGCCCCGCCCTCCACCGGCGCGGTGGGGCAGGTCAGGTGCCCGCATCCCCCAGCTTTGGCGCCGGGCGTTCCAGAACAAGGTCCGCGTCCGAGAACCGGAAGGGCGCGCGCACGCCAGGCACGCCCTCGGGCGCGATCTGCAATCCGCGCGCGACGATCTGCGGATCGGCAAAGACCTCTGCCATGTCGTTGATCGGCCCTGCGGGCACGCCCTGCGCCTCGCAGGCGGCCAACAGATCGTCCCGCGTGCGCTGACGTGTGGCCGCCATCAGGCGGTCGATCATCACCTCGCGATTGGCGACACGGTCGGCGTTGCTGGCGAATTCCGGCGCTTCGGCCATGTCCTCCAGCCCCAGCAGGCGGCAGAGCCGCTGGTACTGCGCGTCGTTGCCGGTGGCGATGATGATATGGCCATCCGAGCAATCGAAGACCTGGTAGGGCGTCAGGTTGGGATGGTAGTTGCCCGTACGCCCCGGCGGTGTGCCGGTGCTGAGGTAGTTCAGCGCCTGGTTGGCCATCGCCGAAACCGCGCAGTCCAACAGCGCCATGTCGACGTGCTGCCCCTTGCCGGTGCGTTCCCGCTGATGCAGGGCGGCGAGGATGCCGGACACCGAGTAGAGCCCGGTAAACAGGTCGGTGATCGCCACGCCCGCGCGTTGCGGCTGGCCATCGGGGTCGCCGGTGATCGACATGAAGCCCGACATGCCCTGGATGATATAGTCATAGCCCGCGCGATGCGCGTAGGGACCGTCCTGACCGAAGCCGGTGATCGAGCAGTAGATCAGCCGCGGGTTGACCGCGCTGAGGCTGGCATAGTCCATGCCGTATTTCGCCAGCCCGCCGACCTTGAAATTCTCGATCAGGATGTCGGCCTCTGCCACCAGGTCGCGCATGCGCGCCTGACCCTCGGCGCTGGTCAGGTCGACCACCTCCGAACGTTTGCCGCGGTTGCAGGAATGGAAATAGGCGGCCGAGGTGTCGCCTTCACGCTCGATAAAGGGCGGGCCCCAATTGCGCGTATCGTCGCCCTGCGGCGCCTCGATCTTGATGACCTCGGCCCCCAGATCAGCCAGCGTCTGGCCAGCCCAGGGGCCGGCCAGGATGCGTGCCAGTTCAATGACCCTGACCCCTTCGAGAGGGCCGCGTGGTGCCGATGTCATTCGCCCAGCTTGTCGTCCAGGATCTCGGCGAACTCGTCGTAGCTCATGTTCGTGTACTTCTTGCCGTCGATCACAAAGCTGGGGGTCGAGTTGATGCCATGTTCAGAAGCGTTTTTCTGGAACCAGGCCACCAGGGTGGCGATCTTGTCGGTATCGTTCAGGCAGGCCTCGATCTGGTCGCCCTCCATGCCGGCCAGGCGGCCAATCTTGCGCAACTCGTCGACCACGGCGGCCTCGGAGCCCTTACGCGCCCAGTCCTGCTGGCCCTTGTAGATCAGGTCGGTGATGCCAAAGAATTTCTCTTCGCCGCCGCAGCGGGCGATCAGCGACGCCCAGACACCGACCTTGTCGAAATAGACCTCGCGGTAGGTGAATTTCACCTTGCCGGTGTCGATATAGTTCTCTTCCAGCTTGGGGATCAGGTTGGCATGGGCCGACGCACAATGCGGGCAGGTGTAGGAGGCGTATTCGATCACCTCGATCGGTGCATCCGCATCTCCCTTGACCATCTCGATGACGGTCGATGTGTCCACATCCGGTGTCTGTGCCTGGGCGGCGCCGGGCAGGCGCACATCCGCCGCCCCTGTCTGTCCGGACCCCTGGGTCATGTACCACGCGCCACCGGCGATCATTGCCAGCGCCACGGCGCCCGCGGGAAGAATGGATTTCATGTCGTAAGCCTCTTTCCTGTCGGTCCTGGGGCCAGGTCAGTCCCGGCCCGTCCTCGATATGACGTTTGCGGCCAGACGTTCAAGCGCCGCGCGCAAATCCGCGTCGCCCACATCCTCGGCCACGGCGCGGGCCCGGGCCTGAACCTCGGGCGTGGGCATGGCCCCCGCACTGTCCTTTTTCCGGTACTGGAAATCGACCTGCCCTTCGGCAAAGCCGACTGCGGCGGTCTGCGTCACCCGCACCCGGGAAATGGCGTTGTAGCCATAGACCGCATTGATCCGCGCGCGGATTTCCTCCTTGCGCATCTCGACCATCGGGGCGCGTGCTCCGGTGGTCAGCAGGGTCAGCGTGCCGCCGAATCCCCCCTTGGAATAGCTGACCTCGACGGGGCGGGCGATCCCGGCCAGATCGGCGCCGGCGATCTCCTCCCAGTGGGTCAGCACGCGGGTCTGGGCGAATCCCCGCCCTTCCGCCGCCTGGCGGATGCGCCCCTGCAAAAGCTTGGAGGCGCTTGAAAACCCGTATGTGGTGGTCTTGCGTCCGGCCACGTTTGACTCCCTTTACCGCGCGCTATTCTAGTGGCACGGCAGGGCGGCGCCAGCCCCCTTCCCACACGGAGTTTCACCCTTGCGTGATGAACCCATGCCCAGACCCGACCCGCAGGCGTTGCTTGACTGGTACGACCGCCACGCGCGCGCCCTGCCCTGGCGCGTCGGCCCCGCCGCGCGCCTGCGCGGGGAGCGCCCCGATCCCTACCGCGTCTGGCTGTCCGAGATCATGCTGCAACAGACAACCGTGGCGGCGGTGCGCGACTACTTCCATGCCTTCACGACGCGATGGCCAACGGTGCAGACCCTGGCCGCGGCGGCGGATGCGGATGTCATGGCCGCCTGGGCGGGGCTCGGGTATTACGCCCGCGCCCGCAACCTGCTGAAATGCGCCCGGGTGGTGGCGGATGACCACGGCGGTCAGTTCCCCGAGGATCACGCCACGCTGCTGACCCTGCCCGGTGTCGGTCCCTATACCGCCGCCGCCATCGCCGCGATTGCCTTTGACGATCCACAGACCGTGGTGGACGGCAACGTGGAACGCGTCATGGCCCGGCTCTTCGACGAACACACCCCCCTGCCCGCCGCCAAGCCGATCCTGACCGAACATGCCGCCCGGCTGACCCCGCACCAGCGTCCGGGATGTTTCGCCCAAGGGGTCATGGACCTGGGCGCCACGATCTGCACACCCAAACGCCCCGCCTGCGGGCTCTGCCCCTGGCGAACATCTTGCACCGCCTGGGCAGAAGGAACCACCACCGAGCTGCCAAAGAAGGCGCCCAAGAAGCGCAAACCCACCCGCCTGGGCATCGCCTACCTGGCGCGCCGGATCGACGGCGCCTGGCTGCTGGAACGCCGCCCGGACAAGGGATTGCTGGGGGGGATGCTGGGCTGGCCCGGTTCGGACTGGGGCGAAGAGGCGCCACAGGACACTCCCCCGATCCGCGCCGAATGGAAGACATTGAACGCCGAGGCGCGTCACACCTTCACCCATTTTCACCTGCGCCTGACGATCAAGACCGCCCTCGTGCCGCTGGACCGGCGGCCATATCGCGGAGAATTCATCGAATTGCCCGATTTTAGCCCCGCCGATCTGCCAACGGTGATGCGCAAGGCCTTTGACCTTGCGCAAGGACAGTGATCGCCCGCGCGTGGCAAAGCGGGCTTAATCGGTGAGAGCAACCGGAGCAGTGATATGATCCCCGCCGCACAGGTCGCGAAATTCTCGGCCGCGCTGCCCTTCGGCCTGTCTTTCATCCTGGTCCCGCTGGTCTGGACCGGGGCCGTCCTTGGCGGTTGGTGGATTGCCCTGACGCCGCTTTGTGCGTGGTACCTGTTCTCTGCCATCGACATTGCCGTGGGGCTGAACACGGAGAACGCCGACCTCGAGACGAGCGAGGATCAGCTTTTCTGGTACCGCGTCCTGACACAGGTCTGGGTGCCGCTGCAGGCGCTGACGCTCTTCGGCCTCGTGGCCTATGTCAGCGGCGCCGGACATCTGAACGCGCTGGAGAAATTCGGCGTCATGTTCGGCACAGGCGTGATGACGGGCACGGTGGGCATCGTCTACGCGCATGAACTGCTGCACCAGCGCAACCGGCTGGAACGCTGGCTGGGGGATATCCTGCTGGCGATGGTGCTCTACTCGCATTTCCGCTCGGAACACCTGCTGGTGCATCACCGTTACGTCGGCACGCCGCGCGACCCGGTGACGGCGCGGTACAACGAGGGGTTCCACAAGTTCTATCCCCGCGTGCTGCGGCAAAGCCTGCATTCGTCGTTCCAGGCCGAGGCGGCGATGCTGGCGCGCAGGAAACTGCCCTGGAATCACCGCTCCAACCCCTTCTGGCGCTACTGGGCGCTGCAGGGCGCGATGCTGGCGCTGGCGCTGGTGCTGGGCGGCTGGACCGGGCTGGTCCTCTTCCTGGTGCAGGCGGGCGTGGCCATCTGGCAGCTGGAGGTGGTCAACTACGTCGAACACTACGGGTTGACGCGCAAACACCTGGGAGACGGGAAATACGAACACGTCCTGCCACGCCATTCCTGGAACGCGGAACACCGGGCGACCAACTGGCTGATGATCAACCTGCAACGCCATTCCGACCACCACTACAAGCCCGACCGGCGTTTTCCCCTGCTGCAGACCTACCCCGAGGACGAGGCGCCGCAACTGCCCTACGGCTACCCGGTCATGGCCATCGCGGCGATGATCCCGCCGCTCTGGCGCCGGATCATGAACCCGAGGGTGCGAGCCTGGCGACGGCAGTACTACCCCGAGATCGAGAATTGGCAGCCCTACAACAAGGCCGCAAACCCCCTGCCGCGCTGAACCGCGCGCCGCCTCCACCTGGCCCAAGCCTGTTTCCCGGAGCCCTCCCTCGCTTGATGCCGAAAAGAGGTGAAGGACCGGGCGGGGCAAGGGGGCGCAGCCCCGCGCTTTGCGCGGCTTGCCCTTGCCCCGCCCGGGTCTTTGCCTCAGGCAGAAAGTCAGCGAGGGAGGGCTCCGGGAAACAGGCGCGGCTTGATTGCTGGTGACTCCTGAAGCCATGCCGCACTTGCCGTCCTTTCCAGAAGCCGGAGCGATGCGCCCGGTCGCGGGTTGGCGGGCGGGCGATGGGCCCAAGGGGGCCCGAGTCCCGACCGGCCCCGCGATCCTTGCAAAGCGAACCGGTTCCCAAGGTCGCACCCGCCGGCGGCGGGGTGACATCTCGCCGCGACGCGGCTATGAGGCGGCCAAATCGACATCTCAGCCAAGAGGATTCCCATGACCACGCAGGTTTTCGGCCACAAGTCCCCCGACACCGACAGCACCGGCAGCCCGATCATCTGGGCCTGGTATCTCAACGAAGTCAAAGGCGAGGCCGCCAAGCCGGTCCTCCTGGGCGAGCCCAACACCGAGGCCGCCTTCATGCTGAGCCACTGGAACCTCGACAAGCCCGAGATCATCTCGGACGTCGCCGCCGATGCGCCTGTTGTCATCGTCGACACCAACAACCCCGCGGAACTGCCCGCCTCGATCAACTCGGCCGACATCCGCGCCATCATCGACCACCACAAGCTGGTCGGCGGCCTGGAAACCAAGGGCCCGATCGACATCACCGTGCGCCCGCTGGCCTGCACCGCTACCATCATGGTCGACCTGATGGGCGACGATGCCGCGAAGATGCCGAAAGAGATCAAGGGCGCGGCGCTGACCTGCATCCTCTCGGACACGATGGAATTCCGCTCGCCCACCACCACCGACCATGACCGCGCCGTGGCCCAGAAGCTGGCCGCTGACCTGGGCATCGATGTCTCCGACTATGCCGCGCAGATGTTCGCCGCCAAGTCCGACGTCTCGTCCTTCTCCGATGCCGAGCTGATCCGCATGGACAGCAAGGAATATGAGGTCGACGGCGTGAAATTCCGTGTCTCGGTCCTGGAAACCACCGCGCCCGAGATCCCGCTGGACCGCAAGGCCAGCCTGATGGACACCATGAAGACCGTCTGCGCCGAAGACGGCGTCGATGACGTTCTGCTGTTTGTCGTGGACATCCTCAAGGAAGAAGCCACCCTGCTGATCCCCAACGACCGCGTGAAGGGCGTGGCCGAGAAGAGCTTTGGCGCCAGCGTCTCGGGCGACAGCGTTGTCCTGCCGGGCATCATGAGCCGCAAGAAGCAGATCATCCCGAACCTCAAGGTCTGAGGGCGGGCGCCCCTTGCGGGCGGTCAGGATCGAAACATTGGACGGGGGCCTGCGCCCCCGTTCCTTTTTTCAGGGTGGGGGCTCTGCCCCCACACCCCCGGAGGTATTTTCAGCCCAAAGAAACACGGGGCATCGTGAAGGGCAGAGGCGCGCCGAGCGTGATGCCCTCGGGTGATATCCCGCATCCCAGGGCGAGCACCTCGACCCCCGCATCACGCGCGCGCGCGAATGCCGCCGCATAGGCCGGGTCGATGTCTGCCGCCAGGGTGACCTGGGTGCAATCGCTGCGCTGGACGAGGTAGAGCATCACCGCGCGGTGCCCCAGCGCCGCCATTGCCGCCAGTTCACCAAGGTGCTTCGTGCCGCGCGCCGTCACGCTGTCGGGAAACTCGGCAGGGCCGTGCGTCCGCGAGAGTGTCACGGATTTCACCTCGACGTAGCAATCGGGGCGATCCGCGCCGGTCAGCAGAAAGTCGATGCGGCTGTTTTCACCGTATTTCACCTCGGGCCGGACAAGGTCGTAGCCGTCCAGCCCCGCGACCTCGCCCGCCATCAGCGCGGCCTTCAGCACACGGTTCGGCACGCCCGTGTCGACGCCCGTAAAATGCCCGTCCGTGTGTTCGACCAACCGCCAGGCCCATTTCAGTTTCTTCTTCGGGTCGTCGTTGGGTTCCAGCCAGATGCGCAGGCCCTCGTCCTTGAGCCCCAGCATGCTGCCGGGGTTGGCGACATGGGCCGTCACCTCGCGACCATCCTCCAGCAGGCAGTCGGCGAGAAAGCGTTTGTAGCGGCGGATCAGGGTCGCGGGGACCAAGGGGGTTTGAAAGCGCATGGCTGCCGCCTATACCCTCTGGAAATCCCCACGCCAAGGAGCCTGCCCATGTCCAATCCCACCGCCGCCATGCTGGTCATCGGGGACGAGATCCTGTCGGGCCGCACCCGTGACGCCAACATGCACTACCTGGCGCAGGAATTCGCCAAGCACGGCATCGACCTGAAAGAAGTGCGCATCGTCTCGGACGACAGCGCGGCGATCGTTGCGGCGTTGAACGCCCTGCGCGACGGGTTCGACCATGTGGTGACCTCGGGCGGGATCGGGCCGACCCACGACGATATCACCGCTCCCTGCGTGGCCGAGGCCTTCGGCGTGGCGATCAGCGTGCGTGACGATGCCCGCGCGATCCTGCAGGCACATTACGACCGGCAGGGATCGGAGCTGAACGAGGCGCGGCTGCGCATGGCGCGCATCCCCGATGGCGCCAGCCTGATCGAGAACCCGGTTTCTGCGGCGCCTGGGTTCACGCTTGGCAATGTGCATGTCATGGCGGGTGTGCCGGCGGTGTTCCAGGCGATGGTGTCCAGCGTGCTGCCCAAGATGACCGGGGGCCAGCCCCTGCTGTCCCAGACCCTGCGGATCGAACGCGGCGAAGGCGACATCGCCGGGCCGCTGAGCGCCCTGGCAGAGCGGTTCACCGACCTCTCCATCGGGTCCTACCCCTACCAGCGCAATGGCGTCTACGGCGCCAACGTGGTGATCCGGGGCACCGATGGCGGACGGATCGACGCGGCCATGTCGGAACTGAGCACGCTTTTCCCCGAGGCGGTCACGCAGTAGGCCGTGCGAAAGGCGCGCACGCCGCATGGACAGCCCCCAATGCAGCGGCCATAACGGGACAAACCTCAATTTCGGGCCGTGGCAATGACCGACGACCTTTCCGATTACTTCGAGGCACTTGATGCCACCTGGCCCGCCGCCTCACGGGTCGAGGCCGGGCCGTGGCTGCTGCGCGAGGGGCGCGGCGGCGGCAAGCGTGTCTCGGCTGCGACGGCGCATGGCACATGGGACGAGGGCGACCTCTCCGCCGCTGAAGATGCCATGCGTCTCATGGGTCAGGCGCCCCTGTTCATGGTCCGCCCCGAGGATGCCGCGCTGGACACGGCGCTGGATCGCCGTGGCTATGAGCGGATCGACCCGGTGCAGCTGTGGTCGGCGCCGATCGAGCTTTTGACCGACCTCAAGCTGCCGCGCGTCACCGCCTTTGCGATCTGGGAACCGCTGGCCATCATGCGCGAAATCTGGGAGGCGGGCGACATCGGCGCCGAACGCCAGCGGGTGATGGAGCGGGCCCCTGCCCCCAAGACCGGACTGTTCGGACGCGTTTCGGACAAGCCCGCAGGCGCCGGCTTTTGCGCGATCCATAACGGCACCGCGATGGTGCATGCGCTGGAAATTGCGCCCGAGCACCGACAGAAGGGGCTGGGCGGCTGGATGATGCGCTGTGCCGCGCTCTGGGCCGCGCAGAATGGGGCGACCCGCATCGCCGTGGCCGCAACCGAAGAGAACACCGGCGCAAATGCGCTTTATGCCGCCTTGAAGATGGAGGTCGTGGGGCACTACCATTACCGCATCCTGAACGGCGACTGCGAGGAAATGTGACCAACGCCCTGCCCACCGCGCTCAACCTGCCCATGGTCGACCCCCTGCCGGAGGCCACGCAGAAATACTTTGACGTCTGCCAGGACAAGCTGGGCATGGTGCCCAATGTCCTCAGGGCCTATGCCTTCGACGTCGACAAGCTCAATGTCTTCACCGCCATGTACAACGACCTGATGCTGGCGGACAGCGGGCTGACCAAGCTGGAACGCGAGATGATCGCGGTTGTCGTCTCCTCGGTGAACAAGTGCTTTTACTGCCTGACCGCGCATGGCGCCGCCGTGCGAGAGCTGTCGGGCGATCCCAAGCTGGGCGAGATGCTGGTGATGAACTGGCGGGTGGCGGATCTGAACCACCGCCAGCGCGCCATGCTGGGGTTTGCCGAGAAGATGACCAAGGCCAGCGCCGAAATCGCCGAATGGGACCGCGAAGCCCTGCGCGACGCGGGCTTTTCGGAGCGTGACATCTGGGACATCGCCAATGTGGCGGGGTTCTTCAACATGACCAACCGGGTTGCCAGCGCCACAGACATGCGTCCGAATGACGAGTACCACGCGCAGGCGCGCTAAGGCGCTGGCACTGGGCCTGGTGCTGGTGGCGGGCAGTGCGGCGGCGGCCGACCTGACCTTGCCGCGCGGCGCGCAGCAAAGCTTTGGCACCGTGCAATCGCCCGGGGCCTATGCCTTGCCGACCGGCCCGTGGAAAAACGGCTACCTGCCCGTGGAACGGGTCGAGGGCCGGATCGAGGTGGCCGCCTGGCACCTGCCCGACAACGACGAGACGCCCTTTCAACTGGCACAGCCGCTGCGCGACGCCCTGGTCGCGCAGGGGTTCGACATCCTGCTGGACTGCCGGGCGCGGGCCTGTGGCGGCTTCGACTTCCGTTTTGCGACGCTGGTTCTGCCGGCGCCGGAAATGTTCGTGGACCTGAGCGACTATCATTTCATTTCCGCGCTTTCGGACGAGGAAGGCGCGGTCTCGATCCTGACCAGCCGCGATGCCCGCGCAGGGTACATCCAGATCATCCGCGCCGGCGGCAGCGTCGGCGAGATACGGCCCGGCGCCCCGGCAGATCCGGTGCCCGCCGTGCCCGCGCAGCCGCGCGACGACATCATCCGGACGTTGGAGAACAGCGGCCATGTGATCCTGCGGGACCTTCTGTTTCGCTCTGGCTCCACCGCCCTGGGAGAGGGGCGCATCGCCTCGCTGGATGCCCTCGCGGCCTACCTTGCGGACAATCCCTCGCGGCAGATCCTCTTTGTCGGGCATACGGATGCGACCGGGTCGCTGGAGGCGAACAGGCGGGTGTCCCTGCGCAGGGCCGAGGCGGCGATGAGCTATCTGCGCGACCGGCACGGCACACGGGCGGCACAGATCGGCGCAGAGGGTGTGGGATACCTGGCCCCGGTCGCGTCGAACCTCACGCCCGAAGGGCGCGAGGCGAACCGCCGGGTCGAGGCGGTGCTGATCTCGACCGAGTGACAGCCCGCGGGCCTACCAGGTCTGCGGACCTTTCTCGGCAAAGGCATGCACCAGGAAGTCGATGAAGGCGCGGACCTTGGGCTGGGTGAACCGGCCCGGGGGATAGACGGCATAGATACCCTGCGTTTCCACCGGCAGATCGGGGATCGCATCCTGGACCAGCCCGGCCTCCATCGCCTCGTGGTAGAGGTAGGACGGCAGGTAGGCGATGCCCAGTCCCGCGATGCAGGCATTCAGCAACGATTGCCCGTCGTTGACCGTGAGCCAGCCGGCGGTGCGCACCTGGCGCTTTTCGCCCGAGGGCGCGGTCAGCTTCCACACATTGCCGGAAGACTGGTTGGAATAGTGCAGCAGCTTGTGCTCGTTCAGGTCGTCGATCCGCTGCGGGCGGCCGAACTTCTGGAAATACGAAGGCGAGGCGATCATGCGCTTGGTGGTGTCGGTCAGCTTGCGCGCGCGCAGGGTCGAATCCTCCAGTTCACCAATCCGCACCGCCATGTCAAAGCCTTCGGAGATCAGCTCGACGTAGCGGTTGTTCAGCACCATGTTCACGGTGATGTCGGGGAACTCGGCCAGGAATTCACCCAGCACGGGACTGAGGTGATTGACGCCGAAATCCGTCGCCACGGAAATCCGCAGCAGCCCCGAGGGTGCCGATTGCATGGATGTGACCAGTGCATCCGCCTCTCCGGCGTCGTTCAACACCCGGCGGGCACGGTCGTAATAGGCCAGGCCAATCTCGGTAGGGGAAACGCGGCGGGTCGTGCGGTTCAAAAGGCGCGCGCCAAGCCGCGCCTCCAGGCTGGACACATGTTTCGATACGGCAGACTTGGAGATGCCCATCTTCTTGGCCGCATCGGTGAAGCCGCCCTGGTCCACGACTGTGGCAAAGGCCTCCATTTCGGTCAGACGGTCCATTCAGGTCTCCATTCAAAAGTCTTTCGTTTTGCAACCTATGCTTTTGAACTGGGGCGCAACTTGGGCAAGGAGGCGACAATTGAGGGGTAATGCGTCGCGCTGTCTGCGACGGGGAAACACTAAAAGCCTGTCCGGAATCGCGTAAAAGTGTAGCCTGAGCACCTGAAGGCAACTTCGACAGAACTGATTTTCAGGGAGGACTACCCCCATGTTTCGTTCAATTCTCTGCGCCGCCGCTCTGGCCGTCGCACCTTTGGCCGTCATGGCCGACGGCGTGCCCGCGCCCGAAGGCGCCAAGGTCTATTTCATCAACATTGCCGATGGCGACACGGTAAAAAGCCCGGTCGCGGTCCAGTTCGGCCTGGCCGGCATGGGCGTGGCTCCCGCCGGGACCGACAAGGAGAACACCGGCCACCACCACATCCTGATCGACCGCGCCCCCTTCGGCGAGGGCGCCGAAGATGCCGAGTACAAGAATTACGGCATCCCGGGAGACGACAACCACCGCCACTTCGGCGGCGGCCAGACCGAGGTCACGCTGGGCCTCGACCCCGGCCAGCACACGCTGCAGCTGGTGCTGGGCGACATGAACCACATCCCGCACGACCCGCCGGTGGTTTCGGACCAGATCACGATCACGGTGGAATAACCTACCTCCGGACCGACAAAGGGCGCGCCGCAACAGCGACGCGCCCATTTTCATGTCCCGATCGCATGGTCCGTGTCAGGCAGCCTTGCGACTGTGCCGACCCTCTTCGACCTCTTCCACGATCTTGGCCACGAAGGCGTCAAGGTCGCCCGGATTGCGGCTGGTGACGATGCCGCTGTCGGCAATCACGGGTTCATCCATGACCCGGGCGCCAGCGTTCTTCAGGTCGGTCCGGATCGACGGGTAAGCCGTCATTTCGCGGCCCGCCACGATATCGGCTTCGATCAGCACCCAGGGCGCGTGGCAGATGGCGGCAATCACTTTACCCTGTTCGGCAAAGGCCCGCACCAGCGCGATCACGGGCGCCTCGACCCGCAGCAGGTCCGGGTTGATCTGGCCGCCGGGAATCACCAGCGCGTCGTACTGGGTGGCGTCGGCATCCGCGACGCGCAGGTCTGCGCCCGCCGGACGCCCCCAGTCGCTGCCCTGCCAGCCCGTCGCCGCCTCGCCGTCAAGCGTGGCGACATGGACCGTTGCGCCCTTGGCGCGCAGCTGGTCGCGAGGCACTTCGAGTTCTGACTGTTCAAAGCCATGCGTGGCGATGATGAGGATTTTTGCGTTGCCGATATCGGCCATGACAAACCTCCTTGCTTGCGTTTCGGTTGCAGGGGAAACGCAAGCAGGCGGCGTATGTTCCAAGACCCACCGCCGTCAGAGCGTGGCCGCCAGCCGCGTGCCCTGGTCAATGGCGCGTTTGGCATCCAGTTCCGCCGCCACGTCGGCACCGCCGATCACATGGGTCTCGACGCCCTTGGCCTCAAGCGCGTCGGCCAAGGTGCGTTCGCTGACCTGCCCGGCGCACAGCACGATGGTATCGCAGGCGATCACCTCGGGCCGCTCGCGCGCCTCGCCATAGCTGACGTGCAGGCCCGCGTCGTCGATGCGTTCGTAGTTTACGCCGCTGCGCATCTCGACGCCCTTCATCTTCAGCGCCGCGCGGTGAATCCAGCCCGTGGTCTTGCCCAGCCGCTTGCCCGGGCGTTCGGCCTTGCGCTGCAACAGAACGACCTCACGTTCGGCGGCGTCGGGCCGTGGCCCTTCGGGTGCAAGGCCCGAGCGCGCCTCGGCCGGGTCCGTCACGCCCCATTCGCGCATCCAGTCGGGCAGGTTTTCCGTCGGACTGTCCGCCGTCACGAGGAATTCAGCCACGTCGAAACCGATGCCGCCCGCGCCAATGATTGCGACGCGCTTGCCAACCTCGGCCCCGTCGCGCAGCACGGCGACATAGCCCTTGACCGATGCGTGATCCTGCCCCGGGATCTGCGGGTCGCGCGGCAGGACGCCGGTCGCCACGATCACCGCGTCGAAGCCTTCCAGCGTCTCGACCGTGGCCTCTGTCCCAAGGCGCAGCTCGACACCTGCCGCCTGCGTCATGGCAGTGAACCAATCCACCAGCCCGTCGAATTCCTCTTTGCCGGGGACCTTGCGGGCCATGTTCAGCTGTCCGCCCAGGGTGTCGGCCTTGTCGAACAGCACCACCTTGTGCCCGCGCTCCGCCGCCATGATCGCCGCGGACAGTCCGGCCGGACCGGCGCCGACGACCGCGATTTGACGCGGCGCATCGGTCGGGGTCACCACCAGTTCCGTCTCGAAGGCCGCCTTGGGGTTGACCAAGCAGGTCGAAACCTTGCCCTGGAAGGTGTGATCCAGACAGGCCTGGTTGCAGGCGATGCAGGGCGCGATCAGATGCGACTGGCCGCGCGCCGCCTTGGCCACGAAATCCGGGTCGGCGAGGAAGGGCCGCGCCAGGCTGACCATGTCGGCGCAGCCCTCGGCCAGCACCTGCTCGGCCACCTCCGGCGTGTTGATCCGGTTCGAGGTGATCAACGGCACGCCGACCTTTCCCATCAGCTTTTGCGTCACCCAGGCAAAGGCCCGGCGGGGCACGCTGGTGGCGATGGTGGGCACCCGCGCCTCGTGCCAGCCGATGCCGGTGTTGATGATATTGGCGCCCGCCGCCTCGACCGCCTGCGCCAGTTGCACCACCTCGTCATGGGTGGAACCATTGGGCACCAGGTCGATCATCGACAGGCGGAAGATGACGATGAAATCATCGCCGACCGCCGCACGTACCCGGCGCATGACCTCGACCGGCAGGCGCATCCGGTTCTCATAGCTGCCGCCCCAGCCATCGGTGCGCTTGTTGGTATGGGTGACAAGGAACTGGTTGAGGAAATAGCCCTCCGAGCCCATGATCTCGACCCCGTCATAGCCCGCCTCGCGGGCGCGGGCGGCGGATGTGGCAATGTCCGCGATCTGCTTTTCGATGCCGTCCTCGTCCAGCTCGTTCGGCGGAAAGGGAGAGATCGGAGATTTCACCGGAGACGGGGCGACGCAGTCGGGGCCATAGGCATAGCGGCCCGCGTGCAGGATCTGCATGGCGATCTTGCCATCCGCCTCGTGCACCCGGTCGGTAACCATCCGGTGGTTGGCGATATCCTCAGGCGTAAACAGTCCCGCCGCGCCCGGAAAGACACCGCCTTCGCGATTGGGGGCCATGCCGCCCGTCACCATCAGGCCGACCCCGCCACGCGCCCGCGTGGCGTAGAACTCTGCCACCCGGTTCCAGTCGCCCCGCTCTTCGAGATTGGTGTGCATCGACCCCATCAGCACGCGGTTCCTGAGCGTGGTGAAACCAAGGTCGAGCGGGCGCAGCAGGTGCGGATATTCTGTCATCAAGTCCTCCCGGGGTCCTCGCGCTCACCTCACATGATGCACCTGACGCTGTCACGATCAACGTCACGTCATGGCCACCGCGCGATCATCGCTTTACCCCATGCACCCGCTGGGCTAGCGAAATGGGGCGTAATACTGGAAGACCCGATGAGCGATTTCGCCACCCTCAGTCTCGACGGCAGCGGCCTGTCCCGCACACCGCGCGTGCGTGCCTCCAAACGGGCCGAGGATTACCTCGACCGGTTCGATTCTACGACGCTCTGGCTGGACGCGGTCTGGCACGACGGCGCGGTTGTGCTGATCTGCCCGAGGCTCAACAACCTGGACCGGAGCGTGGCGCGGGCGCGTTTCACTTTGGACGGGTCAGAGGTGCGCCCGCGCATCACGCGCTATTACCGCCATACTCTGATCCGTCTGCGCGCCGATGTCCAACCGTCCCGTGTCGCGGTCGAGGTCGGGGATTGGCGGGGGGAAACCCCGGTCAACGGCCCGGACACCCGGCTGGATGGGCGCAACGTTCTGATGACGCTGTCAAAGGACAACCACCCGGACTGGATCGAGGACTGGGCCAGGTTCCACGCCGCCCACCACGGCGCCGACGCGGTGCTGTTCGTCGACAATGGGTCGGAAACCTTGGGGCCTGACCAGATCCGCCCCGCACTGGAACGGGCGGGCTATGAGCAGGTCATCGTCCTGTCGACGCCGCTGCGTTACGGGCCGCGCGGATTGCCCCCTTTTATCAACGCCGAGCTGTTCCTGCAGACGGGCATTCTGAACGCGCTGCAATTCCGGTTCCTGCAGGGCGCGCGCGCGGTCCTGAATTGCGACGTGGACGAACTGGTGATGACGCCCGGCCGCACCGTTTTCGATGCCGCAGTGCAAAGCCGCGCCGGCTTTGTCCGTTTTCCGGGCCGCTGGGTGCATCCCGCGCCCGAGGCAGAGGGTTGGCCCTGGCACGCGCGCCACAGCCACCGGGACGCGCCGGTCAAGACTTGCCCGCCAAAATGGTGCGTGGTGCCCGGCGGTCCGCTGCGCGGCTACCAATGGCGCGCGCATGAACTGGAACGGCTGCCCTTCGCGCGCCGGTTCCAGCTGGACAACGCCTGGTTCTACCATTGCCGGAACATCACCAACGGCTGGAAATCGCTGAAGCGCACGCAGGTGCGCGGGGGCACCGTGCCGGACCCGGGATTGCAAGAGGCGCTGGCCGCGGCGGACCTGCCTCAGCGTTCCGCTTGAAAAGCCCTGCCGCCGGGGGCAGGCTGACCGCAAACCAGTTTGGAGGGCGCATGACACCCGTCACCGTCAAAGGCGACAAGACCGCGCAACTGCCCCAGCTTCAGGATGCGCGCAACCCCGGCATGATGCTGGACATGGACTGGGTCCGCGCCGCCCGCGCCAACCGTTCGGCCATCGAACGGCGCGCAGCCACCTTGCCCGGACGGCGCTCGGTCAAGAAAGAGTATCAGGCCGCCTGGCTGGCGCGCGCGATCTCCTGCATCGACCTGACGACGCTGGCGGGCGACGACACGCCGGGCCGGGTCGCCCGGCTGTGTGCCAAGGCGCGTCATCCCGTGCGCGCCGACCTTTTGGAGGCGCTGGGCCTCGAAGGGCTGACCGTCGGCGCGGTCTGTGTCTACCACGACATGATCGGCCCGGCGCTGGGCGCCCTGCAAGGGTCCGGCATCCCCGTGGCCGCCGTGTCGACCGGATTCCCGGCGGGACTGTCGCCCTTTCGTCTGCGTGTGGCCGAGATCGAGGAAAGCGTTCAGGCGGGTGCACAGGAGATCGACATCGTCATCTCGCGCCGCAAGGTCCTGACCGGCGACTGGCAGGGGCTCTATGACGAGATGCGCACCTTCCGCGCCGCCTGCGGCGAGGCCCACGTCAAGGCGATCCTTGCCACCGGAGAGCTGGGCACGCTGCAGAATGTCGCCCGCGCAAGCCTCGTCTGCATGATGGCGGGGGCCGATTTCATCAAGACCTCGACCGGCAAGGAAAGCGTCAACGCCACACTGCCCGTCAGCCTTGTGATGATGCGGGCGATCCGCGCCTATCATGCGGCCACCGGCTATCGCGTCGGCTACAAGCCCGCAGGCGGAATTTCCAAGGCCAAGGACGCGCTGACCTACCTGGCGATGGTCAAGGAGGAACTGGGCGACCGCTGGCTGCGGCCCGACCTCTTCCGCTTTGGCGCCTCGTCGCTGCTGGGCGATATCGAGCGGCAGCTGGAACATCATGTCACCGGGGCCTACTCGGCGTCCTGGCGGCACGCGGCGGGGTGAGGTCCAGTCCGCGCAGCGGCAGACCGTCCGTGGGACGGTCTGAGGGCCGAACGGGCGGAGCCCCGAAAAGACAGGAAACGAGACCGATGGTGGCATTGGAAAAACCGGAAATCAGGAGCGGCTCCAGATGCAGATGACACCGCAATGGTCGCTGATGATGGTGGCCGTCTTTCTGGTGATGGGGGTCAGCAACTGGCGGCGACGGCGGCTGAAGCGCGCCGCGCGCGACCTGCCGACACGGCTGTTCCGCCAGTTGGGGCCGGAACCGGAATTCGACCTGCCCGACAGCCCGCCCGAGGGGCTGGAAGACTTTGCCGCCCTGCAAAAACGCAGCCTGCGGGTGCAGCACCTCGTCTGGGGCCTGGCGCTGATCTGGCTGGTTTACGTGATCTACCTGGCAATGGGAGCCGCACAATGAAGCCCGCCCTCATGGCCCTTGCCGTGCTTGGTCTTGCAACACCTGTCCTGGCGCAAAGCTATGCCTGCGCGCCTTGGGGCGCGGAGGCCGCCGGTCTTCCCCCCATCGCCGCAATCACCGTAAGTCAGGGCATCATCATGATCGACCAAGGCGGACTGAAGACCACGGCACGCATGGCACGGGGATCGCTGAAACGTCGGGTCTTTCTGTCCGAAGAGGCGGCACTCATTGTCTACGGCGATCCCGTTCTGGCGGGCGGGGAGCCGCCCACCTTCGGGGACCGTGTCACCCTCCAGCACCTGCAATTCGACGCACACGCGCCGAACCTGGCACAAACCGCCTGCGAGAGGCTGAAATGAGCATCAAAGAGATCTTCGAAAACATGGATTACGGCCCCGCCCCCGAAAGCGCCGGGGATGCGCTGGCCTGGATCGTCGACCAGGGATCGCGGTTCGGCCATTTCATCAACGGCGCCTTCACCGAGGCGGGGACAGGCTTCGACAGCCGTAACCCGGCCACCGGAGAGGTTCTGGCGACGCTGACGCAGGCCACGCAGGACGACGTTGACGCCGCCGTGGCTGCCGCCCGCGCAGCCCAGCCGGCATGGGAGGCGCTGGGAGGACCGGGCCGCGCGCGCCATCTCTATGCGCTGGCGCGGCTGTTGCAGAAACACGCGCGGCTGTTCGCCGTGCTGGAAACGCTGGATAACGGCAAGCCGATCCGCGAAAGCCGCGACATCGACATCCCCCTTGCCCAGCGGCATTTCTACTATCACGCGGGCATGGCGCAACTGATGGACAGCGAGCTGCCCGACCGGCAGGCGCTGGGGGTCTGCGGCCAGATCGTACCGTGGAACTTTCCGCTGCTCATGCTGTCGTGGAAGATCGCCCCGGCGCTGGCCACCGGCAACACGGTGGTGCTGAAACCGGCCGAGTGGACCTCGCTGACCGCATTGCTGTTCGCCGACATCTGCCAACAGGCGGGTCTGCCTGCGGGCGTGGTCAATATCGTCACCGGCGACGGCCGGGTGGGCGAGATGATCACCGACGCGGACGTGGACAAGATCGCCTTTACCGGCTCGACCGAGGTTGGCCGCAAGATCCGGCAGGCGACGGCCGGGCGCGGCATCGGCCTGACGCTCGAACTGGGGGGCAAATCCCCTTACGTTGTCTTCGAGGACGCCGACCTGGACAGCGCCATCGAGGGGTTGGTGGATGCGATCTGGTTCAACCAGGGACAGGTTTGCTGCGCCGGGTCCCGCCTCTTGGTGCAAGAGGGCGTGGCGGACGCCTTCCACGACCGGCTGCGTGCGCGGATGGACAAGCTGCGCATTGGCAATCCGCTGGACAAATGCATCGACGTCGGCGCCATCGTCGCCCCCGAACAGCTGCGCCGGATCGAGGACATGGTTTCCGGCGCCGAGGGCACGATCTATCGCGCCAACTGCCCCCTGCCCGAGGGCTGTTATTACCCGCCGACGCTGATCTCTGGCCTGTCGCCCGCCTCGCCCCTGATGCAGGAAGAGATATTCGGCCCGGTACTGGTCTCTTCGACCTTCCGCACGCCTGCCGAGGCAGTCGCGCTGGCCAACAACACGCGCTATGGGCTGGCCGCCAGCGTCTGGTCCGAGAACATCAACACCGCGCTGGACGTGGCGCCGCAACTGGCGGCGGGGGTGGTCTGGGTCAACGGGACCAACATGTTCGACGCCGCCGCCGGGTTCGGAGGTGTCCGCGAAAGCGGCTTTGGCCGTGAAGGCGGCTGGGAGGGCCTGCGCGCCTATACCCGCCCCCGGGGCGACACCGCAACGCTGGCCCCGGTCGAGGCTTTTGCCGGCGACAGCGCCGAGCCGCAGCCGGTGGACCGCACCGCCAAGCTCTATATCGGCGGCAAGCAGGCGCGGCCCGACGGTGGCTACGCGCGCAACATCCATGACGCGACGGGCAAGCTGATCGGCCAGGCGCCCATCGCCAACCGCAAGGACATCCGCAACGCCGTCGAGGCGGCGCGCGGCGCGGGCGGCTGGGCCAAGGCCACCGCGCACAACCGCGCGCAAGTTCTCTATTACATCGGCGAGAACCTCTCGGCTCGGGCAGGGGACTTCGCCGCCCTGATCGACCGGCTGACCGGTGACGACAACGGCGCGGCCGAGGTCGAGGCCAGCGTGAACCGGCTGTTCACTGCCGCCGCCTGGGCGGACAAGTTCGACGGTGGGGTGCGCAGCGTGCCCATGCGCGGTGTTGCACTTGCGATGAACGAACCCTGCGGGGTGATCGGCGCGCTCTGTGCGGACGAGGCGCCGCTTCTGGGGCTGGTGTCGGTCATGGCGCCCGCCATCGCGATGGGGAACCGGGTGGTGCTGATCGCCTCCGACCCCTTCCCGCTGGCCGCGCTGGAGTTCACCCAGGTGCTGGAAACCTCTGACGTGCCGGGGGGCGTTGTAAACATCCTCACCGGCGCGCATGTCGAGCTGGCCCCGGTGCTGGCCGCCCACATGGATGTCGAAGCGGTCTGGTCCTTCTCGTCCAGCGACCTGTCGGAGGCGATCGAGACCGCCTCGGCCGGAAACCTGAAACGGACCTGGGTCAATGACGGGCGCGCGCGCGACTGGCAGGACACCGGCGACACCCGCGACTTTCTGGAACAGGCGACCGAGGTCAAGACGGTCTGGGTGCCCTACGGCGCATGACCGAAGCGGCGGGGTAAACCCCGCCCTACGCTTCCCCCTCGGGCAGGGCCTCCAGCAGATCGCCGGGCTGGCAGTCGAGGACCTCGCAGATCTTCGCCAGTGTCTCAAAGCGGATGCCCTTGACCTTGCCGGATTTCAGCAAGGAAATGTTCTGCTCGGTGATGCCCACGCGCTCGGCCAGCTCGCGTGAGCGCATCTTGCGCCGCGCCAGCATCACGTCCAGCCGCACCACGATCTGCATCAGACGAATCCCTCGTTCTCGGCCCTGAGCGCGACGGCCTGGCTGGTCACCAGCCCGACGATCAGCATCATCCCGCCCGCAAGGACAAAGCCCAGGTCAGCCGAGGACACGGCAAGCGAGACCATCCTTTGTCCCGCGGGCGCGCCGAGGGTCAGAAACAGTGTCTCGACCGGATGGGCCAGCACCCCCACCGCCGACTGCGCCAGGAAACCCAGGCCGATGTGCCGCAGCGCATGGGCCGCCGAGGGGGTCAGTGCCGCGTCCCCCGCGTAACAGGCAAAAAGCCGGCTCATGTGCCAAAGCGTGTAAAGCACGGCGCCCAGTGCCACCCAGGCTCCCGCCACCAGTGCCAGCCGGCTCGCCCCGCCGATGCTGCGCCCGCCCATGTCCAGACCAAGCGCCGCCGCACGGTGCGAAATGAGCAAGGCGGGATCGACGGCAATCCAGACCACCAGCCCGAGGATCACCGCCATCGCGAGGAATGAGAGCCCGCGCAGAACCTGGGCGGCGCGGCGCGTGGCAAGGGGAAGTCGATAGGTCATGGCACTGTCCAGTTTATCTTTTAATTCATATTATTTAATGTAAGACAATAAACCCCGATTCCACAAGAGGAGGTTCTTTGTGTTCCGCCTACTCCCGTTCCTGGCTTTGCTAAGCGCCTGCACGGCCTTGGCGCCACAAACCCTGCAAGACTTGCGCCAGGTTGATCCGTTGACCGCCGATCCGGCGGATTTCCAGATCCACCTGCACTTGCCCGATGGTCTGGACCTTCCGCCCGACTCGGCGCGCTTGACCCTTGCAGCGGCTTCGCCCCGGGGCGCATTCGACGAGGGCTTTGTCCTGCAGCGCCGGGACACGCGCGGCGGGACTCTGATTCTGGCCGTTGCGCCCGCTGACCTGGACACCCTGCGGGCAGCGCAGGCCCGTGCCCGCGCCTGGAAAACCGAAGCCCCCGAACGAACCTCGGGCTCGCTGGAAATGTCCTTTGGCCTTTGCCTGCATGGGGTCGGGCCTGATCCGGATGCGCCTGTTTCCGCCGATCTGGTGCTGGAAAAAGATGGTCAGGCGCGGCCTTTCCTGCGCCCGCAACCCGTTGACCGCTACCTGAAAAAGCTGAAGGCACAGGCAGATACAGTCCCCCTGCCCTGTCCCCCCGCCGCGCGACATTGAGAATTTACATTTCCGATGCTATCTTTAAGACATGCCCATGCGTCCGGGCTTGGGGGGCGCGCAGCGACACAGGAGGACATTGTCCTGTCTTCGACGACACTTGCGGCACATGCCGCTCATCAAGGCCGGGGCATTTCGGCCATGACACAGAGCGAACCGACCGCCGAGGGCATTCTCGCGGCAGTGCTCGAAACTCTCTCCGACAACAAGGCAGAGGATATCGTGCAGATCGACCTGCGCGGCAAATCCTCGGTGTGCGATTACATGGTCATCGCCACTGGCCGTTCGTCGCGCCAGGTCGCGGCGCTGTCGGAAAAGCTGGCGGATGAACTCAAGCAGAGCTTCGGCGTTCTCTCCACGATGGAGGGCAAGGACACCGGGGACTGGGTACTGATCGACGCGGGGGACGTGGTTGTCCATCTCTTCCGTCCCGAGGTGCGCGAGTTCTACCAGCTGGAAAAGATGTGGGCTCCGGTGGCAGGCAATCAGGCCTGATCGGTGCGCGTACATCTTTGCGTGGTTGGCCGGCTCCGCAAGGGGCCGGAAAAGGCGCTTGTCGATGATTACCTGACACGTTTCGACCGGACTGGCCGGGCGCTGGGCCTTGGCCCGGCGCAGGTGATCGAGGTCGAGGACCGCAAGGGCGGCGGCATGGCGGGCGAGGCCGCGCTGCTGCGGCGTGCGATCCCGTCAGGCGCGCGGATCTGTGCGCTGGACGAACGCGGCCACATGTGGTCCTCGCCCGAGTTTTCCGGAAAGCTGGCAGACTGGCGCGATGGTGGCGCGCAGGATCTGGCCTTTGTCATTGGCGGCGCTGACGGGATCGACCCGGCCCTGAGGGCCGAGGCGCAGGACCTCATGTCCTTTGGGCCAATGGTCTGGCCGCACATGCTGGTACGGGTGATGCTGACCGAACAGCTTTACCGCGCCGCCTCGATCCAGGCGGGGGCGCCCTACCATCGGGTCTGACGCTCAGGCGTAGGCGATCCAGAGCAGAAACAGCCCCAGGATCACCCGGTAGATGACGTAAGGCGTAAAGCTGACCGACCGCAACAGACGCATCATCAGCGAGAGCGCACCCAGCGCCGAAACGAAGGCCAGCGCCGCCGCAATCGCCCCGTCGCGCGCGGCCTGTGCATCGGCGCTGGCGATGACCTCGACCCCCAGCAGGGCGGCAGAGGCCATGATCGTCGGGATCGACATCAGCATGGCCAACTTGGCGCCATCGTGCCGGTTATAGCCCAGATGGCGCGCCGCTGTGATGGTGATGCCGGACCGCGAGGTGCCCGGGATCAGGGCCACGGCCTGCCAAAGCCCCATGACGATCGCATCCCGCAGGCTCCAGTCGCTGTCCGCCTTGTCCTGCGCGCCTTTCATGTCGGCCCAGTAAAGCACGAGACCAAAGATCAGCATGGTCCAGCCGATCACCGCCGTCGAACGCAGCATGTCGTCCACGCCAGAGAGCTTGAGCGCCAGTCCGAAAAGGATCACCGGGATCGTGGCAATGAGCAACAGGAAGGCCAGGCGCGCGCCCGGAGTGTCCATACGCCCGGTCATGAGCCTCAGCGTGCCGGCGGCAGCGTCCTTAACATCGGTTCGGAAGTAGAGGATCACGGCCAGCAAGGTGCCGACGTGAACGGCCACGTCGATCACCTGCCCCTGGTCCTGCATGCCCGTCAGATTCGGCAGGAGAATCAGGTGGCCGGAGGAAGAAATCGGCAGAAATTCGGTAACCCCCTGTATCAGGGCAAGAATCAGGAGTTGCGTAAAAGCCATTGTCGGGGTCCAATCAAAGCTACCCGCCTTGGTATAACTCCTTGTTTCAGAGCCGAAAGCGGCAATTTAAGTCCGATTCGGACATAAATTGCGGGGTGAGGTGTGTTTTTTGAGGTCTCAAAACAGGAATATTCTGGATAAAGGTCAGCATGACTGACTTTCATTCTTGCGCAAGCTTCTGTAAGGAGGCGCGGACGATCTAGGGATTACCTGCAAAGGGTGGATGAATGGCGAAGCAGCCGATGCTGAAATTTGTGTCCGTGGGGCGGGAGATGCCGGTCAAGCGGGAGGCCGCAGAGCGCCGGACGGATTTCGACGAGATCTATGCCGAATACGCCGAGGCCAAGGCCGCGGAACAGGCCGCGCGTTGCAGCCAGTGCGGCGTGCCCTATTGCCAGAGCCATTGCCCGCTTCACAACAATATCCCCGACTGGCTGCGCCTGACCGCGACGGGCCGCCTGCAGGAGGCCTATGAGGTCAGCCAGGCGACCAATACCTTCCCCGAGATCTGTGGCCGCATCTGCCCGCAGGACCGCCTCTGCGAAGGCAACTGCGTCATCGAACAATCGGGCCACGGCACCGTCACCATCGGCTCGGTCGAGAAATACATCACCGACACCGCCTGGGACAAAGGCTGGGTCAAACCTGTCACCCCGGCGCAGGAACGCACTGAAAGCGTCGGCATCATCGGCGCAGGCCCCGGCGGGCTGGCCGCGGCCGATATGCTGCGCCGTGCCGGTGTGCAGGTGACCGTCTATGACCGCTACGACCGTTCGGGCGGGCTGCTGACCTATGGTATCCCCGGCTTCAAGCTGGAGAAGGACATCGTGATGCGCCGCAACAAGCAGCTCGAAGAGGGCGGCGTGCGCTTTGTGATGAACTGTAACGTGGGCGACGACCTGTCGTTCGACGAGATCCGGGCACAACATGATGCGGTCATCATCGCCACCGGCGTCTACAAGTCGCGTGACCTGGGCGGCCCGGGTGCGGGCGCGAAAGGAATCGTCAAGGCCATCGACTATCTGACCGCCTCGAACCGCGCATCGAACTTTGGCGACAGCGTGCCCGAATTCGAAAGCGGAGAGCTGAACGCCAAGGGCAAGAAGGTTGTCGTGATCGGCGGCGGCGACACGGCGATGGACTGTGTCCGCACCGCGATCCGCCAGGGCGCGACCAGTGTCAAATGCCTGTATCGCCGCGACCGTGCCAACATGCCAGGGAGCCAGCGCGAGACGCAGAACGCCGAGGAAGAAGGCGTGGTCTTTGAATGGCTGACCGCGCCCAAGGGCTTTAAGGGTGAGCCGGTCAATGCCGTGGTGGTCGAGAAAATGCGCCTGGGCGCACCGGATGCCACCGGCCGCCAGCGCCCCGAGGTGATCGAGGGATCGGACTACGACGAACCCGCCGATCTGGTCATCAAGGCGCTGGGTTTCGAGCCCGAGGAACTGCCGACGCTCTGGGGCTGTCCCGAGCTGGAAGTGACCCGCTGGGGCACCATCAAGGCCGAGTTCACCAGCGGGCGCACCGCGCTGCCCGGCGTCTATGCCATCGGCGATATCGTGCGTGGCGCAAGCTTGGTTGTCTGGGCGATCCGTGACGGGCGCGACTGTGTCGAGGCCGTCCTGCAGGACATGAACGGCAAGGGAGCCGTCGCCGCAGAGTGACCGGGTCGGCCTGTACGTTTTGTACAAAACGTACATCGATTCCAGCATTTTGTACAAACCGGCAAGGGTTGATTAACCAAGGCGCAGACGGCGCCTGAATGGGTCAGAAAGGCTGTCTCATGGGGCTCAAAAGATTGACCAAGGGTAAAGGCTCGACCGCGCTCCGCGCCGGTCTGGCGGCGCTTGCGCTGCTGGGCGGTGCGGGCGCGGGCCAGGCCCAGGGCGGGCTGTTCACCCCGCCCGAGGGCTGCAAGACCTACCTGACGGTTCAATCCCGCAGCTGCGTCGTGACCAATCACTTTGTCTGCCCGCAGATCGACCCGGATCACCGGTTCCGCACCGATTTCGGCGAGGCCGGTGCCTATTTCACCAGCCGCATCGACGGCGACGGCCAGTGGATCGAAAGCGGCCCGCCCGAGGCGCCGACCCGCACCCGGACGGTGCGCCCGATCCGCGATCCCGGCAGCGTGTCCGAGCTGATCGAAAACGGCCTCGACAGTTTCGATTTCACCCAGAGGTCGACGATCGACGGCCCGACCCGCGTGACCGGCTTTGACCGGATCATCGGCGAGATCGAGATCGACGGCGAAAAGCTGTACCGGACAGAGTTCGAGATGACCCGCAGCGATGCCTCGGGGCGGGTGATCGAACATGTCCGGGGACGCGAATACGTCTCGGACAAGCACAAGCGGTTCTTTGCGGGCTTTGCCGCCGACGTCACCGAGGACGCGCGCCAGGCCAACGCGCGCGACCGCAGCCCGGTGGAGTTCATCTATCCCGGCGAACAGGGGTTTCGCGGCATCTATCCGCGCCATGACTGCGACCTGATGAGCGGATTGCCCCAAGCAGAGGACAAGGCATGAGCAAGTTGGCAAGCGGCGGGTGCCTCTGCGGCGCCGTGCGGTACACCCTTTCGAAGCCTCCCGAAGGCTATGGCGCTTGCCATTGCGGCATGTGCCGCAAGTGGAGCGGCGGGATCGAGCTGGGCATCGAGGTCGCCCCAGGTGGGATCACCTGGCAAGGCGAAGATCTGATTGCGACCTACAAGAGTTCGGAGTGGGCAGAGCGCGGCTGGTGCCGCGAATGCGGCTCCAACCTGTTCTGGCGCCTGACGGCGCCCGGCCCGATGCAGGGGCTGCTGGCGCTTTGTGCCGGATCGCTGGACAGGCTGGACGGTCTGGAGTTGCAGTCGGAGGTCTACATCGACCACAAGCCTGCCGGACATGCCTTTGCAGGCGATCGCAAGCGCATGACCGAGGCCGAGGTCCTGGCTTCGGTCGGCATGACCCCGCCGGAGGACACCTGATGGAACGCAAGGGTGGCTGCATGTGCGGCGCGGTCCGGTTTACCGCGCAGGAGGTGCCGGCAGAGGCCGGGGCCTGCCATTGCGAGATGTGCCGCCGCTGGACCGGATCGGCGCTGATCGGCGTGACCGTGCCGCTGAAGAACGTGACCTGGGAGGATGAAACCCACCTGGGGCGTATCCAGTCCAGTCCCTGGGCGGAACGCGGGTTCTGCACGCGCTGCGGCTCGGGGATGTTTTTCCGGGTGACGATGGAGTCCGAGTACTCGGACGACATCGAACTGCCCATCGGCGTCTTTGACGAAGCGGACGGTTTCGAGATCACCAACGAGATCTACATCGACGTGAAACCCGACAGCTTTGCCTACGAGGGCCAGGCCGGGCGCAAGTTGATGACGCGGGCCGAGTGCCATGCGAAATTCGGCGTTCTGGGAGACTCCGAATGAGCGCAACGACCGGTCATTGCCTGTGCGGTGCCGTCACGGTGCGGGTCGAGTCGCTGTCCGACGAGATTTCGGCCTGTTTCTGCGACCTCTGCACGCGCTGGGGCGGTGGCCTGCAGATGGGCATCGAGGCGCCTGCCAACAGGGTGACCATCGAGGGTCCGCTCAAGACGCATCGGTCCTCGGCGCTGGCCGAGCGCGGCTGGTGCGACACCTGCGGCTCGTCGGTGCTGTTTCGCTATGTCGCCGACCGCGACACCGGGTACCTGGAGCTGTCGCCGGGCCTGTTCGAGAATGCCGGGGGCGCGCGACTGACGCGCGTGGTCTATGCGGACCGCCACCCCGATGGATATTGGCTGGAGGGCGCCGAGGTCGCGCAGGTCAGCCAGAAGGACTACGAGGCGGGGAACCCGCATCTCAACGAGGAGTGCTGAGCCATGACCAAGTATGACGCAAATTGGGTCACCCGCGAGGAAGCCAAGCGCAAGTGGATGAGCGACAACGGCCTGTACCACGAAAGCGAAGAGCACAGCTCTTGCGGCGTGGGCCTTGTCGTGAACCTGGACGGAAAGCCGACACGGCGGGTAGTCGAGGCGGGGATCACCGCGCTCAAGGCGATCTGGCACCGGGGTGCGGTGGACGCGGACGGCAAGACCGGCGACGGCGCCGGCATCCACGTCCAGATCCCGGCCCCCTTCTTCTATGACCAGGTGCTGCGCACCGGCCACACGCCCCGCAAGGACGAGCTGATGGCCGTGGGCCAGGTCTTTCTGCCGCGCACCAACTTCGGCGCGCAGGAAGCCTGCCGGACCATCGTGGAAACCGAAGTTCTGCGCATGGGGCACTACATCTATGGCTGGCGCCACGTTCCGGTGAACGTCGACTGCCTGGGGGAAAAGGCCAACGCGACGCGTCCCGAGATCGAGCAGATCATCATCTCGAACGCCAAGGGTGTGGACGAAGAGACCTTTGAGCGCGAGCTGTATGTGATCCGGCGCCGGATCGAAAAGGCGGCGGCGGCAGCGGGAATCACCCAGCTTTACATCGCCTCGCTGTCCTGCCGGTCGATCATCTACAAGGGCATGATGCTGGCCGAGCAGGTGGCGGAATTCTATCCCGACCTGCAGGATGAGCGGTTCGAAAGCGCCTTTGCGATCTACCACCAGCGCTATTCGACCAACACCTTCCCGCAGTGGTGGCTGGCCCAGCCCTTCCGCATGCTGGCCCACAACGGCGAGATCAACACGCTCAAGGGCAACACCAACTGGATGAAGAGCCATGAGATCCGCATGGCAAGCAGCGCCTTCGGCGACATGGCCGAGGACATCAAGCCGATCGTGCCGAACGGGTCGTCGGACTCGGCGGCGCTGGACGCGGTGTTCGAGGTGCTGGTGCGGGCCGGGCGCAACGCGCCGATGGCCAAGACGATGCTGGTGCCGGAATCCTGGTCCAAGCAGGCGGTGGAACTGCCGCAGGCCTGGCGCGACATGTATTCCTACTGCAACTCGGTGATGGAACCCTGGGACGGTCCCGCGGCGCTGGCGATGACCGATGGCCGCTGGGTCTGTGGCGGGCTGGACCGCAACGGGCTGCGCCCGATGCGCTACGTGGTGACGGGGGACGGCCTGCTGATCGCAGGTTCGGAAATCGGCATGGTGCCGACGGACGAGGCGACGGCGCGTGAAAAGGGCGCCTTGGGTCCGGGCCAGTTGATCGCTGTCGACATGAAAGAGGGCAAGCTCTACCACGACGTCGAGATCAAGGACAAAATGGCCGCAGCTCAGCCCTTTGGCGACTGGGTCGGCAAGATCACAGAGCTGGACGAGCCGCTGGGCGCCGTCACCGAAAAGCCGCTGTTCGAGGGGGCCGAGCTGCGCCGCCGCCAGATCGCGGCTGGCTACACCGTCGAGGAGCTGGAGCAGATCCTGGCCCCGATGGCGGAGGACGCCAAGGAGACACTTGCCTCGATGGGCGATGACACGCCCTCTGCGGTCCTGTCCAAGAAGTACCGGCCGCTGAGCCACTATTTCCGACAGAACTTCAGCCAGGTGACGAACCCGCCGATCGACAGCTTGCGCGAATTCCGGGTCATGAGCCTCAAGACCCGCTTCGGCAACCTCAAGAACGTGCTGGACGAGGACAGCAGCCAGACCGAGATCCTGGTGCTGGACAGCCCCTTTGTCGGCAACGCGCAGTTCGATGAGCTGAAAAACCAGTTCAACGCGCCCTGCACCGAGATCGACTGCAGCTTTGCCGCCGGTGAAGGCGCCCTGCGCGATGGCCTGGCCCGCATCCGGGCCGAAGCAGAGGACGCCGTGCGCTCGGGCTCCGGCCACCTGATCCTGACCGACGAGCACAGCGGCCCGGGCCGCGTCGCCATGCCGATGATCCTGGCCACCAGCGCGGTGCACAGCCACCTGACGCGCAAGGGGCTGCGGACCTTCTGCTCGCTCAACGTGCGGTCGGCGGAATGCATCGACCCGCATTACTTTGCGGTTCTGATCGGGTCCGGCGCAACCATCGTGAACGCCTACCTGGCCGAGGACAGCCTGGCGGACCGCATCAATCGCGGGCTGCTGGACATGACCCTGACCGAGGCGGTGGCGCGCTACCGCGAGGCCATCGACCAGGGGTTGCTCAAGATCATGTCCAAGATGGGCATCTCGGTGATCTCGTCCTATCGCGGCGGGCTCAACTTCGAGGCCGTCGGGCTGAGCCGTGCCATGTGCGCTGAGTATTTCCCCGGCATGATCTCCCGCATCTCGGGCATCGGTGTCAGCGGCATCCAGCACAAGGCGGAACAGATCCACGCGCTGGCCTTTGAACGCGGTCAGGACGTGCTGCCCATCGGCGGTTTCTACAAGGCACGGAAATCCGGTGAGACGCACGCCTGGGGCGCGCAGACAATGCACCTGATGCAGGCCGCCTGCGACCGCGCCTCTTACGAGATGTGGAAGCAGTATTCCAACGCCATGCAGTCGAACCCGCCGATCCACCTGCGCGACCTTCTGGCGATCAAGCCGCTGGGCAAGTCGCTGCCGATCGAAGAGGTCGAAAGCATCACCTCGATCCGCAAGCGGTTCGTGACCCCGGGCATGTCGCTGGGCGCCCTGTCGCCCGAGGCGCACAAGACGCTGAACGTGGCCATGAACCGGATCGGCGCCAAGTCCGATAGCGGCGAGGGCGGCGAAGATCCGGCGCATTTTGTGCCGGAACCCAACGGCGACAACCCCAGCGCCAAGATCAAGCAGGTCGCCAGTGGCCGGTTCGGCGTCACCGCCGAGTACCTGAACCACTGCGAAGAGCTGGAAATCAAGGTGGCCCAGGGTGCCAAGCCCGGTGAAGGCGGCCAGCTGCCCGGCATGAAGGTGACGGACCTGATCGCCCGTCTGCGGCATTCGACCAAGGGCGTGACGCTGATCTCGCCCCCGCCGCACCACGACATCTACTCGATCGAGGACCTGGCGCAGCTGATCTACGACCTCAAGCAGATCAACCCGCGCTGCAAGGTGACGGTCAAGCTGGTGGCGTCCTCGGGCGTTGGCACCATCGCCGCCGGCGTGGCCAAGGCCGAGGCGGACGTGATCCTGATCTCGGGTCACAACGGCGGCACGGGCGCCTCGCCCGCCACCTCGATCAAATATGCCGGCCTGCCCTGGGAAATGGGCCTGACCGAGGCGCACCAGGTTCTGGCGATGAACAACCTGCGCGAGCGGATCACGCTGCGCACGGACGGCGGTCTGCGGACCGGCCGGGACATCGTCATGGCCGCGATGCTGGGCGCCGAGGAATACGGCATCGGCACTGCCGCGCTGATCGCGATGGGCTGTATCATGGTGCGCCAGTGCCAGTCGAACACCTGCCCTGTGGGCGTCTGCACCCAGGACGAGAGCCTGCGCGCCAAGTTCACCGGCAACGCCGACAAGGTGGTGAACCTGATCACCTTCTATGCGCAGGAAGTCCGGGAAATCCTGGCCGAGATCGGCGCGCACTCGCTGGACGAGGTGATCGGCCGGGCCGATCTCCTGCACCAGGTCAGCCGCGGCTCGGACCACCTGGACGACCTCGACCTGAACCCGCTTCTGATCCGCGTCGACGGGTCGGATGACATCGTCTACAACCGCAACAAGCCGCGCAACGAGGTCCGCGACACGCTGGACGCCGAGATCGTGCGCGACGCGCAGCGGTTCCTGGAAGACGGCGAGAAGATGCAGCTGTCCTACGCGGTGATGAACACGCACCGCACCGTGGGCACCCGCGTCAGCAGCCACATCGTGCAGAAATTCGGCATGCGCAACGCGCTGCAGCCGAACCACCTGCACGTCAAGCTGACCGGCAGCGCGGGCCAGTCGCTGGGCGCCTTCGCGGCACCGGGGCTCAAGATCGAGGTGTCGGGCGATGCCAACGACTATGTGGGCAAGGGCTTGTCGGGCGGGTTGATCGTCGTCCGCCCGCCGCTGGTCTCGCCTCTGAACGCGGCCGAGAACACGATCATCGGCAACACGGTGCTTTACGGCGCCACCGACGGGCACCTCTTTGCGGCGGGCCGCGCCGGGGAACGTTTCGCGGTGCGCAACTCGGGCGCCAAGGTGGTGATCGAGGGCTGCGGCTCGAACGGCTGTGAGTACATGACCGGCGGCGTGGCGGTGATCCTCGGGACCATCGGGGCCAACTTTGGCGCCGGGATGACCGGGGGCATGGCCTATATCTACGATCCCGAAGGCACGGCGCGGCAGATGATGAACCTGGAAAGCCTCGTCACCTGCCCGGTCACCGTGACCGCCTGGGAAGACCAGCTGAAAGGTCTGATCGAGCGCCACGTCGAGGAAACCGCAAGCCGCAAGGGCAAGGACATCCTGCTGAACTGGGACCTGGAAAGGGCGCATTTCGTGCAGGTCTGCCCGAAGGAGATGCTGGACAAGATCTCTCACCCGCTGGGGATCGAGGGTGACCTGGCGGTGCCGGCGGAATAAGCCGGAGCGAAACTGTCACGAAGGGGCCCGGTCTGCATGACCGGGCCCTTTCTCTTTTTGGCATGGGCGGATCGGGGGGCCGCCCGTTTTCCGGAGATTGGCGCCGCCGCGCCGCTGGGGTAGAGAACTGCTATGGCGACCAAGGCGAAGAAACCGGCGCGCAAGCGCAAGACAAAGGGCAAGGGCGCGCAGCGCCCGCGCCCGCTGGCCTTTCTGCGGCGCTGGCTGCTGCGGGTGGCGTTTGGCGCGGCGGTGATCGCGGTGCTTGTGGTGCTGCTCTTCCGGGTGGTGAACCCGCCCGTCACCCATACCATCTGGTCCGAGGCGCGGCGGCTGGGCGGGGTCGAGCGCGCCTGGGTGGACGTTCAGGACATCGCCCCGGTCATGCTGCGGTCCGCCGTGGCAGCGGAGGATGCGAATTTCTGCACCCACTGGGGCTTCGACATGGGCGCGATCCGCGCCGCGATCGAGGATGGCGCCCAGCGCGGCGGCAGCACGATTTCCCAGCAGGTGGTCAAGAACGTCTATCTCTGGCAGACGCGCAGCTATGTCCGCAAGGCGCTGGAGGCGCTGATGACCCCGCTGGTCGAGGCGCTCTGGCCCAAGCGGCGCATCCTTGAGGTCTACCTGAACGTGGCCGAGTTCGACGAGGGTGTCTTTGGCATCGATGCGGCGGCGCGGCACTATTTCGGCGTGGCGCCGGATGCGTTGAGCGCGCGGCAGGCGGCGCTGCTGGCCGCTGTCCTGCCAAACCCCAAGGCGCGCGAGGCGGACCGGCCCAGTGCCGCGCTGAACCGCCGGGCGCGGACGATCATGGACGGCGCCGCGCTGATCGCCAAGGACGGCCGCGCCACCTGTTTCGAGAAATGACAACGGCCCGGCGATAAGCACCGGGCCGTTGCCTGATCGGGTCGCTGGTCGGGCCGTCCTTCCTCAGAAGTCCAGCTGCAGCCCATGTTCCAGTTGCAGGGTCTGCTGCGCCGGCATCGAGAGCCGCGTCACCACCGAGCCGAAGCCGTTGGCGATCGGGCGCTCGCGCTTGATGTTGAAGGTAAAGCGCTGGGTCTCGTCGATCTTCTCGACGTCCACTTCCACCCCCCAGGTCAAGCCGCTGGACAGATCCCGGCGTTCCCAGGAGAACGCCATACCCAGGCCACACTCCGCCGCGTCCTCGTAAGAGGAGAGGGTACAGGCGAGGCGCGGGGTGAAGGCGGTGCGCATCTGGTCGGCCAGGGCCTCGGCCCCGCCGGGGGCGCCCAGGCTTTCGAACCGGATTTCCGCTGTGGCGCGGGCGCCCCGGAAGTCATCCAGCCGGATGGCGCCGGTGTGGGTCAGCCCCATCTGGCGCGCTGTCACGTCCGCGTCCCCTGCGCTTGCATAGGCAAGGTCGAGGCCCACGCGCGGTTTCATCACAAAGCCGTCGAACTCGCGCTGCCCCGAGAGGCCCACGCCCGCGAAACCGGCCAGGTAGCTGTAGTCGCCGGTGGCGTTGATCGGCGCCAGGGCGGTGTCGAAGTCGATGTCAAAGCTGTGCCGTCCGGCGGCACCGGCCATGTAGTAGTCCAGGAAGAGCCCCTGGCCAAAGCCGCGCGCGCCGTAGACACCGCCGTTGACGCCGAACCCGTCGATCGACCCATCGCCAAGACCGCTGACATCCGTCCGGCTGTAATAGCCGCCCAGGAAATAGCCTGCGATGGCGTTGTCGCTGGTAAAGCGTTCCCGCTGCCAGGCGAATTGCAGCAGCGCCTGCACGCCGGTGTCCTCCGTCTTGTTCAGCGAGAAGGTCCCGTCGAGGATCTCTCGGCTGCCCGAGGCACAGTTGTAACGGTCGCTGCCGAAGGTGCCGCGCGCGTTGCCGGTGGCATCCTGGATCTGGATGCTGCCATCCACGTCAAAGGCCTGAAGCGTGCCACAGGGCAGGTCGCGGCCCGCCTGCAGGCGGTCCAGCGCGCCCTTGGCCATGCGGCTGAAGGCCCGCGACTGGGTGTCGATGGTTTCCGACAGGTCATCCTCAAGGATTTCCGTCAGCGGTTCGCGGATCTGGTCGACAAGGTCGTCGGTGATGGTCACGGCGGCCAGCGGCAGCGGCGCACCGTCATAGCGCGTGTCTGCCGAGGCCACGGTCACCGTGGGCTGACAGGTATGCGTGCCTTCGACCTTTTCATCGTCGATGGCGCGGATCGTCAGCGCCTGCGGCGTGGTGTAGTTGCCCGCGGTAAAGGTCATGGTTGCCGGGGCCACCGTACACTGAGAGTCTCCCGCAAAGCTGAGCGTGACCGGCGAGGTCGGTGTCCCCAGCAAGGCAAAGGTCATGGTGGCATCGTCGCCGCCGCCCTCGTTGGTGGTGAGATCGACATTGACCACGGCGATATCGGCAAAGTCATCGTCGGTGATCGTCGCCGTCTGGGTCAGAGTACTGCCCAAGAGGGTCGTCAGGTCGCCCGAGACCAAGCTGTTGACCGTCAGGACCACGGTTTCCGGGCCTTCGATATCGCCGTCTTCGAGCACCGGAACAGTGATGGTGACAGAGGTGTCACCCGCCGGGATCGTCGCCGTGCCCGAAAGGGCGGTGAAATCCGTGCCCGAGGTGGCGCTGCCGGCGACGGTGTAGCTGACCACCGTGTCCTGGGTCGAGACGCGCGCCTGCGTCAGGGTGAAGGTTGCGTCCGTCGGCGCGCCTGCGTTGAACTCTGCACCATCGGTGGCCGCGCTCAGTGTGACCGCGTTTTCGGCGCATTGGGTCATCGGGATGTTGTTGCCGATGACATAGGGATCACCCGGTTCGATCACGAAGCCGGTGTAGAACGCCGAATTCGCTGCCGCCGAAGCATCCGCCAGGAAGCCGGTCGAGCCTGCCTCGGACGAGCCCAGAACCCCGGGGTTCGACGGCAGGAGCGTGGTCAGGTCCAGCGTGCCCGAGGAGGTGCGCGTTGTGCTGGGGACACCCACCGCGGTCGGATAGACCAGCGACATGGTGTAGGTGCCGGGGCGCAGGGCGAACCACTGCAGCTCACCCGTCGATCCGTCGCGGGTGATGTTGATGAAATTCGTGGTGCCCAGCGTGCTGTTGGACCCCGCCGGCCCGGTGACGGTGAAGCCGCCGCCCGGGATGATGCGGCCATCGTCTTCGCAGTAGAAATAGCCCTGCGGGTCGAAGTCCTGGTCATCCGGGATACCGTCGCCGTCGCGGTCGCCGGTCTCATAGATGTCCGGGACACCGTCGCCGTCCGCATCGGGCAGCGGGGTCGGGTTCGGCGTGCCGGTCAGGTCGGCGGTGACGGTGATCGGAGCGGCTGCGGTTGCGAGGTTGCCCCCCGCATCGACAGCCGCGCCTGCATCGACCGAGATTTCCACCGGCCCGTCGTGATCCGGGGTAACGGTAAAGCCGTAGACTGCACCACTGCCGGTCAGGGCCGAGGCCGTGCCGTTGGTGATCTGCACCGAGGTCAGGGCAAAGCCCGTCACATCCTCGGAGAAGGTCAGCGTCACAGGGAAGGGATCGGCCTGCGCGTCCAGCGGCCCGGTCAGCGTGGCGGTGGGGATCTCGGCGTCCTTGAGCGCCTGGTCGGTGGCATCCGCGCCAGTGTTGCCCGCCGGATCGGTCAGGGCAACGGTCAGCGTCAGGGTGCCGTCATTCAGTCCGCTGAGGTCCAGCCCGGTGACCTGATCCGTCGCCGTGGCGATGGTGCCGGTTCCGGTGACAGGCGTGCCCCCGCCGTCAGAGGTGATGGTATAGGCGAAGGTTGCGACAGGCTCAGCGCCCGCGAAGGTAAAGCTGGCCGCCGTCTGGTTGGTGCTGTTCACCGGGTCCTGGTCGAAGGCCACGGTATAGCCGGCGGGCGCGGTGGCGTCCTTGTTGGCTGTGGCCGTGGCTTGCGGGGCCGCGTTGCCAGCGGCGTCCGAGGCATCCGCCGTGATCGACAGGGCGCCATCGGCAAGGCCGCTCAGGTCCAGCGTTGTGCTCCAACTGTTGCCGCTGACAGTTGCCGTGCCCATGACGACGCCCGAGGCCCCGTCCGAGACGGCCAGGGTCACGATGGAGCCGTCCGGCAGGTCGGTCGACGTGCCCGAGAGCACGGTGGCCGGTGCCTCTGCGGCATTGACGACATCGTCATCCTCGATGGGGGCGTCGATGGCGAGGCTGGGAATTGTGGCATCCTTGAGCGCCTGGTCGGTGGCATCCGCGCCGGTGTTGCCCGCCGGGTCGGTCAGGGCAACGGTCAGCGTCAGGGTGCCGTCATTCAGCCCGCTGAGGTCCAGCCCGGTAAGCTGGTCGGTGGCGGTGACGATGGTTCCGGTTCCAGTGACAGCTGTGCCGCCGCCGTCCGAGGTGATGCTGAAGGCATAGGTGGCGCTGACCTCGGCCCCGGCAAAGGTAAAGCCGGTGGCGGTCTGGTTGGCGGCGTTCACCGGATCGTCGTCCAGCGTAGCGGTATAGCCCGTGGGCGCCACCGTGTCCTTGGACGCGCTGGCCGTGGCCTGCGGCGCGGGGTTGCCCGCCGGATCGGTGGCGTCGGCGGTGACACTGAGCGCCCCGTCGGCCAGGCCGGACAGGTCCAGAGTGACGGTCCAGGTGCCCGCCGTGACGCCGGCCGTTCCGGTGACGCTACCGCTGGCGGCATCGGCGACCGCAACCGCAACGTCGGTGCCGTCGGGCAGATCGGTGGAGGTGCCGGAGATCACGACCGTTGCCGCCTCGGCGGCGTTGACCACGTCGTCGCCCTCGATCGGGGTGTCGATCACCAGGCCCGGCGCGGTGGCATCCTTAGTCGCGGTCGCCGTGGCGGCGGCGCCGGTGTTGCCCTTGAAGTCGGTCAGCGTGACGCTCAGCGTCAGGGTGCCGTCGGCCAGGCCGGACAGATCGAGGCCGGTTACCTGCTGGGTGGCGCTGGTGATCGTGCCCGACCCCGTGACCGGCGTGCCGCCGCCATCCGAGGAGATGGTATAGTCAAAGGTGACATCCGTGCCGGTCACACCCGGCCCGACCTCTGCATCGGCGAAGGTAAAGTCGATGGCGGCCTGGTTGGCGATATTCACCGGGTCCTGGTCGAAGCTCGCGGTGTATCCCGCTGGCGCCGTTGTGTCCTTGAGGAAGGAGGTCGTCGCCGAAGAGCTGTTGCCCGAGGTATCGGTGATCACGGCGGTCAGGGTGATGGTGCCATCCGCCAGTCCCGAGAGATCGAGCGCGTCGGACCAGCTGTGGAAGACCCCCGGACCGGCGGTCAGGCCGGTGGTGACCGAGACAGAGCCAGCCGCGCCGTCGGTGGCGGTGATGACCACCTGCACCGCGTCCGCTGCATCCAGAGCGACGCCCGAGGCGGTGAATGCCGCCGCCTCGGCGGCGTTTACCGCGTTGGCATAAAGGCTGTCGGCCACGGTGGGATCGGGATCCTGGATCTCGATCGAGGGGGCAAGGGTATCCTTGGCGATCAGCGTCACGGCCTGAATCGCCGGGTTGCCAGCGGCATCCGTGACATCGGCGGAGAGGTCATAATCGCCGTCGGCCAGGGCCGAGATGTCGAAGGACAGGCTGTAGGCGCCGCCGCTGACCGTGGCCTCGCGGTAGTAGACCGCCGCGCCGCCGGTATCGCGCAGGATCAGGCGCACGATGGTGCCGTCTGCCACGCCCGACGCCGTGCCGGAGACGGTAAAGGCCCCTGCCTCGGCGGTTCTGATGACGTCATCGCCCGCGATGGGTGTGTCGATGGTGACAACGGGAATCCCGCTGTCCTTGTCGGCCGAGACGCTGGCCTGCGGGGCCGGGTTGCCCACCGGGTCCGAGGCATCGGCCGTGACCGTCAGCGCCCCGTCCGCCAGCCCCGAGAGGTCCAGGGTCGTGGACCATGCATTGCCGGTAACGGTTGCGGTACCCGTGACCACGCCCGAAGCGCCATCCGCCACGGCCAGGTTGACCACGGTGCCATCCGGAAGATCGGTCGAGGTGCCGGAGACCGTGACCGAGGGCGCCTCGGCAGCATTGATTACATCGTCGCCGGCCAGCGGCGTGTCGATGACCAGAGCCGGGGCCACGGTGTCCTTGTCCGCCGTGTCAGTGGCGTCCGGGCCGGTGTTGCCGGCGTCGTCGGTGAGCGCGACGGTCAGCGTCAGCGTCCCATCCACCAGGCCTGACAGATCCAGTCCGGTCACCTGTTCGGCGGCAGTGGTGATGGTGCCGCCGCCCGTCACCGGTGTCCCGCCCCCGTCCGAGGAGATCGCATAGGCAAAGCTGGTGCCCGGTTCCGCCCCGGCGAAGGTAAAGCCGATGGCAGTCTCGTTGGAGATGTTCACCGGGTCCTGATCGAAGGCCACGGTATAGCCCGACGGGGCCAGGGTATCCTTGGTGGCCGCGGCGGTGGCCTGCGGCGCCGGGTTGCCCGCGGCATCGGAGACGTCGGCGGTCAGGCTCAGCGGTCCATCCGCCAGGCCCGAAAGATCGATCACCAGCGACCAGGTGCCGCCGGTCACGGCGGCGGTGCCGCTGGCGCTGCCCGCCGCGCCGTCATTCACCGCAACGGTGACGATGGCCGCGTCCAGCACGCCGGAGGTGGAGCCGGTGATGGTCACCGAGTTGACCTCTGCCGCGCTGACAAATCCGTCGGTGGCAATGGGGGTGTCGATGGCCACGGCAGGCGCATCGGTGTCCTTGACGACCGTATCGGTGGCGTCGGCGCCGGTGTTACCCGCAGGATCGGTCAGCGCGACGGTCAGGGTCAGCATGCCATCGGTCAGCCCGCTGAGGTCCAGCCCGCTGACCACATCCGTGCCGGTGGCGATGGTGCCTGTTCCGGTCACGGGCGCACCGCCCGCATCCGAGCTGATGCTATAGGCGAAATCCGCGCCGACCTCTGCCGCAGCAAAGCTGAAGCTCATCGCGGAGGCATTGGCCGCGTTCACCGGGTCCTGGTCGAAGGCCACGGTATAGCCTGCGGGCGCGGTGGCATCCTTGGTGGCGGCGGCGCTGGCCTGCGGCGCCGGGTTTCCGGCCGCATCCGAGGCATCGGCCAGAACGGTCAACGCCCCATCGGCCAGCGAGGTCAGGTCAAGCGTGACCGTCCAGGCATCACCGGTGATGGTGGTCGTGTCCGTCACGGAGCCCGCGCCGGAATCCGTGACCTGCACGGTGACGGTGGCCCCATCGGCCAGATCGGTCGAGGTGCCGGAGATCACGACGGTCGTCTGCTCGGCGGCATTGACCACGTCATCCCCTTCGATCGGGGTGTCGATGGCCAGGCTGGGGGCCGTGGCATCCTTGGTCGTGGTGTCGGTCACCGGAGCGCCGGAATTGCCCACCGGGTCAGTGAGGGTCGCCGTCAGGGTCAGGGTCCCGTCAGCCAGGGTCGACACGTCGATCCCCGTCACCTGGTCGGTCGCCGTGGTGATTGTCCCCGTGCCCGAAACGAGTGCCGCCCCGACGGAGGATTCGATGCGATACGCATAGTTCGCCCCCGGTTCGGCCCCCGCGAAGGTAAAGCTGACCGCCGCCTGGTTGGCGATATTCACCGGGTCCTGGTCGAAGGTGACGCTGTATCCCGCGGGCGCGGTGGCGTCCTTGGTCGTGGTGTCCGTGGTATCGGGCCCGACATTGGTGGCCGCGTCGGTCAGGGCCACGGTCAGGGTCAGCGTGCCATCCGGCAAGGCGGTGACGTCGACGCCCGTGACCTGATCGGTCGCGGTGGCGATGGTGCCGCTGCCGGTCACGCTGCCCGCGCCGCCATCCGAGGTGATGGTATAGGCGTAATCCGCCCCCACTTCGGCCCCGGCAAAGGTAAAGCTGATGCCGGTCTGGTTGGCGCTGGTCACCGGGTCCTGGTCCAGGGCCACGGTATAGCCGGTGGGCGCGGTGACGTCCTGCGCGGTGCCCGAGACGGTGATGTCATAGGGCGCCTCATCCACGTCGTCGTTGCCCAGCGAGAGATCAAAGCTGAACGGCAGGGTCGTTGTCGGATCGGTCTGGATCGCCGTGGCGGGGGTGTAGAGGATGGTGATCGTGGTGTTGCCACCAATCGGCACGGTGGTGGCAAGCGGCCCGGTCACGGAATCCACCACCACGTTGCTTTCCCCCGAGATCACCGGCGCGGCGGCCAGCGTCAGGGCATCGGTGCCGGTGTTCGAGATGGTCAGGACAAGGCTCTGCTGCGTGCCCGCGTCCAGCGTGCCCTGGTCAAGGGTGCCGCCATCAGCGACAGCCCCGCCGATGGAGCCGCTCAGCCCGATCTCGGGGGTGATCACGGTCAGCGTGTCGGCGGCGGTGCCGGAATTGCCCAGCGAGGAGGTCAGGTCGCCGCTGGTGTTCACGAAGCTGCCCGCGCTGGCCGGGGTCACGTCGACGCTGACGGTACAGCTGGCGCCCGCCGTCGCGGTGCCGCCGGTGTAGCTGATGCTGCCGGTCCCCGCAGTCGCGGTCAGCGTACCGCCGGTACAGGTGGTCGAGGCGTTGGGCGCGGTGGCCACCACCAGGTCCGTGGGAAGCGGATCGGTGAAGTCGAGCGCGGTGGCGTCAAGCACGGAACCGCTGTTGTCGACGGTAAAGGTCAGGGTCGAGGACTGGCCGAGATTGATCGTATCGGGCGCAAAGACCTTGGTGAAACCCGGCTGCGGCACGACGGTCACCGTGTCGCTGGCGGTGCCGGAATTGCCCAGCGAAGAGGTCAGGTCACCGCTGGTGTTGACTTGTGCGCCAACCGCCGTGCCGGTGACATTCACCGCAACGGTACAGGTGGCCCCGGCCGCGACGGTGCCGCCGGTATAGGTCACGGACCCCGCCCCGCCCGTGGCGGTCAGCGTGCCGCCGGTACAGGTTGTCGAGGCCGCCGGCGTCGCTGCGACCTGAACCCCGGCAGGCAGGCTGTCGGTGAAATCGAGCGCTGTGGCGTCGATGATCGACGTGCTGTTGTCGATGGTGAAGGTCAGCGTGGTGTCAAAGCCCAGCGCGATGGCGGCATCGGCAAAGGACTTGGTGAAACCGGGCTGCGGCATGACGAACAGGATGTCGGTCGCAGGGCCGGAGTTGCCCATCGACGAGGTCAGGTCGCCGCTGGTGTTGGTATAGTTGCCCGCCGCACTGGCCACCACGTCGACCGCGATGGTACAAGCGCCACCGGCCAGTTGCTGGCCACCGGTCAGCGAGATCGAGCCGCTGCCCGCCGTCGCGGTCACGGTGCCCGCGCAATTGTTCACGACATTGGGGCTGGAGGCCACGACCATGCCCGCTGGCAGGGTGTCGGTGAAGGCCAGGCTGGTGGCGTCCAGCGTCACGGGGCGGTCGTTGTCGATGGTGAAGGTCAGCGTGCTGACCTGGCCCGCGCCCAGGATGTCCGGGGCAAAGACCTTGGTGAAGGCGGGCGGCGGAACAACGGCCAATGTGTCCGAGGCACTGCCGGAGTTGCCAAGGCTCGACGTGAGATCACCCGAGGTGTTGTTCAGCAGGCCGGTGGTGGTCGCGGTCACGTCCACCTGGACCGTACAGATCGACGAAGCGGACACGGAGCCGCCGGTATAGGAGATCGTCCCGCTGCCGCCGGTGGCGGTGATCGTGCCGCCGGTACAGGTGGTCGAGGCATTGGGGGTCGCCGCGACTTCGGCTCCGGCGGGCAGGTTGTCGGTGAAATCCAGCGACGTGGCGGCGAGGATCGACTGGCTGTTGTCGATCTCGAAGACCAGCGTGGTCGAGAACCCGTCGGCAACCAGATCGGGCGTAAATTCCTTGGCGAAACCCGGCTGCGGCACAACGATCAGCGTGTCCGAAGCCGTGCCGGAGTTCCCGGCGGAGGAGGTCAAATCGCCGGTCGTGTTGACATGCGTGCCGACGGCCGTTCCGACGACGTCAATGGAGTAGGTACAGATCACCCCCGGGGCCACATTCGCGGAAGACAGGTTTACCAGGGACGTGCCAGTGCCCAAAACCCCTCCGCAAGCTGCCGCAATGCTCGCGTTCAAAGCGGCCATGTTGGCTTCTATTCCCGCAGGAAGGTTGTCGACAAAGTTCAGACCGTTGGCGGGAAGTGCAGACGCGCTGTTGTCGATGGTGAAGGACAGCGTCGTGACCTGACCCAACCCCAGCGTGCTGGTGGCAAAGCTCTTGGAGAACGCCGGCAGCGGTTCGGCTGTCAGGACGTCTGTCGCGTTGCCCGAGTTGCCCGAGGACGAGGTCAGATCGCCCGTCGTGTTGGTATGCGAGCCCACGTTTGTCGAGGTCACATCGACCGAGACGGTACAGCTTGCCCCCGCGGCCACGGTGCCGCCGGTGTAGGTGATGGTGCTCGTCCCGGCTGTGGCGGTCAGGGTGCCGCCGGTACAGGTGGCCGAGGCATTCGGCGTCGCCGCAACCTGCACAGTGGCCGGCATGTTGTCAGTGAAATCAAGGCTGCTGGCCGCGATGGCCGAGGCGGTGTTGTCGACTGTAAAGGTCAGGGTCGAGGTCTGGCCGACCGTGATCACGTCGGCGGCAAAGACCTTGGCAAAGGTCGGCGCGGGTTCGACGTTCAGGGTCGCCGTCGCCGGTGCGGCAAGCTGGATGCCGCCGGAGAAGAGCGTGCTGGTGGTATTGGTATAGCTGCCGGGGCTGGCGCCCGCCGGCACCGCCACATCGGCCGTCAGCGTGCAGGTCTCTCCCACACCGACACTGCCGCCCGAGAAGGTCAGAAAGCTGACGCCCGAGAAGGTGCCGCCGCCGCATTCCGCGCCGACATTCGTCGACGTGGCGACCAGCCCGGTCAGGACCGAGTTCAGATCGTCACTGAAGGACAGCAAGCTGGCCGTGCCGCCGCCGGTGTTCTGGATGGTAAAGGTCAGCACCGCCGTGCCGGTGGCGCCCACCGGGCCGTCAAAGGACTTGGTAAAGGTCAGGTCGATATCCGGGGTGACCTCGATCGTATCGGAAGCCGCGAGCCCCGTCAGGGTAACCAGATCCGTCCCCGCTCCCGGATCGTTGTCGAAGCTGCCGGAGAGCGCCGATGTCGTGTTGGTGGCGGTTCCTGCGGGCGCGCTGGTGGCGGTTTGCAGGGTGACGTCGAAGGTACAGTTCGCTCCCGGCGCCAGCGACCCGGAAATAAATGTCAGCGTCGATGAACCGGACAGCGAAGACCCGGTGCCGCAGATATCGGCCTGCGGTGTCCCCGTGGCAACCGTCCCGGTGAGGAAGCCATCCAGATCGTCGGTGAACGCGAGGTCCGAAATGGTCTGCGCCGAGGTGTTGGTCAGAGTGAACCGGACCTGGGTCGTGTCACCCGCCTGCACCGCGTCGCTGAGGAACAGCTTTTCGATGGTCAGCAGGTTGGTGTCGACGGTCAGCTCGGGCGAGCTTTGCACCGTAAAGACCTGCGCACTGACAATGCCCGTCGGCGAATAGGAGAAAGAATAGATTCCGTCATTGGCGCCGGTCGGCACCAGGACCTGCGCCGTGAAGGAACAGCTTCCGTTGGCCGGGATTTCGACCGACTGCATCGCAAGGCGACCGGCCACAGGTTCGCTGGCGATGCTGGACGCGCCGCAAAAGCCGTTGGTCGGCTGCCCGACGACATCCATGCCCGACAGACCGCTGGTGAAGATGACCGTTTCGTCAAGCAGGGTCGCGACAACCGCATTCGGGTTGGTCAGGGTGAAATCGACGTCGATCGTCTGTCCGGGAACCACGGTGTCGACCGGAAAGGTCATCTCGGCGGTAAATGGCTCGAATTCGCCGATATAAAGAGCGTCGGTGGCGGCGGGCGCGATGACGGCGTCTCCGCCCGCGGTGCCGGTCAATGTCGAAGAGGTGTTGGTGACATTCGTATTCGGTGCCGCCCCGCCGCCCAGCACGACATCGACGGTGAATTCACAGGTTGCGCCGGGCGCAAGCGTGCCACCTGTCAACGTGAGGGTAGAGGTGCCGGCAAGCGACGACCCGGTGCCGCAGGGGTCAGCTATCGGCGTCCCCACGGCAGCCGTGCCGGAGAAGAAGACGTCCAGATCATCGGTGAAGGTCAGGCCTGTCGCCGTGCTGGGCGATTCAAGCGCGCTTGTGATGGTAAAGGTCAGTTGAACGGTGTCGCCCGGCGTTGCGCTGGCCTGCGTGAAAGTCTTGCCAAAGGTCAGGCTTGCGCCACCGCTGAAAACAAAGGTGTCCGAGGCGGTGCCGCCAGTGACCACCGAAGTGCCGTCATTGTAGGACAGGGCGCCGCTGGTGCTGGGATAGGAGCCCGGCAATTCCCCGGGCACGGTTTGCAGCACAACGTCAAAGGTACAGCTCGCCCCGGCGGCGATGTTTCCGCCCGAAAGAGTGATGGCCGGGCCATATCCGACACTGCTGCTGTTGGAAACAAAAGTCGAAAGGAGTGACCCGCTGCCGCAGATACTGGCGCCGGAACCGCTGACAAAGGTCGTGGACCCGGAAAGGAAGTCCAGCACGTCGGTGAAGGCAAGGTCGGTGACAGTTGCCGAACCGGCGCTGTTGTCGATGGTATAGCGCAGGGTGATCTGGTCCCCCGGGGTGGCCGGATCGTCGATGAACTCCTTGGCGAAGCCCGGCTGTGGCACGGTGGCGCTGCGCACCGTCAGCGTGTCGGTCGCCGTGCTGCCGCTGACCGGGCTGCCGTCCATCGTGGCCGTCAGGGCCGATGTCGTGTTGATATAGGCGCCGCCAGACGCGCCCGCGGGAATCGCAACCTCGACCGAGAAGCTACAGTTTGAACCGGCAGGCAGCGTGCCGCCCGCAAAGGTGATCGTCGACGTGCCACTGAGCGTCGATCCGGTCCCGCAGGGATCGGTGGGGATCGAGGAGGCGACCAGCGTCGCGCCCGACAACATGGCGTCGAGATCGTCGGTGAAGGCAAGGTCGGTGGCGGCAAAGTCGCGGTCGCCGTTCGACAGGAAGAAATCCAGCGTCGCGGTGCCGCCCGGGTTGACGGTGTCCGGGACAAAGAATTTCTGGATCTGCGGCGTGGCCGTTGACAGGCCGGTGACGGCGAGTTCGGCGTAGCTGCGTCCGAAACTGCCGCCCGACGACAGCGTGAGCTCGTCTGACAGCAACTCGTAGACGTCGACCGAAGAGGCGCGCACGTCCATCGAGATCGTACATGTCTGACCGGCCTCGACGATGAGGCCGGAAACCGAAATGTTCGACCCGGAGCTGCCGTTGTTGTTCAAGACACCCAAGACAGTGAAGCCGGCCGGCGCCTCGTAACAGCCGGACACGTCGAAGTTCGGCGCAGCGGTCATGGTGACGCCGGCTGGAAGTGTCTCGGAAAAACTTGCCGACGATGTGACCGATACGAACGACGTCCCAAATATGGCGTACGCCCCGAAATCCGATGCGTTTGCGGAATTGTCGATGGTATAGGTCAGCCGTGCGGTACCGTTGATTGCGATGCTGGACGGAGACACCGACTTGGAGAACAGCGGCCTGGACGTGGGCGAACTGACATTCAGGTTGACGGAGGCGGTGCCGGAATTGCCCGCATCGGACGTCAGATCCCCCGAGGTGATGGTGAAGATCCCGGACGACGCGGCGGTCAACACCAGCGAAACGTCGCACGAGGCGCCGGGCGCAATGGCTGCATCCGCAAACGTCAGCGTCGAGCCGCCCGAGGGCGCATTGACCGTCGCGCCCGAGCAGGACGACGATACCGTCGGGGACCCGAGAAAGGTCAGCCCCGCGGGAAGCGTCGTGGAAAAGGCATTGTTCGAAACCGGTACGCCGGACGTGTTGGTGATCGTGTAGGTCAGGAGCGAGGCGCCGCCTTGCCCGATTTCCGTTGGCGAGAGGGATGCCGTGAAGCCCGGCTGTGTCTGCGCCTCGACTGGTCCAAGCGCTGCAATCAACCAGACCAGGCTCAGGCCAAGAAGCCTCTGAATCGTCGACATGCCGTGTTCCCCTCGTCTCATATCGATCTTGCCCCCCCGCGAGGCGCCCTGAGAAGGGCGCAGCTCAAGACTCGGCTGACCGATCTGTTCTGATACTTGCGTAGCCGAGGGGGTTACGTCGGGAAAGCCTGCCGTATCGCGAAGCGGGCGGAAATCACGACGTGGGTGGCAATGTGCGGCTTTCTGGCGACACCAGAGGAGGGGAATCATCCCCCGCCCCTGCAACCCATGATCAAAAGATTAACAACACCAGCCTGTTGCGTCGAAGAGTTTAGACATCACCTCGGGGGCATGTCCGCAACACCTGTGGCTTGGACCTCACGGGGCGACCAGGGTCTGCAGATCGAAAATCGGCAGCAGGACCGACAGCACGATCACCAGCACCATCGCGCCCACCAACATCATCAGCGCCGGTTCCATCAGCGCCGCGATCCGTTTGCGCTGTGTCGACAGGCCGTTTTCCACCAGCGCCGCGGCCCGCCCTGCCATCCGCGCCAGACGGGCAGAGACCTCTCCGGCGCCGATCAGCTGGCGTGCGACGGGCGGCACGAAACTGAGCGCCGCAAGCGCGTCGGACAGGGACTCCCCGGCCCGCACCGCCGTGGCCACCCGCTCTGCCTCGATGCGGAACGGGGTCACGGTCAGCACCGACCCGGCGCTTTCGATTGCGATGGGCACCGTGTGGCGTGCCTCCAGCACCAGCGCCAGGGTGCGCAGGTACTGCACCGCCGCCCCCTGCCGGATCAGCCCGCCGACCAGCGGCAGGCGCAGCAAGAGCCTGTCCCGCCTCTCGCGCAGGGCGGCGATCCGTCCGCTCAGCAGCGCCAGCACCAAAAGGCCCAGCGCGGCGGCGGCCAGCAGGGGCCAGTGCCCTTCGACCCAGCGGGCAAAGCCCATCATGATGCGCGTCAAGTCGGGCAGCGGGCGCCCCGAGGTTTCAAACAGGGCCACGATCTCGGGTGCGACGGTAACAAAGAGCACACCCGCCACCAACACAGAGACCACCGCCACGAAAGCCGGGTAGACCAGCGCCGACCCCAGCTGCGCCCGATCGCTGCGGGCGGTTTCAAGGTGATCCGCCAGGCTGTTGAAGACGCTGGACAATTCCCCCGCCCTCTCGCCCGCCTGGACGGCGGCGAGGTAGTAGCGGGGAAAGCCCGCGCCGCTGGCCTCCAACGCCCGCGACAGGGGCTCTCCTTCCAGCAAGGCGGCCTGCGCGCGCGCCACCACAAGATCAAGCGCCGCTGTGCTGCCGGCGCTTTTCAATGTGCCCAGCGCCGCGTCCACAGCCATTTCCCCCCCCAGCAGGACCGCCATCTGGCGGGTAAAGACCGCCTGCAAGTCGCGCGACAGACGCGCCCGGCCCAGGCGTGGCCCCCGCGCGCTGCGGGTGCGCACCGTCAGTTCAGAGACATAGAGCCCCTGCGCCTTGAGTTGGTCCGAGGCGTGGGCCTCTGTCTCGGCCACCAGCGTGCCGGACTTGCGCTGGCCCTCGGCGGTGTAGGCGGTATAGGCAAAGGCCCTCACGCGCTGTCCCCGACCACGCGCAGGGCCTCTGCCAGGCTGGTCTGCCCGGCGGCCACGGCGCGCAGCGCCTGGCCGATCAGGCGGTCACGCGGCGCCAGCGCCTTCGCCCACAGCGCACTCTCTCCCGCGCCGTGATTGATCCCCTCGCGCAGCGCTTCGCCCACTTCAAGGATCTCGAAGATGCCCAGCCGCCCCGCATAGCCGGTGCCGTTGCAGGCCTCGCACCCCTGCGCATCAAACAACGCCGTCGGCAGCGGCAGGCCCGCGCGGTCGAACTGAGCCGCCTCGCTGGCAGAGGGGGCGTGCGATCTGCGGCACTCGGGGCAGAGCCTGCGCAGCAACCGTTGCGCAATCACGCCGCGCAGGGTGGCGGCGATCAGGAAGTTTTCCAACCCAAGGTCGCGCAGGCGGACCACCGCGGCCACGGAACTGTTGGCATGCAGCGAGGAAAAGACCAGGTGCCCGGTCAATGCCGCCTGCGCGGCGGTGCTGGCGGTTTCGGTGTCGCGGATCTCGCCCACCAGGATCACGTCCGGGTCCTGCCGCAGGGTGGCGCGCAGACCGGCGGCGAAACTCATGCCGATCTCGGCGTTGATCTGGGTCTGGCTGATACCGGTGAGGTCGTATTCGATCGGGTCCTCGACCGTGACGATATTGCGTTCCTCCCGATCCGCCAGTTTCAGCAGGGAATAAAGCGTCGTGGTCTTGCCCGCGCCCGTCGGTCCGGTGGCCAGAATGATGCCGTTGGGTGTGGAGGCCAGCCGTTCCAGCAGCGCGATCTGCCCCGCGTCCAGCCCCAGCCGGTCGAGCGGCATCAGCCCCGCCGCCCGGTCGAGGATCCGCAGCACGATGCGTTCGCCGTAGTTGCCGGGCAGCGAACTCACCCGCGTGTCGATCATCCGCCCGCCCAGCCGCAGCGGGATGCGCCCGTCCTGCGGCAGGCGGGTTTCGGCGATGTCGAGCCCCGCCATGACCTTGAGCCGCGAAACCACGCGTTTCACCGGCACATCGGCGCGGTCCATCACCGTTTTCAGAAAGCCGTCAAGACGCATCCGGGCGCGCAACCCGCCCTCGTGCGGTTCGATGTGCAGGTCCGAGGCGCCGTCGAGCACGGCCTGCCGGAGCAGCTGGTTGACCAGCTGGATGACCGGCGCCTCCTCGGCGTCCTCCAGCAGGTCGCGGCCGCGCTTATCGGTGGCGGTATCGACCAGATCGAAGGTCACCCCCTGCGCCTGGGTATCGCGGGCGCCGGAATGGTAGAGCCGCGCCAGAACCGCCTCGAACCCCGCCGCGTCGGCCGGTTCAAGCGGCGCGGTCAGCCCCGCGCGGCGCTGTGCCTCGCGCAGGCCGGTCACGGACGCCCCCGGCCCCGCAACGATCCGCGTGCCGTCAAGGGCCACGCCGTGATCGCGGGCAAAGGCATAGGGCAGCGGGGCGGTTGGGACGGAAGGCGGGTGATCTTCGGGCATCCCTGTCGGGCCTTTCTTTCGGCGTGGCATGGGCACATCCCTTTGTGCCCTCAAGTCCATCCCCCTCGCAACGCCCTTTCCGACCGGACCCGGCATCCGCGAACACGTTAATAAAAGGTTAACAAAAGTGCACGTTTTACGGTAAGCGGGTTGGGATCGGGGAGGCTGGCTCTGGCTCCCGTTCGGCCAGAACGCCGCGAAGCGGCCCCCGGCAGGTAAAGGTAACGAGGAATTCTATGGCCACATATGACGCTGGAACATACTTCATTTACGAGTTGGATGCAGGAACGACCTACAACTTCCTCGAACAGAACTTCTCAGGTCCGTATACCTACGATGACACGGAGGCGGACAACACCTTTGAAGTCGGTGACGACATCAACGACAATGCCATCGTCACCACCTTCCTGGGAACCTTGACCGTACCGTTGAACGGCGGCGGCACGGTCGTGGCGATGGTCGGGGAATTCAGTTCCGTGGCGAGCAACCAGCGCGTGTTGATCCTGCCGGACGGGGTCCCACCTGCATATGTGACCCTGCCCGACAGTATCGATCTCGCAACTCTGGACACCAGCGATTTCGCGACCTGCTTTGCCGCAGGCACGGGGATTGCAACCGCCCTTGGGGATCGGCCGGTCGAAGAGCTGCGGATCGGGGACAGGATCACCACCGCCGACGGTCGACAGGTCTCTGTCAAGTGGATCGGACGCCAGACGATCCTGACCCGGTTCCGGTGCGACCGCGCCCGGATGATCCGCATCCGGCAAGGCGCCCTGGCAGAGGGACAACCGAATGCCGACCTGACCGTGACCGGCGATCACGGCATGGTGCTGGATGGCTACGTGGTGAATGCCTCGGCGCTGGTGAACGGCCAGTCCATCACCCGGGTTCCCCTTTCGGCCCTGCCCGAGCGCTTCACCGTTTACCATGTCGAGACAGAGGCGCATGACGTGATCCTTGCCAATGGTGCGGCGACAGAGACCTATGTCGATTATGTCGCGCGCAGCAGCTTTGACAATCACGATGAATACCTGGCGCTCTACGGCGCGGACACTGACATCGCGGAATTGCCAATGCCCCGGATCAGCTCTGCCCGGCTTTTGCCCGGACACCTGCGCGCGCGGTTGACCCAAGGGACCCAAGGTTCCGACGCCGCCTGACCTCGGCGGCGCGACGGGGTGCGGGGCTTTCGCCCCGCTCTAGTATTTCCCGTTGAATTTCAGTCGGCTGGGCAGTGGCGGATAGTTCTTGGCCCGCGCGGCCTTGTCGATGAAGGTCTCATCGAAGGGCTGGTTCAGATCGGCGCCGTCAAAGGGCAGCGCGCCCAGCGGTGTCTGCGGGAACCGGGTGCTGTCCTCGGGCTGGATCGCAAGGCTGGCCCGTTGCGCCTCGCGCGCCAGTTCGCGGGTGAGGCGCGTCGCCTCACGGTCGGAACTGACGATCCGGGGCCGCAGCATGACCAGTAGGACGCGCTGGTTCTTGGACCCGGATTTACCCCGGAACAGCCCGCCCACGATGGGCAGCTTGGACACGCCCGGCACCCGCTGCGCGTTGGAGCCAAAGCCGTTTTCCAGCAGACCGCCCAGCATGATCACGTTGCCGTCGCGCACAAGGACGGTGGTCGAGAGCGCGCGTTTCGCGGTGATCTCTCCGCCCGCCGAGGAGGTGGCGTTGGTCAGATTGGACACTTCCTGCTTGATCACCAGCCGCACGGTGCCGTCGGCATTGATCTGCGGGATCACGTTCAGGGTCAGGCCGACGTCCTGGCGTTCGATGGTCTGGAACGGTTCCTGCACCGCGCCCTGCCCGACCTGGGTGAACTGTCCGGTGACGAAGGGCACGTTCTGGGCCACCACGATCTCGGCCTCCTGCCCGTTCAGGGTCAAGATCGAAGGGGTCGACAGCAGCCGCGTGCTGCGGGTCTGGGCGATGGCGGTCAAAAGGCCCGCTATCCCTGTATGCGCGTCCCCCCTGCGACCGCCGATCACGCCACCGTTGCCCGGGTTGGCCACGTCGCCATTCAGGACGGTGGACACCAGGCTGGTCAGGCTGGGCCGTCCTTCCAGCGCGAATTGCACGCCACCAACGATTGCGTCGTTCAGGATCGCGCCAAACTGGACCGAAAGATCGGCAAAGCCGTCCACCGACATTTCAAAGATCACCGCCTCGACCAGCACCTGGGTCGGGCGGCGGTCGAGATGCTGCACCATCGCGACGATCTCGTGCATCCGGTCGGCAGGGGCGGAAATCAGCAGCGAGTTGGTGCCCGGTTCCGGAACGATGCGGATCTGGCCGCCAGAGCCGTCACCCTGGAAACTGCGCAGCACCACGTCCGCCAGGGTGGCCGCCTGGGCATAGTTGACCTGCACCACGCGGCTTTGCTGGCTGTTGCGCTGTGCGTCCAGCCGTCCGGCCAGCACGCGTACCTGTTCGCGCAACGCCTGCGGTCCCAGCACAAGCAGGGCGTTGGAGCGCGCATCGACGCTGACGCTGGCGCCATCGGGAACAATGCCCATCGACTGGATCACCTGCAGCACCTCGCGCGCGTCGGCGTTGCGCAGGCGGATCATCTCGATCGGCTCGGACCGGGGCTGATCCAGCTCGGAAATCAGCGCCTGGATGCGGCGATGGTTGCCGGCACGGTCGGACAGGATGATCAGCCGCGCATCGGGGACGGTGGAAATCACCGCCTCGGAGGGCAAGAGCGGGCGCACCACGTCCACGACCTCGGAAACCGGGATGTGATTGACGCGGATCACGCGGGTTTCATAGACACCGGACCCGGCGACCCCGGGCGAGAGTTCCCGCGCGGTGGTCAGCGGCACGATGCGGTCGGCATCGACGCCCTTGACGATGGTCAGGCGGTTGACCTCCAACACGTTGAGAAAGATCTCATACAGGGCGGCGGGGGTGACATTTTCCGGCGCCAGCACGGTCACGGTGCCGCGCACGCCGGGGTCGATCACGAAATTCCGGTTCGTGGCCTCCGACACGATCTCGACGAAGCTGCGCAGGTCCGCATCGCGCAGATCCAACGCGCCCTGCGCGCGGGTCAGCCCCGGGATCGTCACCAGAATTGCAAGGAGTAGCGCCACACACCACGACCGCACCCACCCGGTGCCGGCCATGTCGACCGAAGTTCCTGCCCGCACTTTCGTGCCCTCTCGATTATGTTTTTGCCGCGTGTTTCGCGGTCATTGGGCGTAACATACCGCGAAACACGCGGCTTGTCTCCCCCCGGGTGGCTGGGTCAATCGGTGAAGGCGAGGAAGTCCGGGGTGCCGTGATTGTCCAGCCTTATGCCGCCCGCCTCGATAGCGGTGACGGTGACGCCGTCGGCCAGGGTATCCCCCACACGCATCAGCTGCTCTCCCGTCGGATGTGAGACGATCGCCCAGCTGCTGTCGCCGTTGCTGACCACGCCTTTCAGCGAAAAGCCGAGGCTGTCGATGGGCGGCGCGGGCGGCTGTGGCTCATCGACGACGGGCGGCGCGGGCGGTTTCGGCGGCTGCGGTTCCGGCGGCTTGTAGCTGCCAAAGAGCGAGGGCCAGCGCATCGGTGGCTGCGGTTGCGGCAGGTCCAGCGCAAGCCCCGCGTCCGGCGTGGCAGAAGGCGCCGCGCGGGGGGCAGGCAGCGGATCCTGAAGGGTCCGGTAGAGGCTGTTCCCGGCCCAGACCGCGGCGGCCAGGGTCAACGGTGTCAGGAGCCAGGCCAGCCAGCGCATCACGGTTTTCCATCCATCCCACGGGCGGGCTTGGGTTTTCGTGGACGCCGCCCCCAGTCAGGTGGTATCATGGCGGGCGATCAAGGCAAACCTTGGCGACGTTGAGGACAGAGCAGATGATAATGGGACGGGTGATGCCGGCGCTGATGGCGTTTGGCGTGATGTTGCCGCTGGCGGCCTGTGACACGGCAGAGGGCAACGCATCGGGTTTTCGCAAGAACTATTTCGTAGCGCGCTCGGCGCTGGAAGAGGGCGAATACGGCCAGGCCAACCGGCAATACGCCAAGCTGATGAGCAGCGCCGGGCCCTTCCTGCCACGCATCCAGCTGGAATATGCCCACAGCCTGCTGCGCGCCGGGGAATATGCCCAGGCCGCCGACCTGGCCGAGGGCATGGCGATGAGCAGCGAGGGCGCGGCCAGCGCCGCGGCGCTGGCGGTTGCGGCCACGGCCCGGCATGAGCTGGGGCTGGCAGCGCTGGCGCAGGGCGACCGGCAAGGCGGCAAGACCCAGCTGGAACGCGCTCAGCAAGCCATGACGCAGGTGCTGGACACCCACCCGGAACTGGATCCGCTGGGATCGCTGGCCGGACGGCAGGCCAGTATCGCGGTGCGGCTGCGCGCGCTGTAAGCGGGTCCTAGCGACGCCCCCAGCGGGCACGGCGGCCCGGCATGGGGCGGGCCTTGGCCTGTTCGCGCAGAAAGACAAAGACCCCGGCGCCGATGATCAGCACGCAGCCGGCCCAGGTGGCCGGAACCGGCCATTCCCCGAAGATCATCCAGCCCCAGAGGATCGCCAGCGGCAGGCCGATGTACTCGAACGGGGCGATGGTCGCCGCGTCGGCCAGCCGGTAGGCCGCGCTGAGGCAATACCCCACCACCCCCGAACAGACCCCAAGCCCCAGGAACACCAGCCAGTCGTCCGGCGTGGGCCAGACCCAGGCCCGCAGCAGGAAGATCATGCTTTCGTTGGTGACACCCTCGGCATAGCGCCCATCGCCCGCGACAAGGTAGAACAGGGCGGACACCATGAGAAAGGTGCCCTGGATATAGACGGCCAGCGCCGAGGCGCGCGTCGTCATCCCCAGCCGCCGGGTCAGCACCTGCATCAGCGCGTAGAACCCTGCCGCGATCACCGGCAGCAGCATCACGAGGCGTGAGACCGAGAGATCGGCCTTCCACGGCTCCTGCATGATGATCACCCCGGCAAAGCCCACCACGACGGCCCCGATCCGCAGCGGCCCCACCTTTTCGCCCAGGATGGGGATCGACAGCAGCGTGATCATCAGCGGCGCGACAAAGAACAGCGCCGTCGCCTGGCCCAGCGGCAGCACCGCCAGCGCGCAGAAATAGGTCATGTTCGCGCAGACGACCAGCAGCCCGCGCAACAGGTGCAGGCCCGGCGTCGCGGTCTTCAACAGACCCAGCCCGCCTTCGGCAAAGACAAAGCCGAAGGTAAAGACCAACCCGATGGCAGAGCGGGTAAAGACCATCTGGTGCAGCGGATAGCCGCCCGACAGGACCTTGATCAGCATGTCGTTGATCGAGATCGCGAGGATGCCGAGGCAAATGTAGAAGATGCCCAGGGCAGGACGGTTGAGCGCGGCTGTGGTGAGGGTCGTCATGCCAAAGGGCTTAGTCGCCGGCGGCCCGGGGCGCCAGTCTGTTTGCGACATGCATGCGGCCTATGCATTTCTGCTCAATTGCGCATCACGACATGAGGGTTAGGTTGCAGACGTGCGAACAAGGAGGGCGGACCATGCCCACGGTAGAAATCCGCGACGTGCGGAAACGGTATGATAGCGGGTTCGAGGCGCTCAAGGGCGTTTCACTCGACATCGAAGAGGGCGAAATCCTGGCGCTGCTTGGCCCGAACGGCGCCGGAAAGACCACGCTGATCTCGGCGATCTGCGGGATCACCCGCATCACCGACGGCAGCATCCGGGTCGGCGGACATGACGTGGTGTCAGAGTTCCGCGCGGCGCGCAGCCTTGTCGGGCTGGTGCCGCAGGAAATGAACCTGGAGCCTTTCCAGACGGTCATCGCAGGGGTGCGGTTTTCGCGCGGGCTGTTCGGCAAGCGCCCGGACGAGGCGCTGATCGAACGCATCCTGCGGCGGCTGTCGCTTTGGGACAAGCGCAACGCAAAGGTGATGGAGCTGTCGGGCGGGATGAAACGCCGGGTGCTGATCGCCAAGGCGCTGGCGCATGAACCGCGCGTGCTGTTCCTGGACGAGCCGACGGCAGGTGTGGACGTGGAATTGCGCCGGGACATGTGGGACACCGTGGCCGAGCTGAAGCGCGACGGCGTGACCATCATCCTGACCACGCACTACATCGAAGAGGCCGAGGCCATCGCCGACCGGGTGGGCGTCATCAACAAGGGCGAGATCCTGCTGGTCGAGGACAAGGCCAGCCTGATGACCCGCATGGGACAGAAGGAACTGACCATCGAACTGACCGATCCGGTTGCCAGCGTGCCCCCTGCCCTGTCGGATTATGACCTGCGGCTGAGCGAGGACGGCGGCAGCCTGACCTATCGTTACGACACCGGGGCCGAACGGACCGGCATCGGGCGGCTGATGGGCCTGCTGGCCGAGACGGGCTGCCAGGTGCGCGACGTGCACACCGCGCAAAACTCGCTGGAGGATATTTTCGTCGGGCTTGTGGCCCGGCAGGAAGAGGAGAGCGCGGCATGAACCTTCCCGCGATCTGGGCCATCTACAAGTTCGAGATGATGCGGTTCTTTCGCAGCATCCTGCAAAGCTTCGTCTCGCCCGTCATCTCGACCTCGCTGTATTTCGTCGTCTTCGGCGCGGCCATCGGGTCACGCATCGACCAGGTCGAGGGCGTCAGCTATGGCGCCTTCATCGTGCCGGGGCTGGTCATGCTGTCGGTCATGACGCAGGCGATTTCCAACGCCAGCTTCGGCATCTACTTCCCGAAATTCATCGGCACGATCTACGAGCTGCTCTCGGCCCCGGTGAACTTCCTGGAAATCGTGCTGGGCTTTGTCGGCGCGGCGGCGACCAAGGCGCTGTTCATTGGCGTGGTGATCCTGGGGACGGCGGCGTTTTTCGTCGACCTGCAGATCATGCATCCGGTGGCGATGGTCATCTTCCTGCTGCTGACCTGCATGAGCTTCTCGCTGCTGGGCTTCATCATCGGGATCTGGGCCAGGAACTTTGAACAGCTGCAACTGGTGCCGCTGCTGGTGGTGACGCCGCTGGTCTTCCTGGGCGGCAGTTTCTACTCGATCTCGATGCTGCCCCCGGCCTGGCAGACGGTCGCCTACTTCAACCCGGTGGTCTACCTGGTTTCGGGGTTCCGGTGGTCGTTCTTCGGGCTTGCCGATGTGCCGATTGCTGTCAGCCTGCTGGCCATTGCGGGGTTCACCGCGATCTGCCTGGCGACGGTCTGGTGGATCTTCAAGACCGGCTGGCGCATCCGAACCTGAGGTCGCAGTGGGTCAGGGCAGCGCGCCAAGCTGCTCTGACAGCGCCTGCGTCACCGCCTGAGGATGTGACATCAGCACCATGTGACCGGCGCCACCGACAACCATTTCCGAGGCCATCGGCAGACGCGCCATCAGGCCACGATGCACCTCGGCGATGACAGGCACGGTGTCGGCCCCGCGCAACAGCGTGACCGGGAAATTCAGGCTTTCCAGCCCGCCGGGATTCAGCATCCCGGCGCCGTCGCGCCAGAGGGCCGGCTCTGTTGCGCGGACAAAGGGCAACTGGGCGGCCATACCCCTTTGCACCTTCTCGGGAAAGCTGTCCCAGGGCACACCCCCGCCCCAGAGCCGGTTGAACCCGCGCGCGGCCCCCATCAGGTCGCCTGCATCCACATCGGCGTAAAGCGTTTGCTCGGCGGCCTTGTGGTCGCGTTTCAAGGCGCTGTCTGGCGCCGCGGCAAAGAACACCGGCTCGATCAGCAGGAGTGAGGCAATGCGCTCCGGCGCCTCCAGCGCCAGACGCAGCGCCAGCGTGGCGCCAAAGCTATGGCCCGCAAGGTGGATGCCGTCGGCCAGATGCGGACGGATTGCGGCGCAAGCGATGTCATGCACGTCCTCGCCGTCCGGGAACGCCGGGCTGCGGCCATGCCCCGGCAGGTCCGGGGCGCGGAAATGGCACCGGCTGTCCAGGGCCTGCGCCACGGATTTCCACATGCTGCCCTGTCCCAGACCGCAATGCAGGGCCAGCACCTCTGTCGGCCCCTGCCCCCAGTCCCGCCAGTGCAGCGCCATCTCCGGGCCTGCGTCCCGCATCAGAGCTTGCCCGCCAGATGCGCGTCAAGATCGTCCAGACGGTCATTGCCCCAGAAGACCTGCCCGCTGTCGACGACATAGGTCGGCGCGCCGAAGACTCCCTTTTCCACCGCTTCTTCGAGGTTGGCGGGATAGGTCTCGGCCCCCGCCAGCAGGCCGGTATCCGCCAGCGCGGGATCGAAACCCGCCTCGGAAAGGCAGGCCTTGATGACATCGTCCTCGGCGATGTCCTTGTCCTGCGCCCAGCAGGCCGCAAGCAACCCGTGCACAAGTTTGCCCATGTCGCCGCCGCCCGCTTTCTGGGCGGCGATGACGGCATAAGAGGACGGCGCCGGGTTGGTCGGGAAATGCGCGGGCTTCGGGTTGACCGGGAGGCCGGTCTTTTTCGCGGTGCGCTCGATCTCTTGCAGGCGGTAGGCCTGCCGGTTGGGATGCCGTTCCGCCGGGGTCACGCCGCCGGTGCGACCAAAGAGGGCGATGATATCGAAGGGTTTGTAGGCGATACTGGCGCCATGTTTCGCAGCGATCTCTTCCAGCCTGGTGCCTGCAAAATAGGAAAAGGGCGAGATCGTAGAGAAGAAATAGTCGATGTGAGCCATGCTGTCGCCTTCCGGTGCCTGTGCTGGCGCCGACCGTAGGCCCATGCTAACGGGACCGCAACATCGTCACGAATCCGTCACCTGCCCAGGACGCATCACATGCCCAGTGTCATCGAACCCAAGATCATCTCCGGAAACGCCAACAAGCCGCTGGCCGAGGCGATTGCCCGGCGCATGTCGCTGTACCGCGGCATGAGCGTCGGCCTCGTGGATGCCCGCGTCGAGCGGTTCAACGATCAGGAGATCTTTGTCGAGGTTTTCGAGAACGTGCGCGGCGAGGACATGTTCATCCTGCAAAGCACCTCGAACCCGGCCAACGACAACCTGATGGAGTTGCTGATCATGTCGGATGCGCTGCGCCGGTCCTCGGCCGCCCGCATCACCGCCGTGATCCCCTATTTCGGCTATGCCCGGCAGGACCGCCGCACCAAGGCACGCACGCCGATCACCGCCAAGCTGGTGGCCAACATGATCGCCGAGGCGGGGATCGAGCGGGTGCTGACGATGGATCTGCACGCGGCCCAGATCCAGGGCTTTTTCGATATGCCGGTGGACAACCTCTATGCCTCGCCGATCTTCGCGCTGGATATCCTCAAGCAGTTCGACGACCTGAGCGACGTGATGGTGATCTCTCCCGACGTGGGCGGTGTCGCCCGCGCCCGCGAACTGGCCAAGCGGATCAACGCGCCGCTGTCGATCGTCGACAAGCGCCGCGAAAAGCCCGGCGAAGTGGCAGAGATGACGGTGATCGGCAATGTCGAGGGAAAGCGCTGCATCATCGTCGACGACATGTGCGACACCGCCGGCACGCTCTGCAAGGCGGCCGAAGTGCTGATGGAACATGGCGCGACAGAGGTGCATGCCTATATCAGCCACGGTGTCATGTCCGGCCCGGCGGTCGAACGCGTGACCAATTCGGTCATGAAATCTCTGGTGTTGACCGACACGATCCAGCCGACGGCTGCCGTTGCCGGGGCCCCCAACATCCGGATCCTGCCGACGGCACCGCTGTTCGCGCAGTCGATCCTGAACATCTGGAATGGCACTTCGGTCTCATCCCTGTTCGAGACCGAAACCCTTGGCCCGATCTACGAGGGCATCCTCTGACCGTTATAGGAGGCGGTAATGTTACGGCGAGCTTGGTTATCAGTACTTGCAATCCTCAGCCTGATGTCGGGCGCGCCTGGCCAGGCGCAGGACATCGACGCACATGCGGTCTACGAACGGTCCTGCGCGAGCTGCCATTCGGCACATGCCGGGGATTTCGTCTTTGAAAGCCTGATCGTCAGCGGCGATGACCTGGTCGGCAAGAAGACCGGGATGCCCGTCGCGGCGATGCTGGCCTCCGGGCATGGCAAGCTGTCTGCCGAAGAAACAGAGGCGCTCGTCGCGCAGTTCCTCGCCATCCAAGAGGGCGGACAACTGTTCCAGCGCAAATGCTTTATCTGCCATCAGCGGGCCGTCGTCCTGTCGAAGTTGAAACTTGTCGAACAGGACGGTCGCCTGGTGGGCCGCTACACGGGACGCGACATCGAGACGTTCCTCACAGAACACGGGCGGCTGACACCGGAAGAGGTGCCGCTGATGCTGGAGCGCCTGACCTCGCAGGTGAAATAGCCCGGCCCGAGAAACCGGGGCCCTGTCACAGGTCCCAGTCGTCCTCACTTTTCGCCTCTCCGATGGCGAGCCAGCTCATCCGCACGCGCGCCACACGGGTGTCGCCCCAGGTCCGGAACACCAGATCACAGCCGGTCCGGGTGACATTCTCGGCGGCGACATCCGCCCGCACGTTGGCACGCTGGTCGATGTCCCAGAGCGACATGGCCACCTGCACCGTTGGCGGCGTGCGGAACGGCTCGGAGAAGGTGACGGACTTGCGGCGCTCGCGGCTGCCCTCTCCTGTCCACATGTCGCCACCGGTGGCAAATTCGGAAAAGACTTCCTCGTCGCCCTGGTCAATCCCGACCCGGCTGCCGGTCAGTTTCTGCATGTCCCGCCTCTCTCCATCCCTGCAGACATAGTTCTGCAATCGGGCGGATTTGTGAAGGCCGATCATCCGCTTACAGCGGACCGGTTCCCCCTTTCAGGTCCAGCACGCCGACCTCTGCCAGGCCGCCCAGCACCGCGTCCACTGCCACGGTGGCCAGGATGATCCCCATGACCCGGGAAATCACCAGAGCGCCGGAATTGCCCAGCAGCTTTTTCAGCAGCGTCCCCAGCAAGAGCAGGAGCAAGGTCAGGACCAGGACAATCGTCAGCAGGACAGCCGTCGCGATCTGGTCAGGGATTGAGTTCTGGTGATTGTCCGTCAGCACCACAACGGCCAGCATCGCACCAGGCGACGCGATGGACGGCATCGCCAGCGGAAAGATCGCACCGGACAGGTCGCTGCGCCCGGCCTCCTCGATCTCACGCTCCGGTTTGGACTCGCCAAAGATCATCGTCAGGGCAAAGAGAAACAGAACGATCCCGCCCGCGATCTGGAACGATCCGAACCGAAGGCCCAGTCCCTCGATCAACAGTTGGCCGACGACCAGGAACGCCATCAGCACGATCCAGGCGACAAGCACCGCGCGCAGGGCAAAACGCCAGTGCAGCGCCGCCGGCACGGCCGCCGTGGCAAAATAGAACACCGGGAGCGAACCGATCGGGTCGATCACAACCAGCAACGTGATGAATTCGCGCAACAATGCGCTTGGGTCGTAAATCATGACAGGAACTTCCGCGCGCGCCGCCCCACAGACGGGCCGGTCACATGGCTCCTGTCAGATCACGCCCCATCGTGCAAGGCACCGGGACTCGCACGGCAGTCAAACGGCAGAGACAGGTTGCCGGCTCGGGCGCAACGGCCAGAAAACAGCCGCACTGAGAAGCAGCAGCAGCGCAGTCAACAGGAACGGCGCCCCGGGCAGATAGAGCGCCGCGTCCGGCGCGGCAAAGGTCCGAAACAGCGGGGTCACGATCAGCGGTGCGGCAACGGCGGCGACGGCGCTGAGACTGGCAATGACCCCCTGCAACACGCCTTGCCGGTCCTCGTCCACGAGGTTCGAGGCGATGCCGGTGGCATTGGGCGGCGCCATATCCGACAGGCAGGCAAAGGGCAGGAAGGCCCAGACCAGCCAGGCCGCCGAGATGAACCCATAGGCAACAGAGGCGATGACGCCCGCGGCCACGGCCACCATCAGCGTGCGCCATTCACCGATGCGCGGGATCAGCACCCGCATCAGACCGCCCTGGGTGATGACAACGCCAACGCCATAGGCCGCCAGAGACAGGCCGATCAGGGTCGAAGGCCAACCAAAGGCCTCGCGCGTCCAGAAGGCCCAGAGGACCGGGTAGACCATGTTGGCGAACTCGAAGAGGAACAGGCCGAACAACGGCAGGCCCAGCCCCGGGAGACGTGCAGCCGCCAGGATACTGCCGAAGGGATTGAGGTCCCTGCGGTCGAAACTGCGGCGTTTCTCGACCGTCAGGCTTTCGGGCAGGACGAAGACGCCGAAAAGGAAATTGGCCGCAGCCAGCCCAGCCGCCGCCCAGAATGGCGCCGTGACATGCACCCCGGCCAGCAAGCCCCCCAACGCCGGGCCAAAGATGAACCCCACGCCGAAGGCCGCCCCGATCAGGCCAAAGTTCGCGGCCCGGTCCTTGGGCGCCGAGATATCGGCGAGATAGGCAGAGGCGGTGATATAGGTGGCCCCTGCGATACCGGCCAGAAAGCGGCCCACCAGCAAGAGCCAGAAGGTCCCCGCCAGCGCCATGATGACGTAGTCGACCGCCAGCGCCGCCAGCGTGACCAGAAGGACCGGCTTGCGCCCCAGCGCGTCCGAAATGCCGCCCATCGCGGGCGAAAACAGGAACTGCGCCCCGGCATAAGTCGCCAGCAGGACTCCGCCCCAGAAGGGGCCGGTGGCGGTGTCGCCCGCGCCGACGCGTTCCATCAGGTCCGGCATGATGGGAAAGATCAGCCCGATGCCGATGGCATCCAGCAGGATTGTGGCCAGGATAAACCAGACGGCGCCGCGTTTCGTTTCCATGTTGTCTGTCCCGGGGGCCGCCGCACAACACCGGCGGGTCACAAAAAATGAAAGGCCCCGCCGGGTGGCAGGGCCTTGTCAGAATAGTCTGTCCGGTGCCTCAGATCGAGGGCTGTTTCGGGTCCAGGCCAATATGGGTGCCGACGGCAACCATGTCCTGCAGCAGCTTGACCGCGTCGTCCACCAGGCCCGGATGCTCGGCGGTTTCCTTGGTCTGCTGATAGACACGGTGAGCTTCGTCCACCAGGGCCTCGTAGGTGGCCTGGTCCATGTCCTCGCGCGGCAGGGCCTTTTCGGCCAGGATCGACAGGCTTTCGCCGATCTCGGCGAAACCGCCGGTCACGACGAACTGTTCGGTGCCCTTGGCGGTCTCGACCGTCAGGATGCCGGGGCGCAGCGTGGTGATCAGCGGCGCGTGGTTCGGCATTGCGGTGAGGTCGCCATCGGCGCCCGGGATCTGAACCGAGGTGGCCTCGGTCGACAGCAGGCGGCGCTCGGGCGACACCAGATCGAATTGCATCGTTTCTGCCATGTTCATCTCCTGTACCGGGCGGCGGGGTAAACCCCGCCCTACACCCGGGGGTTAGGGTCACGTAGGGCGGGGTTTACCCCGCCGCACGCTCAGGCAGCCTCGGCGGCCAGTTTCTCGGCCTTGGCGAGCACCTCGTCGATGCCGCCAACCATGTAGAAGGCCGCCTCGGGCAGGTGGTCGTATTCACCGGCAACAACCGCCTTGAACGACTTGATCGTGTCTTCCAGCGGAACCTGAACACCGTCCGAGCCGGTAAAGACCTTGGCCACGTCGAAGGGCTGCGACAGGAAGCGCTGGATCTTGCGGGCACGGGCCACGGTCAGCTTGTCCTCTTCGGACAGTTCGTCCATCCCGAGGATGGCGATGATGTCCTGGAGCGACTTGTAACGCTGCAGGATCCCCTGAACGTCACGCGCCACCTGGTAGTGCTCTTCGCCCACGATCTGCGGGTCCATCAGGCGCGAGTTCGAGTCGAGCGGGTCCACGGCGGGATAGATGCCGAGTTCCGAGATCGCACGGTTGAGAACCGTGGTCGCGTCGAGGTGCGCAAAGGTGGTTGCCGGGGCCGGGTCGGTCAGGTCGTCCGCGGGAACGTAGACGGCCTGGATCGAGGTGATCGAGCCGGCCTTGGTCGAGGTGATGCGTTCCTGCATCTGGCCCATGTCCGTAGCCAGCGTCGGCTGGTAGCCCACCGCCGAGGGGATACGGCCGAGCAGAGCCGACACCTCGGAGCCCGCCTGCGTGAAGCGGAAGATGTTGTCGACGAAGAACAGAACGTCGGTCCCGGACTGGTCGCGGAACTGTTCGGCCAGCGTCAGGCCGGTCAGGGCAACGCGGGCACGAGCACCCGGAGGCTCGTTCATCTGGCCGTAGACAAGCGCCACTTGGCTTTCCGACAGGTTGTCGGGCTTGATGACGTTGGATTCGATCATCTCGTGATACAGGTCGTTGCCCTCACGGGTCCGTTCACCAACACCGGCGAACACGGAGAAGCCCGAGTGCACCTTTGCGATGTTGTTGATCAGTTCCATGATGAGAACGGTCTTGCCCACGCCGGCGCCGCCGAAGAGGCCGATCTTGCCGCCCTTCGAGTAGGGCGCCAGCAGGTCGATGACCTTGATGCCGGTGACGAGGATTTCCGATTCCGTCGACTGCTCCTGGAAGGCAGGGGCTTCGGCGTGGATCGGACGGTATTCGTCGGCCTCGATCGGCTCACCTTCGTCCACCGGCTCGCCGATGACGTTCAGGATGCGGCCCAGGGTTGCGTTGCCGACCGGCACCGAGATCGGCGCGCCGGTGTCGGTCACGGCCTGGCCGCGAACCAGACCTTCGGTCGCGTCCATCGCGATGGTGCGGACGGTGTTCTCACCAAGGTGCTGGGCCACTTCCAGCACCAGCTTCTTGCCGTTGTTGTCGGTGGTCAGAGCGTTCAGAATTGCCGGCAGGTCGTCGTCGAACTGAACGTCGACCACGGCGCCAATCACCTGGGTGATCTTGCCTTGTGCATTTGCCATGTGGTTTCTCCGGAAGTCTTTAGAGCGCCTCGGCGCCCGAGATGATTTCGATCAGTTCGTTGGTGATGACGGCCTGACGCGAGCGGTTGTATTCGATGGTCAGCTTGTCGATCATCTCGCCTGCGTTGCGGGTCGCGTTGTCCATTGCGGACATCCGGGCCCCCTGTTCCGACGCGCCGTTTTCCAGCAGAGCCGCGAAAATCTGCGTCGCGACACCGCGCGGCAGCAGATCGGCGAGGATCGATTCCTCGTCGGGCTCGTAGTCGTAGAGCGTGCTTTCGCCCGCATCGTCCGACCCTTCGCTTTCATAGGCGGCGGGAATGATCTGCTGCGCCGTCGGGATCTGCGCGATGACAGACCGGAACTCTGCGTAGAAGATCGTTGCCACGTCGAATTCGCCACCGTCGAACCGGGCCAGCACATCGCGGGCGATGTCCTGGGCATTGCCGTAGCCGATGCGCTTGACCTCCGAGAGGTCGACGTGTCCCACGAAGAGATCGCCATAGTCGCGCTTCAGCTGCTCGCGGCCCTTCTTGCCGACGGTCAGGATCTTGACCGTCTTGCCGTCTGCCTTGAGCTTTTCGGCATGGCTCTTTGCCAGCTTCACGATGTTGGTGTTGAAGCCGCCGCAAAGCCCCCGCTCGGAGGTCATGACCACCAGCAGGTGCACGTCCGACTTGCCGGTCCCCGCCAGAAGGCGGGGAGCTGCATCACTGTCACCGACCGACGCGGCCAACGACGCCATCACACCGTTGAAGCGTTCCGCATAGGGGCGGGCCGCCTCGGCCGCATCCTGGGCGCGGCGCAGTTTTGCTGCCGCGACCATCTGCATAGCCTTGGTGATCTTGCGGGTCGATTTGACCGACGCGATCCTGGTTTTTAAGTCCTTCAGGTTGGGCATCTGCTGATCCCCTTACGAGAAGTCGGCGGCGTATTCGTCGAGAACCGCTTTGATCTTGGCTTCGTTGTCACCCTTGATCTTGGGATCTTCGTTGGTGATCCAATCCAGCAGATCCTGGTGCTTGCCACGGACATGGGCCAGCAGGCCCTTCTCGAAACGGCCCACGTCGGAGACCTTGACCTTGTCGAGGTAGCCCAGCGTACCGGCGCAGATCACGATAACGATCTCGGCGTTGGTCAGCGGCGAATACTGCGGCTGTTTCATCAGCTCGGTCAGGCGGGAACCACGGTTCAGCAGCTGCTGGGTGGCGGCGTCGAGGTCGGAGCCGAACTGCGCGAAGGCGGCCATCTCGCGGTACTGGGCGAGCGACAGCTTGATCGGGCCGGCGACCGATTTCATCGAGTTGGTCTGAGCCGAGGAGCCGACGCGCGAGACCGACAGACCGGTGTTCACGGCGGGACGGATGCCCTGGTAGAACAGTTCGGTTTCCAGGAAGATCTGGCCGTCGGTGATCGAGATCACGTTGGTCGGGATAAAGGCCGACACGTCGCCGCCCTGGGTTTCGATGATCGGCAGCGCGGTCAGCGAGCCGGCACCGTTGTCCTCGTTCAGCTTGGCCGAACGCTCCAGCAGGCGCGAGTGGAGATAGAAAACGTCACCCGGGTAAGCTTCACGGCCCGGCGGGCGGCGCAGCAGCAGGGACATCTGACGGTAGGACACGGCCTGCTTGGACAGGTCATCGTAGATGATCAGCGCGTGCTTGCCGTTGTCGCGGAAGTACTCGGCCATCGCGGTTGCGGCATAGGGCGCCAGGAACTGCATCGGGGCCGGGTCGGAGGCGGTGGCGGCAACGACGATCGAGTAGTCGATGGCGCCGGTTTCTTCGAGCTTCTTCACCAGCTGGGCCACAGTCGACCGCTTCTGGCCGATGGCGACGTAGACGCAGTACAGCTTTTCCGAGTCGTCCTTGGCCGCGTCGTTGTACGTCTTCTGGTTCAGGATCGCGTCGAGCGCGACGGCGGTCTTGCCGGTCTGACGGTCGCCGATGATCAGCTCACGCTGGCCACGGCCGATCGGGATCATGGCGTCGACGGCCTTGAGGCCAGTCGCCATCGGCTCATGCACCGATTTACGCGGGATGATGCCCGGCGCCTTGACGTCCGCGACGCGGGTTTCCGATGCGTTGATCGGGCCCTTGCCGTCCAGCGGGTTGCCGAGACCGTCAACGACGCGCCCCAGCAGCTCGTTGCCTGCGGGCACCGACACGATCGAGTTCGTGCGCTTGACGGTGTCGCCTTCCTTGATGTCCCGGTCGGAACCGAAGATCACGATACCGACGTTGTCGGTTTCCAGGTTCAGCGCCATGCCCATGATGCCGCCGGGGAACTCGACCATTTCACCCGCCTGGATGTTGTCGAGGCCGTAGACACGGGCGATACCGTCACCGACCGAGAGCACGCGACCGATCTCGGCAACTTCGGCATCCTGGCCGAAGTTCTTGATCTGGTCCTTCAGGATCGCAGAAATCTCTGCAGCTTGGATACCCATTTATCCGACCTCTTTCATTGCATTCTGGAGGGAGTCGAGCTTCGAACGGATCGAAGTGTCGATCATCTTCGAGCCCACCTTGACGACGAGACCGCCGATGAGGCTTTCATCGACGGTCGCACTGATCTTAACATCTTTGCCGACCTTTGCCTTCAGCGCATCCGCGAGCTGTGCCGCCTGCGCATCGGTCAGGGCCTGGGCCGAGGTCACTTCGGCGGTCACTTCGCCCTTTTCGACCGCGATCATCTCGCGCAGGCGGGTCACCATCTGCGGGACCACGAAAAGGCGACGCTTGGAGGCCATCAGGCCCAGCACGTTGGTCACGGCCGGCATCAGGCCCATCTTGGAGGCGACGGCCTTGATGGCAGCGCCCTGCGCATCGCGCGAGTAGACGGGGTTGACCAGGAGATCCCGCAGGTCTGCGCTTTCAGCCAGCGCAGCAGAGAGATCATCCAGGTTGCCTTCGAGCGCGGGAAGCTCGCCGGCCTCCTTCACGATCTCGAAGACGGCGGTGGCATAGCGCTCTGCGATGCCGGAGGAAATCGATGCTGAGTCAGACACGTCCACCCTTCCGATAGTAAGCCACCAAGACACGCGCGCCCCGGGCCGGGGCGGCGTCTGGCAGCGTTTCCTCACCTTGACTTGCGTCAAAGCAATCAAATCGTGGCGGATGTAGCAGAGCCTCCCCCACCTCGCAACATGCTTAGGAAAGATAAACGCTTGCGCTAAATTTAGCGTTTTCAATGACTTGACTAAAACGCCCCGTTTAGTGCGACCTTTCGTGCTCTGCCAAGATGCCTCAAAGCCACAGTTTTTGCTGCAAATGCACGATTCCCGGGCAGTTTTGGCCCCCTCTGACCGCATTTGCCGCAGGTCTGAGAGACTTTGGGCCCCGAAAAGGGCCGAGCACGTCAGAATCCGGCTCCCACCCCCTCCTCTGACGGTCTCTCAGACCGGCTTGGCCTTGCCCGCCGGGCTGAGCACCTCCAGCGGGTTGAGAACCTTGGCGGCCTCGCCCACCTCCCGGCGCGACGGCGGGTGCCGCTTCGAGGCCTCTACTATCATGACGCCCCCCGCGGTCACGGGCACCGCGCGGCCCATCCGTTCCCAGACCGGTCCTGTCTTCATCCAGAACCGGCGGGTCGATGGCGGCTGGTACAGGACCGAGACATGCGCCTCGGGGACGAAATCATGGCGCTTCAGCTGTGCCTCGAGCTGGCCAAGCGAATAAGGCCGGCCATAGCCGAACGGCGTGTGATCCGCCCGCGCCCAGATCCCCGCCCGGTTCGGCAGGATAAAAAGCGCCCTGCCCCCCGGCCCCAGCACGCGATACGCCTCGTCCAGCAGGTCCGAGGGCCGTTCAGAGGTTTCCAGCCCGTGCATCAGAATCAGCCGGTCGGTGTGTCCCGTCTCCAGCGGCCAGAGCGTCTCTTCGCTGAGCACCGAGACATTGGGCATTCCGGCGGGCCAGGTCATGACCCCCTGCGGCGCGGGCATCAGGGCGACAACCCGGCGCGACTCCTTCAGGTACGGGCGCAGCATGGGCACGGCGAACCCATAGCCCACCACCGTCTGGCCCTGTGTCTCGGGCCAGAATTGCTGGACCTGGGTGCGCAGGATCTTTTGCGCCGCGCGCCCCAGCGCACTGCGGTAGTAGAAATCGCGCAACACCTGCACATCCAGATGCATTGATACCCCAGCCCTGATGCGCCACTCTGACGTTGAGCGCATCCTGACAAAGCCGCGAAGGAAAGACCATGCCCCTCGACATCGTGACCGTCCCCTGCCTCAAGGACAACTACGCCTATCTTGTCCACGGCCCCGACGGCGTGGCCCTCATCGACGCCCCCGAGGCCGGCCCAATTATCGAGGCGCTGGAGGCGCGCGGCTGGTCGCTGGGCGTCATCATGATCACGCACCATCATCACGACCACGTCGACGGGGTTGCCCAACTGCGCGAGAAATACGGCTGCCCGGTCATGGGACCAAAGGCCGAAGAGGGCAAATTGCCAAAACTGGACATGGCGCTGGAGCCCGGTTTCTCTGGCGGCACCGGCGAGGGACGCTGCGAGGTGATCGCCGTTCCGGGTCATACGCTGGGGCACATCGCCTATTATTACCCCGAGGGCGGCGCCGTCTTTACCGCCGACAGCCTGATGGCGCTTGGATGCGGCCGCGTCTTTGAAGGCACGCCTCAGATGATGTGGGATAGTCTGGAAAAGCTGGCCTCTTTGCCGCCGGAAACCGTGGTATACTCGGGGCATGAATACACCTCGGCCAACGCGGCCTTCGCGCTGACCATTGAACCGGAGAACGAAACCCTTATCTCTCGAAAGCGGGAGATCGACGCAGCCCGCGCCGAAGGGCGGCCCACCGCACAGGTGCCGCTGTCGGTCGAACTTGAAACAAATCCCTTCCTCCGTGCCACCACCGACAGCGTGAAATCGGCCGTCGGCCTGCCGGGCGGAACGGATGCAGAGGTCTTTGCAGAGGTGCGCGCGCGCAAGGACCGGTTCTGATCACGCACACGGCAGGTTTCGCCCGTTTGTCCAAAAGTGATGCAGGAACCTTGAGAAAAAACTTGAAGAGTGGCCGCAATCGACCAAACTTTAACACTATGAGGCAATGCTGATCCTCACGGATCGGCGCAGACAAGAGGAGCACTCCCGTGCCTTCATTCTCGAACACACTTGAGCAGGCAATTCATTCGGCGCTGGCGTTGGCGAACTCTCGCAGCCATGAATTCGCCACGCTTGAACACCTTCTTCTTGCGCTGATCGACGAACCGGATGCCTCCCGCGTGATGAAGGCCTGCTCGGTCGATACCGAGGAGCTGCGCACCACGCTGGTCGAATTCATCGACGACGATCTGTCGAACCTCGTGACCGATGTCGAAGGGTCCGAGGCGGTGCCGACCGCGGCCTTCCAGCGGGTCATCCAGCGCGCGGCGATCCACGTCCAGTCCTCGGGCCGGACCGAAGTGACCGGCGCCAACGTCCTGGTCGCGATCTTCGCCGAACGCGAATCGAATGCCGCCTACTTCCTGCAGGAACAGGACATGACGCGCTACGACGCGGTGAATTTCATCGCCCATGGCGTCGCCAAGAACCCCGCCTACGGCGAAGCGCGGCCCGTCCAGGGCGCCACCGAGGCCGAGGAAGAAACCCAGCAGGCAGAGGCCGCAGCGCCCGGCTCGGACAAGGAATCGGCACTCGCGAAATATTGCGTCGACCTGAACGCCAAATCGCGTGACGGGGAGGTGGATCCGCTGATCGGCCGCAATGCCGAGGTCGAGCGCTGCATTCAGGTGCTCTGCCGTCGGCGCAAGAACAACCCGCTGCTGGTCGGTGATCCCGGCGTGGGCAAGACCGCCATAGCCGAGGGGCTGGCACGCAAGATCGTCTCGGGCGAAGTCCCAGAGGTTCTCTCCGAGGCGACCATCTATTCGCTCGACATGGGCGCGCTGCTGGCCGGCACGCGGTATCGCGGCGACTTCGAGGAAAGGCTCAAGGCCGTCGTGCAGGAGCTTGAGGAACATCCCGACGCGGTGCTCTTCATCGACGAGATCCATACTGTGATCGGCGCCGGGGCCACGTCCGGCGGCGCTATGGACGCCTCCAACCTGCTGAAGCCCGCGCTTCAGGGCGGCAAGCTGCGCACGATGGGATCGACCACCTACAAGGAGTTCCGCCAGCACTTCGAGAAGGACCGCGCCCTGTCGCGCCGGTTCCAGAAGATCGACGTGAACGAGCCGTCGGTGGATGACACCGTCAAGATTCTCAAGGGTCTGAAGCCCTATTTCGAGGAGCATCACAGCGTCAAATACACCGGCGACGCGATCAAGACCGCCGTCGAACTCTCGGCGCGCTACATCAATGACCGCAAGCTGCCCGACAAGGCCATCGACGTGATCGACGAGGCCGGTGCGGCGCAGCATCTGGTCGCCGCCTCCAAGCGGCGCAAGTCCATCGGCACCAAGGAGATCGAGGAAGTCGTGGCCAAGATCGCCCGCATTCCCCCGAAAAACGTCTCCAAGGACGACGCCGAGGTGCTCAAGGACCTGGAAAACACGCTCAAGCGCGTGGTCTTCGGCCAGGATGCCGCCATTACGGCGCTGTCGTCGGCGATCAAGCTGGCCCGCGCCGGACTGCGCGAACCGGAAAAGCCCATCGGCAACTACCTGTTCGCAGGCCCGACCGGCGTCGGCAAGACCGAGGTGGCCAAGCAACTGGCGGATACGCTGGGCGTGGAACTGCTGCGTTTCGACATGTCGGAGTACATGGAGAAACACGCGGTCAGCCGCCTGATCGGTGCGCCTCCGGGCTATGTCGGCTTTGACCAGGGCGGTCAGCTGACCGACGGCGTAGACCAGCACCCGCACTGCGTGCTGCTGCTGGACGAGATCGAGAAGGCGCACCCGGATGTCTACAACATCCTGTTGCAGGTCATGGACCACGGCTCGCTGACCGATCACAACGGGCGCACGGTGGATTTCCGCAACGTGATCCTGATCATGACCTCGAACGCCGGAGCGACCGAACAGGCCAAGGCGGCCATCGGCTTTGGCCGCGACCGCCGCGAGGGCGAGGACACGGCCGCGATCGAGCGGACCTTCACGCCGGAATTCCGCAACCGCCTGGACGCGGTGATCAGCTTTGCGCCGCTGCCCAAGGACACGATCCTGCAGGTTGTCGAGAAGTTCGTGCTGCAGCTCGAGGCGCAGTTGATGGATCGCAACGTGACCATCGAACTGACCAAGCCCGCCGCAGAATGGCTGGCGGACAAGGGCTACGACGACAAGATGGGCGCCCGCCCGTTGGGCCGCGTGATCCAGGAGCACATCAAGAAGCCGCTGGCCGAGGAGCTCCTCTTTGGCAAGCTGACCAAAGGTGGAATCGTCAAGGTCTCGGTCCGCGACGGAGAGCTCTTCCTCGACCTTAGCGGTCCGGACAACCCGCGCCTCGGCTCCAAGAAACCGCCGCTTCTGACCGCGGAATGACCTTTGCGCGCGCCGCCACCGCGGCCGCGCTGGCCCTGATCTCCTCCGTCCCGCCTGCCGGGGCGGAGGATTTTCGCCTTGCGGTGCCGCTGGACTGCACGCTGGGCGAAACCTGTTTCATCGAGGATTACGTCGACAACGACCCCGCCCACGGGCGCCACAGGGATTTTGCCTGCGGCATCAATTCGCGTGACGGGCACAAGGGCACGGATTTCGCCCTGCTCGACTTCGGCGCCATCGGTGAGGGCGTGTCGGTGCTGGCCGCAGCGCCCGGCGTGGTCAAGCGCATCCGGGATTCGATGCCCGATGACCGGCTGATGCGCGGTGTCACCTCGGAAAACGCCTGCGGCAACGCGGTGCTGGTCGATCACGGCGAAGGCTGGCAGACGCTCTATTGCCACTTGCGACGGGGCTCTGTCTCGGTCGCGCCCGGTGACCTGGTACAGCCCGGTAATCCCCTGGGCTTCGTCGGCCTGTCGGGCCAGACAAATCACCCCCATGTGCACCTGACCCTCTTGCGCCAAGGCAAGGTGGTCGACCCCTTCCGCCCCGAGGCCACGGGCACCTGTGGCGATCCCGGCCCGACCCTTTGGGCCGAGCCGCCCGCCTACACCAGCACCGGGCTCGTCACCGCCGGTTTCTCGGATGCGGTGCCGACATTACGGGCCGTGGGCGACGGCTCTGCCCGGCGCGAAACGCTGCCCCCGGACGCGGCACTGGTCGTCTATGCGCACGCAGGATATGCCCACCCCGGCGACGTCCTGACGATTTCAGCGGAAGGCCCTGCCGGAACGGAACTGTTTCGCCGGGCCATCACGCTCGACAGCGACCAGGCCAGCCAGATGCGCGCCCTGGGCCGCAAGGCGCCGCCCACGGGCTGGCCAGCCGGCGAGTACCTCGGCCGCGCCAGGCTGACCCGCGACGGCACGGTGATCGCACACCGGTTCGCGCATGTGACCGTCACGAATTGAGCGCAACGCAAGCGCGTTGCAACGCGCTTGGCCGCCCGGTGATCAGCGTTCCGTCAGTTTCAGCTCGATACGCCGGTTCCTGGCGCGCGCCTCTGGCGTATCCGCCGGGTCGATCGGCTGGAACTCGCCAAAGCCGTTGGCCGACAGCCGGTTTGGCGGAATGCCGTAATTGTCGATCATGTCGCGCACCACCGACAGCGCCCGCGCCTGGCTGAGCTCCCAGTTGTCCGCAAAGTCGCCGCCCGGTCGGATCTTCTGGCTGTCGGTGTGACCGTCCACCCGGATCACCCAGTCGATGCCCTTGGGAATATCCTCGGAGATGTCGAACAGGATCTGGGCGACCTTCTCGATCTCGCGGCGTCCCGCCGCCGACAGATCGGCCGAACCGACCTCGAACAGGACCTCTGACGAGAACACGAAACGGTCGCCCTCGATCCGGATGCCCTCGCGGTCCCCGACAACCGACCGCAGCTTGCCGAAAAACTCGGACCGGTAGCTTTCCAGGTCCTTCTTCTCGGCTTCCAGCCGCTTGGCCCGCTCCTCTTCCAGTTTGCGCTTTTCCTCTTCGGCCTTGCGGCGCGCCTCTTCGGCCAGGCGGCGGCGGCGTTCTTCCTGTGCCACCCGGGCAATTGCCGCGTTCAGTTCCGACCCGAGGTTCTGCAGCCGAACCTCCGCCGCCGCATCGCGGGCCTTGGAGTCGTCCAGCAGCGCCTGCAAATCGCTCAACTGGCGGCGCAGTTCAGCCACGTTCTGGTTCAGCGCCTCGACCTGCAGTTCCGCCTTGGTCGCACGCTCCTCTGTCTGGGCCAGCTTCTCGCGCGCCGTGTTCAGCAGGATCTGGCGTTCTTCCACCTCGTCCAGGCGTGCCTCCAGCTTGACCTCTGCCGCCTCCTGCGCCGCCAGCGCCGAGGCAAGCCGGTCCCGCGTTTCCGCGACGGTGGTCTCGGCGGCCATGCGCGCGGCCAGCGCGGCGGCCAGCTTTTCCTCCAGCGTGCGGGTATCGTCGCTCTGCTCGGCAGCCCGGGCCTCGGCCTCCGCCAATTGCTGGCGCAACTCCGCGATCACCGCGTCGCGCCGCGCGTCGCGAGACCGCAGGGCCTCAAGCTCGGCCGAGATCCGGTCGATCCGGCCCTTGAGCAGGTCCAGTTCCGCGTCCCTGGCCGCGCCTCGGCCATCGGCCTCCGCCAAACGGCGGCCAAGATCGGCGTTCTCGGCTTCGAGCGAAATGACACGGGTCAGCCCCTGCGCCGCGCGCGCCTGCGCGGCCTCCAGCCGGGTGCGCACCTGCGCCAGTTCCCCGCGCAAGACCTCCAGTTCGGCGGCCTCGGCGGTGCGGTCCTCGGCCCGGGCTTCGGCCTGCGCCAAATCCTGCTGCAGCCGCGCCATCTGGGCGTCGCGCTCTGTTGCCCGCGCGCGCGCCGCGTCGAGGTCCGCCGACAAGCGCGTGTTCGTCGCCTGCAACGCGGCAACCTCGGCATCCTGTTCCGCCGCTTCGCCGCCCAGCCGGGCCAGGCGCGCAGACAAATCCGCATTCTCAGTTTGCAGGCGGTCGATCCGGTCGCCACGGTCCTCGACCCTTTTCAGGGCTGAATCCAGCTGCGCCTGGACCTGGGCAACCTGGCCGCGCAGTCCTTCGATCAACTCGGTCCGTTCGGCCACACGTCCCTGCGCCTGGGCCAACTGCGCCTCCAACGCGGCCACCTGGTCCTGCAAAGAGGCCACGGCGCCCCGCGCATCGCCCACATCGCCGCGCGCACGGGTCAGTGCCGCGTCCAGACGGTCACGCTCTGCCCGGAGTTCCTTGAGGGCTGCGGCGCGGTCATCGGCCTGCCCCTCGGCCACCGACAGGTCTGAAACCAGGGATTCGTTGCGGGCCTGCAGCGCCTCCAATTCGGTCCGAAGCGCCTCTGCCTCGGCCAGCCGCGCCAGCGCCTGCGCCAGTTGCGCGGAAAGATCCGTCAGTCGCGAGGACCGCGCTGCAGCCTCTGCCTGTGCGTCCTTCAGGGCACGCTCGGCCAGGGTGCGCGCCGCCGATTCACGTGCCAGCGCCTGTTCGGCATCGCGCTGCGCCTTGAGCGCCTCGGTCAGGTCGCCGCGCAGCCCCGCAAGGCGGCTGTCGGTCTGGGCCCCCTGCGCCCGCGCATCGGCCAGCGTTTCCTCAAGTTCGGAAATCCGCGCCAGCGCCGCGTCGATGCGGCTTTGCAGGGCGCGGGCCTCACGCTCGCCATCGGCAAGCGCCACGGCCAGTTCCTCGTTCAGCTTGGCCTCGTCCTGACGGGCTTGCGACAGGGCCGCTTCCAGTTCGGTGATACGGGCCAGTGCCGCATCGACCTGGGTCTGCAGCGTTGCGGGCGGTGCCTCGGTGGGGCCAAGCCCGGCGGTCAATTTTTCACCGGCCTTGGCGGCCTCGTCGAGGTCGGCCTCCAGCCGGGCGATCCGCGCGGTCGCCTCGTCGATACGCGCCTTGAGCCGCTGCGCCTCCAGCGCGCTTTCATCCTTGAGGTCCGCCAGTTGCGCGTTCAGGCGGGTTTCGTTTCGGCGCGCCTCGGCCAGTTGCGCCTCCAGCGCGTCGATCCGCGATTGCAGGTCGTCTCCCTGTTGTTTTCCGGCCAGCAACGCCGCCGCCAGTTGCGCGTTCAGGTCCTTTTCCGCCTCGCGTGCCGCTGCCAGCAGGGTCAGGGTCTCCTCGGCGCGGGCCCGTTCCTGTTCCAGCGCCAGCGTCATGGCGGTCAGTTCGGCATCCGCCTCTTCCAGCCGTTTGCGCAGGGCGGCGGCGGCCTCGGCCTCGGCCAGCTTGGCCTGTTCCTCTTCGGTCAGGGCCTTTTCGGCCTCGTCGAGATCGGCGGTCAGCGTGGCAATGCGCGCGTCACGGTCGGCGTTGCGGGCACGCAGATCGGTGATCAGCGCCTCCATCGCCTCGCGCCGGGCGGCGGCCAGCCGGGCTGCCTCGGCCTGTTCGTCGATCTCGGTCCGGGCCGTGGCCAGCGCGGCGGTCAGCGCATCGCGTTCATCGGCCAGTTCGTCGCGTTCCTCTGCCAGGGCGTCGCGGGCGACGGTCAGGTCCTGCACCTCGTCGCGCGCCTCATCCCGTTCCAGCAAAAGGGTGGCAACCCGCTCCTCGAAGGTTGCGATGCGCGTGGCGGCGGCGGCAAGTTGATCGGCCTGACGGTCGCGGGTCGCGGTCAGGCTTTCGATGATGGTCTGCTGTTCGGCCAGTTGCAGGTCCCGGTCGCTGAGAGTCGAGGTCATGCGGCCAAGCTCGGTCTCCAGCCGGGTTGCGCGGGTCCGTTCGACGCCCAGCGCCTTGGACAGGGCGCTGAGTTCCGCGCTGAGCGTGTCGAGTTCGGTTTCCTGCCCCGAGATCGTCTCGTTCAGGACGAATTGCATGACCATGAAGATCGACAGGACAAAGGTCAGGACCAGCAGAAGCCCCGTCATCGCATCCACGAAGCCCGGCCAGATCGAGGCCTGAAAGCGCGCACCCGTGCGTCGCGACAGGGCCATGCGTCACCCGTCCCCGCGGGGCCGGATGTTGCGCGTCGTCCCCAGCGAACGTGAGAGCGCCGCAAGGTCGGTCCGCAGTTCGGCCATGCTTTCCTGCCGGCCCGCGCTGATTTCTTCGAGGATGCGCAGCATCTGTACGTCGATCGACCGCAGCCGCATCCGGCTTTCGGCGTCCAGCCCCTCGTCACTTTCCTTTTCGCGGATCGCCTGGGCCAGCAGTTCCTGCCCCTCTGCGATCCGTGCCAGCGACGAAGCTGAGGGCGAGGTCGCCTCGATCCGTTCGGTCAGGCGTTCGACGCTGTCGGCCAGTTGCGCCAGCCGGGTATCGACCTCGGACCGGCCCTGTTCCGCTTCGGCGAACAGGTATTGCAGCCGGTCCATCTGCTCGGCCATCTGGTCCAGAACCAGCCCCGCCGGGCCAAGGTCCGGTCCCTCGCCGTCATGAGAAAAGCCCAGACGGGTGATCGAGGACAGCCATTCCTCAAGCTCGCGGTAAAAGCGGTTCTGACCGTGTCCCGCGAAAAGTTCCAGCAGCCCGACAACCAGCGAACAGGCCAACCCCAGCAGCGAACTGGCAAAGGCCACGCCCATGCCGCCAAGCTGGCCTTCCAGCCCCGACATCAGGCGGGCAAAGGCGGCGGTGCCGGTTTCCCCCTCTTGCGGCGCAAGGCTCTGGATCGTTTCGACCAGCGCGGGCACCACGGTCGCCAGCCCGTAGAACGTCCCCAGAAGGCCGAGGAAGATCAGCAGGGACACGATGTAACGCGTGATCTCGCGCGCCTCGTCGATCCGCTGCGCCACGGAGTCGAGGATCGACCGGGTCGAGGTCGCCGTGATCTGCATCCGCTTGTCCCGACGCGACCGCAAGAGCGCGGCCAGAGGCGCCAGCAGCCGCGGCGGCGTGGCGCGCACGCCCTGGTCGCCGCGCGCCGTGAACCGTTCGATCCAGCGCACGGACACCATCAGTTGCGCCACCTGCCAGAAACAGGCCAGCACACCGACGACAAAGACGACCAGGATGAAACCGTTCAGATAGGGGTTCGACTGGAACACCGGCAGAACGCGCGGCAGGGCCAGAAACCCGCCAAAGCCGGACAAGCCCAGCACCGCCAGCATGAGGATCACCTGACGGAAGGGCTGACTGAAATGTGGCTCGGCCTCGAGGTCGGGCTGATCCATCGGACACCTGACGCTTGTTCTCTTGTGCTATACCTAGGGGTTTAAGGCCACAGAGCCAAGAAGTTATGAGCAATTCCGCGCCTATGCCCCGGAAAACCCGCGCTTTGGGCAACAGTCAGCCTGCCTCGGTGAAAAGCCCCGAGACAAAGACCTCGTAAAGGGCGATCTGCCGGGGCAGCGCCTCTTTCTCGCGGACGGTCTTGGACAGGATGATCGCCCCGTCCACCAGCACGACCAGCATGTCGGCCAGAGCCTCCAGGTCGATCTCCTGCCGAAGCGGGCGACCGCGCGCAATCTCGGCCAGGCGGGCATGGAACCGACGCCGCCAGCTCAACAGGTTCTGCTGGGCGAGGTCATGGACCGTCTGGGTGAACAGCCGCTCCTGGAAACAGGTCGCCGCGATCAGACAGCCAGGATGCACGTCCGGCAGTGCCTCCATCTGTGCGCGCAGCAGCCGCAGAAAGGCCAGGAACTGCCCCAGCGGGTCCTCGCTCTGCTCGGCGGCGCGGGCGAAAAGCTCGTCCAGCCAGGCCTCCTCCGCGCCCAGATGGCGTTTCAGGATGGCCTCGATCAGCGCGCTCTTGTCCTTGAAGTGGTAAAAGAACCCGCCTTTGGTGATGCCCACCTCGGCGATCAGCTCCTCGATCGACGTGGCGGCAAAGCCCTTGTCCAGGATCGCCATCTCGGCAGCGGTCAGCAGGCGGTCGCGGGTGGTTTCGGTGCTGCGCGGCTTGATGAAGGACATCGGTCGGCTCCTTTCCCCCGAACTTACCGCAAGGGACCGCCTGCGTCACTGTACCCCAAGTACAGTAGACCGACCGTCCTGCCACGGGCAGGCTTTGACCATCCCCGGACAGCCCCGAAAGGAGACCGGCCATGCCTCCCCTCTTTCCCCAGCACCCCGATGGCCTGCCCTGGTTCACCGAGGGTGGCACCGAGACCGAGCTTATGTTTCGCCACGGCTTCGAATTCGATCATTTCTGCGCCTTCACCCTGCTGGACAATCCACGCGCCATGCAGGTCACGCACGACATGTACCGCCGCCTGCTGGACCGGATCGCCGCCTCTGGCGGCTGCGCGCTGCTCGCCGGGCTGGACTATCGCGCCAGCGCCGACTGGGCCGGGCTGGTAGGCTACGACAGCGCCGCGCTGGAAGAGATCCAGTTGCGCAACATCGCCTTCCTGCGCGAGGTCAGCGCGCCCTACAAGGGCCAGATCCCCGAGATCCGCATCGCCGGCATTCTGGGGCCGCGCGGCGACGCCTATGCTCTCAACCGCGCCATCACGGCGGATGAGGCCGAGGACTACCACGCGCAACAGATCACCACCTATGCCCGCGACGGTGTCGACCTGATCTGGGCCGCGACGATCAACAACGTGCCCGAGGCGGTGGGCATCTCGCGCGCCGCCGCAACCGCCGGCATCCCGGTCAACATTTCCTTCACCCTGACCGAGGATCACCGCCTGCGCGCCGGACCCAGCCTGGCCGATGCGGTGGTCCAGACGGATGCCCACAGCGGCCCGGACGCGCAGCCCGACAGCTACGGTGTGAACTGTTCCCACCCGCTGGAATTCGAACCGGCGCTGGAGGCGGGCGCCTGGCAGGACCGCCTGCGCAGCTTTCGCCCCAATGCCGCCGCGATGGACAAGATCGCGCTTTGCAAGCTCAACCACCTCGAAGAAGGCGACCCGCAGGAACTCGGCCAACAGATGGGCGACCTCGCACGCCGCTTTCCGCAGGCCGACATCTGGGGCGGGTGCTGCGGCAGCTGGGACCGCCACCTCGCCCTGATCGCCCCCGCCGTCATGCAGGCGCGCCGCCTGGCGTCCTGACCCGCAGGCGCGGCTTCTTCTTTGTAAAAATACCCCTGGGGGGGCAAGGCCGAAGGCCGAGGCGGGCAGCGCCCCCTGCCCCTGCTAGTCGCCCCGCGACAAGGCCTTTACCTCGCGCACCAGCCAGTGCAGATCCGCGTCCGGCACGCCGATCTCGTCCAGGTGGGCGGCGGTGTTATACAGGTATTCCGTGTTCGGCCCGCGCCCACCATGCGCCCGCGCGATCAGCCGCGCCTGTTCTTCCAGCGCCAGGTGGCAATACTGGACGTGATGCGGGTCGATCACATAGGCCACCGCCTCGACGTGTCGCCCGTCGGTCAGGCTCAGTTCCAGCCTCTTTTCCAGGTAGGCGGAGGACACCAGCTCGCGTTCGCGCAGATAGGCCAGCGTCTCTTCCTCGCTGCCCGGCGCGGCGCGCAGGGCCAGCCCGTCGCAGCAGGCGTCTTCCTGTTCGTCCAGGGCCAGCACCAGCCCCGGCTTTTCCTCAGTGCCGCGATGGTGGATCGAATACATGCAGAAACTGCGCGCATAGCCGTGCAGGCGGGCCTGCACCCGCTCCGCTACCGGGAACCCCGGGTTCCAAAGAAGTGAGGCGTATCCGAACACCCAAAGCGTCATCATTCTGGTCCTTCCCGCTGAGGGCCTGTAAACACGATCGGGTGCGGCAGGAAAAGGGGGGCGCGCGTGGCACGTTGGATCTTTGCCGTGACCTTGGCGCTGGGGCTGGCTTGGTCGGGCCTCTGGCTGACCTCCTCCTGGGCCCTGAAAGCGGACATCGCCGACTGGTTCGAGGCGCGCCGCGCCGAGGGCTGGCAGGCCGACTATGGCTCGCTTTCCGTGCGCGGCTTTCCCAGCCGCCTGGACGCCACGTTGACCGATGTCGTGCTGATGGATACCGCGCGCGGCCTCGGCTGGCAGGGCGAGGTCTTTCAGGTCCTCGGGCTGACCTACAAACCCGGGCACCGCATCCTGGTCTGGCCCGACAGCCAGACCGTGACGCTGCCCTCGGGCGACATCATCCTTCACAGCAGCAGCTTGCGGGCCTCGCTGATCCATGACGCCGAGGGCGTTGTCCTGCGCGCCAACCTCGAAGCAGAGATGTTGCGCAAGGGCACCCTGTCGCTGGCCGACCTGCGCGTGGGCCTGCTGGAGGTGCCGGGCACGCCGGGTCTCTACCGGCTCGGGATGAGCGCCGGTTTTGCAGGCACACCGGCGGACAACGGGCTGGCCCTGCGGGCAGAGGTCACCTTTGACCGCGACTGGCGGCTTGGCAGTCTTGCCGGGCCTTTGCCACAGCCGACAAAGATCGACCTGCGACAGGGCAGCTATACCACCGGCGGCGCAGAGCTGGACGCCACGGGCCTGCTGGAAATCGACGCGCAGGGGCGCCCCAGGGGGCAGTTGGCCCTGCGCGCAGGCAACTGGGGCGCGCTGGTGGACAGCGCCCGCCAGTCCGGCCTGATCCCGGCCCCGCTGGCCGACAGCCTTGTCCGCGCCGCAGAGGACAACCTCGACCTGCCCCTGAACATCGACGAGGGACAGGTGTCCCTGGGCGGCACACCCTTGGGCACGTCACCGCGCCTTCACCTGCCCTGAACGCCTGCCGCGACTGCGCCCCCTTGCGCCCCCGCGACAAGCGACAGAGACTTTGCGCATGACAGATTCCCTTTTTGCGCGGATCGACGCCGCCCGCGACGACCTGATCGCGCTGACCCAGGACCTTGTCCGCCTGCCCACGCTGAACCCGCCGGGCCGGCACTACCGCGAAATCTGCGAGCTGCTGCAACAGCGCCTCGCGGCTTCGGGCTTCGCCTGCGAGCTGATCCGGGCGACCGGTGCGCCGGGGGACAGCGACCGGTATCCGCGCTGGAACGTGATCGCCCGGCGCGAGGGCACAGACCCCGGCGACTGCGTGCATTTCAACAGCCACATCGACGTGGTCGAGGTCGGCCACGGCTGGACCCGCGATCCCTTTGGCGCCGAACTGGACGGTGACCGGATCTATGGCCGGGGCACTTGCGACATGAAGGGCGGGCTGGCCGCCTCGATCATCGCGGCGGAATGCTTCATCGCTGAGCACCCTGATTACGCCGGAGCCATCGAAATCTCGGGGACGGCGGACGAGGAAACCGGCGGCTACGGCGGTGTCGCGCACCTGGCGCACCTCGGCTATTTCTCACCCGATCGCGTGCAGCACGTCATCATCCCGGAACCGCTCAACAAGGACCGCATCTGCCTTGGCCATCGCGGCGCCTGGTGGGCCGAGATCGAGACCAAGGGAGAGATCGCGCATGGCTCCATGCCCTTCCTCGGCGACTGCGCCGTGCGCCACATGGGCGCCGTCATGCAGGCCTTTGAGGACCGGCTGTTCCCCGCGCTGACCACGCGCGAAACCGCCATGCCCGTCACGCCCGAGGCCGCGCGGCAATCGACACTCAACATCAACTCGGTCCACGGCGGCGAAGCGGAGCTGGAGGATTTCACCGGCCTGCCCGCCCCCAACGTGCCCGACAGTTGCCGCATGGTGATCGACCGCCGGTTCCTCGTCGAAGAGGCCTATGACGAGGTGCGCGGCGAGGTCATCTCGCTGCTCGAAGACCTCAAGGCCCGCCGCCCCCGGTTCGACTACGCGATCCGCGACATCAACCGCATCGACCCTTCGATGACCGCGCAGGACGCGCCGGTGGTGACAACGGTGGCCGAAGCCATCGCCGACGTGCTGGGACAAGCGCCGGACTACGTCGCCTCGCCCGGGTCCTACGACCAGAAACACATCGACCGCATCGGGCGGCTGCAGAACTGCATCGCCTACGGGCCGGGGGTGCTGGAACTGGCGCACAAACCCGACGAATGGGTCGGCGTGACCGATATGCTGGACAGTGCCAAGGTCATGGGCAGGGCATTGGAGAAACTGTTGCTGCCCTAGGCGCGACGCCCGTGGGACGGCGGGCGGGGCGTCTTTCGCGCGCAGCGCGAAACAGCGTCCGCCCGGCGTCACACCGCGATATTGTCGATCAACCTGACCCCCGCCAGCCAGGCCGCGACCAACAGGCGCGCGGGCCGGTCCGGCCGGTCCAGCAGCGCCAGATCGTCATTGGCTCTCAGGTCCAGGTAATCGACCTCGGTAAAGCCGGCCGCCGCCAGCCGCGCCTCTGCCTCGGGGCGCAGATCCTGCGCCAAACGCCCGCCACGCAGCCCCTCGGCCATCTCCTCCAGCGCCTCGTTCAACGCCGCCGCCCTTGCGCGTGCCATGTCGGACAACAGCAAATTGCGCGACGACATGGCCAGCCCGTCGATTTCGCGGATGGTCGGGCAACCCACGATGTCACAGGGGATATTCAGATCAGCCACCAGCCGCCGCACCACCTGCAACTGTTGCCAGTCCTTCTCGCCGAAAAAGGCCCGGTCGGCGGCGGTCTGCAACAACAGCTTTGTCACCACGGTTGCCACACCGTCGAAATGCCCGGGCCGATACGCGCCACAGAGAACATCCGTCAGGCCGGATACGGACACGCCGGTCGAAAAGCCCTGCGGATACATCTCGTCCCCGTCGGGCACAAAGATCGCGTCGACGGCAAAGCGTTCCAGCTTGCGGGCGTCGTCATGTTCGGTACGCGGGTATTTCTCGTAATCCTCGCGGCTGTTGAACTGCCTTGGATTGACAAAGATCGTCACGATCACCCGGTCGCAGCTTTCCTTGGCCGCGGCGACAAGGCTCAGGTGCCCATCATGCAGCGCGCCCATGGTCGGCACCGCGCCGATGCTTTCCCCCGCGCGGTGCCAGCCGCCGGTCAGCTTGCGCAGCTCTGCGACGCTGCGGACGATCGGCGCAATCATGCCTTGTCCTCCGGCGCGTCGTCGCCAAAGACATGCTCGGGCGCGGGGAAGGTCCGCGCGCGCACCTCGCGGGCGTAGTCGGCAATCGCCGCCTCGCCATCCGCGCCCAGTGTCGCGTAGCGTTTGACGAATTTCGCCTTGAAGGCGGTGAAGAGCCCCAACATGTCGTCCACGACAAGGATCTGCCCGTCACAGCCGGCCCCCGCACCGATGCCGATGGTGGGGATCGGCACCGCCTCCGTCACCGCATCGGCCAGAGAGGCCGGCACCTTTTCCAGCACCACCGAAAAGGCCCCTGCCTCGGCCACGGCGCGCGCATCGGCCATCAGGGCCTCGCCCGCCGTGCCGCGCCCCTGCACCTTGTAGCCGCCCAGGGTGTTGATCGACTGCGGCGTCAGGCCGACGTGCGCCATGACCGGGATGCCCCGTTTCACCAGGAAGGCAATCGTCGGCGCCATCTCGACCCCGCCTTCCAGCTTGACCGCGCCCGCCCCCGTCTCGGCCATCAGCCGCGCGGCATTGCGGAACGCCTGCTGGGGGCTTTCCTCGTAAGAGCCAAAAGGCATGTCGATCACCATCATGGCATGCGACAGGCCCCGCGCCACCGCCTGACCGTGCAGGATCATCATCTCCATCGTCACGCCCAGGGTCGAGGGCAGCCCGTGCAGCACCATGCCCACGCTGTCGCCGACCAGGACGAAATCGCAATGCGCATCCATCATCTGTGCCATCGGCGTGGTATAGGCCGTCAGGCTGACCAGCGGCGCGCCGCCCTTTCGGGCGCGGATATCCTCCGCCATCGGCGCTTTCTTCTTCGCGGTTGCACTCATCGCCTGAGCCTCCTCCCTAAGCGTGGCGCAAGGACCGGGCAAGGCCCGACGCCTATCGCGCAACAAAGTTGCGCACCTACCTATCATTTGCTGCAGCGCAGAACCAGAGGCCATTTGCAGCCCGTGCTTGAACCGCGCGCGGCAAAGCGCAACACTCGATGTCAAAGCAACAGGGGAAACGACATGACATTCCGCCTCACCCTCGCCGCCGCCCTGCTGGGCGGGACCGCGGCGCTCGCCCAGCAGACCGATCTGACCATCGCGATCCAGCTGGAACCGCCGCACCTTGATCCCACCTCTGCTGCCGCCGGGGCCATCGACAGCGTGCTGTATTCCAACGTCTTCGAAGGATTGACACGGTTCACCGGCGATGGCGCCATCGTGCCGGCCCTGGCCCGGTCCTGGGAGATTTCCGACGACGGGCTGACCTATACCTTCCACCTCGCCGAGGGCGTCGTCTTTCACGATGGCACCGCCTTCGACGCCGAGGACGTCAAGTTCAGCCTCGACCGCGCCCGGGCCGAGGACAGCACCAATGCGCAAAAGGCGCTGTTCTCCGATATCGCCGAGGTCAGGGTGATCGACCCGGCCACGGTCGAGTTGTCCCTGAATGCCCCCAACGGCAACTTGCTGTTCAACCTCGCCTGGGGCGATGCGGTCATGGTGGCGCCGGAAAGCATCGAGGACATCCAGCAGACCCCCATCGGCACCGGCCCGTTCCGGTTCGACGAATGGCGCAAGGGCGACAGCGTCCACCTTGTGCAGAATGCCGATTACTGGGGCGATACGCCCCACCTGACGGAGGCGACCTTCAAGTTCATCTCGGACCCGACCGCCGCCTTTGCCGCCATGATGGCGCAGGACATCGACGTGTTTACCGGCTATCCCGCGCCCGAAAACCTGCCCCAGTTCCAGGCCGACGCGCGCTTCCAGGTGCTGCTGGGCTCGTCCGAGGGTGAGACCATCCTGGCGATGAACAACAAGCAACCGCCCTTCGACGACCCCCGCGTGCGCGAGGCGGTGGCCCATGCCATCGACCGGCAGGCGATCATCGACGGCGCCATGTTCGGCCTTGGCACGCCCATCGGGACGCATTTCGCGCCCCACAACCCCGATTACGTCGACCTGACCGGCCTGTCGCCCTATGACCCGGACCGGGCGCGCACGCTGCTGGTGGACGCGGGGTATGCCGAGGGTTTCAAGACCACACTGAAACTGCCGCCCCCCTCTTATGCCCGTCGCGGCGGCGAGATCATCGCCGCCCAGCTGCGCAATGTCGGGATCGAGGCAGAGATCACCAACCTGGAATGGGCGCAATGGCTGGAAGAAGTGTTCAAGGGCAAGGGGTTTGGCCTGACCATCGTCAGCCATACCGAGCCCCTGGACATCGGCATCTACGCCCGGCCCGACTACTACTTCCAGTATGACAGCGCCGAGTTCCAGGCCCTGATGAAAACCCTGAACGCCACCACCGATCCGTCGGCACGGTCGGACATGCTGGCCGAGGCCCAGACGCTGATCGCCAAGGATTACGTCAACGGCTTCCTGTTCCAGCTGGCTTTCCCCACCGTCGCCGACGCCCGGATCGAGGGTCTTTGGACCAACCAGCCGACCCAGGCGAACCCTCTGGCGCAGGTGCGCTGGACCAAGTGATCGCCTTGCGCGCCTTGTCCGTGGACAGGGCGCGCGCCTTCGGGGCATCGTGAAGGGGATTATTGACAGCCTTTGCGACGATGGATTTCCCCGATGCCGATTATCAGACTTCTCTGCCTGATCCTCTTTGCCCACCCCGCCCTTGCCGCCACGATCACGCTGGATCGCGGACCGACAGGCAACCGCGAGGTGACATTCATCATCCCCGAACCGAGTTTCGCGGACGGCTGGGCCTTCGCGTATGGCGAAAGACCCCTTCAAAGGCAGGAGGACACCAGCCGGTTCAAATCCGCAAACACGACGTTCGACGCGCGCGGGCTCACGCCCGACGGCGCGGGCAACGCCTATACCGAGATCTCGAAATACGCGGCCGAGAGCTTTCTGAACGGACGGATCTTCCGTCTCGAAGGGCCGATCACGGTGGGCGATACGGACCGCCTGGCCAGACTGGCCGAACCTCACCTGCGTGCCATTTGCCCGGCGGGCCAGAACTGTCCCCATTCCGCCATCCTGTCACTGAACTCTCCCGGCGGCAGCCTCGCCGAGGCCATGCGCCTCGCCCGGTTCATCAAGAAATGGAGCCTCGTGACCGTGGTCGACAAGGGCGACCGCTGCGAGAGTGCCTGCGCCTTGGCCTTCTTCAGCGCGTTTGACGAATTCGAGGGCTATTCCGGGGCTCGCCGTTTTGCCCATCTGGAGTCGCGTATCGGCATTCATCAGCCCATCCTTGCACTCGACCCATCCGATCCCCGGGTCGCGAATGCCCGACATGCCGACCTGTTTCGCCTCGCCAATCTCGCCACCGGCGAAGTCGCCCGCCTGTTCCTGCAAACAGGCGTCTCCATCGGATTGCTGGACCGCATGTATGCCACGCCGCCAGACGACATGCTGATCCTGTCCCCCTTCCAGCTTGTCAGCGAGGATGTCCGCCTGTTCGACGACCGGACCACTGCCTTTGCCGGGGATCGGTCCGACCTGATCGCCCTCTGCGCCAACCGCTTTGCCGCCCGGCACCATAGCCTGTCCGATGAACTCATCGACAATTTCCAGATGGCGGGCGATGCCTTCCTGACCTTCGACGCGGGCCGTAATTTCCTCTGCGCAGGACACCGCGATGACGGCCCCGACTGGCGGATCATGACCTGCCTTGCCTATGACGGCTGCGCCTTCATCGGCTTTGTCAAATGGGCCTATGAATACGGCGAAGGCTATAAGGAAACGCCGGACTTCGAAGATCTCTACATCTGGATCACCGAGCGCGGCTTTCTCGGCTTTCGCGAGTATTCCCACCGATCCATCCTGCTGCGGGCCTTGCGCGATCACGCGGCACAGCGATACAACAGTTACCGCCCCCTCCAGATCCCCGCCTCCGCCCTGCCCATGCCGCCCGAGCTCTGCGGCAAGCTGGACGAGGCGCACCCCGCGCTTGTCCTGACCGTCCAGCAGAAACTCGCCACCTACGGCTTCGACGCCGACGGCGCGGATGGCAGCCTTGGCCCCAAGACCCGCACCGCCGTGCAGGCTGCCAACGCCCAGATCGCGCCCAACGCGCCGCCCGGCAACCGGATCACGCCCGCCCTGCTGAGGGCGATGCGGGTTCCGCAGACGACCATTGATCGTTTCACACTCTGCCACCCGAGCTATCGTGACTGACAGGATACAGCGCTGTTCGCCCAAACCTGTCCCGCGTGCTAGGCTGAACCGATTTCTCTGCATCGGGACCCATTGCCAATGTCCGCCATTCGCTTTTCCATCGCCCGCCTGATCCGCCTGTCCGCGCTTTTGGCCTTCGCCCTGCTGGCCATCGCCCTGCCCCCCGGCGCCCGCGCCGCCACCGTCGCCATGGGCAACGGCCCCTGCACGTTCACGCTCGACGGGCAGATCACCGGCGGCGAATACGACCAGCTGGCCGCATTCAAGGGCGAGGCAATGTTCTGGTCGGAAACCGGGTTCGACATGGACCCCGTCCTCTGCCTCGACAGCGAGGGCGGCAGCCTGACCGAGGGCATCAAGGTCGCGCGCTTCGTCTATGATCAGGGCGTTCAGACGCGGATCGGCGACGGCGCTCGCTGCTATTCGATCTGCGCCATCATCTTCATGATGGGCAACAAACACGCCGGCCCCACCTCGATCGAGGAAAACCGCATCCTGCATGTCGGCGGCGACCTGGCCTTTCACAGCCCCTCCATCAGCATCGACGACGGTGGGCAATACAGCTCTGACCAGATCAAACGCGCCTACACGCTGGGCATCGAAAGCATCCTGAGCCTTGTCGAACTGGCCAATTCCCCGCGTGTCTTCGAGGCCGGCGCCATGATGCACCCGGAGCTGATCGGCAACCTCCTGGCCACGCCCAGCACCGAGCTGTTTCACCTCCGCACCATCGAACAGGCGCTGATCTGGGATATCGGGCTGGAAGGTCTGGACGGCCCCCTGCCGCAACTGGCGGTGCAACGGCAGATGGCCTGCGAAACCGGCCTGCTGCGCGGTTTCCGCCAGCCCAGCAGGATCTACGACGGCCACGGCGGCGGCAGTGTCAAGGTCATGTCGGACTCGATCTTCGACCTCGCGCCACTGCCCGACACGGATACGGATCGCATTCTGTGGGACTACGACGCCGCCGATGGCCAGGACACCGTCTACGGCTTTCGCTACAGCGCCCTGCCGATGGAATGCCGGGTCCGCATCGACGGAGACCGGGTCGAGGTCTGCGGTTACGACAGCAACTATCGCATCACCGTCGGCGATTGCGAGGACGACGTCTTTGTCACCCTGCCGCCCTACGCCCGCTATCACCCGGTCAGCGAAATCAAGGCGATCAGCACCAGCGGGCTGCAGGCCGACGCCCTGCGCAGCGCCCGCTGCACGCTGCGCGATACCTCGGGCGCCGTGCTGCGGGATGCGCCCTGTACCCAGGCGGTCGACCTGGTCGACCGGCCTGACCGCGACAACAGCCTGCACCGGCTCTACTGGCCCTCCGGCACGCCCACACGGGTCGAAATCGCGGTGCATCTGGTCTACGAGGACGGACCTGATCTCTACCGCGTGGATGGTGCCCTGGCCGAACCGCATGGCAAAGACGGCACCTGCCTGCTGATCCCCGGCCGCGGTGAGATCCTCTGCGTAACGGGGGACTAGGCATCATGCTCCGCAACGACATCCCCGGCTTTGCCGCCGCCAGCGCCCTGTTGGACGGCACGCGGATCGCCTATGAAAGCGCGGGCAGCGGGCCGCCCCTGCTCATGCTGCACGGTTTCCCCCAGACCCACGCCATGTGGGCCGAGGTCGCCCCCACCCTGGCCCGCGATTTCACCGTCATGTGCCCGGACCTGCGCGGCTATGGCGAAAGCGACAAGCCCAGGGGCGTCGCCAGCTACAGTTTCCGCGAGATGGCACGCGACCAGCTGGCGCTGATGCGCCACCTCGGCCATGAGACCTTTCACCTGGTCGGGCATGATCGCGGCGCGCGCACCGCGCATCGCCTTGCGCTGGACGCGCCCGAGGCGGTGCGCTCGCTGACGGTGATGGACATCGTGCCCACCCACCACCTGCTGACCGAACTGACCCACGAGGTCGCGAAGGGGTATTACCACTGGTTCTTCCTCGCCCAGCCGGAACCCTTCCCGGAAACCATGATCGCTGCCGACCCCGAGGCTTTCTACACGCGCTGCCTGCTGGGCTTCGGCAAGGCGGACCTGTCCGATTTCGCCCCCGCCCAACTGGCCGCCTACCGCGCCGCCTGGGCGGACCCGGACTGCCGCCGCGCCATGAACGACGACTACCGTGCCGCGATCGAGAACGACCTGCACGATGATGCAGAAGACCTCGACCGCCGCGTGACCTGCCCCGCGCTTGTGCTTTACGGCGCCGATGGCGCGATGGCTCGCGCCTATGACGTGCCCGCCACATGGGCCGACCGGCTGGGCGACATGGCCGCCCGCGCGATCCCCGGCGGGCATTTCTTCATCGACCAGTCCCCGGCAGAGACGACAGAGGCGCTCATGGCGTTTCTCGCCAAAGCGCAACGGACGTGATGGCAAACCGAGGGATCAGGCGGCGCCGCAAGGCGACCCGGACCACGCCGCAAGGATCGCGAGGACCAGCAAGGCGAATGTCAAAGGCGTCAGGATATACACCTTGCGCCGCAGGCGACGCCCCCCAAGGCGATGGCCAAGGGAATAGGCTGCCACGGCACCCACGAGGTACGCCGCGACCGCGACCTGAACCGACCAATCATCGCGAAAGCCGCAAAGATGGTGCGGCACCCGGACTGCGATCGCCAGGAAGGCCCCCGCCCCCGTCACCAGGCCAAAGACAAGACCGAACAGCAGCCTCAGGTTGAGAGGCATCGGAAACCGGGTGTGGCGCCGCGACAGGTACCCGCAGGCCAGCGCCGTTCCGATCCCTGCGCCGGGAAAGGCGATCCGCAATTCGAGGAACCAGTTTTCCACGAACAGCGCATAGCCGACAGCGACCGCCAGCGCACCGACAGTCGTGATCCGTATCCACAGGCTGATATCGCCGACGATGTCGTGGCCGACCCATCCCGCCCGGCGCCCTCCCGGCAAGGGCAAGTCGCCCGGAACGGTGTCTGGCTCGGGCTCGGTATCCGGCACCATCAGGATCAGGTCACGCGGTTCGACGTTCAGGAGGAGCGCCAGCCCATAGGCGGTGTCGAAACGGACATTTGACCCGGCGCGCGCCCGCCGGATCCATCGGTCGGTGAACTTGCGTGGAATGCGGCCGTTCCGGAACCGTTCGACCGACAAGGCCGCAAGCGCGTCGTCCGAGGCCCGGCCCCGGGCGCGAACCTGCAGGATCTCCAGCAATTCGCTGTCGATTCTCACCGGGGTCGCCGGGGTCACGTCGTAGCCCTCGGCTTCGAACTTGCGCCGCCAGTCCGCCTGTTCCGGAAATGCTTGCACTCGCCCGCCCCGCCCGCGCCACCGTTCAACCCCCATTAACCGGAAACCTGTCCGGAAAGTAGGGCGGAAACCTGCAAACTGTCCGGTTCCGCGGCTTTCCTCACTGTCCGTCCCGCGGCCAGGTTTCGGTGCACCCGCCGGAAACACCCGGCGCACTTCAAGGCAAAAGGAGCCGACATGAAACATCTCATCGCACTTGCCGCCACGGTCATCATGCTGATCGCCGGAGGCGCACAGGCCGGCATGGGGGACCGTCTGACCGTCACCCCGGGACAGCCCTTCGACGCCACGCGCACCTACTGGGTGGACAGCCACCAGGACGTGACGATCCGCTTCACGCTCGATGCCAGCGGCAAGGCGCATTTCCACTCGCGCTACTCCAACGGCAAGAAACTGGACGGCGACCACTTCTACGCCAAGGTCGTCCTGCTCGACCGCTTTGGCCAGAAAGTCGCCGAATCCATCGCCGGTGTCGGGCTGAACGGCTCGGGCATGGGCCGCACAAATGTCGCCTTCCGCGACATCGGCTTCGTTCTGCCGCGCGGCCACTACAAGGATGTTGCCCAAGTCCGTTTCGAGGCCGGGCACTCGGACAGCCGCGATGACAAGGCCTTCTGGCAGAACATCCGCAGCATCGCGGAAACCACCTTTGGTTCGTCCGATGCGGGCGCCGTGGTCTACGGGGCAAAGTCCCGCCTGAAGGACCGCACGCCGCTGGTGTTCCAGTAACCAGCGGAACGATACAGGCCGGGACGGCGTCCCCCGGCCCGCTGTCGGCGCGGTCGCAAGGCCGCGCCGGTCTGTCCGGCGCCAAGCCTCTGGACGCCGCCCCGGGCCGCCCATACGGTGCCTCCATGCTGGCCTACCTGTCCCGACGCCTGATCTCGCTGGTCCTCAGCCTTGCCGTCGCTTCGGCGGTGATCTTCCTGGTGGTCGAAGTGGCGCCCGGGGACCCGGCCAGCTACATGCTGGGCATCAACGCCCAGCCCGAAACCCTGGCCGCCCTGCGCGAGGAACTGGGCCTCGACCTGCCGAAATGGCAACGCTACCTCGCCTGGACCACTGGCATGCTGACAGGCGATTTCGGCACCTCCTACACCTACCGTGCCCCGGTGGCCGAAATCATCGGCGAGAGGCTGTGGATCTCGCTGCCGCTCGCGCTTTTCGCCCTTGCCCTCTCGATCCTGCTGGCCTTCCCGGCCGGTCTGATCGCCGCCGCCACCCGTGGCCGCGCGCCCGACCTCGGCGTCATGGCCTTCTCACAGCTGGGCGTCGCGATCCCGAACTTCTGGTTCGCCATGCTGCTGGTGCTGGGCTTTGCCATCACCTGGCGCATCTTTCCCTCCGGCGGCTTCCCCGGCTGGGAGGACCCGCTGCAGGCCCTCCGCGCCCTCACCCTGCCCGCCGTGGCACTGGCCCTGCCGCAGGCCGCCATCCTCGCCCGGGTGCTGCGCTCCTCCCTGATCGACGCCCTGGGAGAGGATTACATCCGCACCGCCCGCGCCAAGGGGCTGACCCGCACCCAGACGCTCTGGCGCCACGGGGTGCGCAACGCGCTGATCCCGGTGCTGACCATCATCGGGTTGCAATTCTCCTTTCTCATCGCCGGGGGCATCATCATCGAACAGGTTTTCTACCTGCCGGGCCTCGGGCGACTGATCTTCCAGGCCATCAGCCAGCGCGACCTGATCGTGGTGGGAAGCACCGTCATGCTGCTGGTCTTCGCCGTCATCCTGGTGAATTTCCTGACCGACCTCGCCTATGCGCTGGCCGACCCCAGGCTGCGCCACAGATGAGCCGCAACCTGATCCTCGGCGGCGCGCTCACCGCGCTCTTTCTCGGCGCCGCCCTTCTGTCCTTTCTCTGGACGCCGGGCGAGGTCACCGCGATGAACATTCCCGCCCGCCTGCAACCACCGGGCGGCGACCACCTGCTGGGCACGGATCACTTCGGCCGCGACATCCTCAGCATGCTCATGGTCGGCGCGCGCACCTCGATCGCCGTGGCGCTGGTCGCCGTGGGCATCGGCCTCACCCTCGGCGTGCCGCTGGGCCTAGCCGCCGCCGCCGCCCGCGGCGGCTTGCTGGACGAGCTGATCTCGCGCACCTCCGACCTGATCTTCGCCTTTCCCAGCCTGGTCATCGCCATCCTGATCACCGCCGTCTTCGGCCCCGGCGCCATCAACGCGATCCTGGCCATCGGCATCTTCAACATCCCCGTCTTCGCCCGCCTCTCGCGCGGCGCGGCGCTGTCGCTCTGGACGCGCGACTTCATCCTCGCCGCCCGCGTCGCGGGCAAGTCCACGCCGCGCATCAGCGCCGAGCACATCCTGCCCAACATCGCCAACCTGCTGATCGTGCAAAGCACCATCCAGTTCTCCCTGGGCATCCTGGCCGAGGCGGGCCTCAGCTACGTGGGCCTCGGCGCCCAGCCGCCGGTGCCCTCCTGGGGGCGAATGCTGGCCGATGCGCAGACGCTGGTCTCGCTCGCCCCGCATGTCGCCGTGATCCCGGGGCTGACCATCGTCTTCATGGTCCTCGGCCTCAATGTCCTCGGTGACGGGCTGCGCGACGCGCTTGACCCACGGTTGAAGGTCCTGCGCACATGAGCGCTTCTTTGGGCGAAAAATCCTCCGGGGGAGGCCGCAGGCCGGGGGCAGAGCCCCCCCTTCTCGACATCGACGCCCTCACCGTCGAGATCCAGGGCACGCGCATCCTCGACACCGTCTCGTTGAACATCGCCCCCGGCGAAATCCTCGCCCTGACCGGCGAATCCGGGTCGGGCAAATCCATGACCGCGCTTGCGACGATGGGCCTCCTGCCACAAGGCGCCCGCGCTTCGGGCCGCATCGCGCTGGACGGCACAGACCTGCTCACGCTCCCGGAACGGCGCCTGTGCGACATCCGGGGCCGCGACATCGGCATGGTTTTCCAGGAACCGATGACCGCGCTCAATCCGGTGCAGAGCATCGGTGCCCAGGTCTCGGAAACCATCCTGCAACACGCGCCCCGCACGCCGCGCGCCAAGGCCCGCGCGCAGGCCACAGAGGCGCTGGCCCGCTGTGGCCTGGACCTGCCGCTCTCGCGCTACCCGCATGAACTCTCCGGCGGCCAGCGCCAGCGCGTGGTGATCGCCATGGCCATCGCGCTCCGGCCCCGGCTGCTGATCGCGGACGAACCCACGACAGCGCTCGACGTCACCACCCAGGCACAGATCCTCGACCTTTTGCAGGATCTGACGAAAACAGAGGGCATGGCGCTGATGATGATCACCCATGACCTTGCCGTGGTCGCGGGCATGGCCGATCGCATCGCCGTCATGCAAAAGGGCCGCATCGTCGAAAGCGCACCGACAGACCGGCTCCTCGCGCGGCGCGAGCACCCCTATACCCGCGCCCTCTTCGAGGCCTCCGGCCACCAGCCGCATCTGCCGCCCCGCCCCGACAGCGGCCCGCTTCTCGACGCCAGCGGCGTGACCTGCACCTACCCGCTGCCGCGCCCGCATCCCTTTGCCGCCCATCCGCACTTCACCGCCGTCGACGATGTCGGCTTTGCCATAGACCGGGGGGAACGGGTTGGACTGGTGGGCGAATCCGGCTGCGGCAAGTCCACCCTCACCCGCGCGCTGCTCGGCCTGACCCCCATCGCCTCGGGGACCATCACGCTCGACGGCGCGCCGGTCTTCACCCATCACCGCCCCAACCCCGAGGTCCGGCGCAAGGTGCAGGTCGTCTTCCAGGACCCCTACGGCAGCTTCAACCCCCGCCACCGCGTCGCGCGCCTGATCACGGAACCCTTCCACCTGCTGCCCGACCCACCCCGGGGCAAAGCCCGGGACGAGGCCATCGCAGAGGCGCTGACCGCCGTGGGCCTCTCGCCCGGCGATGCGCAGAAACACATCCATGCCTTCTCCGGCGGCCAGCGCCAACGCCTGGCCATCGCCCGCGCGCTCATCATCCGCCCCGACCTGATCGTCTTCGACGAGGCGGTCTCGGCGCTCGACGTGCGCGTCCGGGCGCAGATCCTCGACCTCATCGCCGGGCTCAGCGCCAGTCACGGGCTGGCCTATCTCTTCATCAGCCACGACCTCTCGGTGGTGCGGGGGATCGCCGACCGGGTCATGGTCATGCAAAAGGGCCGCATCGTCGAGGCCGGCCCGACCCAGCGGATCTTCTCCGCGCCGGAACACCCCTATACACAAACCCTGCTCGACGCCGCGCCCCGACTGCCGGCACTCACCTCCTGACTCTTCTGTTCACGCATCCGCACCGGTGCTCACACCGGAGAGTTTACCGGCAGGCAGACCGGCCCCCAGCCTGTTCCCCGGAGCCCTCCGTCGCTTGAGGCCGATCAGAGCCGGGGCGCGGGGCGATGCTAGGGGCCGCAGGCCCGCGCAAAGCGCGGCTTGCCCTTGCATCGCCCCGCGCGCTGGCTCAGGCCCGAATAAGCGAGGGAGGGGTCAGGGGAACAGGCGAGGCCTGTTCGCTGGTGACTCCCGAAGCGAAAAACAGGCGCAGCCTGTTCCAAAGGGTCGGCGGGCGGGCGCCTTTGCGGCGCATGCCGCAAACAGTCCCGTCCCGCCGACAACAGCCCGCAAAGCGCTGGACCTCGCCACGGACTGGCCCCAACATGCCGCCCAAAAGGGAGGATCATCAATGCGCTTTGAAAACCGCCACGCGGTCGTCACCGGCGGCGCCTCGGGCATCGGTGCGGCCATTTCGCGCCGCCTTGCCGCCGAGGGCGCCGCAGTCACGGTCTGGGACATCTCCGAGGACAACCTCGCCGCCATCGAAGGCGAGGCCAACATCCGCACCCGCGCCATCGATGTCACCGACCCCCAGGCCGTCACCCGCGCAATGGCAGAGGATCAGACCGCGATGGGCGGGCTCGACACGCTGGTCTGTTCCGCCGGGATCACCGGCCCCAACACCACCGTCATCGAATACCCCACCGAGGCCTGGAAACAGGTCTTCGAGCTCAACACCCACGGGGTTTTCTACTGCAATCGCGCCGCCGCGGCGCTGATGCGGCCCGCGGGGTTTGGCCGCATCGTCAACATGGCCTCCATCGCGGGCAAAGAGGGCAATCCCAACGCCTCGGCCTATTCCGCCTCCAAGGCCGCTGTCATCGGGCTGACAAAATCGCTGGGCAAGGAACTGGCCGACACGCAGATCACCGTCAACGCCATCGCCCCCGCCGCCGTCCGCACCGCGATCTTCGACCAGATGACGGATGAATTCATCGCCTACATGGAAAGCAAGATCCCGATGGGCCGCTTCGGCACTGTCGACGAAATCGCGGCGATGGCCTGCTGGCTCGCCTCCACCGAGGCGAGTTTCACCACCGGGGCGGTCTTCGACCAGTCCGGCGGCCGCGCAACCTATTAAGGAGAGCCATCATGAGACTGGAAGGCAAACGCGCCATCGTCACCGGCGGCGGCTCCGGCTTCGGCGAAGGGATCGTCACCCGTTTCGCCGCCGAGGGCGCGCAGGTGGTTGTGGCCGACATCAACTATGAAAACGCCCGCAAGGTGGCCGAGGCGACCGGCGCGCACCCGCTGCACAGCGATGTCTCGGACGGGTCCAGCGTCCGCGCCCTGATGGCGCTGGCGCATGAGCACATGGGCGGCATCGACATCCTGGTGAACAACGCCGGCATCACCCACCTGCCCGCCCCGATGGACGAGGTCAGCGAAGAGGATTTCGACCGCGTCTTTGCCGTCAACTGCAAGTCGGTCTACCTCACCGCCCGCGCGCTTGTCCCCGCGCTCAAGGCGCAGGGCTCGGGCGCGATCCTCAACGTGGCCTCGACGGCGGGTGTCTCTCCCCGGCCCAACCTCAACTGGTACAATGCGTCGAAGGGCTGGATGAACACGGCGACGCGGACAATGGCGGTGGAACTGGCGCCGTCGGGCATCCGCGTCAACGCGCTCAACCCCGTGGCAGGCGAAACGCCCCTGCTGGCCAGCTTCATGGGCGAGGACACGCCCGAGATGCGGGCCAAGTTCCTCTCCACCATCCCTCTGGGCCGGTTCTCGACGCCCCGCGACCTGGCCAATGCCGCGCTGTTTCTTTGCTCGGACGAGGCGGACATGATCACCGGCGTCTGCATGGAGGTGGACGGGGGGCGGTGTATCTGAAACGGGCCGGGGTGTAGGGCATCGACGCGCGAACAGTTTGACGGATCAGTCAAATCAATGGGTTACAGAGGCCCCCTCCCTTTCCACTCAAGACTGGACCCATCGCAGCCGCCCCCGCCCCGGGCGATTTCGGGCTGACGCCTCTTGGCATCAGCCTCATCTTTGCCCATGTCGAAAGACAGGAGGGACGCGATGGCAGGCACTGGCAAGACACTGGATCAGATCAAGGGGGACATCCCTGGACCAAAGCCGAGGAAAGGCTGATCGCCGAGGCGCCCAACGGCTTTGTCGATTTCGGCGAGGGCTGCCCCGAGGACAGTGAAGACGCCCCCCGCATCCGCGCGCCCCTGATCCGCCACCTGGTCACCGGCGGCTGCGCCGATCTGCCCTTGCCCGATCGCTCCGTTGGGGTGCAGGGCGCGGTGATCACCGGGTTCCTCGACCTCGAAGCCGTCAAATCCTCCCGTGATCTGAGCCTTTTTGACTGCCGGTTTCTGCAAGAGCCGGATCTGGACGATGCGGAGCTGGGCGGCGTCTATCTGCCCGGCTGCGCCCTGCCGGGATTGCGGGCGGACCGCTTGAAGACGGAACGCAATCTGCATCTGAGAAACGGGTTTCATGCCACCGGAGAGGTCACCCTCAGAGGCGCCCGGATCACCGGGCAGTTCGACTGCACCAAGGGGCGGCTCGAAAACCCCGGCGGCGTGGCGCTCGATTGCAATGGCTTGCAGGTGGGGTCTGACGTCTTCCTGAGGGACGGGTTTCATGCCACGGGAGAGGTCAACTTTATAGGCGCCCGGATCACCGGTCAGCTAGACTGCATCAAGGGGCGGTTCGAAAACCCCGGCGGCATGGCGCTCAACTGCGATGGCTTAAAGGTGGGGGCTGACGTCTTTCTGAGGGACGGATTTCACGCCGAAGGATTGGTCAACCTCACCCGCGCCCATGTTCAGGGCCATCTCGATTGCCAAGAGGGCCGATTTGACAGCGGGCTGGCCGCAGAAGGGCTGCGGGTGGAGGCGGCGCTGTTCTGGTGCGGGTTGGCGGGGTTTTCCGGGCCACTGGATTTCGACGATGCGCATCTCGGGCGACTTTGCGATGACAGGGAGAGCTGGCGAGGCGCCAAGCCGCTGTATCTCTCCGGCTTTCGCTATGAGCGGCTGGACAGCGGGATGAGCGTTGCCGAGCGGTTGACCTGGCTGTCCCGCAAGGCAGAGCGGCGGATCACTCCGGCCATCGACAAAATTCTGGATCACGACGGCAACACGCGGCTGGACCAGCCGCCCTTCATCCGCGGCGCCAATCGCAAACAATGCGACCCGCAGCCCTATACCCAGCTTGCCAAGGTGTTGCGCGAGCAGGGCGTCACACAGGGGGCCGCCCGCCTTCTGGAAGAACGCGACAAGCGGGTGCGGCGGGCGAGCTATCATCGGGCGATGGCGGCGCAGGACGGGACATGGCGCGCGGGTTGGGCGGCGCAACTGGCCACGCTCATGCGGCCCGTCAACGGTTTGTTCGGCGCGGTCTTTGGCTTTGGCCACCGGCCCGGTCGGGCGATCTACTGGGTCCTCGGTCTCTGGATCTTTGCGACGCTGCTTTACGCGCAGGTCTGGGCGGTGGACCAGATGGCGCCGGAGTCTGCCATTGTCCTGACTTCCGCCGACTGGATCACGGCGGTAGAGGGCTATGAGGACAACCCAACAGGCCCGCTGCCGCTGGCCCTGTGGAAGGGCAGCCCGGCGGCGCAGGATTACGAGACCTTTCAACCGATGCTCTATGCGCTGGATGTCTTCATCCCGCTGGATGCCCTGGGGCAAGAGGCGGCCTGGGCGCCGTCTCCGGTCCGGGGCAACTGGGGGGCATTCGGGTTTTGGGCCAAACCCGCCCTGCAGGTCGCGGGATGGATCATCACCGCCGTTGGCGCGGCGGCTGTGGCAGGATTGGTCGGGCGCAAGGACTAGGCCGGTGCCCTTTGATACGCGACGAGACGCCTTTTGACGTTTTGCGCACAACGCTCAGGGCGGTCGCCCCGCGCCCCCGGGCGCCACGCCTTGCCGCCGGGCCTCGGACCGCAGGATTCGCGGGGCATGGTGGAAGGCGCGGTCCGCCTTGCACGCGACCGGCTCTGCACTATGCTCATGGTCGAAGTTCGGAAGGCGGTGCAGGCGTATCATGTTCAGGAACATTTTGGCCGCGGCGCTCGCGGCGGCCGGTATCGCGATCGGCGCCTGGTCCTTCATGGCGCCGGATCGGGCCGCCCCGGTCTCGGCCAACGGCATGTCGCCGCAGGAATTTTCCCGCGAAAGCCCCCTCTTGCTGCCCGGCATCCTCGCCACGATCTACGAGGCCTTCAGCCAGACCGAAGAGGCCGAGATCTATGACCGTCTCGCCACGGTGGCCGCCGGTCCCGCGCTGGAACAGCTCTATCTTGAACGGGTCGGCGCGATGGCCGGGGGCGGCCTGAACCCCGATCAGGAAATCCACGACGTCTCGCTGCTGGGCATGAGCGCGCGCCGCACGGGCGACATGGTCGAGATCGCGGCCAGATGGCGCGTCCTGGGCGTGGTCGGCCATGCCGAACACATGCACATGCGGGGCAATGCCTATGCCGCGGATCTCACGATGGCTCCCGATCAGGGCGCCTGGAAGATCACCGGGTTCTCGCTGACAGAGGTGGACCGCAGCGACGCGGGCACGCTGGAGCGCAACGCCGACGCCCCTCCCCCGGGGGAAGACAGTTGATCGCGGCGCGCGACCTGGCCTTTGCCTATCCCGGCGGCGGCTTTGCCCTCAAGGTGCCCGCGCTGGACGTGGCCGCCTGCGAACGTGTCGGCGTGATCGGTCCCAGCGGCACCGGCAAGACGACGCTGCTGAACCTCGTGGCCGGGATGGTGCGGGCGGACGCGGGCACGCTGACTGTCGCCGGGACCGATCTTGCCACCCTCGATGAGGCCGCACGCCGCCGTTTCCGGGCGACGCATGTGGGTTTCATCTTTCAGAACTTCGCGCTGGTCGACTACCTGAACGCCTATGAGAACATCCTCTATCCCTATCGCGTCGGTCTTGGCCTGCGCCTGGATGCACAGGTCAGGGAACGTGCCCACGCCCTGGCAGAGGCCTGCGGCATCGCGCATCGCCTGAAAAGCCACCCGCCCGCGCTGTCGGGGGGCGAACAGCAGCGCGTGGCCATCTGCCGGGCGCTGGTCACACAGCCGAAACTGATCCTCGCGGACGAAGCCACCGGCAACCTCGACCCAGAAACCAAGGAAGCCATCCTGGACCTGCTTTTCGACCGGGCCTTGGACATGCAGGCCACCGTTCTTGCGGTGACGCATGACCACGACCTGTTGCCGCGCTTTGACCGCGTGATCGACTTTGCCACGCTGAGACAGCCCGCATGAACGCCTTCTTCCTCGCCTTTGCCCACCTGCGCTGGACATGGGCGCGCAGCCTTGTGCTGGTGATCGTCGGCGCCCTGATCCTGTCGGTACCACTGGTGACACAGGTCCTGTTGCGCGGCTCGGAAGAGGCGCTGACCCGGCGGGCCGAGGCCACGCCGCTGGTGCTGGGCGCACGGGGCAGCCAGCTCGACCTGGTGATGAGCGCGGTCTATTTCTCGCAGGATCGCGCGCAGCCCATTTCCCGCGCCGCCGAGGATGCGGTCTGGGACAGCGGACTGGCGCTGCCGATCCCCCTGCACACGGGCTTTCAGACCAATGGCGCACGGATCGTCGGCACCTCGCTCGACTACGTCGACTTTCGCGGGCTGCGGATCGCCGAAGGCCGGCAGATGGCCCTCTTGGGCGAGGCGGTGCTGGGCGCGCAGGTGGCGGACCGGCTGGGCCTCGGCCCCGGCGATACGGTGGTGTCCTCGCCGGAAAACCTCTTCGACCTAGACGGGGTCTATCCGCTGGAACTGCAGATCACCGGGGTCCTGGCCCCCACCGGCACGCCCGACGATGAGGCCGTCTTTACCGACGTCAAGACCACCTGGATCATCGCCGGCATCGGCCACGGGCATGACGACGTGGTGACACCGGATGACGCGGGCAATGTCACCGCCAATGCCGCCATCACCCAGTTCCAGCGCATCACGCCCGACAACATCGACAGCTTTCATTTCCACGGCCCTTCCGGCGATTATCCCCTGTCCGCCGTGCTGGTCGCCCCCTACGACACCCGCTCCGGGACGATCCTGCGCGGGCGCTACCTTGACCCGGAAAACCCGCTGCAGATGACCGTCCCGGCCGAGGTCGTCGCAGGGCTGGTCGACCGGATCTTCCGGATCGCGGCGCTCTTGGACGCGGTCACGCTGGTGATCGGGATCGCCGCACTTGGCGCCATCGGCCTGTCGCTGTTCCTGGCCTGGAGCCTGCGCGCCCCGGAGATCGAAACCGCCCGGCGGCTGGGCGCGGGCCGTTTCATGATCCTGCGATTGGCCTTTGCGGAAATTGCCCTACTGTTGATCGTGTCGGCAGGGATTGCCACGGGGCTTGTCACGGTCGTCACCATGAACGGCGACAGGCTGGTCGCCTGGATTCTTGCCCTATGAGTAACAATTTCAGCTTCCCAGTAACGGAGACGGCCCCATGAAAGCCCTGATGACCGCCGCGGCCCTTGCCGCCCTCGCCTCGACGGCCACGGCCCACTACGGCATGATCATCCCCTCCGACAACATGGTCAGCCAGGAGGACGGGCGCAGCATCGACCTGACACTCTCCTTCTCCCACCCTTTCGAGGGCATCGGCATGGTGCTGGAACGGCCCGAGGCCTTTACCGTGACGCATGGCGGCAAGACGACGGACCTGCTGGACAGGCTGCAGGACACTCAGGTCATGGACCATGCCGCCTTTGCCACCGAATACCGGCTGGACCGCCCGGGCACGCATGTCTTTGCCATGACCCCCAAACCCTACTGGGAACCCGAGGAAGACGCCTTCATCACCCATTTCACCAAGACCTACGTTTCGGCCTACGGCGACGATGACGGCTGGGACGCGGAACTGGGCCTGAAGACAGAGATCGTGCCGCTGTCCAAGCCCTTTGCCCTGTGGGAAGGCAACCTGTTCCAGGGCATCGTCAAGCTTGACGGCGCGCCCGTGCCCTACGCCGAGGTCGAGGTCGAATATTACAACGAGGATGGCAGCGCGGTTGCGCCCTCGGACCTGATGATCACCCAGACGATCAAGGCCGATGCCGATGGTGTCTTCAGCTATGCCGTGCCGGCCGACGGATGGTGGGGGTTCGCCGCGCTGAACACCGCCGCAGAGCCGATGCAGCATGACGGTGAGGACAAGGCGCATGAACTGGGCGCCGTGATCTGGGTGCATTTCGAACCCTGGGGCGCGAAATGATCCGCGCGCTCGCCTTTGCCCTGGCGCTCGCCGCGCTTCCCGTTGCGGCGCATGACCTGCGGGTCTTTGCCTCTGTCTCGGGTCAGACCGTGACGGTGGAATCCACCTTTTCCTCGGGCCGCGTCCCGACCGGGGGCGAGATCCGCGTGCTGGATGCCCAGAACGTCCTGCTCATGACGCTGGACATCGGTGACGAGGGCAAGACACAGTTTGCCCTGCCCGAGGGCGCCGCCAACACCGGGCTGATGATCGAGGTCGAAGTCAGCGAGGGCCATTCCGACTACTGGATGCTGACACCGGACGACATCGCCTACGGTCAGGGGAAGAACTGATGCTCAAACCACTTGCATGCGCCTTGGCCGTCCTGGCCGGTGCCGCCACCGCGCAGGAGCGGCCCGTGGTCGCCACCGTCAACTACCCGCTGGCCTGGATGGCGGACCGCCTTGGCGGCGATGCGATCGAGGTCCTGTTCCCGGTTCCCGACGGGCGCGACCCGTCCTTCTGGCGGCCCGGACTGTCCGACATCGCGGCGATCCAGCAGGCGGATCTGATTGCGCTCAACGGGGCCGGTTTCGCGACCTGGACGACGCGGGCCTCGCTGCCGCGCTCGCGGCTTGTCGATACCTCCGCCAAACTGTCCGCGGCCTTCATCGCCACGCAATCCGTGAGCCACAGCCACGGCGAGGATGGCGCGCATTCGCACACCGGAACCGCCAGCTACACCTGGCTCGATTTCGAGCTGGCGGCGGGACAGGCCGAGGCGCTGGCCGCCGCCATGCAACGGCGGATGCCGGACCTGCGCAACCGGGTCGAGGAAAGGCTGCCGTCGCTGCTGGCGGATCTGGCCGCCCTGGACACCCAGGCGCGCGACGCGCTGGCCACGCTGCAGGGCACGACGATCATCGCGACCCACCCCCGCTATCAGTATTTCGCCCGGGCCTATGGCCTCGACATCGCCGCGCTCGAATGGGAGGCGGGTGCGCTGCCGGACGAGGCGCAATGGCAGGATCTGCAGGACATGGTTGCGGAAACCGGCGCCTCCCTGCTGATCTGGGAAGCCGAACCGCCCCAAGAGGCCAAGGAACGGGCCGCCGGGATGGGGCTGGCATCCATCGTCTTTGCGCCGCTTGCGACGCGGCCCGCCAGCGGCGATTTTGCCTCTGTCATGCGGGCGCAGATCGAGGCTCTGGCCACGCGCCCCTGACCCCCGCTGCGGCCCTCGCATCACGGGCCTTAACCTTGTCCGACGCGACGTCACGTTCATGACTTGGTCCAAAGCGGGAACGGTTTTGTACGTTTTGCGGAAATCGCCGTACGTTTTGTACAAAACGTACGGAAAAAGGGCCCCGCAGCTCCGTTTTCAGCCCTGTCCGGATCGGGCGTGACCACAACATCTTGTGGCATGTTGCGTGACGTGCGCCGCGTTAAGCCTGTCGCGCGCCACCGTCACCCGATCTTCATCCGTCGCGGCCAAGGCCCCTTGCGATTCTCCGGACGGCCCCGGATGCTGCGGGCAAATCTCCTGATCCCAAGGCCAGCCATGCGACCCGGAAACCGTAACCTGATCACCGATGTCCCCGGCCTGCTGGTCGGCAATGCCCAGGACGAAAAGCTTAGGTCGGGCACCACTGTCCTGACCTCCGAGACCCCTTTCACCGCCTCGGTTTCCGTCATGGGCGGTGCGCCGGGGACACGCGAAACCGACCTGCTGGCGCCGGACAAATCCGTCGAGGCCGTGCATGCGCTGGTGCTGTCCGGTGGCAGCGCCTTCGGCCTTGCGGCGGCCCAGGGCGTGATGGATGCGCTGCATGAAAAAGGCAAGGGATTCAGCATCTTCTCGGCCCGCGTGCCGATTGTCCCGGCGGCGATCCTGTTCGATCTTCTCAATGGCGGCGACAAGGCCTGGGGCGACAATCCCTATCCCGCGCTGGGGCGGCAGGCGCTGATCTCGGCCACGGCCGACTTTGCGCCAGGCACCCTGGGCGCGGGCACCGGCGCGCAGACGGCACAGCACAAGGGCGGGCTGGGCTCGGCCAGCCTGGTGCTGGAGGACGGGACAACCGTGGGCGCCCTGGTGGCCGCCAACCCGATGGGCAGCGTGACGACCCCATCGGGCCGCCATTTCTGGGCAGCACCCTTCGAGCTGGGAGGAGAGTTCGGCGGGTTGGGCGTGGACCCGGCGCCCGGAATCGCCCTCCCCCCCAGCCGCAAGGTCAGCGCAATGGCCGCCCAGGGCAACACGACGATTGCAATCGTCGCCGCCGACGCGGCGCTGAGCAAGGCACAGTGCCACCGGGTCGCCGTGGCCGCCCATGACGGGATCGCACGGGCGATCCTGCCCGCGCACTCACCGATGGACGGGGACCTGGTCTTTGCCGCCGCGACGGGCGCGCGCGCGCTGCAGGACCCGGGTCCGCAAGTGACGATGATCGGCCATGCGGCCAGCCTTTGCCTGTCGCGCGCCATCGCCCGTGCAATCTGGGAGGCAGAGCCGCGCGAGGGAGACACCCTGCCAACCCTGAAGTCCGAACTGGGCTAGCGCAGGATCGGCGGCTTGTCCGGGTCGGCCCCGGGGGCCAGCCGTTCGACGCGCTTCGGCGCCTGAGGCTGCGGCAGGTCAAAGCGCAGCGCGACACGGGCAAGATCCGCGGTCAGCCGGTCGCTGTCTGCCAGAAAGGTGACGTCCAGCGCCCCGGCCTCCAGCCCCGAGAAAACCAGCGCCTCGTTGATCGCCCCGGCAAGCGCCGGTTCGGCACCCGGAACCGTGCCGGTGATCCCCAGAAGGTGCCCGCGTGTGCCATCGTCATAGATCACCTCGGCAAGGTAGGCCTTGCGGGCCAGCCCGGCGCCGGTGGCCAGCCGCGCATCCAGCGCCGTCACCAGCGCCTCTGGCACGCGGGGGGCGCGGAACTCGGCGGGGCGCGCCTCGGCCTCTTGCGGGCCGTGGCCCAGGGTTTCGGCCAGCCAGTCCAGCGCCTCGGGCGGCAACAGGTATTGCGAGGGCGCCACCTCGAGGTTCAGGGCAAGGCCGATCCCCTGCCCCGCCAGCATCGCGGCCAGTGCCCGGCCCGAAAGCGCGGCATAGGGAACCGCCCGCCCGGCAAACGCCGCCATCCGCTCCTCTCGGTCAAAGCCAAGGACAAAGCGCGCGTCGCCCAGCTCGAACACCTCGGGCGAAATCTCCTGCCCCTGCGGTTCGGCGGTCAGTATCAGGTACAGCTCTGTCGTGGCCAGCCGGTCGTAGTAGCGCAGTCGGACCGCATCGTCTTCCGGCGCGGCCTCCATCGCCGCATGGGCGCGGTCCAGTTCGGTCAGGGTCTCATCGCTCATGCCAGCACCTCTGCGACGCGGGTCCGAAGGACGGGCAGCAGCTCGGCCTCGAACCAGGGATTGCGTTTCAACCATGCGGTATTGCGCCAGGACGGATGCGGCAAGGGCAGCGCCCCGGGCGAAAAGTCGCGCCAGCAGGCAACGGTGTCTGTGACATTCGTCTTGACGCCCAGATGCCATTTCTGCGCGTAACCGCCGACCAGAACGGTCAGTTGGACATCGGGCAGCGCCTCGATGACCTGCTGCCGCCAGGTGCGGGCGCAGATCGGCGGCGGCGGCAGGTCTGACCCCTTGCGATACCCTGGAAAGCAGAAGGCCATCGGCACGATGGCAACGCGGGTGGCGTCATAGAAGGTCTCGCTGTCGATCCCCAGCCAGTCGCGCAAGCGATCGCCGGACGGATCGGTGAACGGCAGGCCGGAATGGTGCACCTTCATCCCCGGGGCCTGCCCCGCGATCAGCAGGCGGGCCGTGGGTTGCGCACGCAAGACGGGGCGCGGCGCATGTTCCGTCTCGGTGGCGGCGAACCGGTCGGCGCAGAGACGGCAGGCGCGGATGTCGGCAAGCAGTTGGTGCATTGCGCAAGTCTAGACCGCCGATGCGTCGAGGTCACGCCGGGAGGGGGCGCTGCCCCCTCGGCCTCCGGCCTCACCCCCGGAGGTATTTTCCGCCCAAAGAAACACGATCGGGCGGAAGTTGGGGTCCCTGCGGTGGGCCCGTTTTCGGCGAGGAGAACGTGCAAGCCAAGCGGGGCATCGCAGGCGCCTTGCGCCAATCAGTTCGACAAATATCGAAATAACCCTTGCCAAGCCATCTTTATTTCGACAACGTTAGAAATATGAAAATGATCGATTCCCAACCTCTGACCGTCGAAACGGCGGCTTCCAAGTTTGCCGCGCTTGGGTCCGAACAGCGCCTTCAGGTCCTGCACACGCTGGTGCGGGCCGGGCACGAAGGGCTTAGCATCGGCGCGTTGGGTGAACGCACCGGGATCACCGGGTCGACCCTCACCCACCACCTGAAAATCCTCTCTGCCGCCGGGCTTGTCTCCCAGGCGCGGCAGGGACGTTCCATCATCTGCGCCGCCGCCGATTACTCGGAGGTGGAGGCGCTGTCCGATTACCTGCTGCGCCAGTGCTGCGCGGATGCCTCGATCTGTCACAAGGATATCCAGAATGGCTGACACCACCACAACGGCAACCCGCCGCCTGCCGCCCGTGCCAAAGGCCTGGCTGGCCAGTATCGCGTTGCTGGCCCTTGTGGCGCTGGTCGACTGGCCTCAGCTCTGGCCGACAGTCACCTTTGCCGCCGGCGCGCTGGCGGGCACCGCGCCGTTCATCCTGTTTGCCGTGCTGGCGGTGGCCTATCTCAAGGCCACAGGCGCAGAAACCCTGCTGGCCAAGGCCTTTGAGGGGCGAGAGGTGCGGATGATCTTCCTGGCCGCCCTGCTGGGCGGCATGGCTCCCTTCTGCTCTTGCGAAGTGATCCCCTTCATCGCCGCCCTGCTGGCCGTGGGCGCGCCCTTGTCGGCGGTCATGGCCTTCTGGCTGGCCTCGCCGCTGATGGACCCGGCCATGTTCCTCATCACTGCGGGCACGCTGGGTTGGGGCTTTGCCGTGGCCAAGACCGCCGCCGCCGTTGGGCTGGGCCTGCTGGGCGGTTTCGGCACCAAGGCCCTGGCCAACAGCCCTGTCTTCCGCGATCCGCTGCGCGAGAAACCGCAGGTGGGCGGCTGCTGTGGCGTCAAGAAGCCGTTCAGCGGCAAGCCGGTCTGGACCTTCTGGCAAGAGAGCGAGCGCACCGCGACCTTCCGCGACACCGCCTTGGAAAACGCGCTGTTCCTGCTGAAGTGGCTGACCCTGGCCTATGTGATCGAGGCGCTGATGATCCACTACGTCCCCGCCGACATGATCGCGGGCGTGCTGGGCGGCACCGGGTTCATGCCGATCCTGTTGGGCGCGCTGGTGGGGGCACCAGCCTATCTGAACGGCTATGCCGCTGTGCCGCTGGTCGACGCCCTTCTGGCGCAGGGCATGGCACCGGGCGCGGCCATGAGCTTTGTCCTGGCCGGCGGCGTCAGCTGTATTCCCGCCGCCATCGCGGTCTGGGCGCTGGTCAAACCGCGGGTCTTCATGGCCTACCTTGGCTACGCGCTGCTGGGATCGTTGATCGCAGGCATGATCTGGGGCCTCGTCGCCTGAGATTCATGATGAATTGTTGACCTGCCGGGCCCCTCACCGGGGCCCGGTTTGTTTTTGTTTCGCGACAACGCCATAATGTGAACAAATTATCTACCAACTTGGCGCATACACCAATTTGCAAGGGAACCGGGTATAGTCAGGGCACCCAGATGTTAGAGTTCGACATGGTCAGCAAGTCCTTCTGGACCGGCGCCCAGCGCAAGGTGATCCTTGACCGGGTTTCCTTCCGTGTCGACATTGGCGAGTCTCTTGGCATCCTGGCCCCCAATGGCACCGGGAAATCCACCGTTATCAAGATGATGGCCGGGCTGGAAAAGCCGGATGAGGGGGAGATCCGGCGTGGCTGCCGTGTTTCCTTTCCCCTCGGGTTCATGGGCGGTGTGGTTTCCAAGATCTCGGCCAAGGAAAACGCCCGCTTTATCGCCAAGCTTTACGGTCTAGACCCCGATTACGTCGAATCCTTCTGCCGCTGGCTGTGCGACCTGAAGGAATATTTCGACCAGCCCATCGGCACCTATTCTTCGGGCATGCGGGCACGGTTCACCTTTGCGCTGATGCTGGCGCTGGATTTCGACATGTACCTGATCGATGAGGGTATGCCCAATTCCACCGATGCCGGTTTCAACAAGCGGGCCGGTGATATCCTGGCCGAACGGCTGCGCACGACCACGATCATCATTGTCAGTCACCAGCCCAAGGTGCTGGAGAAATTTGCCCGCAAGGCCGCCGTCCTGATGGATGGTAAAATGCATATGTTCGACACCCTGGAAGAAGCGAAACGGCTCTATGACTATGAAACCGAAGGCTAAGAAGTTCCGCATTCGGCGTTCACCGGCCGCAGCCGCCCTTTCAGGAGAGGGGGCCGAGGCCGATCGCGGCGATCCGGCGGAGACGACCAGCCCCACGCCACCCGCATCCGCGGCCACCCCGCCCCCGCCGGGCCGACCGCAATTCTCCAACGCCGGGGCCGCCGCCAAGGCCCGCAGCGGCGAGGTCGCCTCGCCCCGCCAGGTTGCGGGAGAGACGGATATGGACTCGATCCGGGCCGAGGGTCTGACAGGGCGCCAATTGCGCATGGCGCGCCGCGTCGCCAACAAGCATGGGCTTGAGGCGACATCGGATTTCGATGCGGTGCGGCTGTTGCGTGCACGCGGGATCGACCCGTTCCAGCGCGCCAACATGCTGGAACTGGTGCAGGCGGAACCCAGCAACAAGACCGCCACGCCACCGCAATCAAAACCCGAACCCAAGGTGCAACTGCCGCAGACCGTAAAGCTGGAAAAGACACAGCTGCCTTCGACCGAAACCGTCAGCCCGGCAGAACGCCGCGCTGCCGAAATCCTGAAAATCCAGCGCGAGCTGGCCGCGCGCCGCCGCAAGAAGATGATGCTGCTTCTGGTGCGGCTGGCGGCTTTTGTCCTGCTGCCGACCCTGATCGCGGGATACTATTTCTATGCCGTGGCGACGCCGATGTATTCGACCAAGTCGGAATTCCTGATCCTGAAGGCAGAGAGTTCCGGTGGAGCAATGGGATCGCTGTTCTCGGGCACGCAATTCGCCACCAACCAGGATGCCATCGCGGTGCAATCCTACCTGACCTCCAAGGACGCCATGCTGCGCTTGGACCGGGACGAAGGGTTCAAATCGCATTTTACCCAGGGCTTTATTGATCCGATCCAGCGGCTGGACCCCGAGCCGACCAACGAAGAGGCCTATTCGCTTTACAAACGTCACGTCCAGATCGGCTATGACCCGACCGAGGGCGTCATCAAGATGGAGGTGATGGCCGCCGACCCGGAGGTCGCCGCCGATTTTTCGAAGGCATTGATCGGCTATGCCGAGGAACGGGTGGACAACCTGTCCCTGCGCAAACGGTCCAACGCAGTGACCGACGCCGAACAGGGGCTGGCCGATGCCGAGGCCGCCCGCCGCGACGCGCAGGAAAAGCTGGTGCGCATGCAGCAGGAGGGCAATGTCGTCGACCCCGAAGGGCGGATTGCCGCGCTGCGCTCGCAGATCAACACTTATGAACTGCAATTGCAGGAAAAACAGCTGCAACTGCAGGCGCTGCTGGACAACAGCCGCCCGAACCAGGCCAAGGTCGAAGGCGCCCAGGGTGACATTCGCCGGCTCGAAGCCTTGCTGGACCGCCTGAACCGCGAGATGACAACGGCGACCACGGGCAAGGATTCACTGGCCGAAGTGGCGGTCCAGATCAAGCTGGCCGAGGCCGATCTATCGACCCGCGACCTGATGTTGCAAACGGCGCTGGAACGACTGGAACAGGCCCGTCGCGACGCCGACAGCCAGGCCCGCTACCTGACCACATCCGTTGTGCCCGTACCTTCCGAGGACCCGAGTTATCCTCGCAAGTTCGAGAACACGGTGCTGGCCTTCCTGATCTTCGGTGGCATCTACCTGATGATCTCGCTGACCGCCTCGATCCTGCGCGAACAAGTCGCCAGCTGAGGTAGCCGCCCGTCACTCCACCAGGGTCAGGATCTCGTCCAGGGGTTTCTTGATCTTGGCCACGGCCGGCACCTTTGCCCCGGGCGCCGGATGTCCGGCGGCGATGATCATCACCGGCTTTTCGGACTCGGGGCGCCCCAGAAGCTCGTTCAGGAATCTCATCGGGTTCGGCGTATGGGTCAGGGACACCAGCCCCGCATGGTGCAGCGCCGCCAGCAGAAAACCTGTGGCAATGCCGACGCTTTCCGGCACATAGTAGTTCTTGAACCGCGTGCCGTCGTCGAACTGACCATAGCGCTGCGCAAAGACCACGATCAGCCACGGCGCGATCTCCAGGTGCGGTTTATCCGGCCCGGTGCCAATCGGCTCCAACGCCCGCAGCCATTCATCCCCCGCCGCGCCGTCATAGAAGCGGCGCTCTTCTTCCTCGGCGGCGACGCGGATGCGCGACTTGATCCCGGGGTTCGAGATCGCCACGAAATGCCAGGGCTGATGATTGGCCCCGGAGGGGGCCGATCCGGCCGTACGGATACAATCCTCGATGACCGCCCGTGGCACCGAACGGCCAGAGAAGTCGCGGACCGAGTGTCGCCGTTTCATCCGGTCATTAAACGCCTCAGCCGCCCGGACCATTTCCTCATCCGGCATCGAAACCCGGTCGGGCAGATCCATTGCCTCGTATTTCAGCTGTTTCCGCGCGAACATTCCCGCCCTCCTTGCACTTCGTTCCATAGAGTGCGGCGCCCGCGCTCGGGGATGCAAGCCTGACGCGGGTGAGTTGGGCGCGGGTCGACGCCACCACAGGGAATGAAGGTCCGAATGCCTCTTGCAGCCGATGCGCAGTCCTTGCTAAACGGGTCGACGGAGAGGTGGCCGAGTGGTCGAAGGCGCACGCCTGGAAAGTGTGTAGGCGGGAAACCGTCTCGAGGGTTCGAATCCCTTCCTCTCCGCCATTGCTGACCTGCAAGTCATTGTTTTTCAATTGGAAAGTTCTGACGCTCGACGTGCGTTCCCACAATCGCTCCCACGCGCGGGCTTTTTTGCGAAACGGATCACGCGCTCGCGTTGTCTCTCCGAAGCGACTTAAACTTGAGAAGCATGGACAACATGCGTTCGAGTTTGCGGTCGAGGTGAGTCTCGTATCGAGCGAGCCGACCCATCTTGTCGGGGCAGAACGCGTTGGCGTGGAGAAAATCCCGGACCATGGGCCGCAGTGTTGCTTCTTCGCGTTTCCTGACGAAGAACGGCAAGAGGTGACCTTGGAGCGCGCGAACGAGGGCTTTGTCCCGTGCAAGGTTTCCAAAGGTCCCTGCGCGCAACTCTTCTTCGAACCAGAGGCGTGTGTCTTCCCGAAGACTCTCTTCCGCATCCTCGGCCCGGCCGTCCTGGGCCAGCTTGAGCGCATCGCGGCATCGTGTCTCGCATTCGGTCTGATCGGCGGCATCGAAGGCATCTTCTTCATCGGACGTCTGCAGGACACTTGCAGTCTTTACAGTTGTCTCGTGCGGAAGGTGCGCCAGTGCCGCCTCGGCAGGCGTAGGCGTGGCGTTCAAGGTGAAGGGCGAGTCCCGAGTTTCCGGATCTGAACTGGCCAAAGCGAATGAGGATCTGTGACTGGCGTTCTCGGCCATGCGGAGCCGGCGCTTGCGCCACAAGATTCCGGCAATTTCCTCGACGAAATGCGTTTCGGTGGGACCGGACGGAACATGCTCGGACAGGAGCGCATCGAGGAGGGCATTGTATTCTTCGGCAGCCTCCCACGGCAGCAATGTGTGCTGCGATAGGATGCCATGCCGGACTGCGTTGAAACGGGTGTCATCAGTCTTGGCCATTTCGATCCTGCATTGTTGCCCATGTGTCGATCAGGCTTGGCGATATCATATGGCATCCTCCTCGTGCGGCGAGTTGGATCTGCAGACCTTGAGACGCTCTGTCACTCCACCAGGCTCCAACCATCGATTGGACCGATCGCCTCTAGGAGTGTCGATCTGGCCGCTTCAGCGCTGCCGTGAATCCACCAGGCACGTTGCCAGCCACGCCCACGCCCGAGACGTCGGTAGGAAGCCGATTTAAGCGACATTTCCCTATAAGAGATATTCATAGGGGTTTGTCGCTTAAATGCAGCCCGTTCGAAAGACTTCTGCGCCTTCTTCTCGTTGCTGAACATCTCCGGATGTAGCGCCGTAGCGTCCGCCGGACTGTCGGTCGCGATCCCGCGCAGGAGCATCTTCTGAAACAGGTCAGGCTTCTCGGTGTCCCAGACTGTCAACCGGTCGTAGATCACTGGCAGGGCCACGTCGGAGAGGATGTGCACCTCCAGCGGGTTTGCCGCCGTACGGTTCACGCCGCGTCCGCGACCAACCACCTGGATCACCTCGTCGTCGCAGATTGCCGTCCGCAGGACTTCGGCCCGGTCGTCGGCGTGTCGGACAACAGACAGACCGCGGGTCTTGCCCGTGCGCATGACAATGCCCGCCCGAGTGCCGATGTAGCCTGCCTGCACGATGTCGCCCAGAAAGACCTGCGCCAGCGCCTCTGCCTCGGTGCTCGGCGGCAGAGGACGACCGATGCTGATCAGCAACGAGACGTCTTTGTAACAGTCGAGCCCGGCGACGGCGTTGAAGTGAGCGGTGTCGACGTTCGGGATGTCGATGAACGCCGACTCGATGGACTGGTAGGTGACGACCAGCACCCGGCCGGGAAAGACCCGACGGGCGTGCCAGCGGACGTAATCGACGCATTCGCGCAGGCGGTTCTCCCGGCGGCGCAGCTCCGCTTCCGCCAGCCCCGGCTGAGGGCAGAGCATCGACTTGCCGAAGCTGCCCTGGACGTGGCGTACAGACATGTGCGGCGCCGCGACCTCGATCGACTCAACCGACATGGGCGGCAAGACGGAACTCGCGAGTGCGGGGCGTAGCGTTGCGTCCAGATGCAGGACCGGCTTGACGCGCAGGCTGTCATGCAGGCGTTTCAGCTCACGCATCTCGATGACACAGCGGCCAGCGCCATTCGGTTTGTGAACCTGTACCAGGTGACCGGGTTGCGCGCCGTACCGCATCAGGTCAGCCAGGGCGGTCCAGATCGCGGCCAGCCGGTCGATGCGGTCATTGGTCTTCGCGGTCGCAAAAGCCGGCGCCCTACGCCCGGCAGCCAGCCCCGGGGCAAGCTCCGGGTCCTGCTTGCGCCGGTCCTCCAGCTTCGCCGCGTAGAGGCAGTCATCGTGGTTCAGGCCTGCCGACTTCAGGGCCGGGACCATCTCGCTGCCCTCAGTGACCGAGACCAGGGCCCTGGCAAGACTCTCTCGGAACGCCACGAGGTCTGCCATGGCGTCCACCAGTCTTCGTCCGACACGATCGCCGCCCATGCCGCTGACCGGCTCGGTCAGCAGGTCCTCGACGGCCAGGGCCCGGTCCACCTCCACCGCTCGTTGCCAGCAGCCCTCGTCGACCAGCAACAGTGCCACGTTGTCCTCGTCGAAGGCAAAGCCCGAGAACAGCGCGTCGTAGGGCGCGACAACCACATCCGCCGCGGCAACCTCGCGGCGATTGTGCTGCTTGAGGCAGGTCTCGAAAAACCGGCACCGGGTGCCGTCTTTAGACACGCAAGCGGTCTCGTACACCGGCAGGCGGCTGTCGAGGGACGCCCGCACCATGTCGATGTCCCGGCACATCGGATCGCCCGAGGGGTGTTTCCGCTCGTATCCGCGCAGCACGGCCACCTCGAAACCCCTTCCTGACCAGGACACGGCCATTTCTTCGGCCAGCGCGTGTGACGGCGTGAAGACCAGCACGCGATGTGGCAGGCCCCGGGCTTGCAAGCGTTCCATCAGCCTCTGGATCTCTTCCCGCGCGGCGTGGGACTTGCCGAGACCGACCGTGGCCCGGATGCCTTGGGCGGGCAGATCGGTGGCTTTGCCCGCATGCCAGTCGAGGACGTCGGCACAGAAGTCCGCCAACAGGGTCTGCAAGCGTTCCCGACCCTCCGCGGCGGTCAACCCGGGAGGCGTGTAACCCGGCTCCGGCACCTCCGTGTCCCGCGGCGGGAGGCACCCGTCCCGGGCCAGGCGCAGCTTGTCCGTGACTTTCTTGCGGGCATCCTTGATGTCGTAGGGCTCACCACCGTCCTTACGTGGCCGCTCCAAATTCGTGCTGTCGACGAAACGGATCCAGACCTGTTCGGCCAGTCGGTCGGCACCGATGTGCCTACCGGCATCGAGAGCGTCGTGCACAACGTGGAAGGCGATCCGGCTCAGCCAGCCGTCGCGCCCGTCCACGACGACCCCGTTCTCGCGATGGATACCCCGGCTGGCCGGTCCACGGCTGCGCAGCCCACTGGACACATTCTGCGGACCCGGCGCGGCCTCGGCCAGGAAAGCCTTCATCATCTCCTCGTTGACCAACGGGAGGTCGTCGAGGCTCAGGTCCAGCGGTGTCTCGCCGTCAGGCCAGTAATAGGCGTGGCCAGTATCGGGATGGATGCCAAGACCCACGAACTGCTGGCCTGCGCCGAGCACCTCGATATGACCGGCCGTCATCTTAGGAAAGGGTGTGTCGGTCCGGTAGAGTAGCAACCGCTTCGGCCAGAGACCGACCCGGACCGGGCTCTCTCCGAGGCGTTGAAAGGCCAGCGCTTGGACGAGATGCGCCTCGTCGGGATCGTCAAGGATGTCGATGTCCAGGCCGACCAGATGCCCGGTGCGCAGCCCGATGCCATAACCCGGGTATTTCCGGCTCCATGTGTCGATTGTCGCCGAATCGATTGGGGTCTTGGACCAGCGCGAAACAGCCGGCCTTTTTTTGCCGGGCAGGATGGGGAGTGGCTCAAAACCCTGCGCGAAGAGCTGCGCCGCGCCTTCGGCGAAAGTAATGTGGGCAGCACCTTGGGGGCGGCCGCCGGCCACCCTCTTGTCTGTCTGCTTGTTGCCGGGGTCGCTATGGTGGGGCGCCCCGTCCACGACCTACCGCTCGGTCTCGCCGCTTGCGGCCGCTTCGAGGCGTTTCAGCCAGGCTTCTATCTCCGCGACACGAACAAGGCGGCGGCTGCCGAACTTGAAGCTCTTCAAGTCACCGGAACTGATCGCTTGGTAGAACTTGGTGCGGCCAACCCCGGATATCCGGGCGCCCTCGGCTGGCGCGACGGCGAGAACCGGGTGAACCGGGGAGTCTGCGGGCGTTTCGTCCATGCCCGCGCCCGCGGCAAAGGCATTCTTTTTCCACGAATGGCTCCGGTTCATTGCTAGCTCCGCTCCGAGGGTACCGCAGCGTCAGGGACGCGCGGATCAGGGTCACCGAAGCGATAGCAGATGAACGATAGCGAACTCCCCGCGCGGAGACGGGCGGAAAACGGTCCGGTTTAGCGCGAGGTCAGAGTCTTTTTCTTTTTGATGGCCGTTTCGACACATTGCCCGATCTGATGATCGGAGATATCCGTCGGGACCACGGCCCGAATTACAGAATGCAACCAGTTACTGATGAACCGATCTCCCTTTTCGTCTTCGCGCGAGGATCTCTGCCAACTGCCGGTCAGGTCGAATACGACCCCATGAAGATATGCGGCCAACACCGCCAAGGCTGGGGTTCCGCGCCGCAAACCCCAGGGAACGATCAATGCCGACTCGATGCGGGCGATTTCGTCGCGAAGCGGCTGGATTGCATTTTGATCCAAGGTGGCGAAAGCTGAAACGTCGTGGGAAGAAAGCAACCGCTCCGCCTTGTCCAGGGCTGCGACAGCACGGGCCACGGTTCGCTTGGCTTCTTTCCGTGTTGAAGCATCGGGCACGCCCCGGTCGCTGATCCTAGGCAGGTTGTCCGGTTCAAACAGGATTTCGTCCGCCTCGCGCGAAGTTTCGACAGCGGCTTCGGTGAACCAGCAGGCATTACGGAGTTTCAGGGCAAGCCTTTTTGACGTGACCGGTTGATCCGGGCCGCTGCGCCGCTTTTCAAGTTCACGCGCGCGTTTCCGCAATTGATCTTTGCCAATCAGCCTGACCGGCGACCTTGACAGGGTGGCATGGAGGCTAGCCTTCGCCCGGGCACGCAATGCGACGTCGTCATCATCGGGAAGCTTGCCGTCTTCGTCCAACTTGATCCTCCCACTATTGCCTTGGTCGAAATTAACAAGGTCAGGGATTGTCCGACAGATCGAATCCCATCCACCCCGCCACTTGCCCTCGCGCAAGCGTTTCTCTGATCTGGTCGCCGCCGGATTTTCGCTTGTTTTCAAAGGGGGTTGCAGTGCGGGTTGAACACCGCCTTGTCGGCAATTGGCCCTAAATCCGTTCTCTCGCCCGATATTCTCTGGACCTGATGACTGCGCGATTTTGGTGAATAGCCTGTAAGTCATTGGCCAGAAGTGCTTTTCCATCGCGCCAACCTGAACACTTCGATGCCAGTCGTTTTCGGTGAGAAGGAACAGAAATCGAACGTTCGCCGACCTCCAGATTCAGCGCAGCATTCGGTCTTCTGCGATGCAGCATGCCGTGACGCCAGGCACCAAGGGCGGATTTTGTTGAAAAACTCGCGCTTGATCGATGAGCGTCGTGCTAATTCAATTCCGACATCGGGCGGGAGGATTGGCAATGATGGGACCAAGGCAAGAAGGGCAACCGGCGCTCTTCTACGAGTTCTCGCTTGAGGATCATGTCCCGCAAGACCACCTGCTTCGATCCATCGACCTGTTCGTCGACCTGAGCAGCATCCGTGCCCATCTTGCAGATTTCTACAGCCACACGGGCCGTCCCTCCGTCGATGTCGAACTGCTGATCCGGATGCTGCTGGTCGGCTATTGCTTCGGTATCCGTTCGGAGCGGCGGCTGTGCGAGGAGGTGCATCTAAACCTCGCGTATCGCTGGTTCTGTCGCCTCGATCTGAGCGACCAGGTCCCGGATCACTCGACCTTCTCAAAGAACCGCCACGGCCGGTTTCGCGACACCGAATTGCAGCGTCATCTGTTCGAGGTGACCGTCGCACGCTGTATCGAGGAAGGTCTGGTCAGCGGCCAGCGCATGGCCGTCGATGCCAGCCTGATCGAAGCGGATGCCAACAAGCAGAACTCGACACCGAAGGGGGGGCGGAGGCAGGCAGGCGGACAGCAGTGCCGAAAGCACCAGGACCGCGCAAAGGAGGCCCGCCATGCGTAAGCCTTTCCCGCGACTGGCCGCGTGACAGGGATTAACGGAGACGCATCACAAGATCATGTGCCAAAGGTTTCTTTCTTTGACATGAATCAATGCCCTGCCGGCGCGGTTTCCGCAAATTCCGGGTGTTCGAAGTGCATTCCCCGTGCGGCTCCCGTCCCACTGCCTGAGAAGGACACATAAGCAGGCCATGATCAGAACAGTTGTCGCACCCGTCGCCCCGGTCGCACAGGACCGCACCGGTCTTTTGTCGGCGCTTGCGGTCGCGCGGTCGTTGGGAGCGCATCTGGACGCCGCATTCGTGCGGCCCGACCCCAAGGATGTCTTTATCTACCTGGGGCTAGATCCCACGGTGGCCGACCAGGCGAACAGGGAGCAGCGGACGCGGGTCGAAGCAGACGGACTTGCGGCCGCCGAGCAGGCCGAGACGCGGTTTGCCGTCCTCTGCCGAGAGACCGGGATCGCGATGGTCGACGGACCGACTCCGGCCAAGACCGCCAGCGCTCGATGGCAGGTTCTGGTTGGCGACCCGGCCATTCAGATCCCGGAATACGCAAAGGCGCATGACATGGCGATCTTTACCGGTGCCTTCACCAGCTATCATCTCCTGCTGGAAAACGCGCTAGAGACAACCCTGTTGCGCTCAGGGCGCCCTGTCCTGTTCCTGCCCGAGGCCACTGGCCCATCATCACCCGACTTGGGTCATGCGCTTATCGCGTGGGACGGGGGTGGTGGCGCGGCACGTGCGGTGTCGGCCTGGCTGGCGACCGGGCAGGTGGCGCAGCGCGCAACCGTTCTCCAGCTTTCCGAGGCCAGTGAGTATGTGGCCGAGCCCACAGAAGTCCTAGAACACTTGTCATGGCACGGCATCTCGGCGAAGGCCGACATAAGGCCGCGTGGCTTTGATTCGTTGGGCGCGTCTCTGGTCACGGCGGCACGGGAGAATGGCGCCGGGGTGATCGTTATGGGCGGCTATGGTCACAACCGCTACCGCGAGGCCGTGCTGGGCGGCATGACGCGCCACGTCATCCGAAATGCCCCCATGCCCGTGCTGATGGCGCACTGAGCCGATGACAGCACATGATGATGCCAGTCGGGACAAGGAACCGGGCCATGACGTGGCGGGCAGGGTGTCGCAGATATCCGGGTCGGTGGTCGACGTCCGTTTTCCAATCGGACACCTGCCGCCGATCAATACCGCCCTGGACGTGCGCTGGCAGGGGCCCGGGCGGCTGACGCTCGAGGTGCAACTTCACGTCGATCCGCAGACTGCGCGGTGCGTGGCGATCCAGCAGAACGCCGGCCTTGCCTGCGGAACCCGGGTACTGGACACTGGTGGGCCGATCAGTGTTCCCGTCGGGGACGCCGTCCTGGGTCGGTTGATGAACGTGGTGGGTGAGACCATCGACCGGGGCGAAGACCTGCCCAGGGACACGCCGCGCGCCGCGATCCACCGCAAGCCGCCCGCCCTGGCTCAGCAAAGCGCCCGTACGGAGCCCTTCCTGAGCGGGATCAAGGTCATCGACCTGTTGGCTCCGCTGGCCCGAGGCGGAAAGGCGGCGATGTTCGGCGGCGCCGGGGTGGGCAAGACAGTTCTGATCATGGAGCTGATCCGGTCCATCGCCGACCGGTACAAGGGCACCTCGGTGTTTGCCGGGGTCGGCGAACGATCCCGCGAAGGGCATGAGCTTTGGCTGGACCTGAAGAAATCCGGAGTGATCGACCGTACCGTGCTGGTCTTTGGCCAGATGAACGAGCCCCCAGGGGCGCGCTGGCGCGTGGCCTTGTCCGCGCTGTCGGTCGCCGAGCATTTCCGCGACGCGATGGGCCGCGACGTGCTGCTGCTGATCGACAACGTGTTCCGCTTTGTCCAAGCGGGATCCGAAGTGTCAGGGCTTCTGGGCCGGCTGCCCTCGCGCGTGGGGTACCAGCCGACGCTAGCCACCGAGATCGCCGAGCTGCAAGAGCGGATCGCCTCCACCCACGGCGCGGCGGTGACTTCGATCCAGGCGGTCTATGTCCCAGCCGACGATTTCACGGACCCGGCCGTGGCCGAGACGTTTACCCATCTCGACAGTTCCATCGTCCTGTCGCGCGACATGGCCGCCCAAGGGCTCTATCCGGCGGTCGATCCGCTGGCGTCGAGTTCCACGTTGCAGGACCCTGCCGTCGTGGGCGAACGGCACTATGCCATCGCCGAAGAGGTCCGGCGCCTGATCGAGCAGTATCGCGAGTTGCAGGAGATCATCTCTCTTCTGGGCATCGAGGAACTCAGCGCGAATGACCAACAGGCGGTGGGCCGCGCGCGGCGGCTGATCCGCTTCCTGACCCAGCCTTTTGCCGTGACCGAGCAGTTTACCGGCATCCCCGGCGCGTCGGTCCAGATCGAGGATACGTTGAAGGGGTGCGAGGCGATCCTTGGCGGTGAGGCGGACACCTGGGAGGAAAGCGCGCTCTACATGGTTGGCACGATAGAGGACGCCCGGGCAAAGGAACGGGGGGCGGCGGCATGAGGCTGCTGGTGACCACGCCAACCGCGGTCGTCGAAAACGTAGACGATCTCGCCCATCTGCGCGCGGAAGACGCCACCGGTGCCTTCGGTATCTTACCGGGGCACGCCGATCTAGTTACCGTCCTGCCAGTTTCGGTGGTGACCTGGTCCGGCGACGGGCGCGAGGGTTTCGTGCTGATCAGGGGCGGTGTGCTGCGCGTTAGCGGCGGGGATCTGATCGAGATTGCCGCGCGGGGCGCTTGGCGCGAGGATCAGCTTGAGGAACTGGGTCCATCGGCGCTGGAGGACTTGCAGCGCGCCGACGAGACCGAGGACGTCACGCGCACCGCAGAAACGCGGTTGCACCTGGCCGCCATGCGCCAGATCGAACGCGTGTTGCGCGCGGGCCGCGACGGGCCGGGCACGCCGCCGCGTCTTGACCGGCGGGCCGATGAGACCGCGTCATGAGCACGCCGAACCACAAGGGCCGCAAGGACATGGAAGAGGCGGTGCGCCTGCGCAAGCAGCGGCGAGACAGCTGGAAACAGCAGGGCGAGCGCCCGCTGTGGAAGAACCTGTCGATGGTGGGCGCGCTGGGCTGGCTGGTGGTGGTGCCGACGCTGATCGGGGTCTTTGCCGGTCGCTGGCTCGACGGTCTGTTCGGCTCCGGGGTGACCTTCAGCGGGGCGATGACCTTCCTGGGGGCGGGCCTCGGGTTCTACCTGGCCTGGAAAAGGATGAACGAGGAATGACCATGCCCGATACGATGATCCTGATTGCCTGGCTCGCCGTTGGAACTGTGTTCGGGGCAGCCTATTTGTGGTTGATCGCGCGTACCGTGGCGGCGATCCAGCCTCCCGGTACCGCGCGCGCCGCGTTGGGCTGGCTGGCGTTGCGGCTTGTGCTGGCGGCCGGGGTTTTGACGCTTTCCGCCATGCAGGGCGCGCTCCCGCTGCTCGCCGTTCTCGGGGGGTTCCTCGTGGCGCGAACGGTGGCGATCCGCCGCGCAGAGAGAGCCTGAGGCATGGAGGGCAGCCCACTTGCTCCGGACATCCTGTTCCATCTCGGCCCGGTGCCGATCAGCCGCGCCGTCGCGACGACCTGGGTGATCATGGGTTTGCTGGCCGGGCTGCTCTACGTCGCTTTCGGCCGTCCGGGTGCAAAGCAAGGGGCTTTGCAGGCGGGGCTGGAAATCGTCGTGCTGACCATCGCCGACCAATTGCGCCAGATCCTCGGGCGCGATCCCTGGCCCTACATACCGCTTCTAGGATCGCTGTTCCTGTTTCTCTGCCTCGCCAACCTCGCCGCCGTCTTTCCCGGCGCCACGCCGCCCACCGGCCATATCGAAACGCCGGCGGCACTGGCACTGATCGTCTTCCTCTCGGTCCATTTCTACGGTGTCACCCGCCGGGGCGCGAGACGCTACCTGCAGCACTACCTTGAACCGAGCCCCTTGTTGTTGCCACTGAACCTGCTGGCCGAGGTGACGCGCACCTTTTCACTGATGATCCGGCTGTTCGGCAACATGATGAGCCATGAATTCGTCATCGCCATCGTCGTGTTCCTGGCCGGTCTGCTAGTGCCGATCCCCTTCTTGCTGCTGGGGATACTGATCGGCATCATCCAGGCGTATATCTTTACCGTCCTCGCAACCGTCTACATCGCCGCCGCCGTCGGCGCCGTGGAGGCATGAGAAAGGGAGTTCCATGGAATATCTGGTCGAAGTCGTCAGCATCATCGGCGCGGTGGTCGCCGTGTCCTTCGGGGCGATCATGCCGGCCTTCAGCGAGGGTCGCGCCGTGGCCGCCGCGATGGAGGCCATCGCCCGCCAGCCCGAGGCCGCGAACACGCTGTCCCGGACGCTGTTCGTGGGGCTGGCGATGATCGAGACCATGGCGATCTACTGTCTCGTCATCGCGCTGCTGCTGCTCTACGCCAACCCCTTCACGGGCTGACCTCATGCAGATCGATTGGTGGACGCTTGCGCTTCAGACGATCAACTTCCTGATCGTCATATGGCTACTGACCCGGTTCCTCTACCGGCCCGTCCGCCGCATCATCGAGGCGCGCGAGGCTGCCGACCGCAAGGCCTCCGATGACGCCGCCGACAAGGCCGAGGAGGCTGAGAAGGCCCGGCAGGCTTACGAGGAAAAGCGTGCGGCGCTGGAAGAGGAGGCGCGCAAGACGGACGCTGTCTTCCGGGGGGACATCGAGGCCGAGCGCGTCGCAATCCTGGAAGAGGCCCGCAAGACCGCCGAAGAGATGCTGACAAAGGCGCGCGACCGGATCGAACGGGACAAGGACGCCGCGCTCGTGGCTCTGCGCGGCCAGATCGCCGATCTGGCGGCGTCGCTCGCCCGCAAGGCCCTGGAGGACCGGCCCGCCACGTCCCGGGATGCGATCGCCCGCGCGGCAGCGCAGATCGACGAGTTGCCCGAAACCGAGAGGGCCGACCTGTTGCGAGATCTGGATGCCGAGAACGCGGCGCTGACGGTGGTCACGGCCGTGTCGTTGACTGACAGGGTGCAGGGCGAGTGGCGCAAGGCCCTGTCCGAGCGGTTTGGAGGCGACATCCGAACTGCCTTCGAGGTAGATCCGGACATCCTTGGCGGAGCTCTTCTGCGCTATCCCCATGCGGTGTTCGACTTCTCGGTGGCCGGCAGGCTCGACCGGGCGGCCGAGGCGTTGGAGGCCTGACCCGTGGCATTCGAGGACGATCTTGGACGGTGGATCACAGACGCCCGCGCGCGGCTCGACAAGGCCGAGGTCGCGCCGGGGATCGCGCATTCGGGGCGGGTCACCGCCATCGGCGATGGTGTCGTCCATGTCGCCGGGCTGCCGCACACGCGGCTGGACGAGCTGCTGCAGTTCGAGGACGGCACCCTGGGGCTTGCCATGACCATCGACCAGGCGGGCGTGGGAGGGGTCCTGCTGGCACATGGCGAAGGCATTTCCGCCGGGAGCGCCGTCCACGGGACCGGCGAAATCGCCCGGGTCCCGGTCGGAGAAGCGCTGCTGGGCCGCGTGATCTCGCCCGTGGGCGAACCGCTGGACGACGGACCCGAGGTCGTCGGGGAGCGGCGCGACCCGGTGGAACGCCCGGCCCCGGGCATCGTGGATCGGGATCTCGTGACCGAACCGCTGCTGACCGGCTTGACCGTCGTCGATGCGATGATCCCGTTGGGGCGAGGGCAGCGGCAGTTGATCATCGGCGATCGCAAGACCGGAAAGACCACCATCGCGATTGATACGATCATCAACCAGAAACGGTCGGACGTGATCTGTGTCTACGCCGCCATCGGGCAGAAGGCATCGACAGTGGCCCGCGTGATCGACGCGGTCAAGACGCATGGGGCGGTGGATCGCACGGTCTTTGTCGTCGGCCCGTCGGACGCGCCGGGGGCGCAGTGGATCACACCCTACGCTGCCTGCACGATCGCCGAGTATTTCCGCGATCGCGGCCAGCACGCGCTGCTGATCCTCGACGACCTGACCAAACACGCGATCATCTATCGCGAGCTGTCGCTGCTGCTGCGCAAGCCGCCCGGCCGCGAGGCCTATCCGGGTGATGTCTTCTACCTGCATGCCCGACTTCTGGAACGCGCGGCAAAGCTGTCCGGGCGGAACGGGGGGGGATCGTTGACGGCGCTGCCCATTGCCGAAACGCAGGCGGGCAACATGACCGCCTATATACCCACCAACCTGATCTCGATCACCGACGGCCAGATCTACCTGGAGCCCAAGCTTTTCTTCGAGGGTCAGAAACCGGCCGTGAACGTTGGCATCAGCGTCAGCCGCGTCGGCGGAGCCACCCAGGCCAAGGCGATCAAGACGCTCGCGGATTCGCTCAAGCTCGACTATGCACAGTTTCTGGAACTCGAGGTCTTCACCCGGTTCGGCGCCATGGTGGACGATCGGACGGCCCGGAAGATCGCGCATGGCCGTCGCCTCCGGGCGATCCTCAAGCAGACGGAATATGCGCCGCTCCCCTTGTCGCTCCAGGTAACGCTGCTGCTGGCGGTGGCCCAAGGGAGGCTGGACGATGTGCCGCTGGACGAGGTCGCCGGGATACGCGCAACGCTTGCCAAAAGGTTGCCGGCGGAACTGCCGAGGATCGCGGCGGAGATCGATCAGTCCGCGACCCTGTCCGACGAAGACCGGAAAGACCTGCTTGCACTGATTGACCGCTGTATCGGGACGTCGGACGCGGAGCAGATTTGATGGAACAGCTGTCCCGCATCGAGTCACGGCTGGAAAGCTTGTCCGAACTGGGCGACCTTGTCGGCGCGCTGAGGTCCATGGCCGCGTCGCGGTCGCGTGAGGCGCGCGAGGCCCTTGCCGGTACGCGAGCCTATTGTGCAACGGTCGAGGCGGCAATCGCGTCGATTGCGCCGCTGGAGACGACCGGACCGTCCGCAGCAGCCGCGGATGGATCGGCCGTCCTGATCGTCCTGACATCGGAAAACGGCTTTGTCGGCGGCTTCAACACTCGGCTCGTGGAACGCGCGGCCCGGGTTCGGCTGGACGACGAGCAGCTGTTCCTCGTAGGGCGGCGTGGGCAGGTATCGGCGGATGAGCGGGGACTTGTTGCGGACCATGTGTTCGGCATGACCTCGCGGGCAGGTGCGGTGACGGCGCTGGCGCGCCGGATCGTGGCACTGGCGCAGGGCACTGGCGCGGTGCGGGTTCTGCATGCGGACCACCGGCCCGGTTCGGCCTTCGAGATCAAGGAGACGCGGATCCTGCCATTGGAGGCGGCGCGACCGAAGGGCGCGAAGACGCCCGAGCCGCCCATCATCCAGATGCCGCCCCAGCAGCTTTTGCAACAACTGGCGTGGGAGTATCTATTTGCCGAGATCGCCTCGGCCCTGATGCAGAGCCTTGCCGCAGAGAATGTCGAGCGCCTGCGAACGATGGATGCGGCCTCGCGCAACATCGAGGATCGGCTGGACACCTTGAAGCGGCAGGAGCGGGTCGCGCGGCAGGAGGAAACGACCGCGGACATGCTTGACGTGGTGGTCGGGGCAGAGGCGGTCACCTCTGGTTGAGGATGTCGCGCTTTGGCGCAGTCCCAACGCCGCCCCGGGGACACCGCGTTCGCGAAGGACGCGAAACGCCCACTCAGGCCCGGACCCAATCCCATGCTGCGTCCAGATCATCGGCGGGAAACACGCGGACCTCTCCCTTGAACAGGAAGGCGCTGAGCTTGACGCACCAGACCACCCAGTCCGGCGCGCCGACGAGGGCGAGGCGTTCGAAATCGGCGACATGGGCAAAGCCGAAGGCGGTGTCGTCCCAGGCCGCCTTCAGGTCCCAGCCCTGGAACCCGGGGTCGGCATGGAACAAGACCCGCAGCTTGCCATGTTCCGTGAACCGCTCTTCCAGCATCGGCAGAAGGGTCTCGTAATCCGTCGCATGCAACGTGCCGGTGACCCTGAGCCCCACCACCTTGCCTTGGGATCCATCCATCACTACGATCATGTTCGGGCTCCTAGTCCAGCCGGTTGAGCCAGCGCGCCAGCGTGTCGCTGATGGCGTCGGCCTCGTCGCGGAAACTTTCGTGCAGCGCTGACCAGTCGTCGGCGCCCTCTGTCTCAGCGCGGGCGATCCGTTCGGCCAGGGTGTCATGGCGTTGCCGGCACTGCACCAACTGCGCGATGGCCCGAGCCTTGTCGGGTTCATCCGCACTTTGAAGCCGTTCTTCGAGCCGAGTAATGTCGGCATTGTTTTTCGCGAGCCGTTCCTTGAGGTGGGAAACGTAACTGTCCGTAGCCATCAATTCGGTCCTTCCTGGTCATGCGTCGCCCCGCGGGCGGCCTTCAAAGTTCATACATCTGGTGCAGCCTTGGCATCTCGATCGTCGTATCCCGCAAGGCTTTTGCGAACTTGGCACGCGCGTCCTCTTCGCCATGAATCAGGAAGGTGCGCGCGGGCGTGCCGGCGCGGCGGTGCCAATCCAGCAGGTCGTGCCGCCCGGCATGGGCCGAAAAGCCGTTGATCGTATGGACATGCGCCTTGACCCGGACGTGATCCCCGAACAACTTTATCGAGCGGGCGCCGTCGATGATTATGCGGGCAAGGGTGCCTTCTGCCGCGAAGCCGACGAAGATCACGCTGCAATTCCGTTGGCCAAGATTGTGGCGCAGGTGATGGCGCACGCGCCCACCGGTGCACATCCCCGATCCGGCCATGATGATCGCGCCCGAATGGACGTGGTTCAGCGCCATGGAATCCCGAGTTTCCTGGACGAAATGCAGGTCTGGCAGCTGGAAGGGATCTTGGCCTTTGCGGATCATCTCCGCTACCTCGAGTGTCATCGCTTCGGGGTGGGCCCGGAACAGGCGGGTGGCCGAAATCGCCATCGGGGAATCCAGATAGACGGGTGTCGAGGAGCGAAGCGTTTCAGCCTCCATCCCCTCCCGAAGGTAGAACAGAAGCTCTTGCGCGCGTTCCAGCGCGAAGGTGGGTATGATGACATTGCCGCCCCGCGCCGCGGCGGCCTCGATCGCCTCATGAAACTCTTCCACCGAGTCGGCAAGCGCGCGGTGGTCCCGGTCGCCATAGGTCGTCTCCATCACCACCACATCGGCTGTCGCAGGCGGTGAGGGCGGGTTCAGGAACGGCCGCTCGCGCGGGCCCACATCGCCTGAAAAGAGAATGCTGCGGCTGTCCCCGTCCTCGGTCAGGTCCAGAAGGATGCTGGCCGACCCCAGGATATGCCCGGCGTCGTGGAAGGTGGCGCTGGCGCCCTCCCAGAGTTGGACAGGCTTGCCATACTCGGCGGCTGGCCCGAAGCGGTCGAGACTGTCCAGCGCATCCATCGAGTCATACAGCGGCTCGGCATCGTGTTGGCCATGGTGCCTCCGGCGCCTGGCCTCCTCCTCGTGAAGTTGGGCGGAATCGAGCATCACGACGCGGGCGAGGTCGCGGGTCGCGTCGGTGCATAGGATCCGGCCTCGAAAACCTCGTCTGACGAGCAGCGGGATGCGTCCGCAATGGTCGAGATGCGCGTGGGTCAGTAATAGGACGTCGATCTCGGCGGGCTCGAACCCGAAGGGCTCGGCATTCAGTTCGTGCAATTCCCGACCGCCCTGGAACATGCCGCAGTCGACAAGGATCCGACGCCCCGCAGCGGTGACGAGGTGGCAGGATCCCGTGACCTCGCCGGCGGCGCCGTGAAAAGAGATGTGCATGGCGAATTTCCTTCAGGGGGTTAGCGGTTTGCCCGCGCGGTCATACCAGCGCAGAATGTCGGCCCAGATCTCTTCGGCGGTTTCGGCGAACCAGAACAGGTCGCGGTCCTCGGGGGCAATCATGCCTTCCTCGACCAAGGCGTCCGCATCGAAGATCCGTGTCCAGTATGTTTGCCCGACCAGAACCACGGGCAGTGGTTCGATCTTGCGGGTCTGGATCAACGTCAGGGTTTCGAACAATTCGTCGAGCGTGCCGTAACCGCCCGGAAAGACGACGAGCGCGCGGGCACGCAGAAGGAAATGCAGCTTGCGGATCGCGAAATAGCGAAGGCGCATGCACAGTCCCGGGGTGACATAAGGGTTCGGATACTGTTCATGCGGCAGAGTGATGTTGAGCCCGACTGTACGCGCACCCTTGTCATAGGCGCCGCGGTTGGCGGCCTCCATCAGCCCGGGGCCGCCGCCCGTCACCAAGGCAAGACGGTTGCCGGCGCTACCCTCGGCCTCGCCGACGAGGCGGCCAAAGGCGCGGGCGACTTCGTAGTAATGGCTGTTCGCGGCGATCCTGCGGGCGATGCGCAGCCGGTCTGCCAGGGCCTCGTCATCCGGCGCCTGGGCACATTGCGCCTCGAGGCTGGCGACCCTGAGGTGGGCGGTGCGGGGTTCCGGCAGGCGGGTGCCGCCGAAGACGACGATGCTGTGGCGCACGCCCTGTTCGGCGAGCAGGGTCTCGGCCTTGAGGTAGTCCAATTCCAGCCGCACCCCCCGCGTCCCATCCAAAGCGAGAAAGCCCACATCTTCGTCCGCCTGTCGGTATTCGGGGCTATTCAGGATGGCGTGAACGAGATCCGCGGCGCGTGGGTCTTCGTGTCCGGATTTGGGTGTCGTCCAAGGCAGCGCCTCGTGTCGGCGCACCGGGTGCGCGGGTGCTGGTTTGGCGTTTGGCTCTGAATGGTGGTTTGTCAAGCGCTCTTCCCCTTGATGAGGAAGCCTAGGGGCCGGTGCGGAGCCTGTCTTTGACGCCGGTCAAGGCCGGGGCCTCATCCGCCGCCGAGCAGCGCGTTGCCGGCCATGCCCAGGGCGAAGCCCGCGAGGGCGGCCAGCGAGGGCGCCTGCCGGTTGTCCAGATGTGCCTTCACGGCGATGTCCTGGAACATCAGGTAGAGGATCCCCCCCGCCGCGGACATCATGATCGCGCCGGTCACGACTGGCAGATCGGCGAGAAAGACATATCCAAGCACGACCGCCACGGGCCCGATGGCGGACAGAGCGAAGAAAATGCGCATGACGTGTCGGCGCCGGTGTCGGCCGCGCGCCTTGAGTTCGCGCCAGGCGTTGAAGGCCTCGGGCAGATTCTGGCCGCCGATCAGCAGCGCCAGCAGCGCCGCTTCGGACGATTGGCTGGCCATGATCGCACCAAGCGCGATCGCCTCGGGCACGAAATCGGTAAGCATGGCCAGGAACTGCGCATTGCTTTTCGCATGGGTGTGGCGAAGCCGTTCGACGAGAGCAAAGGTCGCGCCGCCCGCGAAGAAGGCGACCAGCGCGGCCCAGATGGGCATCAGTTCAAGACCTTGGGGCACCAGTACAAAGGCGACGGCGGCCATGAGGATGCCGCCGCCAAAGGCCATCACGCTGTGGCGCACCTCCTGTTCGAGCCAGCGCGGCTGGATGCGTTCGACGCTGGCTAGATAGCCGCCGACCGGGATCATCAGCCCAGCAAAGGCGCCGTAGACCAGGGACAGAATGATATCCTTCAAAGGGCGCCCGCCATTCAGCTGCTGAGGGGATCATGACGTGGTCCAAGGGCTGTGAAAAGCCAAGGCACCGCCGAAGGATTAAAAATTTAGATGTTCACGGCTCTCTTGCTTGAATTATTTGAGGGATTCATCTCGTGAAATCGGCATGGTAGCAGGGATGCACGAGCAGACGTGCTTCCCCATGCGAAAGCTACTCATCCTCGCCAACGTTCTGTTGCGGGACGAACGTGAATGGCGACCGACCGTCACTTGACGAAGACGGATACTCCAGCACCCGCGCCAGCGTCACCTCCTGTCCCTGCTTCCCGTTCAGGACCGCCTGGACGATGTCCGGTGCGAGCAGGGTCAGGCGCAGGACGCGGGTCGTGTAGGAGGGCGCGATGCCCTCCCGCTCGGCCAGTTCGGCGATGGTGGCGTATTCGCCCGACTCGAGCATCCGCTTCCATCGGAACGCACGGGCCAGCGCCTTGACCAGCGTGCTGTCCGTCCGGCGCGATGGCATCGCGCCGTCCGGCAATTGCATCTCCTTCCGTCCGCCGCGCTTCACGATGCGGAACGGGACATGGAGCGTGACCGTCTCGGGAACGACGGCTCCCGTGCCGCCGACCAGTAATTCTCCTATGAGGCCGTCGAGGCCATCGATGGCGGAGGAGGGTATTTCATTATATACATCAGTATTTTGAGAGAAACTCCGCCCACGAGCTCATAAGGTTCCGCCTTTTCTCGAACAAATCACCGCGGGCGTAGGCGGCTTCGGCCTTGTCCTTCAATTGATGGGCAAGCGCGGCTTCAATGACTTCGCGCGGAAAGACAGTGGTTTCGCCGGCCCAATCCCGAAAGGTCGAACGAAACCCATGGACAGTAATGTCTGAACGGTTCATGCGCTTGAGGACGGCAGACAGCGTCATATCACTCAGTTGGCGGTCCAGCGCTTTGCCACCGGGGAACACCAGCGCATCAGGTTCTGACCTTTCGCCCAATTGCACTAGCGCAGCATCCGCCAACGGGACGCGGTGTTCCTTTTCAGCTTTCATACGCTTGGCCGGTATGGTCCAGACCTTGTTCGCAGCGTCGATCTCACGCCAGCGCATCCCTCGGACTTCGCCGGAACGCGCGGCAGTGAGGACGGCGAAGGCCAGGGCCCGCGCTCCGAAACCTTCCCGCTCGGCGAGGTTCGCCATGAACGCTGGGGCCTCGCGCCAGTCTAGCGCGGGATGGTTCACGACGGCACGCACCTTGGAAGGGCGAGGCAGAATGTGGTCGAGGTGTCCGCGCCACCGCGCCGGGTTTTCACCCTCACGTGCACCGATCACCTTCGAGTAATCCAGAACGGCCTCGATCCTCTGCCGCAAACGGCTGGCCGTCTCGGGCTTCTCGGTCCAGATCGGTTTCAGGACGGCAAGAATGTCCTGTGTCTCGATCCTGCGGACATCCTGTTCGCCAAGTGACGGAAAGGCGTAGGTGGCGAGCGTAGATGTCCACTGCGCGGCATGTTTGGCATTCCGCCAGCCGCTGCGTTTGGTCTCTACGAGCGCTTCAGCAGCAGTCTTGAAACTCACCGAAGTGGTCTTCTCCCGTTCGGTCAATGGGTCCTGTCCGGCCTCCAGCAATCTGCGCGCTTCAAGTGCCCTGTCGCGGGCCATCGCCAGTGTGACCTCTGGCCATGCTCCAAGCCCCATGTCTCGACGGCGGCCGCCTTTCTGGTAGCGCAGGACCCACGATCGTGCGCCGGATGGCTTGACAAGCAACATGAGGCCGCGCCCGTCGGTGTGACGACCAAGCTTTGCTGTTTCAACCTTGCGGGTACTGAGCGCCATGTACGGTTCCCACATTCATTCCCACACCTTAACGTGGTTTGACATGAACGCCTGTGAACAGCAAGGAACTTGGGCAGATGTAGACCACCAATATTTAATGATGAAATATGGACATATCTGTATTTTCATGAACATCCGCGAACCAAAGTTCGTCGGACTTCCTATCCGCCATTTACCTTTGATAATATTGAAAAAAAAGCGCGACGGCGACCATACCCGCCTATTTGCCCACCATGCTATTTACGCTTGGAAACGACGCGACATGCTCCGGGCGTGACGGAGCGGCGGTAAATTGCTGCGGACCAAGTTTGGTCTCTGCCATCACACATCTGCCGAAGCAGATGCTGCCAGATTGGCATGTCACTTGCGACCAGATACACCCTGCGTCACGACTGCGGTTCGCAGCCCCGCCATCCTCCCGCAGTCTCTCGTCAGTCAAACCTCAAGACTTGCCCCAACGATCTGCCCAAGGCAGGTGCTAAGGAAAACTATCCAAGACCGAGCCCCCCCATGGCCCGCAAACCCGCGCTTTCCACCGACAAGCTGAAAGACCTTGGCGCCGAAAAGCTCGCGCAGTTGGTGCTGGATGAGGCCGAGCGCAACGCCGGGTTTCGGCGGCAGGTCAAGGCAGCGCTGGCCGGAAGGCTGGGCCGCAGGCCATAGCCAAGCTGGTCGACCGGCGGCTTTCCGGCTTGGCGCGGGCCCGGAGTTTCATCGAATGGGACAAGGCCCACGCCTTTGCCAAGGATCTGCGCAGCCTGACCGATACCCTCACCTCCGAGCTCGGCGCCGCCGCGCCGCCGCGCCGGGGCTCGCCGTGGACCGGCTGCTGCGTTTCATCGCCACCCATGAACAGGTGTTCG
>NZ_JAHXRQ010000060.1 GCF_019392335.1 Mameliella sp. CS4
GAAAAGGCCACGCCCGAGGCGGCCTTGCAGTTCTTTCTCGACTGGCCCCGGCTGGATCTGGCGGCCAAGCTGATCGTGAAGCATCCGGACCGCTGGGACGGCGGCGATTGGCACACCCTGCCCAAGGTCGCGGCGCTTCTGGAGCACGATCATCCGCTGGCCGCGACGATCCTCTACCGAGCCTTGTTGGACGACATCCTGGCCCGCGCGCGTTCCAAAGCCTATGGACACGGTGCGACATACCTCGGGAAACTGGCCCTGCTAGCAGAAGACGCCGATGCCGCCCGCTCCGGCGAAATTCCCTGCCACGCCAGCTATATTGCCGAACTCAAGAAGGCGCACCACCGGAAACCAGGGGTCTGGTCCCGTGTCGGTCAGGGGAAAGAGAAGACGACGCCGCAGGCCCGCAGGTCCCGTCGCCCTGTTTGGGTGAAAGGGAATGAGTGACGGCCCAGAGCTACCGTTCGTGCCAGGCGCAACGCATGACCGCTCCCCGCCGATTCTGTGGAAAAACATGTATTCGCGAGCGCAGAATTCTGGCGCCCGTGATTGGCACAGGCGCCTTTCTTGTCGGGCGTTTCGCGGTTTCTGCGGTGCGGGAAGGGTCTTCGCCAGTTTCCGGAGGTTCTGGGCGGTAGCGGCAAGGAGAAATTCGTCGTTTGCGCCGCATGGGCCACGTAGTCGGAGCCTTCCGAGGCCGAGGATGCGTTTGAGGGGCGCGAAGAGCATCTCGACCTTCTTCCGGAGCTTCATCGAGATGTCGTATTGGTGGCTCTTCGCGATGTCGCGGGCGACCTGTCGCGCGTCTTCGTGTTCTTCGCGGGGGATAGAGCGAAAGTCCATGTTCGGGCAGCAGCGCGATTTCGAGGGGCAGGCCTGGCAGACGTTCTTGAGAGCGCGATACTTGGCGACGGCCTTGCCGGTCGGCCCCCGGTTCGGGTCGGAATAGTTCCGGCGGAACTGCTTCAGTGTCTGACCCTCGGGGCAGATGTATTGGTCGTTCTCGGCGTCCCACTCGAACTCCGACCGGCTCCAGGTGCCATCGCTGCGGGCAGACTTGTCGAAGACCGGAATGTGCGGGGCGATCTTTTGGTCGACCAGCCAGCCCAGCATCGGCCCGGTGCCATACGCAGTGTCCACTAGTGCATCGCGGAGGGATGTCACGAGAGGGGGCGATCAGGCGTTCGGGATGCAGGCCGAACCTTTCCTTCACCCGATCCAGCATGGTCTTGGTCAAGCCGACCTCGGCCTGCCGGATCGACCGTGTCGCCTCGACATCGACGATGACCCCGTGATCGGTATCGATCAGGTGGTTGTCGGAACAGCTGAAGAACGCCGGACCCTTGCGCGCCGCCGTCCACTGGCTGGCCGGATCGGAGTGAGACGTGAACTTGGGCTGCACCTCGCTGGCGGCGCCGTACGCGGCCTCGTCAAGCGTATCAAGATACTCGCGCACCGCGCGGGGTGCTTCTGTCGGATCGATCCGTGCCGCGTCCCAGTCGTCCTATGGCGTCGAGTTCTGCTTGTTCGCGTCCGCCTCGATCAGACTGGCATCGACCGCCATGCGCTGGCCGCTGACCAGGCCCTCAGCGATGCACCGTGCGACCGTCACCTCGAACAGGTGGCGCAGCAGTTCGCTGTCCCGAAACCGGCCGTGGCGGTTCTTGGAGAACGTCGAGTGATCAGGGACCCGATCAGCCAGGTCGAGCCGGCAGAACCAGCGATACGCCAGGTTCAAATGCACCTCCTCGCAGAGCCGTCGTTCCGACCGGATGCAGACGCAATAGCCGACCAACAGCATGCGGATCAGCAATTCGGGATCGACGGAAGGACGGCCCGTGTGGCTGTAATAATCCGCCAGATGGGCGCGGATGCTGCTCAGGTCGACAAACCGATCAACGGATCGAAGCAGGTGGTCTTGCGGGACGTGATCCTCAAGCGAGAACGCGTAGAACAGCGCCAGTTGCGCCTCCTGCCTCGGCCCCAGCATCGCCGACCCTCCCGCCCAATACCGGAATTGAATCAGCAGTATGCCCCTCGATCAAGCGCGAGTTTTTCAACGGAATAGGCTCTAAAGCGGACATGGTTCCAGACATCGTCACGCTTGCGGCATTTGACTGAAGGGCGGATACGCAGCAACGCAGACTTGCTGTCCCATCCCGAGCGATCACAGAAACCCTCGCCGGACTGCATTGTTCATGGCAAGATCATTGGTGTAACGGCTGCCAATGGTGCGTATGCAATCCAAAGGCAGCTAGTGTTCCGAGTCTGACGCTTGCTACCTGTTTCCACGGATTTCATCGAGGGTGTCCAGCGCGCGGCGTTCCCGGG
>NZ_JAHXRQ010000061.1 GCF_019392335.1 Mameliella sp. CS4
AAGGCGCCCGCCAGACCCCAGCCGTTGGGGATTATTCCACCGGTTCACTGACCCATTTTGCTCCGGGATTGACAAGCTCCCGATCGGTACGTAATCTAGCCTCATTTCATTTCTTCATTACGATTTCTTGAGAGGGTACGTCGTACTCGAACAAATGAAGGCGCCCCTCTTCAATCAGTTTCGCCGCGCGGCCGACATGGTCCGGCAAAACGTAAAACCATTCCTTTGGAAAGACCTTCTTCCCGAAGCGATCGGTCACAAAGAGCTCTGCCGGCCTGGCCGCCGCGAAGAAGCGATGGAGAAGGTTCTCAACTTTGCGGCGGGACAGGTTTTGAAGCTCGTAGGTCGCGACGATGTCCACTGGTGCTAGCAAAAACGTTGGATCGTTACGAGCATCTGCAACCCGGCGCGCAACATCCTGACTGGTGACACCGATCTTGTGAAGGATCATTCGCTGAGTTCTGATCGACGGATCATCCGAGCGCGACCGAGCGACGTAAATTGTCCCAGACAATTCTAGTTGATCAGATTCCCAGTCCGGATCGAGGGGACCAAGCCCGACCTTCTGAACCATTCTGGCCGTCTTATCGTCGTTCAGCGACTTGCGGAACGAAGACATGAGAGGATCACTTTCCATGCCGTTGGAGAAGATGACCCGAAGTCTGTGATCACGAGAACCCCCTCTCGCGGACATTTCGGATTTCTCAGCGATCATCGCGAGTAGGCCGTTGCGGATGAAGAAGTCGCCTTCTATGGGCTCAATCACGGACCATTTCTTTACAGGTAGTGCTTGGCGGTCGCCCGCTTCCAAAGCCTGTTGCACCGCTTCAAAACGCTCTGCGAACTGGTCGAAATCGCGACAGGGAACAAATTCCGCCCGATGATCGGGCAAGTGTCGCTCTGCGGCAGGCGTCGTATGTTTCAAATCGATCAGAGACGAATCGACGGAAAGCTCTTCATCGTCGAAAATATCATCTAGGCTGTCAGGCACGTCAGAAACTAGCGGCTCATCTCGCCATGATTTCAATGGCTGCGCTGCCTCGTCGTCCAAGAGTCCAAACCGGTCCTCCAGCCGCATCTGGTCTGTCGGCGCAGACTTGATCGATGCCCAGATCGAACCGAGCCGCATCTCGTCATGGTCCACCGCATCAGGATCGGGAACGCGCCCGTGTTTCTCAAAGAACGCTGAGACTTCTCTCAGCGCGCCAGCCCCTTGGTCGGAAGCTACAATAGCGCGGCTGCCGCGCAGCCTAACGTCCAACAGTCCGAATTCATCGTCTTCCGCAAATATGTCATCCAAGCTCGGCCGAGTCATCGCATCGCGCCCTCGCGCAGCCGCTTCGCCTTCTCAGCTTTCAGCCAGGCCAGTGCCTCTGCCATCCGCTTCTCCAGGGGATCGGCAGAATGAACGTTCGGCTCACGTCCCTCACTGGCCCGGAACGCCTTGATCCTCGGCCAAAGTGTTCGAGCCTCGTCGCCGGTCATATTGACCCGCAATGCAACCATCGCCGATTGGACATGTGCCAAGAGCTCCGAGTTCAAAGACTTCGATGCGACCTCGAACCGTTCACGAAACGAGTTCACGCTATCGATGAGCTCAACATCGATGTCGCGGACGTTGATGAATTTCTTGACCATCTGCAGCAGCGTATTGGGGGCGCTGTCTCCGGCTTCATCCCCATCGTCGTCAGAAGCGTCCGCCTTGCCGGGGCTGCCGGTCAAAGGTGACTGCCCTTCAGCGAAGCCACGCTCAGCTTCTCGCCGCGCCAAAGTTAGCACGTTCATATGCGCCGCAAGGTGTTGCCGAACAGACTCGGCCTCTTCTGAATCCAGAGTTTCGTATCTGCGCTCGATGATGTCCGTCAGAACCATTTGCGTGGCAACCTCAGGCGCCGTGTCGGGAGAAAGGACCCGTCTATCCATTTCCTGGTAGGCGGTAGCCATCAAGTCGTGCATGTCCTTCTCGCAGATTTCCCGAGCTCGATCAGTGGGTGGCTCAATCAGTCCCTTGATACCGATTGTAACGTTGCCTTCGGCGTCAGTCCCGACCGGGGCACGCACGTCGCCATCCTCGCGCCGATAGAATTTGAAGTTGGGTGCCAACACCTGCTCTGACCTGCCCCCAAAGAACTGGGCCATTCAAAAGTAGAGTTTGTTCTCGTAACGTTCAAAACGACGAGGAGAACAG
>NZ_JAHXRQ010000062.1 GCF_019392335.1 Mameliella sp. CS4
CTGTTCTCCTCGTCGTTTTGAACGTTACGAGAACAAACTCTACTTTTGAATGGCCCAGTTCTTTGGGGGCAGGTCAATTGCAACGTGTGCAAGTCCGTGACCGGTCAACAAACCACGCATGTTGCATTCTTCGGTCACGAGGATCTTGAAGTGGACAATCCCAACCAGCTGAAACGGCAACCATTCAATTCGGAAAATCCGAATGGCCCCTTGGAGCTTTGCACATGTGCCGAATGCGGTGCAGCGCTGTTGCTCGATGACAAAGAAAAGCGCATTCGTGTCGCTGTACCCAATGTGATGGGTTACGATGCAAATGCATTTCCCAAACCTGAATACCACGCGTTCTATGACAGCACCAAGGGGTATGAAAAACCCAGTGATGGCCGCCCGGTGTATGAAGGGCTTCGCCCCGACTTCTCTTGGCCAACACCGTCGGCTTGAACCGCGCCGGACTTGCTGGAGGTACCGTGACTTCGGGCCGGTCCATCGGTGGTATCGAGAGGCCGCATTTTGATGCACGGTGTCAATAAGCATCGAATATTGATCGCCTAGCGGCGTCCAAAACACCTCTTCTCGCACTACGTAGTTTGGCCCGATGCAATCAAGCCCCACACAGCTCAGCCGCATCGGGCCAGCGCACTGTATGCTATTCGCCGATCTTGAAGTCCCAGTTTTGATTGACCATTTAGACGATGTCACATCGATGGGTCAGGAGTGAAGTTGCATAGCCACGTGTATTGTGGTTGGCTTCTTTGCAATTTTGTGAGCAAGGAGGCCATAATGAGTGGCCTGCCCCCATCACGTGGTCCGGTTTGATTGTTAGGCCGTGTTGACAAAAGGGATTCCCATCGAGGGCTGAGCGTGATTCAAACTGGTATCTACGATGGAGACCAGCTTGGCACGAGACCTGATGTCGGACGAAGAGTGGGCGTTCTTTGAACGCTTCATTCTGGCCGTCCGAGCGCCGAACGGGCGCAAACCCACCAACCATCGCCTTGTTCTAGATGGGGTTTTCTGGATCGCGCGGACGGGCGCTCCGTGGCGCGACCTCCCCAAGGAATTCGGCAAATGGTCGAGCGTTTACCGGCAGTTCCGGCGCTGGACACTGGCAGGGTTGTGGGAGGACATCATGGATGCCTTGAACCAGAGCGGCGCGGTCCTACACGCCCTTCAAATGATCGACAGCACCGTGGTCCGCGCTCATCATCAGGCAGCGGGCGCTAAAGGGGGACTCCGCGACAGGGTTTCGGGCGTTCAAGAGGTGGCTTCACGACCAAGATCCACCTCTTCGTCAATGCTGCAGGGATGCCCATGAGGACCGAGATAACGCCGGGCCAGACATCGGACTATCTTGGCTTCGATCTGGTCATGGCCGAAAACCTGCCGGCACCGGGCGCCCTGTTGGCCGACCGAGGCTATGACGCTGACAGCATTCGAAAATCCATGGGAAAGCGGGACGTTTTGCCTGTCATCCCCCTTTCGGGACATCGCTTCGCGATGCCCTGCCGGGCAAGGGATGCGGAAGTCACGCAAGATGCGCGTCGGTGTCGACCGTCCCCTCTACAGGCTGCGCAACCTGGTCGAGCAGTGCTTCAACAAGCTGAAAAACGCCCGCCGTGTCGCTACCCGCTATGACAAGACCGCAGAGAGTTTCCTGGGTTTCATCGACATCACGTCGATCCGTCTTTGGCTCCGTCATTTGTCAACATGACCTAGCCAGCTAGGAAGAAAGATGGAAGGGTTGAACGAACCGATCAACACCACAGTCACGGAATCACTTGTTGTTGAGACGCCCATGTTCAACCTCCGTAGGAGGTTTTGCACGGATTTTGTTGGTTGTCACCCGGCATCAAGAACTGTTGGCTCAGAGTTTCTACACATTTCTTTGTTTGCGCCCCCAAAGCCACTTCTGCTCGCAACCCATATGCGCTGTTCACCAAAACATCGAGGCGTGGCTTGTGCTCGAGCGAATAGGGAAAGGTGGGTGATCGGGTGGATTGAGCTTCGACCGATCTCGGTAATTTGTTGAAATATATCAGTTTTGTTCGGATAATTGGGGGAGTGTCCTGAAGTCTGTGTATCTGTCCCGGTCCATGCGGTTTCAGATACTCAAGCGTCGAAGCGCTCGCCGAAC
>NZ_JAHXRQ010000063.1 GCF_019392335.1 Mameliella sp. CS4
CACGCCGCCGAATGATGGCACGCAAAAGGGGAACAAGCTCGACTTACGACTGGCCCTGAAAAAAGGGGCAGGTCACAAGTGTTTGACAAACCGCGCGTCGCTTCTCGGCTGCGTGCCTTTGCCGTTGATCAACTTCCTCAATCTGAGGTTGGCGATATTGTTCCCAGGGACCCTTGGGAAACGGCATTAATTTCACGCACCGTGAATGGTGCAGTGCCTGATGAAGGCTCGACACTTCCGAACAAAAAAATGGATACGGAGACGTCCAATCAAGAAGAGGTAAGTTCGTCGTCCACGGAGACTGGCAGCGCCGATCCTGTTCAGGTCGAAACAACTGCAGATGAAAACTCAAATACGACAGGACTGACGGGCGCTGAAAAGAAAGACGAAAGCTCTGCGGCGCCCGAGATCACCAATATGCCATCCGCTGACTTGGCAAGCTGGCTTAACAGCTCCGAGACAGACGAAGACGATGATGGAGCGCAACGTTGGCTTGAAGAAACAGTCATCAAGCTACAGCGGGCGCTTCGCGGCTACGATATGACCGCAGAGCTGATCGGATCACGCTTGACGCCCAACGCGGCACTCATTCGCCTTAGGGGCTCGGATGACCTTACGCTTCCAAAGGTCGAAAAAAGACGGCAGGAACTCCTGACCTCTCACGCGATTGATGTCATCAACCTCCTAGCGGCACCGATGGAAGTCATCGTCATGGTACGGCGCCCGAAGCGTGCCATCCTTAGGTTGAAAGGCCTTTGGAGGCTTCGTGAGTTGCCGGAAAGCGCCCCTGAGACAAACACCAGTTTGCTTATCGGCGCCAAGGAGGCTGACGGAGAGCTGTTATATCTGAACGTGGGAGACGGATTTGCTGGCCAGCAACCTCATGGTCCGCACACGCTGATTGCGGGTGAGACCGGAAGCGGTAAAGGCGTTCTGGTACAGTCTTTGCTGCTCGACATCTGCGCGACGAACAGCCCTGAGAGCGCACGCATCAGGATGATCGATCCAAAGGCGGGCATAGATTTCCCGTGGCTCCGTCGTATGCCGCACCTTGATGGTGATCTCATTACCTCAAGAGAAGAGGCCATTGAGACACTTGAGGAGCTTGTTGAGGAGATGGAACGACGCAACCGTCTTCTCGCCGACGCGGGCGTGACCAAACTTGCAAATTACAATAAGAAAGTACCGCCTAGCGAACGTCTGCCGAGGATTTGGCTCTTTCACGACGAACTTGCGGATTGGATGCTGATCGATGACTACCGTGATGCAGTCGAGCTCAACGCGAGCCGCCTTGGTGTTAAAGCCCGCGCCGCCGGTATCAATCTAGTCCTCATAACGCAGCGACCAGACAAGGATGCCCTTCCGATGCAGCTCCGCGCCAACTTGACGAACCGGCTTGTTCTAAAGGTTGCAGACAAACGCAACTCTGTTCTCGTGCTCGACGAACCTGGGGCCGAAAAACTCTTGGGGCGTGGCCATCTTGCCGCCAAACTATCTGGCGAAGGCGAAATCATATTGGCCCAAGTGCCGTTTGCGGATGAAGACGAGATGGCAGAGCTTGCCGAGCTAATCAGAAACGCTTGGACAAACGCCAACAGCGTAAACTCTGTTTGATCCAATGGGAAAACAAGCGCTAACCGAAACCACAGACTTTTCCACAAAGCTAGAATGCTCAAAGCTACAAAGCTTTGTTCGATTCCAAAGAATGGAATCGAATGCTTTCCCAGCTTCCGAGGCAGGTTTCAGTTGTCAAACCGTGGGACACGAATCCGAAAAACCTAAATAAACGGTGGGATAAAAAAGCGTCCCACCCGCTCGTAAGTCATTGATCTTCCCGGATACTGTGATGCCGCCCCCGGGCACCATTTAATCCGCTAAGCCATTGTAAGACCTCAGCTTTATCTGATGATGGAGCTACCGTAGAACATGGCGCTTGACCTGCCCCTTTTTTCAGGGCCAGTCGTAAGTCGAGCTTGTTCCCCTTTTGCGTGCCATCATTCGGCGGCGTGA
>NZ_JAHXRQ010000064.1 GCF_019392335.1 Mameliella sp. CS4
CCAGGGCGATGACGTTCTCACGGCGAAGGGCGAACTCGCAGCGGGCCAGCTCCATGGTCAGCGCCTTGTTGAGCGAGGGGATCGCCTTGAAGTCGAAGCTGTCCAGGCTTTTGGTCGCCGGGAACTTCGCGGCCTTGATGCGGCGTTCGATCATCCGGCGTTCGCGCTCGATCAGTTCCAGTTCGCAGAGCCGCAGCAGGTATTGCGCGTGATCCTTGCCCTCGGCCGCACATTGCCGGGCCAGCTTGGCGTATTCGCTGTTGAAGGTCGGCAGGCGGAGCTTCTTGAGATGATGCTGCAGCAGGACCTGCGGGGTCTCACTCATGCCCCCGCTCCGCGCATCAGGCTCATATAGCTGGCGGGCTTCGTGGTCTCGACCCGGGCCCGAGGCAGGTAGGGATAGATGTCGAGATCGAGCCGCGGCGGGCGCCGTTCGACCCGGCACAGGACCAGGTGCTTGACCGCGTCGTAGCCGATCGCCCCGAGATCCAGCGCCTGACGCACCGCGCCGTGGACATGGGTCATCTCGAAGGTCTCCAGCAGGCGCAGGACCTGCACGTATTCCCGCTTGCCCTTCTTGCCCATTCGCGCTTCCAGAAGTCGGTGCAGGGTGGCGAACTCGCCCGGCAGGTCCCAGCCCTTGAGCGGCGCCGCCTGGTCGAGCGCACCGACCTTCTGCTCCAGGAGCGGCAGGAAGTGCATCGGATCGAAGATCATATCGGCCTTCTCGTAGGATCGGCGGTGCCGCGCGATTACCTCGGCACCGCAGCCGATCACGACTTCGCCGACATAACCACGGATCTGCACCTCGTGATGGGCATAGGCCACCGGCACCGAGTAGTCGTTGTTGCGGTATCGCACCATGGAGATCGACGTTGCCCGCGTGCTGACCTTCTCGCAGGCATCATAGGGCACGGCCGGCAGCACCATCAGCGCGTCCAGGTCCCGCATCAGGCGCTCACCGATGGCCTCGCTGTGGCCGCGCACGATGTCGTCGTGACGCTTCAGGCACTGGTCTTCCAGCCAGTCGTTCAGATCATCGAAGCTGCCGAACCGGGGAGCGGGCACGAGGAAATTACGGCGCCCATAGCCGATCACTCCCTCCACGTTGCCCTTGTCATTCCCCTTGCCCGGCCGACCGAACTTGTCATCGAACAGGTAATGCGACTGCAACTCGGCAAAGGTCTTGGTGCGGTCCCGTTTGCCGTCGCCGCAGATCTTCGCCACCGCGATTGTGGTGTTGTCATACAGGATCGACAGGGGCACGCCGCCGAAGAAGGCGAAGGCGGCATTGTGCCCGTCGCAGAAGGCCTCGGTCGTCTCGGCCGGATAGGCCTTGATGAAGAACGCGTCCGAGTGCGGAAGCGCCATCGCGAAATAGTGCAGTTTGCATTCAACGTCGCCGATCACGCCGAGCGCCTCGCCGAAATCCACCTGGGCATGACCTGGTGCATGCGACAGTGGCACGAACACCTCGCGGCTCCGCCGCTTCTTCTCACGGACATAGTCAGTCACGATGGTGATGCCGCCGGTGAACCCGTGCTCGTCCCGGAGCCGCTGATGGATCCGCTTGGCCGTGTGGCGCTGCTTCTTCAGCCGGCCTTTGTCGTCTTCCAGGATCTGGTCGATGATCGGAATGAACGGATCAAGCTTGGGCCGCACCGGCGGCTTCGTGCGTCGATAGCCCGGGGGCACCGAGTGCTTCAGAATCTTCGCGACCGTCTTGCGATCGACCCCGAACACCCGCGCCGCCTCACTCTTGCTCATCCCTTCGACGTGGCACGCACGCCGGACCCGATTGTACAGTTCCACAGAATACATCTCCCGCCCTCAGCTCGTTCGCCTCGGGCCCAAGATGCGGACTTTTACTCCGCGACGGTCAGATCACCCGACCGTTTCCGATGTCCATTTTGTCTCCGGGATTCACA
>NZ_JAHXRQ010000065.1 GCF_019392335.1 Mameliella sp. CS4
GTTCATACGATTTTCGATGAGGTCGTCGACGACGGAGGGGTCGGCGAGGGTGGATGTGTCGCCGAGGGCGCCGTAGTCGTTTTCGGCGATCTTGCGCAGGATGCGGCGCATGATCTTGCCGGAGCGGGTTTTCGGCAGGCCGGGGGCCCATTGGATCAGGTCGGGCGAGGCGATCGGGCCGATTTCCGTGCGCACCCAGGTGCGCAGCTCCTTGCGCAGCTCGTCCGTCGGCTCGACGCCGTTCATCAGGGTGACGTAGCAGTAGATGCCCTGGCCCTTGATCTCGTGCGGGTAGCCCACGACCGCCGCCTCGGCCACCTTTTCATGCGCGACCAGCGCCGATTCCACCTCGGCCGTGCCCATCCGGTGGCCCGAGACGTTGATCACGTCGTCGACGCGCCCGGTGATCCAGTAGTCGCCGTCCGCGTCGCGGCGGCAGCCGTCGCCGGAGAAGTAATAGCCCTTGTAGTCCGAGAAATAGGTCTTTTCGAAGCGTTCGTGATCGCCCCAGACGGTGCGCATCTGCCCCGGCCAGCTGTCCTTGATCGCCAGCACGCCCTCGGTCGGGCTGGCGTCGATTTCCTGGCCGGTCTGCGGGTCCAGCACCACCGGCATCACGCCGAAGAAGGGCCGCATCGCCGCGCCCGGTTTGGTCGCATGGGCGCCGGGCAGGGGGGTCATCATGTGGCCGCCGGTTTCGGTCTGCCACCAGGTGTCGACGATCGGGCAATTTCCCTTGCCGACCACGTCATTGTACCAGTTCCAGGCCTCGGGGTTGATCGGTTCGCCCACGGTGCCCAGGATGCGCAGCGAGCTTAGATCGCATTTGGTTACGAAATCGTCCCCTTGGCCCATCAGCGCGCGGATCGCGGTCGGCGCGGTGTAGAACTGGGTCACGCGGTGCTTTTCGCAGACCTGCCAGAAGCGGCTGGCGTCGGGGTAGGTGGGCACACCCTCGAACATCAGCGTGGTGGAGCCATTGGCCAGCGGGCCGTAGACGATATAGCTGTGCCCGGTGACCCAGCCCACGTCCGCGGTGCACCAGTAGACGTCGCCCTCGTGGTAGTCGAAGGTCACCTCATGGGTGAGCGCGGCATAGGTGAGATAACCGCCGGTGGAATGGACCACACCCTTGGGCTGGCCGGTGGAGCCGGAAGTGTAGAGGATGAAGAGCGGATCCTCGGCACTCATTTCCGCCGGCTGGGAATAATCCGAGGCCTCCAGCGCCATCTCGTTGTAGTCGAAGTCACGGCCGTCGACCCAGGTGGTCTGGCCGCCGGTGCGCTTGACCACCAGGCATTTGACACTGTCCTTGCAGTGCAGCAGCGCCTTGTCGGCATTGGTCTTGAGCGGGGTCTTGCGGCCGCCGCGGGGCGCCTCGTCGGCGGTGATCACGACCTTGGCGTCACAGCCGTTGATCCGCGCGCTCAGCGCGTCGGGCGAGAAGCCGGCGAAGACGATCGAGTGGATCGCGCCGATGCGGGCGCAGGCCAGCATGGCATAGGCGGCCTCGGGGATCATCGGCAGGTAGATCACGACGCGGTCGCCCTTGCGCACGCCCATGCTCTCCAGGACGTTGGCCATGCGGCAGGTGCGGCGGTGCAGGTCGGCGTAAGAGATGCTCTGCGCCTGTTCCTCGGGATCGTCGGGCTCGAAGATGATGGCGGTCTGGTTGGCGCGTTTCTCCAGGTGCCGGTCGATGCAGTTGGCGGCGACGTTCAGCGTGCCGTCGCGGAACCACTCGATCTTGACCTGGCCAAGCGTGAAATCGGTGTTCTTGATCTCGCTCGGCTGCTTCATCCAGTCCAGCCGCTGCGCCTGCTCCGCCCAGAACCCCTCCGGGTCCGACACCGAGGCCGCGTACATCTCGTCATACCGCGACGCGTCGACGTGGGC
>NZ_JAHXRQ010000066.1 GCF_019392335.1 Mameliella sp. CS4
AGACGACGGTACTGACAAAAACACCGCAAAAATCACCAGAAAACTCTTGCAATGCAGGAGCCACCCACAGAGGTCTTTCATTGATGGGTCAAGATGCTGCGTCCGCAGCCCGCTTTGCGGACATTCGCCGCGCGCTAAACATCCAAAGCCGCTCGAACTCACACAAGGCGGGCAGATTTGCCATAATTCACGATAGCAGGTATGTCTGCTCGGGGGGAAAGGCGCGATTTCTTTGCGGCACAGAGCACCCGCTGAAATAGCGAGTACGAGAATGCTTGGACTTGAGTCACTTGTGGCCGCTACCTTGGAAAACCGCGATGGACCGTGATGTGATCCACGAACAGATGCGCCAGGCTGTCCTTTGGGCTATTGGCCGGATAGATGGCATAGATGTCGATTTCGGGAAGCGCTTTGTCCGGCAGAATCTGTACCAGTCGTCCCGCGCGAATGTCCTGTGCCACAAGCTCGTGGGCTTCCACCATGAAGCCGAGCCCGTCTTCGACGAATTTGCGTGCCAGTGTGTAATTGTCTGCGGTCATAACGATACGTGGCTCTTGCTGCACCTCCGGGCCAGCAACGCGAGCCCACGGTATGGGTCGGGCGCGGACCCAGTCCCAACTGGATAGATCTTCAATAGACGTCGGACGTGGTCGCGCATCCGCGTAGGTCCGCGCCGCAAAGATACACAGCTGAAGCTGCCCGATCTTGCGCGCCTTGTAGCTGCTGTCGTCGAGGTCCTGCACCCGTCCCCGAATGGCCACGTCAAATCCTGATCCCTCGAGCGGCACATTGCTGTCGGTCAGGTGAATGTCGAGGTGGACATCGGGGTAAGCCGCGGAAAACCGCGTGTAGTTCTCGACAAGGGGGCTATGAGCCGTCGGCGTGGCGGCCGTGATTTTTAGTGTGCCCGAGGGCCGGTCGGCACGCCGTTGAACGGCGGACAGCCCGTCTGCCGCGGCCATCGACATCTTTTGGGCCGCCTCAAGAAGCTTTTCCCCAGCCTCCGTCAAAGACATGCGACGCGTCGAGCGATACAGCAATGGGGTCCCGAGCTGGTCTTCGAGTTTCGATACATGGTGACTTATCACGGAAGGTGACAGATTGAGGCGTTCGGCAGCTTTGCGAAAGGTGCCGAGTTCCGCAACGCACTGGAAGATGGCCATGTTCCGGAGGTGGTCGATCATTGTTCGATGTCATGAGATTATGAAATCGAATATGAGCGTATTCTGCGACAATAGCAAGTGTGCGAGCCTTCCGATGTCGCCAGTCCATCCCGGCACTGGCCTTCACCAGAAAGGAACAGAAATGACACTTTTGGTATCAGTCGTCCGCCGCACCGGCCCGCGCAGCCCAGAGGAGATGGAGGCTTACAAGACGGCACATCAAGAGGTTTTCGGGGCCTGCGCCGATGTTCCGAGGTTCTTACGGTCGCCCACTGACGACACCTTGGGGGCCGTTGTTGGCGAAGTGCACGACCTCGAGGAGTTGCGCCGCATCAGCCGCACGCCCGAAGGGGATGCTTTGATGCGCAAATACGGCTTTCTCGAGCAACTCGACTACTTCATCGAGGAGGCTTGAGCGATGCTGCGTCAGGTTCTCAGCGCTTTCACCGGACTTGGACCGCGCAAGGGGTGCGCCAGAACGCCGAGCCAGACAGCTCCAGGTCGCGATCCGCATGACCTCAAATTTCAAACGCTGCTCTACGCAAGACAGCATTTCAGCCATTTCGGGTGCGGTGTTCTCTGACCTGTGCGCGATAAGTGAGGCGGTCCATTGCAAGCGGTGGATCCCACTCTGCCTTTTGTCAATCCCGGAGCAAAATGGGTCAGTGAACCGGTGGAATAATCCCCAACGGCTGGGGTCTGGCGGGCGCCTTGG
>NZ_JAHXRQ010000067.1 GCF_019392335.1 Mameliella sp. CS4
CACGGGACGATCCGAGGTTGCGCAAAACTTTTCCACAGGTCGCGCAGGTTTTCCCGGTTTGTTGCTGATTTGCCGCGATCGGCACCGATGGCGCGGCGGGGCAATGGCTCCTGTCGCATTCGGCTCCCCGCCGGGCTACATCATTCAGAGATTTTTGCGGTTTCCATTTATCTCCCGGCTGCTTGTGCCTGAGCAATGGAAACCGATTTGGCGCCGGGGTGAGGCACAATGGGGATGATCTTGCGGACAGGGTCTGAAATGCATGGAAAACCGGGCGGCTGGCTCCGCGCCGCCGTGCTGGCGATGAGCGGATTTGCGGTCCTCTCCGGGTGCGGGGTCACCTATCACAGCCCGAAGGTGTCCGAACGACAGGGCGCGCTGCCCGTGTCCGTGGTCGAGCTGACGCCCAGGGCCGTGACCTATGCCAATGCCTCTGCCTATACGCCGCGCGCGCTGCCGGATGTCTTTTACGCCTATGCCGGATCCTACGGCGGCGCCACCGGCGTCGGGGCACTGCCCGCCGCGCCCTACCTGCCCGACGAATCGCGGCAGCGTCTGGAATATCGCCCGCTGCCCGACGTCAGCCCGCAGCCCTACCGCATCGGCGTGGGTGACGTGCTCTTGCTGGCCACGCGCAACGCCGCCTCGACGGTGGAACAGCTTTCGGGCCTGCTGGCGGCACAGAACCAGCGGCAGGGCTATACGGTCCGCGACGACGGCACCATCGCCATCCCGGAGATCGGCCCGGTCCAGCTGGCCGGCATGACCCTGCAACAGGCCGAGGACCAGCTGTTCCAGGCGCTGGTGTCGAACCAGATCGACCCCTCCTTCAGCCTCGAGGTGACCGAGTTCAACTCGCAGCAGGTGGCCGTGGGCGGTGCCGTGGGTTCCGCCAAGCTGGTGCCGATCACACCCAACAACCTGACCCTGGGCCAGGCGCTGATCACCGCGGGCGGGCTGAACGTGCGTGACGAGGAGTTCGCCTCGATCCGCATCTACCGTGACGGTACGCTGTACCAGATCCCGGTCGAAACCTATCGCGCGCAACCGGCGCTCAAGGACAAGCTGCTGCGGGCGGGCGACGCGATCTATGTCGACACGACCTATGATCTCGACCGCGCGTTCGAGTTCTACAAGGCCAGGATCGACGTGATCACGCTCCGGTCGTCCGCGCGCAGCACGGCGCTGAGTACGCTGAGCGCCGAGATCGGCATTCGCCGCGCGGCGCTGGAAGAGCGCCGCGGCCTGTTCGAGGCGCGCACCGCGCTGGACGCGGAAAAGCGCGATTACGTCTATCTCAGCGGCGAGGTGAGCAAGCAGAACCGCTTTGCGCTGCCCTATGGCCGCCAGGCGACCCTGGCCGACGTGCTGTACAACGAGGGCGGCTTTGACAACACAACCGGCGACCCGACCGAGATCTACGTCCTGCGCGGCAGCAGCGACCCGGCCAAGGTCGGCGAGATCGTAGCCTATCACCTGAACGCGGGCAACGCGGCCAACATGATCCTGGCGACCAGGTTCGAAATGCGCCCCAACGATGTCCTCTTCATCGAGGAACAGCCCATCACCAAGTGGGGCCGCGCCCTGCAACAGGCCTTCCCGACGCTGCTGAATGCGGC
>NZ_JAHXRQ010000068.1 GCF_019392335.1 Mameliella sp. CS4
AAGATGCGGACTTTTACTCCGCGACGGTCAGATCACCCGACCGTTTCCGATGTCCATTTTGTCTCCGGGATTCACATCGGTCCCGTTGTCGGCGCAGCTTCTCGTTTCTTCTGGTCACGCCCAATGTGCGAGCTATCGCGGCACGAGCTCGTTTTCGATAGGAAAGGTAAACCTTGCGACTGATTCTGGGCATCGTCACCCGGTTCCAGCCGTTCAATGGAAACCAGGCATCGAAGAGATCAAGCGACAGCTCTGTATTTTCCGGTCGCTGACCTTTAGTTCTCAAAAGACTTCGAAGAGCCGTCTTTGTAACAAGCCGTGGGCTTGTGGCGGCGCCAGCCTCCATCTCCCTGTCGAGCATGTCCAAGACTCTGTCCATCATTGGAGATTCAGCGACAGAGGAGTCTTCTTCACCGGCGTTGATATCGGCGATTAGTTCCTCGATGTCTGCGAGCATGAAGCCATCCGTGCCAGGGTCGATGCCCTGGAGATTGGCCAAGTCGACTTCAACAGAAGAATTTTTTTGCAGCGTTGAGATCGACAGGTCGGGATCGAGCGTGATGCTTGGTCGCTCAGGGAGTTGCCACTGCGGTCTCGATCTGCGGATCTTGCCTGCAGCATCCGCGTAGACTTCGGGTTGTCGGCGAGCCAGTATATCAAGGTTGATCCAGAGCTTCTTCCTCGGGCCGACACAGATCGGTGGAGGAAAGCCGACGGGAAGGGTGTTGGTTCGACACCACCCATTCAAGGTTTCAACCGATATCCCGACCATTGGAGCCGCGTCGGATGGGAGAAGGAGAGGGGCCTTTAGGGCTTCCCAGAGGCTCTCATCTTGGTCGGGGTCGAGGCCGATCACGGACCAGAGTTTGCTCCAGGCAACCGTCTGCCTCCCGTTCAGCCCCCATGATTTCAGCAGGTCGCGACGTTTGTCCTCCTTCACCCGCAGGAAGGATTCGATCTCGGACATCGTGGCGTGGCCGGACGTCGATGCGTGAAGTGAGGTCAGCATGCCGAGAACCTCGGTTCGTCTTTCGGCCCGCAGAAATCCGGCGAGATGAAGCGGATGATGTGTGCACTCGTCCTCGACCGCGGAGCGGGCTGGGGGCGCAAGCAAGGCAGGCTGGGTTGCGTCGCTTCCACGCCTTCAGGGCGCTTTCCCTGTAAGGGAAATTGACCAGATCTTGCCCAAACTCGGTGCTCCTCAGTGCCTTTCAGTGCCACTCGAGGCGGTTTTCGATGTGAGGGAGTTTTCTCGCTCGGAAGGCAGTTTTGCCTTGTAATCCCTTTGTTTGCTTGGCTATACGCGTCGGTGGAGACGTGGCCGAGTGGTCGAAGGCGCTCCCCTGCTAAGGGAGTAGGCGGGAAACCGTCTCGAGGGTTCGAATCCCTTCGTCTCCGCCATTTACTTTTGATAATATTGGAAAAAATAGCGCGACGGCGACCATACCCGCCTATTTGCCCACCATGCCATTTACGCTTGAATGCAACACCATGCGACATGCTCAGGGCCTGACCGAGCGGCGGTAAATTTATGCGGAC
>NZ_JAHXRQ010000069.1 GCF_019392335.1 Mameliella sp. CS4
GAGCCGGCGCATGGCCCGGTGCATGATTATTCGGTGGGCACGCCGGCGCTGGTCGACCGGGCCTGCGAGGCCGCCGAAGAGGCCTTCTGGTCCTACGGCTATTCCAGCCGCGAGGAGCGGGCCGCCTTTCTCAACGCCATCGCCGACGAGATCGAGGCGCGGGCTGAGCAGATCACCGAGATTGGCACGCAGGAGACGGGCCTGCCCGAGGCCCGACTGCAGGGCGAGCGTGGGCGCACCACCGGGCAGCTCAGACTCTTCGCCAGCCATATCCTCGACGGCGCCTATCTGGATCGCCGCCACGACGCGGCCTTGCCCGACCGCCAGCCGCTGCCGCGCCCGGACCTGAAGATGGTCCAGCGCCCGATCGGGCCGGTCGCGGTCTTCGGCGCCTCGAACTTCCCGCTCGCCTTTTCCACCGCCGGCGGCGACACCGCCAGCGCGCTGGCGGCGGGCTGTCCGGTGGTGGTCAAGGGCCATTCCGCCCACCCCGGCACCGGCGAGATCGTGGCCGAGGCCATCGCGGCGGCCATCGCGAAAACCGGCGTCCACCCCGGCACCTTCTCCCTGATCCAGGGCGGCAAGCGTGACGTGGGCCAGGCATTGGTCCAGCATCCGCTGATCCGGGCGGTGGGCTTTACCGGGTCGCTCGGCGGCGGCCGGGCGCTGTTCGATCTCTGCGCGCAGCGCCCCGAGCCGATCCCCTTCTTCGGCGAGCTGGGCAGCGTCAACCCTATGTTCCTGTTGCCCGAGGCCGTGAAGGCCCGCGGCGCGGCGATCGGCGAAGGCTGGGCCGCCTCGCTGACCATGGGCGCCGGGCAGTTCTGTACCAACCCCGGCATTGCCGTGGTTGAGATGGGAGAGGCCGGCGACGCCTTTGTCAGCGCCGCCGCCGAGGCGCTGAAGGGCGTCACGACCCAGTGCATGCTCACCGAGGGTATCGCCGATGCGTATAAGAACGGTAAACAGCGCTTCGACACCCGCAACCCGGTGCGCCCGGTGCTGACGACGGACAGCGAGGGGCGGCATGCCGCGCCCAATCTCTACGAGACGGACGCCGAGAATTACCTGCAGGATCATGCGCTTGGCGAAGAGGTTTTCGGCCCGCTCGGCCTCGTGGTCCGGGTCTCGGGCGCGGACGAGATGGAGCAACTTGCGCGCGGCTTCGAGGGCCAGTTGACGGCGACGCTGCACATGGACGAGGGTGACACGGGGCTTGCCCAACGCCTGATGCCGGTGCTGGAGCGCAAGGCGGGGCGTCTCTTGGTGAACGGCTTCCCGACCGGGGTCGAGGTGGCCGACGCGATGGTGCACGGCGGGCCGTACCCGGCCTCGACCAACTTCGGCGCGACCTCCGTCGGCACCCTGGCCATCCGCCGCTTCCTGCGCCCGGTCTGCTACCAGAACCTCCCCGACGCCCTGCTGCCCGGGGACCTGCGGTAA
>NZ_JAHXRQ010000006.1 GCF_019392335.1 Mameliella sp. CS4
TGGATCATCGAGGTCGTCGACGGCCTGGCCGCCAACGGCGAGGACAACAACGGCGCGGTCGAAGCCAAGGTCAAGGCTGAGGTCGAGGCCCTCTGCAAACGATTCCCCATCTACCCGGAGCTCTGAGGCCGCGTAGGGCGGGGTTCACCCCGCCATCCCCAAGGTCAGGAAAACCGCCGTGGACATCTCCACGGCGGTTTTTCATATCCCAGTCATGGCAAAAGACCGCGACATATCGAAATTCCTTTCCTACGTCCTGCGCCACGCCCCGCAGGAGATCGGACTGACGCTGGACGCAGGGGGCTGGACGCCGGTCGCGGACCTGCTGGATCGCGCGCCGATATCCCTCACCCGCACCCGCCTGGAACAGGTCGTCGCAGCCAGCGACAAGCAGCGCTTTGCGCTCTCGCCCGACGGCACCCGGATCCGCGCCAACCAGGGCCATTCGATCCCGGTCGACCTGGGCCTGACACCCCTTTCCCCACCCGAAACGCTGTATCACGGCACCTATCCCGGCGCGCTCGATGCAATCCTGGCCAAGGGGCTGCGGCCGATGTCGCGCCACCATGTCCACCTCTCCCCGGACATCCAGACCGCCAAGAAGGTCGGCGCACGGCGCGGCAAACCGGTCATCCTTGCTGTCGCCGCCGGAAAGATGGCTGACGCGGGTGCCCTTTTCTACCGCTCCGAAAACGGCGTCTGGCTGGTGGATCATGTCCCGCCCGCACAGCTCGCACGTCTCGACGATTGAAGCCGACCGGGCTTTCCCCGCGCCCGGATTCGCCTAGGGTGGGCCTGACGCCAACAGACATGAGGCCCACCATGCAGATCCACCGCGCCGGCTCCCGCCCCTCCGTCACACCGAACCCCGATTATTTTACCGGCACCGTCCGATTCGACCCAGTAATTTCAGCCCCCGAACCAGCCCGCGTACAGGCCGTCGTCGTCACCTTCGAACCGGGCGCCCGCACCGCCTGGCACACGCATCCGCTGGGCCAGACCCTGCGCATCCTCTCCGGCCTCTGCCTTGCCCAGAAAGAGGGCGAGCCGGTGCAGGAACTCCGCCCCGGCGACACGGTCTGGTTTGCCCCGGGCGAGAAACACTGGCACGGCGCCGCGCCCGACGTCGCCATGTCCCACCTCGCCATCCAGGAGGCACAGGACGGCAGCGCCGCCGACTGGCTCGAAAAAGTCTCGGACGCCGACTATGGCGGCCCCCGCGTCCCCTGACGCCGCGCCCCGCATTTCTTCTCCCCAAAAATACTCCTGGGGTGAATTGGCCGCAGGCCAAGAGGGGGCAGCGCCTCCTGCCCCAACCGCCAAGAGCGCGAAAGGTCAGGCATCCCTGACTGGCGCGCACAAACGGTCCGCGCCAAGACAGACCCATGACCACGACCAGACGCCTTGAACGCGCGCTCGGCGATTTCACCCGCGCACATCTTCCCACCGGCCTTGCCGACCTGCTGATGTTCCTGCTCAAGCAGGGCTGGGCCTGTCTCTTCGGCTTTCTCATGCTGGGGGGGCTGCTGGTCAGTGATCGCATCTGGCAGGACAGCTGGGCGATCCATCGTTATGACGCGCTCTTCCTCTATGCCCTCGGCCTCCAGCTCTCTTTCCTCGCCCTCAAGCTGGAAACCCTGACCGAGGCCAAGGTCATCCTGCTCTTTCACCTGACCGGCACGGCAATGGAACTGTTCAAGGTCAATGCCGGCAGCTGGGCCTACCCCGAAGACGCGCTGCTGAAATTCTATGGCGTGCCGCTGTTCTCGGGCTTCATGTACGCGGCGGTGGGCAGCTACATGGCCCGCGTCATCCGCATCTTCGACATGAAATTCGCTCCCTACCCGCCGTTCTGGACAACCGTGGCGCTGGCTGTGGCGATCTATGTCAACTTCTTTGCGCATCACTACCTGCCGGATGCGCGCTATGTCCTGATGGCGGCCACGGTGTTGCTGTTCGCGCGCACCCGCGTCTGGTTCACGATAAACCGCACGCGCCGCTGGATGCCGCTGCCCGTCGCGGCCTTCCTGACCTCGATCTTTCTCTGGATCGCCGAGAATGTCGGCACCAACACGAACACCTGGCTCTACAAGGGGCAGACCACGCTCGACCTCGTGCACCTGTCCAAGATGGGGTCGTGGTACCTGCTGCTTTACGTCAGCTTCACCACCGTGACGCTGGTCCTGCGCAACGCGCTCTCGCGCGCGCCGCTCACAGCCCCAGAACCAGCACCAGGATTGACGCCGTCAACACCGCGATCCCCAGCACCTCCCGCCGCGTGACGGTTTCCCGGAAGAACAGGACAGAGGCCGCCAGCGACAGGATCAGTTCCACCTGCCCCAGCGCGTAGACATAGGCCGCCTTTTGCAGGGTGAAGGCCGTAAACCAGCCCATCGTGCCCGCCATCGAGGTCAGCCCCAGCCAGACCGCGCGCCGCCGCGCCGCCCAGACCGCCGCCACCTGCCCCGGCTCGCGCCAGCGCAGCCAGAACGCCATGCCCAGGGTCTGCATGGCCGTCACACAGACCAGCGACAGCGCCGCACGCAGGACCGGGTCCTCGCTGGGCACCTCCAGCGTCGTGGCCCGATAGCCCACGCCGGCGACGGCAAAGAAGAACCCCGATCCCACACCCAAAAGGACCGCGCGGCTGCGCAGCCCGCGCCACAGCCCAGCCGCATCCGGCGTCTTGGACAACATCAGGACCCCCACCAGCCCGATTCCGATCGCCAGCCAGCCAAGCGGAGAGATCGCCTCGCCCAAGAGGACAAAGCCCATCAGCGCGGTCTGGATGACCTCGGTCTTCTTGAAGGTGATGCCCACGGCAAAGTTGCGCTCGCGGAAAGCCAGGACCACCAGCACCGTCGCCAGGATCTGCCCCAGTCCGCCGACAATGGCCCAGGGCCAGAAGGCAGGCCCAGGCGTGGGCAGGCTGGCCCCGGTCAGGCCCAGGTACAAAACCAAGACCACGGCCCCCGCTGGCATGGCGTAGGCAAAGCGCGCAAAAGTGCTGCCGGTGGCGCTGATATCGCCCGTCGCCAACAGTTTGTGCAGCATGAAACGCGCGGTCTGAAAGGTGGCCGCGCAGAGGGTGGCTATGATCCAGAGGTCCATGCCGCCATTAGGGGCAGCGGACCGGCAGGTGCAAGCGCAACGCGCCCCGGACCTGTTCCGGGGCCTCGCCGGACAGAGGTCCCGGGTCAGGCCCGGGACTGTGTCACGCCCGGGACAACGTCAGCCCCGGGGCCAGAGCGGATGCGGCACCGGGTCCTTGGCGCGCAGAAAATAGCGCCGGAACACCTCGACGTATGAGGCATAGCGGTAGCCCCCGTTGCGCGACAGGTAGCGCTGGCGGTCCTCGAAGTAGAGCTTCGGCAGCCGGTACCAGGGCACCATCGCGTGCATGTGGTGCACCACATGCAGGTTGTTGTTGAGAAAGATCAGCGCCAGCGGTCCGCGATCCTCGATGATCACCGTGCGTCCGCGCGCGTCCTCATGCGCGCGGTGCTCCAGAAAGGTGCGGATCTTCAGGATCGACAGCGCGCCGTAGGTGCTGAGCATGAAGGCCCAGAGCGGCATCCGGCCCAAAGCCGTCATCCACCAGATCACCACGACAACCGCCGGCCCATGCAGCGCCCACCCCAGGGCCACCCGCCGGTCCCCGCGCGCCACTGCGCGCAGGTCCGACAGGACAAAGGCCAGCGTGCCGAGAAATGGCCCCAACAGCATCCGCCCCGCCAGGGTATTGTTCACCCGCATCACCACCCGCGCCCAGCGCGGCAGGCGGTCCCAGATCCTGGGGTCCAGATAGTTGCTCTCTGGATCGTCGTAGGGATCGGTCAGGATCGAGTCCCGGTGATGCGCCAGATGCGTGTCCTTGAACCGCAGGTAAGGCACCACCAGCGACAGCGACGGAAAGACCAGCGTCCCGTTCCAGAACCGCGACTTGAATGGGTGCCCATGCAGCATCTCATGCGTCAGCGAGGAATGCAGCGCCGCGCCCAGTGTCACCAGGACCATGCCCAGCGGCAGCCAGAGGGCCGCCGCCCATGTCGTCCCCAGCGCCCAAAGACCATAACACGCCGCCAAGAGCACCAGCGTCGGCCATTCCAGCCCGCGCAGCCGCTCAGACATGCCGGCCCCAGCGAATGCCGGACCAGACACGCTCATAAACCAGGTAGGACAGGAACCCGATCACGGCGTTCACCACCGCCATCCCGCCGCCGACCGCCAGCGAACCGGTAAAGGCCAAGCCCACCCCGGCCATGACCACCAATCCCAGTGCCGTCCACAAGACGGATTTCACAAGCGTACGCGCCCGCGTTTCCATAAAACCTCCGAATGTTCTGATCTCGGGGCCAAGGTAACGGCTGCGTGAGGGATCGGGCATCCTGTCTATGGTTCACATTTCTCGCTTTATGTGACAAAAATCACAGTATGGTAGAAATTCTCGACAAACGGGCCCGCGCGGACCTGCTGCGCAAACGGCTGGCCGAGGCGATGCGGCAGGCGGGGTCGAACCAGACCGCGCTGGCGCGGGCCGTGGGTGTGGACCGGTCGACCATCTCGCAACTGCTCAAGGACACCGGCGCGCGCCTGCCCAATGCCCATCTGGTCGGGTCCTGCGCGCAGGCGCTCGGCGTATCGTCGGACTGGCTGTTGGGCCTCTCAGACCGGCCTGAATCCGCCGCAGACCTGCTGGCCACTTCGCTGACCCTGACAGAGGCGCCCCGGGCGCTGGTGGACGAACAGGTCTTTCGCTGGCACCGCGAGGCGGAGGGCTACAAGATCCGCCATGTCCCCGCCGCGCTTCCCGATATGCTCAAGACGCGGGCCGTTCTGGAATGGGAATACGGCCCGCACCTGGGCCGCACCACCGAACAGGCGATCAACGCGTCCGAGGATCGGCTGGAATGGATTCGCGCCTCGAAATCAGACTACGAGATCGCCCTGCCGCTCTACGAACTCGAAAGTTTCGCCGAGGGCGTGGGCTATTACAACGGTGTCCCGGCCGAGGTCCGGCGGGTCCAGCTCGCGCAACTGGCCGAGCTGAGCGCGACGCTCTATCCCCGATTGCGGATCTACCTCTTTGATGCCCGGCGCCTCTACTCCGCCCCGGTCACGGTCTTCGGACCGCTGCTGGCGGTGCTCTACATGGGCCGCAACTACCTGGCTTTTCGGGATACAGAGCGGGTGACAGCCATCACCCGCCATTTCGACCACCTGGTGAAAGAAGCCAGCATCACCGCCCGCGCCCTGCCCGACCACGTCAAGGCGCTGGCAGCAAAGGTGCGGGGATAGATTGGGGGGGGGCGGCCTGCGCCGCCCGTCACCTCAATAGGGCATCGGATGCGCCTTGTGGACCTCGTCCAGCCGGGCCAGCAGGTCGTCGGAAAGCACCAGCTCGCTGGCCCCCAGCAGGTGGTCCAGCTGGTCCATCGTCGTCGCGCCAAAGATCGAGGAGGCCACGAAGGGACGCCGCGCCGACCAGGCCAGCGCCATGTGCACCGGGTCCAGGCCGAACTCCCGCGCCACGCCAAGATAGGCCTCGACTGCCTCGAAGACACGGGGGCTCAACCGCCCGCCCATCGTCTCGTTCAGCGACATGCGCGAGCCTTCGGGCACCGCGCCGCCCTGGTATTTGCCGGTCAGGAACCCGGCCCCAAGCGGCGAGAAGGGCAGCAGGCCCACGTCCTCGTAGACCATCAGTTCTGCCAGGTCGGTGTCGGCCAGACGGCAGAGCAGCGAGTATTCGTTCTGGATAGAGGCCACGCGCGGCCCGCCTGTGCGCTTCGCCGTCTCCAGCCACAGCGCCGTTCCCCAGGCGCTTTCGTTCGACAGGCCAAAGGCGCGGATCGTGCCCCGCTCGACCTCGGCCTGCAGGGCGCCCAGGCAATCCTCGATGTCCGCCACCACCTGTTCGCGCGTCCAGCCCGACTGCGACGGGTCATAGCGCCAGTTCTTGCGGAACATGTAGCTGCCCCGGTTTGGCCAGTGGAACTGGTAGAGGTCGATGTAATCGGTCTTGAGCCGTTTCAGCGACCCTTCCAGGGTCTCGCGGATCGTCTTGGAGGTGATCGGCGCCCCGTCGCGCGCCAGGCTGCCCTCGCCGGAATGCTTGGTGGCCAGGATCCAGTCCGACCGGCGCCCCGAGGCGGCGTTCCAGTCACCGATGACTTCCTCCGTCCGGCCATAGGTCTCGGCCCGGACCGGGTTCACCGGGTACATCTCGGCGGTGTCCATGAAATTGATGCCGGCCTCCAGCGCCCGGTCGATCTGGCGGTGGGCCTCTGCGGGCGGGGTCTGGTTGCCGAAGGTCATCGTGCCCAGGCACAGTTCGGACACCATCAGGCCGGTGCGGCCCAGCGGGTTCATCTTCATGGGAAAGGCCCTTGTCTGAAATCTTTGGTTGGGGGCCAAGATGACAGGCCCAGCCCGGATGGCAAGGGGCAGCGGTCCCGGCACATTTCCGTCGGGCAAGCCGGACTCCGCGCTTGAGAACAAAATGGGAACATTGTATCTTCGGCGCCATGACGATGGCCCCTGCCCTGCTTTCGCGCCGCCCCCATGCGCCGCCCCCCGCGCTGGTTCTGTGGCGCGACATCACGCTGCCGCTTGCCCGCGTGCATGAACTGTGCGGACAGGCCCGGCGCACGCTGGCGCTGCATGTCGCGGCGCAGGCGGGCGGGCCGGTGATCTGGATCAGCCGCCGCCACGCCCCGGATCAGCTCAACCCCTGCGGTGTGCAGGCGATCCTGCCGCCGGGCGAGCTGATCTTTGCCGCCACCGACCGCCCCGATGACAGCCTCTGGGCCATGGAAGAGGCCCTGCGCAGCGGCGCGGCGCCGGTGGTGGTGGCCGACCTGGCAGACCCGCCCGCCATGACCCCGGTGCGCCGGTTGCACCTTGCGGCAGAGGCCGGGGCAGGCATGGGGCTGTGCCGTCCGCTGGGGTTGATCCTGACGCCGGGCACGGGTGGTGCACCGGGGGTGGAAACGCGGTTTCGCTGCGATCCCGTCCATGCGCCGGGACAGACCGCCTGGCGCATAGACCGGCTGCGCGCCCGGATGCAGCCGCCCAAGACCTGGCGGCTGGAGGGGGGCAAACTGCACGGCTGGGCCGCCCCCGACTGAGCAAGGCACCAAACCCGAAACGACAAGAATATGTCGCGAAGCCACCTGACTTCTGCCGCCCAAGCGGGCAGAAACACGACATGCGCCTGTTTATCTCCTTTGCCTCGCTCTTTCTTTCGGTCATCCTGCTGCAGCTTTCCTCGGGCAGCGTCGGCCCGCTCGACGCTCTGTCCGGGCTGGCACTGGACTTCACGACCACCCAGATCGGCCTACTGGGCTCGGCGCATTTCGCCGGGTTCTTCATCGGCTGCTGGTGGGCGCCGCGCCTCATGGGATCGGTGGGACATACGCGCGCCTTCGCCGCCTTCACCGCCCTGGGCACCATCGGTATCCTGGGCCACGTCCTGGTGGAAAACCCCTATGCCTGGGCTGCGCTGCGGATCGGCCAGGGGCTGTGCGTGGCAGGCTGTTACACGGTGATCGAGGCCTGGCTGCACGCCAAGGTCACGAACGAAACCCGCGGCCGCGCCACCGGCGCCTATCGCCTCGCCGACCTCGGCGCCTCGCTGAGCGCCCAGCTGATGATCTCGATCCTGCCGCCGGCGCATTACGTCAGCTACACGCTGCTGGCGCTGCTCTGCACCGCCGCCCTGCTGCCCCTGACGCTGAGCCGGCTGCGCCCGCCGGAAACCCCCGACGCGCCCCGCCTGGACCCGGGCCTTGCCTGGGCACGCTCGCCGCTGGCGGTGGCCGGGGTGCTGGTGGCCGCGCTGTCCAGCTCCTCTTTCCGGATGGTCGGCCCGCTCTACGGCACCGGCGTCGGGCTGGAGACCGCGCAGATCGCTTTTTTCCTGGCCTCCTTCGTGGCCGGAGGCGCGCTGGCGCAATATCCCGTGGGTTGGCTGGCTGACCGCTATGACCGGCGCTGGGTGCTGGTCTGGCTGTCGGCCGCAGCCATCGCCAGCTGTACGCTGACCGCGCTGGCCTCGGGCCTGCCGACGCTGGGGATAATGCTGACCGCCGCCATATTCGGCCTGACCACCTTTCCGATCTTCTCGATCGCCGCCGCCCATGCGCATGACTTTGCCGCCAGCGAGGAACGCATCGCGCTTTCGGCCGCGCTGATGTTCTGGTTCGCCGTGGGCGCCATTGCCGCGCCCTGGTTCGCCTCGGTCCTGATCGAGCTATACGGCCCGCCTGCCCTCTTTGTCATGATAGCTGCGGGCCATGCAGTGCTGGTGGTCTTCGGCCTGATCCGGATGCGCAAGCGCCGCGCCTCGGAATCCCGCACCCGCTACATCTACACGCCCCGCTCGACCTTCCTGGTGGGCCGCCTGCTGTCGGGGACCCGCGAACGCTCCAATCAGGAGGATTGAGCCTCCGGCTGGTCGTCCTCCGCCTCCTGCTCGGCCTGGTCGATGGCCCAGGCGCTGGCCGCTTCCAGCGCCACCGGCGACGAGGTCGGCAGGATGCCCAGGTAGCTGTCGGTTTCGTCGACCGGGACACCGGCCCGCTGTGTCATACGGTAAAGCGCGTAAAGCCCGATCGCCCCGAAAGTGCCGGACATGAAAAGCCAGAAGGCCCCCGCCCCGGCGTGCTGCATGGCCCAACCTGTCGCCAGCGGCCCCACGATGGCGCCCAGGCCAAAGGTAAAGACCAGCCCGCCCGAGGCCGCCGCCATGTCCTCGGCTTCGAGAAAGTCATTCGTGTAGGCCAGGAACAGCGCGTAGAGCGGCGCCGTCACACCGCCGGCGAAAAAGGCCGAGATGGTGAGCAACCAGAACCCGCCGCCAGAGAACCAGCCGAGCACGCCGGAGACCCCGCCGATCACCGCGGCCACCAAGATCAGCAGGCGCCGGTCCAACCGGTCCGACAGCCAGCCGATGGGGTATTGCAGCACCAGCGCCCCGGCAAACAGCGTGGCGATAAAGGTGGCGATCTGTGTCGCGCTCAGGCCGATCTCGGTGCCATAGACGGCCCCCATGCCCGATTGCGTGGCATAGACCGTGCCCAGCAGAAAGATCCCGACCGTTCCAAGGGGCGAGGAGACGAACAATTTTCGCAGGGGCATGGGGCGCGACACCTCGGCCGCGGGAACAGGGGTCGCCGACAGCAGGATCGGCGCGAAGGACACCGACACCAGGATCGACGCGCCGATGAACAGCACCGAGGTTCCGGCATCACCCAGCATCAACAGGCCCTGCGCGCCGATGATGCCCAGTGTCTGCGCGATCATGTAGGCCGACAGCACCGTGCCGCGGGTCTCGTTCGTGGACGCGTTGTTCAGCCAGCTTTCGGCGGTGACATAGACCCCGGACATGCAGAACCCGATGACGATCCGCAGCACCGTCCAGGCCCAGGGGTCGGCGGCCAGCGGAAAGGCGATCAACCCCGCCGACATGAAGCTGCCCAGCGCGGCAAAGACCCGGACATGGCCGACTCGGCGGATCAGCTTGGGCGTCAGTTGCGCCCCCGACAGGAAGCCGACGAAATAGCCCGAGGTGACAATGGCCAGCTCCGCCGCCGAAAACCCCTCGATCCCGCCGCGCAGGCCGATCAGGGTGAAATGCATGCCATTGCCCAGCATGATCAGGACGATGCCGACAAGCAGGGCCCAGACTCCTGAGATTACCGAATTCATGCGACGTCCTTTCGTGGTTCGCCGGATGGCGGTCCTGGTCAGCGCCGCCTCGCACGCGGCAGGCCGCACTTCCCGTGTCGCAACGCCACCTTTGCGTCCGTTTGCGACAAAGCGGGGGCGCCCTCTGGTCCTCGGGCCGCTTGGCGGCTAAACCGTGCGCAAACCCCGGTTCTGACAGAAGCGCAAATCATGGCCCGACACCTCATCACTTCAGCCATTCCCTACATCAATGGCATCAAGCATCTCGGGAATCTGGTCGGCTCGCAGCTGCCCGGCGACCTCTATGCCCGCTACCTACGCGCGCGCGGGCACGAGGTGCTGTATCTCTGTGCGACCGACGAACATGGCACCCCCGCCGAACTGGCCGCCGCCAAGGCGGGCAAGCCGGTGGCGGACTACTGTGCCGAGATGTGGGAAGTGCAGGCGAAACTGGCCGAGGGGTTCCGGCTGTCTTTCGACCACTTCGGGCGCTCGTCCTCGGACCAGAACCGCAAGCTGACCCAGCATTTCGCCAAGGTGCTGGACGACAACGGGCTGATCCGAGAAGTCTCGGAAACCCAGATGTATTCCAAGGCCGACGGCCGTTTCCTGCCTGACCGCTACATTGAGGGCACCTGCCCCAACTGTGGCTTTGACTCGGCCCGCGGCGACCAGTGCGACAACTGCACGAAACAGCTCGACCCGGTCGACCTGATCAACCCGCATTCCACCATCTCCGGATCCACGGATCTGGAAATGCGCGAGACGAAACACCTCTACCTCTGCCAGTCCAAGATGAAGGACCAGATCGAGGAATGGATCGACACGCGCGTCGGCTGGCCCGTCCTGACCACCTCCATCGCCAAGAAATGGCTGAACGACGGCGACGGGCTCCAGGACCGTGGCATCACCCGCGATCTCGACTGGGGCGTGCCGGTGCAAAAGGGCGATGAGCCCTGGCCCGGGATGGAGGGCAAGGTCTTTTACGTCTGGTTCGACGCGCCCATTGAATACATCGCCTGCGGGCAGGAATGGGTCGACGCGGGCAAGGGCGACAGCTGGGAACGCTGGTGGCGCACCGACAAGGGCGCGGACGACGTCCGTTACACCCAGTTCATGGGCAAGGACAACGTTCCCTTCCACACCCTGTCCTTCCCGGTCACGATCCTGGGCAGCGGCGAGCCGTGGAAGCTGGTCGATTACATCAAGTCCTTCAACTACCTCAACTATGACGGCGGCCAGTTCAGCACCTCGCGCGGGCGCGGTGTCTTCATGGACCAGGCGCTGGATATCCTGCCCGCCGACTACTGGCGCTGGTGGCTGCTGAGCCATGTTCCGGAAACCTCGGACAGCGAATTCACCTGGGAATCGTTCCAGTCGGGCGTCAACAAGGACCTGGCGGATGTGCTGGGCAACTTTGCCTCCCGCGTGACGAAATTCTGCCGCTCGAAATTCTCTGAGGCCGTGCCCGAGGGCGGCACCCCGGGCGAGGCCGAGGCGCGGCTGATCGCCGACCTGACGGCCAAGGTCCGCGAGTACGAGACCCATATGGAGGCCATCGAGATCCGCAAGGCCGCAGCAAGCCTGCGCGCGGCCTGGGTGCTGGGCAACGAGTACCTGCAAGAGGTCGCCCCCTGGACCACCTTCAAGACGGACCCGGACCAGGCCGCGATGCAGATCCGCCTGGCGCTGAACCTGATCCGGCTCTACGCGGTGATCTCCTCACCCTTCATCCCCGATGCCTGCGCCGACCTCCTGAAGGCGATGCACGCCGAGGATGCCGACTGGCCCGACGACGTCGAGGCGGCCCTGACCGCCCTGCCCGTGGGCCATGCCTTTACTGTGCCGGACGTCACCTTCCGCAAGATCACCGACGCCGAGCGCGAAGAATGGCAGGAACGCTTCGCAGGCAAGCGGGACTGATCCGCGCGCGCCTGTGGAACCGAACCGCCCACAGCGCGTTCGGTCCGCATGTCGCAGCAGAAAACCCGTGATCTAACGCAAGGGCCCGTCGGACGGGCCCTTTTCCGTGTCTCCGCCCCGATGAGCATCGGCATTCTCGGCGTGCTCTCGGTCGGTCTTGCCGATGCCGCCTTTCTGGCCCGTGCGGGCGACGTGCCGCTGACCGCAATCGGCTTCATCTACCCCGCCATCATCGCATTGACCTCGTTGTCGATCGGCATGGGCGCGGGGACCTCGGCGGTGGTCAGCCAGGCGCTGGGGCGCGAGGGCGGCTCTGACGCGACAGCCGCCCGCCTCGCGCTGCATTCGCTGATCTTCGCAGCCGCGCTGGCCATCTGCGCCGCGCTGGCTTTTTACCTGTCCGCGCCCTGGCTGTTCGAACTGATGGGCGCGAAAGGCGCGGTGAAAGAGGCGGTTCTGTCCTACCTCCCCTGGTGGTGCGCCAGCTTTGTCCCGATGGTCGCGGGCATGGGGCTGAATGCGGTTTTCCGCGCCGGAGGAGAAAGCGGCATCGCCGCCACGGTGATGACCCTGCAATCGCTCGTCAACATCGCCCTCGACCCGATCTTCATCTTTGGAGTTGGCGTCGTTCCCGCACTGGGCACCGAGGGCGCCGGAATCGCCACCTGCATCGCGCGCGTCGTCGGTTTTGCCGGCCTGCTGACCTTTGCCATCCGCAGCGGGCGACTGTCGCTCTCGCGCAACTGCCTGGCCGGCATCGGCGACAGCCTTCGGCGCATCGCCCGCATCGGTGGACCGGCGGCAGCCTCGAACGCGATCAACCCGCTGGGCCTGTCGCTCGTGACGTCCGCCGCAGCCACGCTGGGCGATGCCGCCGTGGCAGGGTTCGGGGCCGCCACCCGCCTGCAATCGCTGTTGTTCGTGCCGATGCTGGCCCTGTCGGCCGGAATCGGACCGGTGGTCGGCCAGGCCTGGGGGGCAGAGAAATTCGCCCGCGCGCAACGGGCGGTCCGCCTGACCTTCCTGACCTGCCTTGGCTATGGCGCGGTGCTCTCGGGCGCGCTGATGTTTGCCGCGCCCTGGCTTGCCACGCTCATGACCGATGGCGGCGCGGCAGCGGCGGATGCAACGACCTACCTGCGCTGGGGCAGTCTCGGGTTCTTCGGCTACGGCATCCTCGTCACGGCCAATGCCGCGATGAACGCCCGCGACCGCGCGCTCTGGTCGATGGCGCTCTCGGCCAGCCGAATCGCACTGGTCTATGTGCCGTTGGCCTGGGCGGGGGCCGCACTTTTCGGCTTTGCCGGGATCACCGCCGCATTTGTGCTGGCCAATCTCTGGGCGGTCCTGGTCGCGCTTGTGCTCTGCCGCGCCGCCGGTCTGCTGGACCTGTCCCTGCCCCGGGCCAGCCACGGCGACAGAACCTTCGCCCGCGATTGACAGCCCGTCCGGCGCTTGCTACCTCGCGCGCCTCATCGCACAGGGACAAGACATGGCACGCAGGCGCAAGGGACGCGACATTTCCGGCTGGTTGATCGTGGACAAACCCGCCGGGCTGACCTCGACGGCCGTGGTCAACAAGGTCCGCTGGGCGCTGGACGCGAAAAAGGCCGGTCATGCCGGCACGCTGGATCCCGAGGCAACCGGCGTTCTGGCCGTGGCCCTGGGCGAGGCGACAAAGACCGTGCCCTATATCACCGACGCGCTGAAGGCTTACCGATTCACGGTGCGCTTCGGGCAAGCCACCAATACCGACGACGCCGAAGGCGAGGTGATCGCCAGTTCCGACGCCCGGCCATCGGACGAGGATATCAAGGAGGCACTGCACGGGTTCGTCGGAGAGATCATGCAGGTCCCGCCGCAGTTCTCGGCGGTCAAGATCGACGGAGAGCGCGCCTACAAACGCGCCCGCGACGGCGAGGAGATGGAGATCGCCGCCCGCCCACTCTGGGTCGAGGAACTGCTGCTGACCGATCGCCCCGACCCGGACACCGCCGTTCTGGAAATGACCTGTGGCAAGGGCGGCTATGTCCGCTCCATCGCCCGCGACCTGGGAAAGACCCTTGGCTGTCATGGCCATGTCGTCACCCTGCGCCGCCTCTGGTCCGGCCCGTTTGAGGCAGACCAGGGCATCACGCTGGAGCAGATCGACGCGCTGGCCCGCACGCCGGAGCTGGACACCCACCTGCTGCCCTTGGAAACCGGCCTGGCCGATCTGCCAGAGCTGAAATGCACCGCCCAGGGCGCAGCGCGCCTGCGCAACGGAAACCCCGGCATGGTGGTGCCCGGTGACGCCGAGTACGGCGACGAGGCATGGGCCAGCTTCGAGGGTCAACCCGTGGCCGTCGGCCGTTTCAAGGCGGGCGAGTTGCACCCCAGCCGGGTCTTCAACCTGGCGGGCTGAGCGCCCTGCCGCCGGGGACGGTGGGCGGGGCGACTTGCGCAAAGCGCAAGAGCGCCGTTCCCGTCACCGCAAGACGTCCAGCCAGGACCGCAGCGCGTCAAGGGACTCCGGCTCGTCCAGAAAGGGGATATGGCCGCGTCCCGGCACCACGGCCGCAATCATGTCGGGTCGCCGCCGCCGCATTTCCGCAAAACAATCCGGTGTCAGCAGGTCGGAGTTTTCCCCGCGCAGCGCACAGAGCGGCAAGCCCTCCAGCGCATCGAACAGCGGCCAGAGGTCTGGCATGGGCTGCGCGCCCCCGTCCAGCACGGCCTCGCGCAGCTTCGCATCATAGGTCAGCTCCAGCCCGTCCTCGGTCTGGACGAACAGCCGCTCCGCCTCTTCCAGCCAACGGCTCTCCGGCACGCCGACAAAGCCGGTCATGACCTCGGCGCGCCGCTGCGCCACCTCGGCCAGCGTCTTCTGCGGCGGCTTGCGGCCCAGGTAGCCCTCGATCACCTTCAGTCCCGGCTCGGCGATCTCGGGGCCGATGTCGTTCAACGCCACGCCCAGCAGGCGGTCCCTGGCCGTCGCCGCCAGAACCATGGCGATCAACCCGCCGCGCGATGTGCCCAGGATCGCCGCCTTTTCCAGCCCCAGGTGGTCCAGAAGCTCCAGCGCATCGCGGCCCTCGACCGGGATCTGGTAGGTCTCATGCGGCGCCCAGCCCGACTTTCCCCGTCCGCGATAGTCCAGCCGGATCAGCCGAACGCCCTCCAGGTGCGGCGCCACGAAATCGAAATCGCGCCCGTCCCGCGTCAACCCCGCAAGGCAGAGCAGCGGCAGCCCCTCTCCCTCGTCGCGGTAGTACAGGGAAATCCCGTCAGAGGTCTGGAAATCGGGCATCACACAAGCTCCGGAATGGTGGTCAGGTCAGTCAGGACATGTTTCGGCTGCGCCATCAACCGATCCATCGGCAGGCCCATGCGGTTCACCCAGGCGGTCTCGAACCCATAGGCCGCCGCCCCCGCTGCGTCCCAGCCATTCGAGGAGACGAACAGCACCTCGTCGGGCGCACAGCCAAATTCGGCGCCCACGAGGTCATAGACCGCCCGCGCCGGTTTGAAGATGCCCACCTGTTCCACCGACAGCACCGCGTGCAGGAATTCCCCGATGCCCGCGCTGTCCACCGCGCCGTTCAGCATGTCGCGATTGCCGTTCGACAGGATCGCCGCGCCAATGCCCTGCGCCCTCAGCCGGGCCAGCATCATCGGCACCTCGCGGTAAGCCGGCAGTTCCCAGTAGAGCGCCAGCAGGCGTTCGCGCAGCTCCATGTCGTCGAGGCCCGCGCGTTCCATCGCCCAGTCCAGCCCGTCCTTGGTCACCTGCCAGAAGGGAACGTAATCGCCCGTGACCGCCCGCAGCCAGCTGTATTCCAGCTGTTTCGCACGCCAGTCCGCGGCCAGTTGCGGCCAGACCTCGGCCAGCGCACCGCGCCCCGGTTCCTCTGCCGCGACCCGCGCCGCGGCGGCCACGTCGAACAACGTGCCATAGGCATCGAACACGCAAACCTTGATGGCCATGATCGCTTTCCTCCCCGCATCCGGCGCCACCCTGACATGGCCCGGGACGCTGGAAAACCCCGATCCGGGCGCCATTTCCGTGCTCCAGCGCCATTCTGAGCCAAGAAGCCGGTTTGCAAACCGGCGTTGGCACGCGTAGTCTAGGCCAAATCCGAGCACCCGGGACGGCCCCGGCCTCACCCAATCACCCCCCTGACAGACAGAGGTTTCCCATGACGCAGGTCAAGACCGGCGACACCGTGCGCATTCATTACACCGGCACACTCACCGATGGCTCCACCTTCGATTCCAGCCAGGGCCGCGACCCGCTGGAATTCACCGTCGGCTCCGGCCAGATCATCCCCGGCCTCGACAAGGCCATCCCGGGCATGACGGTCGGCGACAAGAAGACCGTCCAGGTTCCCGCCGAGGACGCCTATGGCGAGACAAACCCCGAGGCGCGCCAGGACGTGCCGCGCGCCGAGATCCCCGACGACATCCCGCTTGACCTCGGCACCCAGCTGCAGGTGCAGGCACAGGGCGGACAGGTGCTGCCCGTGACCGTCGTCGCCGTGACCGAAGAGGTCGTGACGCTGGACGCCAACCACCCGCTGGCGGGCAAGGACCTGACCTTCGACATCGAGCTGGTCGAGATCGCCTGAGCCTTCAGGAAAAGATTGCGCCGGGGACCATTCCCCCGGCATTCTGGGCCTGTCGTTTTCAACAGACAGGCCCTTTTCATGTCCGATTTCCTGCGTCCCCTGATCGCCGCCCTTACCTGCCTGACCCTCGCCGCCCCGGTCCGGGCCGGCGAATGGACGCAGCTTGACCCCCAGGACTACGGCGACTGCAGCCTGCGGTTCGATGGCGTCATCGAACCCGGCAACCTGATGCGCGCCGCCGAACAGGATGTGTTGAGCGGCTTCAACGCCCGCATCTGCCTGAACAGCCCTGGTGGCTCACTGGGCGAGGTGCTGAATTTCCTCAAGGCGGCCAATGGCGACACTGGCGGGTTCTTCTTCGGCACCCGCGTGCAGACAGGAGACGAATGCCTGTCCTCCTGCGCGATCCTCTTCATGTTCGGCCAGGCCTTCGGCGCCAACAGCCCCTACCCCAGCCGCCAGCTGGAACCGGGGGCAAAGCTGGGCTTTCATTCGCCCTTTATCCGCGATGGCGCCAATCCCGCCGCCTCGGATGCCGAGGTCTTTCGGGTCGCTCTGCAAGTGGCCAAGCTGCTGGCTGACAGTTCCTACAAGGCACTGACCGCCGCGGGACCCGCGCTGCCGCCCGAACTGCTGGCCATCGTGCTGGGCACGCCGTCGGCAGACATGCGTTATGTCGACACGATCGCCGAGGCCAAGCTGATGGACATCGAGCTGACCGAGGATCTGGAGTACCGCGCCGTCTTTCCCGACACCCGCGCGAGTTTCGACCAGATCTACCGCCGCATCTGCATCAGCAGCCATACGCTGACCTACCGCCAGCATTTCGTGCGCGAAGGCTATGACTTTGCCGATCTCGTCGCGCGCACGGCGGACCCGACCTACCAGAGTGCCGACTATGTCGTTCACGTCAGGGAACGCGATCCCGCGACCGGAACCGGCCCGGAACGGCGCCGCGCCCTGCTGACCGGGCCAAGCTACAGCGTCCCCGGCTGGTTCAGCGCGGGCGCGCAGCAGTACTGCCGGGTCGACCTGTCTGTCGAACCGGCGCCTGGCGGTCTGCGCGTGACCTCGTATTCCGTCGATTTCGGCGCGGCCATCAGCGCCGACCTCACCCGCATGCCCGACTGGGCGGGCGAGGTTCAGGTGACACGCGGCGGCCTGCTCCCTCTGGACACCCGGTACTGAGCGCCCCCCTTCCGGTCCGCTGTCCCACGCGCTAAACCATGCCGCAAAGGGAGACATGACCCATGCAGATGGCTCAAATCGGCGATCTTCGCCTGCACTACAGCGTCACGGGACCGGAAAACGGCACGCCCGTGGTCTTTGCCAACTCGCTGGGAACGGATTTCCGGCTGTGGGACGAGGTGCTGCCGCATTTGCCTGCGGGCCTGCGCATCCTGCGCTACGACAAGCGCGGGCACGGGCTGTCGGACGCCCCGGAAGGCCCCTACAGCATGGGCGCGCTGATCACGGATGTCGAACGGCTGATGGATCACACAGGCTTTTCCAACGCGATCTTCGTCGGCCTGTCCATCGGCGGCATGATCGCTCAGGGCCTTGCGGCCAAGCGGCTGGACCTGGTGCGCGCAATGGTCCTGTCGAACACCGCCGCCAAGATCGGCACCCGCGACATGTGGGCCGACCGGATCGCCGCCGTGGAAACCGGCGGGTTGGAGAGCATCACCGGCCCGACGATGGACCGCTGGTTCTCCAGGCCCTTCCATGAGACCGAAGAGTTCCCCGGCTGGCGCAACATGTTCCTGCGTACGCCGCCTCAGGGCTGGACCGGCTGCGCGGCAGCCATCGCAGGCACGGATTTCCTGTCGTCGACCAGCGGCTTGCGTCTGCCCACATTGGCGATCGCCGGGTCCGAGGACGGGTCGACCCCGCCCGACCTGGTGTTCGAAACCGCCGACCTGATCCCCGGCGCGCAAAAGGAACTGATCCGTGGCGCGGGCCACCTGCCCTGTGTCGAGAAACCGGAGGAATACGCCGCCCTCCTGACCGCCTTCCTCAGGGCGCAGGGCGCGGCGGGCTGACATGGCGCGCTTTCTGCTGATCCACGGCGCCTCGCACGGGGCCTGGTGCTGGCGCGACGTGGTGCCCGCGCTGGAGGCCCACGGGCACGAGGTCATCGCCATCGACCTGCCCTCGCATGGCGACGACAGGACACCGGTGGCTGAGGTGACGCTTGACCTCTACGCGAAAACGATCATCCGCCACCTGACCACGCCGACGATCCTTGTCGGCCATTCGATGGCCGGTTTCCCGATCACCCGCGCCGCCGAACTGGCGCCAGAGATGATCTCGCGCCTGGTCTATGTCTGCGCGCACACACCCTGGCCCGGCAAGACCATGTCCGAAATGCGCTTTCTCGGCGCCACACAACCGCTGGTCGCCGCCATTCGCGTCTCTGACGACGGACTGTCGCACACATTCGACCCGGACATGGCGCCAGACCTCTTCTACCAGGATTGCCCGCCAGAGGCGGTGGCCTATGCCCTGCCGCGCCTCACCCCGCAGGCCCAGGCCCCCGGCAAGACCGTGGTCGCACTGACCGCCAATTCGCAGGACAAGCCGCGCAGCTATATCCTCTGCCGCAAGGACGGCGCGATCCCGCCCGACCTGCAGGAACAGCTCGCCGCCCGTTTCGCGCCCGGCGAGGTCTACGAACTGGACAGTGGCCATTCGCCCTTTTTCTCGATGCCCGGACGGCTGGCCGACCTGCTCGACCGGATCGCCGCCAAGACCCCCTGACAGGACAGCCCATGCCCGCAACGCCCTTTGACAGCGCCCACCTGCACCGCCTCTTTCCCACCGGAGAAACCGCGCGCCTGTTTTCCGACAGCGCCGAGATTCGCGCCATGATGCTGGTCGAGGCGGCGCTGGCCCAGGCGCAGGCGGCCCAAGGTGTGATCCCCGAAACCGCCGCCGCCGCGATCCAGCGCGCCAGCCTGGAATGCCAGATCGACCCGGCCCAGCTGGCCGAAGCCACGGGCCAGAACGGCGTCACCACCCCCGCCTTCGTCGCCGCCTTTCGCGCGGCGATGAACGCGCCGGAACATGCGCAATACCTGCATTGGGGCGCCACCTCGCAGGACATCCAGGACACCGGGTTGATGCTGCGCCTGCGCCAGGCCCTGGCCCAGCAGGAGGACCGCCTGCGCGCCACGCTGACCGCGCTTGCCCGTCTGGCCAGCGATCACGCGGAAACCCCGATGGCCGCGCGCACCTATGGCCAGCACGCGACGCCTACCAGTTTCGGCGCCCAGGCCGCCGCCTGGGGCTGGCCGCTGATCGAGGCGCTGGAGGCCCTGCCCGCCCTGCGCACCCGCGCCCTGCGCGTCTCCTTGTCCGGGGCGGCCGGCACCGCCTCGGCCCTAGGCCCCGACCCCGCCGCCCTGCGCGCGGAAATGGCGGAAAAGCTGGGCCTGCAAGACCCCGGCCATAGCTGGCACAGCGACCGCACCCCGCTCTTGACGATTGCCGACTGGTTTACCCGCACGGCACTCGCCGCCGGCAAACTGGGAGAGGACCTGGTGCTTGCCACCCAAAGCGGCATCGCCGAGATCCGTCTTGGCGGCTCTGGCGCTTCCTCGACCATGCCGCAGAAACAGAACCCGGTGGCCCCCTCCGCCCTGATCGCGCTGGCGCGCCATGCACAGGGGTTGAACGCCACGCTGCAAGGCGCAGCCCTGCACCGGCAGCAACGCGACGGCGCGGCATGGTTCACCGAATGGCTCTGCCTGCCGCAACTCGTTCTGTCGGCCTCTGCCGCCGCGACGCAGGCGCAGGCATTGGCAGAAAGCCTGACCCCGGATGCCCATGCGATGAGGGCAACGCTGGACGCCACCGGCGGGCTGCTCATGGCCGAGGCGCTGTCCTTTGCACTTGCCCGAACCATGCCCCGGCCAGAGGCACAGGCCGCCTCCAAGACGCTCTGCACACAGGCCCGCGACAGTGGTCAGCCGCTGGAACAGATCGCCCGCGCCGCGCACCCCGACCTGTCTGCAGACCTGTTCGACCCCGTCCACCAGATGGGCGCCGCACCGGACGAGGCCCGCGCCTTTGCCGCCAGAGTCGCCAGCCTGGCAAGCTGACCCGACCTGCCGTCACGTCACGCAATGCAAGCGACACCGCCAATGTCGCTTTCGGAACAGCGGCCCGCTTGTCTGCCCGCGCACCCTGCCCGGAAGACACCGGGGAGGAACCCATGACACGCATCCGCGCGGCGGTCTGCACCGCCTTCGACGCGCCCCTGCAGATCGAGGACCTCGACCTCCGCGCCCCCGGCGCCGGAGAGATCGAGGTCACGCTAGAGGCCGTTGCAATCTGCCATTCCGACATTTCCTATGCCACCGGCGCCTGGGGCGGCACACTGCCGGCGGTCTATGGCCACGAGGCAGCGGGACGTATCACCGCCCTGGGCGAGGGCATCAGCGGATTGCAGACCGGCGACCGTGTCGTCGTCACGCTGATCCGGGCCTGCGGCACTTGCCCCACCTGCGCCTCTGGCCGCCCGACCATCTGCATCGGCGATCGTGACAGCGCGCCGGTCCTGACCCGGCCCGACGGCACAGAGGTGGTGCAGGCCATGTTCTGCGGCGCCTTTGCCGAAAAGGTCGTTGTCGATCAAAGCCAGGTTGTCACCCTGCCCGATGACATGCCGCCCGAAGCCGTCTGCCTGCTGGCCTGCGGCGTGATCACCGGCATCGGCGCGGTCATCAACGCCGGCAAGATGCGCCCGGGCGACGATGTGGTCGTGATCGGGGCCGGCGGCGTGGGCCTGAACGCGATCCAGGGCGCGCGCATCGGGGGCGCCCGCCGCATCGTCGCCGTCGACATGAGCGAGGAGAAACTGAACATCGCCCGAGATTTCGGCGCCACCGACGGCATCCTCGCCACCCGGAACAACCCTTGGGAGGCCGCCCATGCCGCGCTGGGCCGGGGCGCCGATGTGGTCGCCGTGACCGTGGGTGCGATCCCCGCCTACGAACAGGCCATGCGCTACCTGGGTTGGGGCGGGCGTATGGTGATGATCGGCATGCCGCACACCGGCGCGATGGCCACCTATGAACCGGTGGTTCCTGCCTTCATGGGCCAGCAAATGATCGGCTCGAAAATGGGCGACGTGGTGATCCAGCGCGATATCCCCTGGATGGCCGATCTCTACCGTCAGGGGCGCCTCAAGCTTGACGAGCTGGTCTCGGGCCGCTGGCGCCTCGACCAGATCAACGAGGCCATCGCCGACACGATGACCGGCGGCGCGCGCCGCAACGTGATCCTCTTCGACAGCCATTGACCGGGGCACCCCGCCCGCTGTTTCTTTGGGCAGGCAAATACTTCGGGGGAGCCGCAGGCGGGGGGCAGAGCCCCCCTCCCCCGCAACCGACAGGAACAGGCCATGAAACTCCGCGATCTCGACATCATCGTCACCGCGCCGCCCGCCCCCGGCTGGGGCGGGCGCTACTGGATCCTGGTCAAGCTGACGACGGATGACGGCATCACCGGCTGGGGCGAATGTTACGCCGCCTCGGTCGGACCGGACGCGATGCGCGCGGTGATCAGCGATGTCTTTGCCCGCTATTTCGAGGGTGAAAACCCCGAGAACATCGAACGCATGTTCCGCCGCACCTATTCTTCGGGCTTTACCCAGCGCCCGGACCTGACGGTGATGGGTGCCTTTTCAGGGCTGGAGATCGCCTGTTGGGATATCCTGGGAAAGGCGCGCGACCGGCCCGTCTGGGCGCTGATCGGCGGCATGATGAACGAAAGGGTGCGCGCCTATACCTATCTCTACCCGCTGCCGAGGCACCGGATGGACGACTTCTGGACCTCGCCCGACCTTGCCGCCGAGTCCGCCATCGACTGTGTCGAGCGCGGCTATACGGCTGTGAAGTTCGACCCGGCCGGCCCCTACACGATGCGCGGCGGACACCAGCCGGGCATGCGCGACATCGCCATGTCCGTCGCCTTCTGCAAGGCGATCCGCGAGGCGGTGGGCGACCGCGCCGACCTGCTGTTCGGCACGCACGGCCAGTTCACCACCGCGGGCGCCATAAGGCTGGGCCAGGCAATCGAGCCCTACCTGCCGCTCTGGTTCGAGGAACCGGTGCCGCCGGACAACCTGCTGGAATTCGCCGAGGTGGCGCGCGCGGTGCGCGTGCCCGTTGCCACCGGCGAACGCCTGACCACCCGTGCTGAATTCGCCACGCTCTTGCGCACTGGCGGGGCCAGGATCCTGCAACCGGCGCTTGGCCGCGCCGGCGGCATCTGGGAGATGCGCAAGCTGGCCGCGATGGCCGAAAGCTTCAACGCGGAAATGGCGCCGCATCTCTATGCCGGTCCCGTCGAATGGGCGGCCAACATCCAGCTTGCCGTCTCTGTCCCCAACCTGCTGCTGGCCGAAACCATCGAGACGCCCTTCCACGCGGCGCTCATCAAGAACACGGTAAAGCTTGACAACGGTTTCATCCCTGCGCCGACGGCCCCCGGGCTGGGCATCGAGGTAGACGAGGATCTGGCCCGCGCGCATCCCTATACCGGGGCCGATCTGCACCTGCAGATGCAGGATGCGCCCTGCGATTACGCACTTGGCAACGCATTCCAGGGGGGCGCGCCGCCCCTGACCGAATCATGATCTGGTCTTTCCCAAACGGCGGGCTATATTAACCCAGTCGAAAAAAGACGCGAGTCACATGGAAGACCAGACAAAACTGCCGCCTCCCCCGGAGGAGATGCAAACCAACGCCATGCACGCAGCCGCGTTTCTCAAGACGCTGGCACATGAAGGGCGCCTGATGATCCTTTGCCACCTCGGGTCAAGCGAGAAGTCCGTCGGTGAGCTGGAAGAGCTGCTGGGCATCCGCCAGGCAGCGGTCAGCCAGATGCTGGCCCGGCTGCGCGAAGAAGGTCTGGTGACAACCCGGCGCGACGGCAAGACGATTTACTACAGCCTGGCCAATGACAACACGAGTCGTGTGATCGGCCTGCTTTACGACATCTTCTGCGCACAGCCCGATGGCGGCTGCTGATCCCGGCTTTTCAGGCCCCGAGCTCTGCCGGTTGACGGCCTGCGAGGCGGTCGAGCTGCTGCAACGTGGTGAGGTCAGCCCGGGCGACCTGCTGGACGCCAGCCTTGCCCGCATCGAACAGACCTCTCCGGCGATCAACGCCCTCGTGACCCCCTGCCCCGAACGCGCCCGCGCGGCTGCGCAAGGCGCCGCACCCGTCAGCCTGCTGGCCGGGCTGCCGATCGGGATCAAGGACCTGACGCCCGTCGCCGGGGTGCGCACCACCTTCGGCACACCGGGCCTTGCGGATTTCGTGCCAGAAAGCTCGGACCCGATGGTCACGCGGCTTGAATCCCGCGGCGCCTTGGTGATCGGCAAGACGAACACGCCGGAAATGGGCGCCGGAGCGAACACCTTCAACCCGGTCTTCGGCGCCACCCGCAACCCCTGGAACACCACGATGAACGCGGGCGGCTCCTCCGGTGGGGCGGCTGCCGGTCTCGCGGCGGGTGAGGTCTGGCTCAGCCAGGGGTCGGACCTGGGCGGCAGCCTGCGGACGCCCGCCAGCTTTTGCGGCATCGTCGGACTGCGCCCCTCGCCCGGCATCGTCGCCAGCCCTGGCGGGGACGGGTTCAATCCCTTCGGCGTCGAAGGCCCGATGGCCCGCACGGTCGAGGACTGCGCGCTGTTCCTCGACGCGATGAGCGGCTTCGACCCGGTCTCGCCGATCTCCTTCCCGCCGACCGAAGGGGGCTACCTGGACAGTTGCCGCCGCGATCCCGGCCCGATCCGCATCGGCTTTGCGCCCGATCTTGGCCGGCTGGCCCCGGTCGAACCGGAAATGGCGCAGATCCTGGCCGCCGCGCTGACAAGGCTACAGGCTCCGGACGTGGAGATTGTCGAGGACACGCCCGACCTGCAGGCGATCGACAGCACCTTTCGCACCTTCCGCGCCTTGGGCATGTGGACCGGCTTTCGCGCCACGCCAGAGGCGATCACATCGCGCTACAAGCCCGCTCTGCAGGCGAACATCGCCCAAGGCGGCAAGCTGACGGTGGATCAGATCGCCGATGCCAACCTGGCGCGCGCGACGCTTTACGAAACGATGCGCCGGTACCTGGAAAGGATCGATGTGCTGGCCTGCCCGGTCACGGGCATCGGGCCCCTGCCGGTCGAGATCGAGTATCCGCCGGAGATCGCGGGTGTCGCCAGCACCGATTACCTCGACTGGCTTCGCTTTGCCTTCCTGGCGACGCTCTGCGGGCTGCCCGCCCTTTCGCTTCCGGTGGGCCGCGACGCGCGCGGGTTGCCGGTGGGCCTGCAGCTGATCGGCCCGCCACGGGGCGAAGCCCGGCTGTTGCAGATCGCCCGGCGGCTGGAACAGGCGACCGGCTTTGCCGCGACGCCCATCGACCCGGTCGTGACCCACACCGCGTGACTGTCAGACCACGGTCGCCGTGCCCTGCCCGGCCTTTTCCCAGGGCCGGGTAAAGCCGCCCAGCACCTGGCCGATCTGCGCCGCGTCGGCGCCGTTGGGGTCCACCTGCGCCACCAGCCCCCGGCTTTTGTCGTCGATGACCGCAACCACGCGCGCGGCACAGCCCGCCTCTTCCAGCGCGCCGTTGTAGACCCGGGTGATCGCATGCTTGCGCAGGTCGGGCTTGAACACCTTGCCGACGGCGGTCTTGGGCAATTCCGGCAGGATCGTCATGTGCTTGGGGTGGGCGGCGCGTTCGTGAACATGCACCCGCGCATGTTCCAGCAATTCCGCCTCCGTCACCTCGGCCCCGTCCACCAGCTCGACAAAGGCGCAGGGCAGTTCGCCCGAATGCGAATCCGGTTGACCGATGGCCCCGGCAAAGGCCACCGCCGGATGCGCCAGCAGCGCCTCCTCGATCTCGGCGGGGTCGATGTTGTGACCGCCGCGAATGATCAGGTCCTTGGCCCGCCCGGTGATCCACAGGTAGCCATCCGCATCCTTGCGGCCCAGGTCGCCGGTGCGCAGATGCGTGCCATAATGGAACAGATCGGCGTTCTTGGCCTCTTCGGTATAGGTCTTGCCGGCGTAGACTCCGGGGTTCGACACGCAGATCTCTCCAATCTCGTCGACGTCACATTCCACCGGCTCGCCATGCGCCAGTTTGATGATGCGCACATCCGTGTAGGGAAAGGGAATCCCGACCGATCCCACCTTCTTGGTCCCGTCTGGCGGGTTCACCGCCACCAGGCAGGTCGCCTCGGTCAGGCCATAGCCCTCGCAGACCGTGACGCCACAGGCGCTTTCGAACCGCTTGAACAGTTCCATCGGCATCGGGGCCGACCCGGAAAAGGCGGTCTTGATGCTGGTAATGTCGGCGTCCACCTTGCGCTGCATCAGCGCCGAAACCGCCGTGGGCACGGTGATGACAAATGTGGTTTTCCAGCGCTCGCAGAGCTTCCAGAAGTTGTCCATCACACCTTCGCCGCGATAGCCCGCGGGCGTCGGGAACACCACATGCGCGCCGGAAAAGACCATCGCCATCAGGATGACGTGGCAGGCAAAGACATGGAACAGCGGCAAGGGGCACATCACGCTGTCTTCTTCGGTAAAGAGCAGACGGTCCCCCAGCCAGCCGTTGTACAGCATCCCCTCGTAGGTGTGCTGCGCCACCTTGGGCATCCCCGTGGTGCCACCGGTGTGGAAATAGGCCGCGACCCGGTCGCCTGTGCTGTCGGCGAATTGAAGGGTCTTCGGCTGTTTCGCCATTTCCTTGCGGAAACACTTGACGTCGGCGTGATGGTTGCCCGGGTTCCTGGGCCGGACCAGCGGCACGATCCAGCTTTTGGGCGGGGTCAGATAGCGGTTCAGGTCAACTTCGAGAACCGTGTGCACATGCGGCGCATTGCGCACCGCCTCGGCCATTTTCTGCGCGACGTCGGTTTTCGGAAAGGCCTTGAGCGTGACCACCACCTTGGCATCCGTCTCGCGCAGGATGGCGGCGATCTGTTCGGGCTCCAGCAGCGGGTTGATCGGGTTCACGATCCCCGCCACGGCGCCGCCCAGCAGGGTCGATAGGGTCTCGGTACAATTCGGAAGCACATAGGCGACCACGTCGGTTTCGCCCACGCCAAGGCTGCGGAACAGGTTTGCGGCCTGCGCCGTCTGATCGCGCAGTTGCGACCAGCTGAGCGTTTCCGCCTTGTCCTGCGGACCGGAGAGCAACTGATAGCTGGTCGCGGGCCGGGCCGGAAAGCGGTCTGCGGTGCGCGACAACTGCCCCCAGAGAGTCGGAGGAATGTCCCTGTCCGACCAGGGCATCTCCGCCTCGATTGCGTTACGATCCTCCACGCCCGCGTAGGTCATCTCCGCCACTCCTCCCCAAAGTGTTTTCGTTGCCGCACAGTGTGTGAGCCTTTCACGCCCCGCGCAAGAGTGACCGACGCTGCGGCAGTCGCGCGATGACGCCGCGTTCCCGCACAAAGGTTAACAGATCGTTTGAATTGCCGAGATAATCCTGCAAGGCGCAGGCAGCTGCCGCTTTCCCGGGCAGTTGTTTTGGGGTTATCCTGCGCACATGGACCACCCGCTGATCGACCTCATCAATGCCCGCATCACAGCGGCGGAACGCGACGGCGCCTTTGACAACCTCGAAGGCGCGGGGCGGCCGCTGCCCCGCCACGATGATCCCGACGGCGCGGTCATGACCCGCATCCTCAAGGAAAACGGCGCCGTGCCAGAGGCCGTTTCGCTGACCCGCGATCTGGCCAACCTGCGCGAGACGCTGCGCGACACCGCCGACCGCGACGGTCGGGCCGCGCTGATCCGCGAAATCGCGCTGCTGGAAACCCGGTTGGAAATCGCCCGGCGGCGCGGCTGAGGCAAGCTCTTCCGCCGCCTCGCTCGGCATATCCGGGCTTGTTCCCCACCCGCCTTTTGGGCAAACCCATGTCCAGAGGTCACGGAGGCACGCATGGTATCGGTCAAGGAACAGTACGAGAGCTATCCCTACCCCGAGCGGCGCCCGGAGGATGAGAAAAAGCGGCTGATCACCGGGTCGCCCTCTCATCCGCTGGAAATCGACCACTACCTATTCGGCGGCCAGCGCGACTGGTCGCAACCGCTCAGGGTTCTGGTGGCCGGGGGCGGCACCGGCGACGCGCTGATCCAGATCGCCCAGATGATGACCAGCGCGCGTGCCCCCTATCAGATCACCTATGTCGATCTGTCCACCGCCTCGCGCGAAATCGCCGAGGCCCGGGCCAAGGCCCGTGGCCTGAGCGGTATCACCTTTGTCACCGGCAGCCTGCTGGACGCACCCGAGTTGGGGCAGTTCGACTACATCGACTGTTGCGGCGTGCTGCACCACCTGCCCGACCCGGACGCGGGCTTTGCCGCCCTGCGCGCCGCGGTGGCCCCGGGCGGCGGCATGGGTTTCATGGTCTATGCCCCCTATGGCCGCTCGGGCATCTACCAACTGCAAGAGGCCTTTGGCACGCTTTTCGACGGCATGGCCCCGCAGGCGCGACTGGCCAAGGCGAAAAAGATCGTGGGCAACCTGCACAAGGGGCACCCTTTTGCGGCCAACATCAACGTCACCGACCATGAACAGAGCGACGCGGGGTTCTACGACCTGCTGCTGCACGGTCAGGACACGCCGTTCGACATTCCCCGCCTGATGCAGACCCTGGACAAGACCGGCTGGAAGCTGCAGGCGCTGTTGCAACCCGGACTGTATGACCTGGCCCGCATCACCGAGCGCCCCAAGGGCATGGACGACGCGACCGCGATGGCCCTGGCCGAGAAGCTGCGCGGCACGATGAAAAAGCACCTGGGCTATCTCGTTCCCGCGGATGAGGACCGCCCCATCGCCCGCGGGTCGCGCCAGAGCCTGATCCCCCGCTCCCCCACCAGCGACATGCGCCGCCCGGCCCAGGCGATTGCCCAGGGCCGCCCGCTGCCGATCACGCTCAAGGAGGCGGATGTGCAGATCCGCCTGCCCCGAGACTGCGCGCCGCTGATGGCCGCCATCGACAACCGCCGCAGCATCGCCCAGATCCAGCAGGTCTCGAAACTCGACCCGCTGCGCTTTGCCGATCTCTGGGGCCGGCTGGAACGCGAGCTGACTGCCTGGGGGCTGCTGCACTACTCGCGCTTCGGGCTCTAGCGCGATGTGCGGGCGGTTCGCGGTCACCCTGCCCCCGGACGCGATGGCACAGCTGTTCGACGCGGTGCCCGCCAATGACCTGCCCGAGGTGCCCAATTACAACGTCTGCCCCACCAACGACATCCACGTGGTGATGGAGGACGCGGGCCGGCGGTTGGTCTCGATGCGCTGGGGGTTTCTGCCGCATTGGTACAAGGCGCCCAATGGCGGCCCGCTGCTGATCAATGCCCGGGCCGAGACCATCGCCGAGAAACCGGCCTTCAAGGCAGCCTGCCGGGACCGCCGCTGCCTGATCCCCTGCACCGGTTTTTACGAATGGACCAAGGACGAAGAGGGCAACCGTCTGCCTTGGTACATCCACCCGTCCGGAGATGGCCCGCTGGTCTTTGCCGGGGTCTGGCAGGACTGGGAACGCGACGGGCTGGCCTGTCGCACCTGCGCGATCGTCACCTGCGGCGCCAACTCCGCCATGTCGCAGATCCATCACCGGATGCCCGTGGTGCTGGACCCGCAGGACTGGGCCAAGTGGCTGGGCGAAGAGGGGCATGGCGCGGCCACCCTGATGCAGCCCGCGCCAGAGGACGCGCTGGATTTCTACCGGGTCGACCCGGCGGTGAATTCAAACCGCGCCAGCGGCCCCGAGTTGATCGAGCCAATCTGAGCGGCCGGCTCAGCCTAATCCGGCCGCCGCCAGCAGCGGCATGACTGTCAACGCCCAGCCGAGCCCCATGTCGTCCGCCGGTCCGCCATGATCCTCAGGGGGGTCTTCCGGGTCCGGCAGATCCGGGAACAGCCCGTCGCTCAACGGGTCCGGCCCGGCGTCGCCGCCGCCGGACGGGGCAAAACCCATAAGACGCAGCAATTCCTGCGCCGCTTCGCCGGGATCGGCGGCCGTCGGCCCGTCATGGCCCGCCGCCTCCTCCACCCCCTCGCCGCGCCCCGGGAACAGGAACCGCTGCGGGACACCGGAAAACAGATGCTCCACCTCCACCCGCCCCGTATCGGGCGCCGCAGCGAAGGATTTGTCCGGAAACCCGACACCCCAGGACGGACCCGGGGCCTCTGGCGTGTCTTCGGGTGTTGGCCCCTGGTCACGAAACGCCTCGAACCGGGTCCAATCCGCCCCCCAGTCGGACACCTCGGCAGCGGCTTCTGGATGGGGACCGCGGGCGGACTCGCCAAAACCCAGACCCAGAGACTGTTCCTCCGGAGCTTCTGGCGCGGGGGCATCCGCCGGCTCCGGCCCGGAGGGCCGCCCCCCCGGGTCGGGCAGGTCGGGCGAGGTATCGCCCATGTCGATCTGCTCGTCGTCCACAAGCACGTCATCGACAGGCTCCGCCCCCGGCGCGGTACTGTCGAAGACTGGCGCAAAGCCCGCTGTCGGGGTTACGTCGATCAGGCGGATCTGCAGGATTTCCCCTTCCGCCAGCACAACGTCCACCTCGCCGTCCTCCCAGACCTCTTCCGGTTCCAGCCGTTCAAGAACCGCGTCAGAGGCAGTGTCACCCGGCGCCTGTCCGGGCGCCACGCCGAGCACTACCGCCTGCACCGCGCCCACATCCGCGACAAGCGCGCTCAGGTCGACACCGCTTTGGACAAAACCGCCATCCTGCGGCGCCATGATGTAGAACAGCATGTCCGACCCATCGGCAAAGCCATGCACCTCCAGCCCTGCGCCTTCGAATTCCGTCTCGCGCGCATTGGCGGGGGTGAAATCCAGCATGGTCATGCCCGGGATGTTGGCCGACATCAGCGCGAACATCTCTCCCGGCGGGGTGCTGCCGGACCAGTCCTGCCCCAGGCCCAGCGCCGAGGGCGTATTCTGGATCAAGGGCCAGACCTGCGCGGCATCCACGCCTTCGGCCATGAAGGCCTCGACCTGCTCCAGCATTTCCTGCGCCTGGAACAGCCCGTAGTCCCGGTCGTCGACGAGGCTGTCCGAGTTCGATCGCAGGTTCCACTCGGTCACGTGGATTTCAAGGTCGGGGGTTTCCTCGAACCAGGTGTCCTGGATCTGGTCCAGCGCGAAATAGCGCGTGTGCGGCATGTCAGCGCCGCGCGAATAGACATGGGCAATCACCCCGTCGACAGCGGCCAGTTCCTGCGGATCGAATTGTTCGATCACCAGCAGGTTGTTGAACTCGGTCCAGTCGACGCCGCGCCCCGGCGGCAGATCCAGCCCGTAGGTCGCGTTCAGATCGGCGATGATTTCGGGATTGGACATGCCTTCATAGGCCTCGTCCAACGAGGAGTCGCCGAAGTTCGTGCCCATCTGGACCAGGATGTCGATATCTGCCGCGTCCGGATACAGCGGCACCAGCGCTTGCAGTTCGGAGTCGATGATGCGGGTCATCTCTGCCGCGACGCGCCCGTATTCGACCGCGTTCATCCGGCCCGAGCCCCAGTATTCATTGCCGATCTCAAAGCCAGCCACCGGCGCATCGCCGTATTCCCCGGTGACGACGTCGCGCACGAAACCGCGCAGTTCGGCCTCGTCCACATCGGCAAACCTGTCGCCATTGTCGTCGAACCGGGTCGAAACCTGTTCCCGCGTGGGCAGCACGATGGTCACGGCGCGGCCCGTCTCCTCGGCATAGGCCATCACATCCGAGAGCGGCATGAAATCCTGCCCTTCGCCGGTCTCGTTGTGCACCACCGTGGTGGCATCGGGGTTCGAGAGGTCAAAGTAGCTTTCGGTCAACGACCCGCCGGGATAGCGCACCCCGGTGACACCCAGCGCCTCGACCGCCTCGGCATAGCTGCCGGGGCCGGTCATGGGCGCGCGGGGGGCCAGGATGTTGCCGCCGAACAGCCAGGCGGTCTCCGCCTCGCCAGCGCTGGCAAGGGGCATGGGAAGGATGGGCATGGTCGCCTCTGCCTCTGGGAAATCGCGAGGTCAGATTGGCTCCGAAACGGAAACGAAGTGTCTACGCCCCCGGGATAATGATTAGACTTGTATCGGCTCTCGGGCCGCCGACAGCAACGCGGCGGCCAGCATGTCCGCCGCCGAGGTGCTGAGCGCCAGCGGCACGTCATGCAGCATCGCCAGACGGGTCAGCGCCTGCAGGTCGGCATCCCCGCCATGCGGCACCGTCGGATCGGCGAAAAAGATCGCCGCATCCAGCTCTCCGGTCGCCACGAGGGCGCCCAGTTGCTGATCGCCGCCCCGGTCGCCGCGTTGCAGGCGCCTTATCTCCAGTTCCGGCGCCAGTTCGTGCAGCATCCGCCCCGTCCCGCCGGTACAGATCAGCCGGTGCCCCGACAGCGCCGCGCGGTGCCGCAGCACCCAGGCGCGCAACTGGGCCTTGCGGGTGTCATGCGCCACCAGCGCGAGCCGCCGTGGCGCGGTGGACACCGCACGCGCCCGCGCCGTGATCGCCAGGATCGCCCGGACCTGCGCCGCGAAGCCGCTGCTTTCCGCCGGGAACACGCCGGACAGCGCCGCCGTGCCCACGGTGAACCCCGCCGCGCCCGCCTGCGCGCAGGCGGCCACGCGGTCCTCGCTGTCGATGCTGCCCGCCATGATGACCGGCTTGCCCACCGCGGCACAGACAGAGGTCATCAGCCCCGCCACGTCACCGTCAAAGCGATAGGCCAAGAGGTCCAGCCCGTGCACATGCTCATGATCTGCCAGCCGCCGGGCCGAGGTCACGATATCTTCGGCCAGGCCTTCCAGCACGCTGGGATGGCCGGTGATCCGGCCCGGAAAGGGATAGTATCGCAGCGGGTGGTTGCGGGTGACCTCTGTCACGTCCTGCGCCCGCGTGCCGCCCAGCAGGCAATCCACGTCGATTTCCACCGCCGCCCGTGCCGAGGCCAGTTCGCTTTCGGCATCAAGGCTCACGACCTCCAGGTAGGATCGTCCTCCGGCGCTGCGGATCGCCGCGGCCAGCCCCATGAGTTCGGACAGGGGCAGGCCGACATCCTTGAAACCGATATGGCGCACACCGCCTTCCAGCGCCTCTTCCAGGCGCGCGCGGGCGTCGGGGATGGTGCGGTCATTGGCGGTCAGCATCAGGATGAAATCGAAGGCCATCGGTCAGATCTCCGTCGGGGTCAGGGGGGCGGCCCGGGTCCAGTCCGGGGCCGCCGAGGCGATACGCAGGTGCGGCGCGTCCAGGCTGGCCTCGATCAGCGCGGACAGCTGCCCGAGGGCAAGACCCGGCGACAAACCACCCGCAACCAGGGCCGAGAACACGTCCCCCACACCATGCGGCACACCCTCGCGCAGCGCCACCGCAAAGACCTGGGCCGCCTCCGCAGCAACCCGCAGAACCCCGGTCCTGCCCGGCCCCACCGGCGCGGATGTCACCAGAACCTCTGCATCAGGGTTCAGCAGGCCCGATGCGGCGGCGCGCGCCTCTGCCAGCGTTTCCAGCGGCGCGCCGGTCAGCCAGCCAAGCTCGAACAGGTTGGGCGTCAACAGATCGGCCAGCGGCACCAGGGCATCACGCAGGGTTTCGGCAACCTCCTGTGGCACATAGAGCCCGCCGGGAAGGTCGCCCAGCACCGGGTCGACGATCACGCGCACACCCGCCTTTCGCATCCCACGCGCAAGGCCAACCGCAAGCGCAACGTGATCGGGCGACGGCATGTACCCCACCAAAAAGGCGTCCTGCGCCATCAGCCAGCCGTTTGCGTCCAGCGCCCCGATCATGCCCTCGATCTGACCAACCGGCACCGGCGCCCCCGCCACATGCGGCCAGCCGGGATGGTTCGACAGCACCGTGGTCGGCAGTTGCGTAACCTCGTGCCCCAGCGCCTGCAGCGCGGGGGCCGCCGCCGACAGGCCGACATGGCCGTGCGCGACCCAGCTGGACAGGATCAGAATTCGGGCCATGTCCCTTTCAGAACCGTTCGACCCAGGGCCGCAGGCTGAGTTCATGCGACCAGGCGCTGCGATCCTGTTCGATCAGGTGGCGATAGCTGCGGGCAATCGCCTCGGGGCGCAGCATGGACGAGGGCGCCTCGTCGGGTTCGCTGCGGCCCGGGTTCAGGATCGCCCCGTCGATGTTGACCCAGGCGACATGGATGCCCTGCGGGTGTAACTCTCGCGCCATGCTTTCGGCCAGACCCCGCTGGGCGAACTTGCCCATCGCGAAAGGCGCGGAATGGGGAAAGCCCTTGACCCCTGCCGAGGCGCCGGTGAACAGGATCGTCCCGCGCGTGCCCGCCACCGGATCGGCCTCCAGCATTCGGCGCGCCGCGTGTTTGCCGGTCAGGAAGGCGCCGATGGCCGTCACCTCGACCGCCGCACGCACCTTGTCTGCGTCCAGTTCCGCCACCGGGCCGCGCACCCGGGCCGAAGGGTTGTAGATCACGACCCGGGGCACAGCCGGCAGATCGTCGAACAGCCGCGCCACGTCATGTTCGTCCGTGGCGTCCAGCAGGACGCGGCGGGCGTCGGTCTCTTCGGCCACCGCGCGCATCTTTTCGCCGCCGCGCGCGGCCAGCGTCAGCGCATGATCCCGCGCCAGTTCCCGCGCCAGCGCCGCCGAAAGCCCCTCGCCCGCGCCGATGATCACTGCATGTGGCTTGGTCATTGCATTCCCCTCGCGCCCCTCAACGGGGTCAGCCTAGTGTCAATTCTCCGGCAGGCAAAGCTGCGCGCAGCCTCAGAACCCGACCTTGTCGGCGCCTTTCAGCGCCAGGATCTCGCGCGCCTCGTCCGGGGTGGCCAGGTCCAGGCCCAGCCCCTCGACGATCTGGCGCGCCTTGGCCACCTGGTCGGCGTTGCTTTTCGCCAGCACCCCGGGGCCAAGCCAGAGCGAATCCTCCAGCCCCACGCGGATATTGCCGCCCATCGCGGCGGCCATTGCGGCAATCGGCAACTGGTTCTTGCCCGCGCCCAGCACCGACCAGCGGTATTGATCCCCGAACAGCCGGTCGGCGGTGCGCTTCATGTGCTGTACGTCCTCGGGATGCGCCCCGATGCCCCCCATCAGGCCGAAAACCGTCTGGATGAACAGGGGCGGTTTCACCAGCCCCTCGTCCAGGAAATACCGGAGATTATATAGGTGCGAAGTGTCGTAACACTCGAATTCGAACCGGGTGCCAGAGGCGCCCAGCGTGGTCAGGATGTATTCGATCTGACCGAAGCTGTTGTTGAAGATGATGTCCTTGTTGCCGACGTAGTCACGCTCCCACTGATGGGTCAGATCCGGAAAGCGCTTCAGCATCGGGAAAAGGCCGAAATTCATGCTGCCCATGTTCAGCGAGGCCACCTCGGGCTGGTGGGTTTCCGCCGGGCGCACGCGTTCCTGCACGCTCATGGTGGGCGCGCCCCCGGTGGTGATGTTCACCACGCAGTCAGAGGCCTGCTTGATGACCCCCAGAAAGGGCGTGAAGGCCTCTGGCGTCTGGTCCGGGCGGCCGTCCTGCGGGTCTCGGGCGTGCAGGTGAACAATGGCGGCGCCCGCCTTGGCCGCGCCGATGGCGGCCTCGGCGATTTCGGAGGGCGTGACCGGAAGGTGTTCCGACATGGACGGCGTGTGAATGGCGCCAGTGACGGCACAGGTGACGATCACCTTGCGGGGCTTGGCCATGAGGATCTCCTTGGATCAGTCGGTGTCGGACATCAGGTGACGGCGCAGGGCAGCCAGGCGGCGGTCGCGGCGGTCCTGTCGCGCGCGGATACTGTCGGGGCTGCGGTCCTGCGACCAGGTGGCGGCGATCTTCTCGGCATTCTCGACCGAAAAGACCTCTGGCCCCGCCGGAGTCTCTGCCAAACCGGCGAAAAAGGGGCCATAGCGCGTCGCATAGTCGATCAGACCGCCCGGCGCGTTCAGGTCGATGGTCTCGACCGGTCCCATCAGCGCCCAGCGCAGGCCCAGCCCGTGCTTGATCGTCGCGTCCAGCCCCTCGACGCTGACAACCCCTTCGCCCAGCAGGCGCAGCGCCTCGGCCAAAAGCGCCCCTTGCAGCCGGTTCAGGACAAAACCGTCGCGCTCGGCGCTCATCCGGACGGGCACCTGTCCGATCCGTTCATAGATCGCCTCGGCCCGGTCCAGGGTCTCTGCCGTGGTCCAGGGGGCCGGGCACAGTTCGACCACGGGCACCAGGTGGGGCGGGTTCACCGGGTGACCGACGAGACAGCGCCCCCGGTGGGCCAGCCCCTCGGTAAAGCGCGACGGCACGATGGCAGAGGTGGAGGAGGCCAGCACCGCCTCGGGCGACGCACCCGCATCGAGCCGGGCAAAGAGCGCCTCTTTTACCTCGATCCGCTCGGGCCCGTTTTCCTGCACAAAGCAGACGCCCGAGACCGCCTCTTCCAGCGTCGGACAGGTCCGGACGCGGGCCAGTGTGCCCTCGCGATCCTCCAGCAGCCCCTCGGCCTGCAGCGTGTCGCAGAGCCTAGCCAGGTCCTGCGGAAACCGCTCCAGCACGGCGGGGTCGACGTCCCAGACCTGTACGTCGAACCCGGCGCGGGCGAACAGCACGCTCCAGGATCGGCCAATCAGGCCCGCGCCGATGATGGCGATTGTCTCTGTCATCTCATCCCCTCCCCGGCCCGTGGCCCGTGTCACCCGCGATACCGGGTCATCCAGCCCAGGCTGTCACCGGTCGGCCCTTCGGGTATGTATTCGGCCCCGATCGGCCGGGTCCATCCCAACTGCCCGATCTGATCCAGCACATGGCCGTAGTCCAGCTCGCCATGATCCGGTGGCCCCCGGTCGGGAACGGCGGCGATCTGGATATGACCGACCAGCGGCAGCAGATGTTCCAGCCGCCGGCAGACGTCCCCCTCCATGATCTGGATGTGGAAACAGTCGAACATCATCTTCAGGTTGGGCCTTCCGACCTCGCGGATGATGGCAGCGGCCTGCGCGGAGGTCGACAGGAAATAGCCCGGCGCATCGTAGTGATTGATCGGCTCGATCAGGATTGTGATGCCCTCGACCGCCGCCGCATCGCAGGCATAGGCCAGGTTTTCGCAGTAGGTCGCCCGCGCCCTTGGGCCGCCGGAAACCCCCGACATGACATGCACGGACAGCGTTCCGATTGCCTGCGCATAGGCCAGTGCCTCGTCGATGGCGGCCCGCGCCTCATCCTCGCGGCCCGGGATCGCGGTCAATCCCCTGTCCCCTGCCGCCACGTCGCCGCGCCGGGCGTTGAGGCCCAGCATGTCCAGCCCGGTTTCGTCCAGCGCAGCGCGGACATCCCCCGGAGGCACGTCGTAGGGCCAGTGGCATTCGACCGCGTCGAACCCCGCCGCCTTTGCCGCCCGGATCGCGTCCGGCAGCGGTAGGTCCGTCCAGAGAAAGCCCAGGTTTGCAGAGAATTTCATGTGTCCCACTCGATGTTGAAATGCGTGACGACGTCTTGCACCTGCGCTTCTGACAGGGCGCGCGGTGACAGGCCCCGCGTCAGCATCGCCAGCCGCGCGGTGGCCTCCAGTTCCTCGATGGCATTGCAGGCGGCCTCGACATCCCTGCCCGCCACCACTGGCCCGTGGTTGGCCAGCATCACCGCCGAGCGTTTGCCCGCCAGCCCGCGCACCGCCTCTCCCATCGCGGGATCACCGGGCCGGAAAAAGGGCAGCAGCGTGACCCGCCCCAACTGCATGATCCCGTAGGGCGTCAGCGGCGGCAGGAAATCATCCTTGTCCACATCGGGCATCATCGACAGGGCGACCGCGTGGCAGGAATGCAGGTGCACCACCGCGCCGGCCTGGCTGCGCGTGTCGTAAAAGGCGGAATGCAGGGGCATTTCCTTTGTCGGCTTGTCGCCATCGACATGGCGGCCCTCGGCGTCAAAGCGGCTGAGCCGCGCCGGGTCCAGCCGCCCGAAACTGGTGCCGGTGGGCGAGACCAGAAGGCCACCGTCCGGCGTACGGGACGATATGTTGCCCGTGGATCCGCCGGTCAGCCCCCGGTCGAACATCGACCTGGCCAGCGTGCAGATCAGCTCTCGAAGGCGGGTCTCCTCGGTCATTGGTCCAGCATGTCCAGCGCGTCGGTGAAAAAGCTCTCGGCGCCGAAGTTACCCGATTTCAACGTGAGCGCGATGCTGTCGCCGCCGCTTTCGGCAAAACACCAGGGGACACCCGGCGCGATCTCACGGCCAATGTCCAGCCGGGAAACGCCCAGCGCCTGCGTCACCGCGCCGGAACTCTCTCCGCCCGCGATGACAAACCGGCGCCGTCCCATGTCGCGCGCCGCCAAGGCGCAGGCGGCCAGCGCCTCTTCGACGATCTCGCCCGCACGGGCCGCGCCCAGGCTCTCTTGGGTGGCCCTGACAGAGGCCGGATCGGCAGTGGCGTAGATCAGCGGCGCGGCCTCTGCCGACAGTCCCGACAACCAGTCGATGGCGGGTGTGACACCGCGTTCGTCCAGGTCCTGCGGGTCCAGCCGGAAGGCAGGGGCGCCGGTTTCACGATAGGCGGCCACCTGTGCGTTGGTCATCGCCGAACAGCTGCCCGACAGGATCACCGCCCCCGGCCCCACCTGGGGACGCGAGGGCGCCCCGGCCTGCGCCAGCAGCCCGTCTGCCTGCCACAGACCGGGCAAGGGCATAGCCACGGCGCTGCCCCCGGTCATCAGCGGCATGTCGCGGCAGGCCTCGGCGATGACATGCAGATCCTCGTTCGCCACCGCGTCCACCACCACATGCGCCACGCCCTCGGCCCGCAACGCGTCCAGCCGCGCGGTCAGCGTCTTGACCCCGCCAGCGACGGTCAGCCGGTTGGCCAGCCCCACCGCCTGCGTCACCTGAGGCGCCAGCAGGCGCATCAGGTTCGAGTCCCGCATCGGTGTCAGCGGATGATCCTTCATCGGGCTTTCGCCAAGCGGCTGTTCCCCGACAAAGAGATTGCCCATGTAGATCGACCGGCCATTTTCCGGAAAGGCCGGGCAATAGATGGTCTGATCCGCACCCGAGTCATGCATCAGCGCCTCGGCCACCGGGCCGATATTGCCCTCGGGTGTCGAATCGAAGGTCGAGCAATATTTCCAGAAGAACCGCTCTGCCCCCGCCCTCTGCAACCAGTCCAGCGCGGCGCGCGCCTCGGCCACGGCGTGGTCGACCTGCGCGGTCCGGATCTTGAGCGCGATCACCTCGAAAGGCGCCGGATCCTCCGGCGGCCCGTCCGGAACGCCCATCCGCAGCGACACCCGGACACCGGATCGCGCCAGCAGCCCCGCCAGATCGGTCGCACCGGTGAAATCGTCGGCAATGGCGCCGAGCACTGTCGTCACTTTTACTTCCCCTTCGCGCAGGCCATTGAGTATGGCGTCGCTCCTCCGACGCCATCCTTCACGAGGTCCCATGTTCGTTCAAGGTGTATGACCGCCGCCCCGGCTGTGCGGGGGCCTTTCAGCTGTCGATCCGCGGCTTTTCCTTGCGCGTCGCGGGCGCCTCCGGATCGGCCCAGGTCACCCGCAGGCTGACCTCGCACTGGCCGTCCTGGCGTTCACCCTTGATGCGGAGGTTCATCAGCCCGGCGGTTTTCAGGACCAGTTCGTCATCCTCGTCGCCCAGCGTCATCTCGCCCTTGGAAAACCCCTTGGCCAGCGCGGTCAGAAGGGTCTTGATCGTCTTCGCATCCTGCAGGGATTCATGCGAGAAACGGCCTTTGTCATCGCTCATGCGGACCCTTTCGCTGTGTCAGCTCATGCGTTCCGGGGCAAAATGCTTTGCCGACGGGTAGTCACGGCTCAGCCCGATCACATCTCCGGAGGGAAAGATCAAGGTCGCGCCCGCGCCGATCCCCTCCAGCCCCTCCAGCGCGCGCGAGGCGCGGTCCAGCGTGATGTCCCCTTCGAGGTGCAGCAACCCGCGCTTGGCCAGAAGCCGCTGACCGGCGTGGTTGTTGACATGCCCCTGCACCACCATGTGGATGCCCGCGCGGTGCAAGGCGCCAACCCCACGATCTGTCAGCGCACAGTCGGAGGCGCGGTACTTCGTCCGCACCAGGTTCGCCAGCGGGCCGAAATAGAACCCCAGAGAGGCGTCCTCTGCCGCCGCGCGATACCGCGCGTTGACCGCCTCCGGCCCTTCGCGCACCAGCAGATCGCACATGCTGTCGCACAGGCCCGCGTGCACGAACAGCAAGGATCCGCTGCGCGCCACCACGTCCATGCTGTCGTAAAACCAGGCATAGGTGCCGCCGGGTTCGAAAAAGACCTGATGACATTTCAACGCCGCGGCCAGGATCTCGCGGCAGGTCATCCCCGACCGCGCGCATTCGGCATCGAACTTCGCCAGCTTGGCGCCCAGTTTGGCGGTCTCCTTGGCGATGACCTTGGGGCGCAGTTCGGCCCGCGCCGCCTGTTCGAACCGCACCGCCCAGTCCGCCCGGGGCAAAAGCCGCGCCTTGCAGGTCGCCTCGTCCGGCAGGGCGTCCAGGTCACCGGCGGTAACGAACCGCTCCAGCACCTCGCGCAGGGCGGGCAGGATCTTGCGACCCATGCGAACAAACAGGTGTTCGCGCAAGGGCGACTTAGGGCCGCGCAGGGCGGCCACGGCCATGCGCATCCGCAGGTCATGGTTGCCCGCCAGGATATGGACATCCGCCCCCGTGGCGCGCAGCGCGGCAATCGCATCCAGCAGGGCCAGGTTGCTCGGCCCCTTGTCCAGACTGTCGCCGCCCAGCACGATCCGCGCCCGCTGGCCAAAGCCTGTCAGCCCGATGCGCCCGCCCGCACGATGGATCACCCCGGCGGCAGTCAGTGAGCGCAGGAACCCCTCGGCATCCGCATGCGGGTCGGAGACAAAGACAACGGGCACATCCGGCCAGCGCCAGCCGCCATGCGCCCGCGCCCGGTCGAGACAGCGCGCGATTTGCGGCTGCGTCCCGGCCCCGGGCCAGGGAATGACGCTGCGCGGCAGGTCCGGCAGGCAGGCATCCCCGTCGAAAACCTGCGGCAACAGGATGGACTCGCTGCCGATACTGTTCTGGATCTGCGCCACTTTCCGGTCCCCTTGCCACGGCCGGGTACTTCGGAGGGTCAATCCTTGGGGTCGCCCCCGGGTTCCCTGATCTTCCATGCTCCGGCCAAGTGGGACCACCTACCATCCGCTTCATGACAGATCAGTGACGGGCGGGCATGAAACATCGACAGGCGGGCAATTTCCGCCCGGTCGAGAATGCCAAGGTAAAAACAGGCATGCCGGAACGAGGCGCCATGCCCGACGTGGACGGTCAGCCATCCGGGCCGCGACGTGGCCGCCAGGTGATCGGCCACCCGTCGCCCCGCCATCATCAGGCTTTCCGCCCCGTCCAGCGGCAGGCAATAGTCGCTGTCCGATTTCCAGCCCGGCGGCGGCGCGTCATGGCGCGGATCGTCGCGCAACGCCGCCTCGATTTCCGGAACGGTCAGGTTGGCAGCGCTACCAAGGCCACGTTCGGCCAGCGCGGGTGTTTCCACGACCCTTTCTGTGACATGCCCCAACGAGTCCAGCCGCGCCGCCAGCTCCTGCGCCGTTTGCCAGGCCCGCAACTGGTGCGAGGTATGGACAACAGGTGACAGGCGCAGCCCGTGCTCCGCGATCATCCCGGCCAGCAGGTCCGCGCCGGCGCCGGCCTGTGCCTTGCCCTCATCGGTCAAGGGCCAGGGCTGTCGGGCCGAGGGCACCCCCTTGCGCTGGTGATAGGCGCCGTGGCGCAGGAAGGCGACATAGGCGCGCTCAGCCATCGAAGAGCCGCCGCCCCTCTGCCGCCAGCGCGTCGAAATCCACCCGGCCCGCGACCTCGCAGACCCGCACGCCGCGCAAGGCCTCAAGGTAGGGGGCGGGATCGGGCACTGCGCCATTTGGTTCAAAGGTGCCGTCGGGATGCTGGTAGAAGGGGCCCGGGCTTTTCATGATCGCGCCCAGCAAGTCCGGCCGGTCGGCCAGGGCCACCTCCGCCACCTGTGTTGGCGCATCCGTGGCATGATCCCAGTTCAGCACCCAGAAATCGGTCAGCGCGCCTTCGTACCGCAGGCGATCGGCGCCATAGACGTCGCCGACGATCAGGTCGTGCTTGTCCTCAAGCGCCCAGATGTCGGCGGCGGGCATCGCCTCCAGCTCGGCGCGCCGGGCCGGCGTTAGCATGTCCCGCAGGCGCGGATTGCCAAGGATCGTGCCGGGGTTGATGCGCGGCTGCTTGGGGATGCCCAGCGCGCGCGGCGGTCGGCCCGCGCGCACCAGCACCCGGTCATTGCTGAGGAAACCCATCCCCTCCATATCCATCAGCCGCAGGATCGAGGTTGACTTACCCCCACCTGACAGCCCCGAGATCGCGAGCGTGCGCGCCCCCCGCGTCACCGCCGCCGCGTGGCACAGCTGCCAGCCCTCGCGCAGGCCGGCGTTCAGGATCTGCGTGTTGATGAAATTGATGACGGTGCTTTCGTTCTCGGCCAACGGGCCAAAGGCTACGGCCACGCCCGGCGCCTGCAAAAAGGTGACACCGCTGCGGACCTTGCGGATCAGCCGCGCACCGGCCAGGTCGTGCACCGCATCCTTGCGCCCTGCCTTGCCGGGTTCGCGCTGCCAGTCGATCCAGTCCGGATCTGGCGACAGGCCCTGCCCCGGCAACAGATGCACCGTGATCTCACCCGGCGTTTCCGTCAGCGCGCCCGCGAAATAGGCCATCAGGGACGCACGCAACGGCGCAGGCGCCAGGACAGAGACAGTGACCCGTCCCACCCCCAGGTGAAAGGGCGCCGTCCCGGCGGCGTCCAGGTCAATCTGCGCCAGCACATCCTCGGCGGTTCTCATGCGGACACCTCTTGCAGGACATGATCGGCCACCAGCGCGGCGGCGTCGATCCCGCACCCCTTGAGCGCGCCGCTATACCCGCCAAAGGCCGAAACCTCAAAGACGATGGGGCCGTCCGGCGTCAGCGCGATATCGACGGTGGTGAAGGTCAGGCCAAAAGGCGCCTGCGCGCGGCGGCCCAGCGCGATCAACTCCGGCGAAGGCTCGTAGGGCGCGTATTTGCCCCCCGAATGGATCGTGGTGTTCCAGCTATCGGTCTGGCTGACGCGGGCATAGGTGCAGACATAATCGCCGTTCAGGAACACCATCCCCAGGTCATGCCCCGACAGGTCGGCCTTTTTTTGGATATACATCACCGGGTTCGCCGCCTTGAAGGCCGCAATCTGCGCCTCGGCGTCCGACGTGTCGGCCTCCAGCAGGACCATGCCCCGCGCCTTGGTGGAAAAGAGCGGCTTGAACACCGCCGCGCCGTAGCTGTCCAGCGCGGCACGGGCCGCCGTCACGTCCTCGGTGATGGTGGTGGGCGGCATCGGCACATCCGCGCCCCGCAACGTCACGGTGCAGGCCAGCCTGTCCATCAGGCGGATCACCCGTTCGGCGGGGCTGAAGATGCGCACGCCCCGGGCCTCTGCCACGCGCAGCATTTCCAGCCGGTCCAGCGCGTCGGGGCTGTAGTCCTCGGCGACCTTCTTCAGCACCAGCCCGTCCAGCGTGCAAAGATCCACCCCGTCGCAGATCAGCGTCCCGGCGGACAGGTCCAGCGTCGCGCGGGCCATATCGATCACCTGCCGAAACCCGGTGCGCGCCTCAAAGGCGTCGGCCAGGGCCTCTGTCGACCATTTTCCGGGGGTTCCGATGACCCCGATCCGTCTAGTCACTGAACACTTCCTTGATGGGCAGTTTGAACCGCGCTTCCTTGCCCTCTGGCACAGCCAGCGCGGTTTCCAGGATATAGCGCGCCCGCAGCAGCATCCGGCGCGCGTGTTTCTCGTCGACGACAAAGCGGGTCGAACTGGCAAAGGACCGTGCCAGCCCCAGCGCAAGCCGGTACTCGAAGGTCGGGTCCTTCTGGCGGCGCGCGAATTTCGCCGCCATCGCGTGCATCTCTGTCGCCACCGCCGAGATGCGCGCCCGGGTGCCCGCGTCCAGCACCTGCAGGCGATAGTTGGACACCATGAAGACCGACACGTCCTGCACGTAATCCATGTAGCGCGAGCGGTGCAGGTCGATGAACCGGATCTTGCGGCCCACCGCGTCGTAAATCACGTTGTCCAGGTTGAAGTCCCCGTGGATATAGACCGAAAACGGCGCCGGTATCCGCGCCTCGCGCTCTGCCGCCGCCGCGACAAGGTCATCGAAACCCGCCACGGTCACGCCGTTCACCTCCTGCCGCCCCCGCACGAACCGGCTGTGCAGGCGGTGCACGTCCGGCATCCGCTTGGCCAGTTGCTCCATCGCCCGCATCTCGGCAGGCTCGTCGGTAAGCGTCTGCCGCCAGATGTCGCGCACCGTCTTGTGCAGCGCCTTCTGGGCCTCGGCCAGCGCCTCGTCCGTGGCGCCCAGAACGATGTCCTCGAAGGTTTCGCCCTCAAGGTGTTCGATCAGCAGGGCGGCGGACTTGCCGCTTTTCTCGTAGGACAGGATCTCGGGCGCCAGCCCGGGATAGACCGAGTTCCAGCTTTTGACCCCGACGCGCTCTTCCTTGACCTTGCGGCGGTCCCCATCCTTGAAAACGGCGGCGACGGTCTCGCCCTTGGCGCCGCGCAGGTTGACGCTGGAAATGGCAGAGCCGGAGCGGGTCTCGGCCAGCGGCTGCAGGCTGATCTCCTCATCCCGGGCCACGCCCGCCAGCACGCTGCGCAGGGTGAAATAGCGCTCGAATTGCACCGATTGGCCGATGTTGATCGACAGGATCGCCTCGGAAATGGTCTGCAGCGCCTCTCCCATGCGGGTGACCTCGTTCAGGCAGAGCAGCCCATAGGCCAGGTCCTCGGTGTGCTTGGCGCCCTGCATGTCGCGGGTGTAGGTCCGGAACAGCTGGTCGTGAAAGGCGCCCATCTCGGTGCGCGCCTGCCCGATCTGCACCGCCAGCTTGCTGTCGCGGGCCTCCAGCGCCTCGTTGATGCGGGCCACGGTCTTGCGCACGCGTTTCAGCGGCGGGCCATAGGTCTCGGCCCGCAGCAGCTTTTGACGGTCGACCCGCTCGGCCTGTTCCACCGCCCGGCGGCCAAGCCGCGAGATCAGGTCGAGGTTGCGCGCGATGGTGTCGATCCCCTGCAGCCGCAGCTGGGTCGCCCCGGACGTCTTGCCGCGCATCATGCCCGCAAGGCAGGCCTTGCGTACGCGCACCGACAGGTTGTGGGAATAGCCCGCCCGCTGCACCAGTTGCAGCGCGATTTCGGTCCGGGGGTTGTCGAAATAGGCGATCAGCCGGGTCAGCTGCCCGTCCAGTTCCGCCAGCAGGAACGACATGTTCTCGGCGATCGGGTCAGGGCGTGACACAATCCAGCCTCCCCAGGTAGATCGGCGCATCGCCGCGCATCAGCGCCAGGTCGTAGCGCGGCAGGAAAGGCGCCTCGGGCCTGGCAGGATCGGTCCACAGGGTCGCGATCTGCCGCTTGTCCGGACGCGCGCCCAGGATCGGCACGTAGTCGTCAGGAACCGTGCAGTCGAACAGCACCTCCAGCAATTGCCGCGTGCCGCCGGGCCGTCTGCGAAAGACATCCGCGACGTGGCGCAGCGCGCCGACCTCGGGCGCCACCCCGATCTCTTCGACGCATTCGCGCGTCAGCCCCTGCTGCATCGTCTCTCCCGCCTCCTGCCGCCCGCCCGGCAGGGTCAGATAGCGTTGCCCCGAGGCCGCTTGCTTGACCTGCACCAGAACAAGGTTTTCCTTGCGGATGACAGCGCGCACCGTCGGACGTATGAGGTCTTCGTAATCCATGCGGACATATGGGCCGCCGGTGGCGTGGATGCAAAGCCGGAATCGGGCGGAATCAGAGAGACTGACGGGAAATGACCGCGATGAACGTCGAACGAGAAGCCCGCCTGCCCGACGACCTGCGCGTCGCCCGCGCGGAAAGCGCGCCGCACCTAGGCCCGCGCATCCTGTTCTTCAGCGGCGGCAGCGCGCTGAACGGCATTTCGCGGCGCCTGAAACGCTATACCTTCAACTCGATGCACCTGATCACGCCCTTCGACAGTGGCGGCAGTTCGCAGGTGCTGCGCCGGGCCTTCGACATGCCCGCAGTGGGCGACCTGCGCTCGCGCCTGATGGCACTGGCGGACGAATCCGTGCTGGGCCAGCCGGATGTCTACGCGCTGTTCAGCCACCGCCTGCCCAAGGACGCCCCGCAAGAAGAGCTGCGGGCCGAGGTCGCGCGGTTGGTGCAGGGCAAACATCCGCTGATCACCGCCATCGCCAAGCCGATGCGCCAGCTGATCCGCATCCAGCTGAACCGCTTTCGCGACCAAGTGCCGGCGGATTTCGACTATCGCAACGCCAGCATCGGCAACCTGATCCTGGCCGGCGGCTATCTTGGCAACGGCCGCGCGCTGGAACCGGTGCTGTTCCTGATGTCCAAGATGGTGGACGTGCGCGGCACCGTCCGCGCCATCGTCGACGAAAACCTGCACCTGGGTGTCGATCTGGCGGACGGGCGGCGCATCATCGGACAGCGCCGGATCAGCGGCAAGGAGGTTGCCCCGGTCGATGCACGGATCACCCATTGCTTTCTCAGCGACGGGCAGACCGACCTGGACCCGGCCCAGGTGCCCCTGCCCAAGCGGAACCGCAAGCTGATCGAGCAGGCGGACGTGATCTGCTATCCCCCCGGCAGTCTCTATTCCAGCGTCGTGGCCAACCTGCTGCCCGCGGGCGTGGGCCGGGCCGTCGCCGCGCGCCGGGTGCCAAAGGTCTATCTGCCCAGCCTCGGCACCGACCCCGAGGCGCTGGGCCACGACCTGGCCGACCAGGTGGCGGCGATCCTTGCCCCGCTCCGACGTGACGCGGGGGCGGATACGCCGCCGACTGCGCTGATGACCCATGTGATCTGCGACGAAAGCTGGCCCGAGGCGGACTGCCGGGCCGTAACCACCCGCCACGGCATCCCCTGCCACCGCCTGCCACGGGGCGCCTCGGCGGCGGCCCGCTATGACGAGGACGGCGTGGCCCGCCTGCTGGTTTCGCTGGACTAAATCGCTAGCCGGGCAACAGTTCCAGCCCCCGCCGACCCAGCGCCTGCGCCAGCGGGGCCAGTTGATCGGCGTTGCTGCCCGCCGCCGTGCCCGCGCGGGCACGGTCGGCGATGCCCACAAAGATCACGCCGAACCGGAACAGCGAAAAGATGACGTGGAAATCCGTCAGCTTGCCGGAGGGCGACTGCCCCTCGTAGCGGGCCACGAACTCTTTCTTGGTGGGGATGTTCAGCGCCGCCAGATCCAGCCCCCGGATGCCGCCGTATTCCTGTGGCGTGGTGTGCCAGGTCATGCAGCAATAGCCCAGGTCGGCCAGCGGATGCCCCAAAGTCGACAGCTCCCAGTCGAGGATGGCGATCACGCGCGGCTCTGCCGGGTGGAACATCAGGTTGCCCAGCCGGAAATCGCCATGCGCGATCCGGCTCTGGCCGTCGTCCTCGGGCAGGTTGGCGTTCAGCCAGTCCGACAGGCGGTGCAACTCCGGGATGGGCTCGCCGGTGGAGCCGTGCAATTGTTTCGTCCAGCGCCCGACCTGCCGGGCAAAGTAGTTGCCCGGTTTGCCGTAATCGCCCAGCCCGATCGCCTCGGGATCGACCGAATGCAGCTTTGCCAGCGCATCCGCCATGCCCAGGTAGATCTGCCGCCGCTCGGCCGGCTCCACCTCCGGCAGGCTGCAATCCTCGAACACCCGGCCCTCCAGCCGTTCCATCAGGTAAAAGGGCGTGCCCAGCGCCGAAGCGTCATCGTGGAACAGCACCACCTGCGGCACCGGAACACCGGCAGGCCCCAGTGCCTGCATGACGCGGTACTCACGGTCGATGGCATGGGCGCCTTTCAGGATCTCGCCGTTGGGCTGCTTGCGCAGCACCATCCGGCGCCCGCCGTGAGTGACGAAATAGGTCGGGTTCGACTGCCCGCCCGAAATGCGCGTCAGGTCCGTGACCGGCGCCGCGCCCAGGTGGTCGTCCAGCACCGCCTGCAGGCGGGCGGGGTCGAAATCCGTTGCGCTCATTCCGCCTCCCCGGCGACGTCCCAGCGCCAGAAATCGCGGCCCGCGTCGCGCAACTCGCGGCTCAGGACCATGCGGTGCACCTCGTCCGCGCCATCGACCAGCCGCGCCTGCCGGGCATAGCGATAGATCCATTCCAGCACCGTGTCCTTGGAATAGCCGCGTGCGCCGTTGATCTGGATCGCCACGTCGGCGGCATCATGCAGCACGTTTGCCACCTGGATCTTGGCCATCGAGATTTCCTTGCGCGCAAAGCCGCCCCGGTCGATCTCTTGCGCGGCCTTCATCACCAGCAGGCGGCCCACCTCGATCCGCATGGCGATGTCTCCCAGCATCTGCGCCACGCTTTCGCGCTCGATCAGCCGCTGGCCGAACCCCTCACGCTGCTCGGCATAGTCCGTCGCGATCTCCATGCAGCGTTTGGCAAGCCCCAGCCAGCGCATGCAATGGGTCAGCCGCGCGGGGCCAAGCCGTGTCTGCGTGACCTTCATGCCGCGCCCCTCTTCCAGCAGCACGTTTTCCGCCGGGATCTCCAGCCCGTCAAAGACCAGTTCACAGTGCCCGCCATGTTCTTCCGGCCCCATGATCGGGATGCGGCGGTCGATCCGCCAGCCGGGATCGTCGCGATGGAACAGGAAGGCCGTGTGCCCGCGCCGGTCATCCTCGGATGTGCGCGCCACCAGGATGAAATGCGCCGCCTCCGCCGCGCCGGTGATGAACCACTTGCGCCCGGTGACGACATAACGGTCGCCACGTTTCTCGGCCCATGTCTGCATCATGCCGGGATCCGAGCCGCCGCCGGGATGCGGTTCCGTCATGGCAAAGGCCGACCGCACCGCGCCCGACATGATCGGCGTCAGCCAGCGGTCCCGCTGCGCCTCTGTTCCCAGCGCGCCCAGCACCATCATGTTGCCATCGTCCGGCGCCGCGGAATTGAACACCACCGGGCCAAAGATCGACCGGTTCATCTCTTCGTAGACAACGGCCATCCCGGCCTTGCCCAGCCCGCCGCCGCCCAGCGCGCGCGGCATCTGCAGGCACCACAGCCCCGCCTCGCGCGCCGCGGCGCGTTCCCGCGCCAGCACGTCCAGCGCGATGTTTTCGTGATCGTCGTAATTGGCGCGATCCGCCTCCAGCGGCAGCAACCTGTCCTCGACAAACCGCGCAACGCGGCGGCGCAGCTCCTCCAGCTCCGGCGAGATGCTGAAATTCATGGCAAGGCTCCTCCACAAGCGTATCCGGTCGGCCACCCAGATGGGGCAGGCGCCGTCACAGTCATGCAGGAGCACGGGCCAGAGGCAAGCGGCAGTCGCCCGACGTTGCGTCGCGCGGTGGCCCTCAGGCGCCTTCCCAGAAGCTGACCCCGGCGGTCTCGACCACAGGTGGCGCCGTCAGCTGTGCGGCGCGGCGATCCCATTCGCCGCGGATCCGCGGCGCGGCGGCCATCGCCTCGACCTTGGTTTCCCACAGCGCGACGACGGTCCAGCTGCCGTCGTCGTTGGGGACATGCGCGGTGCTTATCAGCCCCTCGATCTCATGCGGGCGGACGCTTTCGCGCATCTCGCGCTCGAACGCCGGCTGATCGGTTCCGGGCGTCAGGCGATAGGTGGTGCGGCGGATGAACATGGCCGGTCTCCAGAATGTCCTGGCAAGCAGCGGGCCGGGGCAAATCCGCCCCGGTCCCTTGCCCTCATTTCAGCGCGCCAACCTCGCGGTAGTAGCGCTCTGCCCCCGAGTGCAGCGGCATCCCGGCCATCGACTGCACCGCGAACTCGATGTTCAGCGCCTTGGCCCAGGGCGCATCCGATGTGATGCTGTCCACGTTGTCCCAAAAGGCCTTTGTCACCTGGTAAACCGTTTCCTCGTCCAGATCGGCGCGCACCCCGATGCCCACCGGCGTATCATTCGACATGACCGGCCCGTCGTTGACCTGGTTCCCATAGAGACCCGCCGGGATTTCAGCCCGGTAGCGGAAGTTGCCCAGGAACTTGTCAACCGCTTCGCCGGTGTGATCCTCGGGCCCGATGAACCGGATGCTCTCGGTCTCGGTGAACTGGATGAACTGCTGGCAGGGGTCGATACAGCCGTTCACATACATGTCGATCTTGCCATCGAGGAAGGATTGGAACCCGGTCGACCAGTTGGCGGTGATCGCCTCGTAGTCTTCGCCCGCGACCAGCCCGGTGGTGGCCTCGATCCAGCCTTTGGCGGCATTGTAGCCCCCGCCGCCCGCGGGGCCGAGGAAGACGGTCGCGCCCTCGATGTCGTCGAGATACTCGATGTCGCTGTCGCCGCGCACGGCAAAGTGGTACTGGCCGTAGGGGAACCACATCAGCAGGGCGAGGTTTTTCGAAACCTCGACCGCGTCGGGCTGGCTGGCATACATCGCCGTGCCTTTGGACATGAAGTTGTAGATTGTCGGCGAGGTCATGAACATGTCCAGGTTGCCGCGCGCGGTCTCGATCTGGTGAAGGGTGGCAGCGCCGCCCCCGGCCACCTCGATCTGGATGTCGGAAAGCGTGCCGTTCACCACGTTGGCAAATGTCGCCATGGTGATCGCCTGGCCCAGGCTGGGTTCGATCGTGGCCATTTTAAGCGTGTCCTGCGCAAGCCCGGCGGTGGCAGAGACGGTCAGGGCAGCAGCGGCTGCTAGTGTCAGGTGTCGCATCGGATTTCCTCCCTGTTCGGTGCGAATGTCGAAAGTCATGTAGCGGCCGCGCCGGGCCGACCGGCCAGGCGCGAACTGAAGAAGAGAAGCACAAGCCCCAGCGCCGCCGCCGGACCGGCCAGGGTCAATTGCGGCAGCAGGATCGCACCGCCCAGTGCAACGCGCAGCAGGCGTTCCAGAGGCGCGAGACGCGACCGGTCGTAGCCCGCCAGCGCGGAGGCGATCAGCCACATCGCCAAGGTGAAGGCGGCGATGATCCAGAAGAACTCGGCCCATGTGACCGTGGTGATGTCGATCATCGCGCGCGAGCTGACCGGGTCCTCGCCGAACCATTCGAACACCACCTGCAGTTTATACAGGACCGCGGGGTGATAGACGAAGACAAAGGGGATCAGGAAGCCGGCCAGGGCGATCTTGGCCGCCTCGAACCCGGTCTTGATCGGGTCGGCCCCGGCGATGGGCGCGGCGGCAAAGGCGGCCAGCGCGACCGGTGGCGTCACCGTCGACATCATGGCGAAGAAGACCACGAACAGGTGCAACGTCAGCGGCGCGATGCCAACCGTGTCGATGCCAGACGACAGCGCGATCACGATGATGAAATAGGTCGCCCCAGGCGGCAGCCCCATACCAAGCACGATGGCACCAAAGGCGACCACGATCAGGACCAGCGGCAGGGGGCCATTCGCGACCTCGGCCAGCAGTTGCGACAGCCGCCCGGAAAAGCCCGAGGTCTGGATCAGTCCGACGATCAGCCCGATGGCGGTCACGATCACCACGATCGACCCAGCCATGCGGCCCGCATCGACAAAGGCGTGCCAGATGCGGCTTGCGGACCGGAACTCGCGGAACAGCACGGCCGCAGAAACCACAGCGACCACCAGCCCGTAGAACCCGGCCTTGGGCACCGAGGGCTGCGCAAAAAGGAAGTAGGACAGCGTGCCCAGCGGCAGCACGAAGACAAGGCATTGCACCCATTCCTTGCCCGTCAGTTTCGGCCGGGCCGAGGCGGGCAGCGCGCCGACGCCCTGCTTGCGGGCCTCGAAGTAGACCGCAAGGAAGGTGCCCAGGTAATAGAAGGCCGCCGGCAGGATCGCGGCGACCACGATATAGCGGTACTCCAGCCCGATCTGCCCGGCGACGAAAAAGGCGACAACCCCCATGACCGGCGGCATGATCTGCCCGCCGGTCGAGGCGGCGGCCTCGACCGCGCCGGCGAAGGCGGGCTTGAACCCGGCCTTGCGGATCACCGGGATTGTCATCACGCCGGTGGACACCACGTTGGAAATCGCCGCACCGCTGAGTGTGCCGAACAGCGCCGACGAGGCGACAGAGGCATGGGCCGCGCCCCCGACAAGACCGCCGGTCAGCCGGTTGGCGATCTTCATCAGCAGGTCGCCCGCCCCCGAGGCCATAAGCACGGCGCCAAAGACGATAAAGATCAGCACGTTGCCTGTCACCACCTGGATCGGCTGGCCGAACATGCCCCCCGTCTGAGCCCAGAACTGCAGCACCATCTGGCGCAGATTCTGCGCCATCGTCGATTCCGACCCGGCCAGGATGCCGGTCCATTCGGGCAGCCAGCCCCTGACAAAGAAATAGATCACCCAGAACAGGCAGAAGGCGACGATGAAACCGCCGAACAGCCGCCATGTCAGGTAAAGCGTGATCGCCGTGGCCAGCGGGAACATGACATAGTCGATGGGCCGTGCCGCAGGCAGCGCGCCCGCGTCCGAGGCAAAGATTGCAATGATCCAGCTGGTGAAGGCGACGATCGCCAATAGCGTCAGCCCCCAGTTGAACATCCGCTGACCCGGCTTGCGGTGCAGCGTCAGCAGGGTGATGGTAAAGCTCATCACGATGGGCAGGCCGATGATCAGACCCGTCGGCAGCAGGACCGACTGTTCAAAGCTGCGATAGGCGGCCCCCAGCCAGTGTTCGCGCAGGAACACCCGCTGGTCGCGGCGGCTCATCTCGTCGAAGGCCGGAGTTGTCGTCTCGATGACCCAGCGCACGAATTCGCTGATCGGGCCGGACGCGGAATAGAGAACGATGACCAGTGCAAAGGCCACGGCGATCACGTCGGCCAGGTGCTTGTCGAACAGGGCGCCCCCTCTCGGCGGCGCGGACGTGTCAACTTCAGACGTCATGGCTCTCCTCCTTCGCCATAGGTGACTTTGCGTGGACCTGGCGGGCGGGGCCGCGGTATTTCTCTGTCAGCTCCGGCGGCACCTCGCTGCCATCGGCCAGAAAAGGCAGGATACCCCGCCGCATGGACCGGCCGCGCGCCGCGCGCACGTCGTCATCCGACATGGTGACGCGCTGCGCCATGCGGCGGCCCCATTGACCAAGGTAGTCGTACAGTCGGTCGACCTGCGCCTGGTGCGCGGGGTCATCGCCCAGGTCGGTGAACTCGTTCGGGTCACTTTCCAGGTCGAACAGCATGGGTCTGAAACCGCCCTCGAAGTGGATCAGTTTCCAGCGCCCGTCAAAGACCATCATCATACGCGCATCGCGGGGCTGGACACCCAGCGCCTCGGCCCGTGGCGTGACGGAATAGTCGTATTCGCTGATGACAAACGCGCGCCAGTCCCCGGGTGTCTCGCCGCGCAGCCAGGGCATCAGCGACCGGCCCTCGATGATGTGGTCCGGCACCGCACCGCCCGCCGCCTCGACGAATGTCGCGGCCAGGTCGATGCCCTCGACCAGCGCATCGCAGGTCGTGCCGCGGGTTGCGTCCGCCTCGGCGCGCGGATCGCAGATGATCATCGGGATCTTGACCGAGGCCTCGTGGAAGAAGTCCTTTTCCCCCAACCAGTGATCGCCCAGGTAATCGCCGTGGTCCGAGGTCAGGACGATCATCGTGTCGTCCAACTGGCCCGTCGCCTCCAGGTGGTCCAGCAGGCGGCCCAGCTGGTCGTCGCATTGCTTGATCAACCCCATGTAGGCCGGGATCACCTTTTCGCGCACCTCGTCGCGCTGGAACGCCTGCGCCACGCGGGCGTCGTGATAGGCGCCCAGCACCGGGTGCGGATCGTCCAGCTCGACCGGGTGGCGCAGCGGCGGCTGCACCTGGTTGTGGCCATACATGTCGTGATAGGGCGCGGGCACGATGTAGGGCCAGTGCGGCTTGATAAAGCTCACATGCGCACACCACGGGCCCTTTGCCTGGTCGACAAAGCGGATCGTCTCGGAGGTCAGCCAGGGCGTCTCGCTGTCCTCTTCGCGGATATTGGCGGGCTTGTCGGCGTTCATGAACATCCAGCCGCTGGCGATCTGACCATCGTCGACCCCCGCATTCGCGTAATCCGCCCAGGGGTTGTCGCCGTCGTAGCCCCGCGCCTTCAGGTATTCGTTGTAGGGAGAGCGTTTCTGGTCATAGTCCCCGTCCGGTCCCGTTCCCCAAAGCCCGTCATCCCGCGCCCAGGCGTCGAAGCCGCAATCCGCCTGCCGCGCGCCGATCAGGCTGTCGGGCGCAAGGCCCAGCCGCTCCATGCCCTTGGCATCCGCCTTCATGTGGGTCTTGCCCAAAAGCCAGCAGTCCATGCCCAGCGCCCGCAGGTGATCGCCCAGCGTCACCTCGCCCACGCGCAGGGGAAACCCGTTCCACTGCGCCCCGTGGGACGAGACATAGCGCCCGGTATAAAAGCTCATCCGCGAGGCGCCGCAGATCGGCGATTGCACGTAGGCATTGGTGAACCGCACGCCACGCGCCGCGACGCGGTCAAAGTTGGGCGTATGCAGATACGGATGCCCGGCGCAGCTCAGATAATCAAAGCGCAGCTGGTCATACATGATGAACAGGATATTCATCGTGCCCTCTCCTCCCTTGCCGGGGACAAAGGCACACCCCGGACAAAGGTTTTCTACCGGGGCCGGACCGTGCCAGGGAGAGCCTGAATGTTGATGGCTATAACTTTTCGGCATCCCCGGGGCCGAAGAGATTGGCCGACACCTGCTGAACGCAATCGCTGAAATACTGCTGCGCCGGTGTCGGGGGGCGTTCGGACGAGGTGATGATCGCGATCCGCGCCGAGATCAGCGGCGGGTCAAGATCCAGCGCCCTAATGCGCCAGCGCGCGGCCGTCTGTTCCAGGACGCGGCCCGGGTAGGTACACAGGTAATCGCTATCCTCGATCAACGACAGCACGCTGAAAATCGAATCCGAGGTTATCTTGGGGTCCGGCGGCTCCAGCCCCAGCTTGGTGAAATGGCGCCGAAGGTAGGGCAACCGGGCGCGCGTCCCGATCATCAGCCAGTCCCCCTTGGCCAGTTCCGACAGCCGTGTTTCCCCCAGCCAGCGCGAATTGTGCCCGGTGATCACCGCGATCGGCGTCTCGACCAGGAAGGTCGTGCTCAGCCCCGCCACGTCCGCCGCCTGCGGTTCGGGGCCGATCACCAGGTCGACCTCACCGTCGCGCACGGGGCCGAAGGCGATCGGTTCGTGCCCGCCGCTGATCTGGACGTGCACGTTGGGAAAGCGCCGCTTGAACCGTTTCAACGTCCCGCTGATCAACCGCGCCGCCGCCAGCGGCGAGACGGTCACGTTCAGCCGCCCGGTGCCCAGCCCCCGCCGCTGGTCCACCTCTTCCTGCATCTTGCGCAGTTCCGACTGGATCACCCGCGCCCGGCGCAGGATCGGCTTGCCGTCCTCGGTCACGACCACCCCGCTGGGTGCCCGCTTGAAGATCGCGGCGCCCAGTTCCGCCTCGGCCTGGCGCAGCGCCTTGGTCACCGCGGGCTGGGTCTTGCCCAGCAACTTGGACGCGGCGCGGATGCTGCCCGCGCGCTCGACCGCCAGCAGCATCTCGATATGCTGGATCTTGATCATGCGGGCCTCCTCCCAAAGCACCCAAAACCTATTCCCAAAACTTATACCCTGAAATTTTCGATCACTAGTCCGCAGTACCATTTCCCGCTAGCCGCCTCGCAGGACGGACAGGAGGGGCCGGCATGAAAGCGGCGACGGGACGGGCCATCACGACGGCATTCACCGCGTTGCGCCCCGACTGGACAGCGCGGATCACCCCCGCGACCCTGCGCGCCGATGCCTTTGCCGGGCTGACGGGGGCGACACTGGCACTGCCGCAGGGGGTGGCCTTTGCGGCCATCGCCGGGCTGCCGCCGGAATACGGCTTTTACACCGCCATCGTCACGCCGGTCGTGGCCGCGCTCACCGGGTCCAGCTGGCACGCGGTCTCGGGGCCGACCACCGCCATCTCGGCGCTGGTCTTCGGCGCGCTGGCGGGCAGCCTGGCACCCGGATCGCCAGAGTTCATCTCGGCTGCCATCACACTGGCGTTGATCGTCGGCGTGATCCAGCTGGCCCTGGGGCTGGCCCGCATGGGCGTCTTGGTCGATTTCGTTTCGCATTCGGTGATGACCGGCTTTGTCACCGGGGCCGCGATCCTGATCGCCCTCAGCCAGATCGACAAGGCCCTGGGCATCGAGTTACCCCGCCCCGAGGCGCTGGGCGAATTCGCCCTTGCCCTGGCCGAACACCTGCCGGACACCGACTGGCGCGCGCTGCTGGTGGCGGTCACGGCCCTTGGCATCGGGCTGGGGGTGCGGAAACTGAACCCGGCGCTGCCCAACTACCTGATCGCGCTCTTTGCCGCCACGCTGCTGGGTGTCCTGCTGGGCGGAGAGCGCGCGGGCCTTGCCACCATCGGCACGGTCGAGGGCGTCACCCCCGAGTTCGCCCTGCCCGACCTGTCCCTGCAGACCATCCGCGACCACGGGTCCGCGGCCTTTGCCATCGCGCTTGTCGGCCTGCTCGAGGCGATGTCGGTCGCGCGGGCCATCGCGCTGAAATCCGGCCAGACCATCGACGGCAACCGCGAATTCGTGGCGCAGGGCCTGTCCAACGTCGCGGGCAGCCTGTTTCGCTGTTACCCCGGCTCCGCCTCTTTCACCCGGTCGGGGGTGAACTATGACAGCGGCGCGCAGACGCCGCTGTCGTCGATCTTCGCGGCCCTGTTCCTGTTCCTGATCCTGCTGCTGGTGGCGCCCTGGTTCGCCTATGTGCCCATCCCCGCGATGGCGGGCGTGATCCTGCTGGTCGCCATCCGGCTGGTGAACCTGGCCGAGATCCGCCACATCCTGAGCACCTCGCCCGAAGAAACCGCCATCGCCGCCGTCACCTTCGGCGCGGCGCTGCTCATCGACCTCGAATTCGCGATCTACGCCGGGGTTCTGCTGTCGCTGGCGCTGTTCCTGAAAAAGACCTCCCGGCCCTTTGTCGGAATCGGCGCCCCCGATCCCGACACCCCCACCCGCATGTTCAAGAACGCCGCCGAAAGCAACCTGGCGGAATGCCCGCAACTGCTGATCTCCCGGCTCGACGGGCCGCTCTACTTCGGCTCGGTCGAACATGTCCGCCGCGCCTTTCGCCGGTTCGAGATCGACCGCCCGGGGCAAAAGCACATGATCTTCATCGTCAAGGGCGTCGGAGAGATCGACATGCCCGGCGCCGACCTGCTGATCGAGGAGGCCGCCCGCCGCCACCGCTACGGCGGCTCGTTCCACCTGCAGACAAAGACCCCGCGCACGATCTCGAAACTGGCGCGCTTCAAGGTGATGAAGGCACTGACCCGCGAACGCATCCACCTGTCCAAGCGCGACGCCATCGCCGAGGTCTTTCCGCTGCTCGACCGCCAGGTCTGCGCCAACTGCCCGGTCCGGATCTTTGCGGAATGCCCGCGCGCGGGGGAGGTCGCGGAATAGCCGGGCGATGGGCTTTTCCATGCCGGCACGATCTTGACCCCCCGCGCATGATCGCATACCAAGGCCCCCGCCGAGCGGGCGTTGTGTAATGGTAAGACCCTTGCCTTCCAAGCAAGAGATACGGGTTCGATTCCCGTCGCCCGCTCCAATCCTTCCCCTTTCGCACCCCGCCCCGCGTCAAGACGGCGCTTGACGCGCGCGCCTCGCATGGCAAAACGCCCCCTGCGCGACACGGAAGGAGACCTCATGGCGGCCAAGACCAAGCCGGGCACCGGCGAGCAGGAGCGCGAGAAGTCTCGCAAGCTGGGGTCTCTTCGTGCGCTATGGCCCTTCATGCGGCCCTACCGGGTGCTGATGATGGCCGCGCTGGCGGCGCTGGCCGCCACCGCGACGATCTCTCTGATCCTGCCTCTGGCCGTGCGCCGCGTGGTGGACAATTTCAACACAGAGGACGGCGCCCTGCTGGACAAGTATTTCGGCGCGGCGCTGGGGATCGCGGCGCTGCTGGCCGTTGGCACGGCGCTGCGCTACGCGCTGGTCACGCGGCTGGGCGAACGTGTGGTCGCCGACATCCGCAAGGCGGTCTTCGACAAGGTCATCGGCCTTTCACCCGCCTTTTACGAAAAGATCATGACCGGCGAGGTGCTCAGCCGGATCACCACCGACACCACGCTGATCCTCTCTGTCATCGGCTCGTCGATCTCCATCGCCCTGCGCAACACGCTGCTGTTCCTTGGCGGTCTGGTCTTGATGCTGTTCACCTCGGCCAAGCTGACCGGCCTTGTCCTGCTGATCGTGCCGGTGATCGTGGTGCCGATCCTCGTGCTGGGCCGCCGCGTGCGCAAACTCAGCCGCGAAAACCAGGACTGGATCGCCGCCTCCTCCGGCAATGCCTCGGAATCGCTGAGCGCGGTGCAGACGGTGCAGGCCTACACCCACGAGGCCCAGTCGCGCGGCGCTTTCGCCGACGTGACCGAGAAAAGCTTTGACGCCGCGCGCAAACGCATCACCACCCGCGCGGCCATGACGATGATCGTGATCTTCCTCGTCTTCACCGGCATCGTCGGCGTGCTCTGGATAGGCGCCTGGGACGTGCGCGCCGGGGGCATGAGCGCGGGCACGCTGATACAGTTCGTGATCTACTCGGTTATGGTGGCCGGGGCCGTGGGCGCCTTGTCAGAGGTCTTTGGCGAGTTGCAGCGCGCCGCCGGTGCCACCGAACGGCTGGTCGACCTGCTGCAGGCAGAGGACACGGTCAGCGATCCGGTCACGCCCCTGCCCGCGCCCGATCCCGCGCGCGGAGAGATCACCTTTGACAACGTCAGTTTCTCCTATCCCGCGCGCCCCGGTGTCTCGGCGCTGGACGCGGTGGACCTGACCATCGCGCCGGGCGAAACCGTGGCGCTGGTCGGCCCCTCGGGCGCCGGCAAGACGACGATCATCCAGTTGCTGCAACGGTTCTACGACCCGGCAGAGGGCCGCATCCTGCTGGACGGCGTGGCCCTGACCGACATGGCCCGGCACGATTTCCGCCGCCAGTTGGCGCTGGTGCCGCAGGACCCGGTGATCTTTGCCGCCTCGGCCCGTGACAACATCCGCTTTGGCCGCCCCGGGGCCAGCAACGTCGAGGTCGAGGCCGCCGCCCGCGCCGCTGCGGCGCATGACTTTCTCGCCGCCCTGCCGGACGGCTATGACACCTGGCTGGGCGAACGCGGCGTGATGCTCTCCGGCGGCCAGAAACAGCGCGTCGCCATCGCCCGCGCCATCCTGCGCGACGCGCCGGTGCTGCTGCTGGACGAGGCGACCAGCGCGCTGGATGCGGAAAGCGAACGCGCCGTGCAGCAGGCCGTCGACCTGCTGGCCGAGGGGCGCACGACAATCATCGTCGCGCACCGCCTGGCCACGGTGAAAAAGGCCGACCGCATCGTCGTCATGGACGAGGGCCGCGTGGTCGCCACCGGCACCCATGATGCGCTGGTCTCCGAGGGCGGGCTTTACGCACGCCTCGCGCGGCTGCAGTTCACCGACGGCGTGGCGGCGGAATAACCTGTAGGGCGGGGTTTACCCCGCCGCTTGCTCCGCCACCCAGTCACGAAACACCCGCACCTTGGGCAACTCCCACTTGTCCGCCATGCCCAGCAGGCAGATTCCCCCCAGTGGCGAGCCGCTGACCATTTCGGGAAAGGGCAGCACCAGCGTCCCGGCCTCCAGCTCATCGCGGCACAGCACCATGTCCGCCATGACCACGCCCGCCCCCATGACCGCTGCCCGCGTGGCCAGATCCAGGTTCGCAAAATCATGTCCCTGCGCCGGATCGACCCCGGCGACGGGAAAGGTTGCCAGCCAATCGGTCCAGTCCCCGTGCCGTGGTGTCTCGTGCAACAGGTCCGCCTGCGCCAGATCCTCGGGCCGCGCCAGCGGGTGACTGGCCAGGTAGGCGGGTGAGCAGGCCGGGGACATGCGCACATCGAACAGTCCCTGGACCGCGATGTTCGGCGCCCGGGTCGGCTGGTTCTCGATCGAGAACCCAAGGTCGTACTCCAGCCCGTCAAACTTCGTGTCGCAGTGGAAATCCGTGGTCAGCCGCACCCGGATCTCCGGATGACGGTCACGGAACCCGTCCAGACGCGGCAACAGCCAGCGGATCGAGGTGGCAGGCGGGCAGATGATATGCAGGTCCAAGGCGTCCGAGGCGATCCGATCCGCCTCGCGCGCGATGCGGGCAAAGCTCTCTGTCAGGACCGGCATCAGCCGCCGCCCCGCCTCGGTGAGGCTGACGCCCTGCGCGTGGCGCCGGAACAGCGGCACCCCCAGATGCTCCTCCAGCAGTTTGACGTGACGGCTGACGGCGCCCCGCGTCACATGCAGTTCCTCCGCCGCACCGATAAACCCCTCATGTCGGGCGGCAGCCTCGAATGCGCGAAGCGCGTTGAGCGGGGGCAGTTTCGGCATCGGCGCCACCTTGGATCAGATTACCTGATCCATGATAGGAGAAAGCCTGGTTTGCGTGCAAGCGCGCCGGGCGCCAGACTCCGGGCAAGCACACCTTGCAATTGGAATGGCTACACATGCAGCCCGCGACCCGCCTCCACCCGCTTCCCCGGACCACGAACGGCACAAACTGGATCAGGAAAGCTGCACAGCACCTTACACAGTGGCGCCAAGACCGACAGATGCGCCGCGACTTTGCCCGTATCGCGCAAACCGCCCCGCACCTTCTGGCCGACGCGGGCTTTGCGCCCGAGAGAGCGGCCAACATCTGGCACAGGGACGGCCTGCGCGTCACGATCCGCCAAGCACCGGACCAGCCCCCGCAGGTCATTATCACCTACACACCGTCCCGGTAACGAAACAGGGCCGCCCCCTGATGGGGACGGCCCTGAAACCACGCCGAACGGCGTCACTTATTTCATGGTGATGCGCCCATCGGTATAGGGCTGGTAAGGCCCTTCCTTGGCCAGGTACTCGGCGGTCACATCGGCCAGGTCGGGGCCAAAGTCATAGGCATTCTGCGCGTCCTTGAACATCGCGTAACCGTCGCCGCCGTTACGCACGTAGTTGTTCGACACCGCGCCATAGATCTTGTCCATCTCGACCGGCGCACCGCCGACCATGACATCGGACACCCGGCTGCCCGGCTCTGCCGAGGGATCGACGGTGAAGGTCATGCCCGCCACCTGCGGGAAGCGGCCCGCGCCCTCCTCGATCTGGCTGACACCGTTTTCCAGCGCCTCGACCAGGGTCGCGCCGGTGATCTGGAAGGTCGACAGCGTGTTCTGGAACGGCAGCACGGTCAGCACCTCGCCCATCGTCACCTCACCCGCGTCGATCGAGGCGCGCAAGCCGCCGCTGTTGGCGATAGCCACGTCGATGCCCTGATCCTTGACCCGGTCCAGCATGGCATCCGCCACCAGGTTGCCCATCGAGCATTCCATCGCCCGGCAGACGTCGCGGTTGCCTTCGATGGCCTCGGCCGCCTCGGCCACCACCTTGTTGCGGACCTCTTCCAGCGGCTCGGCCGCTTCGGCGATACGCGCCTTGACGGCGTCATCCTCGGTCACACCCGCGTCGATCAACAGCGGCCCACCCGAGGCAGAGATCACCTCGCCCGCGTCGTCGAAGGTCACGTTCAGCTCACCCAGGTACTTGCCATAGGCATAGGCCTGCACGATCTGAACGCCGTTCACCACGGTCGGATAGGCGCCCGCCGCGCCGTCCATGTCGCCCAGCAGGGTGTTGGAATGGCCGCCGACGATCACGTCGACGCCACTGGTGTTCGCCGCCACGGTCTGGTCGACGCCGTAGCCCGAGTGCGACAGGACGATGATCTTGTTCACGCCCATCTCGGTCAGCTTGTCCACCTCGCCCTGCACCGCGTCCGAAGGATCGGTAAAGATGATGTTGTCGCCCGGGCTGGCCAGCTCATCCGTGTCCTGCGGCGTCAGCCCGATCAGGCCCAGCTTTTCGCCGCCGCGTTCGATCACCGTGGATTTCAGCAGCGACTCCGCCAGCAGCGGCTCGCCCGAAACATCGGCGTTGGACATCAGCACCGGGAACTCCACCGCATCCATGAAGCCGCGCAGCACCTCGGGGCCATCGTCGAATTCGTGGTTGCCCACTGTCATCGCGTCGTAGCCCATGAGATTCATCATCTCGGCGGCCAGCTTGCCCTTGTAATAGGTATAGAACAGCGTGCCCTGGAACTGGTCACCGCCATCCACCAGGATGTGGTTGTTTGTCCGCGCCTTGGCCTCGTTGATCGCGGTGATCAGGCGGGCCGAGCCGCCAAAGCATTTGCCCTCGGCGTTGTCCTCTGCCGAACAGCCCGAATCGTACTTGCTGATCGGCTCGAACCGGGCATGGAAATCATTGGTATGCAGGATAGTCAGGGAATAGTCGGCGGCGGCGCTGCCTGCCATCAGGGCAAGCGCGGCGGCACCACTCATCAGTGTACGCGTCATGGGGAAACCTCTCCGTCAGGTTTTTTTGTTGAATGCCCAAAGCCTGCCCCGGCGCGGGGCCGGAGTCAAAGCCTGACGTATGGGTAGCCCGCACCTGGTGACAGGCCCATGACGCCCGGTCGGGGATTGCCGCGCAGCCAATCCGCGACTGGCCGCTTGACCCTTGCCGGGGCGCGCGGCATCACTGCGCCCATGCTGATATACAAGATCCTCCGCGCCGACGAATGGGCGGCGCTTCGGGCACAGGGCGAAACCGCCGGTGCGCCCATCGACGTGGCCGACGGCTATGTGCATTTCTCCACGGCAGAGCAGGCGCGCGGCACCGCGGCCAAGCATTTCGCGGGTGAGGAAGGCCTGGTCCTGCTGGCGCTCGAGGCCGACAGCCTCGGTGAGGCTCTGAAATGGGAGGTTTCGCGCGGGGATGCGCTTTTCCCCCATCTCTACGCGCCCCTGCGCCTGTCCGACGTGCTCTGGCACAAACCGCTGCCGCTGGGCCCCGATGGTCACCTCTTTCCCGAGGAGATGGTCTGATGACCCCGCTGGAACGGCTTGGCCTGGCCGCCATGCACCGGCTGGACCCGGAAACCGCCCACGGTCTCGCGCTCAAGGCGCTGCAGGCCGGGGTGGCCCATTCTCCGGGCGTCATAACTTCGGACCGGCTGCGCTGTACGCTGGCCGGTCTCACCCTGCCCAATCCCGTCGGGCTGGCCGCCGGGTTCGACAAGAACGCCACCGCGCTGCAGGGCCTGTCCCGCGCCGGGTTCGGCTTTGTCGAGGTGGGCGCCGCGACGCCCCGCCCCCAGCCCGGCAACCCGCGCCCGCGCCTCTTCCGCCTGACCGAAGACCGCGCCGCGATCAACCGGTTCGGCTTCAACAATGACGGGATGGAGGCGATCGGCGCGCGGCTGAAGGCCCGCCCCCGCGATCTTGTGCTGGGCCTCAACCTGGGCGCCAACAAGGACAGCGAGGACCGCGCCGGCGATTTCGCCCGCGTGCTGAGCCACTGCGGCGCCGACGTGGATTTCGCCACCGTCAACGTCAGCTCCCCAAACACCGAGAAACTGCGCGACCTGCAGGGCAAGGCGGCGCTCTCCGCGCTTCTGGCGGGCGTCATGCAGGCGCGCGACGATCTCGCCCGCCCGGTGCCGGTCTTCCTCAAGATCGCGCCGGATCTGGATGACGCCGAACTGGCGGACGTGGCCGAAGTCGCACTTGCCTCTGGCGTTGCCGGGATCGTCGCCACGAACACCACCCTGTCGCGGGCAGGCCTGCGGTCGTCCCATGCGTCGGAGGCGGGCGGCCTCTCGGGCCAGCCGCTGTTCGATCGCTCGACCCGTGTGCTGGCCCGCCTCTCGCACCTGACAGAGGGAGCGCTGCCCCTGGTTGGGGTCGGTGGCGTCGGCTCTGCCGAACAGGCCTACGAAAAGATCCGCGCCGGGGCGAGCGTCGTGCAACTCTATACCGCGCTGGTCTACGGCGGTCTCAGCCTGGTGCAGGAGATCGCCGAGGGGCTGGACGGTCTGCTGGAACGCGATGGGTTCGCCTCGGTGGCCGAGGCCGTGGGGACCGGGCGCGCCGCCTGGCTGTAAGGGCCGCGGTTAACGCGACCTTACCCCGTTGTACAAAATGCTGGAAACACCGTACTAAACGTACGTTTTGTACAAACAGACGGGCTAGAGGCGCGGCGCCGCTTCGGCCCCTTTCGCGGCCTCGACAAAGGAACGAACTTTCTCCGCATCCTTGATCCCCGGGGCGCTTTCGACCCCCGATGAGACATCCACCTGCGCCGTGCCGGTCATCGCCACGGCGAGGCCCACGTTCTCGGGTGTCAGCCCGCCCGCCAACATCCAGGGCCGCGACCAGCGCCGCCCCGCGATCAACCGCCAATCAAAGGCCAGCCCGTTTCCGCCCGGCAGATGCGCCCCCTTGGGAGGCTTGGCATCCACCAGAATTTGATCGGCAACTCTCTGATAAACTTCAAGCTTTTCCAGATCTTCGGCCTCGCCCACACCGACCGCCTTCATCACCGGCAGGCCCCAGCGCGCACGCACCTCCGCCACCCGTTCCGGCGTCTCGGCCCCGTGCAATTGCACCATGTCCAAGGGAACCAGCCGCATGATCTCGTCCAGCATCTCGTCCGTCGGGTTCACCATGAGGCCCACCTTGGCCAGCCCCACCGGCGCTTCCAATGCCAGCTCCCGTGCCGCCTCGGGCGTGACATTGCGCGGGCTCTTGGCAAAGAACACCAGCCCGGCATAGCTCGCCCCCGCCCCGGCGACCATCTCCATGTCCCCGGGCCGCGTCAGGCCACAGATCTTTACCCGGACGTCCGCCATCCAAGCCCCTGTTTCTTCTCTGTAAAAATACTCCCGGGGGTGAATTGGCCGTCAGGCCAAGAGGGGGCGGCGCCCCCTTCCCCCGCGCGCAACTATGCGGTCAGCTGGCCTGGTCGAGGATCGCCAGGACCTCGTCCTTGTCCTTGTCGCGCTCGGCCTGGGTCTTCTTCAGCTGACGTTCCAGCTTGCGCACCTCGGTCTTCTTGGCCGAGGCCTCGGCGCGGTACTTGTACTCGCGCAGCCATTCGAACACCTCGCCCAGCACCCAGCCGAACACCAGGAACCCCAGCGCCACCGCGAACAACGGCACCTCGATCGAGAACGACAACCATCCCAATTGCGGGATACGCGCCAGCCCCTCGGGCAGGGTGTTCAGCGTCACCCATTGCAGGTTTGCCACGCAGATGATGGTCAGGAAGATGAGCAGGGCAGCGTAGATGGCGTAGCGGATGTAGCGCATGGATTACTTTCCGTTCAGGCGGTCGCGCAGGAGTTTGCCGGTCTTGAAGAAAGGAACGTGCTTTTCCTCGACCTGGACCGACTCTCCCGTTCGGGGGTTCCGCCCGACGCGCGCGTCCCGCTTCTTGACCGAGAAAGCCCCGAAGCCCCGCAGCTCGACCCGGTCGCCCCGGGACATGGCATTGGTGATCTCGTCGAAGATCGTGTTCACGATCCTCTCCACATCACGCTGATACAGATGCGGGTTCTCGTCTGCAATCTTCTGGATTAATTCGGATCGGATCATACCCCACGTCCCCCGGTGGAATCGGCCTTAGCCTTGTTATTTCAGCCAAACTATACGCGCGGCAGGATCAAACGGGAACCGTGCATTTTCGGGGAAAACCCATGTTTTTCCGCGCTTTGCGCTGAATTCCGCCCGTTTCAGCGGTGAATTGCGCAGCCCGCGGCGACAGACGGCGCCATATTGACCATCTGCACTCCACGCGATTCGGGGCGCCCGTGCCCTACTGGCAGACAGCGGCAAATTTCGTCCGCCCCTTGGAATCTCTATTTCCAGGCTGGAAATAGACCAGTCGCATCCCGCTTTCGGCACAGACCTGCGCGGCCCGGGTGCGGACCTCGTCGGGCTGCCACTTGTCGCCAAAGGCACCGCGCAGCTGGTTCTGATCCTTGACCGTAACGGCGCGCATTGTCAGGTCGGTTCCGCCGCCCGTGGGTGCCTCCTGGATGAAACGCGTGTCCTCGTCCGGGATCACGATCTGATCCTGGGCCAGAACCGGCCCGCACAGGGCCGCCAGCACACAGAGGGCCAGGGCCCGCCCCGTCATCCCGCGCATCTCATGTCCTCCCGCACCGACTCGCTGCCCGAACAAAGCAAACCCGCGTCCGGAAGGCGAGCCTTTCCTGCATCCCCGTCAAAAGACCTCGACCGTTTCGCCCGTTCGGGCGCCAAGACTGGCGCGCGCGGCGGTGCCCTTGATGCGATTCATGACGAAAGGTCCGGACGCGAAAAAGCCCGGCCCGCGGATTGTCCAATTCCCCTCGATCCGATTACCATCCGGTGAGACATGGCCGGTGTAATGCACCGGCTCTTCGCCGTGCCTGGGGCGTCCGATGTAGGCCTTTCGGAAATGTACCTCTCGGGCGCTGCGGCTGCCGCTGATCTCGGCTTCCAGTTCTGCCCCCGCTTCCGGAGCAAATGTATTGGGTTCCAACGTCGTCCCCCAGAGCACTCCGCCCACGTCAAAGAGCGTCGCGGCAAAGGGGACGGACCCATCCCCGTCCAGGCCGTAGTCGTAGACGCCGGTCCAGTCGCCGCTCAGATCCAGTCCGCTTGCCCGCATGGCTCTCCCCTGTGTCCCGGTCCGAGCCTAACGTCCGGCCCGGGCCGCGCAAGCCGCAACGAAAAAGGCCCCCGCATTTGCGGAGGCCCTGATCTTTTTCAGCCCAAGGGCCGTGCGACGATTACTCGTCGCGTTTGAGCGCGGCGCCCAGGATGTCGCCCAGCGATGCACCGGAGTCGGAGGAGCCGAACTGTTCCACGGCTTCCTTCTCTTCGGCGATCTCGCGTGCCTTGATCGACAGGCCCAGACGGCGGGTCTTGCTGTCGATGTTGGTCACGCGGACGTCGACCTTGTCACCGACAGAGAAACGCTCGGGGCGCTGCTCGGCACGGTCACGCGACAGGTCGGACCGGCGGATGAAGGACTTCATGCCTTCGTATTCCACCTCGATGCCGCCATCCTCGATGGCCGTCACTTCGACGGTCACGATCGAACCACGCTTCACGCCGCCAACCGCATCGGCGAACTTGTCGCCGCCCAGCGCCTTGATCGAGAGCGAGATACGCTCTTTCTCGACGTCCACTTCGGAGACGACGGCCTGAACCACGTCACCCTTGCGGTATTCCTGGATGGCTTCTTCGCCGCGCTGATCCCAGCTGAGGTCCGACAGGTGAACCATGCCGTCGATCTCGCCTTCGAGGCCGATGAACAGACCGAATTCGGTGATGTTCTTGACCTCGCCCTCGACCTGCGTGCCCTCGGGGTGGGTCTCGGAGAAGACTTCCCACGGGTTGCGCATGGTCTGCTTGAGACCCAGCGAAACGCGGCGCTTGGCGCTGTCGATTTCCAGAACCATGACGTCGACCTCTTGCGAGGTGGAGACGATCTTGCCCGGGTGGACGTTCTTCTTGGTCCAGGACATTTCGCTGACGTGCACCAGGCCTTCGACACCCGGCTCCAGCTCGACGAAGGCGCCGTAGTCGGTGATGTTGGTCACGCGGCCCTTGTGGACCGAGGCCAGCGGGTACTTGACGCCCACCAGATCCCACGGATCTTCCTGCAGCTGCTTCATGCCCAGGCTGATACGGTGGGTTTCCTTGTTGATCTTGATGACCTGGACCTTGACGGTCTCGCCGATCGACAGGATCTCGGAGGGGTGGTTCACACGGCGCCATGCCATGTCGGTGACGTGCAGCAGGCCGTCCACACCGCCCAGGTCGACGAATGCGCCGTACTCGGTGATGTTCTTGACCACGCCGTCAACCGCGTCACCCTCTTGCAGCTTGCCGATGACCTCGGCGCGCTGTTCGGCACGGCTCTCTTCGAGGATCGCGCGGCGCGAGACAACGATGTTGCCACGGCGACGGTCCATCTTGAGGATCTGGAACGGCTGCTTGAGGCCCATCAGCGGGCCGGCATCGCGCACGGGGCGCACATCGACCTGAGAGCCGGGCAGGAACGCCACGGCGCCGCCGAGGTCGACGGTAAAGCCACCCTTGACGCGGCCGAAGATGGCACCTTCGACGCGGGCGTCGTCTGCGTAAGCTTTTTCCAGACGGTCCCAGGCTTCTTCCCGGCGGGCCATCTCGCGCGAGATGACGGCTTCGCCACGGGCGTTTTCTGCGGCACGCAGGTAAACTTCGACCTCGTCGCCAACGTTGACGTCGGGCTGTTCACCGGGTTCCGCGAATTCCTTGAGCTCGACGCGGCCTTCCATCTTGTAGCCGACGTCGATAATGGCTTGTCCCGCTTCGATCGCGATGACCTTGCCTTTGACGACAGTACCCTCGTCGGGCGTGTCCATTTCGAGGCTTTCATTAAGGAGGGCCTCGAATTCCTCCATCGATGCGCTGGGCATATGTGTGTTTGGTCCTTTACAACGGTTTTTTCTGGCCGAGCGGTTGTCTCCGCCGGTCTTGGATTGGTCTCTGAGCGTGCCGCAAAACAAAGAGGGCCGGAGGCGTTCCGACCCTGCTCGATCACTTTGCCGCGGCGTTTAATGCCTTGTCGACGTTCGCGCGTATAGAGCAAGGCGGGCGCGGGATCAAGTGCCAGGTGGACCCGACGGGTGCCCGCCGCAGACACCAGCCGGAATTTCAGTTAAGCTATCATTGGCAAAACGCAAACCCGCAGCGGCGCGATCCGCCCGCAGGCTAACCGAAGTCGCCTGGCTCATTGCGGCATCCCGGACGCGGCTTGCTGCAGCCGCTGCCCAGACTCGTGCACAAGCCAACGTCGAAACGCGCTTCCGAAGGTCGTTCCAGAAGGAGAAAGTTCCATGGCCGCCATCAACCAGACCAGCACCAACGCACCTGTCAGCATCATCACCGGAGACGAGTTGTTCATCAATTCCGGTGTAGACGTGATCACGACATCCACGGTGAGCGCTGCGGTAACCGCAACCGGCAACGCGGGCGCCGACATCTTCAATTTCGGAACGATCTTCGCCATCGACCAGACCGCAATCGACTGGGACGTGCCCGAGGGCAACATATACAATGCCGGGCTGATCGGCAGCGGTGACGCCAGCAATTTCGCCATCCGGCTGATCGAAGACTATGTCGACGGCCTTTTGACCATCACCAACACCGAAACCGGCGTGATCGCGGGCCAGATCGAAATCAACGAAAGCGGGGCCGCCAGCAGCAGCCCGGAAACCGGCGAGGTGCGGTTGATCAACAATGGCGAGATCAACGTCCCCGGCTCGATCTTCCCGACCTCGACACATTACGGCGTGGAAATCGACGGGGCGTTCACCATCGTCGCCATCAACACCGGTACGATCACCGCCGACGAGGGCATCTATGCCCGAACGCAAGGCGCCGACGACAACGTGCCGATCATCCGCAACAGCGGCATCATCAACGCACGGATCTTTGACGGGATCGATTATCAGAACGTCAGTACAACGACGACCGGGCTGATCGAGAACAGCGGCACGGTGACCTCGATCGCCGACAACGCCATCGAGACATCGGGCCTCGTCACCGTGCGCAACACGGCCACGGGGCTGATCCAGGGTGACGTGGACATGGCCGGCACGTTCAACGGCATCAACCGTCTGTGGAACGCGGGCGTGATCCTCGGCCAGGTCCAGACCGGGACCGGCGAAAACCACGTCACCAACACGGGCACGATCGAAGGGGACCTCCTGCTGGAAGACCAGGCAGATTTCTACAACGGCCTGAACGGTGGCACTGTCACGGGCCTTCTGGATGCCGGATTCGGTGACGACACGCTGATGGTGGAGCAGGATGACCTTCAGATCGACGGCGGGCCCGGGACCGATGTGGTTCATGCCCGCTCCGACGTGCTGGACGTGGTAGACGTCGAAACGATCCGTCTGCTCGGCGCGGGCAACTTCTCGGTCCTCGCCTCGGACGGTGCCGAACTGATCCAGGGCAACCTCGGCGCCAACCTGCTTCAGGGTGAAGGCGGCGACGACACGATCTCGGGCGGCGGGGGAGACGACGAGATCCAGGGCGGTGCCGGGCTGGACGAGATAACCGGCGACACCGGCAATGACCTCATCAACGCGGGCGCCGACAACGACACTGTCTCGGGCGGGCCGGGATCGGACACGATCCTCGGTGCGGCCGGAGAGGATGACCTGAACGGCGGCGCGGCCAACGACGTGATCGACGGCGGCGACAACGACGACACGCTCAGCGGCTTTTCCGGCGACGATACGCTGCAGGGCGGCGGCGGGTCGGACCTGCTTGTGGGGCAGGACGGCAACGACAGCCTCGACGGCGGCATCGCGGCCGACATTCTGGACGGCGGGCTGGGCAATGACATCCTGAATGGTGGCGATGGCTCGGACGTGCTGCGCGGGCGCGCGGGCAACGACAGTCTCGATGGCGGACAGGGCCTCGACTTCCTGACCGGCGGCCCGGGCGCAGACAGTTTCATCTTTGGCGAGGCCGCGGAGCTGTCCACAGGCGCCAACCGCGACCAGATCATCGATTTCGAACAGGACGTGGACGTCATCGACCTGGCCAGCCTGATCGACGGACCGCTGAGTTTCGTCGGCACCGGGCCGTTCACCGCTGCGAACCAGGTCCGCCTGATCGAGACGGGCAGCGGCTCGACCATCGTGCAGATCAACCTCGACGCCGACCTGGGAACGGTCGAGGGCGAGATCCGCGTGGCCAACGTGATCGGCCTGACGGCGGACGATTTCGCGCTCTGAGCGCCGTGATGGGGCCGGGCTATGCCCCCGGCCCTCGCTCCTGCCGCGACAGCGGGACCTTTCAATCCGGGCCGCAGACCCCATGTTAATCCCAGAAACATTGTCTGCAATCGCCTTGGGACCCCGGAATGAACTACGTCCTCGCCCTTTTCCTGCCGCCGCTCTCGATCCTGCTGACCGGGCGGCCCTTTCTGTCGGTCATCGTCTTCCTGATCTGGGTCCCCGCCATCATCTTCTCGGGCGGGTTGACCCATCCGATGTTCATCCTGCTGGCCTGGATCCTGATCTATCAATCCGGCGAGGAACGCCGCACGCGCCGGATCGAACGCAGCCACCATTCCGACTGAGGCGCGGGCTCAACCCGTGCTTCCCCATTCCAGCCAGCGACGATCCTCTGGCGACAAGGCACCATCCATTACCGCACCATAGGCCGCCAGGTCCGCCTCGGTCAGCCGCCCTTCCCACTTGTTCGAGCTGGCACTGTCAAAGAACCCTGCATCGCTGTTCCAGAACCCCTGTCCCGCCGAGGGTGTAAAGCGGTCCGCGTTGGCCTTCATGTTGTCGAAGGTCGCCGCTTCGACACAGGCCGCCGTCAGATCGGCTGGGTGGTCGATCCCGACGTGATCCGCGATCTGTGCCACCGCCCCCGACAGATCGCGCAGCATGTCGGCGTAATGCAGGCGGATCAGGTTCTCGCGCGGCTCTCGCGCGCGCGTACATTGAAAGTGATCGAGGATCGCCGGCAGGCTGGTGTGATCCTCGCCGCTCAGGAAGTCACGAAAACTCTCGGACGGGTCCTCGGGCAGGGGCGGCAGGCCAACGTGCGAGCCCATGTTGCGCCGGTGCTTGCGCATCGAAAAATGCACGTCGATCGGGTGCCGGTAGACGGTGACGTACCGCAGTTCGGACCAGACCGGGATGCAGTCAAAGGGCGAATGCGTCTTGACCTGCCGCCTGTGGTCCTGGGACTCCAGCCGCGCCATGACCTCGTCCAGGTCGCGAAGACTGATGTCGATCCAGGGCGATTTCATCGAGGTCTGCGCATCCACCTCCGGATCGCCCGCGATCAGCATGGCAAGGATACCCTGCGTCCAGGTTGTGCCGGATTTCGGCGGGGTCGAAACGACGATGTCACCCGCGCGCGGAGTGAAACCCGACCAGCGCGACGAGTCGGTCAGAGGATCGGTGAAAACACGGCTGGGCAATTCCGGAGCGGTCAACATATGCGCGGATCCCTTGTCTGGCGCCCGGCCAAGCCCGAACAGGTCGACACTACGTCAGGATCCGCGCATCGCGCAGCAGTTTTTCAAGACCCGCAAGGCCTCCGCGCATCGCCGGTCGCGCCGCCCTCAGGCCACCTGACGTCCCCGGCTCCACACGCCCCGCAGCAGGGGCACATGTTCGGCCACGCGGAACCGCATCAGATCCGCCCGGCGGCCCACCTCCAGCACGCCCCGGTCGTCCAGACCCACCGCCTCGGCAGGGGATTTCGTCACCGTCGCGATCCCGCGTGCCATGTCGCCCCAAGTCTCGGCCAGCTGGACCGCTGCCAGCAGCAGCGCGGCCGGGACATAGTCGGACGACACGATATCCAGCAACCCCTCGCGCGCCAGGTCCTCTGCCGCGACATTGCCAGAGTGAGAGCCGCCCCGGATCAGATTCGGCGCGCCCATCATCACCGCAATACTGTGGTCATGGCAGGCCCGTGCCGCCTCGATCGTGGTCGGGAACTCGCCCAGCCGGATGCCATAGCCCGCCGAAACCGCCACCTGGTCGGCCGTGGTGTCGTCATGGCTGGCCAGAACCGCGCCAAAGCGCGCCGCCTCCCTGACCGTGACCGCCTCATGCGCCGCGCCGTTGCGGTCGCGCAACTCTTGCAGGTGGGCGACATGCTCGATGAACTCGGCATCCGACATGCCGCGTTTCGATTTCACGTATTGTTCCAGCTTCGAGATGTCCCGGAACTGCCGCTGCCCCGGCGTGTGATCCATGATGCTGACCAGCCCGACCCGGTCGTCGCGCCCGAACTCGCCCAGTTCCTCGGCCAGCGTCTCGGAACAGACCTCGGCCCGCAGGTGCAGGAAATGGCTGATCTTCAACATGTCCGCGGCGCGCAACTCCAGCATCTCGTGCGCCAGCGACCGCGCGTATTTCTTGTAGCGACCCTTGCCCGTGGGGATCGACCCCACGCGCATCGCGTCGAAGACGGTGGTGATGCCGGTCGAGGCCAGCTCGGCGTCATGGGCAACGATGGCCGCCGCATGGGGCCAGTCGACGCCTGGGCGCGGCTCGATATGGCGTTCGAGGTTGTCGGTGTGCAGCTCGATCAGACCCGGCGCCAGGAAATCCCCGCCGCAATCGACCGCTCCGGCGGGCACGCTTGCCCCTTCGCCCATCCCGGTGATGGTGCCGTTTTCCGCATGCAGCCAGCCGCGTGCCACCCGATCCGGCAGCACCAGTGTCGCATTGGCAAATGTCAGACCCTCTGTCACGCCACCGTCACGCGCATCGGGCATAGGCCCGGCAAGAGTGGAGGTCGTCATGCATTTCTCCCGTTACGCTGTCTACGTGACCCTTCCCAAGGGTCCACTGTCCGATTTCGGCGCCGCCTGGCTGGGCTGGAACGCCGCGACGGGCGAACGGCCCGACGCGCCGGTCGTTCACGGCCTGCCCCTGCCCGCCCATGAAATCACCGCCACCCCGCGCAAATACGGGCTGCACGGCACGATCAAGCCGCCCTTCCGACTGGCCGAGGGCATGGATTTCGAGGCACTGCACGATGGGTTCGCCCGCTTTTGCGCGACACAGGCGCCGGTGACGCTGGACGGGCTGGCGCTGACCCGGCTGGGCCGCTTCCTGGCGCTGACGCCCCTGGGCGAGACCGACGCGCTGTCCGCGCTGGCAGCCCGGACGGTCGAAACACTGGACCCGTTCCGCGCCCCGCTGACCGAGGCGGAGCTGGACAAGCGCCGCAAGTCGGGACTGAACGCGCGTCAGGACGCGCTGCTGACGCGCTGGGGCTATCCCTACGTGATGGACCAGTTCCGCTTTCACATCACGCTCAGCGGCAAGCTGGACCGCGACACGGCCGAACAGGTCCGCGACGCCCTTCTGCCCTATGTCGAACCGCGCCTGCCGCGCCCCTTTGCCGTGGACGCGCTGACGCTCTGCGGCGAGGATTCCACCGGCTATTTCCACGAGTTGCACCGCTACGCCCTTTCCGGCTGAAGCCGGGCCAGGATCGTGTCCACGGTCCGTTCCAGCGGGCCGGAATTGTCGATCTCGATCACCGGCAGCCCGGCCGGCAGGGCCTGCCCCTTGCGGGCCAGGCGCGCGGCGATCTCCTCGGCGCTTTCGCGACCGCGCCCGGCAAGCCGTTGTGCCAGCACCTCGGCGGGGGCGGTCAGGGACAGGACGACGAACCGTGGAAACCGGGCCTGCGCCTGTGTCAGCACCGCGCGCGACAGGTTTACCAGAACGTCATTGCCCTGGGCCAGCTGCTGGTCCACCGCCACCGGGATGCCATAGGCCAGCCCGTGCGCCCGCCAGGACAGGGCAAACCCGCCGGCGCTTTCCACCTGCTCGAAGGCCTCCTCGGTCAAGGCAATATGATCTTCTCCGCCCGCCTCCTGCGGGCGGGTGATCCTGCGTTGCAGCAGGACAAACCGGGGATCGCGCGCCGCCAGCGCCGCCATGACGCTGTCTTTGCCAACACCCGACGGCCCGACCACCGCGATGAACCGTCCCGGCATCAGGCCGCCGCCTGCGGGGAAAAGCCGGTCACGTCGACCGCACGATCACAAACCTCGGCCCGCGCCTCGGCGTCGTGAAAAATGCCGACGATGGCCGCACCGCGCGCCTTGGCCTCGCGGATCAGGTCCAGAACCGTGTCGCGGTTCGCCGCGTCCAACGAGGCGGTGGGTTCGTCCAGCAAAAGCGCCGGATAGGCATGGGCAAAGCCGCGCGCGATGTTCACGCGCTGCTGTTCGCCGCCCGAAAAGGTGGTGGGCGACAGCGACCACAGCCGTTCGGGAATGCGCAGGCGGGTCAGCAACGCGCGCGCCCGCTCGGTCGCCGCCGCGCGGTCCACGCCCACCGCCAGCAGCGGCTCTGCCACCACCTCCAGCGTCGGCACCCGGGGCACCACGCGCAGGAACTGGCTGACGTAACCCAGCACCTCGCGCCGCAGGCGGATGATCTCGCGCGGTTCGGCGCGGGCCAGGTCCACACCGCCCACCAGGATTTCTCCGGACGCGGCCAGGTAGTTGCCGTAGATCATGCGCATCAGCGTCGATTTCCCCGCACCCGAGGCTCCGGTCAACGCCACGCATTCACCCGCCTCGACAGCAAGCGAGGCCCCCTCCATCACCCGGATCACCGCTGCCCCCTGGTTGTGCAGGGTAAAGGTCTTGGACAAATCGCGGATGTCGATCATGGCGCTCATAGCCATCCCTTCCACTTGAAAAACAGGTAGGTTCCCAGCGCCGACCCGGCCATAAGCCCGGTGGCGATCAGGTATCCGTGCGGCTGGTTCACCCCCGGCAGCACGGCGAAGTTCATGCCATAGACCGAGGCCACCAGCGTCGGCGGCAGGAACAATACGGCCACCACCGACAGCGTCCGGTTGGCGTCGCTCTGTTCGAGGTTGACCATGCCCAACACCACGTCCGTCAGATGGACCACCCGCCCGGTCAGGAAATCCGTGTGCACCACCAGAGACTGAATATCCCGCGTCTGCGCCTTGACCACCTGTTTCAGCCCCGCCCCCGCCCGTTGTGGCAAGCTGAGCGAAAAGGTCGTCATCGCGCGTTCCAGCGTCAGAAGCGACAGCCGATAGCCCGCCAGTTCCTCGCCGCGGCGGCCCACGGTGCGCAGCATCTCCTCCAGCAGATCCTCGGAATCGTCGCCCTCGAAAAGCTCACGCGAGGCCTTGTCCAGCGCGCGCCCCACGCCTTCCAGAAGGTCGGCAATGCGCGAGACGATCTCTTCGATCAGCCCCATGAACAGGTGCAGCGGGCTGGCGCAGCCTGCCGAGGTCAGGCCGGCATGATCGGGGTAGGTCTCGAAACTGCGGGGCGCGTGATAGCGCACCGTGATCATGCGCGCGGGCGTCAGCAGAAAGGCCACCGGCCCAAAACTGCGCCGCTTTTCGGCATCCACGCCGGGCAGCATCACGGTCAGCACCTCCGTCTCGCCGTCGCGGTAGAGGCGATTGGAAATCTCGATCTCCTCCATGTCCGCCAGCGTCGGCACCTTGACGCCCAGCGCCTCGACCGCGGCCACCTGTTCTGGCTGCGGGCGGTAGAGGTCGATCCACTGGGCCGTGTCCGGCGCCGCTTCGGGGGCCAGCCGGTCCAGGCGATCGCCATTGGTGCGAAAGGCGTAGAGCATCAGACCTGCAACACCGAACTGACCAGAAGCTGTGTATAGGCGTGCTGGGGGTCGTCCAGCACCTGGTCGGTCAGGCCCGCCTCGACCACATGCCCATCCTTCATGACCATCAGCCGGTCCGCCAACAGGCGCACCACGGCAAGGTCATGGGTGACGATGATCGCCGACAGGCCCATTTCGCGTACCAGCCCGCGCAACAGATCCAGCAGGCGGGCCTGCACGCTGACGTCCAGCCCGCCGGTGGGTTCGTCCATGAACACCAGACGCGGCCCGGTCACCAGGTTCCGGGCAATCTGCAAGCGTTGCTGCATCCCCCCGGAAAAGGCCGTGGGCCGGTCGTCGATGCGGCCAGAGTCGATTTCCACCCGGCCCAGCCAGTCCTCGGCGCTGTCGCGGATTTCTCCGTAGTGGCGCGCGCCCACGGCCATCAGGCGTTCGCCGACGTTCCCGCCCGCGCTGACGTTCATGCGCAGCCCGTCGCGGGCGTGCTGGTGAACAAAGGCCCAGTCGGTGCGGCCCAGCATCCGCCGTTCCGGTTCGGACATGGTGATCGTGTCCTTCATCCCCTCGGCACGGGTATCGAACATGACACGGCCCGCGTCCGGGACCAGGTGCCCGGCCAAGCAGTTCAGAAGTGTCGACTTGCCCGACCCGCTTTCGCCGACGATCCCCATGACCTCACCCGGCCAGAGATCGAAGGAGACATCGGCACAGCCGATGCGCGCACCATAGCGTTTGGTGAGGCCCTCCACCTTCAGCAGGTGGCCCGTTTCAGCATGTGACATGGTCAGTCTCCTCCGGACAGCATGGCAGGTGCAGGCCGCATCCGGCCCATCGCGATACTGTCCTGCAACCGACCATCCGTCAGCGTATCGCCCCTCAGCACGCCCTCATGCTCAAAGCCCGCGCTTTCATACAGGCGCAAGGCAGAGTCGTTTCCCGCCGCAACCTCGATGTAGATACGGCGCAGACCAAGCCAGTTGTCCGCAAGATCCAGGGCGGCGGCCAGCAGAGCACGGCCGACGCCGTTGCCGGCGGCGTCATCACGGACACCCAGGTACATGTCGGACATATGCGCCTGGCGGCCTCGGCGGGGCATCAGGCAGATCATGCCGACGGCGCCGCCGTGCAGGTCCGCCACGATGCTGTGGCTGCTGGTCGAGAAGAGCTGTTGCTCGATGAGCTCGGGCGTGGTGAAGGGCAGCCGCAAGGTGCCCGCACGCCATCCGGGCATGTTGGCCCCCTCGGTGAGCGGTGCGACATCTTCGGGCCGTGGTGTGCGCAGGATCAGGCTCATCACGCCTCCTCGCGGGAGCGCACCCGGCCCACGCCCGTCGTCTTTGTCTGCCGCGAGCGGCAGTAATCCGTGTCAGAACAAATGAACATCCGTCCTCCTTCATCGTCGACGATCACCTCGTCGAGGTAGCTGTCCTCGGCACCGCATAGATCACATGGCGCGTCGGCCTTGGAGGCCTCGAAGGGAAAATCACGGAAGTCCAGGCTGACAACCTGCGTATAGGGCGGCAGCGCGTAGATCCGCTGTTCGCGCCCGGCACCGAACAGCTGGATCGCGGCCATGTCCGACATCTTGGGATTGTCGAACTTCGGGATCGGCGACGGGTCCATGACATAGCGCCCCTCGACCTTGACCGGGTAGGCATAGGCCGTCGCGATCTGCCCGTGCCGCGCAATGTCCTCATACAGCTTGACGTGCATCAGGCCGTAATCTTCCAACGCGTGCATCTTGCGGGTCTCGATCTCAGAGGGTTCGAGAAAGCGCAGCGGTTCCGGGATCGGAACCTGGTAGACAAGGATCTGATCCTCGGTCAGCGGTTCCTCGGGGATGCGGTGGCGGGTCTGGATGACGCTGGCATTGGCGGTTTCCTCGGTGGTGGCAACACCTGCCGTCCGCTCAAAGAACTTGCGGATGGAGACCGCGTTGGTGGTGTCGTCCGCCCCCTGGTCGATGACCTTGAGCCGGTCCTCGGGCGTCAGCGTCGCGGCCGAGACCTGCACACCCCCGGTGCCCCAGCCATAGGGCATTGGCATCTCGCGGCTGGCAAAGGGCACTTGGTAGCCCGGGATCGCCAGCCCCTTGAGGATGGCGCGGCGGATCATCCGCTTGGTCTGTTCATCAAGGTAGGCGAAATTGTAGTCGCTCATGATTTCGGCCCCGAAATTTCCTGCAAATTGCACTCGGATTGCCCAGTTCGGTCACGGGATTGCCCAAGTCCTGGCGCAACCATTGGGCGACACACCGACAAAGGAGAGGACACATGTCGGATCAACTGACCATCATCCTGATCACGCTGGCCGGCGTGCTGACGATTGGCATCCGTTACGCGCTTTCGGTCTGGCTGCCGGAAAATTCCAAGCTCAACACGCTCTTCAGCGAAAAACGCCTGACCGTGTCCAACAGCAAGGAAGCCTGGTGGCTGAAGGACATTCCCGCCGCACGGGTGGACTGACCCCGTCATTCCGCCGCCTCCTGCTGCGCGCTTTCCGCATCGCGGCGCAGGCGTCGGACCAGTTCCAGCTCGGACTGGAAATCGACGTAATGCGGCAGCTTGATATGTTCGAGAAAGCCCGTCGCCTGGATATTGTCCGAGTGATAGAGGACAAATTCCTCGTCCTGCGCGGGCGCGCCCATGTCATCCTCGCCCAGTTCGCGCCAGCGCAGGGCCCGGTCGACCAGTGCCATTGAAATCGCCTTGCGTTCGGTCTGGCCGAAAACCAGACCGTACCCACGGGTAAACTGAGCCGGCTCGGACTTTGACCCGGTGAACTGGTTGACCGTCTCGCATTCGGTCACCTCGATCTCGCCGATCTCGATGGCAAAGCCCAGCTCTGGGATATCCATCTCGACCGCCACGGTGCCGATGCGCAGCTCGCCGACGAAGGCGTGGTTGCGGGCGTAGCCGCGCTGCGTGGAATAGGCCATGCCAAGGACAAAGCCCTCATCCCCTCGGGTCAGCGCCTGCAGCCTGAGGGCGCGGCTGCCGGGCAGCTCCATCGGCTCGCGCGTCAGGTCCGGCGGGGTCTCGTCCGACGCGTCCTCGGTCTGGATCAGCCCCTCGCGGTTCAGGAAACCGGTGATATGTGGCGTGGGTTCCTGGCGCGGCGTGGCCCGGGGGGCTTCGGGCACGTCGCCATCGGCGGCCAGTTTGAAATCCAGCAGGCGGTGCGTGTAGTCGAAGGTCGGCCCCAGCACCTGCCCGCCTGGCGCGTCCTTGAACGTGGCCGAGATACGGCGGATGCAGGCCATGTCTCCGGTGTCGATCGCCCGCGTCGCGCCAAAGCGCGGCAGAGTCGTGCGATAGGCCCGGATCAGGAATACCGCCTCGATCAGGTCGCCGCGCGCCTGCTTGATCGCCAGCGCGGCCAGGTCGGGGTCATAAAGAGAGCCTTCGGCCATGACGCGGTTGACCGCCAGTTTCATCTGTTCGCGGATCTGCTCGACAGTCAATTCCGGGATAGCGGTATCGCCCCGGCGTTCCTCGGCCAGCCAGCTGTGCGCGTTCTCGATGGCGCGCTCGCCCCCCTTGACGGCAACATACATCGTTCAGCCCTCTACTTGCGTGCTGCGCGGCAGGGCTGCGAGACGGTTTGCGGCGCAGAAATAGGCATCCCATCCCAGCGGGAAGCGTGAAGCATTGGCCCGGAACGCCGCGACGTCCGGCAGGGACAGACGGGCCGTGTCGCGAATGCCGGGGCCGGTCAGGATCGCACCCTCTGCCCTCACCTCTGCTCGTTCGACGATCAGGGTCGCGGATCGGTCAGGATATTGCGCCGTGCCGATACGGAACCGATCAAGCGGGTGAAGCGCCTCCCAGGTGCCCAGTGCAAAATCGCAGTCTTCGGCACTGACAAACGGCGCCCCAGTGTGAAAGGTGATCCAGCCGCGAACCTCGGCGCAGTCATGCCCGCCCGCAAGATGCACGCCCGTTTCCGGGTCACACAGCGTCAGGATCAGAACCCCGGTCGCCGTTGACAGCGGCGCAGGTGGCTCAGCCCCCGTGACCTCGTGGATCGTTCCGGGACGGGCCATCGCCTGCATGGCCGCGCGAAAGGCGCGGGCCGCATCAATCGGCGCATCGCCGAAACCGCCCTTGAGCACCGCAGCATCCATCAATCTTCTCCCCTGACCAGCGTGAAGAACTCCACCTTGGTGGCCGCCGCCCGGGCCGCGCGCGCCTCGGCCCGTTCGGTCATGTCCGCGCGCAGCGGGTCCAACACCTCGGCCCGGACCCGGTCCGCCGCATCGGTCTGCATGAGCGCATCGACCAGCGCGGCGCGTTCCGCATGTGCCTTGTCACGGCCCTGCACATAGGCATGCCCCACGGCCCCGCCGTCCAGTTGCAGCGAACAACGTGTCACCGTCATCTCTCCCATGTTGAAGGGAGCCCCCGTGCCGCCCATGCGCCCGCGCACCATCGCGGCGCCGATCTCGGGCGCGCGCAGCCAGGTGAAATCGGGCGTCTCCCGGGTATCCCAGAGCGCGGCCAGCGCCTTGGGCGGCGCATTGGCCAGCAGGCTCATCCAGTCTTTGCGGGCGGTCATCTCTGTCATCTAGACACCTTGCGGAGTTGTCGAAGTATTTATACAACTAGACAAATATCTACCCTCAGCCCGCGAGTCGGGCAAGAGTGACAGCGTGAAAGTTTCGTGACATGCCCCGCCCCGCGCTCTGGACCGCCATTTCCGACAGCCTGACCGGCGACATCGCCGCGGGGCGCTACGGCCCGGGGGACAAACTGCCGACAGAGGCGGACCTGTCCGCCCGGTTCGGGGTCAACCGCCACACGGTGCGCCGCGCGTTGCAGGCAATGGCAGACAACGGGCTGGTCCATGCGCGGCGCGGTGCCGGGGTCTTTGTGGCCGCGCGCCCGACCGACTACCTGATTGGCCAGCGCGTGCGCTTTCACCGGAACCTGCGTGCCGCCGGGCGTGTCCCGGGCCGTGACCTGCTGATGTCCGAGACCCGATCCGCCGATACGGAAGAGGCGCGCGCCCTGCGCATTGATCCCGGCGACCCGGTGCTGGCCTACGAGACCATCGCAACGGCAGATGGGGAACCGATCGCCCTGGGCGAAGGCGTCTTTCCGGCCGCGCGGCTGCCCGGAATGCCGGAGGCGCTGCAGGCGCACAACTCTGTCACCGCGGCCCTGGCGGCCTGTGGCGTGGCCGACTACACCCGCGCCTCGACCCGGGTCACCGCCCACCTCGCCACCCCGACGCAGGCCCGGCGCCTGCGCCTGCCCGACGGTGCCCCCCTGCTACGAACCACCGGCGTGAACGTCGACCTCTCTGGCCAGCCGATCGAATACGGCATTACCTGGTTCGCCGGCGACAGGGTGACGTTGACACTGGAACAATGACGGCGATCCCCTTTGTTTCATGGAAAAAACAGCCATTTGTCACCCCGTTGATACATTGGACGCCTAGAACTTTCGGACAGTTCGAGTCCAGAGCGGTTCCATGCCCATTGCCCCTTCTTCCCTGCGCCTGACCGGCGCCACTGTCCTGCGCGACGGCGTGATGCAGTCTCGGTCCGTCGCCATCGAGGACGGGCGCATCTCCAAGGGCCCCCTGCCAGAGGTCGACCTGAGCGGCTTCTACATCCTGCCCGGGATCATCGACCTGCACGGCGACGCCTTTGAACGCCACCTGGCGCCCCGCCCTTCCGCCCCCTTTCCGATCCGCACCGCGCTGCGTGCCACGGATCGTGACGCGGCGGCCAACGGCATCACCACCGCCTGGATGGCCCACTGCTGGAGCTGGGAAGGCGGCGCGCGCGGCCCCGACCATGCCGAGACCTTTCTGCGCGCGCTGGATGACTATGCCAGTGAGGCCCTGACCGACCTGCGGGTGCAGATCCGCTGCGAGACCCATACCGTCGACACCGCGGACCGGTTGCTGGCCGCCATTCGTCGCCACCGCATCGGCTATGTCGTCTTCAACAACCACCTCGACGAGTCGATCCGGCTGGCCGAGATCGACCCGGCGCGGCTGGCGCTCTGGGCGCGGCAGGCCGGGCGGTCAATCGAGGATCACCTTGCCGTTGTCCATGCCGCCCGTGGACAGAAACGGGACGTGCCGCGCTATCTCTGCCGCCTGGCCGAGGCTTTTGACACTTTGGGCGTCAGCTATGGCAGCCACGACGACGACGACGGCGAAACGCGCGAGTATTTCTCGCAGATCGGGGCAAAGATCTGCGAGTTTCCGACCCGACGGGCCGCTGCCGCGCTGGCCCGGGCCGTGGGCGATCCGATCCTGATGGGCGCGCCCAACGTGGTGCGCGGCGGATCGCAAACCGGCAATATCGCGGCGCAGGACCTGGTGCAGGAACGGCTCTGCGATGCGCTGGTGTCCGACTATTATTATCCCGCGCTGATGCAGGCGGCCTTTCACCTGGTCGACGAAGAGGTGATGGACCTGCCGCAGGCCTGGGCAATGATCTCGACCCGGCCGGCAGAGATCCTGCGCCTGCCCGACCGGGGGGTGATCGACTATGGACGCCGCGCCGACCTGGCGGTGGTCAATGCAGAGACGCGCGCGGTCGAGGCGACAATTTGCGAAGGCCGGATCGCACACCTTGCCGGGGAGGCCGCGCACCGTTTCCTGAGCGCGGACAGCAGCCAAATCCGGCTGGCCGCGGAATGATCCTGCGTTAACCAGGGACGCAGAATCCGGCCCTTGGCGCGGAAACTCTGAGTTGCCCGACCGGCCCCTGCATTTTCGACAAATTTTCTGATAGTTTCATACCAGCGTCATTGCATGGCGCTAGTACAGCGCATGTGAGTGAGACCAAGACCCGGACCGGTTTCGTTTGAGTGTTCCGGGGCACATAATGTGTGGGTTACGAGGAATTTCGAGTACCAATCGGGCGGCCAGAAGGCCGCCCATTTTGTACTGAGCCACCCCTTGTCCCGCTCGGACTCAGCCGCCGTATTTCTCCAGGAACTCGGGCACATCCATCTGCCGAAAATCCAGCAACGCGGCACGCAGGGCGGCGTGATCCCAGTCCCACCACCCCAAAGCCTCGACCCGCGCGGCCAGGTCGCGGGGCAGTCGGTCACGCACGGGTTGGGCCGGGACTCCGGCCACGATCGTATAAGAGGGCACATCGCGCGTGACGATGGCACCAGAGGCGATCACCGCACCATTGCCCACCCGCACCCCGGGTTTGACCTGCGCGTTGTGGCCGATCCAGGTGTCGTGCCCGATCATGGCCTTGCGGCTGGCACGCCGGGCGAACCAGTCGGCATCATCCTCTGCATCCTCCCAGTAGGCGGCGGAGCGATACATGAAATGATGCAGGCTGGCCCGGTCCAGCGGATGATCCGTGGCCCCGATGCGCACGAAACTGGCGATATTGGCGAATTTCCCGATCTCGGCGTTGGCGATGTCGCAGAAGCGGTCGCAATAGCTGTAGGCGCCAAAGCGGCTGTTGGCGATGCGGCTGCCCTGCCCGACCTCGGTGAAGGGGCCAAAGTCGCTGTCCGTGACCGCGCAGTCCGGATGGAAAACCGCCCCCTCGGCGGCAAGCCCAGTCATGGATCAATGCCCGCCGCCCTTGATCAGGCGACGGCGCAGGAGGCCGGAAACCCAATCCATGAAGATCACCATCAGCACGATCAGCACGATGTAATAGCTGACCTCTTCCCAGTCCTTCTGGGTGATGATCGCCTGCGTCAGCAACAGCCCGATCCCGCCCCCGGTGATCGCGCCGATGATCGTGGCCGAGCGGGTGTTGGATTCGAGGAAATACAGCACCTGACTCAGCAGCACCGGGGTGATCTGGGGGATCACGCCAAAGCGGTAGCGCTGCAACGGCTTCGCCCCGGTCGAGGACACGCCTTCGATCTGTTTCTGGTCGACGTTTTCCAGCGCCTCGGAGAACAGCTTGCCCAGGGACCCGGTATCCGTCAGCAGGATCGCCAAGGCACCAGTCAGCGGGCCGGGCCCAAAGGCACGGCTGAGCAGGATGGTGAAGATCAGCGCATCGACCCCGCGGACAAAGTCGAACACCCGGCGCACCAGCTGCCGCACCACGACGACCGGGGTAAAGTTCCGGGCCGCCAAAAAGGCCAGCGGCAAGGCGACCAGCGCCGCGCCCATCGTGCCCAGGAAGGCCATCAGGATCGTCTCGCCAATTGCCCAGGCCACCTTGCCGTGATGCCACAGCGGATTGGCCCAGAAATCCTGCCAGGCCCCTGCGATGTTGGAGCGGTCGGCGTCGATCTGCGGGCCAAAGAGCAGCGTCCAGACCGGCTGGCCGTGATAGGGGCTGTCAAGCGTGAACCAGAACAGCTCCCAGCCAAAGAAGTAGCGGAAGACCTCTGTCTTGGCCCGGGTCATGGTCAGCCGCCCGGGCTCTGTCCGGATGTCCAGCCGCGTCCGGGAATAACTGATCCACTCGGGCAGCTCGTCCTCGGGAATGTCGATGGTCACGGCGGGGCCCAGTTTCGCGGTGATGTCACCGAACTCCGGGTGATGATAAACCGCCGTCCGGTCCGGCAGGAACAGGACGCTGTGCCCCCGGGGCAGGTCGATTGTCACGGTCTCGCCGTCGATGGCAACCCAGTCGGGGCTCTGCCCCTCGGGCCATGTGGCGGGCCGCTCACCCTCCTTGGCGATGGTCACGTCGCCGGTGCGGTTGTTGAGGGTGACATGGGTCTTGTAGCTGTAGGTATCGCGGATCAGCGTCATTGCGTTGTCGAGCCGCGCCCGCCCGGCCAGGCCCATCACGTCGAAGGCGACGAAGATATAGGCCAGGTACAGCAGGATCACCGCGGGCACCGCGAGCGCGACGAGGCGCTTGCGGCGGAACAGGGCCTGTGCCGCGTCCTGGCGATCTGTCATCGAAAGGCTGGCGTCGGTCATTGTTTCGCCCCTTCGCTTAGACGGTTGCGCAGGCTGGACGACAGTTGGTCGACCGCAACGATGGTGCCGAAGAGCAGCAGAAAAATCGCCGCCGCCTCGTCAAAGCGGCCCGGCCCCCAGGCCATCGAGTTGCGCAGCTCGTAGCCGATACCGCCCGCGCCGACGAAGCCCAGGATGGCCGAGGCGCGGATGTTGATCTCGAACCGCAGAAGGCCATAGCTGAGATAGTTGGGCGCCACCTGCGGCATGACCCCCAGCAGCATCTTCTGACTCCACGTGGCGCCGACAGAGGTCAGCCCGTCCACGGGTTTCAGATCGGCGTTCTCGTTCACCTCTGAATACAGCTTGCCCAGGGCGCCGGCGGTGTGCAGCGCGATGGCGATCATGGCCGGGATCGGGCCCCCGCCCAGCATGTAGATCAGCACCAGCGCCACCACGATTTCCGGTAGCGCGCGGGTCACGTCCATGATCCGGCGGAACAGCGGGATCAGCACAGGCCAGCGCGCCATGCCCCGCGTGGACAAGAGCGACAGAACCAGCCCCAGCGCCGCGCCCAGCAGGGTCGCCACCGCCGCGATGTTCAATGTCTCGATCAGGTCGGGCAGGTATTTCCACAGCAGGCCCGCCATGTCGGCGCGCTTTTCCCAGGCCTCACCCACCACGTCGGCGGGAAAATCGAATATCCGGTGGATCCCGTCGAAAAAGCCCCCGGCGTTGCGGTCATTGGCGACACGAAAGCCGGAGACCAGCAGGACGACGAAGACCAGTATGGCAATCCCGCTGTACAGCCGTTTCTGGCGCACCATCGCCATATAGCTGTCCTGCGTCGCGGCAAGAGGTGCGCCGCCCTGCGTCATGTCTGTCATCTGCCCTGCCTTCATGTGTGAACCCCGCCCTGGAACGGGGCGGGGTCCGGTGCCTTTGTCGGATCAGAGGGCGATCAGCCGTCGATCTTCTTCTTGCGGACCTCGATGATGGTCTCATAGGCCTCGTGGGTGATCGGGAAGAAACCGGCGGTTTCACCGAAGGCCACGTTGTAGGCGCATTCCTGGTCTTTCTCGTAAAGACCCAGAACCAGGGCGGTGACCTTCTCCTTGACGTCGGCGGGCAGGGCCTCGCGGATGGTCACGGGGCCTTCGGGGATCGGCTTGGACTGCCAGATCTGGACCAGTTCGTTCATGTCGACCAGGCCGTTGTCCACGGCGCGGCGCAGCGCGCCCGAGTTGTAGCCGTCTTCCCAGTTGCCCAGGCCGTCGGCCCAGGTCACGCCGGCGTCGATGTCGCCGTTGTAGACCGCGACGATGGTCTGCTCGTGGCCACCGGTGAACTTGACCTCGCCGAAAAAGTCACCCGATTCCATCGTGACGCCGTACTGGGCGGGGATTTCCACGGAGGGGATCAGGTAACCCGAGGTCGAGTTCGGGTCGCCGAAGCCAAAGACCTTGCCTGCGAGGTCCTCGACCTTGGTGATGCCGCTGTCCTTGCGGGCAAAACCGATCGAGTGATAGCTGTACGACCCGTCCAGGTTGGTCTTGACGGCGATGGGTTCACCGGCCGACGGGTCCTGCAGGTGCAGGGCCGCGTAGGACGAGGCGCCGAACCACGCCAGGTCCAGGGTGCCGCCCAGGAAGCCCTGGATCACGCCGTTGTAGTCCGCCGGAGTGAACAGCTTGACCTCGACGTTCAGCTCTTCGGCGATGTAGTCGGCGAAGCACTGGTAGTTGTTCAGACGGCTCTGGACGTTGTCGCCGCCCAGGATGCCGATGCGGAACTCGGTGATATCCTCTGCCATTGCCGGTGCGGCCAGGGCGGTGGTTGCTGCAAGAGCTGCAAGGAGCTTTTTCATCGTCTTCCTCTCTCGTTGAATGGCCCCTGCCAACCATTGACCGGGGGGGTGAAACCCTGTGAGCGTTCAGGCGGTGACGGCGTGGCGTCCGTCCGCGAGAGCGTTGATGTCGGTCGAGGTTGCGGCCTCCGAAAACTCGGCCCCGGCGCCGTAGATGTCGCGGGCCACACCCGTGGTCAGCTGGTCCGGCGTGCCGTCAAAGACGACGCGGCCCATGCGCATGCCGATCACCCGGTCGCAGTAGCGCCGCGCGGTATCCAGCGTGTGCAGGTTGGCGATGACCATGCGGCTGTCTTCCTCATGGATGCGGCGCAGGGCATCCATGACGATCTGGGCATTCATCGGGTCCAGCGAGGCGATGGGCTCATCCGCCAGGATGATCTGCGGGTCCTGCATCAGGGCGCGGGCGATGGCCACGCGCTGTTGCTGGCCGCCGGACAGCGCCTCGGCCCGCTTCGGCGCGTGATCGGCGATGCCCAGCCGGTCGAGGATCTCGATCGCCTTGTGGATGTCCTCTGTCGGGTAGAGATTGAACAGCGTCGCGATGGTCGACCGCCGGTTCAGCGTCCCGTGCAGCACGTTCGACACCACGTCCATGCGCGGCACCAGGTTGAACTGCTGAAAGATCATCGCGCATTCGGACTGCCACTTGCGCCGGGCACTGCCGGTCAGCCGCGTGACGTCGCGCCCCTGAAAGGCGATGGTGCCCTCACTCGCATCGGCCAGGCGGTTGATCATCCGCAACAGCGTCGACTTGCCGGCGCCAGAGGCCCCGATGACACCGATCATCGCGGATTTTCCGATGGAAAAACTGACGTTGTCCACGGCAGCATTGGCGCCAAAGCGCTTGGTCAACTGTTCGATGCGTAGCACGCAGCACCCCCTCGTGTCTGAGGGGGCGTGCTAAGGCGATGCCTTGTCCGTTCCGTGACGAAACCGCAAAACTTTTGTAACGCAGCCCGGATGACGCAGCGGCACCATCGCGCTGCCCCCGGTTAAGCCAACATTGACCAGCCATGCATCTTTCTACAGGCGGCTATGCACGCAAACCTCTGGTGCTGCAGTGCAGCAAATCCTAGGTTGATTGCCAAGGGAGGAACCCGATAACTGCAACGAAGGGTCCTGATATGGCACATGTGCAATCCACCGCTGCCCACGGCGGCAACTTCTTCTCCGGCTTTTTCGAAGGCATCTTCAACTTCCTGGTCCGCATCTCCGAGGCCAACAGCCGCGTGAAAGAAATCGAACGTCTGAACAGCATGTCGGACGCACAGCTGAAAAAGCTGGGCATGGAACGCACCGACATCGTGCGTCACGTCTTCCGCGACAGCTTTTACGTCTGATCGCACAGACCGCTGGCGGTCACCCGCCAGGTTTCTGATGACCGCCGCGCCCAGCCCCGGGCGCGGCGTCATTGTTTGAGACGATCAGTTCCCGGCCCGGCGCATCATCATCTCGTGCACCGCCGCCATGCCGCGGTCGGCCATGTCCGAGACCTCTGCCGCATGCACCTGCAGCGCCTCGACGATCTCCGGCGCATCCGAGGTCTGGACCACGACAACGCCCTTTTCCGTGACTTCGATCGCTGTTTCGATCTCGTCCCTGCGCGCAAAGAAGACGTCCAGGGTCGGGCTCTGGATGAAGACCTGCGGATCGCGCCCCTCTTCGACCCGGGCAATCATCCCGGCGACGTGGCTGACCAGCACTTGCATCACCTCCGGATCCTCCGAAAAGGTCACCGTCCGGATCCCGTCGGGCAAGTTGTCCACCCTGCGCTCGATCTTGTCGAAGTTGCGGAACATCACCGCCAGTTCGGCGCTTTCCTCCGGCGTGGCGTCCAACCCGCGCAGGCCCGGCATGTTGACCTCATCATGTCCGGCATCGCCCGCACCGTGATGCAGTCCCAAGCCATGCCCCGCCATCTGCGCCGCGCCTTGCAGCGGCCATGCGAGCACCAGCAGCAGCGCCGCCATCCATCCAGTCCGTGTCATCCTCCGCCTCCTCCATAATCGGCCCCAGGGGCCGGCCCGTGCCCATTCCAGACCATTTTCCGCGCCCCGCCAAGCCCGGACAGATCCGCAACGCAGAAAAGGCCGCCCATATGGGCGGCCTTTCGCGGTCTTGCATGACGGCGGACCCGGGGCCCGCGCGAACTCAGTTCTGAGCGTAATACTCGATGACCAGGTTCGGTTCCATCATCACCGCGTAGGGCACGTCGCCCAGCTGCGGGGTGCGGACGAAGGTGGCGGTCAACTTCGAGTGGTCGGCCTCGATGTAATCGGGCACGTCACGCTCGGGCAGCTGGGTCGCTTCCAGAATCGCGGCCATCTGCTTGGATTTCTCGCGCACCTCGATCACGTCGCCTTCCTGGACGCGGTACGAGGGGATGTTCACGCGCTTGCCGTTCACCAGGACGTGGCCGTGGTTGACGAACTGGCGGGCAGCGAAAACGGTCGGCACGAATTTGGCGCGATAGACGACGGCGTCCAGGCGACGCTCCAGCAGGCCGATGAGGTTTTCACCGGTGTCGCCCTTCAGACGCTCGGCTTCGGAGTAGATGCGGCGGAACTGCTTTTCGGTCAGGTCGCCGTAGTAGCCTTTGAGCTTCTGCTTGGCGCGCAGCTGCAGGCCGAAGTCGGACATTTTCTGCTTGCGGCGCTGACCGTGCTGGCCGGGGCCGTATTCGCGGCGGTTGACCGGCGACTTGGGGCGGCCCCAGATGTTTTCGCCCATGCGGCGGTCGATTTTGTACTTGGCAGTCGTGCGTTTGGTCACGGCTGATCTCCTTCGTTCAGGTTTCGAAGGGCGTTGTCCTCTCCCCGGATTTTGCCGGAGTGACAGGGTTCCCCTTGCGGGGTCCACCAACACCAATGAACGCGCGCTTATATAGGCTGCGGGGGATGAGTCAAGCGCCCCTCGCAGCGGGTCCGAACAATTTGAACCAAAGGGGAACATTAACAGTTGCTTTACACCTAGGGCGTCAAATTGGGCAAGACCACGGCACGGAGGCGGAAGTGGCGAAACCGGCAGCAGACGAATTCGAGGCGCGCAATGCGCTGGAACATGCGGTAAGGACCCGCGACACATCCGTGATGGACATGGTCCGGCGGTCGATCCAGCACCGTCAGGTCATGCTGGCCTTCCAGCCCGTGATGCAGGCCCAGACCCAGGGCCGCGTTGCATTCTACGAAGGGTTGATTCGCGTTCTTGACGAAACCGGGCGTGTCATACCGGCGACCGACTTCATCAACACCGTAGAGGATACGGAATACGGGCGCATGCTTGACTGTATCGCGCTGGAAAAGGGGCTGGCCGAACTGGGCCGCGTGCCGGGCCTGCGGCTTTCCATCAACATGTCCGCGCGCTCGATCGGCTACAAGAAATGGATGCGCGCGCTGAATCGTGGTCTCGACCAGGATCCGACAATCGCCGAACGGCTGATCCTGGAAATCACCGAAAGCTCCGCCATGCTGGTGCCGGAACTGGTTGTCAGCTTCATGGATGACCTGCAACGCCGCGGCATATCCTTTGCCATCGACGATTTCGGCGCTGGCTACACCGCCCTGCGCCACTTCAAGGACTTCAGCTTTGACGTGCTCAAGATCGACGGCCAGTTCTGCCAGGGAATCGCCGGCGACCCGGACAACCAGGTGCTGGTCGGCGCGATGGTGAAGATCGCCGAACAGTTCGACATGTTCACCGTCGCCGAGATGGTCGAATCGCGCGAAGACGCCGAATGTCTGGCCGCGCTGGGAATCGACTGCCTTCAGGGGTTCCTCTTTGCCGCGCCCAGCGTGCGCCCGCCTTGGCGCCGTGAGGACACCGCGCAGCGCGTCGGGTGACGTCGCGGCACCGCGCTCACTGACGTAACGGCACATAAGGCATGGACATTCGGCATATCCGCAATGCATCTTCGGGCTGAGACACCCTGTCCGGTTCTTCTGGTCCGCCACTTCGGCTATCTCCCTAGCCGACAAGCGAGGAAGAGAAGGACCCGCAACCGGTGGGGCCGCGTCTTGACCTGATGCACCCGCTTGCCTGGAGGACTACATATGACCAACGTCGTTATCGCAAGCGCTGCCCGGACGGCCGTCGGCAGCTTTGGCGGTTCCTTTGCAAACACCCCGGCACATGACCTGGGCGCAGCCGTTCTGGAAGCGCTGGTCGAGCGCGCCGGCATCTCCAAGGATGAGGTTTCCGAAACCATCCTCGGCCAGGTGCTGACCGCGGCTCAGGGGCAGAACCCCGCCCGCCAGGCACATATCAATGCCGGCCTGCCCAAGGAGTCGGCAGCCTGGGGCATCAACCAGGTCTGCGGCTCGGGCCTGCGTGCCGTGGCGCTTGGCGCACAGCACATCATGCTGGGCGACGCCTCGATCGTTTGCGCCGGCGGCCAGGAAAACATGACTCTCTCGCCCCATGCCGCGCACCTCCGCGCCGGGCACAAGATGGGCGACATGAAATACATCGACACGATGATCCGCGACGGCCTGTGGGATGCTTTCAACGGCTACCACATGGGTCAGACCGCCGAGAACGTGGCCGACCAGTGGCAGATCACCCGCGACATGCAGGATGAATTCGCCGTCGCCTCGCAGAACAAGGCCGAGGCCGCACAGAAAGCCGGCAAGTTCGACGACGAGGTCGTTGCCTTCACCGTCAAGACCCGCAAGGGCGACATCGTTGTCGACAAGGATGAATACATCCGCCACGGCGCAACGATGGAAGCCATGCAGAAACTGCGTCCGGCCTTCGCCAAGGACGGGTCCGTCACCGCGGCCAACGCAAGCGGCCTGAACGACGGCGCCGCCGGCACCCTGCTGATGTCCGCTGACGAGGCCGAAAAGCGCGGGATCGAGCCGCTGGCGCGCATCGCCTCCTACGCCACCGCCGGGCTTGACCCGTCGATCATGGGCGTGGGCCCCATCCAGGCCTCGCGCAAGGCACTGGAAAAGGCCGGCTGGAAGGTCGAGGACCTGGACCTGGTCGAAGCCAACGAGGCTTTCGCCGCCCAGGCCTGCGCCGTCAACAAGGACATGGGCTGGGATCCGGCCATCGTGAACGTGAACGGCGGCGCCATCGCCATCGGTCACCCGATCGGCGCGTCGGGCGCGCGCGTCCTGAACACCCTGCTGTTCGAGATGAAGCGCCGCGACGCCAAGAAAGGCCTCGCCACGCTCTGCATCGGCGGTGGCATGGGCGTCGCGCTCTGTGTGGAGCGTCCGTAACCCAGCGGCACATGACATACCGGGGGCGCCATTGGCGCCCCCTTTTTTGTGGAGAGGGTCCGGGCACATCCCGGACCGCGAAACAGGCTGAGACAAACAGCCCGAAAAGATGAGCAACATTGTTGCTCATTGAAAAATCACAGGGTAACAAAGTTACCAGACATGGACAGAGAACTGGAGGAACCCCAATGGCACGTGTAGCACTCGTCACCGGCGGCAGCCGCGGCATCGGCGAAGCCATTTCCAAGGCCCTTAAGGCCGAAGGCTACGAGGTCGCAGCGACCTATGCCGGCAACGACGAGAAGGCCGCCGCCTTCACCGAAGCCACCGGCATCAAGACCTACAAGTGGAACGTGGCCGACTACGAGGCCTCGATAGCCGGCCTGGCGCAGGTCGAGGCCGACCTTGGCCCGATCGACGTCGTCGTGGCCAATGCCGGCATCACCCGCGATGCGGCCTTTCACAAGATGACCCCTGAGATGTGGAACGAGGTGATCGACACCAACCTCACCGGCGTCTTCAACACCGTGCACCCGATCTGGCCGGGCATGCGCGACCGCGGCTTTGGCCGGATCATCGTGATCTCCTCGATCAACGGTCAGAAAGGTCAGATGGGCCAGGTCAACTACGCCGCCACCAAGGCGGGTGACCTCGGCATCATCAAGTCGCTGGCCCAGGAAGGCGCGCGCAAGGGCATCACCGCAAATGCGATCTGCCCGGGCTACATCGCGACCGAAATGGTCATGGCCGTGCCGGAGAAGGTCCGCGAAAGCATTATTTCCCAGATCCCCGCCGGTCGCCTGGGCGAGCCCGAGGAAATCGCGCGCTGCGTGACCTTCCTGGCCTCCGACGATGCCGGCTTCATCAACGGGTCGACCATCTCGGCCAACGGCGCGCAGTTCTTCGTCTGAGCGCAACGCCAAGGGACGGCGGGTGGGGCGAGGTTCCGTCCGAAGGACGGGACAAGCGTCACCCCCGGACCAGACACCGAAAAACGCCCGCCAGCGGGCGTTTTTTTCATTCGGTTCCGTTTTTCGCTGCTAGCATCGACCATCGATTGCGAAAGTGACACCGATGACCTCACCCTGGGCCGCGCTTGCGGTTTTGTTCACCGCGCGGCTGGCAATGGCCTTTCAGTATCAGGTCGTCGCATCGCTGGGTCCGCTGTTCATGGACCGTCACGGAACCAATCTTGCCGACCTGGGCATCCTGATTTCCCTCTATCTCCTGCCCGGCCTGGTTTTCGCCTTGCCTGGCGGCGGCATCGCACAGCGCTTTGGCGACAGACGCGTTGTCGCAAGCGGGCTGGTCGTGATGGTTCTGGGCGGATTGATCATGTGGCAGGGGCAAAGCTGGTCGCTTCAGATTCTCGGGCGCCTCCTCGCCGGGACGGGCGGCGTCCTGCTGAACGTCATCATGACCAAGATGGTGGCGGACTGGTTTGCGGGCCGCAATCTGGCCACCGCCATGGGAATTTTCGTCAACTCCTGGCCCGCCGGAATCGCTCTGGCCCTGCTGCTGCTGCCGCTGATCGCCCAAGCCGGCGGGCTGAACGCGGCACTTGCCACCTCGATGGTGCTCTGCATTGCCGGCCTCGCCTTGATGACCCTTGCCTATCGCGACCCGCCCGCCAGCCCCGGTGGCACCATGCCAAGCGGCAGTTGGCCCCGGAACAGCGCCTTGACCGGCATCCTGATCGCAGGCTGTGTCTGGGGTCTCTACAATGGCGCGCTGGCGATGGTCTTTGCCTTCGGACCCGCCTTGCTGGTTGAACGGGGCGCCGCACTGACACAGGCCAGCGGGATAAGCTCCCTCGTGCTTTGGCTGGCCGTGGTCTCTGTTCCCGCCGGCGGCCTCATCGGGGACCGGATCGGCCGCCCCAACGCCGTCCTCCTGGCCGGACTGGCCGGTTTCGCAGTCACCTTCGCTCTCGCCCTTTTGGCGCCGTCGCTGCCCGTCTTCATCCTCATGGGGCTGATCTGCGGTCTGCCGGCCGGCCCGATCATGGCGCTCCCCGGCCGCGTCCTGCGGCCCGAGACCCGCGCATTGGGCATGGGGATCTTCTTTACGCTTTATTATTTCTGGATGGCGGTCCTGCCGGCGCTGTCCGGTGCGCTTTCGGAACAGGTCGGAAGTGCGGCGGTGGCGTTTCAGCTTGGCATTCTTCTGCTGGCCCTCGCGGCTCTGGGCACGCTGGGCCTCACCCGGCACAGGGCACAAGCTGCGTGAATTGGACCAAATGGAAACGCCCTCGGAGCCATGCGGTTCGGGGGCGTTTCTCTTCGCCCGGCTCAGACCGGCGGAAACGGGGAGTCTCGAGTCCTGCGGTCAGCGACGACGGGCGAAAACACTCTTCCAGAGGCCAGAGACCAGCCTGCCGCGCGCGGCATGAGCAGCCCGGATGGCATCACGATGACGGGCGTCGGTGGCGGCTTCGAACATGGCGGACCTCTTTGAACAAGCATTCCTTGATGATCCCAACCTATGCAGTCGTAAGAAAAGCGACAAACGAGACTTCCCCGTCGTTCAGTCAAGATATACTTGTGTGTCCATGTCCGAACGCCTCCCCCCTCTGACCGCCCTGCGTGCCTTTGACGCCGCCGCCCGCCACATATCCTTTGCCAAGGCGGCCGATGAATTGAACGTCACGCCCGCCGCGCTGTCCTTCCAGATCAAGAACCTCGAAGAGCACCTGGGCGCGCCGGTGTTTCGCCGCCTGAACCGCGCGGTGGAGCTGACAGAGGCCGGGCGCCTCCTGGCGCCGGGGACCGCCGAGGGGTTCGAGCGGCTGATCACTGCCTGGCGGGCCACACGGCGCCTGCAGGACACCGGCAAGCTGACGGTCACCGCTGGCCCCGCCTTCACCGCCAAATGCCTGGCGCCGCGGCTCTACGACTTTGCCCAGGCTCACCCGGATATCGAACTGCGCTTTGTCGCTGGCCTGCGCATGATGGATTTCGACCGCGACGAAATCGACGTGGCCATCCGCTACGGCTATGGCACGGACGAGGGCCTGTTCAGCGAACATCTCCTCGACGAAGGCGTGACACCGCTGATGCGACCCGACCTGGCAGCGCTCTACCCCACCCCGGACAGTCTGCTGGAGGCGCCCTTGCTTCAGGATGCCTCGCATGACTTCATGGACCCGCCCGCTGGTTGGCCCGAATGGTTCCGCGCCTGCGGCATGACGGGGTGTCCCACTCCGACCGCGCGCTTTTCGCAGGCCGATCACGCGCTGGACGCGACGCTGGCGGGCGGTGGCGTGGTCCTGTCGCGCACGTCGCTGGCACAAAGGCTGCTTGCTTCGGGACAATTGGTCGCGCCGTTCGACATCGCCCTGACGACAACCGCGCGGTTCCGGTTTCTCTGCGCCAAGGGAACGGAGACACGTCCGCAGATCGCCGCGTTCCGCGAATGGCTGTTTGAGGAAATCAGGGCATTGCCCACGGGACTCGAGGGCAAGACGCTGATCTCTGTCGATGACCTGTCCCGGGCCTGAGTGCCAGTCCGGGCCAGGTCTTGAATGAACCGTGCTACATCACGGCCTGCGGCGCGAGCCGCGCAATCTCTTCCTTGATCCTCAGCTTCTGTTTCTTAAGGTCCGCGATGAGCAGGTCATCGGTACTCGGAGCACGTTGCGCCTCTTCCACGGCTTCCGACAGGGCGTGATGCTTCCTTTTCAGTTCCTGCAAGTGCGAACTCAAGCTCATGGGATCCTCCTTTCAGATGATGAGACTCTCAGTGCAGCACAGAATTTCTCGCAAGTCACGCTGCGGCTGCATCATGGCTTCGTAAAAATGTAACATGGATAAAGGTCAGTTTCGACCTGCCGGGAATTCCAGCGGCGCAGCCTGCATCATGATCGCCTCGAAACGCGCGGTATAGCGGTTTCCCGGCTCCTCATGGCGGTCCCCGGCGTGAATCACCGCCCCCGCGTGGAAACGGAAGGGCGCGCGCCCTTCCTTGCGTCCTCGCAGCAGGATCAGGCGCGGCGGACGCCCCTCGCGCGGCAGCAAGGGCAAAAGTTCCAGCGCCCCCAGCCGCCCCTGCATGGCGGCGATCAGGTCCGGCAGGCGTTCGGCGCGCTGGATAAAGGTCGCGTAACCGCGCGGCTTCAGCCGCCGGGCGGCGCAGGCGACCCAATCGGCCAGTGGCGTCTCCCCCGCAAGGGCGATTTCCCGCCCACTTTCGTCGGCACGGATCCGCTTGCCAGCCTCGAAATAGGGTGGGTTGGCAAAGACATGGTCAAAGCTTTGCGCCTTCAGCTCCGGCGGCGGGTCGGAGAGGTTGCCGGTCCATATCTCCGCCTCCAGCCCGTTATGCGCCAGGTTTCGGCGCGCCAGTGCGGCATAGCCCGGTTGCAGTTCCAACCCGCTCAGGCGCAGCCCCGGCACCCGCGCGCCCAGGCAACACAGTCCCGGCCCCGCGCCACAACCCAGTTCCAGCACGCTTTGCCCCGGCTGTGCCGCCACGGCGGCCGCCAGCACAACCGGATCGGTCCCGGCGCGGTATCCCTCTTTCGGTTGCAACAGGCGCACCTTGCCGCCCAGCATCGCGTCCTCGCTCAGCGCGTCGGGGGCAAAGGGCTCAGCCCTCAAAGTTCACCCCGGCCTCGCGCAGCAGGCGCCGGGCCTGGTCGATCTGGTCCGTGCGCACCATCAGCCGCCGCGGCAGAATGCCTATGGAGCCTTCGAGGACGCTCATGTTTACGTCCAGTTCAAAGCTGTCTATACCCTCCTCGTTCAGAAGGGTCCGGACCAGCGGGATCAATGTGATGTCGTTTGTGCGCAAGAGCTCTTCCATGTCGGGGATGTAAGGACAAGGCGCACGATTTGTCGAGCCTTGCACGGGAGTTTGATGAGCTTGGACGACGCCATTCAAAAGCCGCATGAACGTCTCGCCGCGCTGCTGGCCGGGGATCTTGATGAGGTCAACGCCCTGATCCGCGCGCGCATGGCGTCGAAACATGCGCCCCGCATTCCCGAGGTGACGGCCCACCTGGTCGAGGCCGGGGGCAAGCGGCTGCGCCCGCTGCTGACGCTGGCGACGGCACGGATGTGCGGTTATGACGGCCCCTACCATGTCTACCTCGCCGCAACGGTGGAGTTCATCCACACAGCGACGCTGCTGCATGACGATGTGGTGGACGAAAGCAAGAAGCGGCGCGGACGGCCCACGGCGAACCTGCTGTGGGACAACAAGTCCAGCGTGCTGGTCGGCGACTACCTCTTTGCGCGCTCCTTCCAGTTGATGACCGAAACCGGCAACCTGCGGGTGCTGCGCATCCTCAGCGATGCGGCGGCGACCATCGCCGAGGGCGAGGTGCTGCAACTGACGGCGGCGCAGGACCTGTCGACGACAGAGGCCATTTACCTGCAGGTGGTGCGCGGCAAGACGGCGGCGCTGTTCTCGGCGGCGACCGAGGTCGGCGGCGTGATCGCCGGACGACCCGAGGAAGAGGTCAAGGCGCTGTTCGACTACGGCGACGCGCTGGGGATCGCCTTTCAGATCGTCGATGACCTGCTGGACTACTGGGGGTCGGATGCGACGGGCAAAAACGTGGGCGACGATTTCCGCGAGCGCAAACTGACCCTGCCGCTGATCAAGGCCTTTGCCGCCGCGAGTGAGGAGGAAAAGGCGTTCTGGAAGCGGGTGATCGAGAAGGGCGACCAGCGCGACGGCGACCTGGAACATGCAATTGAATTGCTGAACAAGCACGGCGCGCTGGAAGCAACCCGGCAAGAGGCGCTGGCCTGGGCCGCGCGCGCCAAGGCCGCGATGGAAAGCCTGCCGCAAAGCGAGTTGCGCAACCTGCTGATCGACCTCAACGACTACGTGGTAAGCCGGGTCAGCTGACACGGGGAGGAGATCGCCCTCCCCACACCACCTCTCATCGCAATGTCGTGGGCCTGACCCACCAGCCCGGACGGGCAGCCGAGAGGACGGCGGCAGCGCTCTCCGCAGCGGCGCGCGTGCCGAACAGGGCGAAACAGGTCGCGCCAGAACCGGACATTCGGGCAAGCCGGGCGCCCGCGAGTCCCCCCAGCAGTTCAAGAACTTCGGCGATGACAGGTTGAACGGCAATCGCTGGCGCTTGCAGGTCGTTGCGCTGTTCGGCAAGCCAGTCCAACGCCGCCATTGGCCCGCCCGTCTCAGGCGTGGGCGTCATCGGCGCATTGTCCTTTTGACCCAGGGCCCGGAACACCGCTGGCGTGGGGACCTCGACGCGAGGATTCACCAGAAGCGCCGGAAAAGGCTCCATGACAAGCGGCGAGACCTTTTCCCCGATGCCCTGCATGCGTGCCGCCTGTGCTGCCATGCAGACGGGCAGGTCCGCGCCCAGATCGGGCAGATGCACGCCAGAGGGACGATTGAACAACTGTTCCATGCCCCGCAGGACCGCCGCCGCGTCGGAGGAGCCGCCGCCAATGCCAGCGGCCGCCGGCAGATGTTTGTCCAGGGTGATCGACACCGGTTCGCCAAATGCCTCCGACGCCTTCCAGCAGAGGTTCCTCGCATCCTCTGGCACGCCCGCCGCCATCGGCCCGGTCACGCGCAGCGACATCTCACTTGCCCGCGCGACAGTCACACGATCCCCGAGATCCGCGAACATCACCAGCGAGTCGAGCAGGTGATAGCCGTCCGGCCGCTGACCGGTGACGTGCAATGTCAGGTTGATCTTGGCAGGGGCAAAGACCTCAATTGCCTGCGCTGTCATCGGCAAGTGTCAGCGGCGGTGAGCCTTCTTCCTCAAGGACCTGATCCAGCCCGACCTCGATCTTGCGCTTGATGCGTTCCGGGTCCGCCTCGGCGGCGGCGTCTTCCCAGTCGACGAAGGACAGCGCACGTTTCCACATGAATTCCGCCTCGCGTTCGCGCCCCACGGCCCAGTAGACATCTCCCAGGTGATCGTTCACCACCGGGTCGATCGGCATCAGCTCGGCGGCGTGCTCCATGTGCGGCACGGCCTCTTCGTAGCGGCCCAGTCGGTACAGCACCCAGCCCAGGCTATCGACGATGTACCCCGCGTTGGGCCGCGTCTCGACCGCGCGTTCGATCATGTCGAGCGCCTCGTCCAGCTTGACCTGCTTTTCCACCAGCGAATAGCCAAGGTAGTTCAGCACCTGCGGCTGTTCCGGGTTCAGGTCCAGCGCCTTGCGGAAATCGGCCTCGGCCTCGGTCCACTTGTCCAGTCGCTCATAGGAAATGGCGCGGGCGTAGAACAGGAACCAGTGGCGCTCCGAGATCTCGGCGACCTTGGACAGCGCCTCGGAGTAGGCCGTGACCGCCTCGTCATAGCGTTCATCTTGGCGCAGGTAGTCGCCCAGCGTGGAAGAGACCACCGGCATCGATCCGTGGGATTTCGCAAGCTCTTCCAACACGGCGATGGCTGCATCCATGTCCCCGCTTGCGCGCAACGCCTCTGCGCGGCCCAGTTCGGCAGCGTGATAGGCCTCGTTCTCCTTGGGCACCTTGGCATAGGTTTCGATGGCCTGATCATACTGACCGATCTTGGACAGCACCTCTGCCGACAGCAGGATCGCGTCGGTATGATCCTTGCGCAGATACTCTGCCATCTGCGCATAAAGCAGCGTCAGGTCCTCGTTGTTCTCGGAGGCCAGCGCGCCAGCAACGGTGTAGAACACCTCTGCGATGCCATCGCGGGGCGAGCGCACATGCGTGAAGGGCACGGTTTCCCCGCCTTCGAGACGGGTGCGCAGATCCTCAAGCCCCGGGTCCAGATTGCCGCCAAAAGAGTCGGTCAGCAGCTGGACGGCGTCGTCATTCCGGTCAAGCTGGCTGAGAATCTCGGCGTGGGCCATGACTCCACGGCGGGTCGCTGCCAGTCCCGAGCCCTGTTTGCCCCCCAGGATCAGCTCGGCGCCCTCGTAGTCGCCCACGGAGGCCAGCGCAAAGGCCTTGTGATAAGCGGCGAAGGGCGCCAGCCCCTGGATGCCCGCAACCTCGTCAAAGGTGACAAGGGCGCTGGTCATGTCGCCTTCGCCCAGCTGGGACCAGGCCTTGACCAACCCGTCGGCCAGCGGGCCAAGCCCGCGCTTGTCGTCGATGGCCTGGACGATTGCGCCATAGGCCTCACCGCGTGCGTCACGGGCCACAAGCGCCATCTGGGCGATCTGGCTGGAATAACCGTCCTGCGCGAGGCGTTCCGCATAGCTTCCGGCCCGGTCGACCTCGCCCAGCGAGATATTGGCCAGCACCGCGCGTTCCAGCAATTCGGGACGACCCGGATCACGGGCCAGCGCCTTGCCGTAGTAATGCGCGGCGGATTTGAAATCGCCCAGGAAACTGGCCTGGCGCGCGGCCAGGTAATCGCCCGCGAACCCCTGTGCCGATGCAAGCGAAGGCAGCACTAGCGCCGTCGCCAACAAGGCCGCGCGCACCGTCTGTGTCCAAGCTGTCAAGATGCCGGTCTCCTCAGTCGCCATTTCGCCAAAGCCTAGAGCGGTTGAGCAGGCAAGGCAATCACGACAGGCCGGAGAAGCGGGGGCGCGCTTCACCTCCTTGTGAGGCATTGCCGGTTTCGCGGGCAGGCTGCCCGTGTCTGCCGCTGGTTGAACTTTTCTCACGGTGATGAAAATTTGGGCGCATCCGGAACGAGGGCGATCATGCTGCACAATTTGCGATCTCTGGGGCCCGCTGTCGCGCGGGTCTCACCCGTCGAAGCCCTGCGTGCCGGGGTGGGCGCCATTGCCGGGCTTGGGCTGGCCGGGCTGTTCCTGTTGTCGCCGGCGGTCGACCTGCAGTTAGGCCTGTACCTGATCGCGCCTTTCGGGGCGACATCGGTGCTGCTTTTCGCGGTGCCAAACAGCCCCCTGGCACAGCCCTGGTCGGCAGTGGTGGGAAATAGCGTCGCTGCCCTCGTTGGCGTGGCGGTCTGCCTGACCGTGGCCGACCCGGCGCTGCGGATCGCCTTGGCGGTGGGGCTGGCAATCACCGCAACGATCCTTTGTCGCGCGGTGCATCCTCCTGCGGGCGCCGTGGCGATGACCGCCGCGATGAGCCCGGGCGCCATCGAGGAACTGGGGTTCCGCTTTGCACTGGCACCCGTTGCGGCGGGCACCATCGTGCTGGTGGTACTGGCCGCGATCTATGCCCGATTGACCGGCCGCCATTACCCGTTTCGACAATTCGAGACCGGCGCCGACGCGGCGCCCGGATCGCGGATGCCGCTGGACCTCAGCGAAGAGGAACTCGCAGGATTGCTCGACCGCTATCGCCAGTCCTTCAATCTCGGTGTCGAGGATCTCGCCCGCCTGATCGGCGCCGCGGAACTGCAGGCCGCCGCCCATACAGCCAGCGGTGCGACCGCCGCGGAAATCATGTCGGACAAACCGATCACGGTCCGGTCCGACACCGGTCTGGGCGAGGTGGCGGACCTGTTCCGACGGCATCGCTTTACCTCATTGCCGGTGGTCACGGGGGAAGGCAGGTTCCTGGGCGTGATCTTTCAGATGCACCTGATCGACCGGGCCAGGCAGGACGCCTTGCGGCTGGAGCGCGGGTATCTCGCGGCCTTCCGGCGGCTGGTGGACCGAGAGCGGGATATGCCGGTGCGGGCCGAGGACATCATGGACGTGGCCGGTCCTCGCGCCACGCCGGGAACACCCATCGCGGCGCTGCTGCCGATGATGGCCGATGGCGCGGTGGACGCGGTGCCGGTGCTGGAATACGGCCAGCTTGTCGGGATCGTGACCCGCACCGACCTGATCGCCGCCCTTGCCCACCGGGCCCTGCGCGGCGCCTGACGCACGCCCGAACGAAAAACGGCCGGGGTCGTCAGACCCCGGCCGCCGGAACGCAGTGTCTCGTATGATCACATGTTGGGATAGTTCGGCCCTTCGCCACCCTGCGGCACCGTCCAGTTGATGTTCTGGCTGGGGTCCTTGATGTCGCAGGTCTTGCAGTGGACGCAGTTCTGGAAGTTGATGACGAAACGTGGGCCGCTTTCGTCCTCGACCACCTCGTAGACCCCCGCCGGGCAATAGCGCTGCGCCGGCTCGGCGTATTTCGGCAGGTTGATCGAGGTCGGCACATGCGGATCCTTCAACTGCAGATGCGCGGGCTGGCTTTCTTCGTGATTGGTAAAGCTGAAAGAGACGTTGGTCAGCCGGTCAAAGCTGAGCTTGCCGTCCGGCTTGGGATAGTCGATCGGCTCGTACTTGGCCGCCATGCCGGTCGCCTCGGCATCCGTTTTGCCGTGCGACAGGGTGCCAAACAGCGAAACACCCAGCAGATTGTTCGTCCACATGTCGAAGCCGCCCAGCGTGAGGCTGGCGGTGAGGCCGTATTTCGACCACATCGGCTTGACGTTGCGGACCATCTTGAGGTCCTTGCCGATGGCGCCCTCGCGCACCTCGGTCTCGTAGTCCGACAGCTCGTCGCTGGACCGGCCGTCCTGCAGCGCGGCATAGGCCGCCTCTGCCGCCGCCTTGCCCGAGAGCATGGCGTTGTGGTTGCCCTTGATGCGCGGCACGTTGACCATGCCCACCGAACAGCCCAGCAGCGCGACGCCCGGCGCCACCATCTTGGGCATGGACTGGTAGCCGCCTTCGCTGATCGCCCGCGCGCCGTAGGCGACGCGCTTCCCACCTTCCAGCAGCTCGGCCACCATCGGATGATGCTTGAAGCGCTGGAATTCCATGTAGGGGTACAGGTAGGGGTTTTCGTAGTTCAGGTGCACGACGAAGCCCACGTAGACCTGGTTATTCTCCAGGTGATAGATGAACGACCCGCCACCGGCGTTCGACCCCAGGGGCCAGCCCATCGTGTGGGTGACGCGCCCCTCATGGTGCTTGGCCGGGTCGATCTCCCAGATCTCCTTCATGCCAAGGCCGAATTTCTGCGGTTCGTGGCCCTGCGACAGGTCGAATTTCTCGATCACTTCCTTGGACAGCGACCCGCGCACGCCCTCGCCCAGGAAGACGTATTTGCCCAACAGCTCCATGCCCGGCTCATAGCTGGGGCCCGGGGTTCCGTCGGGGTTCTTGCCGAATTCGCCCGCGACCACGCCGCGCACCTCGCCGTTCTCGCCGTAGACCAGTTCGGAACAGGCCATGCCCGGAAAGATCTCGACGCCCATCGCTTCGGCATGTTCGGCCATCCAGCGGCAGACATTGCCCATGCTGACAATGTAGTTGCCGTGGTTGTTCATCAGAGGCGGCATCGGCCAGTTGGGGATGCGGACCTTGCCCGCCTCGCCCAGCATGTAAAAATTGTCCTCGGTCACGGGCACGTTCAGCGGCGCGCCCTTTTCCTTCCAGTCGGGGATAAGCGCATCCAGCCCGCAGGGGTCCAGCACCGCCCCCGAAAGGATGTGCGCCCCAACCTCCGATCCCTTTTCCAGCAGAACGACGTCCAGGCTGTCGTCGAGCTGTTTCAACCGGATCGCGGCGGAGAGGCCCGCGGGGCCCCCGCCTACGATGACGACATCGTATTCCATGGATTCGCGCTGAAAGTCGGACATTCCGGCTCCTTCCCTTCGAGGGGTATTGAAATTTTCTTTCGCGACTGAGTAGCGCGGCAGTGCAGCACAGGTCAATCACGACACGGCGTTGCAAGGTCCTATTGCGACACTGCCGCGCGTTCCCCTGCCCCTTCCCGCATGAAAAAAGCCGCCCGAAGGCGGCTTTCCCATGTCTCCGGGGCACTGAGTAGCTCAGAAGACCGGCACGATCTCTATCTTGCCGCGGTCCGGGCCGACCTTGAGCAGCCGATAGGCATTGGTCCCGAAATACAGCGTGCCGTCCGGCGCCTCTGCCATCGCGGTGATCCATTCCGCCGGGCCGCCGCGCAGCCGCTCCCCCTTGAGCAGACCCTCGGGGCCATCCTGCGCCACGGGCACGAACCGCAGGTCCACGCCCTTGGTCAGTATGTATGTCTCCCCCTTGGCGTCGATACCCGCGTAGTTGAAATAATCCTCGCCCAGGTCGATCAGTTCACCCGACCCGTCCGGGGCCAGCATCATCGAGTCCATGTTGGTGCGCAGGACCATCATCCTGTCCCCGTCCATCCGCACTGCCTTTGGATAGGAGACACGGTAGGGCGTTTCGGACATCTCGAACGCGCCGGTGCCGAAATCCACCGTCACCACGTTGCTGACATAGCCGTCGTGCAGCTGCTTGAAATCGGCCTTCTGCAGCTTGGTCAGGTCGTCCGGCTCGTCCGCCTTCTCCTCGGCGTCGGACTTGGTGTAGTTGGTCAGGATCAGCGCCTTGTCCGCGCCCGGCGCCAGGGCGATCAGGTTGGACTTGATCTTGCCCATCGCCACACGCGCCGTCTGTTCACCGGTGGCCGCGAACAGCAGGCTGACCGAATCGTCCTTGTAATGCTGGTCGAGCACGGCAATGGCGCCAGAACGCGGGTCATAGGCCATGTCGTCCACGTCCGAGGCCTTCCAGGCAAAGGACATGTCGGCGGTCTTGTAGGCGGTCAGCGTGTCGGCATCGTCGCGAAAAAACACCAGCTCGCCATCGGCGCCATGCACGATCTGGCGCACCAGCTCCGAGACATAGCGCCGGTCGGTCACCTCCAGTGTCCCGGCGGAAAGCGTATAGACCGTCCGGTTGGTCCCGCCCACAAGGACAGTCTGCCCGTCGGGCGAAACACTGATCGTTTCGATGGACTGGGCCTGGGCGAATGTGGCAGCAATGCTGGAAACCGCGGCGACCGCGGCAAAGGAAATAAGGGAACGCATATCAAAATCTCGTTGCTAATGGAGTGCCTGACAGAGTACCTGCGCCTTTTAGAAAGTCAAACCTGCAGGCGGACCGGAAAAATCCCGCTGGTCTGACAGGCAGCTTGGCTTTACATCGGCGCGACAGGCGACGACACTTCCCCAAACACTCGCTGAAAAGGCAGAGACGATCCGAAAATGGACAAGATCCTGATGACCCGCGCGGGTTACTCCGCGCTCGAAGCCGAATTGAAGCAACTCAAGTCCGTGGAGCGGCCCGCCATCATCCAGGCGATTGCCGAGGCGCGCGAGCTGGGCGACCTCAAGGAAAACGCCGAATACCATTCGGCGCGCGAGAAACAGGGATTCATCGAGGGTCGCATCAAGGACCTCGAAGGGGCCCTGGGCCTGGCCGAGGTCATCGACCCCAAGACCCTGTCCGGCGCGATCAAGTTCGGCGCCACCGTGACCGTCGTCGACGAGGACACGGACGAGGAAAAGACCTGGCAGATCGTGGGCGAATACGAGGCCAGCGTCGAAAAGGGCCTGCTGAACATCAAGTCGCCCATCGCCCGCGCCCTGATCGGCAAGGAAGAGGGCGACAGCGTCGAGGTGCGCACCCCGGGCGGCGCCAAGTCCTATGAAATCCTGAGCATCGCCTACAAGTAAGGCTGACACGCCATGAGCGACCCAAAGGACGCCCGCCCAACGCTGCCCGGCCTCTATGCCCGCGGCGCGGCCGAGGGCGTCACCGGAATCGAGATTGCCGCGGCGGTGATCTCGGTCGTCTGGGTCGTGATCTCGGGCTGGTATTTCCTTGGCCTGCCAGAGGACGAAGGCGGGCCTCTGCGGTTCCTGCTGGCGCTCATGGTGATCGTCATGCCGGTGGCCCTGATCTGGGTGGCGGCCCTTGCGATCCGCGCCGCGCGCATCATGCGCAGCGAAAGCGCCCGCCTGCAGGCAGCCATCGACGCGATACGGCAGGCCTATGTCGCCCAGGCTCAAAGCGGCAAGGGCCAGCCGCCGCATCCGATGCTGGTCAAGCGGCTGGACGACATCGCCAGCGCCCAGAAGAACCTGGAATCCACGCTGGCCATGCTGGGCGGCATCCGCCAGGGCGGTCAGCCCGGCGCCCTGCCCGCCCCCGACGGGGCCGAGGGCGACGATCAGCCCGCGCTGTCGCTGGGCACCCCGGCAGAGGCGCTGCAACCGCCCCTGCCCAATGCCGATTACATCCGCGCCCTGCATTTCCCAGAGACCGCCGAGGACGAGGAGGGCTTTGCCGCCCTGCGCCGCGCGCTCAAGGATCGCGGCACAGCCAAGCTGATCCAGGCCGCCCAGGACGTGCTGACCCTGATGAGCCAGGACGGCATCTACATGGACGACCTGCGCCCCGATCTGGCCCGTCCCGAAACCTGGCGCGCCTTCGCCCAGGGCGAACGGGGCCGCCCCATTGCCTCGCTAGGGGGTGTGCGCGACCGGTCCTCGCTGGCGCTGGCGGCGGGGCGGATGAAACAGGACCCGATCTTCCGCGATGCGGCGCATCATTTCCTGCGCCGTTTCGACACCAGCTTTGCCGGTTTCGAACCGAATGCCTCGGACGAAGAGATCTCGGCCTTCGCCATGACCCGAACCGCGCGCGCCTTCATGCTGCTGGGCCGGGTGGCAGGCACCTTCGACTGACCCCACCGGCCCGACCGATGCCGCGCCACCGCGCCTGGCACGCACCCCTGTTTCTTTGGGCCAAAAAATACTCTCGGGGGAGGCGCCGCAGGCGGCGGGGGCAGAGCCCCCTCCGAGGTTACAACCCGAAGCTGCCGAAGGGGATGTAGCGCACCGGGTCACCGGGTGCGATCTGCGCCGCAGCATCAGGCAGTTCCACCAGCCCCTCGGCCCAGCTCAGCCCCGAGATCCGCCCCGAACCCTCGGACTTGAACACTTCCGCGCGACCGTTGCGTAGGCGCGCGCGCAGGTATTCGCGCCGCCCCGGCTTCTTGGTCTTGGTGAAAGCGGCGGGCACGGTGTAGCCCGCAGGGTCGTCCCACCCCGCCCCGGCCAGCAGGCGCAGCGCCGGGCGAGCAAAGACCAGCGCGCAGACAAAGGCCGCCACCGGGTTGCCCGGCAGGCCAAACACCGGCTTGCCCCGCCAAAGCCCCAGCGCCAGCGGCCGCCCGGGTTTCAGCGCGATGCGCCACGCCGTCAGCGCCCCGGTCTCACGCAGGAGCGCCGAAACATGATCCTCGTCCCCTGCCGAAGCCCCGCCCGACGTCAGGATCGCGTCCACCTCTGCCTTGTCGAGCCGCGCGCGCAGCGCGTCGCGGTCGTCCGGCACATGGCCCAGATCGACGGGGGCGTGGCCGAAACGCGCGATCAGCGACAGCAGCATCGGCCGGTTGGCGTCATAGATCTGGCCCGGGCCAGCGACCTCACCGACGGGGACGACCTCGTCCCCGGTCGACAGGACGCCGACGCGCAAGGGCGTGTAGACGGGCAGATCCGCCAGCCCCGTGGCCGCCGCCAGCGCAAGATCAGCCGGGGTCAACATCCGCCCCCGGGGCAGGATCTCGTCGCCCTCACCCACGTCCTCACCCGCGCGGCGCGTATTGGACCCGGGTTTGACCGGGGCACGAAAGGCCACCGCAGCGCCATCCGTGGCACAGTCCTCGTCCAGCACCACCGAATCCACGCCTTGGGGCAAGGCGGCGCCGGTCAGCACGCGGATGGCGTGGCCGGGCGGCACATCTCCCGCAAAAGCCAGCCCGGCCGCGGCCCGGCCCTCGACCAGCGGCAAGGTGAACTCTGCCGCGTCGCCGATGGTGGCGGCGGCAAAGCCGTAGCCGTCGACGGCGGTGTTGGGCAGCGGCGGGTTGGCCCGTCGGGCGGTCAGCGGCGCCGCCAGCACGCGGCCCGCCGCCTGCATCACCGGCACATCCTCGCGCGCGACAACCGGGTGCAGGCGGTCGCGCAGGGTGGCCAGCGCCTCGTCCACCGGCGTCCAGTCGACGCCGGGCGGCAGGGCAAAACAATCGTTGTTCAGGGGGGGCGGTTTCAAACTCATGCGGCCAGGGTCCCCATCAATTCACTTTCGGCGCCAAGCCCCAGGATCCATCCCTCTTCGGGGGCCTCGACCGACAACATGGCCCGCAGGCGCAACGGGTCCAGATCCGACAGGGCGCGGGCCATCAGGCGGACTTGAACCGCGTCGCGAATCTCGCCTGTCCCGGTTGCCGCGCGCACGGCACCGTTGATCAGGCCGGGCCATATCTCGACAAAGGCAATGGGCCGGTCCAGCGGCTCAAACGGCCAGACCGCAACCTGACCGGCAAAACGCTGTCGCAGCCGTTCCAGCACCGGCACCCCCATGATGACCTGTGACCCGACCGCCCCTGCCCCCGCCAATTGCCAACAGGTGAATGTGCCCGTGGCGGACGTCTCGCATTTGCGGCGGTCAGGAAACGGGTTGCTGTAGGTCGCCTTGGTGCGGGACAGGCCGGTGATGTCGCGCTTCAGGGCATTGCCCCAGAACGGCCCCCGTCCCCGCGCAAGACGACCGTTGATGTCACCGGCCAGATCAAAACGGTTGTTCTGCGTCGGCGCATCCTCGACCCGCTCTGCCAGCCAGCGCCAGACGGAAAAGGCATCGCGTTCCCCGGTCAAGGCCTCGGCGAACCCCGCCGGATATCCGAATGGAAAGTCGACGCCGACGATAAGGCGCTCCCCCGCCACCAGCGCGGCCTCGATCTTGTTTGCCAAGGTCTCTTCGGCCACCTGTCGGTTGCGCTGATACAGCGGCCCCTCCTCGCCCTCCGGGCCAGTCTCACCAATCCAGATGGCATCCTTTCTAGGCGTCGGGCCGGCATCGTTGCCGCCCGACCAGTCGACCATCAGGAAACGGTCAAACCCGGTCATTCCGCCGCCCTTGCCAGGCCGACCTCCGCCAGGATGAAATCGGCCACACCCACGGTATCGTTGAGGTCAAAGATCGGCCGGTCCAGCGTCAGCGCCGTGTCCGAGGCGACGGCGCGCACCGTCGGGTCCTCATGGGCGATCAGCGGGTTGCCCGTCTCGGCGCGGTAGGCCTCGATCTTGGGATGGCGGTCGCGCTTGTAGCCCTCGACCAGCACCAGGTCCACGGGCGCCAGCCGCGCCAGCAACTCGTCCAAAGTGGGTTCCCCGGACCCGCGCAGCTCGATCATATGCGCAACCCGATTGCGCGAGGCCAGGATCACCTCGGAGGCGCCGGCGTGGCGGTGGCGATAGCTGTCCTTGCCCGGGTGATCGACGTCAAACGTATGATGCGCGTGCTTGACCGTGCTGACGGTCAGCCCGCGCCCGGTGATTTCCGTCACCAGCCGTTCCATCAACCCGGTTTTTCCCGCGTTTTTCCAGCCTGTCACCCCGTAGAGCCTCATAGCAGCGCCTCCGCCTGTGCCAGATCCTCCGGCGTGTTCACGTTGAAGAATGGATCGAAGGGCGTCGAGGGAAAGAGCGCCTCGCGCCCGCCGTGTTTCTCGGTCCAGAGCACGACCTTTTTCAACCCGCCGGCCAGCGCCGCGCGCAGATCGTCGCGCAGCGCCACGGGCCAGAGGCCGAAGGTCGGGTGCCGGATCAGGCCAGAGCGCGACTTGCTGCGGGTCTGGGCATCGCCCTTGGTCGCGGCCAGCACCAGCGGGTGATCCTGTCCTTCGCTGGCCAGCAATAGGCGCGGGACCAGATCACAGGGAAAGAAGGGCGTGTCGGCAGCAACGCTGACCAGCGTGTCGGCGCCCTGTTCCGCGGCCCAGTCGAGACCGGCGAGAACCCCGGCCAGCGGGCCCGGAAAACCGTCGATGGAATCCGCAACCACCGGCAGGCCAGTCTCGGCAAAGCGCGCCGGATCGCCATTGGCATTCAGCGCCAGCACCGCCACCTGTGGCGCAAGCCGGTCGATCACGCGGGACAACAGCGTCTGTCCACCGAGCGACAGCAGGGCCTTGTCCCCGCCCCCCATGCGCGAGGCCAGCCCACCCGCGAGGATCACGCCAACAGGCTGTTTCATGCCTGCCCCGCGCTCTTGCGGCGGTGCTTTCGGTCTTCCTCGGGCACCCCGTCCGGGTCCATGTCACGGACCAACCTCTCGGCGCCGGACAGGCAGGTGAACCGCTTGCCGCGCATCCGCCCGATACAGGTCAGCCCCACCTGCCGCGCGATCTCGACGCCCCAGGCGGTAAAGCCGGACCGCGAGGCAAGGACCGGGATGCCCATCAGGGCCGTCTTGATCACCATCTCCGAGGTCAGCCGCCCGGTGGTGTACAGGATCTTGTCCTCCGCGCTGACACCCTCGCGGAAGATCCATCCGGCGATCTTGTCCACCGCGTTGTGGCGCCCCACGTCCTCCATGTAGACCAGCGGGCGGTCGCCCTGGCACAGGACGGTTCCGTGGATCGCCCCGGCCTCCAGGTACAACGAGGGCGTCGTGTTGATCTTGTGCGCCAGCGCATAGAGCCAAGAGGTCCGCACCTCTGTCGCGGGCAGTCGGACCTGTTCCAGCCCCTCCATCATGTCGCCAAAGACGGTCCCCACGGCACAGCCCGAGGTGCGCGTCTTTTTCTGCATCTTTTCTTCGTAAGTGGTCTGCGAGACGGTGCGCACGACGACAGTTTCCAGCTCTTCATCGTAGTCGATACCGGTGATCTCTTCACCGTCCGCCAGCATCCCCTGATTGCGCAGGAACCCGATGGCCAGGTACTCGGGGTAATCCCCGATGGTCATGGCAGTGACGATTTCCTGCCGGTTGAGAAAGATCGTCAACGGGCGTTCCTCGACCACGGACACCTCGACCTCGGCGCCGGTGTGATCCGTGCCGGTCACGGCGCGGGTCAGGCGCGGTGCACGCGGGTCGGGCGCGATCAGGTAGTCCGACGCGAGGTCATTATCCGGGTGGTCAGCAGGTGATTGCATCTGGCCTCTCCCCTGGGCTAGGGCGAAGTGCGTTGGTGAGGGTGTAGTCATGGACGGCACAGATGTGATGTCAAGCTATTGGCGCGGGGTGCGAAATGCCCTGCCCTTCCTGTTCGTGGTCGGCCCCTTCGGAATGCTGTTCGGCGTCGTGGCCACGGATGCGGGGCTGAACATCTTTGAAACACTGATGTTTTCCATCGTCGTCATCGCGGGCGCGGCGCAGTTCACCGCCGTCCAGCTGATGCAGGACAACGCGCCGACCATCGTCGTGCTGGTTTCGGCGATGGCGGTCAACCTGCGGATGGCCATGTATTCCGCCTCGATCACGCCGCATCTGGGGCCTTTGCCCCTATGGAAACGGATGTTCGTCGCCTATTTCCTGGTGGATCAGGTCTACGCGGCCTCGATCATCGACTACGAGGAACGGCCCCAGCAGTCGCTGACAGAGAAATTTGCCTTTTTCATGGGGGTGGCGACGCCGATCTGCCCGCCCTGGTACCTGTTCACCCTGGTGGGCGCCTGGGCCGGAGAGGCGGTGCCGCCGGAACTTGGTCTCGATTTTGTGCTGCCCATCGCCTTTATCGCGCTGTTCGCGCCCGCGCTGCGCACCGGCGCCCATCGCGCGGCGGCCCTGGTGGCGGCACTCATGGCGCTGGCCTTCGCGTTTCTGCCCTACAACCTTGGCCTGATCGTCGGTGCGGTGGCAGGGATGATGGCCGGCGCCGAAATCGAGCGCCGCGCCGGGATGCAGGCTGACCGGAGGCCGGGCGCATGAAGGACCTCTGGATCGTCATCATCGGGATGGGGCTGGGCTCTTTTGCCCTGCGCTTTGTGTTTCTGGGGCTGGTCGGTGACAGGGCCATGCCGGATTGGCTCTTGCGGCACCTGCGCTATACCGCCGTGGCGGTCATGCCCGCGCTGGTGGCACCGCTGGTCATCTGGCCCAGCGCCACGGGGGGCGAAACAGACCCGCTGCGGCTGGCCGCTGCCGCCGCTGCGCTGATCGTGGGCTATTTCTCGAAAAGCCTTTACGGCGCTGTCGGCGCAGGCGCCGCGGTCATGATCGCGGGCGCCTGGCTGCCGATCTAAGTCTTGCTCAGGGCCGAGCGGCCTGCGTCTTCTTGCCGGCCTCGAGCGCGGCGATTGCCGCATCCTTGTCGTCCGAATCGTTTTCGCGCAGCTCACGGCTGGTCACGTTCGACAGCTTGGCAAAGCGGTTGGCCAGCTTCATCGGCGTCCAGATGCCGCCCAGCGACTCGAACCCCGGCAGCTGACCCAGTGCGTCGGACACCGCGTTGGAGCACAGAGCGGGCGCCGCCGCCCCCTTGGACTGGACCAGCTTAAGCGCGCGTTCCGCCACCGCGCCGTCCACCGGACGGCTCAGCGCCAGCATCCGGTAGGTGCTGCGGGCATGCGCGCTTTCATAGAACTGCTTGGCCTGCGGGGTGATCCCGTAAAGGACGTCGCCGATCTCGGGCACGTTCTGGAACCGGACAGATCCGGCAGGGTCGTAGATCACCCGCTGCGAGGGCGCATTGATGAGCATCGAGGAATGGGCCCCGGCCCCGGTCCGGTTGTTGATCATCGTATAAAGGATGATCTCGGGCTCACCCGGATGGCGGTAGGCGGCGGCCGCCGCCTGTTCCGGTGTCGCGTCGGGACCGGAAACGCTGCCTGCGCAACCGGCCACGAAGAGCGAGGCGCCAAGCCCCGTCATCGCCGCACGTCTGTTCATCATGTTACCCCACCCCGCCCCGTGGGGCGGTTCACCCGATCAGGAATTGAAGATCGCCATGAAGATGACGATGCACAGGATCACGATGACCGTGCGGATCGTGAAATTGACGAACCCCTCAAAGGTTTTTTCCTGAACTGTGATGTCCATGCTTCCGTGCTTGTGCTCAGCCATGTCGATTTTCCTGCGACTTGTCCCGTGTTTGCGTTCCGTGATAGGTTAGCGCAAATCCGCGCGCCTGTCACGCGCCCCCGGGGGCCAGGATGTCGCGCCCGTCCCCGACGCACGGGAATGTGAGCCGTTTGCCCGTTCAGACGGCTTGAAACAGCCAGGCGCCATCGTCGCGGCGGGTCCGCTCTGCGCGCCCCTCGTGCCAGAGGTGTTGGCAATGGGCCACAGCCTCGACCAGGGCCAGCCCGTATTCGGCGTCCCCGATCCGGCGCTTGAACAGCGGCTGGAAACACTCACCCGCTGTCTGCGGCTTGGCCAGGTGCGCATGCAACCGCTTCAGCGCGCCGTGATGATTCTCGATCAGTTGCGCCATCCGCAGTTCCAGCCCGGTAAAGGGCAGCTTGTGCCCGCCCATGACCAGGTGATCCGGCCGCGCCAGCGTCGACAGCCGCTCGCAGGATTCCAGCCAGTCGGCAACCGGGTCGGCCTCGGGTTCGGTCGCGTAGACGCCCAGGTTGGAACTGATCGAAGGCAGGATCTGGTCCCCGGCCAGCACCAGGTCATCGTCCCGCGACCAGAGCGTCGCATGCTCCGGCGCGTGGCCGTTGCCCATGTGCACGTCCCAGTCCCGTCCACCCGCGTGCAGGACATCCCCCTGCTTGATCCGCTTGAACCCAAGCGGCATCGGCGCCACCACATCGGCAAAGTTGAAAGGCCGTTCCGCCATGCGCTGTTCCAGGACGCGCGGCTCCATCCCGGCGCTGCGCCAATAGTCCAACGTCTCCTGCGTGGGACGGTCCTGCGCGTCCAGTTGCAGCATCCGGGCAAAAAGCCAGGCGGTCCGCGTCGTGACCAGCTCGGCGCCATGCGCCGTCTGGAACCAGCCCGCCAGCCCGATATGATCGGGATGGTGATGGGTCACCACGACCCGCCGCACCGGCTTGCCGCCCAGCGGCCCCGCCATCAAGTCCTCCCAGATACCGCGCGACGTCTTCGAGGCAAAGCCGGTGTCCACGACCGTCCAGCCATCGCCATCATCCAGCGCGTAGACGTTGACATGGTCCAGTTTCATCGGCAGCGGCAGGCGCATCCACAGCACCCCCTCGGCCAGCTCGATGGCCTCGCCCAGGGCGGGCGGCGTTTCCCAGGGATAGCGGATTGCGCGCACCGTTCCGTCCATCACGCCACCAGGTCCTCTGTCTTGAGGTTCGCCAGCGCGCTGACCTCGGCCCGCGCCTCCGCCAACAGCCCGGTATGTTCCGGCAAGAGCCGCTGGATATAGAACCCGGCCAGCCGCGCATCGGCACTGTCCGGCGCGGCCATCGCCGCGCGCAGGTGGTAATGCGCGCCCAGCACCCGGGCAAAACCCATCAGGTAAGGCACGGCACTGCCGAAACGGTCGCCCATCTCGCGAGCCACCAGCGCCTCGGTTGTCTCGCGCAGCGATTCCGCCGCCTGCCAGACCGGTTCGGCCAACTCGGGCATCTTGCCGCGCGCCGCCTCGGCGCCGCTCTCGACCTCGTCCAGCAGGGCAAAGATCGCCTCGCCGCCGTCCATCATCTTGCGCCCGACAAGGTCCATCGCCTGGATGCCGTTGGTGCCCTCGTAGATCGCCGTCACCCGCACGTCGCGCAGGTACTGCGCGGCGCCGGTTTCCTCGACATAGCCCATGCCGCCATGCACCTGCACGCCAAGGTTGGCCACCTTGATGCCGGTTTCGGTGCCAAAGGCCTTGGCGATCGGCGTCAGCAGCGCGGCGCGGGATTTCCAGTCGGCCTCGCCCGTCGCCTTGCCCAGGTCGATCGCCACCGCCAGCGACAGGGCAATCGCCCGCGCGGCAAAGGTTTCAGCCCGCATGGTGGCCAGCATCCGCCGCACATCCGCATGACCGATGATGGTGCCCTCGGGGCTGCGGCCCTGCTTGCGCTCCTGCGCGTAGGCCAGCGCATGCTGCAGCGCGCCCTCGGCGACGCTGACCCCCTGCACGCCCACGCCCAGCCGCGCGTTGTTCATCATGGTGAACATGGCGCGCATCCCGTCGTGCGGCTCGCCCACCAGCCAGCCCTTGGCGCCATCATACTGCATCACACAGGTCGGCGAGCCGTGCAGGCCCATCTTGTGCTCCAGGCTGACCACATGCAGGTCATTGGCCACGCCCGGATTGCCGTTTTCGTCCGGAATCAGCTTGGGCACCAGGAACAGGCTGATTCCCTTGGTCCCCGGCACGCCATCGGGCAACCGCGCCAGCACCAGGTGGCAGACATTCTCGCTAAAATCATTATCGCCCCAGGAAATATAGATCTTCTGCCCGGTGATCGCGTAGGTCCCGTCATCATTGGGCACAGCCTTGGACGACAGTGCCCCCACGTCCGACCCGGCCTGCGGCTCGGTCAGGTTCATCGTGCCCGCCCATTCGCCGGAAATCAGCTTGGGCAGGTAAAGCGTCTTCAGATCGTCGCTGGCATGATGTTCCAACGCGTCGATCTGCCCCTGGCTCATCAGCGGGTTCAGCTGCAGCGCAAGGCAGGCCGCGCCCAGCATGTCGTTGACACAGGTGGTCACGGTCAGCGGCAGCCCCATGCCGCCGTATTCCTCCGGCGCCGAGGTCGCGATCCAGCCACCTTCGGCCAGCGCGGCATAGCCATCGGCAAAGCCCTTGGAGGTCCGCACCACGCCATTTTCCAGCCGCGCAGGGTCAAGATCGCCATTGCGTTGCAAGGGCGCCAGCACCTCTTCACACAGCTTGCCCGCCTCGCCCAGGACGGCGGCGACGGTTTCACGGTTCGCTTCGGCAAAGCGTTCTGTCTCGGCAACGGCGTCATAGCCGACAACGTCGCGCAAAAGCCGCATGTAGGCATCGATCGGCGCACGATATGGCATGGGGGTCTCCTCCGGCTTGGCAAGGACGCGCCGCTCTTGTAGCACGCGCGCAGCGCGGGTGTGAGGGTACTTCCCGCCGCCCGCGCTTCAACCGGAACGCCGCGTCATAAGGGGTCGCCGCGATGCCTGCCCTACGTCTCAGCGCCAGCACCCAGGATCTGACCCGCGCCGCGGAGATCCTGGCAAAGGGCGGTCTTGTCGCCTTCCCCACCGAAACGGTCTACGGGCTGGGCGCCGACGCGCGGCAGGATCACGCCGTGGCCCGAATCTACAAGGCCAAAGAGCGGCCCGAGTTCAATCCGCTGATCGTTCACGTGGCCGAGCTGGACGCCGCAAAAGAGCTGGTGATCTGGTCCGAGGCCGCCCAAGCCCTGGCCGATGCCTTCTGGCCCGGCCCGCTGACACTGGTGCTGCCCCTGCGCGCAGGCGCGCATGTGTCGCGGCTGGTGACCGCCGGTCTCGACAGCCTGGCGGTGCGGATGCCCGCCGCCCCGGTGGCGCAGAACCTGCTCCGCGCCTTCGGCGGGCCGGTGGCGGCGCCGTCGGCGAATCGCTCCGGCCAGATCAGCCCGACCCGCGCCGGCCACGTGCTCGAAGGGCTTGGCGACAGGATCGAGGCGGTGGTCGACGGCGGCCCCTGCGCCGTGGGGCTGGAATCGACGATCCTCGGCCTGACCGGCACGCCGCCCACGCTGCTGCGTCCCGGCGGCATCACCGAGGAAGCTCTGAACGAGGTCCTGAACACCCGCATCGCGCTGCGCCGCGAAACCGACGGCATCACCGCCCCGGGCCAGACCCGCTCGCATTACGCGCCACGCGCCAGCGTGCGCCTCAACGCGGTGGACTTCGAACCCGGAGAGGCCCGCCTCGGCTTCGGCGCGGTGCCCTGCGACCTCAACCTCTCGCCCGGGGAAGACCTGACAGAGGCCGCCGCCAACCTCTTCGAATACCTGCACCGGCTCGACGCCACGGGCGCCGCGACCATTGCCATCTCCCCGATCCCGCACCTCGGCCTCGGCATCGCCATCAACGACCGCCTCAGCCGCGCGGCCGCCGAACGCTGACCGCCCCCGCCAAGTGCCTGTTTCCCGGAGCCGCCGCTCGCTGATGCCGATCAGAGGCAAAGGGCCGGGGCCCGCAAGGGGGCGCAGCCCCGCGCTTTGCGCGGCTTGCCCTTGCGGGGCGCGGGCCTTTGGCTCAGGCATCTGTCAGCGAGGGGTGGATACGGGACACGGGCACGGGCCTGTTTGCTGGTGAGCCCTTGAAGCCGACGCCGCCCGCCACGGGACATCCACGTCCGACAAGGGCCAGCCGAGGGGCGGCGGGCGGGCGATGGGCGCAGCCCGAGTCCCGCTCCCGCCCGCTCTCGATATCTCAGGCCTGACTCAGGCCCGACCGCCCGCCGAACTCAGCGCCAGGGCCGCAACGCCCAGCGTCTTCAGCGCCGCTTCCCACTTGTCCATGTCGGCCATCTCGAAGATCAGCTCGGGCGTGGCGTCACAGACCAGCCAGCCGTTCTCGGCGATCTCGCTCTCCAGCTGACCGGCCGCCCAGCCGGCATAGCCCAGCATCATCATCCATTTCTCGGGACCTTCGCCCCGGGCAAGGTCCTCCAGGATGTCCAGTGTCGCGGTCATGTGGATGTCGTCGCGCACTTCCAGCGTCGTCACGACCGACTGGTAATCCGGCGTATGCAGCACGAATCCGCGCCCCATCTCGACCGGTCCGCCGAAATGCACCGACCGTTCCGACAGGTCCGACACCTGGTCGATGTTGAGCTGCGAGAGCAGGGTCGGCATGTCCACGTCGTCGCTGGGCTTGTTCACGATCAACCCCATCGCACCCTCGTCGGAATGGTCGCAGATAAAGACGACGCTGTGCTCGAATCGCGGATCCCCCATGCCCGGCATAGCGATCAGCAGATGCCCGGTCAGGTTGGTCTGTGGGGTTCCGGTCTCGGCGGCCATATGGCTCCCTTTCGCATTGGTCGGGTCTCACCATGACCGCCCCGGCGAGGACTGGCAAGACCGTCACATCTTCGTCATCTGATACATGCGTTCGCCGGAACGTGACTTTTCATTTCACTCCGGAAGGGCCACATCCAATGTTATGAAAAAGATGTTCGTGACCTTCCTGCTGATGCTGCTGCCCGGTCTTGCCGCCGCGCAATCCTATGACGACGTGGTCGAGGCGCAGATCCTGCCCGGCTGGCGGCTGCCCAATGGCGACCACATGGCCGCGCTGCACCTGAAGCTTGCCCCGGGGTGGAAAACCTACTGGCGCTCGCCCGGCGATGCGGGCATCCCGCCGCAATTCGACTGGAGCGGGGCGCGCAACATGTCGGCCATCGGGATCTACTGGCCCGCGCCGCATGTCTTCTGGCAGCAAGACATGCGCTCTGTCGGTTACAAGGGCGACGTGATCCTGCCGCTCAGGATCCGCCCCAGCCAGCTCGGCAAGGACGCGCAGCTGGGCGGGATCATCGACATCGGCATCTGCAAGGATGTCTGCCTGCCCCACCGCTTCCGCGTTTCGGCCAGCCTGCCCGCCGGGCAGACGAAACCCGATGCCCGGATCGCGGCGGCGATGGCCGACGTCCCCTTCGGGGCAGAAGATGCGGGCGTGACCGGCGTATCCTGCCGCATCACGCCACAGGCCAAGGGCCTGGGCCTGACCGTCTCGATCGCCATGCCGCGCGGCACCGGGCGCGAGGAAACCGTGATCGAGACTTCGGACCCCAACCTCTGGGTCGCCGATCCCGACACCTCGTGGCAGGGCGGGCGCCTTGTGGCGCAGACCCGTGTGACGCATATGTCCGGCGGCGTCTTTGCGCTCGACCGTTCGGGCCTGCGGATCACCATCCTGGGCGGAAACATCCCCGTCGAACTGACCGGCTGCACCGGCTGAACCAACAGGGCAGAGGTCCCGGGTCAGGCCCGGGACAACGGCGCGCCGGCTGTCAGGCTTCTGCCTTTCCCCGCACACCGCGCCGCAAGAGCATCACGATCCCGCCCCCGAGATAGATCGCCAGCGGCAATGCGACGGCGCCCAGCAGGAACAGCACCAGCGCGGCGACCTCGGGTGACAGGCCGCCAAGGGCGGGCAGCCCCGGCAACAGATCGCCCGTGACGCCGGTATGGCCCAGCGTCGCCGCAAGCCATCCCAACATCACCATCACCGCCGTGACCAGCACCCCGCGCAGCCCCGCCCCGCGGAACCGCAGCCCTTTCCTCAGGGCCGCCATTTGTTTCCCCAGGTCGTGCTGGATCGCCACCAGCGCGGGCACGATCAGCAGCACCAGCACCACGCCGAAGCCCAACCCGTAGACCAGGGTGATCACCGTGGGTTTCAGGAACTGCGCCTGCGACGAGGTTTCATACAGCAGCGGTGCAAGCCCCAGCACTGTAGTCGCCGTGGTCAGGAACACCGCCCGCAGACGGTCCGAGGCGCCGTCGATGATCGAGGGGATCAGCCCCCGGTCGCGGGCGTATTCGTCGATCTGTGTCACCAGTACGATGGAATCATTGATGATGATTCCCGTCATCCCCAACAGGCCCACCACCGTGAACATGCTCAGCGGCACGTCCCACAGCGCATGGCCATAAATCGCCCCCACCAGCCCGAAGGGCACAATCGCCATGACTACAAAGGGCCGCGTCCAGCTGGCAAAGACCCAGGCTAGGACAAGGTAGATGCCCAGCAGCACCATGATCAGCCCATTGCGCGCATCGGTGAGAAAGTCGTTTTCCTGCTCGGCCAGCCCGGCGAGGCGATAGTCCACCTGCCGCGCTTCGGCGATCTGCGGCAGGATCTCTTCGCGCAGCGCCTTGACGACCTGCTCGGCCCTTGCCGCGTCATCCTCGGAAATGTCGCCGGTGACAGAGACAACGCGCAAACCGTTCTCGCGCCGGATGGTGGAAAAGCCGGTGCGCCGTTCGACCCGCACGATATCGGCCAGCGGGACATAGGCCCCGCCGGGTGTGCGCAGCTGCATCCGCTCCATGAAATCGGCGGTCAAAGCGCCCTCGGGCAATTCCACGCGGATCTCGGCAGAGCGCGGGCCGACGGGATAGGTCGCCGCCTCGATCCCGCCCAGCCGGTTGCGCAGGACCCGGCCCAGCCCATCGACATCGAACCCCAGCGCCAGCCCCTGCGGCGTCAGCTCCAGGATCAATTCGTCCTTGTCGTAGGCCAGGTTGTCCTCGACCGCCGAAACCTCGGGGAACCGCAGGACCGCCTCCTTGAGGTCTTCGGCGGCGGATTTCAGCACCTCGGAACTGGCGCCATAGAACTGCACGTCCAGGGAATCGCCCCCCGGCCCGCCGCGCCAGCCGCGAAAGGAAATCGCCTCGGCCAGCGGGTGGCGTTCGACACGCTCCTGCAGCTCGCCCACGAAGGCGAAGGACGAATAGGGCCGCAGGTCGGCATCGATCAGCTCGATGGAAATGGCGCCCAGTTGATCCGGGTCCTTGGTGTCGGCGCCGGGCAACGAGCGGCCCGCATTGCCGCCGATCTCGGCCAGGACATAGTCCAGCGGGTTGCGGCCATAGCGGTCCTCGTACTCGCGGCCCAGATCCTCGGCCGCCTTCTGGAACAGGCGCATCTGTTCGATGGTGTCCGCCCGCTTGGCGGTGGGCGACATGGAAAAATTGCCCGTGACCGATCCCTGTTCCGGCGAATTGAAGAACCGCCAGGTGACGTCGCCCCGGATAAACGACGTCACCTGCGTCGCCAGTGCCACCACCAACAGCGCGAAAACGACGTAGCGCCCTGCCACGACGGCCCGCATGAACGGGCGGAACAGCCGCTCGCGGATCCAGCGAAAGCCCCGGTTGACCAGGATCGACGCCATGTCGATCCCGCCATCGGAAAGCGTCCGCAGCAGTGGCGCGCGTTCGGCCCTGGGCATCAGCGACAGGCGCAGCGCAATGGCAAATGCCACCAGCAGCGCCAGCCCCCCGGCCAGCACCGGCAGTTGCCCCCAGAGGACACCGCGCAGGTCTGCGACCGCAGCCTGCGCGCCCGCGATCACCGCCGGGACCCCGGTGAACAGCCCCAGCAGGCCCGCCAGGACGCCGGGCAGCGCCAGCACCGCCAGTGTCAGCAGCGCCACCGCCAGGACAGCCACCAATGTCACGCCGACCACGCCCAGCGCGACCCGCCACCACCGCGTGCCGCGCTGCTCGCGCGGTTTCAGCGCATGGGCCATATGGTTGGGCAGGATCAGGAAGCATTCCACCAAAGAGGCGATCAGCACCACGATCACCGTGAACGGAATGTCCGAAATCAGGTCGCCAAAGCGCCCCCCGATGGCCACCAGCCCGAAAAAGGCGATCACCGTGGTGATCGTGGCCGAAAACACCGGCAGCGCCATGCGCCGCGCCGCGTTTTCGGCAGCGTCAAAGGGCCCCTGCCCCCGGCGCGCCAGATGGTCGGCATGTTCGCCCACGACGATGGCATCGTCCACCACGATGCCCAGCGTGATGATCAGCGCAAAGAGCGAGATCATGTTGATCGTCAGCCCCGCCATATACATCAGCGCGATGGCGGACAGCATTGCCGTGGGAATCCCCGCCGCCACCCAGAAGGCCGTGCGCGTGTTCAGGAACAGGAACAGCAGCATCACCACCAGCGCCAAGCCTGTCAGCGCGTTGTCGATCAGGATGTTCAGGCGCCCGGTGATGTATTCCGACCGGGTGCGGATCAGGTCGATCCTGACGCCTTCGGGCAGGGCGGCGGTCAGCTCGGCGGCGACCTCCTCGACCGTGGTCTGAATGCCGATGGCGTCGCCCTCGGCCGAGCGGTCCACCCGGATCGAGATCGCCCGGTTTTCGCCTACGAAATAGCTGCGCTCGCGGTCGATCCCCTCGACCCGGATCAGCGCCACGTCGCCCACTGTCAGGCTGGATCCATCCGGGTTCGACCGCAGCACGATATCCGAAATGGCATCGGCAGAGCGTTTCTCGATCCCGGTGCGCACCCGCGCCCCCGCGCCCGCCACGTCGCCCGCCGGATCGGCCTGCACTTCGGCGGCGATGGCATCGGCGATCTCGCGCATGGTGACGTTGTGGGCGATCAGGTTCTGCACCGGCACCTCGATCACCGTCTGCGGCGCCGCAACACCCCGGATCGTGGTCTGTGTCACGCCCTCGGCAAAGAGCCGCACCACCAGTTCGTCGGCAAAGCGCGCCAGTTGGTCGACGCCCACCGGTCCGGTGATGACCAGATCCGTCACCCGGTCGCGCCAGCCGCCGCGCCGGACGCTTGGGTCGTCCGCGTCCTCGGGCAGCGTGGTGATTGCGTCCACCGCCTGCTGCACGTCATCGGCGGCCCGCGCGATGTCCCAGCCGGGCTCGAACTCCAGCTCGATGGCGGCGCGCCCCTCTCGGGACACGGCGCTGGAGCCGATCACCCCCTCGACGGCCAGCAGCGCGGGTTCCAGCACCTGCACGATGGCGGCGTCCACGTCCTCGGCGCCCGCACCGTCCCAGCGGACCGAGACGTCGATCTCGTCGATGATGATATCGGGAAAGAACTGCGCCCGCATGTTGGGCACCGCAACGACACCCGCCGCCAGCATGATCACCAGCAGCAGGTTGGCCACCGTGGGGTGGCGGACGAAATAGCCAAAGATGCCGCCAGCGGCAGAGGGGAGCGCGCGCGCCATCCGTCAGCCCCCCATCCGGGATTCGATGCGCGCGACCATCTCGGCAGGCACTTCTTTTTGCGCCAGTTGTGTCAGGATGCGGGTCTTGGCCGCCTCGGGCATGACGGTATTGGCCTCGATGAAGGCGACCAGCTTGGCGCGTCGTTCATCGCTCAGCTCCAGCATGGCTTCCGGTTCCGGCGCAACGCCCGCGCGCAGCGGCTTGACCTTGATGCCTTCGCCCAAAAGCGGCGTACGTTCGGCCACGACTTCGCGCCCCTGAAGGCCGCGCGCGCGGATCAGAACATCATCGCCCTGGCGCCGCATGACCTCGACCACCACCGTCTCCAATCGGTCCTCGGCACCGACAACCAGCACCTCGCCTGCCGCGTTGACCGCCGTGGCGGGCAGGCGCGCCACCCGGTCCAACGGCGGTTCCTCTATCCGCACGGTGACGAAATCGCCGGGCTTGAAACCGCGCGGCGCGTCCAGCGTGGCGAACAACCGCCGCCCGGTCTGGCCCTCGCCCACTGCGGCACTGTCGCGGGTGATCTGCCCCGAGGCGGTGATATTGGTACCAAAGACATCCAGCGCCACCGTCACCGGCGCGGGCCGCAGGCGCCCGTCCCCGTCAAGAAGACGCGCATATTGCTGGGTCGACACGCGAAACGACACCTCGAGCGCGTTCAGATCCACCAGCTGCGCCAGTTGTTCGTTGGCCGAGACCAGCCGCCCGGACACAACCGTCACCTCGGACAGGCTGCCCGCGAAGGCGGCCCGGATCTCGGTATCGTCCAGCCGCCTCTGGGCCTCGTCCCGCGCGATCTCGGCCCGGCGCAGCTGGGTCGCGGCCTGGTCGATGCGGGCCTCTGCCGTGGCCACCGCCTGGCGCCGTGTCAGCACCGCCTGCCTCTCGCTCGCCAGCGAAAGTTCCGCGCTTTCCACCGCCGCCGCCGTGCCGACGTTGCGGTCCAGCAGATCGCGCTGGCGCCGCAGCGCGGATTCGCGCAGGACCACCTGTTCCTCAGCCGCCGTCAACTCGTCACGTGCAATGACCAGCGCGCGTTCGGCCTCGCGCACTTCGGCCCGCGCATCCAGAAGATCGTTCTCGGCCCGGTCCAGCGCCGATTGCGCATTCGCCGGGTCGATCCGCGCCAGCAGTTGCCCGGCCTCGACCTGCCCGCCCTCGACGAATTCCGGGTCCAGTTCCACCACAGCGCCAGAGGCGGCGGCACGCAGTTCCAGCGTCCGGCGGCTCTGCACCTCGCCAAAGGAGGTCAGCACCGGCGTCACCGTTTCAAAGGCAACCGGCACCACGTTGACCGCAAAGACCCGCTCGCGCGCCTGTGGCACGCGGGCCTCCTCGGCCATGCGCGCCTGTACGGCATCCCGCACCATGATCCCGGCAAACCCCAGCAGCCCCAGGGTCAGGGACAACAGGAACAGCCCCGTCAGGCTTTTTCGCAAAAAGCGCATCTTTCAAACTCCGCGGTGCACCCTTCTGAAATAGAAGCGCGCGGGGGCAATCAAACCCCAGAGAGTTATACGCAGGTCCCGATCACTTCCGTCGCTGATGTTCATCCAGGCGCGGAAAAATCTCGACAAAGTTGCAGGGACGGTGGCGATAATCCAGCTGCCAGCCCAGGATCTCGTCCCAGGCATCCTTGCAGGCCCCTGTACTGCCGGGCAGTGCAAAGAGATAGGTGCCTCCCGCGACGCCTCCCGTGGCCCGGCTCTGCACCGCAGAGGTGCCTATTTTATTGAAGGAAACCATCGTGAAGACGGTGCCGAAGGCGTCGATTTCCTTTTCGTAGACATCCCTGTGCGCCTCGACCGTCACGTCGCGCCCGGTCAGGCCCGTCCCCCCGGTCGAGATCACCACATCGACCTCCGGGTCGGCGATCCAGCCGCGCAAGCGCTCGGCGATTTGCGCCCGCTCGTCCTTCACGATCGCGCGATCTGCCAGCATATGGCCCGCGTCGGTCAGCCGCTGCACCAGAGTGTCGCCGGACCGGTCATCCTCCAGCCCCCGCGTGTCCGACACGGTCAGGATGGCGATCCGGACCGGGATGAACTGCTTGCTTTCGTCGATACGGCTCATGGTGTCCTCACAAATCGAACCACGTTGGCGCGGGCCCCAGGTTCACGACGCGTGTCCCGCCGATCCGGCCTTCCTGGCCCCAGCAATCATGCACATGGCCACAAAGCGCAAGCGCGGGCTGCAGCCGGTCTATGGCGGCGCGGATCGCGGTGGACCCAACCGACAGACCGCGCGAAGTCACATCCGCGATCCCCTTGGGCGGCGAATGGGTGATCAGCAGGTCCGCCCCGCTGCAGCTGTCCAGCAGCTCCGCCGCCTGCCCCTCTGTCAGGTCAAAGGACCAGTCGCCGAAGGGCGTCACGGGAATACCGCCGCCAAGGCCGAAAAGCCGCAGGCCCTCGACCTCGGCGCCCTCACCATGCAGAACGGTTGTCCCCGGCAGGGCCGCCGCACGCAGTTCATCCGCCGTTTCGCTGTTGCCCGGCACGGCAACCATCGGCGCCTGCAACCGGTCCAGCAGCGCCATCGCCTGCTCCAAGCCCTCGCGCAGATTGCAGAAATCGCCGGCGCCGATCACAAGGTCGGCCTCCCCGCTGGCCTCGACCAGGGCGCGGGCATGGCGCCGCGACAGGTGCAGATCGGAAAAGGCAAGCACACGCATCAGACCGCCAGCCGGACCGCCAGCCCGCCGAAAAGGGTGGCGCAGGTATAGCGCAGCGCGCGTTCCGTGCGCGTCCCGCCCTCCAGCCGCCGCCGCAGGCGGCCCGCGAACTGGCCGACAAGCCCGTTCACGGTGACACCGCCGATGGACATCAGCAGGCCATAGACCAGGAACTGCGGCAGCACCGCCTTCGCCGGGTCGATGAACTGCGGCACAAAGGCCAGCACGAAGAGAATGTATTTCGGGTTGGTGATATTGACGACAAACCCCTGCCGAAAGGCCTGCATCGGCGCCAGCGGCGGCGCATCGCTGCCCGCGATGGGCGTGCGCAGCGTCTTCCAGGCGATCCAGGCCAGGTAAGCCGCCCCCGCCCAGCGGATCACGTCAAAGGCCCCCGGCAGCGCCGCGACCAGCGCCCCCAGCCCCAGCCCCGCCAGCAGCACATGCACCATGCCGCCCAGCGCCACGCCGCTGGACGCCGCCCAGCCACAGCGCGCACCCCCGCGCAGACCCTGCGCCAGGCAGAACATCATGTCCGGCCCCGGCGTCACGTTCAGCGCCAGCCCGACCGGAATGAAGGCCAGCATCAGAATCGGATCGACAATCATCCCAAAGCCCTCAGTTTCGCCTTGAGCGACAACATGTCCGCCCAGGCCTCGCGTTTCGCCTGCGGATTGCGCAGCAGGTAGGCCGGGTGCAGCATCGGCAGCGCCGGACGCTCCGCCGCCTCGCCCCATGTCCCGCGCAGGCGGGTGATTCCCCGCTTTCCCAGCAGCGCCTGGCACGAGGTATTGCCCATGATCACCAGCAGATCCGGGTCGGCCAGCGCGATATGCCGGTGCAGAAAGGGCAGCAACATGGCGATCTCGTCGGGTTTCGGATCGCGGTTCTGCGGCGGCCGCCAGGGCAGCACGTTGGTGATATAAACCGACTCGGCACGACTCAGCCCCACCGCCGCCAGCATCCGGTCCAGCAATTGCCCGGCACGGCCCACAAAGGGTTTGCCCTGCAGGTCCTCGTCACGTCCCGGCGCCTCGCCCACCAGCATGACCCGCGCCCCCGGCACGCCATCGGCAAAGACCAGGTTCCGCGCCCCGCGCTTCAACGGGCAATGTTCATACCCGGCCAACGCAGCCTGCAGCGCCGCCAGGTCCGCCGCGCCAGCGGCCAGCGTGCGCGCCTCTGCCACCGGATCGACCTCGGGCGCCCTGACCGGTGCCGCACCGCGCGCCGCACCGGGGCCCGCCGCCCGCGCCGCGTGTCGCGCCTTCAGCGCCTCCTGCTCGGCCTCATGGGCGGCAAAGCGGTCGACAGGCGCGTCGAGCATCGCCTCGTCCACTCCCATCTCCAGCTGCCATTCCAGAAGCGCCTTCGCGGCGTACCAGTCGAGTCCCTGCTCCATACCCACAACCATACGCCGCGCCCGAGGGGAAGAAAATCGCCCGTGTTTCTTCTCTCCCAAAATACTCGTAAACGCGCCGGAGGCGCGTCCCCGGGGCCTTGCCCCGCAAGGGCACCCTACCTAAAAGGTCCAGAACGCCACCGAGGACACCGAATGCGCTTCGACCACCGCCACCTGCTGGGGATCGAGCCCCTGCGCCCGGACGAGATCACCACGATCCTCGACCTCTCCGATCAATATGTCGATTTCAACCGCCGCCGGGACAAGCACGCCAACGCTTTGGCCGGGCTGACCCAGATCAACATGTTCTTCGAGAATTCCACCCGCACGCAGGCCAGTTTCGAACTGGCGGGCAAGCGGCTGGGCGCGGACGTGATGAACATGGCGATGCAGGCCAGCAGCATCAAGAAGGGGGAAACCCTGATCGACACCGCCATGACGCTGAACGCCATGCACCCCGACCTGCTGGTGGTGCGCCACCCGCATTCCGGCGCGGTGGATCTCTTGGCGCAAAAGGTCAACTGCGCGGTGCTGAACGCCGGTGACGGGCGGCATGAACACCCCACCCAGGCCCTGCTGGACGCGCTGACCATCCGCCGCGCCAAGGGGCGGCTGCACCGCCTGTCCATCGCCATCTGTGGCGACATCGCCCATTCCCGCGTGGCCCGGTCCAACCTGCTGCTGCTGCACAAGATGGAAAACCGCATCCGCCTGATCGGCCCGCCGACCTTGATGCCCTCGGGCATCGACGCCTTTGGCGTCGAGGTCTTCGACGACATGCGCGAGGGGCTGAAGGACGTCGACGTCGTCATGATGCTGCGCCTGCAGAAGGAACGCATGGACGGCGGCTTCATCCCCTCGGAACGCGAGTATTACCACCGCTACGGGCTGGACGCCGAAAAGCTGGGCCACGCCAAGGAAGACGCCATCGTCATGCACCCCGGCCCGATGAACCGCGGGGTCGAGATCGACGGCACCCTGGCCGATGACATCAACCGCAGCGTGATCCAGGACCAGGTGGAAATGGGTGTCGCCGTGCGCATGGCGTCGATGGATCTGCTCGCCCGCAACCTCCGCGCCCGCCCGTCGGAGGTGATGACATGACCAAGGTGCAGGTCAACGGCTCGGACCGGACCACGCTCTACCTTGCCCATCTCGACCTGCCACCCGAGGCGGTCGACCGGTTCACCCAGATGGCGGGCACCGGCGAATGGCCGCTGAAATACGCGCTTGGCGCCACCCGCCTGCGCGAAAGTTTTGTCGACGTTGTCGCGATCCGCGACCTGGGCGATATGACGCTCTCGCAGTATCTCTCCGCCGCCTACGATGTGCCCGCCCGCGCCCTGGAACAGGACCGCGCGCGCATCGACGCGCTGACGGGGCATGCCGTGGTGCTGCCGCCACAGGCCTTCGACGCCACCCCGCAAGAGCTGACCATCGCCCCGCCCCTGCGCCTGATCGGCAGCTATGGCGAGGCGCGCCCCACCGCGCGCGGCGCCAATCCCACGTCCAGCGCGGCCCGGGGCCAGGTCGGGGTCACGCCCCCCGCCCCCAGGGGCAGCGGCAACTCGCCCCTGCTCAAGCTGATCCTCGCCGCTATTGCGCTGATCCTCGCGCTGGTGCTCTGGCTGGCGCTGGTGTGAGGCGGAGAGCGTGACATGAACGTAGAGGACAAGGTTGCGCAGACCGGATGGGCCGGTCTGCTCGACCCCGGCGAGGCGATCCTCTGGCAGGGCCGCCCCGGCACCGCCATCCGGCTGGGCATCGGCGATATCGCCCTCATGGTCTTTGGCACGTTTTTCGCCGGATTCGCCCTGTTCTGGATGGTCATGGCGTCGATGGCAGGCGGGCTGTTCTGGGTCTTCGGCTCGATCCATTTCATGGTCGGCCTCGGGATCATCTGCTGGCCCCTGCTGGGCCGCCCCTACCTGCGCCGCCACACCTGGTACACGCTGACCGATACGCGCGCCTTCATCGCCACCGAACTGCCGCTGAAGGGAAAACAGCTGAAAAGCTACCCGATCATCTCTGACAGCCAGCTGACCCTGGACGACGGCACACCCGGTTCGGTGATCTTCGCCTCGGAATGGCGGCGCGGCAAGAGGGGCAGCTACGAAACCCGCATCGGCTTCATGCAGATCGACGAGGCGCGCAAGGTTTACGGGTTGATGCGCGGCATCCAGCGGAGCGAGACATGACCTTCACCCCCGACCGCGCCACCTATATCCGCACCCACTGGATCATGGCCGCCGTGGCGATGGCGCTTGGCATGGCGATCCTCTGGGCGCTCGGCAACCCGCATGTCTGGACCGGCGCCATCGGCGGGCTGGCCGCCGTCGCCCTGCGCGGCTGGTACCTGATGGATGAGGAACTGGGCCATGCCTGGCGGCTGGAGGACGGCGTGCTGGTAGGCCCCGGCGGTCGCCGCGTGCCGCTCGACCAGATCGCGAAGATCCGGACCGTCGGCGCCGCCGTCCAACTGGTCACCAAAACCGGCGACAAGCACCTGATCAAGTTCCAGGCCGATCCGCAGGCAACCATCGCGCGGATCGACTCCGCGCGGGGCGCCTGAACGCGCCCCGACAGGTCTCACCCCGGATCGCCGGAATGCGCACGGGCCGCAGGCACCAGCCCGGACAGGACGCCGGGCGCGGCATAGCTGCGCCCGGCGGCAAGCCCATATGCGGAAGCGTCAAAGACCGGCGCGAGTATCAGGTTCCCGCCGCGCAGCAGCCCCACAAAATGCAGCTTGAGAGCGGGCACGCGCACCTGGAACACTGTGCCCGGCGCGACACCGCTTTCTTGCGCAAGCCGGTCGCGCACCCGGACCGTCGCACTGGTCAGGCCGGGCGCGCCCACGCCCGCAACCGTCCATTCATTGTTGCGCTGCGTGAGCTTGGCGGCGGTATAACCGCCAGCGTCGGTCTGCAGCGGGTAAACGATCAGCCCGGTTGCTGCCAACAGCCCGAGCGGATCGCCACCCCCGTAGCCCTGAAGCGCCTCCAGCGGTATGGCGAAATCGACCAGCGGATCCGTGGCACGCACACTCGCCGCCGCCCCGGCAGAGCGGAATCCCATCCGGGCTGCGTTCTGTGGCGTCACAACGGCCTGCAGCAGGGACAGCGCCTCGGGCAGGGCCCGCTGGCTGGTGGTCCGTTGCGCGGCGATATCGGTGCCGGCCACGACCTGGGCCTGGGATGTGGCGCCCAGACAGCACAGGGCGGCGGTCATGATAAAACGGCGCATCTCAATTCCCTCCCACATAGGTGATGTCCGAATAATCGGTCCAATGCGTGTGGTGGCCCGGGGACTGGACGTAATAATCGTAGGTTATGACCTCGTAGTCTCCGATGTTCGGCGGCCAGGGATCCTGGACGTGAACGACGATCTTGCCGTTCAGCACGGAATAGCCCATCGCCACCATCGTGTGCCCGCCACCGCCGGGCCAGGCCCAGGTAAAGGTGAAGGGGCGCCCCCGGCAGGACCCACCGACCGAGATTTCGGCCTTGAGATTGGCCCCGCTGAGCGCGCCGCTGGACTTTGCCTTGAACCCGTAGCGGCTGTATTCTGCCCAGCCGCCGCTGAGACAGCCGTTCGGCACGACAGAATTGCAGCAATCGCTGCGACCGAACCGATTGTTGGCCTGCTGGCATTGCGGCACGTCCACATTGCCGATGTAACTCATGACCATCTCGCCGCTTGCGGCCCAGCACCAGACACCGGTTTCCTGTGCGATGTTGCGCAGGTTCAGGACCGTGCCGATGCTGCCGGGATTACAGTCGGCATACCAGGCGTAGATATGGTCATTCGATCCGGCGATGCCGATCCCGGCGATCTGGTCGGCGCGTTTGCCCGCGGCCGGGGCAAAGGATTGCACCTTGCGGTAGACCTCCAGGTCCCGGGTCGTGCCGGAACTGACCGTCCCGTCGGCATACCAGGCCCAGACATGGTCGTCCGACCCCGCGATGCCCATGCCCACGATCGACAGCGGCCCTTTGCCGGCGGGCAGCTTGTAGGCATAAGGCGCCCTGTAGGCATCCAGATCGGTGCTCGTCCCGGCGCTGACCATGCCGTTGCGATAGAAGGCATAGACATGGTCGCTGGACCCGGCGATGCCCATGCCCACGATATCCGTGGTGTGGTAACCAGGCGGCAGGTTGTAGGACTGGCGCGGGCGGTAGGCGTCCAGGTCCTTGGTGGTCCCCGAACTCACCGTGCCGTCGGCATACCAGACATAGACGTGGTCGCTCGACCCGGCGATCCCGGTCCCGACGATCTGATTGAAATAGGCGCCGCTGGCCGCCGTCGATCCGTCGAGCGGCCGATAGGCGTCAAGATCCGTGCTGTTGCCGGAGCTCACCTGGTCGCCCGAGGCGGCGCTGGCGATCAGGCCAGCGGCGACAAGCCCGGCAAAGCCCATCCTTCGGCGTGTTCGGGACAAATGGTTGGATCGATCTTGCATGAAGGCTCCTCCCCTGATCACGAACGGTGGCAAGAGAGGGCACAGGTGTCATAGATCGCCCTCTACACACCGCACCACGGGTCCAGCCTGAAGGCGGGGGCCTGCACAGCGCCATGACCTGGATCATGTCGCATTTGAAAAACCGAATGTCTTGGTCGTGGCAGAGACGATTCGCCCCTCCGGCGTGGGGGCCTCGGCCGTCTCCAGTGCGCGCGACAGGTTCCCCCCGCGGCAGAAATACCCTAAAGCTCTGCAAAATTATGATCCGCCGAGAGCCGATGACCGCCCCCATCCTGATCCACAACGCCCGCCTGATCGACCCCGAGGCCGGGGAGATCTTCCCCGGCGCCCTCCTGATCGACGCCGGAAAAATTACCGAAGTCTTAACGCAAGACGTTGATTTCGAAGAGATGTTTCGCGCGCGAAACATCACGCCCGAGCGTATCGACGCGGGCAATGCCTTTCTTGCCCCGGGCATCGTCGATATCGGCGTGAAGGTCTGCGAACCGGGCGAACGGCACAAGGAAAGCTATGGCAGCGCCGGTCAGGCAGCGGCGGCGGGCGGCGTGACCACGATGGTCACCCGGCCCGACACCTCCCCCTGCATCGACGCGCCGGAAACGCTGGAATTCATCCGCCGCCGCGCGATCGAGGAAACGCCGGTCAACGTGCTGCCGATGGCGGCGCTGACCAAGGGCCGACAGGGACGCGAGATGACGGAATTCGGGTTCCTGCTGGATGCCGGGGCCGTGGCCTTTACCGATTGCAACAACGTGGTCAGCAATACCAAGGTGCTGAGCCGCGCGATGACCTATGCCCGCTCGCTGGATGCGCTGATCGTCGGCCACCCGCAGGACCCGGGCCTGTCGCAGGGCGCCGCCGCGACCAGCGGCAAGTTCGCAAGCCTGCGCGGGCTGCCCTCGGTTTCTCCGATGGCGGAACGCATGGGGCTGGACCGCGACATCGCGCTGGTCGAGATGACGGGCGTGCGCTACCACGCCGACAAGATCACCACCGCCCGCGCCCTGCCCGCGCTGGAACGGGCCAAGAAGAACGGCTTTGACGTGACCGCCGGGATCTCGATCCATCACCTGACCCTGAACGAGATGGACGTGGCCGACTATCGCACCTTCTTCAAGGTGACGCCGCCGCTGCGCTCCGAGGAGGACAGGCAGGCGGTGGTCGAGGCGGTGCGCAGCGGGTTGATCGACATAATCGGCAGCTATCACAGCCCACAGGACGAAGAGAGCAAGCGCCTGCCCTTCGAGGAGGCGGCCAGCGGCGCCGTGGGTCTGGAAACCATGCTGCCGGTGCTCCTGCGGCTGTACCACGGCGGCGAACTGGACCTGCCGACCCTGTTCCGCGCGCTGTCGCTGAACCCCGCGAAACGGCTGGGGCTGGACTGCGGGCGGATCGCCAAGGGGGCGCCGGCCGACCTGGTTCTGTTCGACGCGGACAAGCCCATCGTTCTGGACCGGTTCAAACTGCGCTCGAAATCCAAGAACACGCCCTTTGACGGCGCCCGCCTGCAGGGCCGGGTGCTGGGCACATGGGTCGGCGGCAAACGGGTGTTCCAGGCATGAGCGGCATGGTGATCCTCTGGGCCGCGCTTGGCTACCTGCTGGGCGCGATCCCCTTCGGCGTTCTGATCACTCGGGCGATGAACCTCGGCGACCTGCGCCAGATCGGCTCGGGCAATATCGGCGCGACCAACGTGCTGCGCACCGGCAACAAGGGGGCCGCGCTGGCGACGCTTCTGCTGGACGGCGGCAAGGGCGCGGCGGCGGTGCTGATCGCCCGCGCCTTCGAGGCCGACGGGATTGCCGTGCAGGCGGCGGGCGTCGCGGCCTTTTTCGGCCATTGCTTTCCGGTCTGGCTGGGCTTCAAGGGCGGCAAGGGTGTGGCGACCTTCCTGGGCCTGATGCTGGCGCTGGCCTGGCCCATCGGCCTTTTGTGCTGCGCCACATGGGCGGCGGCGGCCTACCTGTCGCGGGTGTCCTCGGTCGGGGCGCTGGCCGCCGCGGCGGGGGCGCCGGTCTGGATGCTGATCACCGAGCGTACCGATCTGCTGGTCAGCGCGCTCCTGCTGGCAGCGCTGGTCTGGTGGCGGCACTCAGCCAACATCGCCCGGCTGCGCGCCGGGACAGAGCCGAAGATCGGCCAGAAATAACCCCTCAGGGCACAACCTCGATCCGTGCGTCCACCAGCCCGGGTTCCGCGCCCCGGTCCAGACGAAAGCCTGCGAAACGATAGCCCCAGACCGGCTCGACCTGGGTCAGCCAGCCGATCAGCAGGTCGAAACTGACCGCCTCGAACCGCATTTCGATCCCGCCCCCCTGCCGCGCCGACAGCGTGGCCACATTGCCGGACAGGCCTGCCCCCTCAAGGCTGCGCTGCACCGCCGCCAGCCCGATCGGCTCTGCCGGTCCCGGTCCGGCGGCAGAGCGCAGGACGCGGGCATCCTCTGCCCGCGCCGCGACCCAGGCGCTCAGCGCACGGGCCTCTTCCAGCGCCGCGGCAGAGGCCGCGCGCCGCTCGGCCAGCGGCCAGAGCAGCCCAACCCCGGCGCCCAGCAACAGCACCAGCGCCATGACCCCCAGCAAGAGCCGTTCGCGCCCCGTCAGCCGCAAGAGACGTTCCACCATGCGCCCGGTCATCCGCCCTGCTCCGGGTCCTGGATCGTCAGGTCGGCCAGCACGCCGCCGCCATCGCCGCCCAGCCGCGCGTCGCGGACGGTGATCCGCAACCCCTCGGCGGCCAGGCTGTCGACCAGCGCATCGACCGCCGCGAAATCGCCCATCTCCAACACCAGCTGCAGCCCCTGTTCAGGCGCCCAGGCCACGGTATCCAGCCGTGCGCCCGCGCCGGACAGGACCGGCGCCGCCCCGGCGAACAGGTCCAGCGGAGAGCTGTCCCCGCTGCGGGCGCGCAGCGCGCTGCGCTGCTCTGCCAGCGCGCGGGCAATCTGGACCCGCATGTCGAGGATCGGGCCGGAGGGAATGAACTCTGCCCGTGTGAGGTCCATCGCGCGGGCGGTCAGCGAAGCGGTTTCCGCCTCCGTCGCGCGGATCACCGAGATCTGCGCCGCCGCCCAGAGCCCGGCCGCCACGGCACCGGTCAACACCGGCCAGCGCCAGGCGGAGATTTGTCGACGCAGCCGCGTGCGTGCCGCCTGTGGATCGGCCCGCAGGTCCAGCCCGGTTTCCCCACGAGAGAAGGCACGCAGTTCCGCTGCCTTGTCGCCGGGATCACTGATTAGGGGGATATTCCGGGCCGTAAGCCAGGCCTCGAACTCTGGCAGCGGCGGGCCAAAGCGATAGACCCGGTCGGGCGCGCCCTCGCGCGCCAGGATCGCCTCGGCCTGCAGACACAGCGCGGCCTCGGTGGTGGTCGTGCCATCCGCAGGGCCAAACCGGGCGCGCAGCCGGTCGGGTGTCCCGGCCAGGGTCCAGCTTGTCTCGTCGACAGGCAGCGCCAGGTAATCCGGCAGGACGGCGACGCAGCCCTTGCCAACCTGACCGCGCCATCGGTCCAGCGCCGCGCGCTCTGTCACCAGCACATGGGTCCAGCCTTCGGCATTGCCGTCCAGCGCATAGGGGCGCATCTGCAACGCGCCGGCCTCGGCCCCCAGAAGGTCCGCAAGCTGCCGCTGCGCCACCTGTTCCCGTGCGGCACCGCGCAGACGGTCCGGCAGGTCCAGCGCCACCAGCGGCACCGCCTCACCGGGCACAAGCACGACATGGCGCCCGCGCGGCGCGGGAGCGCCGACAGGCGCGGTGGCCAGGCCGGGGTCGTCCGGCGGGAAAGGGAGCTCTGCCAAATCAGCCATCTGGCAGACGATAATCGACCCGCACCCCGACGGGAAGCGGCTGACGAAACAGGACGGTCCGCCGCGACAGCCGCCGCCCTTCGAAGTCGACCGTGGCCCGGGCCAGGAACCAGTCGCTGCCCACCGTCAGGCGCGTGTCGTCCACCGCACCCGCGGTCGCGGGCGGCAGGGCCAGCAGCAGATCCGCGACCGACCCGAAAGGTGCGCGTTGACGCGCCGCCACCAGCGCCCGCGCCTGCGCGCCGTTCAACTGCGGCAACCAGGCGGCCAGCACGTCGGGCGGGGCCGTGTTCACATTCAGCCGCGTGTCGCTGGGCAAAGCGGCAATCAGCGGTGACAGGCGGGCGAACTGTCGATCCGTCAGGCCGGGGATGGCGCGCAGCTGGGCGATGTCCTTGACCGGCCCGCCCCTTGGCCGCATCCCCGGGTAGGCCGCCGCATTGGCCGGGCCGCCGGGCGACAGGAAGCCCCGGATGGCATTGGCGGTTTCCTGCGGCAGGCCCAACGCGGCCAGCAAGCTGGAAAAGGCCGCGCGCGCCTGCTGATCCTCGGGCACAGCCAGCCAATTGACGTTGAACCGCCCCTGCAGGTCCTCGATCCCGCCGCTGACCCGGGCCCGGTCCAGCTCGGCCCCCCGGATCGGCTGCGCCCAGACCTCCTGCGCGTGATCGGCGGGGCTGGAATCGCGTTCAAGCCGCGAGATCGCCAGCGCATCGAAGCCGTCCAGATAGGCCTCTGCCTGCGCCGCGCCTTGCCAGGCGCGCTGGCGTTCCACGCTGTGCCCGGCGCGCACCAGCAGCACGGTTGCCGCCGCCGCCAGCGCCCCCACCAGCACCAGCGCATTGACCAGGACGGATCCGCGCGTGGCGCTCATGGCATTGCCTCCAGCAGGCGGATGTCACCCAGCCCATCCACGGAAAAGGCCAGTTCGACGGCCTTCGGCAGCGCGTCGGAATACAGGTTGGCGACACGGGCAAAGGCGCGATCCTCGTCCGAGGCCTCCGGCCCTTCGGCAACAGGCCCGAACTGCCCGCCGCCCGATCCCTCAACCCAGCCCTGCCCCTCCCACAAGCTGCGCAGGCGAAAGACCCCGACCCCGGTCAGCAGCACACGATCGGGGCTGCGCTGCGCGGCCCCGGCGGGCGCGGTCACCGGCCAGGACGCCCGCGACAGGGACCCGGCCGCGCGGTCATGGCGCCACTCGACCCTCTGGAAAGGCGCGGTTGTCGTGTCGATCGCGGAAACCGTCAGCGCCAGCACCGTCCCATCGAAGAAGAGCGCCGATTGCGATGGCCCGTCGGGGGCGTGGAACAGGATCGGCGCGGCGCGGTCCAGATCGCTGCGCAAAAGCGCCAGCGTCACCGCCAGCGCCCGGTCGCGGTCATCCCGCCCGCCCAGCGCGTCGCGGGTGCGGATGGTGCCGTTGAGGGTCTGCATCCCCATCACCGCCACCAGCGAAAACAGCGCCATCGCGACGACGAGTTCGATCAGGGTCAGCCCGCGCGTGCCGCTCATCGCGCTGCGCCCCCGCCGGGCAGGAAGGTGACCAGCGTGGCCCCCGGCCCCTCTGACGAGGTCACGGTGATGTCGGCCCGGATCAGCCCCGCGGCGGTGGCCCGGCGCCGGGTTTCGACGCGAAACCGGTAGGGGCCCAGCGTGACGGTGCCGGGCAGGTCCGCGGCTCCGGGCAGGCGCAGCGCCTCTGCCCGGTTTTCCGCAGCCAGTTGCGCCAGCACGCGCGGCGCGGCCCCGCCCAGGATCAGCCGCGCCTGCCCGGTGGCCTTGAGCGTGGCCATCGTGCCCAGAGCCAGGATGGCGATGGCGATCACCAGTTCCAACAGGGTCAGGCCCCTTGTGGCGCGGCCTATTCGGGGGCGCATGACAGCCTGCTCCATCCGTCGCTGGCGCAACGCCAGGCCGTGCCGCCGCCAGAAAAGCTGAGCGCAAAGGCGCTGGTCCCGCCATCGGCCCGCAGCCTGATGCGCGGCGTCCCCACAGGCACAGGGGACGACGAGGTCAGGCGCGCCTGACCGCGCCAGTCATACAGCATCCGCGCCTCGTCCCAGCCCTCCGGGGTGCGCCGCGACAGGGTCAGGCCACGCGGCGTGATCTCCAGCCCCTGTTCCTGCCGAGCCATGATGGCCAGCGCCCAGCTTTGGTCGAATGTCCGCTGGAACCGCTGCGCGTCGCGTTCGGCACCGGGCACCGCCGCGCCCGTCGACAGGCCGACACCGACCGCCAGAATGGCCATCACGGCGACCGAGACCATGAGTTCCAGCAGGCTGAACCCCGCGTCGCCGAATCTCAGCCCCCCGTCCACGAGCCTATGTCCGCGTCTGCCCCCGTGCCGCCCGGCACCCCGTCGGCGCCATAGGTGAAGACGTCGAAATCGCCGTGCACGCCCGGTTGCAGGTATTGGTAGGGCCGACCCCAGGGGTCCTGCGGCACGCGGTCCATGTAGCCGCCCGAGGCCCAGTTGGCGGGCACCGGCTCCGCCGAGGGGCGGCTGACCAGCGCCGCCAGCCCCTGGTCCGTGGTGGGATAACGGAAGTTGTCCAGCCGGTAGAGGTTGATCGCCGCCTGGATCGCGGCGATGTCCGATTGCGCACGGGCGGCGCGGGCCTGGTCGGGCCGGTCGATGACGCGCGGCACGATGACCAGCGCGAGGATCGACAGGATCACCACAACCACCATGAGTTCGAGCAGGGAAAAGCCCGCGTCGGCGGGGCGGCGCGGCGCGGCTTGTGGTGTATTGCTCATATGCTCCCCCGCGCCCGAGGCGCCTCTTGACCCTGCGCCCGAGGCGCCTCTTGACGTTTTGCGGCGATCCTAGCCAAGAACCCCGGGGCAGACAATCGCCGCCACGCAGGGGGCCGCACGGCAGGGAGGGCCGGAATGGACGTCTTTTCGACCCTATTGCTGCTGCTGACAGCCCCTGCTGCCGGATCCTTCCTTGCGGTGCTGGTGGATCGCCTGCCGCGCGGAGAGGACGTTGTGACGGCCCCCTCGCGCTGCCGCGCCTGCAAGACCCGGCTGGGGCTGCGAGATCTTGTACCGCTTCTGTCCTATCCGCTGCTGCGCGGGTGCTGCCGCCATTGCGGCGCGCCCGTGCCCGGCTGGCTCTGGCTGATGGAGCTTGCGGCGCTGGGGCTGGCGGGACTGGCGATGTTGCGCGGCGGCACGGTCTGGGAGATCTGGTGCTCGGCCCTGCTGCTCTGGCTGCTGCTGGCGCTGGCGGTCAGCGACTTGCGCACATTCCGCCTGCCCGATGCCCTGACCGCCGCGCTGGCCGCGCTTTGCCTTGGCGCCGCACTGGCGCAGGGGCTGTTTGTCTGGGCACTGGCGGGCGGGCTGATCGGAGCGGGCAGTTTCCTGCTGTTGCGCATCGCCTATGCCGCCCTGCGCGGGCGCGAAGGGCTGGGCCTGGGCGACGTCAAGCTGATGGCGGGCCTTGGCGCCCTGACCGGCCCGGCCCAGCTGCCCCTGCTGGTGCTGGTGGCGGCGCTGATGGCGCTGGCGGTGGCCCTGCTGCGGCACCGCGCGCCGAAAGGCGATATGCCCCTGCCCTTTGGCACCGCGCTTTGTGTCGCTGCCGCGCTGCTGTGGCTGTTGCGCGAAACCATCCTCTAGGCGCATAAACCCCTCGCACATCGCGTCAGGATCGTTAGGGTCGGGCGCCACGACCTGCCCGTGAAACGGAGCCGCCATGACCGCCTCTTGCCGCCCCTTGCTCTCTGCCGCCCTGGTCTGCGCGCTGGCGCTGTCCCCGCTGCCGCTGGCGGCGCAGGATGCCGCCGATCCGCCTGCAGAGGCGCAGGACCTGCCCGAGATGGCCAAGATCGAACAGGCCTGGAACGCGGGGGATTTCGTCACCGTGCGGCAAGGGCTGAAGGTCCTGGCAGAAGAGACCGGCACCGCGCTGGCGCAGTACCGCTATGGCCGCATCCTGATCGAAGGACGTGGCGGCCCGCGCGATCCGAAGGGCGCGGCGCTCTGGCTGGAACGGGCGGTGGAACAGAACCACGCCGAGGCGGCGACCCTGCTGGCGCGGCTCTACCTCAGCCAGGTCCCCGGCGGGCCGGAGCGGGACGCGAAACGTGCGGCAGAGCTGCTGAATCGCGCCGCGACGCGGGGAGATGCGCCCGCGCAGTACCTGCTGGCCCTGCTCTATCAGAATGGCGACGGGGTCGAACGCGACACGGATGCCACCTACAACTGGCTGCTGGCCGCTGCGGAACAACGCCACGCCCAGGCCCAGTTCGCCCTGGCCGCGATCCATCTCAACAGCGAAACGGGCGACCGGGACGAGGGGATTCGCTGGCTGCGCGCCGCCGCCGGACAGGGGATCGCGGATGCGCAGATCCAGCTGGCTACGCTGCTGGACAGGCCCGACACCCCCGTGACCAACCGGGCCGAGGCGCTGGACTGGTATCGCCGCGCCGCCGAGTCCGGGCATGTGCTGGCCCAGCGGATGCTGGGCACCCGCTACCTGACCGGCGACGGCGTGACCGCCGATCCGCAAGAGGCGCTGCGCTGGCTGGGACAGGCGGCCCAGGCCGGGGACCCGGGCGCGATGAGCAACCTGGGCTACGCCTTTGCCGCCGGACAGACCCTGCCGCAGGACCTGAAACAGGCGGCCCGCTGGTACGGCATGGCCGCGGAGCAAGGGCTTGGCCGGGCGATGGTGGCGCTGGCCCGCATGTATGAGACCGGCGCCGGGGTAACAGCGGATTTCGACGCGGCCCTGGCGCTTTATACCAAGGCGCTGGACAGTGATGACGATGCGATGGCGCGGGTCGAGCTGGGACGCCTTGCCGCCGCCGGGCAACTGGACGGGCGCGTCGCGCCACAGCGCGCCGTGCCCTGGGTGCTGGCCGCGCTTCGGGCTGGCAACACCGAGGCACTGACCTGGCTGGAAACCCGGGCCGAGGCGGGCGACCCCGCCGCGCAATCGGCTCTGGGGCGGTATCTGCTGACCGAGGACGAGACACGCCGCGCCGAAGCCGTTTCGCTGCTGACCGCCGCCGCCGACCGGGGCAACGGACCGGCGCAGTTCGCGTTGGCGGGGCTGTTGGCGCGCGGCGATCACGGCAGCGCGCCGGACTATGTCGAGGCCCACAAGTGGTACAACATCGCCGCCACCTTCGGCCATCCGGACGCGCCCGAGCAACGCGAGGTGCTGGGCAACCTGATGACACCCGAACAGCTGGCACAGGCCCAGGCCGCCGCCCGCGCCTGGTTCGAGGCCGACGCGGCGCGCGGGCCGGTGCTCGGGGGGAACTGACCGTGCGCGCCGCCGTTTCCGCCCTGGCGATTGCGCTGGCGCTGTCGACGCTCCCGGCGCAGGCGCAGACCGATCCTCTGGCCGCCATGCGCACGGCGGCAGAGGCCGGGGACATGGCCGCGCAACTGGCCTTGGCCGAGCGGTTCGAAAGCGGCGACGGCGTGGTGCAGAACTTTGCCCGCGCCGCGCACTGGTACGGGCTGGCCGCCGAGGCGGGCAGCCTGCAGGCCGCCAACCGGCTGGGCCGCCTGCACCACGCGGGCCTTGGCGTGCCGCGCGACATCCCCCGGGCCGTCGCGCTGCTGGAACGCGCGGCCAAGGGCGGCGCGGCAGAGCACCTGTACGATCTGGCGCTGGTCCTGGAAACCACACGAACCGATGACGCCAGCCTGGCCCGCGCCGCCGAGCTTTACCGCAGGGCCGCCCAGGCGGGGCACACGGACGCGGCGGTGAGCCTGGCTGTGTTGTTGCAGAACGGCACCGGCGTCGCCCAGGATTTCGAGGAAGCCGCACAGCTTTACCGGCAGGCCGCGGACCAGGGCCACCTGCGCGCGCTCAACAACCTTGGGTTGCTCTACGTCCGTGGCAATGGCGTCGCGCAGGACTATGAACAGGCCGCAGCCCTGTTTCGGGCCGCGGCGGACCAGGGGCTGCCCCAGGCGCTGACCAATCTCGGCGTGCTCTACGAGAACGGCTTTGGCGTTCCGCAAAGTGACGACCTTGCCGCGCTCTATTACCGGCGCGGCGGCCAGGGCGGCACGGACGGGGCGCAGCCCCCGCATGCGATCTACGACCCCCGGCTGGCTCCTCCGCCCACGGACGAGGCGGGGTTGAAGGCGCTTGACCGGGCCGCGCGCGGCGGCGACCCGGTGGCGGAATTCCAGTTGGCTTACCTGATTTTGCAGCAAGGCACCCCAGATCCCCGCAATGCGATCCGGGCCGCTTCGCTGCTGCGCCGGGCCGCCGAGGCCGGGCACGCCCCCGCGATGGCCAACCTGGCCATGCTTTATTTCCGGGGCACCGGCGTGCCGCAGGACTACGTCATGGGGCAGATGTGGCTGGTTCTGGCCGGGTCCAGCGGCTTTGACGGCGCGACCGGGCTGAACGCACAATGGAGCGCCCGCATGACCGCTGACCAGGTCAACGAGGCCCAGAAACGGGCCGAGGCGAAATGGTCCGACTGGCGCGATGCGGAAAATTAGAAATACACGCAAAACGCGTGATTTCCTTGACCCGGCGTAACATCGCGATGCATAGTTCGCCCAATTCGGGGAAGCAGCTTTGCTGCGGCCCCAAAACTCCGTTGCACGGGAAAGATATGCGGAATTTCCGATACATACCCATCATCGCGACCGCGCTGACCACCAGCCTGGCCGGCATGGCGCAAGCCGCCGACCCTGTGGCACAGCACAACTCCACAGCGTTCTGGTTCGTCAACTGGCTGGGCCTGACCAATGCCACGCTGGATGTCGTCTCGCCCCAGGGCGAGCTGACGACTGTCTTTGCCGCTTCGGGGACGCCGGTCTTTGAACTGGACCGCGCCAAGGCAATGGACGGGGTCTATCGCTATGAACTGACCGCGGCGACCGACAGGCAAGTGAAGATCGTGAACCCGATCAACAACGGCCGTGGCGACAAGGCCTCGGACATGGCCGCGGAATCCTTTTATCTGACCGGCCAATTCATTGTCTCGAGGGGCGTCATCACGACCCCGGACGAGATGACCGAAGACGACAACTGACTTTAAAGACATCATAAGGCGCATGAGGAACAAGATTATGAGCAAAGCCAGCTTCCCGACCCGTGGACTTGCAGCGGCGGGCCTCGGCGCCTGCATGATGATCGGCCAGCAGGCCGCGGCGGACCAGGTTTTCCTGGACGACGTAATCATCGACGGCAGCCTTTGCGTCGGCACCGATTGCGTGAACGGCGAAAACTTTGGCTTCGACACGCTGCGGCTGAAGGAAAACAACCTGCGGATCAAGTTCCTGGATACCTCGAGCAGCGGCAGCTTTCCCACCGTGGACTGGCAGATCGTCGCCAACGACAGTACCAATGGCGGCCTGAGCTACCTGGCCTTCCAGGACGACAGCACCGGGCGCATCCCCTTCCGGGTCGAGGCCAACGCGCCGGCCAACTCGCTGTACGTCGAGGACGACGGTGACCTGGGCATCAAGACCTCGCAGCCGGCGGTCGACATCCACATCGTCGAAGGCAACACCCCCACCCTGCGCCTGGAGCAGGACGGGTCCGACGGATTCGCCCGCCAGACCTATGACATCGCCGCGAACGAGGCCAACTTCTTTATCCGTGACGTGACCAACGGCTCGCGCCTGTTCTTCCGGGCCAAGCCGGGCGCCCCGGAAGACAGCCTTTATATCGATTCGACGGGCGAAATCGGCATCGGCACCGACGCGCCCAGCGAGGCACTGCATGTGCGCCGTACCGACGGCAGCGCGACGCTTTATGTCCAGGAAACGCAATCGCCGGCGGCGCTGCGCAACCTGATCAAGCTGGACAACTTCGGCGAAGTCGGCCTGCGGATGCAAAACACCGACACCTCGGACAAATGGGCGCTGGCCACCGCTGGTGGCGGGTTCATCATCAACGGCAATGGTGGCGCGGCAGAGTTCACGCTGGCCGCCAACGGCGACCTGGCGATCACCGGCTCGATCACCACCTCGGGCAGCTGCTCGACCGGCTGTGACGCGGTCTTTGACGCCGATTACGATATCCTGCCGATCTCGGCCCGGGCGCAGATGATGTACGACCTGGGCTACCTGCCCAATGTCGGCCCCACCGCAGAGGCGGGCCAATACGACCTGACCAAGAAGGTCCTGGGCATGCTGAACGAGCTGGAACACGCGCATATCTACATTTCGCAGCTGAACCAGCGGATCGAAGTGCTGGAAGAGACGCTGGCCACCCAGGCCGACTGAACCGGTGGCGGGGTCCATGCCTCCGCCTTGATACGGGTGTGACATACGCCCCGTCTGCCCCCGCAGGCGGGGCGTTTTCACGCCACCTGCCCTGACTTGACCCGCCCCGCAGCCGGGCTGTCAAAACCACGCACAAGACCGGCTAGAAAGCCGGCAGGACTAAAGAGGGACACATGATCTCGGACACTCAAAGCCCCCGCACCGACTGGCTGCGCCTGGCCTTTGCATCGGCCATCGTTGTCGTGCTGGCCTATCTTTTCTGGACCGGGTCGCGGTATCCCGCGCTCGAAGAAAAGGCCATCATGTCGGGCGCCATCCAGTTGGAGGACCCCTTGGGCTTTGAGGCGAAATTCGCCCTGACCGAGGACATGACCGTGCTGGAGCGCATGTTCTGGTCGACGCTGAACTGGATCAACACCAACAAGAAGGGCATGACCTTCGGCGTGCTCTTTGCCGCCGCCTTTCTGACCGCGGCGCCCTATGTCCGCAGGAAAAGCTTCGAGGGCAGTTTTGCCAATAGCGCCCTGGGCCTGGTCATCGGCACGCCGCTGGGGGTCTGCGTGAACTGCGCCGCGCCGATCGCGCGGGGGATGTATTCCGGCGGGCTGCGCGCGGAAACCACGCTATCGGCCATGATCGCCTCGCCGACGCTGAACGTGGTGGTGCTGACCATGCTGTTCAGCCTCGTGCCCTTTTACATGGCGGTGACGAAGATCGCGCTCAGCCTGCTGGTCATCCTTGTGGTCGTGCCGCTGATCTGCCGCCGCCTGCCACAGACCCAGCTGCCCCCGGCGCAACGGGTGAACACCGTACCGCCCGCCCCGCAGCCCGGCGTGCACCACGCGCTCAAGGACGTGGTGATCTCTTACTTTCGGAACCTGTGGTACATCTTCAAGATGACGGTGCCGCTGATGCTGCTGGCGGGGATCATGGGGGCCATTGTGGCCACGCTCTTGCCGCAAAACCTGATCACCGGGCTCAGCTTCAGCCTGGTCGCGCTGATCCTGATCGCGCTGGTCGGGGTCTTTCTGCCGGTGCCCATCGCCTTTGACGTGGTGGTGACGGGGGCCTTGCTGGGGATTGGCCTCAGCCACGGCTATGTCATGGCGCTGCTGTTCACGCTGGGCAGCTTCAGCATCTATTCCTTCTTCATTGTGGCTCAGTCCGTTGGCAGGCGCGCCGCGGTCCAGCTGGGCGCCAGCGTCGCCGTTCTGGGCATGCTGGCCGGCGCCGGGTCGCATTACTATCACGAATGGCAGACCGACCGCGCGCTGCGCCTGCTGACCAGCGAGGTGCAGGACCCGCCGCGCCTGCTCTGGGCTGCCGAGGCCGCCGAGGGCGACCCCTGGACCGTGACCACCGAGGACGCGCCGCGGATCATCGTCGAGCCGCGCCCCTTTGCAGATCCCTCGCCTGCCGCCGACCGGGGGTTCACCCGGCTGGAGGGCTGGGAAATCGGGTTGGACCAGCCGATCGAGTTCACGATGGCCGACATGTGGCCCCCCTTCTGGGAGGGCCGCAGCCTCGCCTCTGGCGACATCGACAACGACGGCGACATCGACCTTGCCGTGGCCTCGACAGAGGTGGGCCTGCGCCTTTTTGCCAATGACGGGTCGGGCCAGTTCACGCCGATGGAGATCGACCTGGGCGAGCTTGCCAATGCGCCGGTCTTCAACGCCGCCATCGTCGACATCGACAACGACGGGTTCCGTGACCTGTTCCTGGCCACCTATCGGGGCGGGAATTTCATCATCATGAACGGGCCGGAGGGCTTCGGCCCGCCGCAACAGGTCGCCAACACCGAGGGGACCTTCCTGTCGATGGCACTGAGTTTCGGCGACGCGGATCGCGACGGCGACCTGGACCTGGGCCTGGGGAACTGGTCGGCGGGCTGGTATCGCCGCATCCCGGGCGAGGAATCGCGCAACCGCGTGGTCTGGAACGAGGAGGGCGCGCTGACCGGTGAGTCCTACACCGTCCTGCCCGGCATTCCGGGAGAGACGCTGTCGATGCTCTTCACCGACCTTGACCGCGACGGCAACCAGGACCTGCTGTTGGGCAACGACTTCGAGATCCCGGATTACTACTACATGGGCGATGGTGCGGGCGGTTTCCGCGCCATCACCTACCAGGACGGGACCATGCCGCACACGACGACCACGACGATGGCGATCAAGACGGCGGACTTGATGAACGACGGTGCGCCGGAACTGTACCTGGCCCAGATCGCCGGTCGGTCCTCGGGCGTGTCCAACATCCTCAAGATGCAGCCGCTGGAGCATTATTGCGAGATCATCAAGCGCGATGACCTGCGCGCCACCTGCGAAAAGAACATGGCGATCAAGACCTGGTACAAGTCGGGCAACAGTTTCGACCCGACCTATGCCAGCCGCTGCCAGGACCTGACCGGGCGCGACCAGGTGGAATGCAAGGCCATGCTGATCAAGGACCTGGCGATCCAGCGCAAGGATGCGGCGATCTGCGACATGATCCCCAAGGACCAGGTCAAGGCGCATTCCTACTGCGTCGTGCACTTCAAGCCGCCGCGCCCGATCGAGGCGCAGGAGGCGGACGCCGCCCTGCCGCAGATCAAGAACTACAACGTGCTGCTGACGCCGGATGGCGCGGGCGGTTATGCGGATGTGGCCAAGGACTGGGGCCTGCATATCGGCGGCTGGAGTTGGGACACCAAGATCGCCGATTTCGACGAGGACGGCTGGAAAGACGTCTATATCGTCAACGGCACCTGGGTTCCGAACGAGGTCAGCCCCTCGAACCTGTTCTTCCGCAACACCGGCAAGGGCTTTGTCGAATCCTCCGGCCCCTTCGGACTTGAGGATTACCTGATGACCGCCGCCGCGACGCAGTTCGACATGGACGGGGACGGCGATCTGGACATCGTGACCTACACGGTGAACGGCCCGCTGGCGGTCTTTCGCAACAATGCGCAGGTCAACAAGGCCCTGACCGTGTCGTTCGAGGATCTGCAGGGCAACCGCGACGGCATCGGCGCCGAGATCACGGTGACGGACGATCTGGGCGTGACCCGGATGCAGGAGATCCAGCTTGGCGGCGGCTTTATGTCCTTCGACGCGCCGGTGGCCCATTTCGGGCTGGGCGATGCGGACAAGGCCACGCGCATCGCGGTGCGCTGGCCCGATGGCGGCGAAACGGTGATCGAGGGCGATTTCGCCCCCGAGACCCAGTACCGCATCCGCCGGGCTGCGTCTGAATAAGGCGTCCGGGGCGACCGGAACGGGCCGCCCAGCATCCGCCGGGACATGGGTCCGGGGACAGGAATGGGCGGATTCCCGAGTGCATCCACTGCTGCCGGGATCAACCCCGTTGAACCCGGCCCCTTTTCACGGCAAGTAGAGGGGGTTCCCCTCAGGCATCGGAAGGTCATGGCCAAGCTCTACCACGTCCCCCTCTCCCCCTTTTGCCGCAAGGTCCGTCTCAGCCTCGCCGAGAAGAAGATCGAATGCGAGCTGATCGAGGAGCGCTATTGGGAAAAGGACCCGGATTTCATGCGCCGCAACCCGGCAGCCAAGGTGCCCGTGCTGCGGATCGACGGCAAGATCATGGCCGAAAGCGCGGCCATCTGCGAATGGATCGAGGAGAAATACCCCGAACCGGCGCTGATGCCGCGGACCGCCGACGCCCGCTACGAGGTGCGCCGCCTGGTCGGCTGGTTCGACGACAAGTTCCATAATGAGGTCACGTCGAAACTGCTGTACGAGCGGGTGAACAAGAAGGTCATGAAGGCCGGTTTCCCCGACAGCGGCAACGTCAAGGCCGGCGCCAAGGCGATCAAGTATCACCTCGACTACATGGCCTGGCTGCTGGATCACCGCCGCTGGCTGGCGGGTGACAACATGACCCTGGCCGATTTCGCCGCCGCCGCGCATCTCTCGGCGCTGGATTATATCTCTGACGTGGACTGGAACCGGTCGAGCGTGGTCAAGGACTGGTACGCCAAGATCAAGTCGCGCCCGGCCTTTCGCGCCATCCTGGCCGACCAGGTGCCGGGGTTCCCACCGCCGGCCCATTACGCCGACCTGGATTTCTGACAGGGGGGCGATCTTTCTGCGAAAGATCGGTGGGGGCGCTGCCCCCGTCCCTGCGGGACTCCCCCGGAGGTATTTTCAGCCCAAAGAAACAGGGGGCGTCGTGAACGGACTGACCGAGCGGCTGAAGGACGAGGCGCGAGAGATCGGTTTTGCCCGGGCCCGCGTCTGCCGCCCCGGCGACGTGCCGGAGGTGATGGAGCGGCTGCGCAGCTTTCTTGACCGGGGCTATCACGGGCAGATGGGCTGGCTGGGGGACCGGGTACACTGGCGCGGCGCGCCGGACGTGCTCTGGCCAGAGGCGCGGTCTGTCATCATGCTGGCCGAGAACTATGGCCCCGATCATGATCCACTGGACGTGCTGGAGCGGCACGACCGGGCCGCGATCAGTGTCTATGCCCAGCACCGCGACTATCACGACGTGGTCAAGAAGCGGCTGAAGCGGCTGGCGCGCTGGCTGATCGGCGAGGCCGGCGGCGAGGTGAAGGTCTTTGTCGATACCGCGCCGGTGCCGGAAAAGCCCCTGGCGCAGGCGGCGGGGTTGGGCTGGCAGGGCAAGCACACCAACCTCGTCAGCCGCGAGCTGGGGTCCTGGCTGTTCCTGGGCTGTGTGTTCACCACGCTGGACCTGGAGGTGGACGCGGCAGAACGCGATCACTGCGGGTCCTGCCGGGCCTGCCTGGATGTCTGTCCGACAGATGCCTTTCCCGCGCCTTACCAGCTGGACGCGCGGCGCTGCATTTCCTACCTGACGATCGAGCACAAGGGGCCCGTGGACGTGGCGCTGCGGCCCGCGCTGGGGAACCGGATTTACGGCTGTGACGACTGCCTGGCGGTCTGCCCCTGGAACAAGTTCGCCCGCCGCGCCGAAGAGGCGAAGTACCACGCGCGCGCCGACCTGATGGCGCCGCCGCTGGCGGACCTGGCCGCCCTGGACGACGCGGCATTCCGGGCGCGGTTTTCCGGCTCTCCGATCAAGCGGATCGGGCGTGACCGGATGGTGCGGAACGTCTGCTATGCCATCGGCAACTCGGGGCAAGCCGCTTTGCGCCCCGTTGCGCAGTCGCTTTGCGAGGATGCGGACCCGGCGGTGCGTGATGCCGCCCGCTGGGCCGTGCTGCGCCTGGGGATGGAACAGGGGGACGGGCGCTGAGCTGCCATCTCAGCGCCCGGAGCGACACCTCGGTTTCTTGGGAGAAAGAGCCTGTCACTCAGGCGTTAAATGGCAGCCGCACCCCTTTCGCGCAAGAGGCGCGCAAGGCAACGTGAGGTCCGTGACAACGGGCTTTGATTTGCGCCGATGAAACCCATGTTATGCAGGGACAGGACAGGACCCGATCCGAAAGGAGATCATTTTGGCAAAATATGAGCGAAGACCGGAGGTTATCCACAGCCTGACGCCCGAGCAGTACCACGTCACGCAGGAGAGCGGGACAGAGCGCCCGGGGACCGGCGAATACTTGCACATGAAAGAGCCGGGCATCTACGTGGACGTGGTTTCGGGCGAGCCGCTGTTCGCCAGCGCCGCGAAATACGAATCGGGCTGCGGCTGGCCGAGCTTTGTCAAACCCATCGAGCCGGACAATGTCGTCGAGTTGCGGGACACCACGCATGGCATGATCCGCACCGAGGTCCGGTCGCGTCACGGGGACAGCCATCTTGGCCATGTCTTTCCGGACGGACCGACGGACCAGGGCGGCCTGCGCTACTGCATCAACTCGGCCTCGCTGCGGTTCATCCACCGTGACGAGATGGCCGACGAGGGCTATGCTGAATACATCGACCAGGTGGAGGAAATCGAATGACTGACCGTGCTGTTCTGGCCGGAGGCTGCTTCTGGGGTATGGAAGAGCTGATCCGCAGGCTGCCCGGGGTCGAGAAGACCCGCGTGGGCTATACCGGCGGCGACGTGCCCAATGCCACCTATCGCAACCACGGCACCCATGCGGAGGGGATCGAGATCCTCTTTGACCCGGCCAAGATTTCCTATCGCCAATTGCTGGAGTTCTTTTTCCAGATCCATGACCCGACCACGCTGAACCGGCAGGGCAACGACCTTGGGATGAGCTATCGTTCGGCCATCTACTATGTCGACGAGGACCAGCGGCAATGCGCGCTGGATACCATCGCCGATGTCGAGGCCAGCGGACTGTGGCCCGGCAAGGTTGTGACAGAGGTGGAACCGGTGGGCGATTTCTGGGAGGCCGAACCCGAGCACCAGGACTACCTGCAACGCTATCCCGGCGGCTATACCTGCCATTTCCCGCGCGCCGACTGGGTTCTGCCCAAGCGCGACGCCGCCGAATGATCCGGGGGAAGCCATGCGAATGCGCATGGCTTCCTTGCCACATTGGGCAATCCCTTTTCTCCGGCCCGCCGCCTATATGCGGCGAAGGTCAGGAGAATGGAGAACAGACATGACGCCGACGGCATTCTGGGACGGGATTGCAGAGAAATACGCCAAACAGCCCATTGGCAACGTGGAAGCCTACGAGGCCACGCTGGACCGGGTACGGCACTGGCTGCGGCCCGACATGGCGGTGATGGAGATCGGCTGTGGCACCGGCACGACCGCGCTGAAGCTGGCCGGAAATGCCGCACGTATCCTGGGCACCGATGTATCCGGAGAGATGGTGCGCATCGCGAACGGGAAGGCGGCGGAGGTGCCGAATGTCACCTTCGATCAATCCCCGGCGGAGCGCGCAGGCGCCGGACAGGATTTCGACGCCGTGCTGGCCTTCAACCTGCTGCACCTTGTCGAGGACCCGGCGGCGGTGCTGGCCCATGTCCGGGGCCTGTTGCCCGAGGGCGGGCTGTTCATTTCCAAGACACCCTGCCTTGGCGGCAAACCCTGGTTCCGGCCCTTGATCTGGGCGCTGCAGAAGATCGGCAAGGCCCCCGGCCCCGTGCATTCGCTGCGACCCGGCCAGATCGAGGAGGCTTTGCGCGCAGCGGGTTTCGACGTGGTCGAGAGCGGAGGCTATCCGAAAAAGCTGCCCAACTGGCTGGTCGTGGCCCGCGCGGTCTGATCCCCCGTTTCCCGAATACGGCGCATCAGATTGCGAGACTGGAATTTGACTTGTGCCTCTCGGCGCCCCAAATAATCTGTCGATCCGGCAAACAGAATTGCCGCCGGAAACCAATGGTATTTGCGTAAAGGTCAACTGTTGCCTATTGTGCGCGATCCTTCGGCAATAGGGCAACGGGACGAGGCAAGACTACGTGACACCAGGTACGACCATTCGGAGCGGATTGATAAGGAAGGTCCTTTCCTTCATCAGGAGCACCAGCGCGGAATTCGCGCTGCCCATGCTGCAACGGCCACGGCACTTGCAGACGGCCGCCCTGTGTTACCGCGTCGAGGACGGTCGCAAACGCGTCCTTCTGATCACCAGTCGCGGCACCGGGCGCTGGGTCATTCCCAAGGGATGGCTGATGCGCGGCAAGAAGGCCAACGAGGCCGCCGTCGTCGAAGCCTGGGAAGAGGCCGGGGTGCGCCCGGGGCGGACAGCGGATCAACCCATCGGCACCTATGTCTATGACAAGATAAAGAATTCTGGGCTGCCGGTCACCGTCGAGATGCTGGTCTTTCCGGTCGAGGTCCGGTCGCTTGAGGATCAGTTCCCGGAAGCCCGGGAAAGGACACGCCGCTGGGTCACACCCGCCGAAGCCGCAGAGATGGTCGACGAGCCGGGACTGAAGCAAATTCTCCTCGGTTTCGGGGACAATTGACCCTGCAACCGTTTGATCTTGCCCCGAGGTCCCGTTTGACATAGGCCCCCCGGCCAAACGGGGGGAAATACATGTCGGACGAACACCTGGATCCAAGCCACCTGGAGACACTTGACCGCGACCTGGGCCGCCTGTCGACGCTGGAACAGGCAACCGCCTATGTCAGCCGTCCGATGATGGGATTCGGGATCGCGCTGCTTTTCGTGGTCTTCGCCGGGCTGGTCGCGGCGCTTGTCTTTGGTCAGACCAACAACACCTTCATCGTTGTCGTGGCCGCCGCTTTCGGCGCTTACATGGCCCTGAACATCGGCGCCAACGACGTGGCCAACAACATGGGGCCCGCCGTGGGCGCCAATGCCATGTCAATGGGCGCAGCCATCGTGATTGCGGCGATCTTTGAAAGCGCGGGCGCCCTGCTGGCCGGGGGCGACGTGGTATCGACCATCGCCAAAGGCATCATCGCACCCGAAAGCCTGGGGACCTCCGGGGCCTTCATATCCGCCATGATGGCGGCGCTGCTGGCCTCCGCGCTCTGGGTCAACCTGGCGACATGGGTCGGCGCGCCTGTCTCGACCACGCATTCGGTCGTGGGGGGCGTCATGGGCGCCGGGATCGCGGCGGCGGGGTTTGCCGCCGTCAGCTGGGGCCAGATGAGCGCCATTGCCGCCAGCTGGGTGATCTCGCCCCTGCTGGGCGGGCTGATCGCCGCCGGGTTCCTGTGGTTCATCAAGGCGCGGATCATCTACCGCGACGACAAGATCGCCGCCGCCCGCACATGGGTGCCCGTCCTCGTCGGCATCATGGCCGGGGCTTTTGCCTCTTACCTGGCGGTCAAGGGCCTCAAGAAGATCGTCAAGATCGATCTGGGCAGCGCCCTGATGATCGGTGTCGCGGTGGCCGTGATCGCCTGGCTGATCATGATCCCCGTGGTCCGCAAGCAATCGGCCAACCTGGAGAACCGGAACAAGTCGCTCAAGGTGCTGTTCGGCATCCCGCTGATCGTCTCGGCGGCGCTGCTCAGCTTTGCGCATGGCGCCAATGACGTGGCCAACGCGGTCGGCCCGCTGGCCGCCATCGTGCAGGCCTCGTCCACCGGGGATTTCACCCACGCGGTGGAAATCCCGCTTTGGGTCATGGTGATCGGCGCGCTGGGGATCTCCTTTGGCCTGTTTCTCTTCGGGCCGAAACTGATCCGGATGGTGGGCAACCAGATCACCAAGCTGAACCCGATGCGGGCCTATTGCGTGGCACTGTCGGCGGCGATCACGGTGATCGTGGCCAGCTGGCTGGGCCTGCCCGTCAGTTCGACCCATATCGCCGTGGGCGGCGTCTTTGGTGTCGGCTTCTTCCGCGAATGGGACACCGAGCGGCGGATGCGGAAGTCCAAGCTGGCGGTCACCGGCCTGCCGGCCCTCCCCCCTGAGGAACGCCGCCGCCGCAAGCTGGTGCGCCGGTCGCATTTCATGACCATCGTGGCGGCCTGGGTCATCACCGTGCCCGCCGCCGCGGCGCTGTCTGCCGGGCTGTTCCTGGTGATCCAGGGCATCGGCGGCTGAGCCTCTGTGGCGCCGAACGGCGCCCTCATCCCCGCTTCACTGGGCTGGGCTGATCCCTTGGGTGACGCGGCCTCGCGCGCGCCAGGTCCGCGCGCAGCTCTGCCGGCCCGCGCTCTGCGGCTTGCGTCACCCCCTGCCCGGCGCCGGGGGTCAGGATGTGCCGCAACAGCGCCACAGGATGCGCGCGCAGGGACAGGCGCATGGCGACGTAATCCTCGACCACCTGTTCGCCTTCCGTCATCTGCGGCAGGCAAGCCGCCACCTCTGTAATGGCCTCGCCATCCAGATCGCGTGAGAACAGCGGCAGCTCTCCGCCCGCCTTCAGCGCCTTGGCCTGCCACAACGCCTCGCGCCGGGAAAGACCAAGGGCGGCAAAGGCATCCGCCTCGGCCAGCCGTTCCAGCACCGCAGGCGCCAACCCGGCCCGGCGCCAGACATCCGCCACCTGCATGTAACCGTTGCCCCGCGCAGTGGTCAGCCAGGTGGCATCCTCCTCCGCCAGCCCCTTGATCTGGCGGAATCCCAGCCGCAGCGCCAGCCCCCCCTTGCCGTCCGGCTCCATCACATTGTCCCAGTAGCTGGCGTTGACGCAGACAGGCCGCACGATGACCCCGTGTTCGCGCGCATCGCGCACGATCTGGGAGGGGGCGTAAAACCCCATCGGCTGGGAATTCAGTAGCGCGCAGGCAAAGATCCCCGGATGATGGCATTTCAGCCAGGCGGAGGCATAGACCAGCAGAGCAAAGCTGGCCGCATGGCTTTCGGGAAAACCGTAAGAGCCGAACCCCTCGATCTGGGAAAAACAGCGCTCGGCAAAATCGCGGTCATAGCCCTTTTGCGCCATGCCGCGCAGAAAGAGACTGCGGAACTCGCTGACATTGCCGTGTTTCTTGAAGGTGGCCAGCGAACGGCGCAGCCGGTCCGCCTGTTCAGGGGTGAACCCCGCGCCGGTGATGGCGATCTGCATCGCCTGTTCCTGGAAAAGCGGCACACCCAGCGTCTTGCCCAGCACTTCGCCCAACTCGTCCGAGGGGAATTGCACCTTTTCCTCGCCGTTGCGGCGGCGGATGTAGGGATGCACCATGTCGCCCTGGATCGGGCCGGGGCGGATGATGGCGACCTCGATCACCAGATCGTAGAAGCAGCGTGGGCGCATGCGCGGCAGGAAATTCATCTGCGCGCGGGATTCGACCTGGAAGACCCCCACGCTGTCCGCCTTGCAGAGCATGTCGTAGACGGCGCTGTCCTCGGGCGGCAGGGTGGCCAGCGTGTGCCGTGCCCCGTGGTGCCGCGCCACAAGGTCGAAGGCCTTGCGGATGCAGGTCAGCATGCCAAGCGACAGCACATCGACCTTGAGGATGCCCAGCGCGTCGATGTCATCCTTGTCCCAGCAGATGACGGTCCGCCCCTCCATCGCGGCGTTTTCCACCGGCACCAGTTCATCCAGCCGCCCCTGGGTGATGACAAAGCCGCCGACATGCTGGCTCAGATGACGGGGAAAGCCGATGATCTCGTAGATCAGCTCCATCGTCAGCATCAGGCGGCGGTCGTCCGGGTCCAGCCCGATCTCGGCCATGCGCTGCCGTTCCAACCCCTGCGCGGAAAAGAACCCCCAAAGCTGCGAGGACAGCGCCCCGATGGTGTCCTGGCTCAGCCCCATCGCGGCGCCGACCTCGCGGATGGCGCGCTTGCCCCGGTAATGGATGACCGTGGCACAAAGCCCCGCGCGATGGCGGCCGTAGGTCTCGTAGATGTGCTGGATCACCTCTTCGCGGCGCTCATGCTCGAAATCCACGTCGATATCGGGCGGCTCGTCCCGCGCCTCGCTGACGAACCGTTCGAACACCATCGTCCCCACCTCGGGACTGACCGAGGTCACGCCAAGGCAATAGCAGGTGATGGAATTGGCCGCCGACCCGCGCCCCTGACAAAGGATCCCGCGAGAACGCGCAAAGGCGACGATGTCGCGGACGGTCAGGAAATAGGGCTCGTAATTCAGCCGCGAGATCAGATCCAGCTCATGCGCCAGCATGGCCCGCACCTTCTCCGGCGCGCCTTGCGGATAGCGCCAGGCCAGCCCCTCATGCGCCAGCCGCGACAGCCGCGCCTGCGCGGTCTCGCCCTGCGCGATCTCCGACGGGTACTCGTACCGCAACGAGGCGATATCGAAGGTACAGCTTTCGGCCAGCGCGGCGGCCCGGTCCACCGCCTGCGCGTGCACGCCCAGCAGGCGGCGCATTTCGCCTTCCGAGCGCAACCGCTGCTCGCCATTGGCCAGCGCCGCCCGGCCCAGCTGATCCACGCGGACCCCGCCGCGGATGGCCGTCAACACATCGGCCAGACGCCGCCGCCGCCCGTGGTGCATGACAGGCGCCGCCGTCGCCACGGTCGGCAGGCCAAGCTCCTCCGCCAGCCGCGCCTGCCGGTCAAAGCGCCGCACATCCTCACCATCATAGCGCGGCGCCAGCGCCAGATGCATCCGCGCGCCATGCACGCGCACCAGCGCCGCCGCGTGGCGGCGCCAGCCCGCCGCCACCCTGTCGGGCGCCAAAAGGATGAACTGCAACCCCTCCACGTCATCGGCCAGGTCCGACAGGTACAGGTGACAGGTGCCCTTTTCCGCCCGCAGCCGTCCCGCGCTCAACATCCGGCACAAATGCCCCCAGCCCGCGCGCGATTCCGCCAGCGCCACCATCTCCACCCCTTCGGTAAAGACCAGCCGCACCGCCGGGATCAGCCGCGGCACGTTACGCACCGGCGCGCGCGGGGGCACCGGCAAGCCGGGTGGCGCGGGCGGGCCGATCGTCCCCCCCTCCGCCTCCAGCCGCTCCAGCTCCTCCACCTGTCGGGCGATCTCCCGCCCCGCGCTATGCGCCCGCACGATCCCCGCGACCGAGTTCACATCCGCCACCGCAATGGCAGCGACCCCCATGAGCGCCGCACGCTCCATGTACTCCTCCGGGTGCGAGGCCCCGGTGAGAAAGGTGAAATTCGAGGTGATGCAAAGCTCGGCGAACATGAGGGGCAATATATTCCCTCTTTGTTCTCATTTCGAGTCCGCAGTCACCGCCCGGCCCCCATGCTTCTTCTTTGCAGAAATACTCCCGCCGGAGGCCCCCCGAGGAGGACGCCGGAGGCGGATCGACGAGACACAAAGCGCGGGCCCCGAAGGGCCCGCTCAATTGGATCAGACGCCGGATTTCACGATGGCCTCGGCCAGGATCGGCACGGTCTTGGCGTTCAGCCCGGCGATGTTCATACGCGAATCACCCACCATGTAGACGCCGTGATCGCGGCGCAGGGTCTCGACCTGCTCCGGTGAGGCACCAAGGCGCGAGAACATGCCCCGGTGCTGGGCCAGGAACCCGAACCGGTCCGAGCCCGACAGGCGCTGCAATTCGCCAGCCAGCTGTTCGCGCAAGGAAAGCATGCCGGTGCGCATCTCTTCCAGTTCCGCTTGCCACTCGGCCCGCAGCGCATCGTCGCTCAGCACATAGGTGACCAGCCGCGCGCCGTGATCCGGCGGGAACGAGAAATTCTGCCGGTTGAGATAGTTCAGCGTGCCCTGGTTCAGCTTTTTCGCGCCACCGTCCTGCGCCACGGCCATCAACAGGCCGGTGCGCTCGCGGTAGATGCCGAAGTTCTTGGAACAGGACGCCGCGATCAGGCATTCCGGCACCGACGACGCCACCATGCGCACCGCCGCCGCATCCGCGTCCAGCCCGTCGCCGAACCCCTGGTAGGCCAGGTCCACCATCGGCGTGGCGCCGGTCTGGTTCAGCAGCTCGATCAGCGCCTGCCACTCGGTCGCGTTCAGGTTGGCACCGGTCGGGTTGTGACAGCAGCCGTGCACCAGCACGATGTCGCCTTTCCCGGCCTGCGCCAGGTCGGCCATCATCCCGTCAAAGTTCACGCCGCCGCTCTCGTTGTCGAAATAGCGGTAAGACACCGTCTCGATTCCCATGTGCTTGAGGATCGACAGGTGGTTGGGCCAGGTCGGGTCGCTGACGAAGACGCGGACATTCGGGTTGGCCATGCGCGCCATGTCAAAGGCCTGACGCACTGCACCGGTACCGCCCGGCGTCGCCGCCGCGGCCACATTTTCCCGCGCGACCGCATCGCCCAGAACCAGCGCCACCATGACGTCGGCAAAACCCGGATCGCCGGCCAGCCCGGTATAGGCCTTGGTCTGCTCGTCTTCCCAAAGCTGCTTTTCCGCCGCCTTGATCGCCCGCATGATCGGCGTGTTGCCATCCGCGTCCTTGTAGACGCCGACGCCGAGGTCGATCTTGTCCTCGCGCGGGTCCTCGCGGAAGGCCTGCATCAGCATCAGGATCTTGTCGGCGGGTTGTTCCTTGATCGTCTCGAACATCTCTGTCTCCGATTATTCCGCGGGTCCCGTGGCGACGGGCAGCGTCGGGAAGGCGCCCCATTCCGTCCAGGATCCATCGTATAGCGAATGGTCACTCTTGCCGATGCGTTCCATCGCAAGGCTCAGGATCGCGGCGGTCACACCAGACCCGCAGGTGGTGATCGCGGGCTTGGCCAGGTCCACACCCGCCGCCTCGAAGACCGCACGCAGGGCGTCGTTGTCCTTCAACGTGCCGTCATCGGTCAGCAGGCTGCGGTAATGGACATTCTTGGACCCCGGGATATGCCCCGCCCGCAGGCCCTCACGCGGTTCGGGCTCATCCCCCGCGAAGCGCGACGGAGACCGGGCGTCGATCACCTCGGTGTTCTTGAGTTTGGACGCGGCAGAGACCTGGGTCACGTCACGCACAAGGTGGTTCTGGCGGCGCACGGTCATGTGCCGGTCGCGCACGATCGGATCCATGTCCTCGATCTCGCGGCCCTCGGCCTGCCACTTGGCAAAGCCGCCGTCCAGCACGGCGATGTCATCCTTGCCCATCAGCTTGAACAGCCACCAGACGCGGGCGGCGGAAAAGATCCCGGCGCCGTCGTAGACCACAACCTGGTGGCCGTCCCCCACGCCCATCGCGCGCATCCGCGACATGAACTTTTCCGGCGGCGGCGCCATATGCGGCAGGTCCGACCGCGCATCCGAAATCTCGTCGATATCGAAGAAACGCGCGCCGGGAATATGTCCGGCGTCGTATTCGGCACGGCCATCACGGCCCATGTCGGGCAGGTACCAGCTGGCATCCAGGATCCGCAGGTCGGGATCGTTCAGGTGTTTGGCCAGCCACTCGGTCGAAACGAGCGTTTTGGGATCGTCGGCGAACATGGGTCCCCCACAGCGGTCATTACCGTGTGCTTAGGCAAGAGGGGCACGGCTTGCAAGCGCGTCGCGCCGTGATCTGTCCTCCGGGGCCGTAAATACTGTCCGAACGATCAGCCACGTTCCTTCAGCAGGCGCTGCTTCTGGCGGCTCCAGTCGCGCTTGGCCTCGGTCGCGCGCTTGTCGACGGTCTTCTTGCCCTTCGCGATACCGATCTTCAGCTTAACGATGCCCTTGTGGTTGAAGTACATCACAAGCGGCACCAGCGTCATGCCCTTGCGCTGGGTCTCGTTCCACAGCCGGGCCAGTTCACGCCGCGACACCAGCAGCTTGCGCCGCCGCCGCTCCTCATGGCCGAACATCGCGCGCTCGTAAGGGGCGATGTAGCTGTTGACCAGCCAGAGTTCGCCATCCTCCACCGCCGCATAGCTTTCGGCAACATTCCCGGAATTCTCGCGCAGGGATTTGACCTCGGAGCCGCTCAGCACGATGCCGCATTCCAGATCGTCCTCGATCGCGTAATCGAAGCGCGCGCGCCGGTTCTCGGCGATCACCTTGTAGTTCGGGTTGCTGTCGGGTTTCTTGGCCATGATGCGCCTAGATAGTCACTGGCGCGGGGCCTGTCCACCACCCCCGGTGCGCCCCGGGCTTGACAATCGGCGCCGCCCGCAGTGCCTAAACGACAGACGCAGAGCAAGAGGCAGAGATGAACCGCTATCCCCGCGACATGATTGGCCACGGCCCCAACCGGCCCGATCCGCAATGGCCCGGCGGCGCGCGGATCGCGGTGCAATTCGTCCTCAACTACGAGGAAGGCGGCGAGAATTGCCTGCTGCACGGCGATACCGGCTCCGAAGGCTTCCTGTCGGACATTCCCGGCGCGGCCCCCTGGCCGGGGATGCGCCACTGGAACATGGAATCGATCTATGAATATGGCGCCCGCGCTGGCTTCTGGCGCCTTCACGAGGTGTTCACCGGCGCGGATATTCCGCTCACGATCTATGGCGTCGCCACGGCGCTGGCCCGCTCTCCCGAACAGGTCGAGGCCATGAAAGAGGCAGGATGGGAAATCGCCAGTCACGGGTTGAAATGGATCGAGCACCGCGACATGCCCGAGGACGAAGAACGCGCCCAGATCGCCGAGGCCATCGCCCTGCACACCGAGGTGGTGGGGGACCCGCCGCGCGGCTGGTACACCGGGCGCTGCTCCATGAACACGGTCGCGCTGACCGCCGAAACCGGGCAATTCGCTTATATCTCGGACACCTACGACGACGACCTGCCCTATTGGCGAGATTTCGACGGGCACCCGCAACTGGTCATCCCCTACACGCTGGAGGCCAACGACATGCGCTTTGCGGGTGCACCGGGCTGGGTGACGGGGCAGGATTTCGGCCAGTATCTTTGTGATGCCTTCGATACGCTATATGCCGAAGGACAGGGCGGAAAACCCGCCATGATGAGCGTCGGACTGCACTGCCGCCTGATCGGACGTCCGGGCAAGATCGCCGGGCTGAAGCGCTTTCTCGACCATATCGCCACGCATGAAGGCGTCTGGACCCCGACCCGACTGCAAATCGCCGAACACTGGGCTGCGACCCATCCGCCGATCACGTTCGAGCGCCCCTCGCAGCTGGACCGCGAGACATTCGTGACGCGTTTCGGCGGCATCTACGAGCATAGTGCCTGGGTGGCGGACCGTGCCTGGGATCTGGAACTGGGCCCCGCACATGACCGCCCCGCCGGGCTGGCAAATGCGCTGGCCCGCGCCTTTCGCCGCGCCACCGAACAGGAACGGCTGGACGTGTTGCGCGCGCACCCGGACCTCGCCGGAAAACTGGCCGCCGCGCGCCGCCTGACCGCCGAGAGCACCACCGAACAGGCCAGCGCCGGCCTTGACGCCCTGACGGACGAAGAACGCAGGCGTTTCACCGAACTCAACGACGCCTACACCGAAAAACACGGGTTTCCCTTCATCATTGCCGTGCGCGACCATGACAAGCCGGGCATCCTCGACGCCTTCGCCCACCGCCTTCAGAACGACAACGAGACGGAATTCGCCGAAGCGTGCCGCCAGGTCGAACGGATTGCGCGCCTGCGCCTCGACGCCCTGCTCTGACGCCCCAGCTTCTTCTTGGTGAAAATACCCCCCCGGGGGGGCCGCAGGGCGGGGGCGCCGCCCCCTCTACCGAAAGGCAAGGACATGCAGCAGATCATCGCCCGGCCGCTGACACACAGCGCCTTTGCCCCCTTTGGTGAGGTGCTGGAGGTCAAGGGGCCACCCGACAAGCTGATCAACGCGGGCAAATGTGGACGCCACCATGACCTTGCGCGGCTGGATTTCGGCCCCGATGGACGGGCAGGCATCAGCCTCTTCGATGCCGAGCCGCGCGCCCTGCCCTACGTCCTGGACCTTGTCGAACGCCACCCCGAAGGCAGCCAGGCCTTCCTGCCCATGCACCGCAACCCCTGGCTGGTCATCGTGGCCGAACCGGGCGACCGGCCGGGGACGATCCACGCCTTCCTCGCCGGCCCCGGACAGGGTGTGAATTTCCATCGCGGCACCTGGCACGGCGTGCTGACGCCCCTGTCCGCGCCCGGGCTCTTTGCCGTGGTCGACCGGATCGGGGACACTGCCAACCTGCAAGAGGTGAGACTGAACCCGCCGGTCGAAGTCACCCTGCCCTGAAGGCAGAACGCAAAAAGGGGCCTCCGAAGAGACCCCTCGCTGCCCCGTGTCGGGGACTGCTCGATCCTGGGTGCCCGTATCCTTACCAGCAGCGCTGGCCATAGCGGTTCCAGCCGTTGCGGCATCCGTTGTAATGACCGCCTTTGCGCTTCCAGTTGCCGCCGTGATGGTGCCGCTTCTTCCACTTGCCGCCATTGTGCTGACGATACTTCCAGTGCCCGTTGTGGTGCCGCTGGTTCACGACCCGGCCGCGATGCTGGTTTTCGATCGCCTGGCCAAGAATGTAGAGGCCAACCGCCGCGCCCAGGAATCGCTTGAGGTCCTTGTTGTTGCGGGCCTGCGCAGGCGAGGCCGCAGCCAAGGACAGGACCAATGCGCCGGCAGCGACAATGGATGTGATGAGACGTGCAGACATGAGGTGTTCTCCTCTCACGAGTGGGGGGCGGAGCCGCGTCAAGTCAGCGACTCCCGACCTCAGCCTCTTGCCTGCCCTCCCGGCGGCTCAATATCAGTCCGTGGATATTGGATAACCTCCCTCCCAGACCCTTCGCGTTATTGAATTTCTTGGCCGGACAGCGCAGTTTGGGATCATGTCCCGAACCCGGCGTATCCTCATGTCCACGACTCTTGCCAGACTGCTTTCCGCTGCCCTTGTCGTCGTTGCGCTGGCCTTGCCCAGCTCGGCGGCGGCGGATTGCTACATCCATTACAAGGCCAAGCGCGACACACCCAAGTATGGCCTGCACTATGGTATCGTGCAATCCTCGGGGTCTTGCCCGTCGTCGCCCGAACGCGCTGTCCGGTCCCGTATTTCATCGGGCGGCTGGGCGCTTTTGGGCATTGTAAAGGTCACCACGTCGCCCCCCACCGCAACGGAACTCGAATTTGCAAAGCAACACTATTACCGCTAGCGAAAGCCGCCGCTCGGGCAGCCGCATCGTCATGTTGGGCATTTTCGCCATCGTGACGATCCTGGGTCTGGCCGGGGCGGTCCTGCTGCTGACCCTGCCGGACGGCAACGCCTTCAACGCGCGGGTCGAACGTATCTTTCTGGAAAACGACAACCTCGCCAGCCAGGCCGAGGTCAAGCTGCTGGAGATCCTGGCCCAGTCCGGCACCGCCTTTTCCGACACGCTGGCCAGCTACCGCATGGTGATTTTCGTGCTGCTGGTCTTTGCCGCCGCGCTCCTGGTCGCGGCGCTGGTCTTCCTGGTCATGCTGGTCTCGCTCAACCGGCGCATGGCCCAGATCGAACGGTCGGGCATCGAGGTCTCCAGCCTCATCATCTCGCGCGAGGAAAACACCGTCTATCTGAACACGATGGGGTTCAAGCTGACCGACGCGATGATGGAAACCCTGGCCGTGCTGGCCGAGGCCCGGCTGGACGACGAGATGCTGACCGGCAGCCAGATCGAGGCGGTGATCTCGGGCAAGTCAGAGGCGGATTGCGACGAGGCCTCTGGCGCAACGCGGATCAAGCGGTTGCGCGACGGGCTGGGCAACCAGATGGTCAGCGAGTTGCTGGTCAAGAATATCGCCCGGCGCGGCTACATGCTGGCCATCGACAAAGGCGTGATCGAGGTGGTCTGACCGGCTGAACCGGCCCCGAATGCCGCCTCAGAACAGCGCCGATTCCGCGGCGCTCGCCTCCTCCACCTCGCCAAGCCGGGTCTGCACCTGCAATCCCGCACGCAGTTCACCCCGCAGCGCCAGCAGGGTGCGCTTGTGGTCCGCCTTGTGTTCCAGCACGGCACGGTTGCGCGCCGCCGACTGGCGCAAGAAGGCCTTCCAGGGCTTTTCCGGCAGCGCGAAAGAGCGGTTCAACCGGCCATCGCCATAGCCGTTGTCATAAACCTGTTTGCCCAACAGCACGGCGGTAAAGACGTTGTAGGTGAACAGATGCGCCGATGGCACGTCCAGCGGCGTGGGCAGTTGGTGTTTCCACAGGTCCAGCAGGTGTTCCAGCCGGTCGGAAATCTTCAACTGGGAGCGCGAATCCATCCAGTAGGGATCGTCGGTGCGGTTGTTCAGCCGGTAGTGCAGGCAGATGAAATCCCGCACCTCGTTGAACATGCCGTCCGACACCTTGTTGTAGGCGTCGCGGGTGGCCTCCTCGTAGTCCTGGCTGGGGAAATACTGCAACAGCCAGCGCAGCCCCATGTCGATCATGTGGATCGCGGTGGATTCCAGCGGCTCGATGAAACCGCCCGAAAGGCCCAGCGCGATGCAGTTCTTGACCCAGGCCCGGCGTGACCGGCCCACCCGCATCGGGATCACGCGCGGCTCTGCCCCGGGCGGCGCCATGTCACCCAGATGGGACAGGAACTCCTCTGCCGCCTGGTCGTCTGTCCGATGGGCCGAGGAAAAGACATAGCCCGTACCGATCCGGTTAAAGAGCGGCACCGCCCAGCTCCATCCGGCGCCCAGCGCGGTGGACTGCGTGGCGGCGCGAATCCTGTCCGGGTCCGGATGGGGCACCTGCAGGGCCATCGCACGGTCGTTGCCCAGGTAATCCGCATAGCTGACAAAGGGTTCGTCCAGCGCCTTCTGGATCACCAGCCCGCGAAAGCCGGTGCAATCCAGAACCAGTTGCACCGGATGCCTGCCCGTTTCCCGCAATTGCAAAGCGGCGACAAACCCGCGCTCGTCCAGCTCCACGTCATCGACATCGTCCAGGATGTGCGCGATGCCCTGCGCGCGGCCCCGTTCCGCCAGCAGCCCAGCGAATTTCACTGCATCCAGGTGATAGGCATAACCCGCGCGGGGCATCGGATCCTCCCCCTGTTTGTTCAGGGAAAACGGGCCTTTCCATGTCTCGAAAAGATCCATGAGGGGCGAAAAGGACCGGATGTAATCCCGGTTGCCCGCGCCATAGGCCTGAAAGTAATGGCCCGCCTCGACGCCCTCGATCCGGGGCGGGCTGGCAAAGGGATTCATGTAGCGGATAAAGCGCCCCTTCCGGTCGACGTTCCAATCGTTGAACATGACCCCCATCTTGAACGAGGCGTTACAGCGGCGCATGAACTCCCGGTCGTCGATGCCCATCTCGCGGAGCGTGGCGGGCATGTGCGGCACCGTCGCCTCGCCCACGCCCACGGTGGGCACGTTGGGCGATTCAATCAGCGTGATCTTGATCTTCGCCGCGCATTTGGCGCGCAGGAAACAGGCGGCCAGCCAACCTGCCGTGCCGCCCCCCACGATGGTGATGGATGTGATCGGATCCCCCATGCCGCTGCCCTCCCCGCAACTTACGTGGGGTCAGCCTAGCGGCAGGCGGGCAAATGGCAAAGGGTCAGGTGAAATCCGGTCCATGCACCCAGGTGGTCAGGGAATAGCGCTGGCCCAAGGTTACGGGCGTCACCCGGTGCAACGTGAAGCTGGGGAAAAGGATGGCGCTGCCGCGTGTCGCATCCGCCGTTTTCACCTGGCCATTGCCGTTCATCTCCAGCCGCCCGCCCTTGTAGGCGCTGCTGTCGCTCAGCTGTGAGACAAGCGTCAGCTTGCGTTTTTGCGCGAAGGTGCCGGCACCGATGTCCGAATGCCAGTCAAAGTGCCCGCCCGCGTCAGAGGCGTAAAGCGCCACCTGCGCCCGCTCGGCGAATTCGGTCAGGGCAAAGCCGAAATGCGCGCGGTTCACATCGCGCACAACCTCCATCACCCGGCGAAAGACCCAGGCGCCCTCACCGTCTTCGTCCAGCCAGGTGATGCGGGCGACGCGGATAGTCTCGTTCTGGCGTCCGCGCACCAGCCCGGCATCGCTGAACTCCCGCGCCTGGGTCAGGCGGATGATCTGGTCGCACTCGATGTCGGAAAACATCCGGTCGAGCGAATAGGGTGACAGCATGCAGATGCCCCGATGGAAAGGATCTGCGTCGCATGCCACCGGCCAGCGACGGATGCCGATCCGTTTGCGACACGAAAGGCTGAAACCGTCACATTTCTTTGACGGGCAGCCCGGGTCCGGAATTCCGGACCGGTATATTCGAATAATTGACTTGACCCATGAATGATGCCCGCTTATTTACCCCAACATGAACACGCAAATGACATATCGCAGTTGTTGCTGACCTCCCTCCGGTAGGTAAACCCGCAAGGTGCGGGGCACGACTGCTAATCGTTGCGTTCTTTCCCAAGAATTTGGTTCGAGACCAATGCCTACCGCCATTGGATGCAGTGGCTGAAATGGTTATGGCGCCGGATTGCAAATCCGGAGCATGCGGGTTCGAGTCCCGCCTGCATCTCCACATTTGCTTTCAATAAAACAAACACTTGCCCTCCTTCTGACAGAGAGACCCCTGACCCACGTCAATGAACAGGTGGGGAACCCTTGGGCTTTCGACCTCAATCAACCGACCATTGGCCCCCTTTCGAGTTTCCAAGACGGATATTCAATTTAGAGACCTCCGATTTTCAGATTTCGAAAACCAATTTTCAGAACCCCCGAAAAGAAACGGTGGCGAATCTCCCCGCCGCCGCCCTCTCAATTCACGCCAAAATCCCAATCAATTACCGCCGACCCCCGATCACGGCTTTCAGCATCTCGCGCTCTTCACCGGTCAGGTCTGTCAACGGGGACCGCACCGGGCCGGTGTCGAACCCGCGCAGCGCGACTCCCGCCTTGATGGCAGACACCGCGTAACCGGTCTTGCGGTCGCGGACCCTGGCGAAGGGATAGTAAAAGTCGCGCAGCATCTGTTCACACTTGGCATCGTCGCCCGTCCTGAAGGCCGTGTGGAATTCCAGCGCGGTTTCGGGGACAAAGTTGAAGACGGCCGAGGAATAGGTATCCACCCCGGCGCCACGGAACGCCTGGGCAAACAGCTCATGCGTGGGCATCCCGCCGACATAGGCCAGCCTGTCACCCAATCCGATGGTGATCCGGCGCACCGTGTCGATGTCGCCGGTGCCATCCTTGAAGCCGATCAGGTTGGGGCATTCTTCGGCCAGCCGTGCAAGCGTATCCGCAGAGACAACCGACTGACCGCGATTGTAGACGATGACCCCCATGTTGGTCGATTTGCACACGGTGCGGATATGCGCCTCGATCCCGTCCTGCGGCGCACCGATCAGGTAATGCGGCAACAAGAGGATACCGTCACCACCCGCCGCCTCGATGCCCTGCGCCATTTCGCAGGCCATGCGGGTGCCATAGCCGCAGCCGGCGATCACCGGCTGGCCGGGCTGGGCGGCGCGGGCGGTCTTGACCACCTCGACCACCTCGGCGGGTGTCAATGAGAACAGCTCACCCGTGCCGCCGGCGACGATCAGCCCGGCGATCTTGTGCGGGCTGAGCCATTCGAGATGGGCGGAAAAGGCACTGGGGTTGAACCGGTCCTCGGCGTCAAAAGGCGTCACCGGAAAGGACAGCAGCCCGGAACGGATGATGTCGCGCAGGGCAATAGGGTCGATCATTTTCGGTCTTCCTCGTGCAATCAGTCTTCGTGGATGCCATCGGCGCAGAAGGCGCCACCGTGGTACAGCGCGTTGGCGTCGTCGGCGGGCGGCGGGTCCATCTCGGCGTCGATCTTGGCGCGGAACTGTTCGGCATTGTCCCTGGGTTGCCAGCCCAGGTAGGCGACCTCACGATTGTCCCACCAGGAGGCGCCATTGGCCGAGGCGCCGTAGACGATCGGGCAGCCCAGGCGCGGCACCATGAAGATGCGTTCGATCAGCTGGGTGAAATCGTCAAAGCTCATCCAGGTGGACAGCATCCGATGGTTCTTGGGTTCCGGAAAGCAGGATCCGATGCGCACGCTGGCGGTCTCGATGCCGTATTTGTCATGGTACATGCTGGCCATCGCCTCGCCGAACACCTTGGACACACCATACAGGCCGTCGGGCCGGGGCGTGCTGTTGGCGTCCAGCCGTTCGGTCTGCTTGTAAAAGCCTATGGCGTGGTTCGAGCTGGCAAAGATGATGCGCGGCTTGACCGAGGCTTTCCGCGCGCCTTCGTACAGATGAAAGACCCCGTCGATATTGGCATTGCGCACGGTTTCCCAGTTCGCCTCGACCGACTGGCCACCCATGTGGACGATCCCGTCGCAGCCCTCGACAAGCGCCTCGACCGCGGCCTTGTCGCCCAGGTCGCAGGGCACCAGCTCTTCGTGCGGGGCCGCCTGCCCCATGTTGGCGCCGGGCCTGTCGGACAGGCGGATGGTTTCGGCGATGGGCTTCAGCCGTTCGCGGCAGACGGCGCCCAGGTTGCCCGTGGCGCCGGTGATCAACAGTTTCTTCAGCATGATGTCCTCTTGGTCAAAGCGCGGTCCAGAAAGCTCAGGACCGCCTGGTGAATGGCCGGGGTTCCGTGTGGCCGGTCGCCTGGTCGATCCAGGTCACCAGCCGGTCGGTCCGCCCGGTGGCGTCATAGGCATGGCGCGGGTCAAATGTGACCTGCGCCCCGACACGCTCAGGTACAGCCCGTGACGGTCAGGCACGCCGGTTTCAATCAACCCCTCGATGCTGGCCAGCATGCACAATTGCGCCGCCGCCGCCACCCGTGGTTCCAGCGCGGCCCCAATCGATATGCCCGGCGTGCCAATGCGGGTTCCGTCGATCCGGTCATGATCCGCCAGCAGGTCATGCAGCGAGGCGCGCATGGGCGTCGAATGCGAACCGGTAGCCAAGGCACAGGTCTGTCGGGCCGCCGCCCACTCCGTGGCCGCGCGGATCACCTTGCCTCAGGGCTCTGCATGGATGGCGGCGCGGTAGGGCGACAGTTTGAACGCGGTGAGTCCATGCGACACCTGCATGGCGGCGCAGTGGATGTGGATCTCGGTGGCGCCGGACGGTTGCCTTCGCGGGACATGAAACTGCGCAGCCCGGTGATTTTCATTGGCTCAGCCCTGAAATCGAGGTTGTGGCAGGCCGGTAATGCCCAGGCCCGTGATCGCGAAAAGGCCGCCGGCCTGAGGCTGCGCAGGGTCGTCTGCCAGCCCGGCGCCGATGGAGGTGACGTAAAGCGTGGCCAGATCCGCACCGCCGAACATCGGCTTGGTGGGTTTTTCCACCGGCATGTCGATGGTCGCCAGCACCTCGCCCTCTGGCGAAAGGCGATAAAGCTGCCAGCCGGAAACGCCGGCCTGCCAGTAACAGCCCTCGGCATCCACCGTGCCCCCGTCAGGACGGCCGGGAACGACGCGGGTGTCGAAAAACACCCCCGCTGCGCCCGGCGTCCCGGTGTCGCCGTCATAGTCGCAGGCCCAGATGGTGCGCACGCCCGGATGACTGTCCGAGAAGTACATCCGGCGCCCATCGGGCGAAAAGGCCAGCCCGTTGGTGGTATAGATCCCGTCGTGCCAGGCCGTCACCGTCCCATCCGGATCAAGCCGGTAAAAGGCGCCCAGCGCCTCGGGATCGCCACCGTCCTTCATGGTTCCGGCCCAGAACCGCCCTTGCGCATCGGTCGCACCGTCGTTGAAACGGTTGTGCGGCAAGTGGGATTCGGGATCGTGGATTGGCTCGCGGGCGCCGGTCTCCGGATCGAAGAACCAGAAGCCGGTTTTTGTGGCCAGCACCAGCCCGCCCTGCTCCCGCACCGCCAGGCAACCGACCGGCTCACCGTAAGGGATGGCACGGTTCTCCCCCGTGGCCGGGTCATAGCGGTAAATGACGCCGCCCGGGATATCGACCCACCAGAGGCATTGCGCCCGGTCGTCCCAGACCGCGCCTTCGCCAACCCCGGCCCCTACCGGCGCAACGCATGTGATCTCGATCCCCATCTGCCCCCCTTGAAGACCCGGTTTTCCGGGCCGTCGGTATGCGCCGCGTCGCCGTCTCGGTTTCGATGAAGCGACGGAACCGGAAATTGGCGGCAATGTCACCAATACTGCCCAGCGGTTCAAATCCCGCGCCCTTCTTGGACACAATCAACCCTTCTTTGCGCAAGCGGGCAAGGGCCGTGCGCACAACTGGGCGGGACACGCCTTAGGCACCCGCCAGCTCGTTTTCGCCGGGCGGGCGCCAAGCGCCCGACGCTGGATACCAGGGTCGTCATGGAGCGTAATCCCTGCTTCTGGCAGGTCGAAACCGAGGGCAACCAGCTGCCATACCTCGATCGGCTGCAATGGCGTGTGTTGCAGGGCGCGCAGGCCATCCTGCTGGAGACCATTGCCGGCAACGTCGACATGCAGGCCCGCCGCATCGCGACCCTGGCCAACCAGCCGGCACTCTATCAGACGGCGGGAACAAGCTGTACCGGCGCACGGCGACCGATTCCAACGACATGGCCATCCACTTCGACCACACGCACGAGGACCCTGAGTTGCGAGGCTTCCTGACCAACAGGGACGTGCGGATCGCCCTTTCGCGGGGCATCAACCGGGCGGAGATCATCGGCATCCTCACCCGGCCCAGTGTCTACGGCGTCGTCAACGCCAAGCTGCGCAACGTGCCGGACGCCCTGCCGGGGTCATGGATGTATCCCGATCCGGGCCCGACCCTGCCGCAGACGTATTTCGACGCGGAGTGATCTGCCGCCGGGGTGCGCAAGCACTGGCCTGACTGGCATTCCGACCGTCCGAAATTCTGAACCCCGACGGGCGGGAACACGCCGCTCACATTTTTTTCATTCTGCAGGTTCCACCGAATCGCCTTTTAGGCGACTCTGGAAGTTCATTTTCAATCGGAGTTTCCCATGCGGCGTTCTGGAATTTTTGCTTTGGTTCTGTGCCTGTGCCAGGTTCTGGCGCCCCTGACCGTCGCCGAACAGGCGGCCGATCCGGCACATGGTCCAGCCCGGACCGCCCTGCCCGCCGACCTTCCCCTTCCCGGCAGCCTGCCCCTGATCGACTATGAAAAGATCCTCTTTCCCTGGATCGCCCGTCGCGAGTACGTCGGGCTGAACTGGAAGCGAGACAAGCGGTGGCGCGACACCGGGCCCTTTGTCTTCAACATGAGCTTTGGCATCCACCCGGCGGTGCGCATGTACTACTCGCCAAAGATCATCGACTGGCTCGAAGGCGGACGGACCGGGGCCATTCCGGACGGCGCCATCGTCATCAAGGAAATGGTGACCCCGCCCGCGGCCCGCTACAACGAACAGCGCGCAGCGCTGGTGGCGCAATACCCGGACGATCCCGCAAAGGTCGACGCCGAACTGACCGACTACGCCTATGACACCGGCGGGCTGAACTGGACCGTCATGGTCAAGGACAGTTCGCTGTCGCACGGCGGCTGGTTCTTTGCCTCGGTCTATTTCGCCGACAAGGACGACATGGCCGCGCGCAAACCCGTCATCGACAGTTTCGAGCCGCCCTACAGCCCGCCGCTTGGCGCCGGGGGCGACGGAATGTGCATGCGCTGCCATGCCTCCGCCGCAGAGGAACTGATCTTTTCCGCCCTGGAAAACGTCGAAGGCTACACCGGTGAGCCGCTGATTTTTCGCGTCGACGAAAGCTGGCGCGACCTGCCCAAGCCGCAGAAACCGGCCTTTGGCGCCGACCTGTCATCGATGATCACCTCCTACCTGAGCGACGCCCATGATCCGGGCGCGATGCGCGCGGCGCATGTTGCGGCGGCCAAGGCCTCTCCGGTCGAGGTGAACCCAGCCTTCGCCGCCATGTTTCCGCCAAAGGACGGGATCGAAATCCCGCGGACACAGCTGCAAACCCTGCCCAGCGAATGGCTGGACCACGTCCCCGCCCGCCCGAACGACACCCAGCATTTCCTGACCTCCGACAATTGTGTCGGCTGCCACGGCGGGCTGGGCGGCGCGCCCTCGGGTGTGACCATGTTCATCAAGACCGGATCGGACTACGGCAAGGGGTACAATATCTCGGAATATGGCGAATGGCGCTGGTCGCCGATGGGCCTGGCCGGGCGTGACCCGATCTTTTTCGCCCAGCTGGAATCCGAATTCGCCCTGCTGAATCGGGCCGGCGCGGGCGACCTGTCGGACAACCTTGGCACCACCTGCCTGTCCTGCCACGGCGCGATGGGCCAGCGGCAGCTGGAAATCGACGCCCATGACACCCCCGAGCTGGGGCTGGACGGCAATGTCTTCAAACCAGACTACGCCCTGCTGCACACGCCCCTGACAACCAAACAAAAGGACAAGCAGATCGCCGACGGGACCTATGACTACCACGTCTACGGCAATCTCGCGCGCGAGGGCATATCCTGTTCCGTCTGCCACCATATCGCGCCCCCAGAACGGGCCGAGGGCCAGCCGGACTACAACCCGCTGGACACCTACCTGATGAACGGCACCACCGGCGTCTTCCGCCTGAACAAGGCCAGCGAATTGATCGGCCCCTTTGCCGATGTCCGCCAGAAGCCGATGGAAAACGCAATGGGCATCACCCCGGTGCATGACACCTACATCAAGGACAGCGAGATGTGCGGCGCCTGCCACACCATCAACCTGCCCAACGTGGACGCCCCCACCGATGCGCCCCTGCCCGGGTTCACCGCCGCCGAACAGGCGGTGCTGAACAAGGCCGCGCAGAACGCCGTCAGCTTTCTGTCCGATCAATACGGCGCCACCTACCGGGAACCGCTGGTCAAGTTCCAGCACTCGGTCGAACAGGCCACCTTCCTGGAATGGAAGAACAGCCAGTTTGCCGATGCGGGCACCGCCCGGTCCTGCCAGGATTGTCACATGAAGGGCAATTTCGAAACGCTGGACGGCAAGATCAAGATCGACAGCCTGACCACGCAGATCGCCTCGATCCAGGACACGAACCTGCCCGACGTGCCCCACGCCCTGCCTCAGGACAAGATCGACGTGCCTTTCCGCGACAACTACAAGCGGCACAGTTTCGTGGGGCTCAATGCCTTCATGGTGGCCATGCTGTCGCAGTTCGACGAGGAAATGGGGCTGGGTCCCAAGGACCCGATGACCTACGCCACCAACGGCGCCCAGCTCTCGATGGACACGATGGCCCTGCAGGCGCGGGACGAAACGGCGGATGTGAAAATCCAGAGCCTGACAGGCGCGGACGGCACCCTGACGGCACTCGTGACCGTCGACAACAAAACCGGCCACCGCCTGCCCTCGGGCGTCGGTTTCCGCCGCGCCTTCCTGGAGGTCCGCGTGACCGATGCCGCGGGCAAGCAGATCTGGTGTTCGGGCTGCACTAATGGCGCCGGTGTCATCATCGGCCCGGATGGCAAACCGCTGAAGACCGAATTCCTGGATTTCGTCCCCGAGGGCGCGACAGAGGCGCTCTACCAGCCGCATCACGACCTGATCGACGACCAGACACAGGTGCAGATCTACGAAGAGCTGACCCAGAACGCGCAAAAGCAGTTCACCACCAGCTTCGTGCACCGCGTCTATCACCCCAAGGACAACCGCCTGCTGCCCTGGGGCGCGGCGAAACCGGGGACAGAGGCCTTTGAGAAACGGTTCGGATCATCCGAAGTGACCGCCGCCTTCATGAAGGTCACGATGCCCGAGGGCCGTGCAGCAAAAGACGCGGGCGTGATGGCCGGCAAGGATGAACTCACCTACAAGATCACCCTGCCCGACGGGGTCGACCCAAAAGCCGTGACCCTGCACGCCACGCTCTATTCCCAGGCCATTCCGCCCTACTACCTCAAGCAGCGATTCGAGACCGCGCCGGACGGCCCCGCGACACAACGGCTCTACTATCTGGCCAGCCGGCTCAAGACCAAGGGCACCCTGATCGAGAATTGGAAGCTGAAGATCCAGGGCGACACGGCACAGCTGCCCTGACATCCCCCTGTTCCGCTCTGCATGGCTTTGCGGCATGATGTGACAACCCCGGCCGGGAGACCGACCGGGGCGGCGGTCATGGATGGATTGGTACATTGGATTTCAAGCGTTTCGGGTGGCTGGCTGCCCTTCTGGCCGTGATCTGGGGGGTGGAAGCGGTCAACCTGCTGACGGGCAACGCGCTCAACGGTTGGCTTGGCCTGCGGCCACGATCGCTAGGCGGGCTGGACGGGATCGTCTTCATGCCGCTGCTGCACGGCTCGGTCGCCCATGCGGCGGCCAATACCGCGCCGCTGGCGGTGCTGGGCGCGCTTCTTGTCATCACGGCGCGATCGGTGGCGGTGGTGGCCTCGCTGCTGATCGTTGTCCTTGGCGGGCTGGGCGTCTGGCTGTTTGGCAACCCCGCAATCCACGTCGGCGCCTCCGGGCTGATCTTTGGCTGGTTCGGCTTTCTGGTGGCGCGGGGCCTGGTCGAAAAGCGCCTTGTCCCGCTGCTGGTGGCGGCGGGCGTTGCCGTGGTCTACGGAACGATGGTCTGGGGCGTTTTGCCCGGCCAGCCCGGTGTCAGCTGGGAATCGCATTTCTTCGGCGCGCTCGCCGGCATCGCCGCGGCAAGGGCCTTGCGCGGGACCGCCTGACCCGCCGAGCGCGCGGGAGCATAGAAATGGCGACCCCGGCAGGATTCGAACCTGCAACCTGCCCCTTAGGAGGGGGCTGCTCTATCCAGTTGAGCCACGGGGCCGTCGGCGCCTCCTTACCCTGCCACGCCGGGCTTGTCATCCCGGATGGTTGCAGAGCATACCGCTCTTGCACAGCGCCCTGATTGCGGTAACGTATCGCTATCTCACGAAAAGGATTTGCCCTTGGCCGCCGACGACTCCCGCCCGCTTACCCTTCGCGATGTCTCCGAGGCATCCGGCGTCTCGGAAATGACCGTCAGCCGCGTCTTGCGCAACCGCGGGGACGTCAGCCAGGCGACCCGGGAAAAGGTTCTGGAAGCGGCCAAGACGCTGGGCTACGTGCCCAACAAGATCGCAGGCGCGCTTGCCAGCCAGCGGGTGAACCTCGTCGCGGTCATCATCCCCTCCTTGCGCAACATGGTCTTCCCCGAGGTTCTGTCGGGCATCTCCAGCGTGTTGGAAGAGACCGAGCTGCAGCCCGTGGTCGGCGTCACCGACTACCTGCCCGAAAAGGAAGAGCGCGTCCTCTACGAGATGCTCTCGTGGCGCCCCTCGGGCGTGATCGTGGCCGGGCTGGAACATACCGAGGCCGCGCGCGCCATGCTCAAGGCCAGCGGCATCCCGGTGGTCGAGATCATGGACACCGACGGCAAGCCGATCGACTGCGCCGTGGGCATCAGCCATCGCAGGGCGGGCCGCGAAATGGCCCGCGCGATCCTGAAACAGGGCTATCAGCGCATCGGCTTCATGGGCACCAAGATGCCGCTGGACCACCGCGCGCGCAAACGCTTCGAGGGCTTCACCGAGGCGTTGGCAAAGGAAGGCGTCGAGGTGATCGACCAGGAATTCTATTCCGGCGGTTCCGCCCTCGCCAAGGGGCGCGAAATGACCAAGGCCATGCTGGAGCGTGAGCCGGAGCTAGACTTCCTCTATTATTCCAACGACATGATCGCGGCGGGCGGCCTGTTGCACCTGCTGGATGCGGGCATAGAGATCCCCGGCCAGATCGGTCTTGCCGGGTTCAACGGGGTCGAATTGCTGGACGGCCTGCCGCGCAAGCTGGCGACGATGGATGCCTGCCGGGCGGAAATCGGGCGCAAGGCCGCACAGATCATCTCCGGCCGGGTCGACAACCCAGAGGCGGAGTTTGAGCCGATCATCGAACTGGCGCCCAAACTGGACTACGGCGACACGCTGAAGCGGCGCTGAAAGCCCCGCGCACCGCAGTCCCGGGCCTGCCCCGGGACCTCGCGGCCCCTAACCCGCCGCTCCGGCGCGCTCCACGATGGCAATGGCCTCGGCCACCGCATCCGCAATGGCCATTTTCGACGTGTCCAGCGTGATCGCATCCTCTGCCGGTTTCAGCGGCGCATCGGCCCGGTTCATGTCGCGCGCATCGCGGGCCAGGACGTCCTCCAGCACCTCTTCCAGTGTCACCTCGTGCCCTGAAGCCACCAGTTCGCGCCACCGCCGCTCGGCCCGCACCTCGGCGCCGGCAATCACGAACAGCTTGGCCTCGGCCTCGGGGCAGATCACTGTCCCGATGTCGCGCCCGTCCAGAACTGCGCCCCCCGACCGCCGGGCAAAAGCCCGCTGCACATCGACCAGCGCCGCCCGCACATCGGGCAAGGCCGCCACTTTCGAAGCCGCCTGAGCCACCTCCGGCCCCCGCAGGTCCTGCGCGTCCAGCCCTGTCACGTCCAGCCCCTGCGCCGCCTCCAGCGGCGGCACACCCAACAGCATCTGCCGCCCGACCGCGCGATACAGCAGCCCGGTGTCCAGATGCGCAAAACCGAAATGCGCCGCAAGCTGGCGCGCGATGGTGCCCTTGCCGCTGGCGGCGGGGCCGTCGATGGCGATGGTAAAACTCACGCGATCACCTGTGTTGTCATGCCCGGGTCAGCGCCATCGGCCCGGGGCAGGCCCCCGCCGATATCATAGTAGTCCCCCTTGTCGGCGCAAAAGATGTGCCCCGACAAGTGCAGCCCGGTCGGCCCGTCGATGGTCCCGGCAAAGATCGACAGATGGGTGCCCGGCCCGTCCCAGAATAGGTTGCTGCCGCAGGTCCCGCAGAAGCCGCGCCGCGCTGTCTCGGACGATCCGTACCAGGTCACGTCACCCGTCACCGAAACCGTCTCACGCGGCGCCGATGTGGCTGCCACGTGATGTCCCGAGGTCTTGCGGCACTGGCTGCAATGGCAGGCGATCACCGGGCGCAGGGCGCCGCTCACGCGGTAGGTCACCGCCTTGCAGAGGCATCCCCCCGTCACTCCAGCCGCAGCCTGCATCGCACACTCCCTGTCCATCCTCCCGAGGCGTAGCAAGAGCGCGCCCCGGGGAAAAGCCCCAGCCGCTCCGCCTCAGCCGCGCGTGATCTCGGCGCCCAGGTTGCCCATCAGCGTCTCGAAGATCGGAAAGGACGTGGCGATCGGCCCGCCGTCATCCACCGTCATTGGCCGTGCGGCGGCAAACCCCATGACAAGAAAGGACATGGCGATGCGGTGATCCAGGTGGCTTTCCACCGTCACGCCGCCCGCAACCTTGCCATGCCCGCGCCCCTCGACGGTCCACCAGTCCTCGCCTTCCTCGACATGCACACCGGCGGCACGCAGGCCTGTGGCCATCGCATCAATCCGGTCACTTTCCTTGACGCGCAACTCCTTGACGCCCGGCATATGCGTGCGCCCCTCGGCGAAACTGGCGACAACCGACAGCACCGGATATTCGTCGATCATGCTGGCGGCGCGCTCGGCGGGCACCTCGATCCCCTTGAGATCGGGCGAGAAGCGCGCGCGCAAATCGGCCACCGGCTCGCCCCCTTCTTCGCGCGCGTTCTCATAGGTCAGGTCGGCGCCCATCTCGCGCAGCGTGGCAAACAGCCCCGCGCGCGTCGGGTTCAGCCCAATGTTCGGCACCACCACGTCCGACCCTTCGGTGATGATCGCCGCGCAGACCGGGAAAGCCGCCGACGAGGGATCGCGCGGCACGGTGATGGTCTGCGGTTTCAGTTCGGGCCGCCCCTGCAGGGTGATGACCCGTCCCGCGTCGGTGACCTCGGTCGAGATCGTGGCCCCGAAGCCCGCCAGCATCCGTTCCGAGTGATCCCGCGTCGCCTCGCGCTCGATCACCACGGTCTCGCCCGGCGCGTTCAGCCCGGCCAGCAGAACGGCGGATTTCACCTGCGCCGAGGGCACCGGCACCTCGTAGCGCACCGGCAGCGGCTCGGCAGCGCCGACGATGGTCATGGGCAGCCGACCGCCCGACCGCCCATAGGCCCGCGTCCCGAACAGGTCCAGCGGATCGGTCACGCGGGCCATCGGGCGCTTGTTCAGGCTGGCGTCACCGGTAAAGGTCGCCACGATGGGCGAGGTGGCCATCGCCCCGATGATCAGCCGCACCCCGGTGCCCGAGTTGCCACAGTCGATCACGTTGTCCGGTTCGCCAAAGCCGCCGACCCCCACGCCATGCACATGCCAGGTGTCGCCGATCTTCTCGACCTGGGCGCCAAAGGCCTGCATGGCTTTGGCGGTGTCCAGCACGTCCTGCCCTTCCAGCAGTCCGGTCACCTTGGTCTCGCCCACCGCCATCGCGCCCAGGATCAGCGAGCGGTGAGAAATCGACTTGTCGCCGGGCACATGCGCCTCGCCCGCCAAGGGGCCGGAGGCACGCGAAGTCATCGGGATCGGGGTGCCGTGGGCGGACATGGGGCGGTCTCCTGCAAAATCGTCGCCGCCTGATAGCAAGCGCCCGGGACAAGGTCCATCGCGCTCGTGCAGCGCCGCGCCCCTGTTTCTTCTCTCTCCAAATATCTCCGGGGGTGAAGGCCGCAGGCCGAGGGGGCAGCGCCCCCTGCCCGCTCACCGCCTGTGGAAGGTCAGGTAATGCGGCACGCGCCCCTCGCGCAGGGCCTTCTGCTCGTAGCGGGTCGAATACCAGTCAGCCCAGGGTGTGCGCCAATCCTCCGGCCCTTCGGCGGTCCATCTGAACCCGGCTTTCGGGACCTCGACCAGCGTCTGACGGACATAGTCGGGAATGTCTGTGGCGACGCGGAACTCGGCCCCCGGTTTCAGCACCCGGTGCAGTGGTTCCAGATGCTCCTGCGTCACAAAGCGCCGCCGGTGGTGCTTCTTCTTGGGCCAGGGATCGGGATACAGCAGAAAGGCCTTCGAGATCGACTGGTCCGGCAGCACGTCGAACAGGTTGCGCGCATCGCCGGGATAGACCCGCAGGTTCTCTGCGCCCGCCTCCCGGATCTTGCCCAGGAGCATTGCCACGCCGTTGATGAAGGGCTCGGCCCCGATGATGCCCACGCCCGGATTCCCGACCGCCTGGTGCACCATGTGCTCGCCGCCGCCAAAGCCGATTTCCAGCCAGACCGGCGCACCACCAAAGAGCGCGCCCGTGTCCAGCGGCGTCCGGTCGGGGTTTTCCTCCCAGTCGACCGCACCGGGCGACAGCCGGTCCAGGTCCTCCTGCAGGTACTCTTCCTGTTTCGGCCGCAGGGTCTTGCCCTTTATGCGGCCGTAGAAATTGCGCCAGGGGGCGCCGGGGTGCTTGTTTGACGTGGTCATGGCCCGGGCGCTTAGCGCCCGGCGCCCGATCGTGCAAGGCTCCTCTGCGCGCTCACGGCGCGATCAGGATGCTCCCCAGCACCTCCAGCCCGTCGCCATTCCGACGCACCACCAGCACCTCGCCCGACCGCGTGCCGCGCCCGGTCAGCGCGCTGATGTTGACCTGGTGCGTGACAACGATGGGCCGTCCCCCCCGCGTTTCCAACAGCTCCAGCGCGCCAGCCGTCCGCACCGCGCGCTGGTCGAAATCGCGAAAGAAGGAGTTGAACACGGGCGCCGGTGTCACCTCTCCCAGCTCCAGCAGGCTGGCCGTTTCCTGGCAGCGGCACCACTGGCTGCTCAGCACCGCGTCGAACTGCACCCCGCGCGCGCGAAAGGCCGCCCCGATGGCGCGTGCCTGCGCCCTGCCCCGGTCATCGAGGTTGCGCTGCGTGCTGCAGTCTTCCAGCGTGAAACCCGCCGGATCGCCCGTGCCGGGCGCCAGCGCGTGGCGCATGATGGCAAAGGCGCCAGGCCGGTCCAGCGCGGCCCAGTCATTGGCCATCAGCACCCCCGGCCACAACAGGCCGAGGGCAAGGATCAGGAACCGCATCACAGCCGGTCGTCAAGGAAGCCCAGCAGCCCCTCCCAGGACCCTTGGTCCGCCGTCAGGTCATAGTCCCTCGACCCATAGACGGTAAAGCTGTGGCGGGCGCCGCCAAAGACCTGCGCGCCATGTTCGACACCCGCGCCCTGCAACTGGTCCAGCAGCGCGGCCAGGTCGCCCATCCCGGACACCGGGTCGGCGCTGCCGTGGAACAGCATCACCGGAGCGCTCGTCGCGCTGTAGTCCTGCCCCTCGGGCGTGCCCAGCCCGCCGTGGAAGCTGACGAACCCCTGCAGGTCGGCCCCGGCGCGGGCCGCTTCCAGCACCGCCGCACCGCCAAAGCAGTAGCCCATGATGACGATGTCATCGGTGGCGCCCGCGATATTGGCCGCCTCCATGATCGAGCCCATCAGCCGCGCGCGGAATTCCTCGCGGTCGCCGTAAAGAGCGCCCGACAGCGCGCGGTTCTCGTCGACGGTCTTGGGGTCTTCGTCGGCACCGTAGACGTCGATGGCAAAGGCGGTATAGCCCAGCGCCGCCAGCATCTCGGCGCGGCGCTCTTCGTAGGCGGTCATCCCGTCCCAGTCATGCACGATCAGCACCGTGCCCTTGGGCGTGATGGCGGTGTTCGTGGCGACATAGCCCTCGTAGCTGCGGTCGCCCACGGTGTATTCATGATAGCCGGCCTGGATCTCGGCCTGGGCTGCGCCCGCCAGCATCACGGCGGCAGCAAAAACGGTGCGGATCATCACGGAACCTCCCTGTTCACATTCCACATCGCAAAGATAGCCGCCCACGGAAAAAGAAAAGGCGCCCCCGTGACAGGGGCGCCTCTTGTGGTTCTTCTTGGTCCAAATACCCCCGGGGGGAGTCGACCGCAGGGAGACGGGGGCACAGCCCCCTCTCAGACCTCTTTCTTCAGCGCCTCGGCCAGATCGGTCCGCTCCCAGGAGAAACCGCCGTCCGCCTCGGGCGCCCGGCCAAAGTGGCCATAGGCGGCGGTGCGCGAATAGATCGGCTTGTTCAGGTCCAGATGGGTGCGGATGCCGCGCGGGGTCAGGTCGATCACCTTGGGGATCGCCGCCTCGATGGCCTGCGCCTCGATCTGGCCGGTCTGGTGCGTGTCGACATAGATCGACAGCGGCTTGGCCACGCCGATGGCATAGGACAGCTGCACGGTGCAGCGTTCCGCCATCCCGGCGGCCACCACGTTCTTGGCCAGATAGCGGGCGACATAGGCCGCCGACCGGTCCACCTTGGTCGGGTCCTTGCCCGAAAAGGCGCCGCCGCCGTGCGGCGCGGCACCGCCGTAGGTGTCGACGATGATCTTGCGGCCCGTCAGGCCCGCGTCGCCGTCCGGTCCACCGATGACGAACTTGCCGGTCGGGTTCACCCACCACTCGGTCTCGGCGGTGATCCAGCCCTCGGGCAGGGTCTCGCGGATGTAGGGCTCGACCAGATCGCGCACATCGGCGCTGGTCATGTCTTCGTCGATGTGCTGGGTCGACAGCACGATCGAGGTCACGCCCATCGGCTTGCCGTGTTCATAGCGGACCGAGAGCTGCGACTTGGCATCCGGGCCCAGCCGGGGCTCGGTGCCGTTCTTGCGCACCTCGGCGAGGCGGCGCAGGATCGCGTGGCTGAACTGGATCGGCGCCGGCATCAGCGCGTCGGTCTCGTTCGTGGCGTAGCCGAACATGATGCCCTGGTCGCCGGCACCTTCGTCGCCCTGCTCGCCGGTCACGCCCTGCGCGATATGGGCGGACTGTTCGTGCAGCAGGTTGGTGATTTCCACGGTCTCGTGGTGGAACTTGTCCTGCTCATAGCCGATGTCCTTGATGCAGGCACGGGCGATGTCGGGAATGCTGGCCATGTATTCTGCCAGCTTGTCCTGGTCAGAGAGGCCCACCTCGCCCCCGATGACCACGCGGTTGGTGGTGGCGAAGGTCTCGCAGGCGACACGCGCAAGCGGGTCTTCGGCCAGGAAGGCATCCAGGATCGCGTCGGAAATCCGGTCGCAGACCTTGTCCGGGTGCCCCTCCGAGACGGACTCGGAGGTGAAGATGTAGTTGTGTCGGGACATGATGGGGTGCTCCATTGATGACGCCGTCACGCCAGGAAGCCGTTGTGACGGGTTTTTGATGTCCAGAAGCGGGTACGCGGCGCAGCGCGCAGGGTCAATCGGAATCTGTGTCGCTGCGGCGGCGGGACGCCGCCGAAAGCACCGCAATTGCCACAAACATGAGCAAACCCACCGGAAAATCCCCGCTGCGGCTGTAGATCGTGTGCCGGATCGGCGGCGGCAACGGCGCATCGACATAGCCCGCCTCGCCCAGGGGAATGCTGGCCAGGACACGCCCCGCCCCGTCGATCACCGCCGAGACGCCGGTATTGGCTGCGCGCAGCATCGGCAGCCCCTGTTCGATGGAACGGATACGGGCCTGGGCCAGGTGCTGGAAAGGACCGGACCAGGTGCCGAACCAGGCGTCGTTGGTGATCTGGATCAGCATGTCCGGCCGCAAGGGCGCGCCGTTCACATCCTGGGGAAAGACCGCCTCGTAGCAGATCAGCGGCAGGGCGCTGCCCAGGGGGCCCATGTCGATCACCTGCGGCCCCGGCCCGGGCGTGTATCCGCCCTCGGCCCGGGCGGCCAGCCCGGCGATGTTCCACCGCGCGAACAGCGCGGCGGCGGGCATGTATTCCCCGAAAGGCACAAGGTGATGCTTGTCATAGAGCGCCTGCACCCCGCCACCGGGCGCCAGCACGATCAGCGAGTTGTAATAGCCCGCCTGGTCCGCACGCTGGACCCCCAGCAGCACCCGGCTCTCGCCCGCCGCCTCGGTGATCCGGTCCAGCGTCGGCCCCGCCCGGTGCAACAGGTTGGGCACGCTGGTTTCCGGCCAGACGACCAGCGCGGGCGCCGCCCCGCCTTCCGTGGGCGCGGCGCGGGTGAACTCCAGCTTGCGCTGCATGAAGACCGGGATCTTTTGCGGGTCCCATTTCTCGTGCTGGGGGGCATTGGGCTGGACCAGCCGCACCACGGGGCGCGCTGCCAGGTCCTGCGCGGCAGGGGTCAGCAGCCAGCCGCCGCCGAACAGCACCGCCAGCAGGGCAACGGCGCCCAGGGCCGCCCGCCCCCCGCCGGGGCGCAGCGCCAACGCGCAAAGCGCCGCCGCCGAAAGTGTCATCACAGTCAGCCCGTGCGGCCCGATGACCGAGACCCACTGGATCACCGGAACCGGCAGCCAGACATAGGGCACCAGCGCCCAGGGAAAACCGGTAAGGACATAGGCACGCGCCAGTTCCGCCAGGCTCCACGCCAGGACCAGCCCGATCACCGGGTAGCGCCCCTGCGACGAGAGCCGGAACGCCAGCCCCCAGAACAGTGCCAGCCCGCCCGCAAGACCGATCAGCGCAAAGGGCGCCATCCATCCCGTCACGGCGGCATCGACAAAGAAAGGCTCGACGATCCAGCCCATCGAAAAACCGAAATAGCCCAGCCCCACGGCCCAGCCCGTGCCCGCCGACCGCAGCCCGCCCGGCGTCACAAGGAACAGCCAGACCGCCGCGACGTAGCCCGCGAACCCCAGGTACCACAGGTCATAAGGAGGCTGACCCAGACCGATGACCACGCCCGCCAGCACCGCCAGAGGCAGGCGCATCCAGCCCGGCAAGGGGCCAGCAGCCACGCGGGCGCCGCCCACCGCCCGCCTGTCAGGCATGGCCCGCGTCGGCCTTGACCGCCGGCGCCTCTGTCACCGGCGCGGGCGCTGTCGCGGCGGTCTCGGTCCGTGTCGTCTTGGACGGGCGCACCCGCAGCCGCTTGATCCGGCGCGGGTCCGCATCGACAACCTCGAAATCCAGACCCGCCGGATGCGGCACGACCTCACCCCGCGCGGGCACGCGGCCCGCCAGCATGAAGACCAGCCCGCCCAGCGTGTCGATCTCTTCCTCGTCGATGTCGTCGTGGTCGGTCAGCGCCAGGCCCAGCTCACCCTCGAAATCGCTTAGCGGCGTCTTGGCCTGCACCAGGTAGCAGCCGGTCTTTTCTCGGGTCCAGTACTGATCCTCGTCGGTGTCGTGTTCGTCCTCGATCTCGCCGATGACCTGTTCGATCAGGTCCTCGATCGTCACCAGCCCGTCGACCCCGCCGTATTCGTCGATCACCAGTGCCATGTGACGGCGCTCGGTCTGCATCTTGGTCAGCAGCACGCCAATCGGCATCGACGGCGGCACAAAGAGCAGCGGTCGCAGCATCCGTTTCAGGTTGAACCGCCCGCCGGTGCCGTTAAAGCCCTGCTGCAGCGCGAAATCCTTGAGGTGGGCCATGCCCACGGGCGTGTCCAACGTCCCCTCGTAGACCGGCAGCCGCGTCATGCCGCTTTCGCGGAACACGGTGACCAGGTCCTCCTTGGTGATCGTATTGGGCACGGCGATGATCTCGGCCTTTGGAATGGCCACATCCTCGACCCGCATCCGACGCAGGTTGATCATGCCGTGAACCGGCCTGTCGTGCGCCCGTGGCGCGCTTTCGGCCGCAGAGCCGTGCCGCGAGGCCCCCTCGCCGCCCCGGCCGAACAACCGCTGCCAGAAACTGCGCCGCGGCCCGTGTCCGTTCATGTGTCCCGTCAGTGGCGCGCTTTGCGCTGCCTTAGACGAGTCGTCGCTATCGCCCATCTTTCCTGTTCCAGTCATACCCCATCGGGGCCATCATCCTCACCATATGGGTTCGGCAGACCGAGATTGCCAAGTATCTCTGCCTCCAGCCGTTCCATCAGCGTGGCGTCCGCATCACGCATATGGTCATACCCCAAAAGATGTAACACGCCATGAACAACCAAGTGTGTGACATGTTGCTCCAAAGCGATACCCTGCTCGGCGGCTTCCCGCCCGCAGGTTTCCCAGGCCAGGGCAATGTCGCCCAGGTGGTGCGGCGCCTCGTCCTCGGGCTCGGGCGGCCAGGGCGTCCCTCCCGGTGTCTCGGGGGCCAGATCCTCAGACGGCCAGCTCAGCACGTTGGTGGCCGTGGGCTTGTCGCGGAAATCGCCGTTCAGCGTGGCAATTCGGGCATCGTCACAGCCCAGCACGGCGATCTCGTAGCCCGCCGGGGAGAGCCCCAGGTGCATCAGCGCCGCCACCGCACCGCGTTCCGAGATTTCCGCCAGCCCGGCGGCCTCCCAACGGTCGTCCTCGAAAATCGTATCGGTCAACATGTGGATTCGCGCCGGAGGCCCTGCCCCGGACCCCCGAGATAGTTTTCAAACCAAGGAAGCGGGAGCCAGGGTCTCAGCCCTCCGCGTCCGCCTCATAGGCCTCGATGATCGCGGCGACAAGCGGGTGACGCACCACGTCCTTGCCGGTGAAATAGTTGAACGAGATGCCGGACACATGGCTCAGCAGCCGTTCCGCGTCCGCCAGCCCCGAAGGCACGCCGCGCGGCAGGTCGATCTGCGTCCGGTCGCCGGTGATCACCATGCGCGAGCCTTCGCCCAGGCGGGTCAGGAACATCTTCATCTGCATGGTGGTCGCGTTCTGCGCCTCGTCCAGCACGACAAAGGCATTCGACAGCGTGCGCCCGCGCATGAAGGCCAGCGGCGCGATCTCGACCGATTTCTCCTCGCGCATCTTGGCAAGCTGCTTGCCCGGCAGGAAATCGTTCAGCGCATCCATCAGGGGCTGCATGTAGGGATCGACCTTTTCCTCCTGCGTGCCGGGCAGAAAGCCCAGCCGCTCGCCCGCCTCGACGGCGGGACGGCACAGGATGATCTTGTCGACTTCGCCGGTGATCAGCATGTTCACGCCGACCGCCACCGCCAGGTAGGTCTTGCCGGTGCCCGCCGGGCCGATGCCAAAGGCCAACTCGTTGGCAAAGAGCGACTGCACATAGGCCTTTTGCGCGTCGGTGCGCGGCTCGATCAGCTTTTTGCGGGTCTTGATCTCGACCTTGCCGCCGCTGAACATTTCCAGCTGCTCGTCCGGCTCGTCGTCCTCCATGCGAAAGGCCCGGTCGATGTCGCCACGGTCCACCTCGCGGCCCTGTTCCAGCCGCTCGTAGAGCATGCGCAGGACCTCGGCCGCCTCCGGCACGGCGTCCTCTGGGCCGTGGATCGCCAGCTGGTTGCCACGGCGCAGGATCTGCACCCCGGTGCGGGCCTCGATGTCGGTCAGGTTGCGATCGAATTCTCCACAAAGATCGATCAGCAGTCGATTGTCTGGAAATTCAACGATGGCTTCGGTCAAGGTGCCCGCTGTCAAACCCGTCTCCTGCACAGGGCCGTCCGAATCCGGACGCATGTTTCTGCTAGATATGGTGCACCCGGCGGCCCGGTGGCGCAAGTCTCGGTCGCGGGCTGGGACGGAATGTCATGCAAGTGCAACAAAAACAGACCGCGCAGCAGATGCTGCGCGGCCTATTGAGACCCTGCGTGCCTGTCAGGGTCGGGATTACAGCGGGTCGCCGATGACCGAGGTCGAGCCACCCTTGAAGTCGCCGGTGGCAATGGTCGGGGGCGCGATGCCCGAGCAGACCGGCTTGCCGTACTTGTCCAGACGCTGCGAGAGATAGCCCTCGACACCGTCGTCGATGATCCAGTGGTCACATCCGTTCGGATCGACCCAGATACCGGCTTTCATGCCGGTCAGGTCGTCACGGTCGACGGATTGGCGGTCGCGGCTCTTGTCAGGGCCGACCGGGTCGCAGGCGGCCAGGCCGACGGCAGCGACAACCAGAAGGATCGGTTTCACGAAGTTCATAATCCTGGTCCCCTCTGGATTACCGGAAGCAGAGAATTTCGACACGGCGGTTCTTGGCCATGCCCTGTGCGGTCTTGTTGGTGGCGACCGGCATACGTTCGCCATAGCCGCGAACGTCGGTGATGTTTGCCCCAACCGACCGGGCCACCCTGGCCACGGCCAGCGCGCGGTTGTAGCTCAACTTGATGTTGTACTCGTCCGAGGCGCGGCTGTCGGTGTGGCCGGCAATCACGTAGCCCACCGCAGAGGCGCTGCGGAAGAACTCGGCGATGCGGGCCTGCCCGTGCTTGGAAATCCGGTAGCTGTCGGTGGCAAAGAACTGGTCAGTGTTCATGACGCCGCAGGTGTTGGCACGGCGGCAGACCGGGATGCCCTTGCGGCTGACGTGGGGGCTCATGTAGCCCTCGACGCCGTCGTCCATCACCCAGTGTTCGCAGCCGTCCGGATCGACCCAGATGCCGGGGATGTACTGTTCACCCTTGATGGTGCGGGTGTTCTGCGTGGAAATGAAAGGTGTCTTCCCTGCGTCCTCGGCGACTGCCGGCGCAGCGGCCGACAGACCAGCGAGAGCCGCAAGCGCCATCGCGCCGATGGCCTTGGTAATGCGATACGCCACAGCCTGGTCCCTTGGTTATAGTTTCCCCTGATGCCTGCGCTCGGTTTGGCAGCGCGCGCAGGCAAATTTACTATAATCAACACATTAGCAAAGTTGCCTTCCCTGTGAAGAGAAAAGCTATGCACACTGTCCCAAAATCGGAAACAGTTCCCGCAACTGCCTTATTTTACTGTGGATAATCCGAACCTTTTTTTTGAAACAACGGGTTCGGAGGTCAGCCTAGAGCGGGCTCATCACGCCTTTGAGGGAATTGGGGCCGCTGGATTCGATTCGGATTCGGGCCATGTCGCCCGGCACGATTCCGCTGGTCTCGACGTGGACCGCGTGCAGGTATTCCGATTTCCCGACCATCTGGCCGGGCAGCCGTCCGGGTTTTTCGAACAGCACATGCACGTCGCGGCCCACCATCGCGTCCTGCAGGCTGCGCTGCTGTTTGGTCAGCAGGGCCTGCAGCCGCTGCAGCCGGTCGTCCTTTTCCGCTTCCGGAACCTGGGGCCGCTCCGCCGCCGGGGTGCCGGGCCGTTCGGAATACTTGAAGGAAAACGCGCTGCCGTATTCCACCGCCTCGATCAGGTCCAGCGTGGCCTGGAAATCGGCCTCGGTCTCTTCGGGGAAGCCGACGATGAAATCGCCCGACAGGTGCAGATCCGGCCGCGCCGCGCGCAGCCGTTCGATCAACCGCAGATACTGCTCTGCGGTATGCTGGCGGTTCATCCGCTTCAGGATCTTGTCGCTGCCCGCCTGCACCGGCAGGTGCAGGTAGGGCATCAGCTTGTCGCAGGTGCCATGCGCCTCGATCAGCGCCTCGTCCATGTCGTTGGGATGCGAGGTGGTGAACCGGATCCGCTCCAGCCCGTCGACCTCTGCCAGTGCGTGGATCAGCCCGGCAAGCCCACCGTCGTGGCCGTGATAGGCATTGACGTTCTGCCCCAGCAGCGTGATCTCGCGCACGCCGCGTTCCACCAGGTCGCGCGCCTCGGTCAGCACGCGGTCCGCCGGGCGCGACACCTCGGCGCCGCGGGTATAGGGCACAACGCAAAAGGCGCAGAACTTGTCACAGCCCTCCTGCACGGTCAGAAAGGCGGTCGGCCCGCGTTTCGCCTTGGGGCGCCCCTTGAGGTGGTCGAACTTGTCCTCCTCGGGGAAATCCGTGTCCAGCGCCTTGCCGCCGGTGCGCACCTTGGCCTCCATCTCGGGCAGGCGGTGATAGCTTTGCGGCCCCACCACCAGGTCCACCATCGGCTGACGGCGCATGATCTCCTCGCCCTCGGCCTGGGCCACGCAGCCCGCCACGCCGATCTTGAGGTCCGGGCGCGCGGCCTTCAGCCCCTTGTAGCGGCCCAGCTCGGAATAGACCTTCTCCGCCGCTTTCTCGCGGATGTGGCAGGTGTTCAGCAGGATCATGTCCGCGTCTTCGGGGCGCTCGGTGGTCTCATAGCCTTCGCCGCCCATCGCCTCGGCCATGCGCTCGCTGTCATAGACATTCATCTGGCAGCCGTAGGTCTTGATATAAAGCTTCTTCGGGGCCATCGCGCGCGCTCCTGCTCTCGGGTTCGAGGGCTGCGGATACCGCAGAATCCCCCCATCTTGCAATGCACCAGATTTTCACCGAGTCTGCCGCAAAAGCGCCCCAGAGGCCGAACATGTTTCACGAAGACCTAGATCACTTCCTGTCCCGGGGCGCCGAGGCGCTGCAGCGCGGCCCCGTCGCGCTGATCTTTGCCGAGGACGGGATCGAACTGGACACCACCCTGCGCCATCACCGCCATTGCGGCTTTCGCAGCGTGATCCTCTTTGGCGGTGCGGACCTTGCCGTGCCGGAGGACCTGCAAGACAGGATCCATCACGTCGCCCATGACATGCGCGCCGACGGCGCGCTGCAACAGGCGGTCAACCGCGTCATCCCCAGGGCCGCCGGTCAATGGCTCTACTACTGCTACAACGCCGAGTACCTGTTCTTTCCCTTCTCGGAGAACCGGACAATCGGAGAGATGCTGGCCTTCCACACAGAGGAACGGCGCGACGCCATGCTGACCTATGTGGTCGATCTCTACGCGGGCGACCTCAACCGCCACCCGGACGCCGTGTCGCTGGATGACGCCTGGATGGACAGGTCGGGCTACTACGCCCTGGCCCGGCCCGATCCCGGGCACCACAACCACCCCAAGGAACGGCAGCTCAACTTTTTCGGGGGGCTGCGCTGGCGGTTCGAGGAACACGTGCCCGAAACCCGGCGCAAGATCGACCGGATCGCCATCTTTCGCGCGAAACAGGGGCTGACCCTGCGCGAGGATCACACGTTCTCGGACGAGGAATACAACACCTACGCCTGCCCCTGGCACAACAACCTGACCGCCGCCATCGTCAGTTTCCGCACCGCCAAGGCGCTGAAACGCAACCCCGGCTCCACCTTCGACATCCGCACCTTCCGCTGGCACAACTCGACACCGTTCGAATGGCACTCGCGGCAATTGCTGGATCTCGGCCTGATGGAACCGGGGCAATGGTTCTGACGGCCTGCCCGGGGGCGTAGGGCGGGGGTCTCCCCGCCATCGGCACGCGGATCAGCCGAAATCCTCGGTCACGATCTGCTTCTCCGGCACACCCAGTTTCTGCAGTTCACCCGGCATCGCCTCGACCATCGGATCGGGGCCACAGACGTAGCAGATGTCCTTGTCGGGATCGACAAAACCCTTCAGCATCTCGGCGTCGATCAGGCCGCGCGCCAGTGGGCTGCCCTTTTCCTCTGTCACGGTCCAGTGACAGCGCAGCCCCGGCATGGCCTCGAAGGTGTTGCGCATCACGATATCCCCCTCGCACTGATTGGAGAATATCAGCGTGTTGCCCTCCAGCGTGCCCTTGTCGGCCAGTTTCTTGCGCAGGATAGAGATAAAGGGCGTCACGCCCGCGCCACCGGCAATAAAGACGCCGTCACCCTTGTCCTCGATCGCGCCCCAGGGGTCCCCGATCAGAACCTTTTCGCCGGGTTGCAGGTCAGCGATCTGCTCGGTCACGCCGTCATGCTCGGGGTAGGACTTGATGACGAATTCCAACCGCTCTTCGTCGGGCAGGCTGGTAAAGGTGAAAGGGCGCTGCTCCTCGCGCCAGCCATCACGGTCCAGCGCAAAATCCGTGGCCTGCCCCGGGGCATAGTCATAGCCCGCGGGCTTTTCAAAGGTCAGGCGACGCACGTCATGGGTCAGCCGGTCAACGCTTTGCAGTTCGATCTGATGTGTCATGGAATCCTCCAATCTCTTGGAGGCTCAACGCATGATCCGGCCCGGGGTTCCGGCGACTACAGGGCGTCACCGTAGGTACAGATCGCGCCATGCCCGTCTGTCGCGCGCACCAAACGGTCATTTCGATAGACCGCGTGGACATAACGCGTACCGCCATCATAGGCGTAGCTGATACAGGCCTCGTCCCAGTTCGCCGGGTTGCGCTCGTATCCCGCATCGAGGCCAAAGACACCCTCGGCCTGCGCCGGGGACATGCCACTGGACAGCTTGCGCGCCTCCGGGCCCTGCCCGCCGCCCGTTCTGCCGCCTGCGCCGCCGCCGACGGCCGTCGCGCCTTCCATGCAGCCGCTCAATGCCGCCGCCACCCCAAGGATCAATGCCACCCGACGCATCGCTGCCTCCGTTACAGGTTCTCCAGTTGAGGCATCCCGATGGTGTGATAGCCGCCGTCCACCATGATGACCTCACCCGTGGTATAGGCACCCGCGTCCGAGATCAGCCAGACCGCCGTGCCGCCCACCGCCTCCAGCGTCGCGTTCGACCGCAGCGGCGCATTCATACCGGTGTGCTTGTAGGTGCGCCGCGCGCCCCCGATGGCCGCGCCGGCCAGCGTCTTCATCGGCCCCGGCGAGAGCGCGTTCACGCGGATGCCCTCGGGGCCCAGGTCATTGGCCAGGTAGCGCGTGGTCGATTCCAACGCCGCCTTGGCCACCCCCATGACGTTGTAATTCGGCACGACCCGCTGGCTGCCCAGGTAGGTCAGCGTCAGCATCGTCCCGCCCTCGGTCATCAGCGGATGCACCCGCCGCGCCACCTCGATGAAGGAATAGACCGAGATATCCATCGAGTTCTTGAAGTTGTCCCGCGAGGTGTTCAGGAACCGCCCCGCCAGTTCGGCCTTGTCCGAATAGGCAATCGCGTGCACCAGGAAATCCACCCGGTCCCACCGCTCTGCAAGCGCCGCAAAGGCCGCGTCCAGCGAGGCATCGTCGGTCACGTCCACGTCGACCATGAAGTCCGACCCGACGCTTTTCGCCAGCGGCTCCAGCCGCTTGCCGAAGGCCTCGCCCTGGTAGGTAAAGGCCAGCTCCGCCCCCGCCTCGTGGCACGCCTTGGCAATTCCCCAGGCAATCGAACGATCGTTCGCAACGCCCATGACAAGCCCGCGCTTGCCTTCGAGATTAATGGTCATCCCACTCTATCCGCGCAAATCAGTCATTGAACCGCGACAGCACCATCGACCCGTTGGTGCCGCCAAAACCAAAGGAATTCGTCATCACCGAGTCGAGCCCCGCGTTCTCGACCAGCGTGGTCGCGATCTCTGCCGGTTTCAGCGCCGGGTCCAGCGTCTCGACGTTGATCGACGGGATGATGAAATCATGTTGCAGCGCCAAGAGGCAATAGATCGCCTCCTGCGCGCCGGTCGCGCCCTGGCTGTGCCCGGTCATCGACTTGGTCGAACTCACCGGCGGGGTTGTCCCCTCGCCAAAGACGCGCCGCACCGCCTCGATCTCGCCCACGTCGCCCACGGGGGTCGAGGTGCCATGCGCATTGATATAGCTGACCTTGCGGCCCTCCGGCAGGGTGTCCAGCGCGATCCGCATCGCCCGCTCGCCGCCTTCGCCGCTGGGCGCCACCATGTCCGCCCCGTCCGAGGTCGCGCCGTAGCCCGTCACCTCGGCATAGATCTTGGCGCCCCGGGCGCGCGCGTGCTCCAGCTCCTCCAGCACGAGGATGCCGCCGCCGCCGCTGATCACAAACCCGTCGCGGTCCTTGTCGAAAGCCCGGCTCGCCTTGTCCGGCGTGTCGTTGAATTTCGACGACATCGCGCCCATCGCGTCGAACAGACAGGACAGCGTCCAGTCCAGCTCCTCGCCCCCGCCGGCGAACATCACGTCCTGCTTGCCCAGCATGATCTGCTCCGCCGCGTTGCCGATGCAATGCAGGCTTGTCGAACAGGCCGAGGTGATCGAATAGTTGATCCCCTTGATCTTGTAGGCGGTCGAGAGGTTGGCACTCACGGTCGAGCACATGCATTTCGGCACCGCAAAAGGCCCGACCCGCTTGGTCGCGCCGGTTTTCAGCACCGTCTCATGCGCCGTCAGCATGGCGCTGGTCGAGGGCCCGCCCGAGCCCGCCACGAGGCCGGTGCGCGGGTTCACGATATCGCTTTCTTCAAGGCCCGCATCCGCGATCGCCTGTCCCATGGCGATATGGGCATAGGCCGCCCCCGGCCCCATAAAGCGCAGGGTCCGCTTGTCGATATGCGCGGCCGGGTCCAGGTCGATGGCCCCGGCGATCTGGCTGCGGAACCCGTGTTCCTTCATCTGCTCGTTGGCAGTGATCCCCGAACGGCCCGCCTTGAGCGAGGCCAGGACCTCCTGGGCATTGTTGCCGATGCTCGAGACGATCCCGAGCCCGGTGACGACGACGCGGCGCATGGAGCCTCCTCCTGATGTGTCAGGGTCTTAGTAGGCGAGGTGGGGGGGGAGGCGCAAGGAGGGGATCACGAGTCGGCAGCCACAATACCCGTCGGGTCAACGGTAAATATGGCCATTGTTGCGATGAGTTTTTCGAGCAACGTTAGCAAGCAAAAAATGACACCATGCTGCTTGCACGGGACCGCACACGAGCAACCTACAAGAAGTGAAGCGATAACGTGTCAGTTCGAACGGCGTTCTTGTTGCTGACGCCGTAGAGCCTCCAAGTACTTGACGCGTTCAAGATCTCGTTTCTTCGAATCACTCAGATCACTGTACTGAGATGCCGTTTTTTTGAACGATTTCGAGAAGTTAACTGGTTTTCTTTGCTGCGTTGCCTGCATGATTTGTACCTCCGCATACAAGGAAGTTTGACCATACCTTCAAGTTGATTGATACATAGAAAGTGAAGCTGGAGTATGCTAATTTGTCTCAGATCGTGTTCCCAGAACTTGTTATCGGCATCGTCGGACGCATGGGTGTCGAGACGGTTGATGTTGCTAGCTGGATTGAAGAAGCGCTGCATCATCTCTATTATGCTTCTTATACCATAAAGCTGACTGATTACTTGAAAGAGGTCGACTTGGAGTCCAAGGGAATTTCTCTTGTAGATACCCCGTTGGACAAGAGATATGGATCGCGGATCGAAGCCTGCAACGAAATCAGGAAAATGGCAAACCGCAAGGACTTCTTTGCATCCGTCGCCATTAGCGGCATCGTAAGCAATCGTGATAATCACGAAGCTGAAGATGGAAAGCCCACGCGCCTCGCCTATATAATTGATCAATTGAAAAGACCTGAGGAGGTCAAATCGCTCAGAGATGTTTATGGCGAACAGTTCATACTTATTTCGTGCCACGCGCCGCTGGAGGCAAGAGTAGAGTCCCTGTCAAGAAAGATCGCTGGAGGCAATCCCGGTCAACCAAAACCTGACACTTGGAGAACAGAAGCGAAAGAGCTAATCGATATAGACAACTCTGAAGCCTCCAAGGATTTTGGTCAGCGTGTGGGTAAGGTGTTTCATTTGGCCGATTTGATTATTGACTGTTCGTCTCGAGAATCCTCAAAGAAGTGTCTGAAAAGGTTTTTTGAGGCGCTTTTTGGGAACCCCGCAATCTCACCCACTAGGCCAGAATTTTTTCAGAATATTGCAATGAATGTCGCTTTGACCTCATGTGACACAGCTAGGCAAGTTGGCGCTGTCATCGAGAGAAGTGGTGATGTCGCGGCAACTGGGTTCAATGAGGCGCCGAAAGCAGGAGGCGGAACCTACTGGTCTGACGAAGGCGTTGACGCTAGAGATGTGGCGCTTGGCATGGATTTGAACACTATTCGGAAAAGGCAAATGGCCACTGAAATAATTCAAATCCTTCGAGACAGGAAGGAGTTGTTTAACAACCTAATTTCTGACACTGAAATAAGCAAAAAGTATCTCGACTCATCTGACGCCCCCCTTAAGGATAGTCAGATAATGGACACCCTAGAATTCGGGCGTGCAGTCCACGCAGAAATGGCCGCTCTCTCGACAGCAGCGCGACTTGGGGTTGCAACAATTGGTGCGACATTATATTGCACGACCTTTCCATGCCACAATTGCGCAAAGCATATTGTTGCAGCCGGCATATCCAAGGTTACATACCTTGAGCCGTACCCAAAGAGTTTCGCCGACTACTTGTATCCCGATTCTATTTCCATCGACCCAATTGGTACCGAAGAAAGTCTTGTTGTGTTCGAGCAGTTCACTGGGATAACCCCAGTTCGTTATCGAAGCCTTTTTTCAAGAGGATCGTCCAAGAATGAGCAAGGATATGTTTTGCAGTGGACGCCAAAAGATTCATCGCCGGTGTTGAGGGATCAAATCCAAAAGCATTTTGATCGGGAAATTGCATTTCAAGCAAAAATCCTTGAGACGGTACAATCGACTTCAAAGGATGTGGCCAAATTTCTGAACCTGGTCGAGAGCTAAGCCCTTGAAGACGGGCCTCCGGTTAGGTTCATGCAAGCGTAGGGTGGGTTTCTGACCCACCGATACTGTTATCCGCACCGCCCCCTGCAACACAAAATGAACAAACCACCCAAGCGCGGAATCAAGCCCGAAGGGCGCCGCGCCATCGCCGGGCCGCCCCCACGGCACGGCGATCTGGTGGGGCCAGGCACCCGTGTCGATCTTCTTCGGACGTGGCAGGGATAAACCAAGAGGCTCCACGCCTCGGATCGCCGTACCGCGGCCCGTCAATGGCGCGGCTGGCACTCTGACCCAACGACAACTCCCTGGGCCGGGCGTCAAGTCGGCAAACCCGTAGGGCGGGGGTCTCCCCGCCGCCGCACCTCGTCACGCGCGCCGCGACGGGTCCTCAAACCCACCTGCCGGACACGCCGGAACGGGGGTCTTAACAAACCCCTACCGCTTTGTACAAAATGCTGGAAACGATGTACGTTTTGTACAAAACGTACAGACTGATCGGTTCACTTTTGACCCCCGGGAGGGGGATTTTCACCCCACCCGGCCGGAGTACAAAGGGTCCCCGAAATCAGCTCTCGGACAGCGCCACTTTCATGTCCTTGACCTCGTAGATGACCTCTCCATCGGCCTCCACGATCCCGTCCGCGACGCCCATCGTCAGCCGCCGGGTCTGCACCGCCTTGGTGAAATCCACCTTGTAAGTCAACATCTTACGGTCCGGGCGCACCATGCCCTTGAGCTTGACCTCACCCACGCCCAGCGCATAGCCCCGCCCCTGCCAGCCGCGCCAGCCCAGGTTGAAGCCGGTCAGCTGCCACAGCCCGTCCAGCCCCAGGCACCCCGGCATGATCGGATTCCCCGGAAAATGGCACTCGAAGAACCACAGGTTGGGGTCGATGTCGAACTCCGCCACAACATGTCCCTTCCCGTGCAGTCCCGCATCCCCGGAAATATCCGTGATCCGGTCCATCATCAGCATCGGCGGCTCGGGCAGCTGGGCATTGCCCGGCCCGAACAGCTCGCCGCGGGCACATTTCAGCAGGTCTTCCTTGCCAAAGCTGGTGGGATAGTCGGCCATGCAGGCGGTCCCTTTCTTTGTTTCTCTGTCAAAAGCTTGCCCCCTCTAGCACCGCGTTTGCAAGCCCTGCAAGGGCGCCACCGCCGCAGGCGCCCCAGCCTGCGGCAGGAAACCCATTGAATTGTACCTCCATGCGGCTCTATATATAGCCTACAATGCAAGGCCCACAGCGAGAGATGATGTCCGAGGCGACCGAGCGCGGCAAGACCTGGCTGGGACGCAGCGATCTGCGCCCCACACGTCAGCGCGTCGCGCTGGCGGCTTTGCTGGTAGGCGACGGGAACAACCGTCACGTCACCGCCGAAAGCCTTTTCGCCGCCGCCAAGGACAGCGGAGAGCAGGTTTCCCTAGCCACCGTCTACAACACGCTCAAGGCCTTTTGCGATGCCGGCCTGATGCAGGAAGTCACGGTGGACGGCTCGCGCAGCTACTTTGACACGAACACCCACGATCACCCGCATTTCTTCTGGGAAGATCGTGGCGCATTGACCGATGCGCCGGCGGACCAGCTGGAAATCACGCGCCTGCCGGAAGCACCGGAGGGGTCGGAAATCGCCTCTGTCGAGGTGGTCATCCGCCTGCGCCGCAAGACCGCCGACTGAGCATCGAACCCCGGCCTTTCTCGTCGCTCGACATTCCCCTGCCCCGTACCGTCCTTGCGCATGACGCAATCGGGTCATGGCGCGGGTGGTGGACTGGCAACACGCGACAGGGCGTGCACGCCCTGGCAATAGATCAGTCCCAGCGCAATAGACCAGTCCCAGCCCAAAATGATGTCCAGCCCTCGACCGCGGCAATGTCAGGCCCGCGTATGCAAGGGTTTATGGACCGCGTCAAAGGCCCAGTCCGCTCCGGCCGCCGGTCACGACTGGTCCTGTCTGCGCGTGGTACGACCGTGGCAAGAAAGCCCCCACGCTCGGATCGGCGCGCATCCTCGCACCTGCCGGAAGATCTGACTGGTACCCGCGGCCGGACTCGAACCGGCACGGCATAAAGCCTGGGGATTTTAAGTCCCCTGTGTCTACCATTCCACCACGCGGGCCAGTGGCGCGACCATAGCCTTTGCGCGGGCCGTGTAAACCGGAACCGATCCCGACTGACGGCTCCCTTGGTCCGATGGGCGCAACCGATACGCTTTGGCTGTCAGACCGGCAAAGGGCCCGTCATGCGTCATCCTCTCTCCCTGTGTCGGTATCTCGCGCTTTTGGCGCTTTGGCAGGCTGGTGGCGGGGTCCTGGATGCGGATGCAAGCAAGGGCGGCAACCCTGTCATGGGGTGCACCGTCACACTGGCGGTCCGGGCCAACGGTGCGAAAGCGCCTGCGCGCCGGTCTTCATGGCCGGGCGCCTTTTGGCCGGAGATGGCTATACCGAGGCCAAGCGCCGCTTGCCCCCTCTAGGCAAGCCGGGCTTTCACGCATCCGGCCTGCCTGTCGAAAACACCCCCTATACAGAGCAATCCGTCAACCGCGCCCGTCTCGACTTTCCGGACACCCTGCTGCTTGAGATGCTGGGCACACCACTGCCTGCCGACCGGCCCGGAACAGCGATCCGCAACTGGTACGGCGCTGCATCGAAAGCAACAGCCTCTGGATCAACGTCATGGACAACCGCGGCGTCCGCGGCTTTGTCAGCCGGCGGTTCCTGGACTAGCCGGTTGGGTTACAACTCTTCGCCCGGCAACGGCTTCAGCAAGGCGCGTTCCGCCAGCCAGGGGTTGATCGCCAGCGCCGCGCGCAGGGCGGCCTGCGCCTCTTCCTCTCGGCCCAGGGCGAACAGCGTCACCGCCTTGCCCGACAGGGCGCCGATATGGCGCGGGTTCAACTCCAGCGCGCGGTCCAGATCGGGTAGCGCCGCCGCGAAATCCTCGCGCAGGAAATTGACGAAGGCACGCTGATTATACCCCTCGGCGTAGAACGGACAGTAGCCCACCAGCGTGTCCAGCCGGTCCAGGGCGCGCAGGAAGTCGAACCGCGCACGGGCGCGCATCGCCTCGTCCAGCATCGCCTGGCTGGCCTCGTCGGGGGCATTGTCCCAATAGCCCCACATCTGGTTGGTGATCATCCGCGCGGCGGTCTCGTCTGGCGCGACCAGCAGCGCTTCGTACAGGGGATCCATCTCTGCGCTGTGATCCGGCGCGGTCGGGCAGCCATCCGCCAGAACAGGCGCGGCCAGACAGGTCAGGGCAAGGGCAAGTCTCATGGCGAAAGGGTGGCACGGCCTGACCAAGGGTCAAGTCACATCCGCGACACCCTCTTCCTTGACCGCTTCCATCGCAACAAAGGTCGAGGTCGAGGCGACCCCCGGCAGGGTCGAGACCTTTTCCGCCAGAACCCGGCGATAACTGGGCATGTCCTGGGTCCGCACCTTCAGGAGATAGTCGAAGTTTCCCGCGATCAGATGCGCCTGTTCGATCTCGGGGATCGTAGTGATCGCCGCGTTGAACCGGGCCAGGGTGCCCTCGCGCGTGTCGACCATGCGAACCTCGACAAAGGCCACATGATCCAGCCCGAGACGGATCGGATCCAGCACCGCGCGATAGCCACGGATGTACCCGGCCTCTTCCAGCCGCTTCAGACGCGTCTGCGTGGGCGATTTCGACAGGCCGATGCGCCGCGCAAGTTCCGTCACCGAAATGCGCGCTTCACCCGCCAGTTCGCCGAGGATCGCCCGATCAAAGCGGTCAAGGTCCGAGATTTCCGATTCCATCGCATTTCCCCGAAAACTTGGGCCAAACGACAAGTCCAGCCAGCAAAAACAGTCAAACGTCCCGCGACACTCCGGGTATCTTACACCAAAGTTCGGTGCGCTGGTATCCATTCCGTGCACCGTCCCCCGTATCTTACCCGAAATCCAGAAAGGCACGAGCATGCCGAAGGACCAGATGACAGACCTGCGCGCGCGCATCGACGCGATGACCTATGCCGGTGAGGCCGAAACGCTGGCCCGGTTGAAAGACGTGGCCGCGCTGGACGCCTCCGCCCGCGCCGCGATCTCGGGCAATGCGGCCAAGCTCGTGCGCGACATCCGTGGTGCCACCCGCCCCGGTTTGATGGAGGTCTTCCTGGCCGAATACGGGCTCTCGACCGAAGAGGGCGTTGCGCTGATGTGCCTGGCCGAGGCGCTTTTGCGCGTGCCGGACAGCGCCACGATCGACGCTCTGATCGAGGACAAGATCGCGCCCTCCGACTGGTCGCGCCACCTGGGCCATTCCACCTCGCCGCTGGTCAATGCCTCGACCTGGGCGCTGATGCTGACCGGCAAGGTGCTGGAAGAAAAGCAGCCCGGCCCCGTCGGCCACCTGCGCGGCGCGATCAAACGTCTGGGCGAACCGGTGATCCGCACCGCCGTCGGCCGTGCCATGCGCGAGATGGGGGCGCAGTTTGTCCTTGGCGAAAGCATCGAGGCCGCGATGAAACGCGGCAAGGCGCAAGAGGCCAAGGGCTATACCTATTCCTTCGACATGCTGGGCGAGGCCGCCCGGACAGAGGCCGACGCGCAGCGCTATTTCGAGGCCTATGCCCAGGCGATCCGCGCCATCGCCACCAATGCCCCGCACGAGGCCACCCGCGACAACCCCGGCATCTCGGTCAAGCTCTCGGCGCTGCACCCCCGCTATGACGAGTTGCAGGCCGACACCGCCCGCGCCGCGCTGATCCCCCGGCTGCGGGCCCTGGCCATCCAGGCCCGCGACGCGAAGATCGGGTTGAACATCGACGCGGAAGAGGCCGACCGCCTCTCGCTCTCGCTGGATGTGATCGAGGAAGTCCTGTCCGATCCCGGTCTTGCCGGGTGGGAAGGCTTTGGCGTCGTCGTGCAGGCCTTTGGTCAGCGCGCGGACGCGGTCATCGACTGGCTCTACGCGCTGTCGGAAAAGCTAGACCGCCGCATCATGGTTCGCCTCGTGAAAGGAGCCTACTGGGACACCGAGATCAAGCGCGCCCAGGTCGCGGGCCTGCCCGGCTTTCCGGTCTTCACCTCCAAAGCGGCCACCGATGTCTCTTACATCGCGAACGCGCGCAAGCTGCTGTCGATGACGGACCGGATCTACCCGCAGTTCGCCACACATAACGCCCATACGGTGTCGGCCATCCTGCACATGGCCGAGGACAAGACCGCCTTTGAATTCCAGCGGCTGCACGGCATGGGCGAAACCCTACACCGGCTGGTCATGGAGCAGAACAAGACCCGCTGCCGGATCTATGCCCCGGTCGGCGCGCACCGTGACCTCTTGGCTTATCTGGTGCGCCGCCTGTTGGAAAACGGCGCCAACTCCAGCTTCGTCAACCAGATCGTGGACGAAGACGTGGCCCCCGAAACCGTGGCCGCCGACCCGTTCGAGGCGCCTGCAGGCCGCGCCCTGACAACCGGCCCCGACCTCTTCCAGCCCGAGCGCCGCAACTCCGAGGGGTTGGACCTGCGGCACCGCCCCAGCTTTGCCGCGCTCGACAATGGGCGCGCAGCCTTCCGCAATGCGCAATGGCAGGCTGCCCCCCTGACCGTGGCCGAGGCCGCCCCCGGCGACACCGAGGAAGTCGTGAACCCCGCCAACCCCGGCGATGTTCTGGGGCAGATCACCTGGGCCAGCCCCGAACAGGCGCGCACCGCAGCCGCGGCCGCGCAGCCCTGGCAGGCCTCCCCGGCCGAGCGTGCGCGCGTCCTGAATGCCGCCGCCGATCTCTACGAGGCCAACCAGGCCGAGATCTTTGCCATCCTCCACCGCGAGGCGGGCAAATCGCTGATGGACGCCCTGGCCGAACTGCGCGAGGCGGTGGATTTCCTGCGCTACTATGCCGCCCGCTGCCAGGAGGGTACTGACAGCCCGCTGGGCACCTTTGCCTGCATCTCGCCCTGGAACTTCCCGCTGGCGATCTTCACAGGACAGCTGTCCGCCGCACTGGCCGCGGGCAACGCCGTTCTGGCGAAACCGGCGGAACAGACACCGCTGATCGCGCATTTTGCCACCCGCCTGCTGCACGAGGCCGGTGTGCCGCGCGCGGCGCTACAACTGCTGCCCGGCGCCGGTGACGTGGGCGCGGTGCTGACCTCCTGCGCGGATGTCGATGGCGTCGCCTTTACCGGCGGCACCGAGACCGCCCAGATCATCCACCGCAGCATGGCTCAGAACCTTGCCCCCGGCGCGCCCTTCATCGCGGAAACCGGCGGTCTGAACGCGATGATCGTCGACAGCACCGCCCTGCCCGAACAGGCCGTGCAGGCGATCATCGAATCCGCCTTCCAGTCCGCCGGGCAACGCTGTTCGGCGCTGCGCTGTCTCTACGTGCAAGAGGACGTGGCCGAAGGCTTCCTCGAAATGCTCAAGGGGGCCATGCAAACCCTTGTCGTGGGCGATCCCTGGGAGGCGGCCACCGATGTCGGCCCGGTGATCGACGCCGAGGCGCAGGACGGTATCCTGGATCATGTCGCACAGGCCTCGCGCGAGGGGCGCGTGCTGCAACAGGTCGCCGTGCCCACGCCGGGGCATTTCGTGCCGCCGACGCTGATCCGGATCAACGGGATCGAGGATCTGGAGCGTGAGATCTTTGGCCCGGTGCTGCATGTCGCCACCTACAAGGCGCGCAATCTGAACCGCGTCATCGGTGCCATCAACGGCACGGGCTACGGGCTGACCTTCGGCCTGATGACCCGGATCGACGAGCGCGTACAGCAGATCACCGAAAGCATCGAGGCGGGCAACATCTACGTCAACCGCAACCAGATCGGCGCCATCGTGGGCAGCCAGCCCTTCGGGGGCGAAGGCCTGTCGGGCACCGGTCCCAAGGCGGGCGGCCCGCTCTACCTCGACCGGTTCCGCGCGCATCCCGCGCCGGACACGCCCGGCGACGACACGGACACATCCGTCAAGGACCTGGCCAAGCGCCTGGCAGAGGCCGCGCAGAGCGATCCCGCCCCCAGCCGCATAGAGCTGCCCGGCCCGACGGGCGAGGCCAACGTGCTGCACCAGCACGCGCGCCCACCTCTGATCTGTCTTGGACCGGGGCAAGCCGCCGCAGAGGCACAGGCACAGGCCATTCGCGCCCTGGGCGGGCGCGCGGCAGTGGCCCCCGGCCTGTCGCCGGAGGCCCTGCAGGACACGCAGGCTATCGCAGGGGCGCTCTGGTGGGGGGATGCGGACCGCGCCCGCGCCTACCGGCAGGCCCTGGCCGATCGTCCGGGCCCGATCCTGACGCTGATCACCGGCAGCCCGGACACGGGTCATGCCCGCGCCGAACGGCATGTTTGCGTGGACACAACCGCGGCGGGCGGCAATGCCGCCCTGCTGGCCGGGCAGGAGGGCTGACCCCCTACCGGGTGAATTGCATCAGCGCGGCAATCCGGGCGCGGCCCAGCTCGACCCGGCAAGAGCGGACCGCGATCCCGGTGCCCGAGCCGCCGCCATAGGTCGCACCCACGAAATCGCAGTGGGCATCGCGGTAGGCCGCCCAGGCGGCCTGCCCGCTTTCCAGCGCGGGCAGCGACATCGCGCGCCCCGTGACTTCGTCCAGCTCCCGTGCCGCGTCGCTGGCAAAGCTCAGCGCGATGGCCAGCGCCTCGTCCACGGCCGTCTCGGCCCGGGCGACGCATTCGGAGATCTCCACCTGGCTACCGGCGGATACGCTGCATTCCAACGAAGGATCGGCGCCGGCGGCCAAGGGCAGCACACCCAACGCCACCACGGTCAAGGATCGCTTGAGGGTCACAGTTTCATCTCCCACTGTTGCATCGGAGGGGAATGTTCGGCCAAGGCCGCGATCAAGGCAAGCCCGCGCAACCGTCCGCATGATGCGCGCCGGGACCGAGGCACCTTGACCTCCCCCCCTGGCATGCCAATCTCCACCCCATGTTTCCGATCCGCGATCACAACCCGTCGGGGCGCACGCCCTTCGTCACCTACGCCCTGATCGCGATCAATATCGTCGTGTTCCTGGCCTCGCTGCAATACGAAGGCTCGCCGCGGGCGATGATGGCCTTTTATGCCGATTATGCGCTGGTCCCGCGCTTTCTGTCCGAAGGCTACGGGTTCTCCGGGCTTATGACCTCGATGTTCCTGCACGGGGGATGGATGCATATCGCGGGCAACATGCTGTTCCTCTACATCTTCGGCGACAACCTCGAAGACGAGATGGGGCACGTCGGATACCTGCTGTTCTACCTTGCCGCCGGGCTGGGCGCGGGGCTGATCCACTGGCTCTCGGCACCGCTGTCCACCGTACCCACCGTGGGGGCCTCTGGCGCCATTGCCGGAGTCATGGGTGGCTACCTGCTGCTTTTCCCCAAGGCGCGGGTCGATATCCTGATCATCCTTATCGTCATCTTCCGCGTTATCCCCGTGCCCGCCTGGCTGATGCTGGCGCTCTGGTTCGCGATGCAGCTTTTCGGCGGGTGGAGCGCGCCCGCCGACCAGGGCGGCGTCGCCTACTGGGCGCATGTGGGCGGCTTTGTGATCGGCCTCTTGCTGACAATACCGGTCTGGCTGCGGCGCGGCGGCGCGCGCTTCTGGAACCGCAACGAGGGCCATCCCCCACACCCGGAAACGCAATACGCCTTTGAACGCAGCCGCGTGCCGCGCGTCCAGAGCCGCAAACACCACACACAAGTTCCGAGGATTCGCAGAAAATGACAGAGATCCACACCGCCACCTGCCATTGTGGCGCCGTAGAACTGCGGGTGCGCCTGTCAGACGGGACCGCGACGGCCCGGCGGTGCGACTGTTCTTACTGCCGTCGCCGCAGCGCCGCCGTCGTCAGCGCCCCGCTGGACGGGGTCGAGGTGATGAAAGGGGCAGAGAACCTGGCACTCTACAGCTTTGGCACCCACACGGCCCAGCACCATTTCTGCAAGACCTGCGGCATCTACATGTACCACCGCCGTCGGTCGAACCCGAACGAATACGGGGTCAACCTCTATTGCATCGAGGGGATGGACCCGAAGGACTTCGAGCCGCTGGGCTGGAACGACGGCGTCAATCACCCCTCGGATCTCTGACCACTGGCCAGAGGTCCCGGGTCAAGCCCGGGACAGGGTCGCGCACCTGTCAGTCGGCGCGCAAAAGCCGGAGGAAGCCACCGAAAATCTCGTTGTTGGCGCAGATGATGCTGCCGCTTTCCAGCGGGTCCTGCCCCTCGCGGACACCATCGACCAGCGCGCCGGCCTCCTTGGCGATCAGATAACCTGCGGCCATGTCCCAGAGCTTCAGCTCACGTTCCCAGTAGCCCTCGTAGCGGCCCGCCGCCACATAGGCCATGTCCAGCGAGGAAGAGCCCAGATGCCGCACGCCGGCGCATTCCGGCATCACGCGGGCCAGATCCTTGAGCGTCGCGGGCAGGGTGCGTTTCGCGGCAAAGGGAATGCCGGTGGCAAAGACCGCCTCGACCATGCGGCGCCGTCCGGAAACGCGCAGGCGCTTGGAATCGTTGAGCCAGGCACCCGCGCCCCGTTCGGCATAGAACATCTCGTCCTTGGCGGCATCGAAGACCACCGCAGACACGATCTGCCCTTTGTGTTCCAGCGCGATGGAAATCGCCCAATGCGGCAGCGCGTGCAGGAAGTTGGTGCCGCCATCCAGCGGATCGACGATCCAGCGCCGGGTCGGATCCTCACCCGGCTCCTCGCCGCCTTCCTCGGCCAGCCAGCCATAGTTTGGCCGCGCGCCCATCAGCTCTTCCTTGAGGATGCGCTCGGCCTCGATATCGGCCTTTGACACGAAGTCACCCGCGCCCTTCATGGAGACCTGGAGGTTCTCGACCTCGCGGAAGTCCTTGACCAGCGACCGGCCCGCCTTTCGCGCCGCCTTCATCATGATATTCAGATTCGCGCTGCCCTGCATGGCCCGGCCTTTCCCGCGTGGTCACAAATGAAATCAGGCCGCGCGTATACGCGGCCTGACAGGCAATGCCAAGAGGCGCGGCGCCTCAGCGGTAGACAGCGCCCTTTTCGCCCGGCACGAACTGCGGCGAATAGGACCGCTGGCGGCCCGGATGGTTGTAATAGGCCCCGGCGTTCGGCTTGCCGCAGCAAACGACGCCCCCCGCCAGAACCGGCTGCAGCCCCTGCGGGCAGAAGTTCGGCGCGTTGTAGCTGTGAACCAGGAAATTCGAGTTCGGATCGTTTGTCGCGTCGCCCATGTACATGTCGCCCCAGGCAAACGCCGAGGTCGCGCTGAGAGCGAGCGCCGTGGCAGCGGCGGTCAAAGTCAGTTTCATAATGTCCCCCTAAAGACGGTGCAATTGTCCACAAGCTACCAGCACGCGGGCGCGAGTCAATTTTTTCGTGCCATTTCCGGAAGATTCTCCCGCTTCAGGCCGGGTCGCCGCGGTCCAGATCCTGCCAGTGTTCGCCCATGGCCACGATGCACGACGTGCCGGAGGCATAGCTGATGATCATGGTCCAGTCGCCCTGGTCGTCGGTCCAGATCTCGACCACTTCTTCGGGGCTGCGCAACCCCGTGGCGCGACGCGCGGTGCCGAACTGTTCCACCAGCTTGCGGGTCATCTGGTCGGACGGGGCGCATATGACCTCGGCAATCGGGCTGCCGACGGCCGGCCCGATCGGCAACCCGAGGCATAGCAAGATTGGGAGGACGGATCTTGTCATAGCCAAAATGTAACAGGTTTATGACGCCCGGGCGAGAAAATTTGCCCGCACACGCCCTGTCACGTCCCCGTGTCGGGGGCTTTTGCCAAGACACCGATCAGCCCATCCTGTGAGCAGCCGCAACCTCACCGGAGACCGCCATGACCCGCCCGATGCCCCACATGACACGCCGCGCCACGCTTGGCCTCGCGCTTGCCGCCCCTGCCCTGCTGATCACCGCGCGCAGTGTCCTGGCAGCCGAACCCGAGATCTATGCAGAGAACGGTATCGCCATCGACGGATCCGACCCTGTGGCCTATTTCGCCGGCAACGGTCCCGTGCCCGGGGGCGCCGCGGCACTGAGCTGGAAAGGTGCCTCTTGGCAATTCGCCGATACCGGAAACGCCGCCACCTTCGAGGCGGACCCGACGGCCTATGCCCCGCAATTCGGGGGGTATTGCGCCTTTGCCGCCTCGCGCGGCTACCTGGCGCCGACCATCCCCGAGGCCTGGACGATCCACAAAGGCCAACTGTTCCTCAACGCCAGCCTGCGCGCCCGCACCCTTTGGCTGCAGGACATAGAGGGCAACATCGCCAAGGGCCGCGCCAACTGGCCCGGCATCCTGGGATAGATCGCTTGCGCGGCCTGCTCAGCCCTGCCGGTCGAGTAGCGCCCGCACGTCATCGGGTGAAAGGGGGAACAGCGGCCGGCCAAGATCGAACGGCCCACCTGCATCGCGTTGCGTCAGTGTGATCTGGTTCTGTGGCATGGACCGAACATAAGGGCCAAATGCAGAGGAATGAAGAGGCAGCGCCCGGCAATCCTTAACATCGGCCACGGCTTGCCCGGTTTATAGGCAAACCGCCCCTTTTCGCCCATCGGAAAGGCGCGCCTCAGCCCTTCATCACCCGGTCCGCCTTCTTGCGGACCAGAACGCTGCGCAGGTCATGCATCGCCAAAAGCAGCGCATCCGTGACCTCTTCGAGCTGTTCCTGCGTCGCCCGTGCCTGCGCCCATTGGGCGGTCAGGTTCAGGTGGTCGATGGCGCGATGGATGTCATCCATCTCGCGCAGCGCCAGCAGCCGCTGCCGCTCTTCCATCCAGGCACGGATCTCTTCCAGTTCGCCCGCTGCCAACTCGCGGTCGCCATGTGGCTTGATCTCGCCCTTGTTGACGTTGACCACGGCGATCTGGTCCATCTCGATCCGCCGCTGCCGGTTCTCGGTGTCGACGCGATAGACCAGAGCACCGTTTTCGCGCACGCGAAAGTAGAACTCTGGCAGGTCGGCGGTCATGTCAGCCCCGCACAGAACCGCTCGATCCGGTCGCAGGCACCGGTGAGCTGCGCGTCCGAGGCGGCATAGCTGACCCGGAAATGTGGGCTCAGGCCGAAAGCCGCGCCAAAGACCACCGCGACGCCCTCTTCCTCCAGCAGGGCGGTGCAGAAATCCTCGTCCGTGTCGATCCGCCGGCCGCCTTTCGACGTCTTGCCAAGGCATCCCGCCACCGAAGGATAGACGTAGAACGCCCCCTCGGGCGTGGCGCAGGTGATGCCGGCGCAGGCGTTCAGCCGGTCGACCACCATGTCCCGCCGCTGCCGGAACACCGCCGCGCGCTCCGCCAGAAAGTCCTGCGGCCCGTTCAGCGCCTCGACCGCCGCCCACTGGCTGATCGAACAGGGGTTCGTGGTGGACTGCCCCTGTACCTTGCGCATCGCGCCGATCAGTTCCTCGGGTCCGCCCGCATAGCCGATGCGCCAACCGGTCATCGCATAGGCCTTGCTGACGCCATTGACGGTCAGCGTGCGGTCATACAGCCCCGGTTCGACCTGGGCCGGGCTGACGAATTCGAACCCGTCATAGGCCAGATGTTCATACATGTCGTCGGACATGACCCAGACATGGGGATGCCGCATCAGCACCTCGGTCAGCGCGGTCAGCGCCGCGCGATCATAGCCCGCGCCCGTCGGGTTCGACGGCGAGTTGAAGATGAACCACTTGGTGTTCGGCGTGATCGCCGCCTCCAGCTGTTCAGGCGTGATCCGGAACCCCTCGGCCTCGGCGCCCTCGACGATCACCGGCTCGCCGCCGCCAAGGCGCACCATGTCGGGGTAGCTGACCCAATAGGGCGCCGGGATGATGACCTCGTCGCCCGGGTTCAGCGTCGCCATCAGCGCGTTGTAGAGAACCTGTTTGCCGCCGGTGCTGACGCTGATCTGGGCGGGTGTGTAGCTCAGCCCGTTTTCACGGGCGAACTTGGCACAGACCGCCTCTTTCAGCTCGGGAATTCCGTCCGGCGCGGTGTACTTCGTTTTCCCCGCTTCGATTGCCGCAATTGCTGCAGCCTTGATATTGTCCGGCGTGTCAAAGTCCGGCTCGCCGGCGCCGAGTCCGATGATATCGCGCCCTGCGGCCGCAAGTTCGCGCGCAAGTTGCGTGACGGCGACCGTCGGGGAAGGTTTCACGCGGGATAGCGTCTGCGACAGAAAGGGCATAAGAGGGCTCGTCGTTTGAAAATTCGCCAGCCCTGTCATAGTTTGCGCCCAAACGGCGTTCAAGCGGCTTCACCGGAAAGGTAAGATCATGGACAACTCGAAAGACTGGTACGGGCCCGAATCCGCCACCTTCGGCGACCGGCTCGCTGCTGCCCGCGAGGCGGCCCACATGACCCAGGAGGTCCTGGCCAAGCGCCTGGGCGTCAAGCTGAAGACCCTCCAGGCCTGGGAAGACGACATCAACGAACCGCGCGCCAACCGCCTGTCCACGCTGGCCGGAGTGCTGAACGTGTCGATCGTCTGGCTGATCACCGGCGAAGGCGACGGCGTGCCCGACCCCGACCAGGACGATGTCCTGGCGCCCGACGTCAACGCCGTCCTGACCGAGATCCGCGCCCTGCGCGGCCAGTTCAAGGCCAAGGCGGACAAGCTGGGGCGGCTGGAAAAGCGCCTGCGCACCCTGCTGACAGAGGCCCAGTGACATGACGACCGGCCTCGGCGAATCCCGCGAAACCCGTCTCCGCCGTCTGCGCATGCGCTCCATGCGCCGCGGCACCAAGGAGATGGATATCCTGCTGATCCGCTTCGCCGAGGCCCGCCTTGACGCCCTGGATGCCGCCGACCTGGATGCCTACGAGGCATTGCTGGCAGAGAACGACCAGGATCTTTACCAGTGGATCTCGGGCCAGCGCCCCGCGCCCGAGACCCACATCCGGATGATTTCGGAAATCACCCGCGTCGCCGCAAACGGTTGATCGCGCGGCAGGAATCGGTCCGGCGCCCGTTGCCGGACGGGGTCTGCGTGTTTCGGCCTCTGGTAAGGTTGGTTAACCAACCCTCGGAAATCAATAGAATTTTCCGGGTCTTCTACTCGGTTTAACCCGATATTTGCGTTTATACCCGAAAGCTCCGTTGCAAGAAAAACAGGCGGAGACTGAAATGAGCATTCATTCGTCACTGAATCAGGGGCCGGCACAGGGCTTCATGACGAGCTACCTGGATGCGTTGAGCCTGGTGGAACGACTCCACCGCCTCCTGCTCGACGTCATCAAGGACGAATTCGAACGGTTGGGCATCATCGACGTGAACGCGGTGCAGGCGCTGCTATTGTTCAACATCGGCGACAACGAGGTGACGGCCGGCGAACTGAAAAGCCGTGGTTATTACCAGGGCTCGAACGTCAGCTACAACCTCAAGAAACTGGTCGAGATGGGCTATATGCACCACCAGCGGTGCGAGATCGACCGCCGCTCGGTCCGGGTGCGCCTGACCCAGCGCGGGCGGGAAATCCGCGACATCGTCGGCGAGCTTTTTGGCCGCCATGCGGACGGGCTGCAGGGCAAGGGCGTCCTGTCGGTCGATGGCATTGACGAGATCACCACCGCGCTGCGCCGCGTCGAACGCTACTGGACCGACCAGATCCGCTATATCTACTGAGGCCGCCGGGCCGGGCGATGCCGTCCGGACGGCGCCCTGGTGGGACGGCGGGCGGGGCGATCTGCGCCAGGGGCGCAGGAGCGGCGCCCAGACGTCACCGCCGCTATCTGGACGAGACGGCCAGCACCTGCAATTCGCGTTTCAGCTTGCGCACCATCGCCGCCTCGAAAGCCTCAAAGCCCAGCGCGGTCTCAACAAAGGCATCCGGCCCCGCGATGACATAGGCGCGATAGTACGAGGCCAGGGCACCGATCCCGTTCGCATCGCCCGAGGCGCCGATCACCAGCCCGTTGATCGTGATCCCGCCGGGGCGGCTGTCCTGCGGCCTCGGCCCAGTGTTCGACTTTCCGTCGCCCGAAAGGTCCAGCACCCGGCGCCAGCAGCCTCCCTGCTCCGACAACAGCGCCGCGCCAAACCTCTTGGCCGCCCCGATCGCGGTGGATTGGCCCAGCTGCCCACGCTGCGTTCCGCGCAACAGCGCCGCCAGGTCGGCCACGTCCACCGGCCCCTCGATCCGCCGCCAGGGCGCCACCAACCGCTGAGATCCCGGCCCGCTCCATTCGAAGACGGCCACAGACACCGGCGCTTCGGGCATGGCCAACAAGGCCCCCATGACCTCCGGATCCTCCAGCGCGCCAGCCAGCCCATCCAGTTGCAGCCGGTATTCCAGTGCGTCGACCGATCCCGACACGTCCAGACCCAGCGCCAGCGCCTGGCGGCAGGCCGCCTCGGCCCCCGCCCCCCAAAGCAGCAGCGCCGCAAGACAGGCCAGCCGCGTCATCCCGGCCCCGGCCCCACGTAAGGCAGCCCGCCGACAATCCGGTTCTGGACCTCGCGATAGAGCTTGCGGACCATCGCCCGCTCGAACCCCTCATAGCCCTGTGCCGTCTCGATGAAGGCCCCCGGGCCATGCAGCACCTCGAACTCGTAGTGATCCACCACCGAGGGGTCCGCCCCCAGCACCGCCAGCGCGTTGACCGTGATCCGCTCAAAGGGGAAATGCTTGTAGGCCAGCCCGGGCCAGAACCCGTCATTGGTGATCCCGTCCCCGGACACGTCGATCACCTGCCGCTCGCAGGCCGGGGCCTTCTGCATCAGCGTGGCCCCGAAGCCCAGCGCATAGCCCAGCGCCGTCGGAAAGCGCCGGTAGGACCGCTGCACGGTCCGCAACCGCGCGGCCACCGCCGCGATGTCGCCCGCGCTCCGCAGCAGCACCCAGTCCTGCACCACCACCGATTGCCGCCGTCCGCTCCACTCGTAGACGGCCAGCGCCACTGTGCCGCCCTGCTGCAGGATCGCACCCTGCACGTCCGGGCTGGTCAGGGCCGCCGCCAGGCCGTCGCGCTGCAGCCCGTATTCCGCCTCGTCCACGGACGAGGAGACATCCAGCGCCAGCAGCAGCGCCAGCCGGCAGGCGGCCTCGGCCCCCGCCGGCACAATCGCCGCCAGAATGGCGGCGATCAATTGGGCAAGGCCCGTCACCAGTGCCCCGTGTTGCCCATGCTTGCCCAGGGTTCCTGCGGCGGCAGGGCCTCACCTTCCTGCAGCAGTTCGATCGAGATGTTGTCGGGCGAGCGGACAAAGGCCATGTGCCCGTCGCGCGGCGGCCGGTTGATCGTCACGCCCGCGTCCATCAACTTTTGGCACATCTCGTAGATGTTGGGCACCGTGTAGGCGAGGTGGCCAAAGTGGCGGCTGTCCGAGGGCAGGCCCTCATCCCCGTCCCAGTTGTAGGTCAGTTCCACGTCGGCGTGGCCATCCGCCTGATCCGGCGGGCACAGGAAGACCAGCGTGAAACGGCCCTTCTCGCTCTCGGTCCGGCGGCGCTCGACCAGTCCCAGCATCTTGTAAAAGTCGATCGACGCGTCGAGGTCCGCCACCCGGACCATCGTGTGCAGATACTTGATTCCCATTTTGTCCCTTCCGGCCCGCCTGCGCAGGCTGTCATTCAGAATACCGATTTCAGACCCAGCCGCAGATCTGTGCCGCGGGTCTCGTAGATGGTATAATTGGAACTCCGGTCGCGGAAGGAAACCCCGATTTCCGGCGCAAAGCCGTAGAGATCGTAGTTTGGCAACAGCACATCCAGCGAAACACTCAGTTCCTCGTCCCGGCGCGGATCGACCCAGAAAGGGGACGGCCCCCTGTCGAAATCGGTCACTTCCCAGGCTAGCGTCAGCCGCGGCAACAAGCCCTTGACCGGCCTGCCCAGGCTATAGCTCAGTGCCGCGCGGGCGCTTTCCCGCGCCACCAGCCGCGAGTCCGAGGCCGTGTCGGACACCAGCAGGTCCAGCCCCAGGGTGGACTTGCCATAGGCGCGTGTCAGCGTCAGGCCCAGTTCGCGGGTCTGTGCATCGCGGATCGCCGCATCGTGCCGCTGCTCGACCTCGTAACCATAGCGCAGCGCCCCGATCAGCCCCGGCACAATTGTCTGGCCATAGCTGAGATCCAGTCGCGCCGCATCGGCGAACAGCGCGCCGCCCAGCCAGTGCCGTGTCAGCGACAGCTGCGACTTGCCCAGCCAGCTGCCGTCCTGCGCGCGCGCCTCGTACCCCAGGCTCAGCGCCAGCGCATCCTGCCGGTAATCCGCGTCCTTGATCCCCGGAACCTTGTCGCGCGCCTCGGAGGAAAACCGCACCCGCTGGAATTCCGTCGACAGGCCCAGGTTCAGCCGCCGGGTCTCGCTCAGCGGGACACGGCGGACATAATCGGCGCCCAGGACATAGCGTTCTCCGGACAGCGGCACCGCCGAAGGATTGATGAAGGGCAGCCCGGCAAAGGTGAAACTGTTGGTCTTGGGCGCGCCGTTGATGTTGTCCGATGGCTCGACAGACAGGTCCAGGGACAGCCGCCAGGGCGTCAGCCGCCGCAACTGGCGGAAATCGCGCACCGCCACGGCCTTCAGCTGGTCATCCGGCGCCATCTGGGCCGCGCGCCTCAGCCAGAGTTGCGCAACGCCGGGTCGCCCGCCAGAGGCTCGCGCTTGCGCCATCAGCATCGCGGAAAAGAACCGCTCCCGCTCGTCATTCGTGCCACCAAGGGCGCTGCGCGCGGCCTCCGCCGCTTCTGCACTGCGGCCAAGCTGCGACAGGGCGCGGGATTTCATCATCAGAGCGTCGGTATCGCCGGGCGCGCCCAGCAGCACCCCCTCGGCCAGCACCAGCGCCAGGTCCGCCTGCCCGGCCATCAGCGCCCGCGCCGCGGCGCCGCGCGCCTCGTCCACGCTCATCCGCACCGCCTCGGCTCCGGCCGGGGCCGACATCAGCGCCATCGCGCCGGCCAGAACGGCCGGTCGCAGAGCGCGCAACAGAAGGGCGCCAAGGCTCATCGGTCAGGGGCGCGTGGCGATGAAGCCGCCGGTCTCGCGGATGTCTTCGGTAATGAACTCGCCGGTCCCGGGGTCGATCCCCACCGGACCCTGTCCCTCGATCACCACGATACCCACAACCTCCTCGCCATCAGGACCCGCGAAGAGCCCCGACCAGGTGCCCGTCTGGGTCACTTCGCCGTCCGAGCGTACGGCACTGGCATCGGACGAATTGATCGTCCAGGTGTCAAAGTTGATCTCGGCCGTGGCCAGCGACAGGAAATCCGCCCCGCTCAGCGCAGCGATGTTCACACCATTGGCATCAAAGAACTCTCGGCTGACGATCACACCTTCGACAGCGCCGGAGATATCGGGATCCTCAACGTCGACCTCGATCCGCGCCAGGCCGGACACATACTGGATTTCCGCACCCGGTGCGCCATCGACAACAACCGTACGGACCGCGGCATATTCGCCGTTGAAGACATAGGAGTCCGTGGTCGACGGCAACGCACCGCTCCCCTCGAGGCGCTGCGCCGCAGCCCCGCCAAAGCCGAACGACAGGTACCGATCCGTGCCAACGGCACCCACCTGGCTGAATCCGCTGGGCGAACGGCGGAACACCGCGAAATACTGCGACGTGCCCGAAGGCCCCGCCGTGTTGCGATAGACGTCGAACCCACTGCCGCCAGGATTGAGAATGGTGCTGAGGCCCGTGTCCTTGCCGTAGACATTCGCACCGGCCACGGCCTTGTCGCTGTCGAACGGCAGGTTGTTGAACACCAGCTCACCGGTGTCCGGGTCAAAGGTCATCTCGTTGACCGTCAGCTCTGGCGAGGCGTTCTCCAGTTCGCTCGTGTACAGGTTGTCGGGGTCGGGATCCGCATCCGGGTCGGTGCCACTCCCGGTGCCGGGATCGGGTTCAGGGACCAGCGGCTGCGCCCCGGTTCCAATTCCCGACCCGCCGTCGCCGGTCAGAGTCGCGCCGTCACACGCGGAAAGGACGCCCGCCAAAGCGAGCGCTGCAATAATGCGATACATGGGACTGCCTCAGGTCTTGCCTTTTATTTTGTCCACAGCGTGCGCATCACGGTTGAAAAAGTCAATCTTGGCTTGGCGAAGCGGCTGAATGTGCGGCATAATCGACCCACAGCAGAGATTTCGGGAGCATCTGACAGCCCCTGCCCAAGGTGATTGCCCGGGTCACCAGCCCGGACGCTTCCTGATCGGCAATCAGGATGGTATGGTCCTGCTCGTCTCTGCCTGGCACCCTGGCCCCGGGCCGGGTGCAAGCATGTTTTTTTGGATGCGCCAACGGCGCCAATGAATTGAATACGCGAGGCAGCAGGCCCATGACTGGCGAGACCACAGGCACAAGAACGACAGGCCCGACCCTGATCGTCGAGGACAACGCCTTTCTCTCGACAGAGCTTTTCGAGGCCCTGCAAGAGGCCGGGCTGAACCCGCTGCCCCCGGTCCGCCACTATACCGGCGCCCTGAGCAGCCTGTCGCAGAACACCCCGCGCCTTTGCGTGCTCGACCTGGACCTTGGCCGCCAGATGAGCTCGAACGTCGTCATCGGGGAAGAAGGGCGGCGCCTGCTGGCCATCCTCCATGCGCGCGGCTGCCGGACCGCCGTCTACAGCGCCTATGTCTCGAACTCGCTGGGCCTGCGCGACATCGCCCCGGACGTCGAGGTGCTCAGCAAAAGCGAGCCGGTCGAAGAGCTGGTCCGCGTCATGCGCAATCTTTCCGGCCTCGAACCCGCCCCGGCCTGATCATCCCACCCCCGCGCGCGAGATCGTGACACAGAGTCCCTCGGGGCGGTAATCCATCACAACGGTGGCCTGCAACTGGCGCCCCAGGATCGTGCCCAGCAGGAAGGCCCCGAACCCGGTCTGCTCGGGCGGAACCACCTCGGGGCCGCCGGTTTCGCGCCATGTCATCCGCAAAAGCCCGTCGCCGGAGGCCACGACATCCAGCACCACCCGGCCGTCCGGCACGCTCCACGCCCCGTATTTGACGGCATTCGTGCCCAGTTCGTGCAAGGCCAGGCCAATCGCCTGCGCATCCTCGGGCGGCAGCGCCACGTCCTCGCCCTGATAGGTGAACCTCTCATCGTTCAGGTCCACGAAAGCGGCAAGACTGGACTCCGCCAGCCCCCGCAGGCCCTGCCAGTCCCAGCCCGCATCCGACAACAGCTCGAATGTCCGGCCCATCGAGGCCAGGCGCTGCGACAGGCGGCTGGCCAGTTCGGTCTTGTCGCCGGATCGCTGCGCGGTGAACCGCGTCACCGCCCGCACCACCGCCAGCATGTTCCTGACCCGGTGCTGCAACTCGGCGGTCAACAGGTCCTTCTGTTCCTCCAGCGCCCGCTCGGAGGTCACGTCGCGCACCGCAATGCCCGCCGCCGTCACCTCTCCGTCGCGCAGGACCGGAAAGATGTCACCGACAAGCCGCCGCCCCTGTCCAGCGGTGATCTCGATCCCTTCCAGCGGGGCGGCGCCGTCCAGAACAGCCTCGATCCGCGCCGCCACATCGCCGATCTGCACCGGCACCGGGGTGTCCGCCGGCGCAAGGCGCAACGCATCCGGATCCAGCCCGAACAACTCGGCCAGGTACCTGTTGCCGCGCGACCATCGCATGTCCTTTCCGATCATCCCCAGTCCCACGGGCACACCATCGTAGATCGCCTGCAGCTCGGCGTTCTGCTGCTCCAACCGGGTCGAGGACTCCAGCAATTCGCGATTGAAGGCCTGCAGCTTGCTGTTGATCAGCTCCAGCTCTCCCCGGCTGATCCGCAATTCCCTGTTCGAGGATTGCAGTTCCTCGTTCAGCGCCAGCAGTTCGCGATTGGCGCTGCTCAACGCCATCTCGGCGCTTTCGGTCCGCCATTGCAGCCGGTCCAGCTGGCGTTGCCAGGGCACGGCCCCCGGCGGCACCGACAGCCCCGGCAACTGGCCGTCTTCCGCACCGCGCAGCACCACGAGGTAGCGACCGGCCTGTTCGGCAGAGGCCGCGACGCAGACCTCTCCCTTGGCCTCTGCTCCGTCAGGGGCCACGGTCCGCACGGAGATCTCGCGCCCCTCGTCGCGCACCTCTGCCAGGGCCTCTGATGCCGCGCGGGCCTGTTCCGGGTCGCGCAGATCCTGCAACCCGTAGGCGACGCCAGGCCGAACCGGCGACAGAAAGGCTCGCATCGCCGCCGAGACATGGATGAACCGCCCCGTGTCGTCGACCGAGGCAAAGACCGTTCCCAGCATCCGCAAGACGCCGCGTTCGGCCAGCGCGGTTTCAGTCAGCCTCTCGGCGGGCCGGTAGCCGCGCAGGACCGAGGCGCGCGCGCGCCCCTGGATTTTCCGTCGCCGGAACAGCATGCCGTCTTCGCCCACCGGCTCGAACCCTTCCTCATCCAGCATCGGGGCCAGCTGCGGCGAGACCGCAAGGAACCCTGCCCCCTGCAAGCCATAGTCGAACCGGGCCAACGCCACTTCCGCCTTCTCGGGACGGGAGAACAGGCCCGGCCGCAGGCACAACACAAGGTCCAGCCAGCCAAAGGGGGCATCCGCAAACAGATCGTGCTCCGCGAAAACGCAGAGTTCGCGCAGGGCCAGATCGACCGTGTACCCGCCGTCGCCGCGCCGAAGGAAACGAGTCCGACGGTCCGGATCCAGCGCCGCCGCCGCTTCAGCGCCATAGTGTCCCGACCGCGCCTGGCGCAGGGCCAAGGCGTCCGTATCGGTGCCGAAGATCTTCCAGGGGCGCCGGTCCTGCCGCTCTGTCGTCAGCTCGACGATCATCATGGCCAGTTGGTAGACCAGTTCGCCCTGGCCGCAGCCGGGCACCCAGACACGAAACCCGGCCTGCTTGCGCTGCAACAAAGGGATCAGAACACGGTCCCGCAACCGATCGATCACCACCGCGTCCGAAACCTCCTGCGCCGTGCCCTGCATGACCTCCCGCGCAAGGCGCTGCCGCTCTGCCGGGTCACTGCGCAACCGCGCCAGGTAGGCCTCGGGCGTCAGCCCGCCTTCGATTGCCATCCTGCGCGCCATCCTGGCCGCCAACAGGACCTCTCCGGGCCGGTCCGCAAAGCCCATCAGGCGGGCAGCCCGGTCCAGCTGCTCGCCGCTTGGCCCCTCCCCGGCCGCCTGGGCGCGCCATGCCCGGTGGATCGCCGTGACCACCCCGGGCGCGTCCGCTGCCGTCACCTCCCTGTCGGCTTGCGTCGCCGGGCCGCCCCCCAGAACGATGCCGCCCGCCGCCTGCAGGACCCGCGCGCCCAGCGTCGGCACCGCGTCGCGTCCCGGCAGCAACACCGCAATCGCCGCCGGCTCGCATTCGGCCAGGGTCGACAGGCCGTCGTCCAGCGGCGAGGCGCCGCCCGGGGCCAGCCGCAGGACACCGCCCTCGATCCGCACAACCTGGTCCTGCGGTATCACCAGCACCCTGTCCGCACCCGGCGCCGCACCATCCCGGGCCATGTCCACGGGCACCCGCGCCACCGCCCGCAGTTTCTCCAGCAGCTTCCCGTCCTCGGGCATCCTGCGCATCGGCAGCACCAGCCAGGTCACCCCGCTGTCCGGCTGTATCGCCGCCACGCAAGCGGCCAGAGCCTCGCGCGCGTCAGGCGGCGCCGAAATCGCGGCGATCGTCATTCCAGCCTTGCCTCCGCCCCTGCCTCTTCTGCTCTGCCGCAGCTTGGCACAGCCGCCCCGATCCCGCCAAGCGTTCCGCTTCCGCCGCCCCGCGAAATACCCTATTCCAAGGGAACCACCCAGCGCCCCGCATTCCCGGAGGGACATCATGCAGCAATATCTCGACGCACTCCGCACGGTCCTCGACCACGGCGAGGAGACGTCCGACCGTACCGGCACCGGCACCCGCAGCTATTTCGGCCTGCAATGCCGCTATCCGCTGGCACAGGGCTTTCCCCTCGTGACCACCAAGAAACTGCACCTGCGCTCGATCATTCACGAATTGCTCTGGTTCCTCTCCGGCGACACCAACATCACCTATCTCAAGGACAACGGCGTCTCGATCTGGGACGAATGGGCGGATGAGAACGGCGACCTCGGCCCGGTCTACGGCCACCAGTGGCGCCACTGGCCCGGGGACAAGGGCGAGATCGACCAGATCCGGACCCTCCTGCACCAGATCCGCACCACCCCGGAGTCGCGCCGCATGATCGTCTCGGCCTGGAACCCGGCGGATGTGCCCGAGATGGCGCTGCCGCCCTGCCACACGCTCTGGCAGGTCCGCATCATCGGGGGCAAGCTGCACCTGCAGCTCTACCAGCGCTCCGCCGACATGTTCCTCGGCGTGCCCTTCAACATCGCCTCCTACGCGCTGTTGCAGGTCATGCTGGCCCATGTCACCGGCTATGAGCCGGGCGATTTTGTCCATTCCATCGGCGACGCCCATATCTATTCCAACCACATGGACCAGGTTGCCGAACAGCTCTCGCGCACGCCGCGCCCCCTGCCCCGGCTGGAGATCGCGCGCGAGGTCACGGACCTCTTCGATTTCCGGTATGAGGATTTCTCCTTTCCCGGCTACGACCCCCTGCCCGCCATCAAGGCCCCCGTGGCTGTCTGAGGTTCCCATGATCACGCTCATCGCCGCCCACGACCGCAACCGCGCCATCGGCAAGGATGGCGACATCCCCTGGCACCTCCCCGAGGACCTCGCTATGTTCAAGCGCGAGACCCTGGGCGGCGCGCTCATCATGGGCCGGCGGACATGGGAGAGCCTGCCGTTCAAGCCCCTCCCCAAGCGCCTGAACATCGTCGTCTCCCGCGACACCTCGCTGCACGAACACGTCGTCGGCTCCGTCGAAGAGGGCATCGCCCTGGCGCAGTCGCTTGGCTATTTCCGTGTGTATGGGATCGGCGGGCAAAAGATCTACGAGGCCATGCTGCCACTGGCGCACCGGCTGTTGATCACGGAAGTGGATCTGGAGGTCGAGGGGGCGGATGCGTGGTTTCCGGAGATTGGGGAGGGGTGGCGGGAGGTAGGTAAGCAATCCCTAACATGTACGCACGTGAAGGCGCGAGCAGCAGAAAGCATTGTAATATAGTCTTGGATGGCGCGGCATGGTAACCAATACCTTCTAAAAGAATCGGGTAAACCATGAGCGAGAAATGCGATATACGGTGTTTGTCGACGAGAGCGGCGAAACCGGCGTTTACAAAGTACGCAACGAAAACACGCCGGGAGCATCGCCATATTTTGTGATGGGAGCAGCAGTTCTCCAACCGGCGTCTTCTATTGTTGCTCGGAAAAGACTGCTAGATTTCAAATCAACAATTGCAAAGTCGAAGTGGAAACATGCAACAGATCTTGCGCACAATGAGAAGGTTCTCCTTGCACGAACTTTAGGCAAGCTTCCCGTCCGGTACTTTGCCGTCATTTCTAACAAAGCAACTTTGAAAGAATATAAGGATCAGATCGGTGCTGACCCTCACAAGTTTTACAACAAATGCCTAAAATATCTATTAGAGCGCATCTTAGAATATTTATCCACCAAAGGGCTGAACGAAGATGACCTGTCCGTGATTCTTGAGCGCCGCAACCACGACTATGATGCGATGATCAGATACTTTGAAACTGTAAAACACAACCCGATGTATCGACAGTCGAAGGTTTTTTCGAACTTCAACCCATTTTGCATCACGACACGACAAAAAGGTGAAGAGGATTTACTGGAAATTGCGGACTTCGTAAGCCACGCAGTCTATCAACTCGCAAACAAGACACAGGCAAACTTTGCAATCCCAGAACCTAGGTACTTCTGCGAAATGAGTTCTCGTTTTGCTGGGGATGAAAAATGCAACATTCTGGGGACGGGAATCAAGTGCATTCATTCTCTGGCGCAACTGGATCTGGACGACGATGTCGCAAAACTCTTGCGAGATGCGAAGTGTCAGGCAGCGGCTTCATATCGGAATCACTCGTAAGGAGCTCATTACCCGCGCACCACCCACACCCCACATCAATCCCCTCCCCCAAGGCGCGGAACAAGGCCGAAGGCCGCCGCGCCAGCGCCGACCCGCCCCCCCGGGGCGGCGCTTTGTCGACGCAGGTGCAAACCCCAGAGGTCCTTCGGATGTGTCACGATAAACCGCACCCGTTCTACCCTTAGCAGCGCCACCCCGCAGGTCGGCGCTTCTGCGGCTCCGCACTCCGTTCGACCCTCAAACCCACCCCCGGAGCCTTTGCCGCTGCGCGGACCGGGTCTCACCCCCGCAGGTCATGCCAGAGGCATGCTTTCAGCATGACGCTTCTGCGGTTCCGCATCTCCCTCCGCAGTCCCGGACCTGATCCGGGACCTCATCCCGCACCATCCCCGCCCGGGCACCGCCAAACCAACCACCCCAAACCCAGCCCGATTAACCAAATCTCCCGCAACGTCACCCAAACCTCGGCCCGCGTTTTGTACAAAATGCTGAATTCGACGTACAAACCGTACAAAACGTACAAACCAGGCGCCCCGAGGCCGCTGCTCTGAATCCCCATCCACCGCAAGATATGGTAGGCAGCCCCCGTTGCGTCCCCCAAGGCACGGTGCCTTAACCAGACCGTACGCCCCGTTTACCCGGACGGGACCCTCTGCCATAATCGCCGCCAACCAATCAGAACAAACCGAGCACACACATGGCCGACGACCTCCTCCACTCCGCCGCACAGCCCGAGTATGACGCCTCCTCCATCGAGGTGCTGGAGGGGCTGGAACCCGTGCGCAAACGCCCCGGCATGTATATCGGCGGCACCGACGACCGCGCCCTGCATCACCTCGTGGCCGAGGTTCTGGACAACTCGATGGACGAGGCGGTGGCGGGCCACGCCAACCGGATCGAGGTCACGCTGCATTCCGATTTCTCTATTGAAATCAGGGACAACGGTCGCGGCATCCCGATTGACCCCCACCCCAAGTTCCCCGGAAAATCCGCGCTCGAGGTGATCCTCTGCACCCTGCACGCGGGCGGCAAGTTCTCCGGCGACGCCTATGAGACCTCGGGTGGTCTGCACGGTGTCGGCGCCTCTGTCGTCAACGCGCTCTCGGATTCGATGGTGGTTCAGGTCGCCAAGAACAAGGCCCTCTACGAACAGCGGTTTTCCCGCGGCATCCCGCTTGGCCCCGTCGCCCAGATCGGCGCCGCTCCGAACCGCCGCGGCACCACCGTCACCTTCCACGCTGACGAAGAAATCTTTGGTTCTCATAGGTTTAAGCCCTCCCGCCTGTTCAAGATGGTGCGTTCCAAGGCCTATCTTTTCAGTGGCGTAGAGATCCGCTGGAAGACAGAGATCGAAGACGGCGACACACCGATGGAGGCGACCTTCCACTTCCCCGGTGGCCTGTCGGATTACCTCGTGGAAACGCTGGGCAGCGCCTCCACCTACGCCGAGAAACCCTTTTCCGGAGTTGTTGATTTCAAGGAGAAATTCAGCACCCCGGGCAAGGTCGAATGGGCCATCAACTGGACACCTTCGCGCGACGGGTTCATCCAGAGCTACTGTAACACCGTGCCCACGCCCGAGGGCGGCACGCATGAGGCGGGATTCTGGGCCGCGATCCTCAAGGGCATTCGCGCCTACGGCGAGTTGGTGAACAACAAAAAAGCCAGTCAGATCAATAGGGACGACCTGATCACCGGCGGCTGCGCGCTGGTCTCCTGCTTTATCCGCGAGCCGGAATTCGTCGGCCAGACCAAGGACCGTCTCGCCACGACCGAGGCGCAGCGGCTGGTGGAAAACTCGGTCCGCGACCACTTTGACAACTGGCTCGCCTCCGATACGAAATCCGCGGGCGCCATCCTCGATTTCCTCGTGCTGCGGGCCGAAGAACGGCTGCGCCGGCGACAGGAAAAGGAAACCGCCCGCAAAAGCGCGACCAAGAAACTCCGCCTGCCGGGCAAGCTAACCGACTGCACCAACAAGAACCGCGAAGGGACAGAGATCTTCATCGTCGAGGGCGATTCGGCGGGCGGTTCGGCCAAGGGCGCCCGCTTCCGCGAGACGCAGGCGCTGTTGCCGCTCAAGGGCAAGATCCTGAACGTGCTGGGCGCTGCGTCGAACAAGCTCACCTCCAATGCCGAGATCCGCGACCTCTGCGAGGCGCTCGGCGTTGGGCTGGGCAGCAAGTTCAGCATCGACGACCTGCGCTATGAAAAGATCATCATCATGACCGACGCGGACGTCGACGGCGCCCATATCGCGGCGCTGTTGATGACCTTCTTCTATACACAGATGCGTCCGCTGATCGACCAAGGCCATTTGTACCTCGCCTGCCCGCCGCTCTATCGGCTGACGCAGGGGGCGAAACGGCTCTACGTTGCTGATGACGCCGCCAAGGAGGCGGCGCTGGCCAAGGGACTGGGCGGCAAGGGAAAGATCGACGTGCAGCGTTTCAAGGGCCTGGGCGAGATGGACGCCAAGGACCTGAAAGAAACCACGATGGACCCGGCGACCCGCAGCCTGATCCGCGTGACCATCGACGAGGACGAACCGGGCGAGACCGGCGATCTGGTGGAACGCCTGATGGGCAAAAAGCCGGAGCTGCGCTTCCAGTACATCCAGGAGAACGCGCGGTTTGTGGAGGAGCTGGATGTTTGATTAGACACAAAGAGCAATGAAACGCTTTGTTGAAGAAAAGCTCCCCCGCGGATGGCTTTATGAACTTGGAGTCTAGGGTCAGGACTCGTTCTCACTCAAAGCCAGAAGATGACGGTTGCGGCGAGTGCGATCGCTGAGAAGAAGGTCTTCGGGCATCGGTCATAACGGGTCGCCACCCGTCTCCAATCCTTGAGCCTGCCGAACATGATCTCGATCCGGTTGCGCCGCTTATACCTGCGCTTATCGTAGCGGACCTGCGTCTTCCGCTTCTTCCGGCCCGGGATGCAAGGGCGTATCTTCTT
>NZ_JAHXRQ010000070.1 GCF_019392335.1 Mameliella sp. CS4
GCCCAGACATAGGCCAAGGGCCACTGCAACTGCCCGCTGAGATACTTGGACAGGGTGCCCTTGCCGACCTGCCCGCCAAGCCGCGCATTGATCGTCTCGGCGGCAGCGTCGAGACAGCCGAACGTACCGTCGATCAGCGCCGACATGGCGGCATTGATGGTGCGCGCGTCACTCATCCGGAAACCTCGTTTCCTGTGCATCCCCGCGAGAGACAGGCAGGCTGTGGGCATGGGACAGACAGACCGACAGCATGTTGACGAAACGCCAAGGCAGGGCGGAAACTGCGGACGCGCCGGGCGGCAACCCGGACGCGCCCAACCACATGACGCCACAAGGAACACGTCACATGGCAATCCCAGACGCCGAGATAAAAAAGGCCTTTCACCTCATCCAGAACCGGGTGACGGCACTGGAGCACGTCGTCACCGCTTTGATCGCAACAGACTCCGCGCTCCTTCGAAACGCCGTGGAGTCCGGCATCGCAGACCCCGATCTGGTCGCGACTGCTTTCGGTCGGAAAGCCGAGGAAACCGGCATTCAGGGCGCTGGAGAGGACCTTTTGCGCCAAATCGCGGCATCCTACCGGGACTGGAGTGCGAGCGATCGCAGAACACATCTCAGTCTTGTCCCCTCTTCGGAACCAAACGAAGATTAGAGACCTCCCCCGCCCGCATCCAGCGTGTCTGCACATCATCACCGATCGCGATCACCGGGACACGGCGCGGCACCCTCGACGGCTTCGGCGGTGGCGGGGTTTGCGGTGCCGCCGCCACGATCCTGTCGAAAGGCACCCGGTCACGCTCCTGCCGGATCGCCCTAGCGGCAAGGCAGCCCGCGCCGAACCCGGCAAGCGCTCCGACCAGGGCGGCAAGGAAGAGGAAGGCGGTGAAAACGGCAGGGGTCATGTCGTTCCCTCGCTTGCGAGGGAACCCCCGCCTGGCGACTGACAGTCTCCGGGGCACTGATGTTCGTGATCGCCATCGGCGCCGCCATTCGACTGGCCGTCTACCTGATCTGACGCGGCGCTGGCCACGCGGGTCAATGTGCACCCGGGTGCAAGCCACAACGACGCCTCCCCACAGGCGTCACAGGTCAACACCTCGATCATGTCAGGCGCGGTGCAAACCCAGGGCACGGCGGGCGCCGGGCATGGATGCTCATGCCCACACTCCGGGCAGGCCCAGCCCACGATCACCCCGCACCTTTCCATGGAGAGCGTCAGCCACTCTGCCAAACGACGCAGCGCACCCCGGATCATCACAAATACCCCTTCCCGGTAACGCGACAACGCGCACACCAGCTGCGTTGCGCTCTCGGCATCCAGCACCAGCCGAACGACCTCTCCGCCCTCCGTCTCGAAGGACAGGTGACCTGCCCCCAAAGAACTGGGCCATTCAAAAGTAGAGTTTGTTCTCGTAACGTTCAAAACGACGAGGAGAACAG
>NZ_JAHXRQ010000071.1 GCF_019392335.1 Mameliella sp. CS4
GGAAAACAACCCGGCATTTGTGCACGGCGGTCCCTTCGCCAACATCGCGCACGGCTGTAACTCTGTCATCGCGACGAACACCGCGCTGAAGCTGGCCGATTACGTCGTGACAGAGGCAGGCTTTGGGGCTGACCTGGGCGCCGAGAAGTTCATGGACATCAAGTGTCGCAAGGCGGGGCTCAAGCCCGACGCCGTGGTGATCGTCGCCACCGTGCGCGCGATGAAGATGAACGGCGGTGTCGCCAAGGCCGACCTGGGCACCGAGAACGTCGAAGCCGTCAAGGCGGGCTGCCCGAACCTGGGCCGCCACATCGAAAACATGAAGAAGTTCGGCGTGCCTGCGGTGGTGGGGATCAACCACTTCGTCACCGACACGGATGCCGAGGTGCAGGCGGTCATGGACTACTGTGCCGAGATGGGCGTCGAGGCCATCCTGAACAAGCACTGGGAACTGGGCGGCGAAGGCATCACCGAAACCGCCAGGAAGGTTGTCGAACTCTGCGAAAGCGGGGCGGCCAACTACGCGCCGCTCTATGCCGACGAGCTGTCGCTGGCCGAGAAGATCGAGACTGTCTGCAAGGAAATCTACCGCGCCGACAGTGTGGTGATGGATGGCAAGATCCTGAACCAGCTGAAGGAATGGGAAGCGCAGGGCTACGGCAACTTGCCGGTCTGCATGGCCAAGACGCAGTATTCCTTCTCGACCGACCCGACCCAGCGCGGCGCGCCCACCGGCTTTGACATCCCGGTGCGTGAGGTTCGCCTCTCCGCCGGGGCCGGCTTTATCGTGGTGGTCTGCGGTGAGATCATGACCATGCCCGGCCTGCCGCGCGTTCCGGCGGCGGAATCGATCCGCCTGAACGACGAAGGGCTGATTGAAGGCTTGTTCTGAAGATCGGGACGGGGGCGGACGCTGTTTGCCTTGCGGCAAAGGCGCCCCGCTCACCGTCCCGCAGGGGCGCGGTTGATCCCCGCCCCTGCTTGTCGGATACGGGGGCCAGATTTTCCTGGTGATGCAAAGGAACGCCCATGCCGCGCCCTTCCCCCGACACGATTGAAAGCATGGCGGATCTTCGGGTCTGTATCGACAAGATCGACAGCGAACTGGTCGCGCTTCTGGCCGAGCGCGAACGCTACACCGATCGCGCGCCGGATCTGAAGGCGCGCGAAGGGATCGCGGCCCGCGCGCCGCGCCGGGTCGAAGCGGTGCTGGCCAATGTAGAGGACAAGGCCCGGGCAGAGGGGCTGGACACGGAATTGGCCCGTGCGATCTGGACACTCATGATCGAGACGGTGATCGCCCGGGAGGAACGGGTGATCGGCAAGGAAGGGATAGATGGATGAGCGCAACAATCATTGACGGCAAGGCCTTTGCGGCCACGGTCCGCGAGAAGGTGGCGGCGCATGTGGCGCGGC
>NZ_JAHXRQ010000072.1 GCF_019392335.1 Mameliella sp. CS4
GAGAGTGTCAGGTCTTCTGTGTATGACTGATCCGGTTCATGCTTCACGGAAAGGAAGCATGAATGACCATCTCGAAAGAAGTGCTGGACGAATTGCTGAAGGGCGTGGAGCGCCCTGAAGACCTGCTCGGCGACGCCGGGCTGATGAAAGAGCTGAAGATCAAGCTCATGGAACGGATGCTGGGGGCCGAGCTGACGGCGCATCTTGGCTATGACGAAGGCAAGGAAGCGCCGCTCGGTCAGGCCAACCGCCGAAATGGAGCCTCCACGAAGATGGTGAAGGGGCAGGACGGCGAGATGCCGCTGTCGGTGCCTCGGGACCGCGACAGCAGCTTCGAACCCGAGCTGGTCAAGAAAGGCCAGACCCGGATCGACGGGATGGATGACAAGATCATCGGGCTCTACGCGGCCGGGCTGACGGTCCGGGACATCCAGGCGCATCTGCTCGATCTCTATGGCCTGAAGGTCTCCCCCGACCTGATCAGCCGCGTCACGGACGCCGTCCTGGACGAGGTCCGGGAATGGCAGAGCCGGGCGCTGGAGCGGATGTATCCGATCGTGATCTTCGACGCGTTGCGGGTGAGAATCCGCGATGCTGACAGCCGGACGGTCAAGAACAAAGCCGTTTACGTCGCCCTCGGCGTCACCCGAGACGGCCAGCGTGAGGTTCTGGGCCTCTGGATCGCCGAGAATGAAGGCGCCAAATTCTGGCTTTCGGTGATGAACGAGCTGAAGAACCGGGGCACGCAGGACATCCTGATCGCGGTCGTGGACGGGCTGAAGGGCTTCCCCGAAGCCATTACCGCCGCCTTCCCGGACGCCATGGTCCAGACCTGCATCGTGCACCTGGTGCGCCATTCCCTGAACTTCTGCTCCTGGAAGGACCGCAAGGTCGTCGCCACGGACCTGCGCCGTATTTACAGCGCCCCGACTGCCGACTTGGCCGAGGCCGAGCTCGATGCCTTCGAGGAGAAATGGGCCGGGAAATACGCGTCCATCGCCCCGGCCTGGCGCCGGGCATGGCAGGAGGTGATCCCGTTCTTTGGCTTCGATCCTGCGATCCGGAAGATCATCTACACGACCAACGCCATAGAAAGTTTGAACCGCGTGATCCGGAAATCGATCAAGACGCGGGGTTCCTTCCCCACCGACGAGGCCGCGACCAAGCTGATCTACCTCGCAATCCGCAAATTCGAAATGGATGGCCGAAATGTCCGGGAATGGTTTGCCGCCCGCAATCAGTTCGCCATAATGTTCGGCGAGCGCTTCGACGCTTGAGTATCTGAAACCGCATGGACCGGGACAGATACACAGACTTCAGGACACTCCC
>NZ_JAHXRQ010000073.1 GCF_019392335.1 Mameliella sp. CS4
TCTGTGGGTGGCTCCTGCATTGCAAGAGTTTTCTGGTGATTTTTGCGGTGTTTTTGTCAGTACCGTCGTCTGTTCGGCCTGTTTATGCGGTGGTGTTCCGCTGGCCTTGATGAATTCCGCGAGCGAGGGTCCAATCGGCTCATCGGCCTCGAAGGGCCGCTGCCATTCCCGGAGTGTCCTTGCTCTTGGTTGACTTACTTCCGCATCATCACTTCAACGTCTTGCATCTCTTGGCGGCTGGCGCGGTCAGAACGCGGGCTGCCGGTATTCCTGTTTCTTTGTCAGCATTGCCCAGATGGCCCGTGCCGCTTTGTTCGCCATGGCGGTCGTTGCCAATCGGAATGGCTTGTCTGCAATGATCTTCGCCGTCCACAGATCAACCTTTTCCGGCGCACGTTTCGCCATCACCGCGCGCGATGTCATGCCGACGACCAGAAGCTTGCGAATGTAGCGGTCACCCTGCTTGGTGATCTTGCCAAGACGTTCCTTGCCGCCGCTGGATTTGTTGAGCGGGGTGAGCCCAAGCCACGCCGCCAGGTCACGTCCGGTTCGGAACTGTTTTGCATCGCCAATCGTTGCGACAATCGCTGACGCCGTGATCGGCCCGATGCCAGGCATGCGCATCAATCGGCGTGCGTCTGCACTCAGCAGGGCATGTTGCTCGATCATCTTCGAATAGCCTTCGATGCGTTCGTTAAGGCCGATGAACTGATAGCATTGGATACCGAGCATGCCGTTGGCGATCTCGGGCATGTCCGGGCGATCACCAGCCAGGTGACGCTTCGCGAAAGCTGTCACCGCTTCGATCCCGATCGGCAGGATATGCCCAAACTCGCGCAAGAGGCTGCGTATCATATTGGCCAGTTGGGTGCGCTGCCGGACGGCCAGGTCGCGGGTCCGATGGAGTGAAAGGATAGCCTGCTGTTCCTCCGTTTTGATCTCGACGAAGCGCATGGTCGGGCGGCGGACCGCTTCACAGATCGCCTCCGCATCCACGGCGTCGTTCTTGCCGCGCTTCACATAGGGTTTGACGTATCCGGCGGGCATGAGCTTTACGTCGTGACCAAGCTTGCGCAGCTGGCGTCCCCAGTGATGGGACGATCCGCAGGCTTCCATTCCGACCGTGCAAGGTGGCAGCGTCTCAAAGAATGCGAGCATCTTTGCGCGTTTGATGGCCTTATTGAAGATCACGCGGCCGT
>NZ_JAHXRQ010000074.1 GCF_019392335.1 Mameliella sp. CS4
GCCTTGACCTTGGCTTCGACCGCGCCGTTGTTGTCCTCGCCGTTGGCGGCCAGGCCGTCGACGACCTCGATGATCCAGTCGGCGATCTGGCGGAACTCGGCCTCGCCAAAGCCGCGGGTCGTGCCCGCCGGGCTGCCAAGGCGGATGCCGCTGGTCACCGTCGGCTTTTCCGGGTCAAACGGCACGCCGTTCTTGTTGCAGGTGATATGCGCCCGGCCCAGCGCCTTTTCGGTGGCGTTGCCCTTGACGCCCTTGGGCCGCAGGTCGACCAGCACCACATGCGTGTCGGTGCCATGCGTGACCGTGTCCAGCCCGCCCTTGATCAGCTGATCGGACAGCGCCTGCGCGTTCCTGATCACGTTCTGCTGGTAGGTCTTGAATTCCGGGCGCAGCGCCTCGCCGAAGGCCACCGCCTTGGCGGCGATCACATGCATCAGCGGGCCGCCCTGGATGCCGGGGAAGATCGCCGAATTCACTTTCTTGGCGATGTCTTCATCATTGGTGAGGATCATGCCCCCACGCGGACCGCGCAGCGTCTTGTGCGTGGTGGTGGTGGCCACATGGGCATGCGGGAAAGGCGAGGGATGTTCGCCCGCAGCCACCAGCCCGGCGAAATGCGCCATGTCGACGTGCAGCCAGGCGCCGACGCTGTCGGCGATCTGGCGCATGCGGGCGAAATCGATCTGGCGCGGGATGGCGGACCCGCCGGCGATGATCATCTTGGGCTGGTGTTCCTTGGCCAGCGCCTCGACCTGGTCGTAATCCAGCGTGTTGTCCTGCTGGCGCACGCCGTACTGGATGGCGTTGAACCACTTGCCGGACTGGTTCGGCTTGGCACCGTGGGTCAGGTGGCCGCCGGCGTCCAGGCTCATGCCGAGGATGGTGTCGCCGGGCTTGATCAGCGCCTGGAAGACACCCTGGTTGGCCTGGCTGCCCGAATTCGGCTGCACATTGGCGAAGGCGCAGTCAAAGAGCTGTTTGGCGCGGTCGATGGCCAGGTTCTCGGCCACATCGACCCACTGGCAGCCGCCATAGTAGCGCCGGCCGGGATACCCTTCGGCGTATTTGTTGGTCATGACGGAGCCCTGCGCCTCCATCACCGCCCGCGAGACGATGTTCTCGGAGGCGATCAGCTCGATCTCGTCGCGCTGCCGGCCAAGCTCGCCGGTGATCGAG
>NZ_JAHXRQ010000075.1 GCF_019392335.1 Mameliella sp. CS4
GCCGCGCCACATGCGCCGCCACCTTCTCGCGGACCGTGGCCGCAAAGGCCTTGCCGTCAATGATTGTTGCGCTCATCTCTCTTGTCCCTGTTCCGCGCGGGTCACCCCGCGCCCCGAAATGATGGACGGGTGCGACTGCTTTACGCCGCCGCACCCGCACTGTCAGGGACCCGAGGCTCAGGCCCCCTCAGTTGCTCTCGCCAATCGGCGGTCCGCCGCTTAGAACAGACCTTCGATCTGGCCCGCGTCGTTCAGTCGGATGCTTTCCGACGCCGGCACGCGCGGCAGACCCGGCATGGTCATGATCTCGCCGCAGACGACGACGATAAAGCCCGCGCCCGCCGACAGACGCACTTCGCGCACCGGAACCGAATGCCCCGTGGGCGCGCCACGCAGGTTCGGATCGGTCGAGAAGGAATACTGCGTCTTGGCCATGCAGACCGGCAGGTTTCCATAGCCCTGCTCTTCCCAGAGCTTCAGCTGATCGCGGATCTTCTTGTCCATCAGTGCTTCGTCAGCGCGGTAGATGCGCTTGCAGATGGTCTGGATCTTCTCGGCCAGCGGCATCTCGTCGGGATAGATCGGCGAGAAGTTGGCGCTGTCCGCCTCTGCCACGGCCACGACCTTGCGGGCGAGATCCGCGGAGCCTTCGGACCCCAGTTCCCAGTGGCGGCTCAGCACCGCCTCGGCGCCGTGGCTGGCGACGTACTCCTTGATCGCCGCGACCTCGGCATCGGTATCGGTGACGAAGTGGTTGATCGCCACGACGACCGGCACGCCGAAGGATTTGAGGTTCTCGATGTGACGTCCCAGGTTCGGGCAGCCCTTCTTGACCGCGTCGACGTTTTCCCCGCCCAGGTCGGCCTTGGCCACGCCGCCATTCATCTTCATCGCGCGCACGGTGGCGACGCAGACGACTGCCGAAGGCGCCAGCCCTGCCTTGCGGCACTTGATGTTCATGAACTTTTCGGCGCCCAGGTCAGCACCGAAACCGGCCTCTGTCACGACGTAGTCGGCCAGCTTCAGCGCGGTGGTCGTCGCGATGACAGAGTTACAGCCGTGCGCGATGTTGGCGAAGGGACCGCCGTGCACAAATGCCGGGTTGTTTTCC
>NZ_JAHXRQ010000076.1 GCF_019392335.1 Mameliella sp. CS4
TGCCTGTATCTGAACCCCAACGACCGAGCCGAGCTGCAGGCTCTGGTCACCGACCGCAACACCCCGCGCAAGCTCGTCTGGCGGTCCGGGATCGTGCTGGCGACGGCGGACGGCCATGGCACCTTCGAGATCATGCGGCGCGCGAACACCTCCAAGCCGACAGCTTGGCGGTGGCAGGAGCGCTACCTCGACGAGGGTGTGGCGGGTCTGAAGCGCGACAAGACCCGTCCTTCCCGGGTGCCGCCGCTGCCCCGGGAAACCCGCCTGAAGGTGATCGCGAAGACGGTTCAGGAGACGCCTGCGACCGCCACCCACTGGAGCCGTTCGACGATGGCCGAGGCGGTCGGCATCTCGCCGTCGAGCGTGGGGAGGATCTGGGCGGAGGCGGGGCTGAAGCCGCATGTCACGCGGAGCTTCAAGGTCTCGAACGATCCGATGTTCGAGGAGAAGGTCACCGACATCGTCGGGCTCTATCTCGACCCGCCGGACCGGGCCGTCGTGCTGTGTATGGACGAGAAGTCGCAGATCCAGGCACTCGACCGGACGCAGCCGGGGCTGCCGCTGAAGAAGGGCCGCGCGGCCACGATGACCCACGACTACAAGCGCCACGGCACGACCACGCTGTTCGCGGCGCTGGATGTGAAATCGGGCACGGTCATCGGCCAATGCCTGCCCCGCCACCGGGCGAAGGAGTTCCTTAAATTCCTGCGCTGCATCGAACGCTCCGTGCCAAAGTCGCGCGAGGTGCACCTGGTCCTCGACAATTACGCCACCCACAAGACGCCTGACGTGAAGGCCTGGCTCCACAAGCATCCACGCTTCAAGCTGCACTTCACCCCGACCAGCGCATCGTGGCTGAACCTCGTGGAACGGTTCTTCGCCGAGATCACGTCGAAGCGCATCCGCCGCGCCAGCTATTCCGGCGTCGATGACCTCGAGGCCGCCATCTATGACTACCTGCTCCAGCACAACGCCAGCCCGAAACCCTTCACCTGGAGCAAGACCGCCGAGGA
>NZ_JAHXRQ010000077.1 GCF_019392335.1 Mameliella sp. CS4
CACGCCGCCGAATGATGGCACGCAAAAGGGGAACAAGCTCGACTTACGACTGGCCCTGAAAAAAGGGGCAGGTCAAGTGCGCAAAATATACAGAGATCAAAAAAGCACCATTTCATACCCAAAGCTATGCTGCGAAATTTTTGCTTTGAGTCGAACGCCGTCTATTACGTAGAGAAGGCGCACCCCGGAAGAGAACCTAAGCGTCGAAACATATCCAGCATTTTTTGTAGGCGCCACTACCACAGCGTCCTCAAGCAGAAAACTCACTACGATACCGACCTTGAAGCATTTTTCGCAAACAATCTCGAAGCCTACATTCCAGAGTGGACATCGATTTTCAAGCGCGCAGTTTCGAGCGGGCGCATTGAATTTGGAAGCGAAGACTTGCAGACATGGTTCATACAATTCTTCTACAACCACATGAAAAGATCCCCCGACTTTCTGGACCCAATTGCCAAATCTTCGATGAGTGAGGTTTTTCATCCCGAGGTTATTGAGGAAGTGGAAAGAAATTTCAGACCCCTTTCTCAGAAGGAGAAAGAAAGAATCCTCTCGCCTGAATTCCAAGATGAAACCTTATGGAACAGTAGAGTAGTTAATATCAGCAAGCAAGGCATGGAGGTCTTGGAAATAATTGCCGAGATGGATTTGGTGGTGGCGACCTCTGCCCGTCAAAAAGATTTCATTGTAGCCAGCAATCCTGTTGCCCGATTTGAACGATATCGCAATCAACGCCTTGGCGAGATTGGTGTCGAAATGTGGACAACTTTTTCGGCAAGCATTGCGGTGGGTTTTGTCGCCAAGGGCGCGGGAACAGGCACACTTTTCCTAGGGTCAGGACTCGTTCTCACTCAAAGCCAGAAGATGACGGTTGCGGCGAGTGCGATCGCTGAGAAGAAGGTCTT
>NZ_JAHXRQ010000078.1 GCF_019392335.1 Mameliella sp. CS4
TACGTCTCGAACTGGGCCGCGCTCTCGACGCTCGGCAGCCGACTGGCGGATGCGGTGATCCTCTCGGACGCGTCAAACCATGCCAGCATGATCGAGGGCATCCGCCATTCGCGCGCCCGCAAGGTGATCTGGCGCCACAACGACCCCGAGGACCTGGACCGCAAGCTGGCGCAACTGCCCGCCAATGCACCCAAGATCGTCGCCTTCGAATCCGTCTACTCTATGGACGGTGACATCTGCCCGATGGCCGAGATCGTCGAGGTGGCCGAGGCGCATGGCGCCATGACCTATCTCGACGAGGTGCATGCCGTGGGCCTTTATGGCCCGCGCGGCGGCGGCATCGCCGAAGAGCGCGGCCTCGCGGAGCGGATCACCCTGATCGAGGGCACGCTGGGCAAGGCCTATGGCTGCATGGGGGGCTATGTGTCCGGCTCGCGGGCGCTGTGCGATTTCATCCGGTCCTTTGCGAGCGGTTTCATCTTTACCACCGCGCTGCCGCCGGCGGTGGCGGCGGCCGCGCAGACCTCGATCGCGCATCTCAAGGTGTCGGAGTCGGAACGCAAACAGCAGCGCCGCCAGGTGGCGCGGCTGCGCGCGGCGCTGGACCGGCAGGGCATCCCGCATCTGGCCAATGACAGCCACATCATCCCGGTGATGATCAAGGACCCGGTGAAATGCCGGATGCTGGCGGATATCCTGATGCGCGACTACGGGATCTACGTGCAGCCGATCAACTATCCGACCGTGCCCAAGGGCACCGAGCGCCTGCGCTTCACCCCCGGCCCGCTGCATTCGGACGCCGACATCGACCACCTGGTCAAGGCCCTCACCCTCCTCTGGAAGCAATGCGCCCTGGCGCATGCGGTCGC
>NZ_JAHXRQ010000079.1 GCF_019392335.1 Mameliella sp. CS4
TTCCCCTTTCCCCGGACGGACTTATCCTACGGGCTCTGTGACAGGGATGCCAAGGGCGGTGTAGCGGTTGAGCACGGCGGCGCAGATCTGAAGTTCTGCAGCCTGGCGACCGAAGTCGCGTGCCATGAGGCGCTGCCCCAGCAGCTTCACGCAATGCATCCACTGCCCGGCAGGGTCATGCGAAGCATGATCCCGAGAGGTTTCGTCTCGACGCGGCTTCGGCGGTGGTATCCGCTCCAGTTTCGCCAGATCGCGCGACCGAGATATTTCGAAGTTCGCAGGGCCTCGTTTCTGGCCACGGCACCCGCAGTGACGGTCTTCCACGGCTTGGCGTTCTTGCGGGGTGGGATGACGGCATTCGCCCCGCGGTCAGCGACGGCGTCGTGGCATTTGCGTGTATCATAGGCACCGTCTGCAGTGACGCTGCCGATCACCTCGTCCGCCGGGATCTGGTTGAGCAGATCGGGCAGGACCGGCGCATCACCGACGTTGCTCCCGGTGATTTCAACGGCTCGGACTTCCAGTGTTTGTTCGTCGATCCCGAGATGGATCTTGCGCCAGACGCGCCGCTTGGGCCCACCATGCTTGCGTGCGTTCCACTCGCCTTCACCCTCGACCTTGATGCCGGTGCTGTCCATTGCCCGGCAGTGCATCACGCAGTGATGTCATGAAAGGGGATCAGGAGGTGCAATGGGCCGTTGGAGCCACGATACGGGATGTTCACGGCCAGCGTTTTCTGGCGGCGCGAAAGCGAGCTGAAGTCGGGCACCGCCCAGTTCAAACCGATCAGACGCAACAGGCTCTCGACGAACCCGGTCGTCTGGCGCAACGCCATGCCAACAGAACCTTCATCGTCAGG
>NZ_JAHXRQ010000007.1 GCF_019392335.1 Mameliella sp. CS4
GAGGCCGCCATCTATGACTACCTGCTCCAGCACAACGCCAGCCCGAAACCCTTCACCTGGAGCAAGACCGCCGAGGACATCCTGACCCGGGAACGCCGCGCGCTGGACACCCTCGATGAAATCCGTGGAAACAGGTAGCAAGCGTCAGACTCGGAACACTAGAACCCTCATCGTTTAGCCTGCGCAACGCGGGCACGATCACGGCGCCTGATGGCGCCGCGATCGTTTCGAACAGCGACGCGGACCAGGTGACCAATACCGGTCTGATCTTCGGCTACATAAACCTGTACGGCGCGTCCGTCCGGAAAAGCATCGTGAATACAGGTGAAATCCACGGCACCGTGTCTTTCGGCGCGGCTCCAGGGCCATACGCAACGATGGCTACATCGACGGCGATATGCTGCCGGTCTGGCACCGGAACGGTGACGGGCTGGATCCAGGGCTCTGACACGGGGGACGGGGTGTTCATTGGCGGGACCGTCGGCAGCGTGATCCTGAACGCGGGCGATGACCGTCTGCGCCTGATCGGCGACGGGGCGGTCGTCGGCGTCATCAGCGGCGACGACACCCTCAACGGAGGGTCGGGCGATGACGTTCTCGAAGGCCGCGCAGGCAATGACATCCTGCGGGGCGGCGCCGGCGCGGACGAACTGGCCGGGGGCGACGGGCGCGATTTCCTGATCGGCGGCGTGGGGGCCGACAGCTTTGTGTTCCGCAATGTCAATGAGACGGTGGTGGGGGCGAACCGCGACCAGATCATCGATTTCGAACAGGGGCTCGACACCATCGTGCTTGGAAGCCTCGCGCCCGGCGTGCTCGAATTCATCGGCACGGCCCCCTTTCCCCCTCGGGCAATCCGGAACTGCGCCTGATAGAGACCGCCTCCGGCTCGACCATCCTGCAAATCGACCGTCAGGGCGACGGCTCACGGATGCCGAGATCCGGGTGGCCAAAGTCACGGGCCTGACGGCGGACGACTTCGTGCTGTAACCGTCTCCCGGGCCTCCGCTCCTGTCGATATCGGGACCAAGGCAGCCTCAGCGATAGTATCCGCCGACGCGCCATAATCCCTTGGCCGATGGCCCGTAGTGTCTATGCTGAAAAGGTTAACGGCGGGGCGTAAATCGCCCCGGTCCAATCCAACGCCTCTTCAACAGGAATTTTTTTCATGGCCCTCATCATTCGTAACACCGATCAGACCACCGGCGACTTCATCGTCAATGGAGACGACTACATCCTGCGCCAAGGTGTGCTGGTCAGCGACCAGAGCTTTGACGCGCTGCGTTTCGCATCCGTCGATGGAAGCACCGCCCGGATCGAAGGCAGCCTCTTTGCCGGCGGCGTCGCCGAAGGGCTGCAGATCGACGCCAGTTCCGTTACGGTCAACATCGCCTTCACCGGCTCGGTCAGCGGCGGCGGTCACGGGCTCCAGATCAGCGGCGAAGGCACCGTGATCAACAATCGCGGAGATATTATGGGCGCGGACTTTGGCGTTTACGTCATCTCGACCGCGGTCGGCACAAACCTGACCAACTCCGGTTCGATCAGCGGCGGAAACCAGGGCGTTGTGCTGTCAATCGCTGCCGGAGTGACCAACAGCGGCACCATCAGCGCCACTTTTGACGCGATTTCTTCGACTGGCGGTTTCGCTGCGGCGGGGCACATCATCGACAACAGCGGCACGATCACAGCTCTGGAGCAGGCCATCGACCTCGAGCTCGGCGGGCACTTCATCACCAACTCGGGAACTCTGACCGGCAGTCTTGCCGCGATCCGGATCGGCGCCGGTGACAACCTGGTGGCCAACAGCGGCACGATCTCCTCACCTGGAACGACCATCGTCCTGGAAGGCGGTGACAACGAGGCCGTCAATGACGGGCTCATCTCCTCGCGCGTTGGGGATGGCATCCTGGTCCTGGGGGGCAGGTCCAGCGAAGAGGACGTCATCACCAACAACAACAAGATCACCGTGGGCGGTTCTGGCATCGTGACGGATTCCGGGATCGCCCGGATCATCAACGCGGGCGAGATCGCCGCGTCCGACATCGGGATCAGCCTGACCGGCGGTGACACGATGGTCACCAACACCGGCAACATCTCGGCAACGAACGGAGCCGGGATCGCCATCCTGCCCACCACCGGTCAGAGCAGCCTTGTCATCAACGAAGGCAACATCACGGGCCTGGAAGGCGTCTTCATCACCTCACCCGATGCAAGCGTCGTGAACCGCGGCACAATCGCGGCCCTGGGCGGCGGTCGCGGGATCACGGTAGACGGCAGCGGCGGCTTGATCGTGAACGATGGCGTGGTCATGACCGTCAGCGGGTCCGCCGTGGATCTGACATCCGCCGACGGGCTGGTGATCAACCGCGGAACGCTCTCTGCACCGAACTCGGCAAGCGCGCCGGTTGTCCTGCTGGACGCGGGCACCGGGAATTTCGTCAGCCTTGTCAACAGCGGCATCGTCGGGAACGGCAGTTTCCTTGGTACCGCCGTTCAGGGCGACGCGGATGACGCAACGCGCGTCACCAACTCGGGCACGATCTTTGGCAACCTGAATTTCGGCACCGGCAATGACCGGGTGGTGAATTCCGGTCTCATCAACGGCATCGTGACGCTGGGCGACGGCAACGATTTTCTGCGCGCCGTCGAATTCGGCGAGATTGTCGGCGGGGTCTTTGGCGGAAATGACAGCGATACCCTGATCGGCGCCAACGGCACCGACGTCTTCGATGGCGGCGCCGGCGACGACCTGCTGGTGGGTCACGGCGGCGACGACGAACTGTCGGGCAGTGGCGGCAACGACAATATCCAGGGCAACGCGGGCGACGACATCCTGTCGGGCGGCACCGACAACGACACGATCTCGGGCGGTTCCGGCGACGATCAGATCTTTGGCGGCACCGGCGCCAATATCCTGGTGGGCCAGGACGGCGCGGATACAATCAACGGCGGGGATCAAAACGACACGATGGATGGCGGTGCGGGCAACGACATCCTCGAAGGCGGCCTCGGCAACGACATCCTGCGCGGTCGCCTGGGCGAGGACGAACTGGCCGGCGGATTGGGCCGCGATTTCCTGACCGGCGGCGAAGGCGCCGACCTCTTTGTGTTCCGCTCCCTGTCCGAAACCGTGGTGGGCGCCAACCGCGACCAGATCCTCGACTTCGAGAAAGGTGTGGACACCATCGTCGTCGCGGGCCTCTCGCCCGGCGTGTTCGAATTCCGGGCCTTGGGCAGCTTCTCGGTCTCGGGCAACCCCGAGTTGCGGGCGATCACCACGGCGACCGGCTCGACCATCGTGCAGCTGGACGCCGATGGCGATGGCATTGCCGATGCCGAGATCCGGGTGGCCAATGTCACCGGCCTGACGGCGGATGACTTCGTCCTGTAGGTCCGAACCCGCCACACCGGCACGAAAACTGTTGACGCCAAGACAGTCCGCGCTGACAATTCGCGCCGGGACACGTCCCTTTTATGACTCAATTTATCTTTTCACACCTTGACCCCAGGAGACTTGAACCATGGCATCTTTCGGACTTGGCGCATTTTCGACCACCGCACGTACCCTCGTCGGCAGCGAATCCGGTTGTCTCGACCGCGACGGAACGCTCTACATCAGCGGCAGCGACGCGATCGAGGCCACAGCAGGCACCAACTGGCTGACCAACCACGGTGCCATCTATGCCTATGGCGGCGGCTTTGCGGCCATCGACGCAGGCGGCAGCGTCTTTGAGATGTTCAACGGCAAAGACGGCAGCATCGACGCCGAAAACCCGACCGGCGGTACCATCGACATCGACGTGAGCACCCTGGCCAATGTCGTCAATCACGGCACCATCCATTCGATGAACAGTGATGCGATCAACTTTCAGGACAGCGACGGCGCGGCCCGGTTCAACCTGGTCAATACCGGCAGCATCACCAGCAACGACGGTGACGCCGTGGATGCCGACACCGGCGACACCTACATGTACCTCAGCAATTCCGGGTTCATCTCGGGCGAAGCAAATGGCCTGACGCTGACGTCGGACAGCACGAATACAAACAACCACGTCCTGAACAACACCGGGACCATCGAGGCGCTTGAGGGGGTGGCTGTGTCCTTCTCCCTTGGCAACACCGGCGGTTTCCAGGTCAGCAACTCGGGCACGATCTCCGGCTGGTTCGGCGGGCTTTCAACCTCGCGGGACACCGATGTGCGCGTGCTGAACTCCGGCCTGATCGAGGTACGCGGCGGCTTCGCCAGCGTTTTCGCCATCGACCTTGACGGCGGCGATGACGTTGTCCGCAACACCGGCACGATCCAGGGCAACGTTGATCTGAGTGCGGGCGACGATTACCTCGACAACAACGGCGGCGTGATCAACGGCACCGTCGATGCCGGCTCGGGCAGCGACACCCTGGCCGGCGGCGATCTTTCCGACGACTTTGCCGGCGGTGCCGGCGCGGACACCATCGTAGGACGCGGCGGTGACGACCTGCTGAACGGCGACGGCGGCGATGATTTCATCCTTGGCGGCGCGGGCAACGACGACATCGACGCGGGCGCGGACAACGACACCGTGAACGGCAACGCCGGGGACGACTCGATCTACGGCGAGGGGGGCAATGACCTGCTGGTCGGCCAGGATGGCAGCGACTACCTCGACGGTAGCGAAGGCCTGGACACCATGGACGGCGGCAATGGCGATGACATTCTGGAGGGCGGCAACGACAACGACATCCTGCGCGGCCGCGCGGGCGAGGATGATCTGGCGGGCGGCCTGGGGCGCGACTTCCTGACCGGCGGTCAGGATGCGGACACCTTCGTCTTCCGCAGCCTCGCCGAGACCGTGGTCGGCGCAAACCGTGACCAGATCCTCGACTTCGAACAGGGGGTGGACCTGATCACCGTGGCGGGGCTCAGCCCGGGTGTGTTCGAGTTCCGCGGGACCGCCGCCTTCGATCCTTCGGGCAACCCCGAGTTGCGGCTGTTCGAGACCCCCACCGGCTCGACCATCGTTCAGATCGACGCCGATGGCGACGGCACCCAGGACGCCGAGATCCGCGTGGCCAATGTCACCGGCCTGACGGCGGACGACTTCGTGCTCTGAGGCCAGCCACGCAACTGCCAAATCGTCCCCGAGGGGCCGCCATTGGCGGCCCCTCTCCAAATGTCATGGCGCAATACGCGCCCGCCGCCACTGGAACCCGATCTGAACAGAAAGGAACCACATCATGGCATTTGAACTGATCAACACGGACACCGCGGCCCTGTACACTGTTGACGACTTCGACGTCGTGACCCTTCTCGAAGGTGTGGTTCTGTCGTCCGCCGGCCGCGCCATGCAGGGAAACCCGGGTGGGGATACCGAACTGTCTTCGGTGACGGTCAACGTTCTGGGCACCATTGTCGCCGAGGATGACGGGATCAACTTCTATACCGGAATCGCCACCGTCGTTCTTCCCTCCGTCATTGTCGGGGCCAATGGCGCCATCTTTTCGTCCGCTCAGGGCATCATCATGTCAACGGCATCCGACCTGGTCATCGAGAACCACGGCCTGGTTTCCGCCAAGCAACAGGCCCTGGTGTTCCAGGAATTGGCTGGCGCCAACAGGATCACCAACACCGGCATCCTCAGCTCGCAAAGGGGCTCGGCCATCGAGGAGATCAACGGCGGCGGCATCCTGCACCTGTATAACAGCGGTCAGATCACCGGCGCGGGCAGTTTGATCGACCCTGTTATCGACGTCGACGCACAACTGTCGCTGGTCAATGTCGGTACGATCTCGGGCGTCGGGGATCTGGCGATCCATACGGGCACTCCCGCCGAGTCCATCCAGAACGCCGGTGTCATCCAGGGCGATGTCCGCCTGAACGCTGGCAATGACCGCGTCGTCAACACGGGTCAGATCCTGGGCAATGTCGACATGGGCACCGACGACGACACCTATGTCGGCAGTGGCGCCGGGCTGGTGTCCGGGTCGGTGAACGGCAGCGCGGGCAACGACACGCTCATCGGCGGTGACGCCGCCGACAACCTGGATGGCGGCGCGAACGATGACCGCCTCATCGGACGCGCCGGCGACGATCTCCTGACCGGCAGTGATGGCAACGACACTGCCAGCGGCGGATCCGGCAATGACGAGGTCATGGGCGGCATCGGCGACGATATCGTGGTTGGCCAATCCGGGAACGACACGCTCGACGGAGGCAACGACAACGACACGATGGACGGCGGCGCGGGTGACGACATCCTCGAAGGTGGCGCGGGCAACGACATCCTGCGCGGTCGCGCGGGTGAGGACGAGCTGGCGGGCGGCGAGGGTCGCGATTTCCTGACCGGCGGACAGGATGCGGATTTCTTCGTCTTCCGGGCGCTGGCCGAAACGCCCGTCGGCGCCAACCGCGACCAGATCCTCGATTTCGAACAGGGCGTTGATCTGATCTCTGTCGCGGGGCTTTCCCCGGGCGTCTTCGAGTTCCGCGGCACGGGCGCTTTCGCCCCCTCCGGCAACCCCGAACTGCGGCTTTTCGAGACGCCCACGGGATCGACCATCGTGCAGCTGGACGCCGATGGCGACGGCGCGGCGGATGCGGAAATCCGCGTGGCGGGTGTCACTGGGCTGGTGGCAGAGGATTTCGTTTTGTAAAAACTCGGGCATGATCCGTAGGGGTGCCCTGTGGGATTGCCCCCCGCTTTACCTACGGAGGCTGGCGCGAACCCGGCCTTCAGGACGGTGGCGAACAAGCGTTCGATTGCCTGATCCAAACCGGCCCTCCGTGCGCACGGGGCGGCCCCGAACCAAAAAAGGATTTTTCAAATGGCTGATTTTACTCTTACCGGTCATTCGACCACGGCGCAGACCATGACCGGCTATGATACCGGCATCCTCACCGATGCCGATGCCAACCTCGTGGTCAACGGCGATGCCATCACGTCCACCGGCGATGGCAACAGTCTGAGCATCAATGGTTCCGTGATCGCGTATTCTTCTAGCACCCACAACGCCGTCGATCACGATGGCAACACGTTTTTTGCCTATGTCGGTCCTTCGGGCTATGTGAACTCGCTCGAAGGTGATGCGTTCGACTTGAAGGGAACGTATACGATGCGGGTGCACAACACTGGCACGATCCTGTCCGCTTTTGACGCAATCGACGTCCGCCAAACGGACGGGGCCGCCCCGATCAAGATCGTGAACAGCGGTACGATCATCGGCGGCTCTGACGGGCTTGTTCTGGATTCCGGGTCGGCCAAGGTCACGATCGTCAACTCGGGCACAATCGAGGGCGACGCGTCCGGGATCTTTTCGAACTTCTTCACCGGTAGTACAGGCACAACCGTTTTGCGCAACAGCGGCACGATCTCAGGCGGTAGCGGCATGTCCTACACGACCGAGACCGGGTCTGGTGTCGATCGCATCTTCAACAGCGGCATCATGAACGGCGATGTCAAGATGGGCGACGGCAACGACCGGCTGGACAACAACGGCGGCGTGATCAATGGCACCGTCCTTGCCGGAACCGGCAACGACACCTTGGCCGGCGGCGAGAACACGGATGATTTCAGCGGCGGCGCCGATGCCGACACCATCGTCGGACGCGGCGGCGACGACCTGCTGAACGGCGACAGCGGAGACGATTACATCCTCGGCGGCGCGGGCAATGACGACATCGACGCGGGTGACGACAATGACACGGTGAACGCCAACGCCGGCGACGACTCGATCTATGGCGAGGGCGGCAACGACCTGCTGGTGGGACAGGACGGATCCGACCTGCTCGACGGAGGCAACGACAACGACACGATGGACGGCGGCGATGGTGACGACATCCTCGAAGGCGGCTATGGCAACGACATCCTGCGCGGCCGCGCGGGTGAGGACGAGCTGGCCGGTGGCCCTGGCCGGGACTTCCTGACCGGGGGACAGGACGTGGATGCCTTCGTCTTCCGCAGTGCGTCGGAAACCGTGGTCGGCGCGAACCGCGACCAGATCCTCGACTTCGAACAGGGCGTGGACAGCATCGTCGTCGCGGGCCTGTCTCCGGGTGTCTTCGAGTTCCGCGGCACGGCGGCTTTCGCCCCCTCGGGCAACCCCGAACTGCGCCTGTTCGAGACGCCCACCGGATCGACCATCGTGCAGCTCGACGTGGACGGCGACGGCACCCAGGACGCAGAAATCCGCGTTGCCGGTGTCACAGGTCTGACAGCGGATGATTTCGTGTTGTAATTCTTTGCACGATTGAAACGCATCCCTTTATTCCACAGCCAATATTTTCCTACCCTGATATAGAGAAAGAGTTTCTCATGGCATTCGAACCCGTCACAACAAATCAGACCACCAATTACCTGGTCAATGCCGACGATTTTGTCTTTATGGCGCCCGGAGTGCTCGCGACCTCCGCCACCGACGGATTTTACAGCCTGCCGACGGGATTGCCGTCTGATCCTTATCCGAACGTCCGTCTGGAAGTTCATGGCACCGTGGCCGCCGCTGATATCGGACTGAACTTCTGGGGCTACCTAGGGGGCAGCGGAACTCTGGTAGACAGTACTTTCGTAATCGGCGCAACCGGCAGCGTGTCCGGCGCCAATTACGGCGCGCATATGGAAAGCGCCATCAACTCGAGTTTTTCCAACCACGGCGCATTGACCGGGGGGAGCGCGGGCCTCCGGCTGGATGGCGGCGGCTGGCAGATCCTGAACACCGGAACCATCCAGGGCATGGCCGGTCCCGCGATCCGGGTCGACTCGGACGAGACCGCCTATACGCTGGTCAATTTCGGGCTGATCCAGTCCTTTGATCCGGCGGGCCTTGCCATTGCCGCCAACAACACCGTCCTCAGCACCATCCGCAACGGTGGCGAGATCCTGGGCAATGTCCTGATGGGCAGTGGCGCCGACCGCTATGAGGCCGTCGGCGACGGCGTGACCGTCGGCACGGTGCTGGGCGCAAGTGGGAATGACACGGTCGTCGGCGGCGGGCTGGACGATGCGCTGAACGGCGGTCTCGACGATGACCTTGTGGTCGGGCGCGACGGTGACGACAGCCTGTACGGAGAGAACGGCAACGACATGATCCTGGCCGGCGACGGCAATGACTCTGTCGACGGCGGCGCGAATGACGACACGCTGAACGGCAATGCCGGAGAGGACACCCTCCTGGGTGGATCGGGCAATGACATCCTGGTGGGCCAGGACGGGTCGGACCGGCTGGAGGGCGGCTCCGAAAACGACACGCTGGACGGCGGCGCGGGCGACGACATCCTCGAAGGCGACGAAGGCAACGACATCCTGCGCGGTCGCGCGGGAGAGGACGAGCTGGCCGGAGGGCTGGGCCGCGATTTCCTGACCGGCGGTCAGGATGCGGATGTCTTTGTGTTCCGCGCCTTGGCCGAAACCGTGATCGGCGCCAATCGCGACCAGATCCTCGACTTTGAACAGGGCGTGGACAGCATTGTCGTGGCGGGTCTCTCGTCCGGCGTCTTCGAGTTCCGCGGCACGGCGGCTTTCGCCCCCTCGGGCAACCCGGAATTGCGACTGGTGGAGACGGCCACCGGATCGACCATCGTTCAGATCGACGCCGACGGCGATGGCACGGCGGACGCCGAGATCCGGGTGGCAGGGATCACCGGGCTGACAGCGGATGATTTCGTGCTCTGACCGCCAGGACGAACCGGAGCCGCGCCCCCCAAAGCTTGTCTCGGCTCCCTCCCCTCTCTGCAACAGGTCCCCAAACGGTACGTTGCAGTGAATTGTTACAGACCTTTCAACAGCATTTTGCGCCCATTGGCGCTTTGAAAAAAGGGATAAACCAATGACAGATTTTGTTATCACCAGCTACAACACGACCGCGCGCAGCCTGGTTGGCAGCGAGGAAGGGTACATCACCAAGGACGGAGAGCTCGTGGTCAGTGGCAGCGATGTCATTACCAGTTCGGGCGCGGGCTTCAGCCGGATCGGCGTCAACGGCAGCGTCGTCGCCTTGGGCTCTGGCGGTTTCGAGGCAATTCAGGTCACGGCCGACAACACCTATATCGTGATCGGGCCGAACGGCTTTGTGACCACCGCCACGGGCGAAACAATCGATGTGCGCAATACACAGGGTTTGGTCCTGTCCAATCACGGCACGATCGATTCAGGTGGCAATGGCGTGATCGCGTTCGATACCGATGGCGCGATAGAAATCGATATCCGGAACCACGGCATCATCACCGCCAACCAGGACGGCCTGGACCTGAGAAGCGGGACCTCGCAAACGAGGATCATCAACACCGGGCTGATCTCCAGCCTGATGGCCGAAGGCATCCGGACCAACGTGGCCGATACCGGCGATACTCTGTTGCACAACTCGGGGACGATTGTCGGCGAAGCCGGATCCTACAGGGGCGGCAACGGACCAGACATCATTTTCAACTCCGGGCTCATGGACGGTGACATCACCCTGAGCGGGGGCGACGACCAATACGATGGCTCTCTGGGCAGGGTACGGGGCGTCGTCGATGCGGGACTCGGGAATGACACGCTGAAAGGAGGGGAAGGGGTAGATCACCTGCAAGGCGGCAGCAACGACGATACGGTCCTGGGTCGCGGCGGCGACGACCTTCTTGACGGCGGGTTCGGCAATGACTTCATCCTCGGCGGCGCGGGAAACGACGACATTTCGGGCGGAGGAAACGACGACACGCTGAACGGCAACGCCGGCGACGACACGATGCAGGGCAATGACGGCAACGACATCCTTGTCGGACAGGACGGGTCCGACAGTCTCGATGGCGGCGCGGGCAATGACACGATGGACGGCGGCAATGGCGATGACGTGCTGGAGGGCGGCGACGACAACGACATCCTGCGCGGCCGCGCGGGCGAGGACGAGCTTGCCGGAGGACTGGGCCGCGACTTCCTCACCGGGGGACAGGATGCGGATTTCTTTGTCTTCCGGTCGCTGGCGGAAACCGTGGTCGGCGCCAACCGCGACCAGATCCTCGACTTCGAACAGGGCGTGGACCTGATCTCTGTCGCGGGCCTGTCCCCGGGTGTGTTCGAATTCCGCGGCACGGCGGGTTTCGCCCCCTCCGGCAACCCGGAGCTGCGCCTGTTCGAGACCCCCACCGGATCGACCATCGTGCAGTTGGATGCCGATGGCGACGGCACCCAGGACGCCGAGATCCGGGTGGCCAATGTCACCGGGCTGACCGCCGACGACTTCGTGCTGTGATCCTCCCCCTCCCCTTCCGAACGGACAAAGACCCGGGTGCGCAGTCCGGGCCTTCTATGCCTCTACCGAGGCGAAGGGCGGCCAAACGCGACAAAACGCCGGAGTATTGCCTATACTGAGCGCATCCGCCGCGCATTTTCATAAAAACCAGGGAGATTTGTATCATGGCACTGACCGTCATCACCACATCGGGGCTCATCTCGGGCACGGCGCATAGCTTTGCCGCCGACGGCGACGAACTGTACGTCCCCGAAGGCATCTACTGGGGGTCGAGCAACGGCGCCCTGTGGTCCACACCCCTGAACAGTATTTCCGTCACCCTCGCGGGGCAGGCGATCACTGCGGCAGGCATCACCACCCAGACCGGCGACGGGTTTTCGCTGACCATCACCGAGACCGGATCGCTCATCAGTTTCGCAGACTCTCCCAGTATCACGGTGCTGTATTTCAATGGCGGCACAGGCGCAGAGCAGACCCTTGTCAATCATGGCCTGATCTCCATCGAAAAGGGCACCGCCATTGTCAGCAGCGGCGGCACCACGGTGACCAACACGGGCCAGATTTCCGCCGCGTCACCGATCTTCTTCTTCAATGGATCGGGCGATTATCTTGTGAACTCGGGCACCATTGCCGCCAATGCCTACGATGACGCCAATCAGGATGATCGTTTCAACAACGCGGTCATCGTCGAGAACACGGACAGCCGGGTCACCAACCTGGCGGGCGGTGTCCTCTCGGCGGTCGGGACCGAAGCCGCCGGCCTCCGTGTGGCCGGCAGTGCGGACGGGACCGTCATCATCAACGCCGGGGAAATCACTTCGGCCAACGGGTGGGGCGTCGATATCTCGAACGTCGTCGTCGCCCCCACATTCGTCGTGAACAATTCCGGTATCATATCGGGGGACGAGGGCGCGCTGCGGGGTCATGACGGCGGCATCGACCGTGTCAACAACTCGGGCCAGATGCTGGGCAATGTCGACCTTCGCGGCGGCAACGACAAGCTCTTCAACACCGGCCAGATCCTTGGATTTGTCTATCTGGGCGACGGTTCCGACGTCTACAACGGCAAGGGCGGCCTGGTGACGGAAACGGTCACCGGCGGCGCGGACAATGACACGCTGATCGGCGGCAGCCAGGGGGACTACTTCATCGGCAGCGCAGGCCGCGATCTGCTGCTCGGAAACGAGGGCAACGACACGCTCTATGGCGCCGACTCCACCGCCAGCGATGCAACCGCCGATATCATCCGCGGCGGCGCGGGCGACGACCAGATCCTTGGCGCGGCGGGCAACGACACGCTGATCGGCGGTGATGACAACGACACCGTCAATGGTGCGGCGGGCAACGACCTGATCATCGGAAACGCCGGGGACGACTCCCTTACTGGGTACTTGGGCGAGGACACGATCCTTGGCGGCGCGGGCAACGACGAGATCGACGCCGGAGACAACAATGACACCGTCAACGCCAATGCCGGCGACGACACCATCGATGGCGCGGGCGGCAACGACCTGCTGATCGGCCAGGACGGTCGGGACCTCATGGAGGGCGGCGCCGGGCTCGACACCATGGACGGCGGCAATGGCGACGACGTGCTCGAAGGCGGGGCGGACAACGACATCCTGCGCGGACGTGCGGGAGAGGACGAGTTGGCGGGCGGCCTTGGCCGCGACTTCCTGACCGGCGGGCAGGATGCGGATGTCTTCGTCTTTCGCGCGCTGGCCGAGACCGTCGTTGGGGCAAACCGCGACCAGATCCTCGACTTTGAACAGGGTGTGGACCTGATCACCGTGGCGGGCCTCAGCCCGGGTGTGTTCGAGTTCCGAGGCACGGCGGGTTTCGCCCCCTCCGGCAACCCGGAACTGCGGCTGTTCGAGACCCCGACCGGATCGACCATCGTGCAGCTGGACGCCGATGGCGACGGCACCCAGGACGCCGAGATCCGGGTGGCCAATGTCACCGGCCTGACGGCGGAGGACTTCGTGCTTTAGTGCAAGCGCGGCGGGGCGTCGATTGCCAAGACGCCCGCCAGTGTCGTGTCAGCCCTGCCCGCTATAGGGATTACGATGAATACTGTACTCTGTTGATTGTGCCTTTCTCGGTATCGGCCCCGGCCGACAGGTATTTCATGAAATTTATCGGAGATAAGCCATGACCATCGTATACCAATCCTCCAGTTCCAGCAGCATGGTGACCGTCGCCAACGGCGACGATCTTGTGGTGCGCGAGGCCATCGATATCTACGTGTCCGGCACCGGCGTCACGCTGTCCTCCGGCAACAGTCGGACAGGGCTTCTCAATCAAGGCGACATTTTCGGCATACTCGCCGTCAATGTGAACGCCTCCAACACGCGGATCGTCAATGAAGGCAGCATTCACGGCGTGACGCAGGATGCCATTGACCTCGGCGGAGGCGACGGCAAAGCGGTCATCGTCAACACCGGAACGATCACTGCCGACGCGCACCTGATCGACGTCGAAGAGGCCACGGGTACCATTGACCTGTTCTTCAACAATGCCGGAATTGCCCTTGCCGACTACAGCGTCGTCAATGCCGGGTTTGTCGGCCCCAACAATCTTGGGGCTGTCTATATCGACAACAGTGGCCTGATGCGCGGCGCGGTCATCGCGATGAACGGCGATAGCGTTTCCCATTTCCGCAACAGCGGGACCGTGGAAACCAACCTCATCGACATGAGATCGGATCTGAACGGCTTGTTCTTCAACTCGGGCACCATCACCGGGCTCAGGTCCCCAGACGCGATTGTTTCAGCAGCCCTCAACGCCGGGATATTCGGCAGCGACAACAACAATTTCATGGCCAATTCCGGGACAATCTACGGCGTAATCAGGGGGGGCGACGGCATCGACCGCTACGAAGCCTTCGGCAACGGCTTCGTCTCCGAGGGCGTCTTTGGCGAGGCAGGTGATGACACATTCTCCGGCGGCTCCCAGGCCGACCTTCTGGACGGCGGTGCCGACAATGACAAGCTCGTGGGGCGCGGCGGCGATGACAACCTGATCGGGGGCAGCGGACTGGACGTCATTTTGGGCGGCGATGGCAACGACTCGATCGATGCCGGACCGGACGCAGACACCGCACAGGGCAACGCCGGAGACGATACGATCCTGGGCGGGACTGGAAATGACCTTCTTTTGGGTCAGGACGGCAGCGACCTACTGGACGGCGGGTCCGACAATGACACCATCGACGGCGGCGCGGGCGACGACATCCTCGAAGGCGGCAATGGCAACGACATCCTGCGCGGGCGCGCCGGGGAGGATGACCTGGCCGGGGGCCTTGGCCGCGACTTCCTGACCGGCGGGCAGGATGCGGACAACTTCGTCTTTCGCGCTCTGGCAGAGACGGTCGTCGGTGCCAACCGCGACCAGATCCTCGACTTCGAACAGGGGGTGGACCTGATCGTTGTGGCGGGACTGTCGCCGGGGGTCTTCGAGTTCCGGGGCACCGCCGGTTTCGCCCCCTCGGGCAACCCGGAACTGCGTCTTGTTGAAACGGCCACGGGATCGACCATCGTGCAACTGGATGCCGATGGCGACGGCACTCAGGACGCCGAGATCCGGGTGGCCAATGTCACCGGCCTGACGGCGGATGATTTCGTTTTGTAAACGCGCGGGCGGGCTTGCCAGGCTTCCCGAGCCGCGCCCCCTCCCCGCCGGGCCTGCACCGGTTGCACCACGGAAAGAGAGATAGCATGCCCAATTTCGTTCTTGGCCCCGGAAACTATACCGCGCAACAAACGCTGACAGGCGGGCAATACGGGGTCCTCTCGACCTCGACCAGCGCGCTGGTCGTCTTGCTGGACGCCATCGTGTCGACCGGGACGTCCGAGAACGACCTGATCGTCAACGGCTTCGTGGCATCGACCCTGAGCGGGGCAAGCGCCGTCGATGCCAGCGGCCACGGGATCAACATCCAAGTCGGTCCCGACGGGTTTCTGAGCAGCGCCGATGGCGTTACGATCAAGGCAAGCGTCGACAGCACCTTTTCCCTGCGCAATGCGGGCACCATCATCTCTCAATCCGATGCCGTGCAGGCCACTGCATCGGACGGGGGCGCCGCGATGTATTTCACAAACAGCGGGCTGATCCAGGCCCGCTTGCAGGCGGTCCAGTTCGACAGCGGGACGGTGACCAGCACCCTGATCAACAGCGGCACCCTCATTTCGGATGCCAGCATCGCCGTGTATCACAATCACCTCGCGGCCAGCAGCGGCACCGCCTATTTCAACAACACCGGCGAGGTCATCGGCCGGGCCGTCAGTTATTCCGCGTCAGTCGGCACAGGCGCGAATATCGTCAGCAATTCCGGCAAGATGGTTGGAGACATCTATCTGGGAGAGGGCAATGACCGCTACGAGGGTCCCGACGGCGTCGTCAACGGGTTGGTTCGGGGCGAAGAGGACAATGACAGCCTGTCCGGCGGGATCTATGCCGACATCTTTGACGGCGGCAGCGGGGATGACCTGCTGGTGGGACGCGGCGGCGATGACTTGCTCTCCGGCGGGTCGGAAAACGATACCCTGCTTGGCGGCGCGGGCAATGACCTGCTGGATGGCGGTCTGGACGATGACACGCTGATCGGCAACGGCGGTGACGACACCCTGAGCGGCTCTTCCGACCAGGACCTGCTGCTGGGGCAGGACGGCAGCGACAGCCTCGACGGCGGGGCTGGCAACGACACGCTGGAGGGCGGCGCGGGTGATGATATCCTTGATGGCGGGTCGGGCAACGACGTGCTGCGCGGCCGTTCGGGCGAGGATGAGCTGGCCGGCGGCGAGGGTCTGGACTTCCTGACCGGCGGCCAGGGGGCGGACACCTTCGTCTTTCGTGCCGTGACCGAGACCCCGGCAGGCGCGCTGCGCGACCAGATCCTCGACTTCGAAAAGGGCCTGGACCTGATCACCGTGGCCGGCCTGTCGCCGGGTGTCTTCGAATTCCGCGGCACGACGGCATTTGACCCATCGGGCAACCCGGAACTGAGGCTGCTGGAGACAGCCACCGGATCGACCATCGTGCAGATGGACACCGATGGCGACGGCAACGCCGATGCGGAAATCCGCGTGGCCAATGTCACCGGCCTGACGGTGGACGACTTCGTGCTCTGACACCCGCGCGCAACCGCTGAGCAGGACATACGCCTACTGGCAACGAAGTTGTCACGAAAATGCCGGCCATGCTTTGCTTGGCCACATCGCAAACGAAAACCACGCGATCCAGGGAGGACGCCATGTCTTTTGTCATCACTACTCTGACCACCACGTCACAAACGCTCTCCGTGTCAGGTGTCATCAGCGGGCCTGACGCCCAGCTTATCGTGACCGATACCACCGGGGCGATCACCGGAACCCCGGGCCTCGCCAACCTGACAATCGACGGTCCCGTCATCAATCAATCCACGTCGGGAACCGGGCGCGGCATCGATCTCTCATCGGGCACAGTGGTCGTGAACGTGTTGCCGAACGGCAGCATAACCACCGTCTTTGCCGATGCCATCCGCATTGACGTGACGGCCTCGATGAAGCTGCAAAACAGCGGCATTCTCAACAATCAGGTGCGTTTGACCGAAAGTGACGGCAGCGCCGACATCTGGGTCGCAAACTTCGGCGTGATCCAGAACCGGGACACGGCGGTGACCGTCCAGGCCGGAACTGGCGATGCCTACCTGGTCAATACCGGCACGATTTCCTCGATCCTTGGCCGCGCCGTAAATTTTCAATCCGGTTCGTCCGGGGCCCGAACATTCCACAATACCGGCACCGTCATTGGCCAGTCCGACAGCTTCTCCGACAGTTCAAGCGCGGCGACCACGGTCCGCAACGCGGGGACCATGATCGGAGATGTCTCTCTCGGTCTCGGCGACGACCTCTACGATGGCAACGGCGGCATCGTGCAGGGCGAAATCCAGGCAAGCAGCGGCAACGACACGATTTCCGGGGGCAGCGAGGCCGACCACGTCTTCGGCGGCGCCAACGATGACCAACTGGTCGGTCGGGGTGGCGATGACATCCTTCTGGGCGAATCCGGATCGGATTTCATCATCGGCGGCGACGGCAACGACTCCATGGACGGCGGCACGGACAACGACACGCTGACCGGCAACGATGGCAACGACACGATGGCAGGCGGAAGCGGTGCCGACCTCATGGTCGGCCAGGATGGTGCCGACGACATGGATGGCGGCACCGGCGAAGACACGATGGACGGGGGCAACGGCAATGACATCCTGGAAGGCGGCGCCGACAACGACATCCTGCGCGGCCGCGCCGGAGAGGATGAACTGGCGGGCGGCCTCGGGCGCGATTTCCTGACCGGCGGGCAGGATGCCGACACATTTGTTTTCCGCAGCACCGCCGAGACCGTTGTGGGCGCCGACCGCGACCAGATCCTCGACTTCGAGCAGGGGATCGACCTGATCACCGTGGCGGGCCTTTCCCCGGGTGTCTTCGAGTTCAAGGGCACCGCCGCTTTCGCCCCCTCGGGCAACCCCGAGCTGCGGCTGCTGGAAACGGCAACCGGATCGACGATCGTGCAGCTGGACAATGACGGTGACGGCATCGCCGATGCCGAGATCCGGGTGGCCAATGTCACCGGGCTGACGGCGGATGATTTCGTGCTTTAGGCGCGGACAGGCCCCGTGCCATGCACTTCCTGCGGTCCTGCCTTCCTCGGGCAACCGAAATGGCTTAACGCTTTCTCAACACGTTTTTATCCCGGCGCCAGAGCGGCCCCACATAGACCCCGCAGTCCTAATCAAGGACCTCCTGACAACAAGGAAACTTTCCCATGGCCGTCAATTTCATCACCAGCGTCGCAGGACCCGTCGCCATCACAAACGGGGACGAGACCTACCTGTTGCCCGGCGAAGTGATCACCAGCACAACCGACGGCGTCAACCTTTCGGCCGGCGGCAGCGCCCGGACGGAATTTCACAACTACGGCACGGTTCTGGCCGTAGTTGACGCGGTCGAGATCTTTTCGTCCAACGCCTATGTGGTCAACAACGGGGTGATCCAGAGCACCCTGGACGGGATCGACCTGCAACATTCCACCAGTGGGACCACCGTCCGGATCGTCAATAACGGCGATATCATCGCGGGCCAGGAAACGATCGATGTGGACAGCGCCAACGACTTTTCCCTGAACCTGATCAACAACGGCCGGATGATCTCGACCGGCGGTGAGGACATCATCTACCTGTCGGGCCTCATGACCAGCGGGACGGTCTGGAACACCGGACTGATCCAGGGGCGCGCGCTGAACATCGACGCCAGTGGCACGGCCCGGCTGACCAATTCGGGGATCATCCAGACCACCCTGATCCTGATGAGCAACTCGACCGCGACCCGGATCGTCAACACTGGCGAGATCCATGGGGCCAACGGGCCGGGCAGCAATGTGATCAACGCCGGGTTCAACGCGGACAGCGTCGTGAACTCGGGCCTGATCGTCGGCGATGTGCAGATGGCGCTGGGGAATGACCTGTTCCAAAGCGCCGCCAGCGGCCAGGTGCTGGGCACGGTCCTGGGCAGTGGCGGCAATGACACGCTGGTCGGCGGGGACAGCGCCGATACGCTGTCGGGCGGCAATCAGGATGACCTGCTGGTCGGGCGAGGCGGCGATGACAGCCTCGACGGCGGGTTCGACAACGACTTCATCCTCGGCGGCACCGGCAACGACGAGCTTCTCGGCGGCGGAGGCAATGACACGCTGAACGGCAATTCCGGCGCCGACCAGATCCTGGGCGACACGGGCGGTGACGTGCTGGTGGGACAGGGCGGCGACGACCGGCTGGAGGGTGGCGACAACGACGACACCCTGGACGGCGGCGCCGGTGACGACGTGCTCGAAGGCGACGCGGGCAACGACATCCTGCGCGGGCGTTCCGGCGAGGATGAGCTTGCCGGGGGCCTTGGCCGCGACTTCCTGACCGGCGGACAGGACGCGGATGTCTTTGTCTTCCGTGCTCTGGCCGAAACCGTCGTCGGCGCCATGCGCGACCAGATCCTCGACTTCGAACAGGGCGTCGACCTGATCGCCGTGGCGGGCCTCTCGCCCGGCGTGTTCGAGTTCCGCGGCACAGCGGCTTTCGCGCCCTCCGGCAACCCGGAATTGCGGCTGCAGGAAACGGCGACGGGATCGACCATCGTTCTGATCGATGCCGATGGCGACGGAACCCAGGACGCCGAGATCCGCGTGGCCAATGTCACCGGGCTGACGGCGGATGACTTCGTTCTGTAAACGCCGCCCCCCCCGCCACAGGCACGGCAAACGCGCCAGAGGACAGCTTGACGTGTGTAGGAGCGGCGCCCCGCCGCTCCGCGCATCGGGTGATTTGAATCAAGGACGGGTCGTCCGGCCCGGTACAGCCTCGACGGGCGCCCTGACCTCTCATGTATCCGGAGTATCCAATGGCTTCTTTCGTTCTGAACACGCTCAGCCTCGTTCCTGAAGCGCTCGCCCAAGGCGAAACCGGGGTCATCACGCGGGACGGCACGCTGCTGGTCAGTTCCGCAAACGCGATCCAGGTCACGCTCGGGGTCAACGACTTTGACCGCGTCTATCTCTCGGTCAACGGCACCGCGCAGACCAGCGGCGCGGGCGGGTACGACGTGCTCGATTTCTACGGGGCCAACATGTCGATGGTCGTCGGGCCGGAGGGCTACATGCAGTCGGACAGCGGTGACGCCGTGCATGTGCAGCCCAACTTGTCCTTCACCCTGACCAATGCCGGCACGATCATCGGCGCCGTCAACGGCGTTCTGGCCACCGTCTGGACCGATCTACCGGTCAACGGCTTCAATACGCGGATCAGCAACCACGGGATCATCGACGGGCGGAGCAACGGCATCAAAGTCATCTCGGGCAGCCAGGTGACCTATATCGTGAACGACGGCACGATCACCGGCCAGAGCGGCTATGGCATCGACGCCTTCGGGTATTACGGGTACTTTCCCGGCGGAGTCCGCCTGATCAATAACGGCACGATCAGCGGCGGGACCCTGGCCTATCGTGGCACCGACGGACCGGACAGCATCTACAACACCGGCACCTTCAACGGCAGCGTCGACCTGGGGTGGCGCAACGATCGCTACGACGGTGCCTTGGGGCAGGTGCTGGGTGTGATCACTGGACAAGGTGGCAACGACACGATTGCCGGCGGCGCAGAGACCGACAGGGTGTCCGGCGGGGATGACGACGACCTGATCGTCGGGCGCGGCGGCGACGACGACCTCTCCGGCGACGCGGGCAACGACCAGTTGCTGGGGGGCGATGGCAACGACTCGATGAGCGGCGGCGGCAACAACGACACGATGAACGCCAACGCCGGCGAAGACACCCTGTCCGGGGACGGAGGGAATGATATCCTCGTCGGGCAGGACGGCGCGGACAGTCTGGATGGCGGCACCGGAAACGACACGATGGACGGCGGCAATGGCGATGACGTGCTGGAGGGCGGCGACGACAACGACATCCTGCGCGGTGGTACTGGCCAAGATTCCCTGGCCGGCGGCTTGGGGATGGATATGCTGACCGGCGGGCAGGATGCGGATATCTTTGTCTTTCGAAGCGCGGCAGAGACAGTGGTGGGCGCCATGCGCGACCAGATCCTCGATTTCGAACAGGGGGTGGACCTGATCACGGTTGCGGCCCTGTCGCCGGGTGTCTTCGAGTTCAAGGGCACCGCCGCTTTCGCCCCCTCCGGCAACCCCGAGTTGCGGCTGTTCGAAACGCCCACCGGCTCGACCATCGTTCAGATCGACGTGGATGGCGACGGCAATGCGGACGCCGAGATCCGCGTGGCCAATGTCACCGGGCTGACGGCGGATGACTTTGCCCTCTGACCTTCGCCTCAATGCGTCCTCCTGTGCCTCCCCCAGTGCGCCCTCCTGTGCGTTCGGGGCCCCTGCCCTGTGCAGCCCTGCGAATTGTTATACTATAACGCACGCCCCATCTGGGTCTCATGACTTACGACATCGAGACCCGCAGCGGTCTGCCCACTGAAATGCAGACCCTGCTCCGGGTCCTGCCACGCGATGGCTGGCAGGCGCACCCGGGACTTGCCGACAGCACCCGCAACTGGATGCGCGCGCACCAGGGGTTTCGCCAGCTTGGCGAGATCCTGCAGGAGGAGACCGAGGCCTTTCTGGACAACAGGATCGAGGACCAGGCCTATGCCGGGCGGTTGGCCCATTTCGGCAACCTGCTGGTGGGTAACCTGCACGGGCACCACAGCTGGGAAGACCACAGGTTTTTCCCCGAGCTGGAAGAGGCCGACCCGCGCTTTGCCTCTGGGCTGGAGATGCTGGAAAGCGACCATGTCGCGCTGGACGACTTGCTGGACCGCTTCACGCGGGCGGCCAATCGGACGGTGCAACTGGCCACGCTGGAGCCGCGCCAGATGGGCGAAGAGGCCCGCCCGGTGCGTGACCTGTCGGAAACCCTGCGCGGGTTCCTTGCCCGGCACCTGACCGATGAGGAGGATCTTGTCGTGCCGATCCTGTTGCACCATCGGCTGCGCGGCTAGGCACCGCACGCTGCGTCAAGCAAGGGTTAACCGGGATCGGGCAAAACCCGTCCCGGTCGACCAGCAAACCGGATCAGCACCCCTCCCTCGGGGTCCGTTCGATCTGCGCAGAACGGGGCGTTTCACGCCCCCAGGGCCGGGAGTGGCACCCCGGCGCTTGCGATCCGTTTCCGGCGGCCGCCGGCCTTGCATCCGCCCCAATGGGCAAAGGCACAAAGAAAACCGCCCCGGTCAGACGACCGGGGCGGCATTCGCGCTGCGCTGACGACAGGCTTACCAGCAGCTGACAAGCACCGTCATCTCGGCGGCAAGATTGGTCAGGTCCTCAGGCGCCAGCGGGGTCAGCCCCCCGCGCGAAACCGGCTGAATGCCGTTGTTGCGCAGGAAATCCAGGATCATCTCGCCCTTGGCGGCAAAGCTGACCTGCTCTGGCAGGACACGCCCGCCGGGCGCCTCCTTGGGCAGCAGCATCCCCAGCACCGTGCCACCCGAGTCGAAGACGGGACCGCCCACGTCCCCCGGCAGCGCCGAGAGCGCAAGCCGCTTGACGCTGTCCTCGCCACCCAGGCCGCGCACGTCCTCCAGCGTACCGAAGGTCAGCGTCGGCGCCGTCAGCACGCCGCCAAAGGAAAAGCCGGCCACGGCCACCTCGGATTGCAGGCGCAGGTCACCCGAGCGGAACTGCGCCACCCGGCGCGGCGCCAGCCGTTCGACCGGAGTCAGCACCGCGATGCCAAGCCCCTCGTCCACCGCCAGGACGCGCGCATCGTGCACGCCGTTCAGCGTCAACCGTTCACAACCCGCCACCAGTGCCGAAGAGGTCAGCACCGTACCGCGCGCCTCGATGAAAAAGCCGGTGGCGCTGGCCTTGGCAGTGCGCACCTTGAGACCGGACACCAGGTCGACCGACTGATCGTCGTCGCTGACCAGCGCCGGGTCCAGCACGCCGTCGATGCGGGCATAGCTGTCCTGCATGATCTTCAGGACGCGGGTGCGGCGTTCCTCGTCGCCCGCGGGCCAGACCAGGCCGAACCCCTTGATCTCGCCGTTCTGCAGGCCGACCTCGAAACGGGTCACGATGCGGTCGTTCTCGCCGGTGATGGTAAAGCCGCGCGCATCGCGGCGACGCTCACCCTCGACCGGGATGATCTCCAGCGTCTGCATGATCTCGTAGAGACCCGCCAGGTTGCCCGCGTCGCCGGGCTGGCTGACCAGGATCACCCGCGCGCCCAGATCTCCCTTGGGCTTGTAGATCGCGAAGGGCGACTCGTAGCGGTCGAATTCGACCACGCCCAGCGGCAGCTCCATCGAGATACCGGTGCGCACATCCTGCACCAGTTCCATGCCCATGCCGTCCAGCACGGCATTGTACTGGCCCAGCAGCACCGCGCGCTGGCGTGTGCTGAGCACGCCGGTCGGATCGAAATCATTGGCCTCCTGCCAGCGCGACATCGAGGCCCGTGTGCCCGGACCGAAGGCGCCGTCGATGCCGCCGTTGTAGAACCCGGCCCATTGCAGGGCGATCTGCAGCGCATCGCGTTCCTCGCGCGTCAGCGCACGTTCAGAGGCGCGGGCCTCCTGCAGGGTTTCCTCGGGGATCTCGGGGGCGATCGGCTCGGGCGCGACAACCGGTGCCTCGGCCACCGGATCCGCCTGCGGGGCCGGCTGCGGCGCGGGCTGCGCCGCCGGATCGGCTGTGTCCTGCGGCACCGGCACCACCGGGGCGCCGTCGTTGTTCACGCCCACCGGCCAGAACTGCTGGCCGAAGGTTTCGCGCGCCTCGATGTAGCTGTCCGCCGGGATGCGCCGCGCCTGCAACAGCTCGTTCAGCCGCGCCTCGGCCTGCGCGCGGGTATAGGGGCCCAGCGCGATCCCGTACCAGCCGCCGCCCAGCGCAAAGCCGTTCACATCGGGCAGACGGCCCGAGTAGTCACGCACGGTGTCCTGCGCGCTGGCCAGCGAAGTGCGCGCCTCGACCTGGATGAAGACGATGTCATCCGCCGCCTGCGCCGATGCACCGTCCTGCACCAGTGTCGAAGCGACAACCAGCACCATCGCGAAGAAGACCGAAATTAGTCTTTGTATCATGGGAGTTATGGACCCTTTGGCTCTGCAATCTCAACCTTATCCACCGACCGAGTCTTATCAGAAGCCCCGGCATATGCACGCAAAAAGGGCGTGAGGCGCGCCCCTCCTATCAGATTGACCCCGCCCACGCACCGCCCTAATCAGGCGCAAGCCGAAAAAAGGAGCCCTGACATGGCCGAGAGCCTGCAGAAGCCACGCAGTTTCCAGGAGATCATCCTGCGCCTTCAGACCTATTGGTCCGCCAAGGGTTGCGCGATTCTGCAGCCCTACGACATGGAGGTCGGCGCAGGCACCTTTCACCCGGCCACGACGCTGCGCGCCCTCGGGCCCCGCCCCTGGGCCGCGGCCTATGTCCAGCCCTCGCGCCGCCCGACCGACGGGCGCTATGGCGAAAACCCCAACCGGCTGCAGCATTACTACCAGTTCCAGGTGCTGATCAAACCCAGCCCGCCGGACCTGCAGGCGCTCTACCTTGGCAGCCTGGAGGCCATCGGCATCGACATGGCGCTGCACGACGTGCGCTTTGTCGAGGACGACTGGGAAAGCCCGACGCTGGGCGCCTGGGGCCTGGGCTGGGAGGTCTGGTGCGACGGCATGGAAGTCAGCCAGTTCACCTATTTCCAGCAGGTCGGCGGCCATGACTGCACCCCCGTCTCGGGTGAGCTGACCTACGGGCTGGAACGGCTGGCGATGTATGTCCTGGGCGTCGATCACGTCATGGAAATGCCCTTCAACGATCCGCAAAGCCCCCAGCCGCTGACCTATGGCGATGTCTTCCGCCAGACCGAAGAAGAATATTCGCGCTGGAACTTCGACGTGGCCGACACAGAGGTCCTGCTGCGCCACTTCGAGGAGGCCGAGGCCGAATGCGCCCGCATCCTCGACCAGCCCGCCGACGACCCCAAGATGGACCGCCGCATCGTCATGGCGCATCCCGCCTATGACCAGTGCATCAAGGCCAGCCACATCTTCAACCTGCTCGACGCGCGCGGCGTGATTTCCGTGACCGAGCGGCAAAGCTATATCGGCCGGGTCCGCGCGCTGGCCAAGATGTGCGCCGATGCCTTCACCCAGACCGACGCCGGGGGGTATGCCGCGTGAACCTCGGCAAGCTCATGGCCATCGCCATCCTCCTCTGCGGCCTGATCGCGGGGGTCTCGATCTATTACCTGCAGGTCTACTACTTCTACGAAGAGGTGGTGCCGACGGGCACGGATGACGTCATGCTGACCACGCTCGACGGTGCGCGCACCGCGATCCCCTATGCCGATTTCCAGGGCATCGACGCCGACAGTTCCCCCATCCGCTACCGCGCCTGCTTTACCACCACGCTGACCCCCGCCGAGGCCGCAGAGACCTACAAGCCCTACGAGGGCGCCGAACCGCGCAACGCGCCCGGCTGGTTCGACTGTTTCGACGCCGAGGCCATCGGCGACGCGATCGAGGCGGGCACGGCCCGCGTCTTTACCGGCCATCGCAACATGGAATTCGGCATCGACCGCGTCGTGGCGATCACCGACGACGGCCGGGGCTATGTCTGGCACGAAATCAACGATTGCGGCGACAAGGCCTATGACGGCACGCCGCTGGGGGACGATTGTCCCGACCGCGACAGTTTCGAGAAGGATCAATAAATGCCCGATCTTCTGATCGAACTCTTCTCCGAAGAGATCCCCGCCCGCATGCAAGGCAAGGCGGCCCAGGACCTCAAGAAACTGATGACCGACGGCCTGGTCGAGGCCGGGCTGACCTATACCGGCGCCGAGGCCTTCTCGACCCCGCGCCGCCTGGCGCTGACACTCCACGGGCTGAGCGCCGAAAGCCCTACCCTGCGCGAGGAACGGCGCGGCCCCAAGGTGGGTGCGCCCGACAAGGCGCTGGAGGGATTCATGCGGGGCGCCGGTGTCACCCGCGATTTGCTCGAAGAGCGCGAAGAGAAAAAGGGCGCCTTCTACTACGCCACCGTGGTCACGCCGGGCCGCCCGGCCGCCGAGATCGTGGCCGAACAACTTGAAAAGACCCTGCGCAATTTCCCCTGGCCCAAGTCGATGCGCTGGGGCGCGGGCAGCTTGCGCTGGGTCCGCCCCCTGCACCGCGTCCTCTGCCTTCTGACCGACGAGGCGGGCGATCACCCGATCGAGCTGGACATCGATGGCATCAAGGCCGGCCAGATCACCGAAGGGCACCGCTTCATGGGCGACGGGCCGTTCGAGGTGACGGGTTTCGAGGATTATGAGACCCGCCTGAAACGCGCCTTTGTCATCCTGGACCCGCAGGCGCGCGCCGATGCGATCTGGCATGACGCCACCAACATGGCCTTTGCCCGCGGGCTGGAAGTGGTCGAGGACGCGGGGCTCTTGCGCGAGGTCGCGGGGCTGGTGGAATGGCCCGTCGTGCTGATGGGCGACATCGCCGAGGATTTCCTGGGCCTGCCGCCCGAGGTCCTGCAGACCTCGATGAAGGAACACCAGAAGTTCTTTTCGGTGAAGAACCCCGCCACGGGCCGGATCGAGAAATTCGTCACCGTCGCCAATATCGAGACGGCGGACAATGGCGCCACCATCCTCGCCGGCAACCAGAAGGTGCTGGCCGCCAGACTGTCGGATGCCAAGTTCTTCTGGGAAAACGACCTGCGCGTGGCCAAGTCCGAAGGGCTGTCGGCCTGGACCGAGCGGCTGGGCAACGTGACCTTCCACCACGCGCTGGGGTCGCAGCGCGACCGCATCGCACGGATCACGGCGCTTGCGCGCAGCATCGCCCCCGCCGTCAGCGCCGACCGGCAGCTGGCTGGCGAGGCGGCGGATGTGGCCAAGGCCGACCTGTCGTCCGAGATGGTCTACGAATTCCCCGAACTGCAGGGCCTCATGGGCCGCTACTACGCCGAGGCCGCGGGCCTGCCGACCGAGGTCGCCGCCGCCTGCGAGGACCATTACGCGCCGCTGGGCCCCTCCGACGCGGTGCCGACGGCCCCGGTGTCCGTCGCCGTGGCGCTGGCGGACAAGCTGGACACACTGACCGGCTTCTGGGCCATCGACGAAAAGCCAACGGGTTCCAAGGACCCCTATGCCCTGCGCCGCGCCGCCCTTGGCGTGATCCGGCTGGTGCTGGAAAACGGGCTGCGGATCAACCTCGACCGGTTCATCGACGCGCAACTGGTGCGCCACAAGATCGCGCTGAAGAATGGCGACCTCGACGACAGCCAACGCGCCGAGCTTGAGGAACTGGTGGAGGAGATCGCGGATCACGGCGTCTTTGGTGCCGCCTGGGCCGCCCTGCGCGAACGCCTCTCGACCGGCGGCGAGGAGATCGCCCCCGTTGTGGCCCCGGTTCCCGATCTCTCGGACGACCTGCTGGGCTTTTTCCACGACCGGCTCAAGGTCTGGCTGCGCGACCACGGCATCCGCCACGACGTGATCGACGCCTGCCTGGCCATGCCGGGCACCGACGACCTGGCGCTGCTGGTCACGCGGGCGCGGGCGCTGTCGGATTTCCTCAAGACCGACGATGGCGAGAACCTCTTGCAGGGCTTCAAGCGCGCCAACAACATCCTGGCCCAGGCCGAGGAGAAGGACGGCGTGGAATACAGTTTCGGCGCGGATGTGAAATTCGCCGAGACCGAGGAGGAACGCGCGCTGTTTGCCGCGCTGGAGGCCGCCGAAGCGCGCATCGCCCCGGCCATGACAGCCGAAGACTTCGGCACCGCGATGGAGGCGATGGCCGCACTGCGCGCGCCCATCGACGCGTTTTTCGAGGCGGTGCAGGTCAATGCCGAAAACCAGGTGGTGCGCCGCAACCGGCTGAACATGCTTGCCAGCATCCGCAAGACCTGCCTGCAGGTGGCCGACCTGACGAAGATCGAGGGGTGATTGCCTGAACCCGCGCCCTAGGAGCGGGAAAACTGTCCAGTGGACAGTTTGAGGCTATCACGGGCGAAGCCCCGGGCCGCAGGCATTTGACGCACCGCCCAGGCGGGCGTCACGCAGGCGCTTGCCGCCCGCGCCCGGCGATTCGGCGTCGGTCAAGGAGGCGCAGCCCCGCGCCGGAGGCGCGGCTTGTCCTTGACGGACGGCGACTCGCCTGGACCCTTGAAAGGGCGCTCTGAGGGCAGACCTGCCCCTCAGACGCCTCTCGGCAGACACCCCACAGCCCTGCCAAAGGCGCCCCGTCCGCAGTCTTGCAGGACGATCCCACCAGCGGCGCGCGGCGGCGCGGGGTGGGTGGGCGGGAGCGACGCCGCGCGCTCGCTCCGGAGGCGCGTCAAAAACCCATGGGCCAAAGGCGCGTCAAAAAACCAATGGGCCGGAGGCGTGTCCTGGCCCCTATCCCACCCGATCCGTTTTCCCGCCTTGCCAAGACCCGCCAACTTCCTATGCTGCACCACAGACCAGAGGTGCTGCAGTGCAGAAACCCGATATCCAGAACCCGCACGTGACCCTGATCACGCAGGACGCGCCCATGTCCACGCCCAGCCACGGCGGGCGGGCAAAATGCCTGCAACGGCTGGTGCGTCTCGACCTGCCCGTGCCGCGGACGGTTGCACTCTCCTTTGACGCCGTGCACCGCATCGCGTCGGGCAAGTTCCCCGACATGGAGGCGCTCATCGCCGCCTTCGATCCGGACGCCCTGCTCTGCGTGCGCCCCTCCTCCGAGGACCCGGATTGGGGTGGGCCGGGTGCAATCCTGAACATCGGCATGAATGACGCGCGCTTCGTAGACATGTCCGACCAGATCGGCAACGAGGCCGCCGCCGGGCTCTACCTGCGCTTCGTCCAGGCCTATGCGATCCACGTGGCCCGGCTGGATCCCGACATCTTCGACGAGATCGAGGATACCGGCACCGCCGGGCTCTCCGCCGCGCTGCGCGCCTACGAGGAAGAGGCCGAAGAGCAATTCCCCCAGGACCCCGCCCGCCAGCTGCGCGAGGTGTTGCGCAGCATGGCCCGCGCCTGGGAAGGCACCTCGGCCCGGCTGTTGCGCCAGGCCAAGGGCGCGCCGGTGGATGCGGGGCTTGGCCTCGTGGTGCAGGAAATGGCGCTGGGGCTGGGCCACGGCGAATGCGGTTCCGGCGTGTTGCAACTGGTCAATTCCGACACCGGCAAACGCCAGCTGACCGGCCGCTACCTCAGCCAGAGCCAGGGCCGCGAGGCCCTGCATGGCGGGGCCGCCAGCCTCTACCTCGAACGCGATCCGCGCGGCCCCTCGCTGGAGGAACTGGCGCCCAAGGCCTTTGCCGATCTCAAGGCGCACGCCGACCTGATGCGCGCGCGCCTGCGCGCCGAGATGCAGATCGAGTTCACCATCCAGAACGGCGAGGTGCACATCCTGGACGGGGTGCGCGTCAAGGCCAGTTCGCGCGCGGCGCTGCGCATCGCGGTACACTTGGCGCAGGACGGGATCATCACGCCGGAGGACGCGGTGCTGCGGATCGAACCCCGCGCCATCAGCGAACTCTTGCACCGCCAGGTTGCCCCGGAGGCCCGGCGCGAGGTCATCGGGCGCGGCATCGCCGCCAGCCCCGGCGCGGCCACCGGCAAGATCGTCTTCTCCGCCGCCGAGGCACAGGCCAGCGCCGCGCGGAACGAGCCCTGCATCCTTGTGCGCCGCGAAACCTCTCCGGAGGATGTGCGCGGCATGCACGCGGCCGTCGGCGTGCTGACCGAACGCGGCGGCATGACCAGCCACGCCGCGGTGATCGGGCGCGGCCTTGGCCTGCCCTGCGTGGTGGGCGCGGCCCGGATGAATTTCAACCTCCAGAACAAGACCATCCAGGGCGAGGACGGCCGCACCTACCGCGACGGCGAGACCGTCACCATCGACGGCACCGCCGGCCAGGTGCTGCGCGGCGCGCCCGAGATGGTCGAGGCGGCGCTGGACGAGGCTTTCAACACACTGATGGGCTGGGCGGACGAGGCGCGCGACATCGGCGTGCGGGCCAATGCCGACACGCCGGCCGACGCCGCCACCGCGCGCAATTTCGCCGCCCAGGGGATCGGGCTCTGCCGGACAGAGCACATGTTCTTCGAGGCCGACCGCATCACGCCCATGCGCGAGATGATCTTTGCCGATACGGTCGAGGACCGGCAGGCGGCGCTGTCGGTGCTATTGCCGATGCAGCGCAATGATTTCACGGAACTTTTCCGCATCATGGAGGGGCTGCCGGTCTGCATCCGCCTGTTCGATCCTCCCTTGCACGAATTCCTGCCCACCGACCGCGCGGGCCTGCGCGACCTGGCCGAGGCTCTGGATCTGCCGGTCTCGGACGTCACGCGCCGGGTGCAGTCGATGGGGGAATACAACCCCATGCTGGGCCTGCGCGGCGTGCGGCTTGGCATCACCGTGCCCGAAATCTACGACATGCAGGCGCGCGCCATCTTCGAGGCGACGCTGGACGCCAGCCGCGAGGGTGCGCCGCCAGTGGTGCCCGAGATCATGCTGCCGCTGGTCTCGGCCAAGCGCGAGGTCGACATCCTGCGCACCCGGATCGAGACCGTCGCCGCCGAGGTGCGCACCGAACGCGGGCGCGACATCACCTACCGGCTGGGCGTCATGGTCGAAACCCCGCGCGCCTGCCTGCGGGCCGACGAGATCGCACCCTTTTCGCATTTCCTGTCGTTCGGGACCAACGACCTGACCCAGATGACCTACGGGCTGTCGCGCGACGATGCAGGCCGGTTCATGTCGGATTACGTCAGCCAGGGCGTGTTCCGCGAAGACCCGTTCCACGTCCTCGACATCGACGGCGTCGGAGAGCTGGTGGCGACAGGCGTGCAGCGCGGGCGGGCGACCAACCCGTCGGTCACCCTGTCGATCTGCGGCGAACATGGCGGCAACCCCGAATCGATTGCCTTCTGCCGCTCGGCGGGGATGGATTACGTCAGCTGTTCGCCCTTCCGGGTGCCGGTCGCACGACTGGCCGCGGCCCAGCTTGCGCTGCGCGACCGGGGACTGGACGGACCGCGCAATCGCTAAGCCTGCAAGGCCGAAATCGCTCTGGGCGCGGGTCCGGGGTCACAGTTCGGGGGCAATCCGCCGGTGCGTCCCCGGGTATTCTTTACGCAAATGTCATTATTCGGTATGGCTGGGTCCGTCGCGTGACGTGAGGCACCACGCGATGCATGTTCGATTGGGGGATGTTTTCGACATGAAACTACTGACCACTGCCCTGCGCCGTGGCCTTGTTCTTGCGGCCTTTTCGCTTGTTGCCGCACCTCTGGCCCTGACTTCCGGCCCGGTTTCTGCCGACCCGGCCCGAAGCGCGCAGACACTTCTTTCGCTGGAAAGCCGCGCGCTGGCGCGCGTCGGCAATGCCCATCTGAAGGGGCTTGTCACGCCTGTGAAACCGATACCTGTCGCGGCAGGCACGGTGACCGGCGGCGGCGGCTTTCTCTATGACAAGACCTGGCTGTCCCGGCAGCCCGCGCCCGAAGGCGGCCCGCAATGGCGCTGCCTGGCCGAGGCGCTGTATTTCGAGGCACGGGGCGAGACCGTCGAAGGGCTTTTCGCCGTCTCCGAGGTCATCATGAACCGCGTGTCGTCGAAACGCTTTCCGAACTCGGTCTGCGGCGTGGTGAACCAGGGCACCGGGCGCAAGTTCGCCTGCCAGTTCACCTATACCTGCGACGGCCGCCCGGAGCACATCGGCGACAAGCGCGCCTGGACCCGGGTGGGCAAGGTCGCCCGCGCGGTGCTGGACGGCAAGGCCACCGGCCTGACCAAGGGCGCCACGCATTACCATGCCACCTGGGTCTCGCCCGACTGGTCGCGCAAATACACCAAGACCTTTGCGCACGGGGTCCATATCTTCTACCGGCACACCTGGCGCGGCGAATAATCCGTCGCCAACGGTTCGCAAAAGGGCGCCTGCGGCTGGCCGTCGGGCGCCCTTTTCGTTACCACGGGCCATCAGACAACAGACAGGGGCCGACATGCCCAGCGACATCCGCCTAGCCTTTGCCCATCCTTCCGAACGCAGCGTGGCCACCGCCGGCGACACGCCACATGACCGGATCTCGGTCCGCGACCATGTGGTCGAGGTCGATATCGGCGCCTTCCAGGCCGAACGCGGCCAGAAACAGCGCGTGCGGTTCAACGTGGTGGTCGAGGTCATCCCCTTCATCGGCACGCTGGACGACGACGTCGACCGCATCCTGTCCTATGACCGGGTGACAGAGGCGATCAGCCACGAGCTGGAGGCGGAACGCCTCAACCTGCTGGAAACGCTGGCCGAACGCATTGCGGAACGTATCCTGCTGGAACCCCAGGCCCTGCGCGCCTTCGTGCGGGTCGAAAAGCTGGATCGTGGCCCCGGCGCGCTGGGGGTGGAAATCGTACGCTCACGCCGCGACGTGGCCGACCAGCTGGGCGAGATCGCCGAGGAAATGGCGCAGGAGCGTCCCCATGCGCGCGTCGTCTACCTGTCGAACGCGGCAATGGTCGATCCCCGCCTGCCCTCCTGGCTGGACCAACTGGAGGCCCGCCGCGCGCCGTTGATCCTCTGTGTCGGGCGTCCCGACACAGAGATCCCGCAGACCGGCCACAAGATGACGCAGCGCCGGGTCGACCTGTTGTCGATCGAACAGAACGCCTGGTGCCTGGCCGCGCGCGACGACCGCGCCAAGGTCGTCGCCACCCGCACGGAACTGGACTGGGCGATGAAGAACGGCCAGATCTGCGTCTGGGCGCCCTCCAAAATCGTGCTGGACGCGACCCAGGGTCCGCAGGCGAAACCGCGCGACTCCGTCGCGCTGGCGGCCTGGTTCGCGGACGAACTGGATGCCTGCGAACTGCTGGTGATCGGCGAAGACCTGCCGGAAGAGGCCAGGGTTCCCGCCCGCGCCCTGCCCCCGGGCCCCACGCTGTTCTAACCGCTTGCCAAGTCTTTCCGGATCGGTCAGTCACCCCGCATGAGCGTCTATTTCCGTCCCGTCGTCCGATTTGACAGCCTCCGCCCCGATGAGGCGCTCGACCTTGCGGGGGGGCCGGGCTGGTTCTCGGAGGCCGTCTGTCATCGCCGCGATGCGCCGCCGCGCACCGTTGCCCTGTCCGAGATCCCCGAGGACTGGCGCACGCGCCTGTCCGCCCCCCGGCCCGCCATCGCCGGCATGGTCCTGGACAGCCCGCGCATCATGGGCATCCTCAACGTCACGCCGGACAGTTTCTCGGACGGCGGCAACCACCAGACCGCCGCCAAGGCGGTGCAACGGGCGCGCCGCATGGTCAGCTCGGGCGCGCATATCATCGACATCGGCGGCGAAAGCACGCGCCCCGGCGCCCAGCCCGTCCCCAAAGAGGCCGAGATCGCGCGGGTAGAGCCGGTCATCACCGCCCTGTCGCGCGAACTGGCCACGCCGATCTCGATCGACACGCGCAAGTCCGCCGTGGCGGATGCGGCGGTCAGCGCCGGCGCGGCGCTGGTCAACGATGTCTCGGGCTTCACCTACGATCCGATGCTGGCGCATTACTGCCGCGACCGGAAGCTGCCCGTCTGCGTGATGCACGCGCGCGGCGATCCGGAAACCATGCAGCAGGACCCGCGCTACGACGATGTGCTGCTGGACGTCTACGACTTCCTGGCCGCGCAGGTCGCCATGCTCGAAGAGATGGGCATTCCGCGGGCGCGGATCATCGTCGATCCCGGTATCGGCTTTGGCAAGACGATCGAGCACAACCTGACATTGTTGCGTGACGTGGCGCTGTTCCACGGCATCGGCTGCCCGGTATTGGTGGGCGCCTCGCGCAAGGGCTTCATCGGCAAGATTTCCGGTGTCGAGACCTCGGCCGAACGGGTGTCCGGCTCTGTTGCCGTGGCCCAGGCGGTGGCCGCCCAGGGGGTGCAGATCGTCCGTGTCCACGATGTTTCAGCAACCGCCCAGGCGCTGGCCATGTGGCGGGCCATTTCGAAAGGAAGCTTTCCATGAGCCGCAAGCTTTTTGGCACCGACGGTGTGCGCGGGACCGCCAACACCTACCCGATGACCGCCGAGATGGCCTTGATGCTGGGCGCGGCCGTGGGGCGCTATTTCCGCAATGAACACTCGGGCGTGCACCGGGTGGTGATCGGCAAGGACACGCGCCTGTCGGGCTACATGTTCGAAAACGCGCTGACCGCCGGTCTGACCTCGACCGGTATGAACGTGCTGTTGCTTGGCCCGGTGCCCACGCCCGCCGTGGGGCTGCTGACCACTTCGATGCGGGCCGATCTGGGGATCATGATCTCGGCCAGCCACAACCCCGCCGCCGACAATGGCATCAAGTTCTTCGGCCCCGACGGCTTCAAGCTGTCCGATGGGGTCGAATCCGAGATCGAGGCGCTGGTCGAGGCCGGCGTGCGCCCCGCCATGCCCGACAACATCGGCCGCGCCCGGCGGATCGACGATGGCCGTTTCCGTTACCAGGAACGGGTCAAGAGCACCCTGCCCCACGGGTTGCGGCTGGACGGGATCAAGGTGGTGGTCGATTGCGCCAACGGCGCCGCCTACAAGACCGCGCCCGAGGTCCTCTGGGAGCTGGGGGCCGACGTGGTGCAGATCGGCACCGCGCCCAACGGTCTGAACATCAACGACAACTGCGGCTCGACCAAACCCGCCGCCGCCGCCGAGGCGGTGCGCCGGCACGGCGCCGACGTGGGCCTGTGCCTGGATGGCGATGCCGACCGGATCATCCTGATCGACGAGAACGGCCAGGTCGCCGACGGCGACCAGTTCATGGCCCTGTTGGCGGCCCGCTGGGCCGAAGAGGACCGCTTGAAGGGCGGCACGCTGGTGGCCACGGTGATGTCCAACCTCGGGCTGGAACGGTTCCTGGACGACCGGGGCCTGCGGCTTGAGCGGACCAAGGTCGGCGACCGCTACGTCGTCGAGGCGATGCGCTCGGGCGGGTGGAACCTGGGCGGCGAACAGTCCGGCCATATCGTGATGACCGATTACGCCACCACCGGCGACGGGCTGATGGCCGGAATGCAATTCCTGTCGGAAATGGTGCGCACGGGCAAGCGCGCCTCGGACCTGACCCAGAGCTTTACCCGCGTGCCGCAATTGCTCAAGAACGTGCGCTATGGCGCCGGCGCGCTGCCGCTGGACGTGGACAGCGTGAAAAAGGCGATCGAGGACGCCGAGGGGATGCTGACCGGCAAGGGCCGCCTGCTGATCCGCAAGTCGGGCACCGAACCGCTGATCCGCGTCATGGCCGAATGCGAGGACGAGGACCTGCTGAGCCAGGTCGTCAACGGCATCGTGGCCGAGGTCGAGGCGGTCGCCTGACCGTTTTCGCCACCGAGTCCCGGGCGTGACCCGGGACCTCTCGCCGTTTTGCCGCGCCGCCGGGACAGGCCTCCCGAAAAGCGCCCTCCGCCTCAGGCCTCGCCCCGGTTCGGGGTCTCGCCCCGCCCGCGCAGGGGGGCGGTCATGATCCGCCAGGACCGACGCAGGATCGAGAAAGCCAGCGCCAGCGCCGCCCAGCCCGCCAGGAACCCCGCCCCGGCAAAGATCGCGCCTTCGAAGGTGGCCGGCACCGCGGGTTTGAACGTCTCCAGCGCGCGCTTGGCTACTTCGCTGTCGGGCAGCACCTCGAAAGCCAGTTTTGCCCGCATGAAGGGCCCGGCCCCTTCCAGTTGCGCCAGCGCCGCCGAGAGGCGCTCGTGCCGGGCAATGTCGCTGGCCATGTTGCCCGCCTGGGTACGTGCCATCTCTCCCTCTTCGGCCAGGGCCGCCAGGTAGCCGTCCAGCTGCATCCCCATCCGCGCGGCGTCACCCTCGTACCGCGTGACCTGTCGGGAAAGCTCGTCCACCGCGCCGCCGAGGCGCTGCATGTATTGCTGGGAAAACTCGGGGAACTGCGACAGGCCCGCCGCGCCTGTCAGCCCGGCCGCAAGGGTCACTACCCGCAAGAACATCTGCCTGTGCCTCCCGTCGCGTCTTTTGGCGATCTTGAGGACAGGATGCCAGAAAACCCCTCCCCGGACGAGGGGAAAGCGCGTGCCGGGCGTCAGTCGGCGAAAACCGCGCGCGCCAGTGCCGCATCCAGCGCCACCATCGCGTCCCCGTCGACACAGGCACCATAGGCCGCGACCAGGGTGTATTTCCCTGCCCAGTTGACCGCGAAGGCGCCCAGGCCCGCGTCCTTGAAACACAGCGCGCCGAAATGCCAATGGTTGGCCGTGTCGCGCGAGGTACGGAACAGCATCCCCAAACCGTAGTGGACGCCGCCGCCCAGGTCGGCGGAGGGGGTGTCCCTTGGGTCCATCCTCGCGAAAGCGCCGCGCATCAGCCGCGCGTAGTCCCTGATCGACATCTGCCAGCCGCCCCAGGGGCCATAGCCGCCATACTCGGGTGAGAGTCGCGCCGTGGTGATCCCCAGCGGCGCCAGCACCCGGGGAGCGCAGGCCTTGTCGTACCAATCCCCCGCAACTTCCTCGATCACCAGGCCAAGCACGGCGTAATTCTCGTTGTTGTAGCGGTATTGCCCGCGCGTTCCCTCTTGCCGGGGCCGGTCAAGCGCCCGGGCGGTCACCTCCTGCCAGCGGCGCGCGGTGTCCCCGCGCCATTCGGCCATCGCGCCCTGCGTCTGGTCCGGCCAGAGGCCCGAGGTATGGGTCACGAGTTCGCCCAGCGTGATTGGGCCACCGCCCTCGATCCAGCGGTTCAGCGGATCGTCCCAGGCCATCAGGCCCTCGTCCACCAAGGCCGCGGCACAAAGCGCGGTGATCCCCTTGGACAGGCTGGCGACGGGCACCGCCAAATCGGGGTCATAGCCGCTGTCCTGCGCCAGCAACGGGCTGTCCCCGATCATGAAGACCAGCACGCCGGGCGGATTTCCCTGCGCCTCCAGCCATTTGTTCCATTCCAGCGCCACGCGGTCGGACTGTGCCAGGACCGGCGCGGCGGCCAGTGTCAGCAGCAGCGCAAGTGCCCTCAGCACGGGCCGAACCCCAGAGATCCGGCGATATCCCCGATTTGCGGATCATAGCGGGGTCGCAGCGCTTCGGGATAGCGGATTTCCAACGAGGCCAGCGCCTCTTCTCCGCCGCAGGTGCGGCCCGCCTCGACCCGCAGGTAAAAGATGGTCTCGCCGGCGTAGCCCGAGAGCACGAACCAGTCCGCCCCCGCCGCGTCATAGGTGATCTCGGCGCCGTCCTGTAAGTAGTACCCACGCCGGTTGGCGCGCTCCACGGCCAGCGGCTCCATCACCCAGCCGCCCCAAAGACGGATTTCCGCGCCATCGGGATAGAAGAAGGCCCGCCCGTCGTCATTGCCCGGGCGCGAGTCGATCTCGTAGCCCTCGGGCAAGCTGGCCGAGACGCCAAAGCGCCCCACGGTTTCCGACAGGACCGGGCCGGTCAGGCCCAGCCCGAGACACAGTGACAGGATGACATGACGCATGGGGACTCCGCGGGCAAATGCCCCCGGATCATGCCCCCGGCAGCACCTTGTTGTAAATCGCCGCGATCCGCGCCACCGCCTGTTCCGGCGGCAGTTCTTCGCTCTCGCCCGTGCGGCGCGAGGTCAGTTCGACGACGCCGTTCTTGAGCCCGCGCGGCCCGACGGTGATCCGCCAGGGCAGGCCGATCAGGTCCATCGTGGCAAATTTGCCGCCCGCCCGCTCGTTGGTGTCGTCGTAAAGCGGCTCCAGCCCCAATGCTGTCAGCGAGGCATAGATCGCCTCGCAGGCGGCATCGGCCTCGGCATCGCCGGATTTCAGGTTGACGATCCCGCAATGGAAGGGCGTCACGCCCTCCGGCCAGATGATGCCCTTGTCGTCGTGGCTGGCCTCGATGATGGCCCCCAGCAGGCGCGAGACACCGATCCCGTGAGAGCCCATGTGCACCGGCACCTTGTTGCCGTCCGGCGTCTGCACCGTGGCGCCCAGCGGCTCGGAGTATTTTGTGCCGAAATAGAAGATCTGCCCGACCTCGATGCCGCGCGCGGTGCGGCGGCGCTCTTCGGGGATCTGGTTGAACAGCGCCTCGTCATGGGTCTCGTCGGTGCGGGCATAGCGCGAGGTGAACTCCTCGAGAACCGCCTGGCACTGTTCCACGCTGTCGAAGTCGATGTCGCGCGAGCCGAATTTCAGGTCGGTGATCTCGGCATCGTAGAACACCTCGGATTCGCCGGTCTCGGCCAGCACGAGGAATTCATGCGTGTCGTCGCCGCCGATGGGGCCGCTGTCGGCGCGCATCGGGATCGCCTGAAGGCCCATGCGCTCATAGGTGCGCAGGTAGCTGACCAGGTGGCGGTTGTAGGCGTGCAGCGCGTCTTCCTTCGTCAGGTCGAAGTTGTAGCCGTCCTTCATCAGGAATTCGCGGCCGCGCATCACGCCGAAGCGCGGGCGGATCTCGTCGCGGAATTTCCACTGGATCTGGTAGAGCGTCAGCGGCAGGTCCTTGTAGGACGAGACATTGGCGCGGAAGATGTCGGTGATCAGCTCTTCGGCGGTGGGCGTGAACAGCATGTCGCGGTCGTGCCGGTCGCGGATTCGCAGCATCTCGGGCCCGTAGGCGTTGTAGCGTCCCGATTCCTGCCACAGATCGGCCGACTGGATCGTCGGCATCAGCATCGCGATATGGCCGGCGCGGGCCTGCTCTTCGTGGATGATGTTCTCGATCTTGCGCAGGATCTTGAAACCCAGCGGCAGCCAGGAATAGATCCCGGCGGAGGCCTGCTTGATCATGCCGGCGCGCAGCATGTAGCGGTGGCTGACGATCTGCGCCTCGGAGGGCGTTTCCTTGAGAACGGGCAGGAAGTAGCGGGACAGGCGCATAAGGGTCCTCTGGAACAGCGGTTTTTCCCCTCGTAGCCGGTTGGATGCAGGCAGGCAAGGGCGCGCGGGGATGGCCTGGCGCGCGCGCCCCGCCTGCCCCCTTTCCCGACGCGCCGCGATGGGCCAGACTGACGCTGATTGGCGACGGGGATTTGGGGTATGTGGATATTGGATTGGCTGTTCGGGGACCCCGTGACACCCGAATGGCTGACCGTGACGCTCCCGATTACGCTGACGGGGGCTAAGGTCCTGCTTGCGATGCTTGGGCTGATCCTGAGCAGCGGGCTGGTCTGGCTGATGCTGAACGCCCCCGACCGGGCCGAGCGACGGCGCGATCTGCTGACGGACGCCTTGACGGCCCTTGGCTGGGTCCTGCTGCCATTCTGGTTCCTGCTGCTGGCGGGGACGCTTTGGCACCTGTGGCTGCTGTTCTCGGGGCTGGACTCGTTCCTGGACAACGTGGGCTTTGGCATGGGCGCGGTGGTCGCGGCCTTTCTGGGCGGGCCCTTCGTGATCTGGGGCGCGGTGCTGAAACACCGGACGGTGGAGTTCCAGAAGGAAGGCCATATCACCGAGCGGATTTCCAAGGCGGTGGAACAGCTTGGGGCGGAGAAGAGCGTCAAGCGCGATGGCAAACCGGAAGAAACGGTGCCCAACATCGAGGTGCGGATCGGCGGGTTGTTGTCGCTGGAACGCATCGCGCAGGATTCGACGAATTACGACAAGGGGCGCGACCATGTGCGGGTGATGGAGATTCTCTGCGCCTATGTGCGTGAGAACGCGCCGGCAGAGGACGCAGTTGATTTCCCGTTGCCGGAGTGGGAGCCGTTGAAAGACGATGCCACCGAGGAAGAGCGGGAAAACCACGTCAAGAAACGCGAGGATCGCTTCGAAGGCGAGAACGGATCAAAGGCACAGGAGTGGGCCCAATCGCTGCCCGACCCCCGTGCGGATATCGCCCTCGCGCTGCGGATCATCGGACGTCGGGACAAGGAGCAGTTGCGTGTCGAGGCGCGCTGGGGGCCGGAGGCTTCTGACAAGGCCGAGTGGGTCTTTGACACGCCTTGCCCGTACCTGCCGGAACCGCCCGAAGGAAAGCGCCACCCGGAAGGGGCCATCAAAAGCTATAAGCAAAAGCTGCAAGACTGGAATGGGAAGATTTCAGGCTATTCCGGCTATCGGCCCGATCTGCGCAAGACCAACCTGCAAAAGGCCGATCTGTCCAAACTGACCCTCTCCGGCGTGCGCCTTGACGCGGCGCGGATGGAGGGGGCGTTCCTCGGGGAGGCGCGGATGGAAGGGGCGGACCTCGGGCAGGCGCGGATGGAGGGGGCGGACCTCAGGCGGGTGCGGATGGAGGGGGCGGACCTCTGGGGCGCGCGGATGGAGGGGGCGTTCTTCGGGGAGGCGCGATTGGAGGGGACGGACCTCGGGGAGGCGCGGATGGAGGGGGCGTTCCTCGGGGAGGCGCGGATGGAGGGGGCGTTCCTCTGGGGGGCGCGGATGGAGGGGGCGTTCCTCGGGGAGGCGCGGATGGAAGGGGCGTTCCTCTGGCGGGCGCGGATGGAGGGGGCGTTCCTCGGGGAGGCGCGGCTTTCAACCTCCTTCAGCGCGGTGGCCTCATTGACGGCCACCGCGCTGAAGGAGGTTGACCTGTCCAGAATCGACCTGTCGCAAGAGCAGGTCAATGCCATGTTTGGTGATGGCAGCGTGACCTTGCCCGAGGGCGTGGCCTGGCCCAAAAAATGGCCGGCATGGGTCTTGCCTTTCCTCGGAGAGCACGCCTTCCGCGACGAATGGCGCAAGTGGCAGGCCGATCCTGAGAGGTATGAGCCGCCCGAGCCGCCGGACGATGCGGCGGAACAGCCGGCAGAGTGAGCGGCGGGGCAAACCCCGCCCTACGGGCCGGGATTGCCCAAGGACACGGCAAGGTGATCCATCAAGGCCAGTCCTCCACGGAACGCTCCCCAGTTTTCACCGCTTCGAGACGCGCAAATCCTTGAATCCCGGCCATATACGGGCGATGAAGGACGTACTCGAAAGGATAGCGCATGGCCCTGCCCGTAAGGGATCAGATGAAGTACTGGGGGATCGCCGCGGCGGTCTTTTCCGTCGTGCTCTGGTTCCTGGGAGATGTGCTCTTGCCCTTCATCCTGGGCGGCGCCATCGCCTATTGCCTGGACCCGGTGGCCGATGCGCTGGAACGCGCGGGGCTGAAGCGCGGGGCGGCGACGGCGGTGATCACGGTGGTGGCGCTGATCCTCTTCGTCATCATGACACTGGCGGTGATCCCGCTGCTGATCCAGCAGGCCATCGCGCTGTTCGAATTCGCGCCGCAGCTGTTCCGCGACCTGCAGGCCTTTCTGACCGAACGCTTTCCCAACATGATGGACGAGGGCAGCGTGGTACAAAGCACTCTGATCGACCTGGGCGACGCGATCAAGCAGCGCGGCGGTCAGTTGATCCAGGCGGCGCTGGCCTCTGTCGGCTCGCTGCTGAACCTGGTCACGCTGCTGCTGATCACGCCGGTGGTGGCGGTCTACCTGCTGATGGACTGGGACCGGATGGTCGGGCGCGTCGACGAGATGCTGCCGCTGGACCACAAGCCGGTGATCCGCCGCCTGGCGGCAGAGGTCGACCGGGTGCTGGCGGGCTTCATTCGCGGCATGGGCTCTGTCTGCCTGATCCTGGGCACCTATTATGCGCTGGCGCTCTGGGCGGTCGGGCTGCAGTTCGGGCCGGTGGTGGGCGTGATCGCCGGGGCGCTGACCTTTATCCCCTATGTCGGCGCCATCGTCGGTGGCCTGCTGGCCGTGGGGCTGGCGATCTTCCAGTTCTGGGGCGAATGGTGGTGGATCCTGGCGGTCTACGCCATCTTCCAGTTCGGCCAGTTCGTCGAGGGCAATATCCTGACGCCGAACCTGGTGGGCAACTCGGTCGGTCTGCATCCGGTCTGGCTGCTCCTGGCGCTGTCGGTCTTCGGCACGCTGTTCGGGTTTGTCGGCCTGCTGGTGGCGGTGCCGCTGGCGGCGGCCCTGGGGGTGCTGATCCGCTTTGCGATCCAGCAGTACAAGGGCTCTCGCCTGTTCCTGGGCATCTCCGCGGGCAGCAGCTTTTTCGAAAGCGACGATAGATGAGCACAGCCAGTCAGTTGCCCCTGCCCCTGCCGTCGCGCACGGCGCTGGGTTGGGAGGATTTCTTTGTCAGCCCCGCCAACATGCTGGCGGTCGCCCAGATCGAAGGCTGGCGCGCCTGGCCTGCGCACAAGCTGGTGCTGGTCGGTCCGCCGGGATCGGGCAAGACCCACCTCGCCCATGTCTGGGCGGCGCAGTCGGGCGCGCGGATCGTCAAGGCCCGCGACCTGGACGCCGAAACCATCCCGGCGCTGGCGGGCTGCCCCGTCTGCGTCGAGGACATCGAGGAGATCGCCGGCGACCGCCCGTCCGAGGAAATGCTGTTTCACCTGCACAACCTGGTGCTGGCGAACGGCGGCACGCTGATGGTCACCGCCACGCGCGCGCCGGCGCATTGGCCGCTGGCCCTGCCGGACCTGGCCAGCCGCATGATGCACGCCCAGCTGGCCCAGATCAGCGAGCCCGACGATTCCCTGCTGGCGGCCCTGCTGGCCAAGCTGTTCGCCGACAGACAGTTGCTGCCCGGGCCAGAGGTTCTGTCCTATCTTGTGCGCCATATGCCGCGCAGCTATGCCACAGCCGCGCGGCTGGTGGCGGCATTGGATGCCGAGGCCCTGGCCCATCAGCGCGACATCACCCGGCCGATGGCCGCGCGGGTCCTGTCGCGGCTGGTGCCGCCCGGGGCCGAGGATCGCGGCACCTCGCGGCACGATCCCGGTGGCGCGCAGGACTGATCCATCCGCCCCGGCCCTTGCCGGGCAGCCCCGGCCACGATCTACTGGCACGCCACCCGCGCGCCGTCATAAACCTGTTTCACTTGCGGAGGCATAAGCGCCCCATGACCCAAGCCGACTTTCTCAAAGCCCCGCTGCCGCCCGCTACCGACCTGCCGGACCTCGATCCGTCAGGCCCGGGACGCTTCCACAACCGCGAGCTGAGCTGGCTCGGCTTCAACTGGCGCGTGTTGGAAGAGGCCGAAAACGCCCGTGTTCCGCTGCTGGAACGGCTGCGCTTCCTGTCGATCTCGGCGGCGAACCTGGACGAATTCTATACCGTCCGCGTCGCCGGCCTGCGCGAACTGGCCCACGCGGGCAACACCACGCCCGCCGCCGACGGGCTGACCCCGGCCGAACAGCTGGTGCTGATCGACGAGGACGCCCGCAGGCTGATGGCCGAACAGCAGCGCGTGCTGACGCAGCTGCGCGGGCTGATGGCCGAAGAAGGCATGTCCATCGTCACCCGGTCCGATCTGACAGAGTCGGATGTCAAATTCCTCGCCGAGGCCTTCCTGGCGCAGGTTTTCCCGGTGCTCTCGCCGCTGGCGATCGACCCGGCGCACCCTTTCCCCTTCATCGCCAACATGGGCTTTTGCCTGGCGCTGCAACTGGAACGCATCCGCGACAAGCGCCCCTTGCAGGCGCTGCTGCCCATTCCGCAACAGATCAACCGCTTCATCGAACTGCCCGGCAGCGATGGACAGCACCGGTTCATCCAGCTCGAAGAAGTGCTGCTGCTGCATATCGACAGCCTCTTCCCGGGCTACCGGATCAAGGATCACTTCGGCTTCCGCGTGTTGCGCGACAGCGACCTGGAAGTCGAGGAAGAGGCCGAAGACCTGGTGCGCGAATTCGAAGTGGCGCTGAAGCGACGCCGCCGGGGCGAGGTCGTGCGCCTGACCGTCACCAAGGGCGCGCCCGAGGGCCTGCGCAAGATCGTCATGGACGAGCTGCACGCCCGCCCCGAGGAAGTGATCGAACTGGAAGGCATGATCGGCGTGGCCGACACCAAGGAACTGGTGATCGACGCGCGCCCCGACCTTCTGTGGCCCACGTTCACGCCCCGGGTGCCCGAACGGGTGCAGGACCATGACGGCAACATGTTCGAGGCGATCAAGCAGAAGGACATGCTGCTGCACCACCCCTACGAGACCTTCGACATGGTGGTGCGCTTTCTGCACCAGGCGGCGCAGGACCCGGACGTGGTGGCCATCAAGCAGACGCTGTACCGGACGTCCAAGAACTCTCCCATCGTCGAGGCGCTCTGCGAGGCCTCGGAGGACGGCAAATCGGTGACCGCGCTGGTGGAACTCAAGGCGCGCTTCGACGAGGCCGCCAACATCCGCCAGTCGCGGCGGCTGGAACGGTCGGGCGCGCATGTGGTCTATGGTTTCCTCGACTGGAAGACCCACGCCAAGATTTCCCAGGTGGTCCGGCGCGAGGGCGACCGGCTGGTGACCTATACCCACTGGGGGACCGGCAACTACCATCCCATCACCGCCAAGATCTATACCGACCTGTCGTTCTTTACCTGTGACGCGGCGCTGGGACGCGACGCGGCCAAGATCTTCAACTACCTCTCGGGCTATGCCATGCCTGCCGGGCTGGAGAACCTGCTGATCTCGCCGCATTCGCTGAAAACCGGCATGATCGCGATGATCGACCAGGAGATCGAGCACGCCAAGGCGGGCCGTCCGGCGCATATCTGGATCAAGATGAACTCGCTGATCGAGCCGGACATGATCGACGCGCTCTATCGCGCCAGCCAGGGCGGCGTGCAGGTCGATTGCATCGTGCGCGGCATCTGCGGGCTGCGTCCGGGCATCAAGGGGCTTTCCGACAACATCCGGGTGAAAAGCATCGTCGGGCGGTTCCTGGAGCATTCGCGCATCGTCTGTTTCGGCAATGGCCACGGCTTGCCCAGCAAAAAGGCGCGGGTCTTCATTTCCTCCGCCGACTGGATGGGCCGCAACCTGAACCGCCGGGTCGAAACCGGGGTCGAGATCCACAACCCGACGGTCAAGGCGCAGATCGTCAGCCAGGTCATGGCGGCGAACCTCGCCGACACGGCACAAAGCTGGATCATGGAACCGTCGGGGAAGTTCGTGCGGCACCCGGTGCCCGAGGGCAAGTTCGCCTTCAACTGTCACCGCTTCTTCATGGAGAACCCGTCCCTGTCCGGGCGCGGCTCTGCGGGCGCCTCGGACGTGCCCAAGCTGACCCATACCAGCGACTGACGCGACCCTTGGAACACGGACCGAAAGCCCCCCACTCGGGGGCGCTTTTTGCGTTTTCCAGTGTTTGGGTGTCCGCAGACAGGTCGATGGCTGGGCGCAGCGTCCATGACCCGAGGCGGGACGCGGTTGTGCGCCTCAAAATTCAACTCCGGAGCCTAGAGACCGGGTTCGGTCACCCGGTCTGTCTGTCGGCAGCCCAGCTGGATATGGCCTGATCCCTTGCGATGCGGATCACCTCTTCCGGGATCTCCTGGCCGAACTGGCTCCGAAGGGGTTCGTCGTGGAAGAGATAGACGCGAGACAGGAAGGCTTCGAATTCGAGCGAGCCTTCTCCATAGCGTTCCCCCTGGCCCGAGGTGGAGACGACGACACCATCGCCCCAGTCCTGACCGCTGTCGTTGTTCGGGTTGTAAAAGTAGACGCGCATCCGGCCGGACTGGTCCTCGGCCACCCGGAGGATGGCGATTGCATGCCAGCCGACAAAGGTCTGTTGCGCGTCGGTGACCGCGATGCCGGCGGGTTGCGGATGGCCCATCGGGCGCCCGCCGTTGTAGTCTGGATGATAGGCCGCAAAGAACCGGCGCAGGAAGTCGTCGTAATCCGCCAGTTTCCCGGTCGCCACGTCAACGGCCACGGCGCAGTCGCGCGACACCCACCAGCCGTGGAACTGCGGGTTGATCCAGGTGTGGGGATCACCGGGCCGCCCGGCGCAGAGACGCCCCATCTCGGCATAGATCCGGTCGAGATGGGCGACCAGAAGGACGGACACCGGGTCCGCGTCGATCGGGCCAGTGCCGGCAAGGCCGGCGGGCAGATCGGCGGAATTGATCGGTGTGCCTTCGAACTGCATCAGAAGCGTGTCGAACTCGGCCACCTGCGTGATGAGATGCAGCAGGTAATCGGGATCGTTCAGCGCCCAGAGCGCGATGGCCCGGGCCGATTGGCACGTCGGGTTGGCGCCCTGACCGACGCCCAGCGGCTGCCCCAGCACCCGCAGGACACCGGCAAGCAAATAGGTCTCTGGCGATACGGCCGGACCAAAGCCAAGCGCGATGCGCTCTCGCGCGACGCCGCCGATCCGCAGAGCAAGCTGCCGCTCCAGCGCGGGCACCATAGGCGCGTGATGCAGGATGCCGCGGTCCAGCAACATGGCAAGACCATAGGCGGCCTGCGGCGTCGCAGGTGTCACCGCCCTGCGCACGAGGTTCTCGATCAGACCGCGGTAGTGCCGCCAGCAGTCAAGCCCGGTGCTCCCGAGGCCAAGCGCCTCGGGGATCAGCGGACGGTCTCCGTACTCCAGGGCCCAGGTCAGGAATGCGGCATGATAGTCCGACACGAGGCCGGTATCGTGCATCGCCCGGGCAAAGCCCATTGCCTCACGCGAGAGGCCGCTTTCATCCGAGACCGAGAGGCGTTCGAGATAGACCGCGATGCCCGGATCATCGCGCGAGGCGGTGGTCGGGCCGAACAGGGCGCTGACCAGCCGTTCGGCCCCAAGACGCGAGCTGCCCGGCGCCGTCCCCTTTTCGTTCAGGGCGATGGCGATCTGCGCGATCATGTCCTTGACCACGCCGACCTGGACGGACCGCTGCTCCAGCAGGCGCCAGATTTCCGACACCAGCACGCTGAGCACGTCGTTCAGGCCAACGTGATCGGCGATATGGGTCAGAACCTTGCGTTTCAGATCATAGCGGGCGCCCAAGGTCCGGGCCGCCTCGTCCGGCACACCGAAGATGTCCTTCAGGTTGAGCGCCAGAACCTGTGTCAGGAAATGCCGCGCCCCCTCCTGGTGCAGATTGTCGTGCCGCGCTTCTCCATCCGCCACGGCAAGGAAACGCGCGAGGTTCGCGGCCTCAAGCGCCTGAAACGCCGGATCTTCCGACATCAGCGTTCCGCCGACAAGCTGCGGCATCAGCACCTCGGGCCGGTCCCAGTCCGACCCCGCGAAAAGACCCGCGGCATCCATGCGGGCGGCGCGCTGACGCACCACGCCCAGCCCGCCGGGCTGCGCGATGATGCGGCCCAGCACGTCCAGCACCGGGCCCTGGTAGCGGGCCTTTGCAAAGGGGCGGGCCCGCTCCAGCCGCTCGATCGCCACATCGAGCGTTCCGGAGAGCCGCGCCAGCGCGGCGTCTCCGCTTTGTCCATCCGTGGCGGACGTGTCCTTTACTGTCATCAGACGTAGTAATCCAACTCTTCCTGTTTCTTCAGAAGGTCCCGCAAGTCGTGGGCATTGTCACCGAAGAAATAGGCAAGACCCCAATGCGTGCCGAAAGCTGACCGTTTGGCCACCTTCTGCTCGCGCGGATCCGACAGTTCGTGGAACTCGAAATAGGGGTGGTTCGCGGTTTCCTCCGGGATCTCCAGCCGGCTGACGACACGGCGGCGGGGATAGACGCCGAAACAGCCCGCATGACCCTTGGCGTCCTCGATCTCTTTCGGGAAGAAGGCGTCGAGCTCTTCCTGCGTCGTCTTCGGATCGAAGGCCAGCACGAGGCCCTGGTAACCGTTAAAGCCATAGGCGCGTTCGATCAGTTCCAGTGCGTTGAAGCCCGGCGGACGATAGGCAACCTCGCCGAAGTAGAGCTTGTTGTCGCTGGTCAGGAAGTATTCCGGGTGGATAAAGCCGAAATCGATGTCGAAAACCTCGATCAGCTTTTCGATCTCCTCGGTGATCCGGTCCCTGTGCGCCTCAAGCTCGGGCGTGGCGGGGACAAAAACCGAATAGCCCAGCGTCACGTATTCCGAGATGTTCAGGAACTGGATCTTGCCGTTCTTGATCCATGCCTCGACGGCAAACTCCCAGCCATCCAGGTGGCTTTCCAGCAGCGCGGGAAACTCCTCGTCGGGGATGTTGTCCACATCTTCCGGCGTCCGGATCACCCGGTGCCCGGCGGTGCCGGACTTGTCGAAGGCCTTGAAGTGGATCGGGTCGTTCGGGTCGCCGTCCAGCTTCAGCAGCGTCTGGTTCACCCGCTTGAGAAAGCGGATCACGTCACCGCGGTCATGCGCCTCTTCGAAGACGCCCACGCGGATGCCGCCCAGTTGCGCGCGGCGCTTCATCAGCGACTTGTCGCGGAACAGCATCGCCTGGCCCAGCAGGCGCGGGTTCTTCAGCAGGACGGCATTCACCGCACCAGCCCATTCAACAGTTTCCTCGAAGATCGGGATGGCCACGTCGACGCCCATCTCGTCCAGTTGATGCGCCAGTTCATGCGAGCGTTCATTGAGCCGGTCAAAGTCCCAGGGGACAAAGGGAATGCCGTTCTGATTGCAGTAGTCCTCGGCCCAGGGCGGAGCGACCACCACGTAACGGCGGTCGAAACGATCGACGGCGTCGATGGCGTTGAGGCTCCAGCCGAGCAGGGCAACATATCCCTTTTCCGGGTTCTTGTCGGTCATTACTTGTCCTCTCTTCAGTCGGACCCAATGGCGCACAGGCATGCGCCCACTCTCGTCGTCCACGCAAACACCGATGAGGGGAGATGCGATCCCGGCGAGCTGGGTCTTCGTCGGTTTCTGCACAAAAGGTTAGCCCGCCCCTGGTGCGTTTCAACCCCAGGGGGCGTGACAGGCACCGCGCAGGCATTTTCGGAGTGCCCCGCAAGACTTGTCAGAGCAGGGTTTTGATCGGCCCGTCGGCGCTGATTGTCTTCGCCCCGTCGCCGTCCTCGCATATGTCGAGCCAGTTCTTTTCTTCATCGGTCTCTATGAAGAAACGCCACTCGTCCATTTCCATCAGTTCAATCGCGTCGTCCACCGAAAGACGCCACCGCGTTTTTCCGAACAAAGTTCTGCGGATTCCTCCAATCGCGGCAACCTCCGCGCCGTTTTCGGCTAACTCCGCCCAAGTCACCTGAGCTGGTGCGGCCATAGGTTTCAACACCTCTTTTCCATCGAAGCAGTATTACCAACGACCTAGTGCAAGATCGCCCACCGTGAATAGCGTCCTCTCTTTGCCCTTGAATCCAAAGCATTACTTTCGGCCTTTGCCTCGACTTCCCGACGCCCATCAAGGTTGGGGAGACCGGGGTTTGCCCGGGTTCAGAGCCCAGGTTCGCGGGGTAACACCTCTGCCTGAACAGGTCAGCATCGGAACAAAAAGGGTGTCGCGTCCAGACCACTGCATGTCCGCCCGGCGATGGCTCCGGTCATTTGGCAAGCATCGCCCGGTTGTCCACGATGGGCCCGAAGCCGCAGGCGCAACCCTACAAGTCCGCTTCGAGCCAGATTTACGGGACGCTGCTCCCGGCGTGAATGGCTGCAATTGCGAAGCGTGCCGCGACCGTCGGGGCTTCCTCTGCCTGCTTTCCCGACCTAGATAGCGGTATGTATGACGCGCCCATCAAGATCGGTTCTTTCACCCCTGTCGAAGCGGATCAGCTTGGCATCATCTTCTTCGACGCCGTACGCGAGAGCGCGGCAGGCGTCTACGATGACGATCAGCGGCGGGCCTGGGCGTCAAAAGTGCCGTCAGGGCCAAACTGGGCCTACCGGCTGACCTCGCAACGTACAATGGTTGCGCGTCAGTCGGAGCGGCCGGTCGGCTTCATGACACTCACAGACGACGGCTATATCGACCAGGCTTTTGTTGCTCCTGCGTTTCAGCGCCGGGGTGTCGGCAGACTGCTCTACACACGGATTGAAGCTTTGGCGCGCGAGGCGGGGATCCAACGCCTTTACTCGGATGCAAGCTATTTGGTCCGGGGCCTCTTTGAGCAGCAGGGATGGATGGTTGTACAGGAACAACGGATCGAGCGAGCGGGCGTAACGCTGACCAATTTCGCGATGGAGAAACGTCTTTGCGGATCGGTTTGAGGCTGATTTGGTCTGTCGCCAGATCGCTCAAGAATTAGCAGGCCGTCACAGCCACGCGGCGACCGATACCGCCGTGCGCTCTACGGAGCTTGACCTGCCGGAGGGTGTTGCAGAGCCCACGAACACCCGTGTCTGGAAAGCCGTGCCGCAGCGATGCCGTCTTGGCGAGGCTCCGGTCGGTGCCGGTTGCGATCAAGGAGGCGGTCAGACCAGAAGAGGTGGTTTTGGCGCGCCTGGGGCCAATGGCCACGCAGGAAAGAAACCGGACGTCAGCGTGACCGGGCATCGCCGAGCCACCCCATCAGGACGTCGTAATTGCCGAGTGCGGCCCCGCTGTCCGTGACGTAGACCGTCAACTCGGTCAGGTCGTCTCTGGTCATTCCGGCGCCCTCCAGAACGGCGTCGATATTGCTCAGAACCTCGGTCATCTGTGCCCGCATGTCGCCGGGATGCAGGGTCGAAACGCCGAAGGGCGCGTCAGGATCGGTCTGCAACGACGCCTGTCCGGCGATGGTGAGAAACCGGCACGGCGCGGTGACAACCTCGCCCTGGTTGAAGATGGCTGCCGGCCAGGTCACCGGGTTGATTGCGTCTCGTGCCATATGGCCCTCGGCATATGCGACGCCGGGCGACAGGAGGACGGACAGGGCTGCCGCAACGCGCGCCGAACTCTTGATGAAACTGAACATGGAACGTTCCTTTCCGTTGGCCCGGACACCGCGTCCGGGGATGCAGAAAAGCCCATCGTTCCAAAGGGATCCGCCCTATAGGGGGAATACCCCAGGGATCGAAGATCCCCTGTTCAAAGGCCTACATGGCCGCGACGGACCGTGTGTTCGCACCGATCTTGCGGAACAGGTTTTGCAGGTGGTTGTCGACGGTCTTGGGCGACACATCCAGATCGCGGGTGATTTCCTTGTTGGTCTTGCCCCGCGCGAGGTGTTTCAGAACCTCGGCCTCGCGCGGGGTCATGCCGTCAGGATAGACGCGGGGACCAGCGGAGCTCTGCCCGGTCTGGTCCAGCACCAGGCGGACCGCGTCGCGCGGCTGCGGCCCGGCAAGCAAGGCCGCGTCGCACCACGGCGCGTCGGAGCGGTCCGCGCAGGCAGCCGGCGGGTCAGGGACACGGCCTGCGCACACTGCGCGCCCCCCAGCCGCAGCACCTCGGGCCCTATGGCAACGAGGCCGTAACAACGCCTCCCGCGCCTCTTGCGGCGCATCGGGCACGGCGCGGGCCTCCAGCTCGCCCCGCACACCATCCGGGTCGGCAAGGTCCGCAAGGCTGAAGGCGAAATACCGGGTCAGTTCGTCGCCCAAGGTCATGGCGGCGGTGTCTTCGGAGGTCGAGGTACAGCCGATGAAACGGGTGATGCAGGCGTAGTAGAGCGCGGTCAGGGCGTCTTCCTCCACCCCCAACCTGCGCCCAAGGCGGACCGCCAGAACCGTCCGCGGAGCCCGTCGGGTTGCCGGCAGCGAGGTCGGTGGCCGTCGAGAGTGCGCCCGGCACTTGGGAAAGGGACCCGTGCTCACCCGGCAATGGCGATTTCCTCTCTGCAACGGTCCTCCCCCCCGAGCCGCGTTTTCGTCACAGCCGGTCTCAGCTTTGAAAGGCAGTCCTTTCCACAGCCGGGGTTCCCTCCGTCGGTCTGTCAAGATTTCGCCGGACACCGCAGCACGATGATTTCCGCTCGACTGGTCAGGTTATGGATATGCGGGACAGGCCCCCGCCCTGTTTCGAAATCGGCAACCTCCGTTTCCAGAACCTCAAAAAATCCCGGACAATCCTCGCCATAGTCTTGCCTCACTATGACCGCCCCAGCGCCGCAAATCGTTAAAGACGGGTTAAAGACAGAGGGGCAATAGTCACCCTGCACGAGCTTTTCGTGGCGCGGGCGACCTGATGTCGTCCGCAGCGTCAGAACGGCGGCCATGTTGCCGGGCGCGAAACGCGCCCTCTGACGAGAAAGGCGAAAGCTAAATGTCGAGTATCAATTCCAATCCAGGGGCCACGGCGGCCCTGCAGACCCTGAAGGCGATCAACGCCTCGATGGGAGACACCCAGAACCAGATCGCGACCGGCAAAAAGGTGGCGTCCTCGCAGGACAATGCCGCCGTCTGGGCGATTTCCAAGGTCATGGAGGCCGACGTGGAGGGCTTCCAGCGCGTCTCGGACAGCCTCAGCCTGGGCCAGGCGACGATTTCCGTCGCCCGCCAGGGGGCCGAGACGGTCACCGACCTGCTGACAGAGGTGAAGGGCAAGATCGTCGCCGCGCAGGAAGAAAACGTCGACCGGGCCAAGATCCAGACCGATATCGACGCCCTGCGCGACCAGATCGGCTCGATCGTGAGCGCGGCGCAGTTCAACGGCCAGGCCATGCTGACCAATACCGACCAGACCGCAGGGTCCGGCGGGATCAACGTGCTGTCCTCGATCAACCGGACGATGGATGGTGTGACCTCCAGCGACATCCGCGTGTCCAAGCAGGATCTGGGCCAGGGCGCCGCCAGCATCGGCAGCGGGCTGACCGCGCTGACCGCCGGCGCCAATGACGTCACCGGCACCGGCGATGCTGCTGCCGCCACCCTGACCGGCGCGGCCACCGCCCCCACCGGCACCACCACCTTTGGCGCCGCGGCCACCACCACCGTTGCCGCGGGCACGGGTTTCTCGGTCGAGATCTCGGCCACGGCGGCCAACGCACCGTCCAACACCGGCGGGCGCAACGACATTTCCTATGTCGCCCGTGACGGCGACACGATGGAGGACGTGGCCGCGGGTCTTGCCGCCGCCTTCAACAGCTATGTCACCGACGACCTGGGCGCTGGCAACGAGGGCACCATCGACGCCAGCGCCAGCGGCAACCAGATCACCTTTACCGGCGCCGACCAGGTGGGTGACAACTTCTCGATCACCGTGCAGCAATACGCTGCCGATGCCTCCAGCACCATCGGCGGCGGTCTGGCGGAACTGGGCAACATCGACGTCACCTCCGAGGCCGGGGTCGACAGCGCCCTGACCGAGATCGAGGGCCTGATCCAGACCTCCATCGACGCGGCCGCCGCCTTCGGCTCTGCCGAGATGCGCCTGGACACGCAGAAAGACTTTGTCTCGGGCCTGACGGACGCGCTGAAATCGGGCATCGGAACGCTGGTGGACGCCGATCTCGAAGAGGTCTCGGCCAAGTTGCAGGCGCAGCAGGTCCAGCAGCAGCTGGCCATGCAGGCCCTGTCGATCGCCAACCGCGCGCCGCAGTCCCTGCTGTCGCTGTTCCGCTAAGCAAGTGGCACCAGACCTTGAGAACGGGGCGACACAGCCGCGCAAGGTCTGGTGCTTTTGATTGACCCCCCCAGTCCGAAAGGGTCATAACCCCGCCAAGCGACAGCGGGATTCGGATGGACGGGCAAGAGGAAACGCACGGGCACTGGGACCCGTTTGGCAGACCGCTTTTCAACGATCCGAAAGCGCGGGCCCTGTCCCGGGTGGGTGTCGTGGACATCGGCTCGAACTCGGTCCGGCTGGTGGTCTTTGACGGGGCTGCACGCAGCCCGGCCTATTTCTACAACGAAAAGATCATGTGCGGCCTGGGCGCCGGGATGGCCGAAACCGGCCGCCTGAATCCGGAGGGGCGCGAACGCGCGCTGCGCGCCATGCTGCGCTTTCGTGCGCTGGCCAATGGCATGGACCTGCCCGACCTGACGGTCGTGGCAACCGCCGCCATGCGCGACGCCGAGGACGGAGAAGAGTTTCGCCGGGTGCTCGAATCCGCCACCGGCCTGCGGGTCTGGGTGATCGACGGCGCCGAGGAGGCACGGCTTTCGGCACAGGGCGTGCTGCTGGGCTGGCCCGGCAGCTACGGCCTTGTCTGCGACATCGGCGGCTCGTCGATGGAACTGGCCGAGATCCACGACGGCGAGGTCGGCCGCCGGGTGACATCGCCGCTGGGGCCGCTGAAGCTGCGCGACATCGAAGGCGGGCGCAAGGCGCGCGACAAGCAGATCAAGCGCGAACTCAAGGCCCTGGCAGAGCACATGGGCACCCAGCGCGACCGGCTGTTCCTGGTCGGCGGCAGCTGGCGGGCGATTGCACGGATCGACATGCACCGCCGGGGCTATCCGCTGCAGGTGCTGCACGAATACCGGATGGACGCCGAGTCGGTCCGCGAGACCGTCGCCTATATCGAAGAGACCGAGGATCACGACACGCTGCGCAAGGCCTGCGGCGTCTCGGCCACGCGGATGGCCCTGGTCCCCTTCGCCAGCGAGGTCCTGCTGCGCCTGCTGGAGTGTTTCGAACCCAAGGATATCGCGATTTCCAGCTACGGCATCCGTGAGGGCATGCTGTTCGAACAGATGCCGCAAGAGTTGCGCGACCGCGACCCGCTGGTCGAGGCCTGCCGCTTTGCCGAGGCCAAGGATGCGCGGATGCCCGGCTTTGGCGCCGCGCTTTATGATTTCGTGCTGCCGCTCTTTCCTGATGCCAGCGCCTCACGGCGGCGGCTGATCCACGCCGCCTGCCTGTTGCACGACGTCAGCTGGCGCGCGCATCCCGACTATCGCGCCGAGGTCTGTTTCGACAACGCCACGCGCGCCAACATGGGCGGGCTGAAACACTGGGAGCGGGTCTACCTAGGGCTGGCGCTGCTGCACCGCTATCGCAACAAGCGCGAAGGCACCCGGTTCGAGGATCTCTTTGCCCTGCTGGACGAACCGCACCAGACAGAGGCAGAGGTTCTGGGCAAGGCGCTGCGCTTTGGCGCGATGCTCTGGACGCTCAAGGCGGACGGAACCGGTCCGCGGCTGGCCTGGGATGCCGAGACCAGGGCGCTGGAACTGCGCCTGGATGGCACCACCGCCCCGCTTTACGGCGAGGTCGGCGAGTCGCGCCTGAAATCCCTGGCCGATGCGCTGGGGGCGGACAGCCGCGACGTCACGATCGTCTGACCCCGACTGCGGCCCGGCGGGACTACAGGTCGATCTTTTCGTCCGGCGCCACCTCGGGCTCTGGCAGCTCGGGCGCTTCCGGCTCCAACGGCACGCGGCGACGGATGATGATGTCGCCGTTCTCCAGCATCTCGGGCGGGTGATAGAGCGTCCAGTCCTCGACCTGCTCCAGGATCTCGCCCAGCGCGGGGCCCATCTCGGCAGCGAAATCGCGCATCATGGGCTGCATCTCGCGCAGGGTCTTGTCCATCTCCTCCAGCGCCGGTTCCATCTCGGTCATCAACCCGCGCAGAAAGAGCTTGGCCCCCTCCTCCATCAGGTTCAAACCATCCGGTTCTTCCTCGGCGGCCAGCGGCGCGGCGACAAGGGTCAGGACGAGGGCGGGCATGGCAAGCTGTTTCATGCCCTTAGATATAGGCAGGACCCGGGGCGCTGGGAAGGGTTCAGAGGTCGATGTCCAGCGTGACGGGGAAATGGTCCGAGGCCACCAGCAACGAGGCACGCAGGGCCTCGTCCTGCCAGCATTCCGCATCGTCGAATGGATGCCAGATGCGCCAGCGCGGGTTCCGCGCCCGAAGACCCGGGGAAATCATCACGTAGTCCAGCAGCGCCTGAAGGTAACGTTTCTCGTCATAAAGGAAAAAGCGCGCGGTCGTGGGCTGCGCCCCCAGCCGCCGCTGCAGCGCCTCGGCCGCGTGCGGATCGTAAAGATGCATCTCTGCGCCGTCACCATCGCCCAGGAGGATCTCGACCGAACTGCGCCCGAAGAGGCCCTCATAGCTGTCCAGACCGGGACCGTCGTTCAGGTCGCCCATCAGCACCAGGTCCTCGCCCGCCGCCAGGTGCGCCGCTATCCGCCGGCGCAGCCAGACCGCCTGGGCCAGTTGCTTGCGGCGGTTGGCGATGGCCAGTCTCATGACCTCTTCACGGCCCTTCGCCCCGTGCGGCGCCTTGGATTTCAGATGCGCGCCGACAATGCGCAGGCTCTCGCCGCTCATGGTCTCGACCGCCAGTTCCAGCGGCGGCTTGGAAAAGGCCACGCGGTCGGCACGGGCATCGATGTCCAGATCGATCTCGAACTCGGTGTCAAAGCGCGGCGCCGCCTTGCTGTCCTGCGGATCGTGGCGCACGCGCAGCTTGTCCGCATCGTACAGCAGCGCGATTTCCTGCTGGGTGTTGTTGGCAAACCCCGTGGCCACCGCGCGCGTGCGCAGCCCCGCGGCCTCGGCGAAATTGGTCAAGGCGCGGGTGGTGGACCGGCGGCGATTGGTGTCGGGCGCCTCGATCACCATGATCGCATCCGCCTCCATCCGCCGAAACACATAGCCCAGCGCCTCCAGCTGGTCGCCTCGGGCGATGCGATGGCGCCCGCCCAGTTCGTTGTCGATCAGGGGACGGCCCTTGTCGTCGAACAGCGAGTCGAACCATTCGACGTTGTAGCTGGCCAGGCGCATGGCCCGTCAGGCGGTTTCGCGCGCGGAAATCTCTTCCCAGGCGCGGTTGATGTCGATCAGGCGCTTCTCGGCGATCTTGACCGCCTCCGCGGGCACGCCACGGGCAATCATCGCGTCCGGGTGGCTTTCGCGGACCAGCTGCCGCCAGGTCTTGCGGATCTGGTCCAGCGGCATGTCCGGGCTGACCCCCAGCACCGTGTAGGGATCGGGCGCGGCATCGGGCACGAAACGGCTGCGCAGGGTGCGGAACTGGCTTTCGTCCATGCCGAAGATGGCCGCGACTTCGGCAAGAAAGGCATCCTCTGCCGGGTGATAGGTGCCGTCGGCCAGCGCGATGTGGAACAGCCCCTCCATCAGGTCGCAGAGCGTGCCGGTGCCCTGCCCGAACATGGTGGCGATGCGGCGCGCGTAATCCTCATATCCCGCCACGTCCTGCCGCGCGAGGTTGAAGACCCGCGCCGCCCCGGCCTCGTCCTCGCGGGCGATTTGGAACACCTCGCGAAAGGCCGTCACCTCGTCACGCGTCACCAGCCCGTCGGCCTTGGCCATCTTGGCCGAAAGCGCAATCACGGCGATGGTAAAGGCCACGCTGCGCTCGGGCGGCGCGCGCAGCCGGTCAAAGACGGCCGTCAGCCCCTCGCCCGAGGTCAGGGCCTGCAGGGCCCGGGATATGCGTGTCCAGATCGACATGGGGCAAGTCTACGCGCTCCGGCAGGCGCTGTCAGGGGCGGATCGGGGAAAATTCTGCACCTGCGAACACCCGTCGCGGGTCAGAGGCGCAAAGCGCCCTGCGGGCCGGTCAGCCCGGCCGAAAGACGCGGGGCCTCGGCGGGTTCGAACCGCACCAGCGGCGCCTGCAGGTGCGGCGCCAGCAGCGCCTGCAAGTGCCCGGCCTCGGGATGGGCCACGGTCAGGCGGTCCAGCACCAGCCCCGAAGGCGGCAGGCTCTGTCCCGGCGGGGTCGGCACGTGCCACTGGATCAGCGCGGGGAACAGCCCGTCAAATGGCAGCCGCCCATCCTCAGGCACCGCCATCGACCAGCGCAGCCCGTCGCGGTCCAGGTCCACCCGGCGCCCGGCCATCGGCAGGGCGGCGATGGCCGCGTCGATGTCCCGCACCCGGCAGATCCACTTGTCGAGCCGCGCCGGCCCGCTGAAATCGTCCAGCCCGAACCAGCGCGCATCGGGCGGCGGCGGGGCATCGGGATCAATGGCAATGGCCTCGAGATACATCTGCGGCACCAGTCCGATCAGCCGGTTGTGGGTACCATACCGCGCATGCTGACCGCCCGGCCCCATCGGAACGCCCAATGCCGCCTCGCAAAAGGCAACCGCCGCCGCCAGATCCTTGCCAGCAACGGCCACATGATCGAGTTCCATCATCGCGCAGGCCCTTTCACCCCAATCCGGCGGCGACGATAGACCCACATCGCCGGAATGAACAGGACCACAGACCAGCTCTCTCCCCGGGCTGCCATGCCAGGAGCGCCCCCTGTTTCTTCTCTCTGAAAATACTCAAAACCGGGGCCGCAGGGCCCGCTTCGCGCGCCCGCCAGGGCGCGCGCGGATCGGCCCGCGTCAGCGGGCCGAAACCCAATTCAGGCCGCGTCAGCGCGGGCGTCGCGGATCAGCCGCAGGATATCCTGCGCCGCTTCGGGGATGTTGGTGCCCGGGCCAAAGATCGCCTTGACCCCCGCGTTGTAGAGGAACTCGTAGTCCTGATGCGGGATCACCCCGCCGCAGATCACGATGATGTCGCCCGCGCCCTGCGCCTGCAGTTCCTTGACCAGCTGCGGCGCCAGCGTCTTGTGGCCCGCCGCCTGGCTGGAAATGCCGATCACATGCACGTCGTTGTCGATGGCGTCCTGCGCCGCCTCTTCGGGCGTCTGGAACAGCGGGCCGACGTCGACGTCGAAGCCGATGTCGGCAAAGGCCGTGGCGATCACCTTGGCGCCCCGGTCATGGCCGTCCTGGCCCATCTTGACCACCAGCATGCGCGGACGGCGTCCCTCGGCCTCGGCGAAATCCTCGACCGATTTCTGGATGGCGGCAAAGCCCTCGTCGCCCTCGTAGGCGGCGCCGTAGACGCCCGCCAGTGTCTTGACCTCGGCGCGGTGACGGCCGAATTCCTTTTCCATTGCCATGCTGATCTCTCCGACAGAGGCACGCGCGCGGGCCGCTTCGACCGCCGCGTCCAAAAGATTCCCCCCTTCTTTCGCCCGGCGCGTCACCTCGTCCAGCGCCGCCTGGCAGGCCGCCTCGTCACGGGTGGCCCGGATCTTTTCCAGGCGCGCCACCTGGCTTTCACGCACCTTCTGGTTGTCGATGTCGAGGATATCCAGGTCCTCTTCCTTCTCCAGCCGGTACTTGTTCACGCCCACGATCACGTCGTCGCCCCGGTCGATGTCGGCCTGGCGTCGGGCGGCGGTTTCCTCGATCCGCAGCTTGGGCATGCCGCTTTCGACGGCGCGGGTCATGCCGCCCATCTCGTCCACTTCCTCGATCAGCTTCCAGGCCTCTTCGGCCAGGTCATGGGTCAGCTTCTCGACGTAGTAGGACCCGGCCAGCGGGTCGACCACCTTGGTCACGCCGGTTTCCTCCTGCAGGACCAGCTGGGTGTTGCGGGCGATGCGGGCGCTAAAATCGGTGGGCAGGGCAATCGCCTCGTCCAGCGCGTTGGTGTGCAGCGACTGGGTGCCGCCGAGGACCGCCGACATCGCCTCATAGGCCGTGCGGATCACGTTGTTGTAAGGGTCCTGTTCGGCCAGCGAAACGCCGGAAGTCTGGCAGTGCGTGCGCAGCATCTTGGAGCGCGGGTTCTGCGCGCCCAGTTCCGTCATGATGCGATGCCAGAGCATCCGCGCCGCGCGCAGCTTGGCCACCTCCATGAAAAAGTTCTTGCCGATGGCAAAGAAGAACGACAACCGCCCGGCAAACTTGTCGATGTCCATCCCCGCGTCCATCGCGGTCTTCACGTATTCCTTGCCGTCCGCGAGTGTGAAGGCCAGCTCCTGCACCAGGTTCGCGCCCGCCTCCTGCATGTGGTAGCCGGAGATGGAAATCGAGTTGAATTTCGGCATCTCGTTCGAGGTGTATTCGATGATGTCCGAGATGATCCGCATCGAAGGCGCGGGCGGATAGATATAGGTGTTGCGGACCATGAACTCCTTGAGGATGTCGTTCTGGATGGTCCCGGACAGCACCGACTTGTCGTGGCCCTGCTCCTCTCCCGTGACGATGAAACTGGCCAGCACCGGGATCACCGCGCCATTCATGGTCATCGAGACCGAGACCTTGTCCAGCGGGATGCCGTCGAAGAGGATCTTCATGTCCTCGACGCTGTCGATGGCGACACCGGCCTTGCCCACGTCGCCGACCACGCGCGGGTGGTCGCTGTCATAGCCCCGGTGGGTGGCAAGGTCGAAGGCGACCGAGACCCCCTGCTGACCGGCGGCGAGGCCGCGGCGGTAGAAGGCGTTGCTCTCCTCCGCGGTCGAGAACCCGGCATACTGCCGGATGGTCCAGGGGCGTCCGGCATACATCGTCGCCTTGACGCCGCGGGTAAAGGGCTCTGCCCCCGGAAGGGTGCCCATGTGGGGCAGGCCCTCGGTGTCGGCAGCGGTATAAAGCGGCTTGACCGCAATCCCTTCGAGCGTGTTCCAGGTCAGGTCATCCAGGGGGCGGCCCCGCAGTTCCTTTTCAGCCGTCTCGCGCCAGCTTTCGGGCAGATCCGTCATCGTCTCGTCCTCTCTTAAAGTCTTCATGGCAGCCGTGTCCGGGTCTCTGTCCCGGTTGACGGCTGCGGGGTCTCTGTCAGTGTGGCCAGCCCGTCGGCGCCCGCGCGCAGCCAGGCCAGATCCTGTTCGTAAGCATGGCGCAGGCGCGCCGATTGAACGTCGTCGAAGGGCGACCAGCGCGTCGGCACCGGGGCCTCTTTCAGGCCGCCCGTGTCTTCTCCGCGCGCCTCGAGCGCCGCGTGCAGGGCGGTGGTGTCGGGACGGCGGTTTTCCAGGAACCGCCCAGTTTCCGCCAGCGGCAGGTCCGTGACGCCGGTCATGACCTGCAACAGCAGGTCGGGACGGTCAGCGAAACATTCGAAGGGGGTGACCTGGATCTGCGCGTCGGGACAGGCGCAGGCCAGGTCCGTGATGACCGCCCGCCAGCTGCGCGTGCCCTGCGCCAGCGCGGCAATCGCCTCGGGCGCCGGGCGCGACTGCCCGCGCGGCACCAGGTAGGCCACAACGGAAGCCCACCAGTGATCCAGCGAGCGGATTTGTAGTGTGATCCGCACCGCGCCGCCCGCCGCCGAGGACAGGCGTGCCATCCTTTCGCCGATGGCCGGGTACAGGGCCTGCTGCCGCAGGCAGTTGCGCGCGGTCCCGATCATGTTCTCATCGGTGATGACCAGGTGACGCAGGCCAAGACCACGGGATTTTTCAAGGTTCACGCCAAGGCGCCCGGCAGCGCGGCGGGCGGCCTCTGGCGTCTCTGGTCGTTCGACCACGTCGAAGAGCAGGCCGTTGCGCGTCCTGCGCGGCCCCCAGAAGCCGATTCCGCGCGGCTTGAGCGCGGCCCCATGCGTGCGCAGGTAGGCCTGGAAACTGGTGGTGGCGGTGCGATGGGCACCGGCGTGCAGGATGATGTCCATCAGGCGATGCCCCCCTCTCGTGACCCCGTGGCGCAGGCTGCGCCGGGGTCCTGGAACGGGCCTGACCCTGCGCAGAGGCGGGTGAGGATGCCGTTAAAAATAAAATTTTTCCGGGCACTGGCGCGGGAAAGCTGTGCAGTCCGCCGGTCCGCGCTTATATCTTGTCCCATGCATGGATTGACCCGACTGATCGCCGCTGCCCTGATGGGCGCCTTTGCCAGTACCTCGGCCTCCCAGGGGGCCGAGACAACGGAGGACTTCGAGATGATCCGTCCCGCAGCCGAAACCTCGCTTGAGGACTGGCTGTGGATCAAGCGGCCTGTGGTCGTCTTTGCCGACAGCCCCGCCGACCCACGGTATGTCGAACAGATAAACCTGATCACCGAACGGCTGACCGCGCTGGAAGAGCGCGACGTGGTGGTGATCACCGACACCGACCCCGGCGCCCGCAGTTCGACCCGGCAGAAACTGCGCCCGCGCGGTTTCATGCTGGCGATCATCGCCAAGGACGGCAGCATCGTGACCCGCAAGCCTGGCCCCTGGTCGGTGCGCGAAATCTCACGCTCGATCGACAAGCTGCCGCTGCGCCAGCAGGAACAGCGCGACAGGTAGGCCCGGCGCCAAGGCCTTTGCAAAGGCCTTGGACAAGCGGTTTTGAAACCGCTTGCAAGCCGCTTGCAAGCGGCTTTGCCGGCCCCGTTCAGACGTTGCCGCGCAGGAAAAAGGCGATCTGCGACGGCCGGTGCAGCAGCACCAGCGCGTTGCTGGCCGGATCGTAGATCATCACCGTCTCGTCCGACATCAGCGCCAGGTAGACATCGGCCTGAAAGCTCGCGTCCATGCAGGCGCGCGCCGGACCGACAAAGCTGGAGATCAGGCCAAGCCCCTCGTAGAGATTGACCGACATCAGCCCCTCGGACACCATGTTGGGCGTCATGCCGGGGATTTCGAAGGCCACCGCGCGGCCCTGGGACAGCAGGCGCTGCCCCGCGTGCAGGTCGTCCACCCGCCGCAGAGGACCGGAGGCGCGCAGCTCGCCAGAGATCGTATCGAAGATCGCCGCCGTGCATGTCCCGCGCGAGGTAAAATCCCGTGTCTGCGCCAGGAAAACCCAGCCGCCCAACTGCGCGCGCACCGCCTCTTCGGTATCGAGGCGGAAACAGCCCGTCAGCAGCCCCCCGAGGGCCGCGAAAACCGCCATATGCCGAAGGATTCGCACCAGACCGCCCTGCCCCGTTGCCCGCATTCGTTGCGGGCAGGCTAGCGCCAAGGCGTTTAGGATCCGTTGCCGAAGGCCGGGTCATAGGCCGTCCCCCGGGTCCACCTGCGGCGCGTCGCCTTGGAGGCTCAGATGCAGGGCAACGCCGCCGATCGCGTACATCAGGCCATAGCCCAGCAGGCTGCCGGCCCCGGCCGCCAGCATCCGGAAATAGACAGCGCAAAAGACCAGCGTCATGACCGCCAGCACCACAAATGGCCCGCCCAGGTAGAACCCCCAGCCGGGCACCAGGTCCAGCAAGGCCGCCAGCAGCGCCAGGTAGACGGCATAGCCGGTCCCCACCGAGACGATGGAAACCGCCAACGCGCTGCCGACGAAAAACGCGTTGCCGCCCTCTGTCGGCACCACGAACCACAGGCCGACCGCCACCACCCCCGACACCACCAACCCGGCGACAAACGCCAGGCTGTGCATGAGCCAGATGCGGAGGGCGCGGCGGACCATGCCTTATTCGAACTCCATGATGACGTCGTCGACGGCCAGGCTGTCGCCCGGTCCGGCGTTGATCTTGGCCACCACGCCCTTCTTCTCGGCGCGCAGGATGTTTTCCATCTTCATCGCCTCGACGGTGCAGAGCGCCTGCCCCTCCTGGACCTCCTGCCCCTCTTCGACGTTGATCTTCACGATCAGGCCGGGCATCGGGCAGAGCAGCATCCTGGAGGTGTCGGGCGGCAGTTTCTCGGGCATGAGTCGGGCCAGTTCGGCCTGCCGGGGCGAGCGCACATGGACGCGCAGGTCGGCGCCCCGGGTGCGCAGGCGGAAGCCATGCGTGACCTTGTCGACCTTCAGCACCAGCGGCGCGCCGTTCAGCGTCATATGGGCCAGCGTGTCGCCCGGGGTCCAGTTGCCCTCGACCCGCAGGCTGGAGCCATCGGCGAATTTGACCGTGGAGCCATCGGGATCGGCGTCGATGACGACATCGTAATCGACCCCCTGCAGGCTGACGACCCAGTCGCTGCCGACGCGGCGTTCATGGTTGCCCAGGCGCCCGGTGACGCGGGTGCGCCGGATCTCGGCCACGCGGTTCATCGCCGCCGCCGCTGCCGCGACGCGCTTCAGCTCATCCTCACCCAGGGTCACGCCCTCGAAACCCTCGGGGTATTCCTCGGCGATGAAAGCGGTGGTCATGTCGCCCGAGATGAACTTGGGGTGATCCATGACGGCGGCGACGAAGGGCAGGTTGTGGCCGATGCCCTCGACCTCGAAACTGTCCAGCGCGTTGCGCATGGTCTCGATGGCGGCGTCCCGCGTCTTGCCCCAGGTGCAGAGCTTGGCGATCATCGGGTCATAATACATGCTGATCTCGCCGCCCTCGTAGACGCCGGTATCGTTGCGCACGATGCCCTCGCCCAGCGGGCCTTGCTCTGGCGGACGATAGCGGGTCAGGCGCCCGATCGAGGGCAGGAAGCCGCGGTACGGGTCCTCGGCATACAGCCGGTTCTCGATGGCCCAGCCGTTGATCTGCACGTCGTCCTGAGTGATGCTCAGCGGCTCGCCATTGGCGACGCGGATCATCTGTTCGACCAGGTCGACGCCGGTGATCAGTTCCGTGACCGGATGTTCCACCTGCAGGCGGGTGTTCATTTCCAGGAAGTAGAAATTCTTTTCCCCGTCGACGATGAATTCCACCGTGCCCGCGCTGGCATAACCCACGGCCTTGGCCAGGGCGACAGACTGTTCGCCCATCGCCTTGCGCGTTTCGGGGTCAAGGAAGGGGCTGGGCGCCTCTTCGACGACCTTCTGGTTGCGGCGCTGGATCGAGCATTCGCGCTCGTTCAGGTAGATGCCGTTGCCATGTGCGTCACAGAGCACCTGGATCTCGATATGGCGCGGCTGCGTCACGAATTTCTCGATAAAGATCCGATCGTCGCCAAAGCTGCTGGCCGCCTCGTTCTTGGACGATTGAAAGCCCTCGCGCGCCTCGTCATCGTTCCAGGCGATGCGCATGCCCTTGCCGCCACCGCCCGCGCTGGCCTTGATCATGACCGGGTAGCCGATCTGGTTCGAGATTTTCACGGCCTCCTCGGCATCCTCGATCAGACCCATGTAGCCGGGGACCGTGTTGACCTTGGCCTCCTGGGCGATCTTCTTGGAGGTGATCTTGTCGCCCATCGCCTCGATCGCGGGCTTGGGCGGTCCGATGAAAGCGACACCGGCGGCTTCCAGCGCCTCGGCGAATTTCGGGTTCTCCGACAGGAAGCCGTAGCCGGGATGCACCGCCTGCGCGCCCGACTGCTTGATCGCGCCCATGATCTTGTCGATCACGATGTAGGACTGGTTGGCCTGCGGCGGGCCGATGTGGACGGCCTCGTCGGCCATTTCCACATGCAGCGCGTGCTTGTCGGCGTCCGAGTAGACCGCCACCGTCTTGATACCCATCTTGCGGGCGGTCTTGATGACCCGGCAGGCGATCTCGCCCCGGTTCGCGATCAGGATCTTGTCGAACATGTCTGTCCCTTCTTCTTGGCCCGCTGGGGGGCTGCGTCTGAACATGCAAACGCCGCCCGGGGCATGGACCCCGGACGGCGTTGAAACGGATCTGTGGCGGCGCCGGTCAGGCGCGCGCGGATCGGATCAGCGGTTGCGGCAAACCTCTGGCGTGACGTCGTCACAGACGACACCGGCCGCGCCGCCGACAGCGGCACCGGCCGCCACGTTGCCTCCTGTTGCGGCTGCACCGGCCGCACCGATGCCTGCGCCGATGACGCCGCGTTCGATGTCTGTGCCTTCACAGGCCGCCAGGCCGAGAGTTGCGGCAAGTGCCGCGGAAATCGTGAGAATACGCATGAGGACCACTCCTTCTCCCATGTCAGTGCGTCGGGATCATTGTCGATCAACGCGCGCTGTGAAAGCTGGTTCCGGTACGGATGGCGCCGAGCGGCAAGATCCGGCGCAGGGTCGGCGACAAGCCGCCGAAAGCACGGGTCAGCAGCGCGAGGGGTAGCGGCTGCAATAGTCGATATTGTTCGCGACGCCGACCTGCGAGCCGGAGAGCACGTTGACGTCAAGCGCCACGGCGTCCCCGCCCTCTTGCTCGCCCAGGTTGTCGCCACAGGCCGAAAGCGCGACCAGCGTGACCAGGGCCAGGGATGTGCGGTGCGTGATGATGTCCCGTCTTTGCATGTGAGGTTCTCCTCATCGTTCTGCGACTGCTCGGGGAGCAGGGAACACCATGCCAGGGGGAAAATCCAGTCTCTTGTCCCAACGTCACCCGCGGAGCGCGAAAATCCGCCAAGCCATTGACTCAGGGCGTGTTTTACCGGGGAAAGACAGAATTGGGGCGGCCGGGCCGGGGACTGACCTGACCGCCCCGAGGGGGGTTGGGTTTCGCGGGGACGTAGGGACGAAAAGGGACCTGCGCCGCGACCCGTGATCACGCTTGCAGAAACGCCGCGATCTGCAAAGCCCGCAATGCGTTCCAAATTTTCATCGGCAATCGCCCGCGCAATCTGGCGGCGAACTGGCAAGAAAACGCCCAAGCTCATTCCCAGTCCTCCGACGGATCGAAGGCCTCGGGAAAAGCCGCTCTTGCGGCGGTCTCATCGATGACCAGGAGCGCGTCGTAGCTCTCTGGGTCGAATGGGTCGTCGTAGGGCAGAACCTCGCGCCCAAAGAGCCAGGACAGGCGGCCCGCGTCGAGGTTGCCCCGTTCAAAGGGTTCGTCCCCGAAATGCTGCCAGAGCGCGGCCATGAAGGCGGTATCGGCGCGACGGTCGGCAGGCCGGCGGTCGCGGTAACGCTCTCGGCGGGTGATCGGCGTGACGCCCTTGGGATTGGCGCGGCGGATCGTGAACTGAAAGTCGGTGCCGGTCAGACGGCCCGGGAACCCGCGGTGCTTCAGCATGTGCCCGCCTCCCCTGCGCAGAGAGACGACACATGAAGAGATCGCGCGCCAAGACGGCGCGCAACGGTGGCATTGCTCGTCAATCCTCCGCCTGCTGCCCCGAACCGGCGGAAAAGCGGGACGGACGCGCGCGCCCGCCCCGATAGGTTCTTACTTGTACTTGCCTGTGTAGACCGGCTCGACCGAGATGGGCTCGGGATCGACCACGATATACTCTTCTTCTTCTTGCTGCGCGCAGGCGGAAACGCCGGCGACGACAGCGAACATGGCAAGCAGTTTGATGCTCTTGGACATCTTCTACTCCTGTCTAGTGCATTGAAACATTCAGCGCGCGAGCGCCCTGCCTGTCCCCGTTCAGAGGTTTCGATTGCTTGGGTGCAATCAGTCACGAACCTACCCCACTGGCGGGCAAAAAGATACGCACCCCCGGGCAACGAATCGGGTTGTGACTCAGAAGCCTCATAAACTTGTCCACATGAGAGTCGTATCGCAAGATATTGTGGAGTCATCAGAAAGCCTCCCAGATGCAGAGGTCGCTTTGGACGAAAAAACTCTCGAAAAACTGGGTCACATCCGGGGTCATGACCCCGAAATCGACTGGTTCGGACATCAGCGTGATCACGATGGTGGCCGGTTCGCCGCCCGCGTCGACCACCCGGCGCAGGGCGTCCTGGGTGCAGAGCAGCTCGATATCCCCCGCCACTTCCTCGAACGGCAGTTCGGCACGGCCCAGGGCGGGAACGACATAGCGGACCCGCCAGAGCGGCGGTTCGGCGATCACGTCGTGATAGGTGAATTCCAGCCCCGAGGTCGGCAGGATGTCCCGCAGAACGGGCGCCGTCTCCTCTTGCGCATCGACCGGCCCGCACAGGACCGCGAGGGCAAGGATGGGTGCAAAGAACAGGCGGCAGCCCCGGCACCTGCGAGCGATGCTCGCGGCTCCTCCCACCGGGGCCACCAAAGCCCCGGGCACACCCGGGGCGGAAACGTCTATGGGCCATGTCATTCGCGGCCCTCCCCTGCCCAGCGCAGCCAGCGGGCGCGATGTGCCGGGCTGTCGAGCAGGTCGCGGATGCGGCTTTCGGTGCCTTGCGGCGCCCGCCCTTGCAGGCGGCCCCCGGCGCGCACTGTTAGCCCGTCCTCCGCCGCGTCAATCTGTATCACCGGTGAAAAACCGCGCAAGCCCTGAAGCGCGCGCCAGAGGTCCTGCCGAATATGGCGCGCGAGCCGCGAGGGGCGCACGGGCGGAAAACCGCTGACCGCCGAGACATCGAACCGCGGCGGCCAGTGCCGCGCGAGGACGTAGTGCCCCGGCTCTTCCCGGATATGCCAAGCGTTGCGTGTCATGCCCTCACCCATTTCCGCAGCCGCGCCATCAGCCCGCGGGATTGCGCCGCCGCCAGCGCGGCGGCCTGCGCCCGTTCCTGTTCCGCCCGCTCGATGAAGATCAGCGCGTAGGGGCGCAGCGCCTCTTCGGGGCCGCCCTCCAGCCGCTTCATCACCTTGTTGTAGGGCACCGCGCTCAGCCCACCTTCGCGCAGGATCAGCGGTTCGCCCCGCGCGCCAGCCACCCAGCCCCCGGCCCCGGCGCGGATGATGACCTCGCCGAGATAGCAAGAGGCCGCCTGCAGCAGCAGACGAAAGCCCGATCCGCCGCCCTCGCCCTGGGCGAGGTCGTCCAGGATCTCCTCGACGAGGCCGAGGCTGTCGAGGCTGAAATCCATGTCACGCCCGTAGACGTCGCGCGCCGTCTTGACGAAGGCTTGCGCGACCTGGGGCGCTCGTTCCGGACCGGGGATCATGCGCGGACCCTCCGGCGATCAAAGCGGGATGTTATTGTGCTTCTTCCAGGGCATCTCGCGTTTCTTGTCACGCAGCATGGCAAAGGCCCGTGCCACGCGCCGCCGGGTCGAGCGCGGCTGGATCACCTCGTCGACAAAGCCACGTTCGGCCGCGATGAAGGGATTGGCGAAACGGTCTTCGTATTCCGCCGCGTGGCCCGCGATCTTGTCCGCATCGCCCAGGTCGGCGCGGAAGATGATCTCGGCCGCGCCCTTGGCGCCCATGACAGCGATCTGCGCGGTGGGCCAGGCATAATTGACGTCGGCGCGCAGGTGCTTCGAGGCCATCACGTCATAGGCCCCGCCATAGGCCTTGCGGGTGATGACCGTGACCATCGGCACCGTCGCCTCGCCATAGGCGAACAGCAGCTTGGCGCCGTGCTTGATGACGCCGTTATACTCCTGCGAGGTGCCGGGCAGGAAGCCGGGCACATCGACCAGCGTCAGGATCGGGATCTCGAAACAGTCGCAGAAGCGGACAAAGCGCGCCGCCTTTTTCGAGCTGTCGATGTCCAGAACGCCCGCCAGCACCATCGGCTGGTTGGCCACCACGCCCACGGTCTGCCCTTCCAGCCGGATGAAGCCGGTGATGATGTTGCCCGCGTGATCGGCCTGGATCTCGTAGAAATCGCCCTCGTCCGCGACCTTCAGGATCAGTTCCTTCATGTCGTAGGGCATGTTGGGATTGTCGGGGATCAGCGTGTCGAGGCTGGACTCGATCCGGTCCACGTCGTCGAAGAAGGGGCGGACCGGCGGCTTTTCGCGGTTCGACTTGGGCAGGAAGTCGACCAGGCGGCGCACCTCGGCCAGTGCCTCGACGTCGTTTTCAAAGGCGCCGTCGGCGACCGAAGATTTCTTGGTGTGCGTGCTTGCGCCCCCCAGCTCCTCGGCGGTGACGACCTCGTTGGTCACGGTCTTGACCACGTCGGGGCCGGTCACGAACATGTAAGAGGTGTCTTTCACCATGAAGATGAAATCGGTCATGGCGGGCGAATAGACGGCGCCGCCGGCACAGGGGCCCATGATGACGCTGATCTGCGGGATCACGCCGGAGGCCTCGATGTTGCGCTGAAAGATCTCGGCATAGCCCGCTAGGCTGTCGACGCCTTCCTGAATGCGGGCGCCGCCCGAATCGTTCAGGCCGATCACCGGCGCGCCGTTCTGCACCGCCATATCCATGATCTTGCAGATCTTGGCGGCATGGGTGGCCGAGACCGATCCGCCCAGCACGGTGAAATCCTGGCTGAAGACATAGACCATGCGGCCGTTGATCGTGCCCACGCCGGTCACGACACCATCCCCGTAGGGGCGGTTCTTTTCCATGCCGAAGTCGGTGCAGCGATGGGCGACGAAGGTGTCGTATTCCTCGAAGCTGCCTTCGTCGACCAAGAGTTCGATCCGCTCGCGCGCGGTCAGCTTGCCCTTGGCGTGCTGTGCGTCGATGCGTTTTTGCCCCCCGCCCAGGCGGGCGTTCTCACGGCGGTCGTGCAGTTCCTGGATAATGTCTTTCATCTGGCGGCCCCTTTCGCTTTGGCGCGAAAATACAGGGGAATCCCCGCGCCTCAAGGATTTCCTCGCAAATTTGCAAAACTAGAAAATATCGACCCGCGCATAATGCAAATATGAAAATTACATGCTGACGACATGTAATGTATGGACATTTCCCACGGTGCACCCTACCCCATTTTTCATGAGCCCGAATTCTCCGGTGCGCTTTCTCGACCAAAGCACCCCGCCACATATCGCAACACTTGTCCTGATGGCCGGCATGTCCGCGCTGGCCATGAACATATTTGTGCCCGCCCTGCAGATCATGGCGGACTGGTACGCGGTGGATTACGCGCTGATGCAGGCCTCTGTGACCGGCTACCTGGCCGGAAACGCGGTGCTGCAGCTCTTCATCGGGCCGATTTCGGACAAGCTGGGCCGCCGCCCTGTGATCCTGGGCGGCATCGCGCTGTTCATCCTGGCCACCATCGGCTGCCTGATGGCGACCAGCATCACGGTTTTCCTGATCTTCCGCATGTTTCAGACCACCGTCGTGGTCACGATGGTCCTCAGCCGCGCCGTCGTGCGCGACCTCTACCCACCGGACAAGGCCGCCTCGATGATCGGCTATGTCACGATGGGCATGTCGCTGGTGCCGATGCTGGCCCCGGTGCTGGGGGGCCTGCTGGCCGAATCGTTCGGCTGGCATTCCAACTTCTGGCTGATGCTGATCCTGGGCGTGCTGCTCTTGTGGCTCTGCTACAAGGACCTGGGAGAGACGAAGGCCAGCAGCGGGCTGAGCCTGGCCCAACAGTTCCGCGAATACCCCGAGCTGTTCCGCAGCCCGCGCTTCTGGGGCTATGCGCTGGCCTGCGCCTTTTCCTCGGGCGCCTTCTTTTCCTATGTCGGCGGCGCCTCTTTCGTGGGGATCGAGGTCTTTGGCCTCTCGGCCAGCCTCCTGGGCCTGCTCTTTGGCGCCCCCGCGATCGGCTACGCCCTGGGCAACGGCCTGTCCGGGCGCTTCTCGGCCCGGTTCGGGGTGAACGTGATGGTGCTCTGGGGTGGGTTGATCGTGGCCGGTGGAGTCGGCCTTTCGCTGATGGTTTTCGCCTTCGGTCTGGGCAACGCCTTTACCTTTTTCGGCTTCATGACGCTGGTCGGACTTGGCAATGGGCTGACAATCCCCAATGCCACCGCCGGCGCGCTGTCGGTCCGCCCGCATCTCGCGGGCACCGCCTCGGGCCTGTCGGGCGCCATCATGCTGGGCGGCGGCGCCGCCCTGTCGCAGCTGGCCGGTGTTCTGCTGACCGAGGATGCGGGCGTCTGGCCGCTCCTGTGGATCATGTTCGGCTCGGGCCTGGCCTCTGTCGTGGCGGCCCTGCTGGTGATCCGCCGGGCAAGGCGCGTCGGGGGGCTGGACGCGGCCTGACAAAGTTTGCATCTTTGCCCGACTCATTCGCAAAGATGCAAAGATGGCCACCCAGAAACTCTATGCCGGCGCCAAGCTGCGCGACATCCGCACACGCCTGAACCTGACGCAAAAGGATTTTGCCGCCAAACTTGGCATATCCCTGCCCTATCTCAACCAGATGGAAAACAACAACCGGCCCGTCAGCACCACCGTGGTGCTGGCCCTGGCCCAGGAGTTCGGCTTTGACGTGACCGAACTGGGCCAGGGCGATGCGGAACGGCTGGTCACCGACATGCGCGAGGCGCTGGCCGACCCGATCTTCGGCGAACACAGCCCGCAGCTTGCCGATCTGCGCCTGACCGCCTCCAACGCGCCGGTGCTGGCACGGGCCTTTCTGGCGCTGCACCGCGCCTATCGGCAGACCCACGAACGGCTTGCCTCTCTGGACGAGGCGCTGGGGCGCGAGGGCGCGCAGCTGCAGCCCAGCCCCTGGGAAGAGGTGCGCGACTTCTTCCATTACTGCGACAACTACATCGACGCCGTGGACCGCGCGGCGGAACATTTCGCCAAGCTGCACGGCAGCGAAACGGACATGCGCGCCGCCGCCATCGAGCGGCTGGAATCGCGCGGCATCACGGTGCGGCAATCGCAGGGCGCGCCGATGCGTGCCTTCGACGAAGACCGCCAGGAACTGGTGCTCTCCTCGCTGCTGCCGGTGGAAACCCAGACCTTTCAGCTCCTGGTCCAGGTGGCGCTCCTGCGCCAGAACCAGCTGCTGGAAGCGACGCTGGATCTCGCCCGTTTCCAGACCGAAGAGGCCCGCGCCATCGCCAAGCTGGGGCTGGCCAACTATTTCGCCGGCGCCGCCATGATGCCCTACAAGGCCTTCCTCTCGGCAGCGCAGGAAACCCGGCATGACCTGGAATTGCTGGCCGCCCGTTTCGGCGCCTCGATCGAGCAGGTGGCGCACCGGCTCTCGACGCTGCAAAGGCCCGGCGCCAAGGGCGTGCCCTTCTTCTTTGTCCGGGTCGATCAGGCTGGCACCATCACGAAACGCCATTCCGCCACCCGCCTGCAATTCGCTCGCTTCGGCGGCGCCTGCCCCTTGTGGAACGTGCACCGCGCCTTTGAAACGCCGGGCCGCTTCCTGCGCCAGCTTGCGGAAACCCCGGACGGCGTGCGCTACATCAGCCTCGCCGTCGACGTCTCGAAGACCGGCGGCCATTTCGGCGCCCCCGTCCGCCGCTACGCCATTTCCATCGGTTGCGAAGTGCGCCACGCCGCGGCGCTCGTCTATGCCGACGACATGGACTTCACCCGCCCCAGCGCCTTCGAGCCGATCGGCATCAGCTGCCGCATCTGCGAGCGCACCCATTGCCACCAACGCTCTGTCCCGCCACTGGAAAAACGCCTGACCACCACGCCCAACCACCGCGACGTGCTGCCTTACCGCCTGGATTGAGCCTGATCTTCGTTCCGGAGCCATCCCTCGTCCTGCCTGCCGAAAGACGGCGCCGGGCGACCGGGACAAGCCAAATCGCGGAGGGGCCCCGCTTGCGGGGAAACCGCTATTTTGCTTAGCGCGGGCGCGCGGGGCTGTCAGGCACAAGGCGGGACGGGGGATGGGGCCGGGGAGAAGAGCTTCGTTCTGGTGAGTCCTGAAGCTCCGGACCACGGCGCCACAAGCGACCAACTGAACAAAAGCGTCACGACACAAGACGCGGATAAATACGCGCGGAAGCGCTCATTTTCCTAACCGGCTCACGCGCCCCGGCAAGGAAACCGCCGCGCAAGGTCGGCCATGATCGCGCAATCCCCGGCATCCAGCGCCCCCTCCGCCCAGGGGCGAAAGCGCATCCGCACTGCGGCGAGCACCTCGTCCCGGGTCTCCGGGGCAACCTCGTAGCCAAAGCGCCGACAGTCCCGCCAGAACCGCGCCTCGTCTAGTCCCTCGCCAGCCACCTCCGGCCAGACGGCCAGCCCGCACCGCGCCAGACGGCGCCAGTCGAACCGCGCGCCGGGGTCGATCTTGCGGCCAAGTGCGGTGTCGGAATGGCCCAGGACACGTTCTAGCGGCACCGACCAGCGGGAACAGATGCCGCGCAACAGCGCCTCCAGAACGCTCATCTGCGGTTCGGGAAAGGGGTGAAACCCGGCATTCGCCAATTCGATCCCGATGGACTGCGAGTTCACATCCGCCGTGCCCCCCCAGCAGCCACGCCCGGCGTGCCAGGCGCGATCCGCCTCGCGGACCAGCTGCCAGCATCGCCCGTCTTCTGCGATAACGTAATGGCAGGACACCTCGCTTTCGGGAGCACACAGCCAATCCCGCGCCGCCTCGGCGGAGGTCATGGCGGTGTAGTGCAGAACCACCATGTCCGGCGCGGTCCCCCCGCGCCGGTCACCGAAATTCGGCGAAGGATACCATTCCGGGTCGGGCGTCACCGCTTGGGTCAGCCGCCGCGCACCGCGCGGAAAGGCGCCGGGGTCCAGGTGCAGGCAAAGCCGTCCCCGTCCGGGTCCATGCCCTTGCGATCCTTTTCCGGTCCGCCCATCCGCAGGAAATCCTCCTGCGCGAGATCGGCCGAGGAATAGGTCGAACAGGCCCGCTGATATCGCGCCTGCGCGTTAAAGCTCGACCGTTTGTAGAGCGCCGTTCCAACCGGGTTGGTCGTGCGCAGGGCATATTCGACGATGTTCGGCGCATCGGTCCCGGGACGCTTGGGCAGGGCCTCGGGCTGAACCACGGTGTATTGCGCGCGGTTACGCTCGATCAGACGGGCGTCGGCGTCAATGTCGCGGGTCCGCGACACGGCGGTAAAGTCATTCTCACCCGAGATGCCGCGCGCGTTCGACACGATCTGCGGCGGCGGATTGGACGGATCCGCCTCGATCGGGGCCACGCCGGAATTGCCTTGCCGGGCCGCGGCGGCCGCGCGGGCCTCGTCCCCGTCGATGGGGCCGGACTGGACGTTCGGCGCCAGGGGAATCGGCCCGGCGTCCCCGTTCAGCTGCGCCTCGCGGCGGGTCGCATAATCGTCATAACTGCCAAAGCCGACGCCGGTGCCCGGGTCGGCCACCCCGGCGCCGCTGTCGGGAACACTGGGTTCGCAAGCCGCCACGGCCAGAGCCGCCACAACCAGTAGATAGTTCCGCATCGTCTGTCCTGCCTGTGCTTTTGCCGCAGGCCTTACCACCATTTCGACGGTTTTGCCACAAATCCCGTAGCTTGTTCGAGCGCATAAGCGGTATTCAGCAGGTCGCCCTCTTCCCAGGGACGGCCGATCAGTTGCAGGCCCAGCGGCAGCCCCTGCTTACTCAACCCGGCGGGCACACTGATGCCCGGCAGACCGGCCAGGTTGACCGTCACGGTAAAGACGTCGTTGAGATACATCGCCACCGGATCGGCCTCTGTCATCTCGCCCAGGCCAAAGGCCGCGGAGGGGGTCGCCGGCGTCAGGATCGCGTCAACGCCCTGCGCAAACACGTCCTCGAAGTCCTTCTTGATCAAGGTCCGGACCTTGCGCGCGCGATTGTAATAGGCATCGTAAAAGCCCGCCGACAGCACGTAGGTGCCCACCATGACACGGCGCTTGACCTCGTCGCCAAAGCCCTCGGCGCGGGTCTTTTCGTACATCTCGACAATGCCGTCGCCCTGGCTCAGCTTGGCGCGGTGGCCATAGCGCACCCCGTCATAGCGCGCGAGGTTCGACGAGGCCTCGGCCGGCGCGATCACGTAATAAGCGGGCAGCGCGTATTTCGTATGCGGCAGGGAGATATCGACGATTCTAGCGCCCGCGTCCTCCAGCATCTTGCGGCCCTCGGCCCAGAGCGCGTCGATCTCCTCGGGCATGCCCTCCATGCGGTATTCGCGCGGAATGCCGATGGTCTTGCCCTTGATATCGCCGGTCAGCATGGCCTCGAAATCCGGCACGGCCAGATCGGCGCTGGTCGAGTCCTTGGGATCGTGCCCGCACATGGCCTGCAGCATGATGGCGCTGTCGCGCACGTCCTTGGCCATTGGCCCGGCCTGGTCCAGCGACGAGGCAAAGGCCACGATCCCCCAGCGCGAACAGCGCCCGTAGGTCGGCTTGATCCCGGTGATGCCGGTAAAGGCCGCAGGCTGGCGGATGGAGCCACCGGTGTCGGTGCCCGTCGCGCCAAGGCAGAGGTCGGCGGCCACGGCCGAGGCCGACCCGCCCGAGGAGCCGCCCGGCGTCAGCTGCGCATCGTCATTGCCGCGCCGCCAGGGGTTCACCGCATTGCCATAGCACGAGGTTTCGTTGGACGAGCCCATGGCGAATTCATCCATGTTGAGCTTGCCCAGCATAACCGCGCCCGCGTCGAACAACTGGCTGGTCACGGTGCTTTCGTACTCCGGCTTGAAACCGCCAAGGATGTTCGAGGCCGCCTGGCTGGCCACGCCCTTGGTGCAGAACAGATCCTTGATGCCCAGCGGGATGCCGCAGAGCGACGGCGCATCACCCGCCTTGATCCGCGTATCGGCGGCGGCGGCCTGTTCGCGCGCGATCTCGGGCGTCTTGTGAACAAAGGCGTTCAGCGCACCGGCCCCTTCGATGGCCGTCAGGCAGGCCTCGGTCAGCTCGACACTCGTCACCTCGCCCTTGCGCAGCGCGTCCCGGGCCTCGGCGATCTTCAGCTTGGTCAGATCCGTCATCACTCAACCACCTTCGGAACCGCAAAGAAGCCTTCGCGCGCATCGGGCGCGTTCGACAGCACCTTGTCCTGCATGCCGCCATCGGTGACGCCATCCTGCCGGCGCTTCAGCCGCATGGGCGTGACCGACACCATCGGCTCCACCCCCTCGACATCGACCTCGTTCAGCTGCTCGATAAAGCCGAGGATGTCGTTGAAGGCAGTGGCCAGCGCCGGAAGCTCGTCTTCTTCCACCTTGATGCGGGCCAGGTGCGCCACGCGTGCCGCGGTCTCGATGTCGATCGACATGGGGGCCTCTTTGACTGTGAATTCAGCGCAGGCTTTACCGCTCTGCCCCGCGCGCCGCAAGCACATGCCGCGTCCAGACCTCGATCATCCAGCCCAGCATCACCGCATTGAGCAGATGCCAGAGGAAATGCGTGCCCAGAGGGATCACATTGCACAGCGGTTCATCGAGCGCGCGCGCCAGCATCGAGACCAGCAGGATGACCACCCCGATGGCCAGCCCCCGCGCCGTTTCCGGCGCGCGGTGCCGCAACAGCACCGCGTAGATCGCGATCAGCAGCGGCACCGGCCCATAGCTTGCCGTCCCGCCCAGGCCGGGGATCATGCCGAACAGGGGCGCGGTGACCGCGGCAAAGGGGAAGAACAGGACTGTCAGACCCAGGGCCGCCCAGCGCCCCAACTCCCAGAAATCGCGGTTCGCGCCATAGATATAGACCAGCACGTAGACCAGGATCGGCAGCACGTCCGCCAGCCCGGCCCAGGGCTGGGCAAAGGTGTGAAACAGGAAGGAGCCCACCCCGATCACCGCCAGGATGGCGCAAAGCACCCGGCCCAGCCCGAATGTCCGCCGCCACATCACCAGCGCCGCCAGGACAAAGGCTGCATTGGTCACCGCATTCACCGGCTCGGCCCAGAACTCCGGCCCCAACCGCTCGCAATAGCCGTCAACGGCCCGTGTCAAGTCCATGTCAAGTCTCTCAAAATATACCCAACCGCCCCTAGGCGGCCTGGCCTCGCCGCGCCATCATGCTAGGGTCCAGATAGATCAACCACGGGAGACCACCATGCAAATCATCTGGCTCGGCCACGGCAGTTTCCGCATCGAGATCGGCGGCGAGGTGCTGCTGATCGATCCCTGGATCAACGGCAACCCGATGATGGAAGGCCAGGACACGGACGCCGCCCTGAAAGGTGCGACACAGATCCTCGTCACCCACGGCCATTTCGACCACACCAATGATATCGTCGAGATCAGCCAGGAGACCGGCGCACCGGTGTCCGCCATCTTCGAGCTGGCCGCCCTGCTGACCGGCCAGGGCGCCAAGGAAGGCCATGCCTTCAACAAGGGCGGCACCGTCCAATTCGGCGAGGCCTCGGTCACAATGGTCCCAGCCTCGCACAGTTCCTCGATGCAGGTCGATGGCAGGACCACCTACACCGGCATGGAAACCGGGCTTGTCATCAAGGGGGACGGCCACACGATCTATTTCTCCGGCGATACCTGCATCATGGCGGACATGGCCTGGATCGGCGAGTATTTCCAGCCGGATATCGGCATCCTCTCGGCCGGCGGCTATTTCACGATGGACATGGAACAGGCGGCCTGGGCGGCAAAGAAATACTTCGCCTTCAAGACGGTGATCCCCGGCCATTACCGCACCTTCCCGGCGCTGGAACAATCGGCCCAGGTGCTGGCGGAGGGCCTGCCCGGCGTGGATGTCATCGAACCGCAGGTGCTGCAGCCGATCACCCTCTGAGGCATCCAGCCTGTTCCCCGGAGCCGCCTGTCGCTGATGCCGTACCGCGACGGGCGGCGGGGGGATGCAAGGGGCCGCAGGCCCGCCGGAGGCGGCTTGCCCTTGCATGCCCCCGGCGGCTGGCGCAGGCATCTTCAGCGACAGGGGGAACCGGGGGGCAGGCCTGTTCCCTGGTGAGCCTCGAAGCGTAACACCGCGCGCATGCGCGTCGGACACGGGTCGGTGGGCGGGTGATGCGGGCCCGAAGGGACCGCGAGTCCCGCTCCCGACCCGCGGTCAGATCACGGGATCAAGGCCCCCGTCCGGTTGAAGGTCGCCCGGTCGATGCTGAGGTCGTCGTAGATCAGCTCGACCGTCATCTCCTCCACGGAGTTCAGCGGAAACGCCCGGTAGGGCAGTGCATCCGCCGGCATGGCGTTGGGCGTGGGGCTGTCCTCGTCGCAGGCGGGCAGTGGCCAGGGCTCGGGCTCGGCCCCGTTGAGGCCGATATGGATGGCCACCAGCCCGCAGCGCCAGGACCAGAGGTGCGTGACATAGACCAGGTCCTGCCCGTTGAACTCGCGCACCGCGATCCAATTGGACCGGGTGGCGTTCAGGATCGGCTTGACCTCGACGGCGGTGGTGAACTTGCCCGAGGGCACCTGCTGTTCGGCGGTATAGGGCAGGTCGCGCGGCGGCGCCGGGTCAGCTTCCGCACTGGGCGGCGGCGCTTCCGAGGAAAAGGGGCGCGCCTCGTCGGTTTCGGCCCGGGGGGCCACGGGCGCATCGGCGACTTCGGCGGCGGGCGGGGCCTCGGCGGTTTCCAGGCGGGCCGCGTCCCCCGCCCCCCCGCTGGCGACGGCAATGACGAGAAGAACAAGATCGAACATTAGGTATTTCCTTCAAATAATTCCCCGGGGCCTTGCGGCTTCCGGCGCCCGTCCGCCCCGCCTATAGTGGCGCCCGACAGGCAGTGGCAGGTTCATCATGACACGCGAGGGCGCGGCGGCTCAAACCGTAAATATTCTCATCGTTGCCCAGGCCGGGCGGCTGTCCTACGAGGCCGCGCTCTTTGCCGCCTCGCTCAAGGCACGGGGCGGCCCGGGCTTTCGCCTCATCGTCGCGGAACCCGCCCCCGGCCCGCTCTGGCCCGAGGACCCGGGCATCCGCCAGCCCGAGGTCCGCGCGCTGCTGCAAGAGCTTGGCGCAGAGATCCGCCCCCTCGAGAGCCAGCATTTCGGCGCCGCCTACCCCTATGGCAACAAGATCGAGGCGCTGGAGGTCCTGCCCGAGGGTGAGCCCTTCATCTTTTTCGACACCGATACGCTGATCCTGGACAGGTTGGATCATGTGCCCTTCGACTTCGACCGCCCCACAGCCTCTTTGCGGCGCGAGGGCACCTGGCCGCAGATCGAACTGTACGGCCCCGGCTACGCGCAGATCTGGAGATCGCTCTACGACCGGTTCGGGCTGGATTTCGACAGCAGCCTCGACCTGTCCCAGCCCGATGAATACTGGCGGCGGTATCTCTATTTCAACGCCGGGGTCTTCTTTTACCGCTGCCCCCGCGTCTTCGGGCAGCGCTTTCGCGACTACGCGCTGTCGGTGCGGGACGACCCGCCGCCGGAACTGGCCTGCCAGAGCCTCGATCCCTGGCTGGACCAGGTGGTTCTGCCGCTGGTGATCCACGGGCTGGGCGGCGGGCGCGACACGCTGCCCGCCGGGCTGCTGGATGGGGATGTGACCTGCCATTACCGGCTGTTGCCCCTGCTCTATGCCCGCGAAAGCGACAAGGTGGTCGAGGTGCTGGAAGAGGTCGCCGCGCCGAACCGCATCAAGAAGGTGCTCAAGGGGCACGACCCCTTCAAGCGGATGATCTACCAGGGGCGCGGCCAGAAGGTGCGCGCGCTGTTCGACCGCGAGAACCTGCCGCGCAAGGAACAGGCGATCCGCAACCGGATCAAACGCGAAGGGTTCTGGATGCGCTGAGCGCGGAATTCCGCTCGCCCCTGCGCGACCCATGTTACCCTGCCCTGGCGTTCAGGAGGGTGTGTCATGACACAGGCGATCACGGTGCTGGTGGGCACCAGCAAGGGCTTGTTCCTGCTGCAATCGGATGCGGCGCGGGCGGACTGGTCGGTCAAGGGACCGCTCTGCGATGGCTGGGGAATCAACCACGCCATCGGCGATGCGGAAACAGGAACGCTCTGGGCCGGCGGGGGTGGCGAATGGTCGGGCGCAGGGGTCTGGCGGTCCCCGGATGGCGGCGAAAGCTGGGATCTGGTCAAGCTGGCGGACGGCACTGTCGACGAATGGATCCGCAATGACCCGGATACGGCGGCCTTTTTCGGAACCGAGCCAAAGCCGCCAGCAGAGTTTACCGGCCGGGTCGAGGCGATCTGGTCGCTGGGCCAGGTGGGCGGCAAGCTCTACGCCGGTGCCAAGCCCGCGACGCTGTTTGTCAGCGAGGATGCGGGCGCAAGCTGGACCGCGGTCGAAAGCCTGACGGATCACCCCTCTGCGGACAGCTGGACGCCGGGTGCGGTGGGGCTGACGCTGCACACGATCGTGGCCAGCCCGGCGGATGCCGACAAAGTCTGGCTGGGGATCTCTGCGGCGGGGGTCTTTGCCAGCGAAGACGGCGGGGCAAGCTGGGAGCGGCGCAACCGCCTGTCCAACGCAGAGGCCTGCGGGCACGTCCACCATCCGGCAGGGCCAAAGGACGGCGAGACCGGCCATTGCGTGCACAATATGGTGCGGGCGCCGGGCGATCCGGACCTTCTGTATCAGCAGAACCATCACGGGGTCTGGCGCTCTTCCGATGGCGGGCGCAGCTGGGAGGACATCACCGCGGGTCTGCCCTCGACCTTCGGCTTTCCCATCGCAGTCCATCCCGCTCAACCGCAAACACTCTGGACCCTGCCGCTGAACGGCGACATGGCCGGGCGTTTTCCGCCCGAGGGCAAAGCAGCGGTCTGGCGGTCCCGCGACGGCGGCGACAACTGGGAGGCCTGCCGCGACGGCCTGCCCTCCGAAAACTGTTTCTTCACCGTGCTGCGGCAGGCGATGGCCACGGACCGGGCCGAGACGCCGGGGGTCTATTTCGGCACCAACTCGGGCTCTGTCTTTGCCTCTTTCGACGAGGGGGACAGCTGGTCGGAAATTGCCCGCCACCTGCCCACGGTGCTTTGCGTCGAGACGGTGACGGCGGCCTGACCTGTCAGCCTTCGGGGTTTTCCGCCCAGGCCGCCAGCGCTGCGCGCGCGACCTCGGCGCCGTGGGTTTCCTGCACGAAATGCCCGGCGTTGGGGAGCCTCAGCGGGGGCCGGGTGAGGCCCAGAATCTCGTGCATGCGCATCATCAGCCAGGGCGGGATCAGCTTGTCCTGCTCGCCCACGGCCATAAAGCTGTCGCCCTGAAATTCCGACGCCCACCAGCGCGCGGCGCGTTTCGACACCTCGACCCCCTCCATCTGCGGCTCGGTCATGACGAGAAAGGGAAAGCGGCGGGCGCCTGCGCGATAGCGGGCATCGGGAAAGGGCGCGGCATAGGCAGCGGCCACTGCGTCGCTCATGCCGGGGACATAGTCCTTGAACAGTGCGGCCATGTCGTAATCCGGCTGTTCCCCGTGCATGCGGCGCCAAGCGTCGAAGCCCTCGGTGCTGCCGCCGCCAAGGCCCAGAACGGTGTCCATGACCAGCAGCCTGTCGAACCGGTCGGCCATGTCCGGCGGGATCGTCAGGCCCAGAATCCCGCCCCAGTCCTGCACGACAAGCGTGATCCGCCGCAGGTCTAACGCCTCGATCAGGGCAATCAGGCTCTGGCGGTGAAAGTTGAAGGTATAGGTCGCGTCATCGACCGGCTTGTCGGAGCGGCCAAAGCCGAAGAGGTCTGGTGCGACGACCCTCGCGCCGGTGTCCAGAAAGACGGGGATCATGTGGCGGTAGAGAAAGCTCCACGCCGGTTGACCATGCAGGCAGAGAAAGACCTGATCGGCGTCTTCGGGGCCTTCGTCGATGCGTGCCATGCGCAGACCTTCGTAGCCCACGAGGTCGTCGCGATACCGTGGCTGCCACGGAAAATCGGGCAGGTCGGCAAATCTGTCCTCCGCCGTGCGGAGGGCTTCGGGCATCAGCATGGTCACTCTCCCCCAGGATGGCAGGAGCAGACCCGGGCGAGCCTGCCCTGTCAACACCGGGGGCCTGTCCCGCCCTCAGATCCGCATGCGCGGCACGTCGTTCGGGTCCAGCCGCAGGTCGATCAGCACCGGCTTGGTCCGGGTGTCCAGCGCCGACAGCGCCAGTTCCAGATCGTCGGCAGAGCGCACCTCGATCCCCTGCCCGCCCAGCGCGGTGGCGACTTCGGCAAAGGATGGCCAGTCGAATTCGGTCAGGCTGGGGTCCATCTTGCGGTCGAGGAACTGGATATGCTCGGCGCCATAGGCGGAATCGTTGGCCAGGATCACGATCAGGTCGAGGCCCAGCCGCACGGCGGTGTTGAACTCGTTGATGCCCCCCATCATGAAACCGCCGTCACCGGTGAACATCACGACGGGACGGTCAGGCGCGGCCAGCCCCGCGCCGATGGCCTCTTGCAGGCCCAACCCGATGGAGCCGAAATTCGCCGTCACCACGAAACTGCGCGGATCGGGGGCAGAGATCCGGCACCAGACCTCTGTCATGAAGCGGCCGCCGTCGGTGACCAGCACGCGGTCCTTTGGCAATGCCTCTTCCAGACGGTCGAGCGCATGGACGTAGTTGACACAGCCCGGCGCGGTGCGGTCGGTACCAAGGGGATGCGCGGTCAGCGTCTCTCCGTCCAACTCCTTGGTGAACCCGCTGCCGGGGATCTCTGCCTCGTCCAGCCAGTATAGGATGGTTTCGGCGGTCAGCCCCGCGTCCGCCACAAGGGCCGCGTCGGGATGGATGCTGCCGCCGATGGCGGTGGCCTCGATATCCACCTGGACGATGCGCTTGTCCTGCATCAGCTTGCCCCGGTCGGAGGTGAATTCGTGCAGGCCGGTGCCGAAACAGACGATACAGTCGGATTTCGCGATCAGGTCATAGGCGGCGGGGGTCGAGAGCGTGCCGAAGATGTCCATGTTGTAGGGGTGGTCGTTGAACAGCCCCTTGGCCTTGAGCGTGGTGGCCAGAGGCGCCTCCAGCCGGTCGGCGAGACGGATCAGCGTGTCTCGGGCGCCCACGGCGCCGCCACCGGCCAGGATGATCGGACGGCGGGCAGAGGCGATCATGCCGATGGCCTGGTCCAGCGTGTCGCCCTCGGCCACGCCGCCGGGGTTGGTGAAGACATCAAGCGGGCGGCAGTCGTGCGCCACCTCCTGCCACATGAAATCGGCGGGCATGTTCAGCACGATGGGACGGCGCTCCACCTGCGCCCGGTAAAAGGCGCGGGCGACGTCGGTTCCGGCGGTTTCCGGCGCGCGCAGCTGGACAAAACCGGCGCCGGTGGATTTGACAAGTTCGCGCTGGTCGATGCCCTGCAGGTGGCGCGGGTTCGACACCGGCGTGTCGCCCGCCAGCAGAACCATCGGGATATGACCGCGCGCACCCTCTGTCAGGGCGGTGGTGCAATTGGTCAGCGCGGGCCCGTGGGTGACGGTCGCCACCCCCACCTGCCCCGAGACATGGGCAAAGGCCAAGGCCATCAGGACAGAGCTGCCCTCATGCGCCGCCGGAACAAAGCGCCCGCCGCAGTCGCGCACGAAACTGTCGACCATGAAAAGGTTGGCATCCCCCATCAGCCCGAACATCGTACTGATGCCGTGATCCCCCACGGCACGGGCGATGGATTGGTGGACATGCATCTGGTCGGTCATCTTTCGGCGCTCCTGTTCCTGTCGGGACGGAGATACATGAGGAGAGATGCGGGTTTCACGCGAATCCGGCGAAAGCGCCGTCAATTATGCGAACTTTTTTCGGCTCAACCCCGCGTTCGCGCGCAATTCACGCATCACAACAAGAAATGCCGCCAATGTACCGCAGAAAGATGCGGGGCCCGCGAAGAATCTGGCACCCGCCGCGGCAATCGCATACTCCTGTGCGCAACCGACAATAGGGAGACCATTGAATGACCCAGGATGCGCCCAGCTTCGGCTTTGACACCTTGCAGATCCACGCCGGCGCCCGGCCCGACCCGGCCACCGGCGCGCGGCAGGTGCCGATCTACCAGACCACGGCCTATGTGTTCCGCGATGCGGAACATGCCGCCGCGCTCTTCAACCTTCAGGAAGTGGGCTACATCTACTCGCGCTTGACCAACCCGACGGTCGCGGCGCTGCAGGAACGTGTCGCGGTGCTGGAAGGCGGCGCCGGGGCGGTCTGCTGTTCCTCGGGCCACGCGGCGCAGATCATGGCGCTGTTCCCGCTGATGGCACCAGGGCGCAACGTGGTGGTCTCGACCCGGCTTTACGGCGGCTCGATCACCCAGTTCAGCCAGACCATCAAGCGGTTCGGCTGGTCGGCGAAATTCGTCGACACCGACGATCTGGCCGCCGTCGAGGCCGCGATTGACGACGACACCCGCGCGGTATTCTGCGAAAGCATCGCCAACCCGGGCGGCTATGTCACCGATATCGATGCGCTGGCCAAGATCGCCGACAAGGCGGGCCTGCCACTGATCGTCGACAACACTTCGGCCACGCCGTACCTGTGCCGCCCGATCGAGCACGGTGCGACGCTGGTGGTGCATTCGATGACCAAGTACCTGACCGGCAACGGCACCGTGACCGGCGGCGTGGTGGTGGATTCCGGCACCTTCGACTGGTCCGCCAGCGACAAGTTCCCGTCCCTGTCAGAGCCGGAGCCGGCCTATCACGGGTTGAAATTCCACGAGACATTCGGCCCGCTGGCCTTCACCTTTCACGGCATCGCCATCGGGTTGCGTGACCTTGGCATGACGCTGAACCCGCAGGCGGCGCATTACACGCTGATGGGGATCGAGACGCTGAGCCTGCGCATGGCGCGCCACGTCGAGAACGCCGAGAAGATCGCCGCCTGGCTGGAGAAACATGACGCGGTCGAGGGCGTGACCTATGCCGGGCTGGATTCCTCTCCCTACAAGGAGCGCGCCGCCCGGATCTGCCCGAAAGGCGCGGGTGGTCTGTTCACCGTAGCGCTGAAGGGCGGCTATGACGCCTGCGTCAAGTTCGTGGACTCGCTGGAAATCTTCTCTCACGTCGCAAACCTGGGCGACACGCGCAGCCTGGTGATCCACTCGGCCTCGACCACGCACCGCCAGTTGACCGAGGACCAGCAGATCGCCGCGGGCGCCGCACCGAACGTGGTGCGGATCTCGATCGGGATCGAGGACGCGGACGACCTTATCGTCGACCTTGACCAGGCGCTGAACAAGGCCTCTGCCTGAACCGGATCGACACGAATGAAAGAGGCCACCGCAGGGCAACTGCGGCGGCCTCTTGGTTGGATAGGGCGGGGACAGGCGCGCGTCACTCGCTGACGGAAAAGACCATCGTGACCTCGGCCCTTACCTCGATTTCCCCGGCGGCCACCGGCACGTCGCGGGCGGCGGGCGCGTCTTCCAGGATCATCGGTTCCGGCTCGACGATGGACCGCACCAGCGGTTCGGCATTGTCGCGCAGCTCCAGCACCGGGCCCAGCGTCACGCCGGCGGCATCTGCATACAGCTCGGCCTTGGCAATGGCGTCGGCCACCGCGCGGCGGCGAGCCTCGTCTTCGACCTCGCGCGGCTCCTGTACGCCGAAGGTCAGGCTCTGCAGCTGGTTGGCACCGTCGTCCAGCACCGCCGACAGCAGCGCGCCGATGCCCTCCATGTCACGGATGCGCACGCGGACCGTGTTTGTGGCGTAGTAGCCGACAAAGATGTCCTCGTTGCGGTCGCGGTCCCAGCGGGTCTGTTCGCTGACCCGCAGCTGGGTGGTCTGGATGTCACGCGCCTCGACCCCGAGGCTCGACAGCCGGGCCAGGATGGCATCCACCGCCGTCGAGGTGGCATTCATCGCCTCGACCGCCGTCTTGCCGCGCCCCGTGGCGCCCAGCGAGATCGTCGCCATGTCGGGCACTGCCGCGATGCGGGCCTCGCCCGAGACGGACAAGCGGCCTTCCGCCGATGCCGCATGTGGCGCCGCCAGGGGGAGCGCGAGGGCCAGGATCGTCAAGAATGCTGAAATTCGCATAAATTACCTCACAATCAGCAGGAATCTGCACTGACTGTCCCCTGACCGGGGAAAATCGGCAAGAGGGCAACAGCCGCTTTCTTTTCTTCGGCAAAGAGTTGCCCTATATATTTTAGGCACTGCCTTAGGACTCCCGCAGGCATGGATGGCCTGATAAGACACGCTTCATGATACCAAATTTCGCGCTCTCGCTCTCCTTCGAAGGCATCGCCCTGCTGCGGCGCATGGGCCCCCGATGGGCCCTGATCGACGATGTTCCGCTCGATCACGCCGATTTCGATTCCCAGGTGATCGCCTTGCGGGACCGGGCCGAAAGCCTGGACCCGACCGGCGCCCAGGTGGCGCTGATCATCCCGAACGAGCAGATCCGTTACCTGGACCAGCCCGACCTGGGCGGGGACGAGACGGCGCGCGACATCGCCATCCGCGCCTCTCTGGACGGCGCGACGCCCTACGCCGTGAACGAGTTGAAATTCGACTACGTGGTGACGGACGGGCGTTTGCAGATCGCCGCCGTTGCGATCGAAACGCTGGACGAGGCGCAGAGCTTTGCCGTCGAACACGGGTTCGACCCGGTCAGCTTCATGGCGCAGGCGCCAGACGGGGCGTTCGACTCGGCGGTCTTTTTCGGCAAGGCCAAGGGGTGGAACAAACCCGCCTCGCGCCCCGCGCGGGCCATTCGCATCGTCGAGGCCGACGAGGCCGCGTTGAAACCGCTGCCCAAGCCCGAGCTGATTGCGCCCGCCGCGCCGAAACCCCAGGCGCCAAAGCCGGATGCGCCCAAGCCCGAAGCAGCCCGCCCCCCGGCGCCCAAGCCGCAAGCGCAGCCCGCCCCCGCAGCGGACAAATCTCCTGCCGCCCCGGCCCCGGCGGCGCAGTCCAAGGCCCCGGTCGAGACGCCCGCTCCGGCCGCAAAGCCGGACGTGAGCGCGCAACCAGCGCCCCCCAAGGCAGCCGTTCCGGCCCCGGCGGCGCAGTCCAAGGCCCCGACCGACACGCCCGCTCCGGCCGCAAAGCCGGACGTAAGCGCGCAACCAGCGGCCCCCAAGGCAGCCGCCCCGGCCCCGGAAGCACCGGCCCCGAAGGCCCCTGCGCCCGCTGTGGCCCCCAGTGAACCGGCGCCCAAAGCCCCTGCGCCCAAGGCGAAAGGGCCAGAGCCCTCTGTCCCGGCAGCCCCGCAGGCCCCGTCGGCACCGCCGCAGCCTGGGCCTGTCGCCCCTGCCGCTGCACCGAAGGCGCCTGCGATCCCGCCACAGGCCCCCGCTGGCCAAGGGGCGCCGAAGGCACCGGCGGTTCCCCCCAGGTCCGCCCCGGCACCGAAAGCGCCTGCCGCCCCTCAACCCGCTGCCGAGCCTGCGGCCCCCAAGGCCCCCGCACCGCGCCCCGCCGCGCAGGTGCAACAGCCCGCGCCTTCCGCCGCCCCGGCCGAAACCGACGCAGAGCGGCCCTATACGTTTTCAACCATCCGGGCGACCCGCTCCGGGGCAGTTGGGTCCGGGCCATCAGGGGATGTCGCCGCTCCGCGACCGCCCGTCACGGGCGAGTTGAAAGCACGTTTCACCCCTGTCGCCCCCGCCGCGGACAGCAAGACAGAGATGCCGGAGTCGCCCTCCAAGGCTCCGGCGTCGGCGCCTGCCCCGCAGGCACGTACCGGCTTCTTTTCGGCCCCGACCGCCTCTGCCCTGTTGGCCCAGGCCTCAGCCGCAGCGGACGAAGCCGAGGCCGCAAAACCCTCTGGTGATCGTGCCGCTCCAGCACAGGCCAAGCGCCCGGTCTTGCCGCCCAAGACGAAAGGCAAGACCAAGCCTGCGGCGAAACCCGGCGTCAAACCGATCCCGAAGGTGGCCGCCGCCCGCGCCGCGGCGCTTGCCGCCGTGCCCGCCCGCGAGGCGAAGGAAGACGAGTTTCTTGCCGCGCCCGCCGCCGCGCGCAAGGCCGTTCCCGCCCCCGGCAAGGGGCCGCATGTCGGCTCGAAACCCGGCGGTCTGCCGCGTCCGAGCCCGCTGGCCAAACTGGCGGCCCTGCGCGGCCCTCAGGGTCAGGACCGGAGCGGCGGACAGGCCGCTGTCGGCGGTGGCGTTGCCGCGATCCCTGCCGGAATGGCCTTCAACCAGCCCAGCGAACGGGACCGCATGACCGTTTTCGGCGCGCGTGATCGGGACACAACCGGAGGCAAGCCTAAATACCTGGGATTGATGCTCACGGCGATCCTGCTGCTGTTCCTGGCCGGGGTCGCAGCCTGGGCCGCCGTCTTCCTTGAAGACGGGCTGGCGCGGCTGTTCCGTTCAGCCGATGAACCGGCAAGCGCCGTTGCCTCTCTGCCCGATGGCGATCCCGATGCCCCCCGCGCCACAGGCGACGATGGCGAGATCCTCGAATCCGCCACGCCACCGGCCAGCGCGGCGCCGGCGATCTCGGCGCGTCCCGTGGCCCGCCCCGAGGGCAAGGTCCAGATCGCCGCCTTTGACCCGCCCGCCACGGCGCCCGAGTCCCTGGTCGCACCGCTTGCCGTGCCGACAGATCCGCGCCAGCTGACCCCCGAAGAGGCCGCGGTCAGCTATGCCGCCTCCGGCATCTGGCAACGGGCGCCTGCCAAGCCGCACCGCCCGCCCGAGGACGGTGTCGATGACGTCTATGCCGCCTCGATCGACCCGAACATCCAGATCTTCGACGCCGTCGCCCTGCCCCAGGCCAAGGATCTGGAGCGAGGACCTGACTTCCAGGACCCGGGCCTGCCGCCGCCAGCCGGGCTGACCTTTGATTTCGACGAACGGGATCTTGTGCGCGCCACGCCCGAGGGTGCGCTGACACCGGACGGGTTGCGCATCTTTACCGGGCGGCCGCCGGTCATCCCGCCCCTGCGGGACGAAGCGGCCCTGGCCCCGGACCCCGAGCTTGACGCACCGGGCGCGATCCGCACCCGGCTGAACGCCATGCCCCGCGTCCGGCCGCAGACCCGGCCGGACGACTTGATGGAACTGCGCGAACGCAGCCAGCTGGGCGGCATCTCTCGGTCGGAACTGGCCGAAATACGCCCCGTGATGCGCCCGCCCACGGCGCAGGAACAGGCCGAGATCGACGCGCCCGAGGCGACGGACCAGGCGGTGCGCCGCTCGCTGGTGCCCGTTGGCCGACCGCGCAACATGGCCGCCATCGTCGACAACGCGGACCGCAGCCTTGTGCCCGCGGAGCCGGTGCAGACCGCCGCCGCGGTGGCACCGCGCACCGTCGCACCGCAGGTTCCCTCCAGCGCCAGCGTCGCCCGGGCCGCCACCGCGACCAATGCGATCAACCTGAAAAAGATCAACCTGATCGGCGTCTACGGCACCGCTGAAAATCGCCGTGCGCTAGTGCGGCTGGCCAATGGCAAGTACCAGAAGGTCAAGGTTGGCGACCGGCTGGACGGTGGCCGCGTAACCGCCATCGGCGAAGAGGCCCTGCGCTACACCAAGGGCAACCGCAACCTGACGCTGACCATGCCGCAGACCTGACCGGGTTTGCCCTTTACGGCGCGCCGCGCGGCGCGCATCATTCCCGCAAGACCAACGCCGCGCACATGACACACGCGCGAAAAGGGCAGGACATGCGGGAACGACGCACGCCATTGGATGAAACGGACGTCGCCCTGCTGGACGCCGTTCAGCGGGACGGCCAGGCCACGGCGCAGCAACTGGGCGAGCGGCTGCACCTTTCGGCCAGCCAGGCGGGACGACGGCGGCAGCGGCTGGAAGAGGCAAAGGTGATCCAGGGCTACAGTGCGCGACTGGATCCGGAAAAGCTCGGCCTCGACGTGCAGGCCTTTGTTCAGGTGCAACTGGCCCGCCACGGCGCCGAGGAAGGCACCGCTTTTTCCCGTCTCTTGCGGCTGCGGCCCGAAATCGTCTCGGCCTGGACCATGACCGGCGAGGCGGACTACCTGCTCAGGGTCTATTGCCCCGACCTACCCGCGCTCAACGCCCTGATCCATGAGGTGCTGCTGGCGCATCCGGTGGTGGCCCGGGTGCATTCGCAGATCGTCATGGATCAGCCGAAACCCGACGCGCCTTTGCCGATCGGCTGAGCCCCGTCAGGAGGATCAAGGATGGAAACAGTGCGGGGCAGCATCCTGACCGAAACCGGCTGGGTCACCGGAGACCTGGGTTTTGGCCGCTGCGTGGACCGGATCGAGGGCCGCCCGACGGAGACGCCAGAGCCGCCCTTTGTCCTGCCCGGTTTTGTCGACCTGCATGTGCATGGCGGCGGCGGCGAGGATATGATGGCCGGCGCCGAGGCGATCCGCACCGCCGCCCGCCTGCACGCCCGACATGGCACGACCTCGATGCTGGCCACCTCCGTCACCGCCCCCTTTGCCGAGGTCGAGAGGTTCCTTGGGGCCGTCGATGCCGCGATGGCGGCGCACTGGCCCGACGCCGCCCGCGTGCTGGGCGCACATCTCGAAGGCCCTTTCCTGAACCCCGACAAGCTGGGCGCCCAGCCGGATTTTGCCGTGGCGGCGGATCTGGACGCCCTACGCCGCTGGCTGACGCTGGCCCCGGTCCGGGTGATGACGCTGGCGCCAGAGATGGACCCGGACGACCGCGTGATCGCCGCCGCGCAGGCGGCAGGGATCAAGGTACAGTTGGGGCATTCGCTTTGTGACTACGCCCGCGCCGCCGCCTGCCTGCAGGCGGGCTGCGGCGTGACACATCTGTTCAACGCGATGAGCCCGGCGGCGCATCGTGGCAACGGGCTGGCCGGTGCGGCGCTGGCCCATGCCGGTTTTGCCGAGGTCATTCCGGACCTGCTGCATGTGGAAGCCGGCGCGATCCTTGCCGCGCGCCGGGCCATCCCCGGGCTGTACGGCGTGACCGATGCCACGGCGGGCGCCGGGATGCCGGACGGGGCGTTTCGGCTGGGCGCGCAACATGTGCACAAGGCCGGGGGCGCCATGCGGCTGACCGATGGAACGCTGGCGGGGTCTGCGCTGACGATGGACCAGGCCTTGCGCAACCTCGTCGGCATCGGTCTGCCGCTGGCAGAGGCCTCGGCGCGGCTCAGCACATTGCCCGCCGACTGGATCGGGCGCCCGGACATCGGCCGCATCCGCGAAGGCGCCTCTGCCGACCTGGTGGTTCTGGACGGGGCGCTTGATCTCACAGCTGTCTATATCGGCGGGCATCCCCTGCCCGCCTGAGCAAATGCGCGATTAGAACGGTACGTCATCGGCGGCATGGATAAACCGCGCCACCACCTTTTTCGTGCCTGCCTTCTCAAAGGCGATTTCCAGCTTGTCGCCCTCGATGCCCTGGATCGTGCCGTAGCCGAATTTCTGGTGAAAGACCCGCTCTCCCACCGTGTGGGCCGAGACGGCGTCGAGGTCGATCACCTGGCTCCGGCTCTCGCGTGGCTGGCTGATCGGACGATCACCCTGGCGGGATTGCAGGCGTTTCCAGCCCGGGGAGTTGTAGACATTGGCCTCTGCCGCGCGGCTTTCCAGCCCCGAGGACATGCCCCCCACGCCGCCCGCCGCGCCATATCCGCCGCCGTAGAGCCCCGGAGGTGTCAGCACCTCGACATGGTCCTCGGGCAATTCATCGACAAAGCGTGACGGCATCTGCGATTGCCACTGGCCGAACACGCGGCGGTTGCCGGCGAAACTGATGGTACAGACTTCCTCGGCGCGGGTGATGCCAACATAGGCCAGGCGCCGTTCCTCTTCGAGCCCCTTGACCCCGCTTTCGTCCATGCTGCGCTGTGAAGGGAAAAGACCATCCTCCCACCCCGGCAGAAAGACCACCGGGAATTCCAGCCCCTTGGCCGCGTGCAGCGTCATGATCGAAACCTTGGCCCCCTCGGCGTCGGATTCGTTGTCCATGACGAGGCTGACGTGTTCAAGGAACCCTTGCAGGTTCTCGAAGCTTTCCAGCGCCTTGACCAGTTCCTTGAGGTTCTCCAACCGGCCCGGCGCCTCGGGCGTCTTGTCGTTCTGCCACATCGTGGTGTAGCCGCTTTCATCCAGGATGATCTCGGCCAGTTCCATGTGACTGAGGTCCTTGTCCCCGGTCATGCGGCCCCAGCGGGCGAGGCCGACCACAAGCTCCCCCAGTGCCTTGGCGCCCTTGCCCTTGATCGCCCCCTGTTCCACCGCCAGCGCCGCGCCGTCCAGCAGGCTGACACCGTTTTCACGGGCGATGCGCTGGATGGTCTGCTGCGCCTTGTCGCCTAGGCCGCGCTTGGGTGTGTTGACGATGCGTTCAAAGGCAAGGTCATCAGTGGGTGAAACCACGAGGCGGAAATAGGCCATCGCATCGCGGATCTCCATCCGCTCGTAAAAGCGGGGGCCGCCGATGACACGATAGGGCAGACCGATGGTCAGGAAACGGTCCTCGAAGGCGCGCATCTGGTGGCTGGCGCGGACGAGGATGGCCATCTCGTCAAGGCTGTAAGGGCGCATTCCGCGGGTGCCGCCCTGCATGGATTCGATTTCCTCGCCGATCCAGCGGGCCTCTTCCTCGCCGTCCCAATGGCCGATCAGGCGGACCTTTTCGCCCTGCTGCGCCTCGGTCCAGAGTTCCTTGCCCAGGCGGCCCTGGTTGCCCCGGATCACACCGCCGGCAGCGGCAAGGATATGCGGGGTGGACCGATAGTTCTGCTCCAGCCGCACGACGTGCGCGCCTGGAAAATCCTTTTCGAACCGCAGGATGTTGCCCACTTCGGCGCCGCGCCAGCCATAAATCGACTGGTCGTCGTCGCCCACGCAGCAAATGTTCTTGTGCGCGGAGGCCAGCAGGCGCAGCCAGAGGTATTGGGCGACGTTGGTATCCTGGTATTCGTCCACAAGGATGTAGCGGAACCAGCGCTGGTATTTCTCCAGGATGTCCGGGTGGGTCTGGAAGATGGTGACCACATGCAAGAGCAGGTCGCCGAAATCGACGGCGTTCAGTTCCAGCAGGCGGCGCTGGTAGGCGGCATAAAGCTCTGGCCCACGGTGGTTGTAGGCGCCCGCGTCAGAGGCGGGGATCTTGTCGGGCGTCAGCGCACGGTTCTTCCAACCGTCGATGATGTTGGCCAGCTGGCGCGCCGGCCATCGCTTGTCGTCGATACCCGCCGCCTGGACCAGTTGCTTGAGCAGGCGCAGCTGGTCGTCGGTGTCGAGGATGGTGAAATTGGATTTCAGATGCGGGCCGGTAGGCTCGCCGGCGCCCTCGACCACCGAATCGGAATCATCGGCGATCAGCTCCGCATGGCGGCGCAGCAGCTTGACGCAGATCGAATGGAAGGTGCCCAGCCAGGGCATCCCCTCGACGGTCTGGCCCAGCATACCCGAGATGCGATTCTTCATCTCGCGCGCGGCCTTGTTGGTAAAGGTGACCGACAGGATCTCGTTCGGACGGGCGCGCCCTGTGCTCAACAGGTGCACCACCCGCGCGGTCAGCGCCTTGGTCTTGCCCGTCCCGGCCCCGGCCAGCATCAGCACAGGCCCGTCGAGCGTTTCCACCGCCTCGCGCTGCGCGGGGTTCAGCTCGTCCAGGTAGGGGGCCGGGCGCGCGGCCATTGCGCGCGCCGACAGCGAGGACGCCTCGAAAGCGTCGAATTCATCGAAACTGCTCATGACGCCAATCTAGCGTCATTGCGCGCGCAGGGAAAGCCGTGTTCGCCTTGTGTTCCTTGCCTCGGCGGGGTTTTTCATGCCCCGCCGCATTGATCCGCCGCCGCTCAGGCGTGCATCGCCACCTCTGTCGGCATGACGGGTTTGCGCCGGGTGGTGGAAAACACCGGCAGCGGCACCTCTCGGGCGGGCTGCGACGCGGCATCGGCACGGACCGGGGTCATCTTGCAGGCAGCGCGCCCCGCAAGCGAGGCCTGCGCCATGCGCGCCACCATGCGCGGCGACACCCGCCCGTCCAGCACGCAATGCAGCGAGGTCACGGCGTCGGAATAGAGATCCGTCGCCTCGCCCACCTCGCGGGCCAGCATCAGCGTGACCAGCCGGGGATTGCGCCGCTGCGCCAGGGCGGTCAGCGCCGCGATCCGGTCCGGGCCGCAATCGTCATCCAGCACCAGCACATCGACCACCGCCCGTTTCAGGCAGGTTTCGGCCACCGCGTGGCTGCCAGAGCCGGTAACGTGAATCCCCGCCTCCAGAAAGGCGATCTGGCTGCGTTCAAGCCGGGTGGCATCGTGGTCGACGATCATCGCGTGCATGTGCTGTCCTTTCCGTGTCGATGCCCACACACTCCGCCACGGCACTTAAAATAAGTTGAAGATTTGAGGCGAATGCAGGTCGACCCGCTTGCGGATCGCTGCTTTCCGACGCCAGATACCCGCATGGACCTGCACAGCCGCTTCATGACTGTCGCCGATTTGCGCCGGGCCGCGCGGGCCCGCGTGCCGCGATTCGCCTGGGCCTACCTGGACACGGCGACCGGGACAGAGGCCACGGCCCGCCGAAATCGGGCGGCGCTCGATCAGGTGCTGTTTACGCCCTCAATCCTTGACGGCGAGGTGGCGCCGGATCTTTCTGTCCCGCTGTTCGGGGAAACCCATCCCCTGCCCTTCGGCGTGGCGCCGGTGGGCCAGTCGGGGCTGCTCTGGCCCGGGGCGGAACGGATACTGGCACGGGCGGCAACACAGGCCGGCCTGCCCTACACGCTGTCGACCGTCGCCAATGCCACCCCCGAGGAGGTCGGCCCCGAGACCGGCGGCAAGGGCTGGTTCCAGTTGTACCCGCCGCGCGACCCCGACATGCGGCGCGACATGTTGGCACGTGCCAAGGCCAGCGGCTTTCACGTCCTGGTGGTGACGGTCGACGTTCCCGTCGCCTCGCGGCGGGAAAGACAGGTCAAGGGCGGGCTGGTGCAGCCGCCCCGGATCACGCCCCGGATCGCGCTGCAATGCGCGCGGCGCCCGGCCTGGTCCCTGGCACGGTTGCGCGCCGGGATGCCCCGGATGAAGACGCTGGACCGCTATTCGCAGGACATGGCCAGCCGCGATCCCACCGCGCATATCGGCTACCTGCTGCGCACGGCGCCCGATTGGGATTACCTGCGCTGGCTGCGCGAGGCCTGGGAGGGGCCGCTGGTGGTCAAGGGCGTCCTGAAAGCCGAGGATGCGGAACGGCTTGAGCGCGAAGGCGTGGATGCGGTCTGGGTCTCGAACCACGGCGGCCGGCAGTTCGACGGCGCCCGCGGCGCGGTGTCCTACCTGCCCGCAGTGCGCGCCGCCACGCGCCTGCCGGTGATCTTCGACAGCGGGATCGAGGGCGGGCTGGACATCCTGCGGGCCATCGCGCTGGGGGCGGATTTCGTCATGCTGGGCCGAGCGTGGCACTATGCCGTCTGCGCCCTGGGCGCGCCCGGCCCCGCCCACCTGGCAGAGATTCTGCGCCGGGACCTGGTGGCCAATATCGGCCAGCTTGGCGTGTCACGGCCCGCCGATCTGCGCGGGAAAACAGAGTTTGCAAACGCGACCGTCGCGCAGGAATAATTTGCAAACCCCTCTTGCGCTGCGTCGCGGCATACTCTCAAAGTAATAATATTGCGCAGAATGGCGCGACTGTGCCGGAGAAGGACCCTCGACACATGGCAGATTTTGAAAAGATCCTGGTAGCCAACCGGGGCGAGATCGCGATCCGCATCATGCGTGCGGCGAACGAGATGGGGAAGAAGACGGTGGCCGTCTTCGCGGAGGAAGACAAGCTGGGGCTGCACCGCTTCAAGGCGGATGAGGCCTATCGCATCGGCGAAGGGCTTGGCCCCGTTCAGGCCTATCTGTCGATCGAAGAGATCATCCGCGTTGCCAAGGCCTCGGGCGCAGATGCGATCCACCCGGGGTATGGCCTGCTGTCTGAAAACCCCGATTTCGTGGACGCCTGCACTGCCGCCGGCATCACCTTTATCGGGCCCAAGGCGGAAACCATGCGCGCCCTTGGCGACAAGGCCAGCGCCCGCAAGGTGGCGGTTCAGGCCGGTGTGCCGGTGATTCCGGCAACAGAGGTGCTGGGCGACGATTTCGACAAGATCGCGAAGGAGGCCGAGGAGATCGGCTATCCCTTGATGCTCAAGGCGTCCTGGGGGGGCGGCGGTCGCGGCATGCGCCCGATCGAAGGCCCCAAGGAGCTGAAGGACAAGGTGCTGGAAGGCCGGCGCGAGGCCGAGGCCGCCTTTGGAAACGGCGAGGGCTATCTTGAAAAGATGATCACCCGCGCCCGTCACGTCGAGGTGCAGATCCTCGGCGACAAGCAGGGCCACATCTATCACCTTTATGAGCGCGACTGTTCCGTGCAGCGCCGCAACCAGAAGGTCGTGGAACGCGCCCCGGCCCCCTACCTGTCCGAGGCGCAGCGCGAGGAAATCTGCGAGCTGGGCCGCAAGATCTGCGCCCATGTGAACTATGAATGCGCGGGCACCGTCGAATTCCTGATGGATATGGAGACGGGCAAGTTCTACTTCATCGAAGTGAACCCGCGCGTGCAGGTGGAACATACGGTCACAGAGGAAGTGACCGGCATCGACATCGTGCAGGCGCAGATCCTGATCGCCGAGGGCAAGTCCCTGGCCGAAGCCACCGGCAAGGCCAGCCAGTACGACATCCGCCTGACCGGCCACGCGCTGCAGACCCGGATCACGACCGAGGACCCGTCGAACAACTTCATCCCCGATTACGGTCGCATCACCGCCTTCCGCTCGGCCACCGGCATGGGCATCCGCCTGGACGGCGGCACCGCCTACGCCGGCGGTGTCATCACGCGGTTCTACGATTCGCTTCTGGTCAAGGTCACGGCCAAGGCACCGACACCGGAACAGGCGATCCGACGGATGGACCGCGCCCTGCGCGAGTTCCGCATCCGCGGCGTGACCACGAACATCGAGTTCGTGATCAACCTGCTGAAACACCCGGTCTTCCTGAACAACCAGTACACGACCAAGTTCATCGACACGACGCCGGAGCTGTTCGACTTCAAGAAGCGGCGTGACCGGGGCACCAAGGTGCTGACCTACATCGCCGACATCACGGTAAACGGCCACCCCGAGGTGCAGGGCCGCACCATGCCGCACCCGGACCTGAAACCGGCTCGCCCGCCGAAGGTGCCGCTGGAGACGCCGCCCGCTGGCACCAAGACCCTGCTGGAGGAAAAAGGCCCGCAGGCGGTGGCCGACTGGCTGGCGGCGCAGAAACAGGTGCTGATCACCGACACCACCATGCGGGACGGGCACCAGTCGCTGCTGGCGACGCGGATGCGCAGTCTGGACATGATCCAGGTGGCCCCCGCCTATGCGCATAAGCTGCCGCAGCTCTTCTCGGTGGAATGTTGGGGCGGCGCCACCTTCGACGTGGCCTATCGCTTTTTGCAGGAATGCCCCTGGCAGCGCCTGCGCGACCTGCGCGAGCGGATGCCCAACCTGATGACGCAGATGCTGCTGCGCGGCGCCAATGGCGTGGGCTATACCAACTACCCCGACAACGTGGTGCAGTTCTTTGTCAAACAGGCGGCAGAGACCGGCGTCGACGTCTTCCGCGTCTTCGACAGTCTCAACTGGGTCGAAAACATGCGCGTCGCGATGGACGCGGTGCTGGAAACCGGCAAGATCTGCGAAGGCACCGTCTGTTACACGGGCGATATCCTCGATCCCGACCGGGCCAAATACGACCTGAAATACTATGTCGCGATGGGCAAGGACCTGCGCGACGCGGGCGCGCATATCCTCGGTCTCAAGGACATGGCGGGCCTCTTGAAACCCAATGCGGCGGCGGCGCTGGTCAAGGCGCTGAAGGAAGAGGTCGGCCTGCCGATCCACTTCCACACGCATGACACCTCGGGCGCGGCGATTGCCACCATCATGGAGGCCGCGCGCGCGGGCGTGGACGCGGTGGATGCCGCGATGGATGCGCTCTCGGGCAATACCTCGCAGCCGACGCTGGGCTCGATCGTCGAGGGCCTGCGGTTCACCGAGCGCGACACCGGTCTGGACATGGAGGCGATCCGCGAGATTTCCAACTACTGGGAAGCAGTGCGCGGCCAGTACGCGGCCTTCGAGTCGGGCATGCAGTCGCCCGCATCGGAGGTCTATCTGCACGAGATGCCGGGCGGCCAGTTCACCAACCTCAAGGCGCAGGCCCGCAGCCTGGGCCTGGAGGACCGCTGGCACGAGGTGGCGCACACCTACGCCGACGTGAACCGGATGTTCGGCGATATCGTCAAGGTTACGCCCTCGTCCAAGGTGGTGGGCGACATGGCACTGATGATGGTCAGCCAGGGCCTGACGCGGGCAGATGTCGAGGACCCCAAGAAGGACCTCAGCTTCCCCGACTCGGTCATCGACATGATGAAGGGCAACCTGGGCCAACCCCCGGGCGGCTGGCCGAAGAAGATCCAGAAGAAGATCCTCAAGGACGACAAGCCCTTTACCGAGCGTCCGGGCCTGAAGGCGGCGCCGATCAACATCGACGACGCCCGCAAGGAGCTGGAAGGCAAGCTGGAAGGTGTTGTCTTCGACGACGAGGACCTGAACGGCTACCTGATGTACCCCAAGGTCTTTACCGATTACGCCGCGCGGCACGAGACCTATGGCCCGGTGCGCACCCTGCCCACGCGGACCTTCTTTTACGGCATGGAGCCGGGAGAGGAGATCACCGCCGAGATCGACCCGGGGAAAACGCTGGAGATCCGCCTGCAGGCGGTGGGCGAAACCCATGACGATGGCGAAGTGCGGGTCTTCTTCGAGCTGAACGGCCAGCCGCGCACCATCCGCGTGCCGGACCGCAAGGCGCAAGGCACCAGCGCGGCGCGCCCCAAGGCCGAGCTGGGCAACCCCGACCACATCGGCGCGCCGATGCCGGGCGTGGTGGCGACCGTTTCGGTCACCGTCGGGCAGAGGATCAAGGAAGGCGACCTGCTGCTGACCATCGAGGCAATGAAGATGGAAACCGGCCTGCACGCCGAGCGCGACGGCACCGTGAAGGCGGTCCATGTCACGCCGGGCGGCCAGATCGACGCCAAGGACCTGCTGATCGAACTGGAGTGAGGCCCGCCTCTTCCATGATCTGAGAACAGCCCCGCAAGGGGCTGTTTTTCTTTTCCCAATCGGGATATCCACAGCCTGACGTCAGATCCGCCCCGGCCTGTGGACAAGCGGACGTCGCACGACACCCCGGGACGTTGCCGCGCGCGGGTCCGGCGGCTATGATCCTCTTGCTGCCATTCCAGAATCGGGAAGGATTCCCGCATGCTCTTCCGCCGGACAACCGCCATGCTCTGCGCCCTGATGGCGCTTGCGCTCGCGGCCCGCGGTGCGACCGACGGCGAGATCCCCTTCGACACCCCCGGCCCGGTCTACGAGATCCCCGAAGATGCGCTGCCGCCGGGTGAGCTGGACGTGCTGAAGGTCCGCAGCAGCGACCCGGCGATGAATCGCGCCTTTGGGCTGGCCCGGGCCTCGCTGCCTGCGGCTCTCTCTGCCACGGAAAAGAAATACGGATACTTCTCGCCCTCGCTCGCGCTTTACGTCGCGGTGCGCGTCGATGATCCGGACAAGCGGATCGAATTCGTCTGGGTCGACAACATCCGGCGCAAGGGCAAGGGGTTCTCCGGCAGGCTCGCCAGCGACCCGCGCTTTATGCCCGGCAAGCGCCTGCGCGCCCCGATCGACTTTCTGAACCCGCAGATCGCGGATTGGGCGGTACAGGCGCAAGACGGTCGGTACTATGGCTATTTCACAACCCGCGCCCGGCTGGGCAGAATCGAAGAGCCGCTGGCCAGCGAATTGCGCGCCCTGTTGGTGGACACTCCCGTTCCCCAACTCTGGCAGTGATCCATGCACCTCGCCCTCGTCGCAATCCTTGTCCCCTCTTACGACGCGGGCCTGGTCTTTTTCGTCGATGGCCTGGGCTTTGAGCTGATCGAAAACAGCGACCACGGCGACGGAAAACGCTGGGTGCGGGTGGCCCCGAAAGGCGCGCAAACCCAATTCCTGCTGGCCCGGGCCGTCGGCCCGCAGCGAGACCACATCGGCCAACAAGGGGGCGGACGGGTCTGGCTATTCCTGCACACGCAGGATTTCGCGGGCGACCATGACCGGCTGATCGCCGCCGGCGCGCAATTCGAAGAGGCCCCGAGGCATGAAACCTATGGCACCGTGTCGGTCTTTCGCGATCCGTTCGGCAACCGCTGGGACCTGATCGAACCCGCCGGGGACTGAGCCGCAGCACCTGTCAATTCTGCCAGTCTCCGGAAATCCCTACTGTCATTTCCGCCACCACAATCGAAACTGTCTGCATGACACATTTCGACGGCACCGCCCTGCAGGGCACTGAAAAATTCATTCCCCCACGGCTTCTGGATTTCCTCGTACAGCTGGAAGCCACTATAACCACCGAACATGTCTGCGACCTGATCGTCGGTCTTGCCCGCGACCTGGGCCTGACGGTTGTCGACTACGTCTACGCCACCGATTTCCGTAACTGGGAACAGGCGCAGTTCATACGCACCACGATCGACTCGCGCTGGTTCGACGACCTGCGCCGATTTCCGCATATCCGCTACACCTCTGCCTTTCGGATGCATGGCTGCCGCTACCTGACGCCCATCATGGTCGGCGAAGAATACCTGGACGAGATGGGCGAGATTTCAGGGGACCGCCGCCGTCATGTCCGGATCGGCGCAGAGATGGGGATGCGGGCCGGGATCTCTATTCCCCTGCGCATTGGCGACCCGGGACAGGCCGCGCTGATCACCCTGGGCGGCGATTTGGGCCGCGCTGACCTGGCGGCACTTGCGGCGCGGGCCGGACTGGTGTCGGCCCCCCTGCTTCGGGCGCATGGGGATGACCTGACGGTGTTCCTGTGCACCGGCGATGGAAAGACCGGGACAGAGGTCCGCCGCCCCGGGACAAGCCCGCCGGCGGCCGCCGAATAGTCCGGCGGCAGGTGCCTGGATCAAAAGCGGCGCGCGCGTGCATTTTCCTCTTGCACCCTCACGCCGTAGAGGCTAATTCCGCGCTCACCATTTGGCACGCGGGCGTAGCTCAGGGGTAGAGCATAACCTTGCCAAGGTTAGGGTCGGGCGTTCGAATCGCCTCGCCCGCTCCAAATGGCCGGACTTCCTTGGGCGGCACCCACCGCAGGACACAAGGATCCGGAACGACAAGATGGTTTCGCGGGCGTAGCTCAGGGGTAGAGCATAACCTTGCCAAGGTTAGGGTCGGGCGTTCGAATCGCCTCGCCCGCTCCATCTGTCATTCTCTTCGGTTCACAAAATATCTGGCGCGGTATGGTTTCGACATACAACGCGCCATCACCGTCTTTCATGAAGTCCTCACAGGCCCGCGGCAACCGATGCCTCCCCACTTATCCGCCAGTCTCCTCAGTGGTTTACATGGCGCGCGACGCTGGTTAGCGTCAAAGGATTCGTTCCGCGGGGTATCGTGATGAAGTCTCTTTTTCTGGCTACCGTTCTGGGAACCTGCGCGCTCTCTGCCGCTGCAGAGCCCATGCGGTTTGAGAAACGCTGGTCGGGCGGAAATTGCATCGGCTGCGAATGGACCTCGGCAGAGGGTGAAATCACCGACGAGACGCCCGAGGCGTTCCGGACCTATCTGCAGGAAAACGGCGTTGGCTACAGTCTCCGCCTGAATTCCCCCGGCGGCAACCTGGGCGCCGCCATCGCCCTGGGGCGCCTGTTCCGCAAAGAGGGCATCCGCACAACCGTCGGCCGCAGCGCGCCCATGCCGGATTTGCCGCAATACGATCAGGGAATCGAAGGTGGCGTTTGTGAGTCAGCCTGCGTTTTTGCCCTGCTTGGTGGCACCAGCCGCCAGGTAGAGGGTGACGAATTGGGCGTGCACCAGTTCTATAGCCCCGATGGCGGCAATATCCCGACCGCCGCCACGCAGCAGATCATGGGCCAGCTTGTCCTTTACCTGATCGAAATGGGCATCAGCGCCGAACTCTTGACGCTGGCCAGCAAGATCCCGGGCGACCAGATGCACTATCTGACCGAGGCGGAGTTGGCGCGCCTTGGCATCAGCACGGAAAGCAGCCGCACGCCTCTCCGCCTCGAAACAGGGGATGGGGGCCTTGTGGCCCGCTGGGACTCCCTTGGCTCGGACGGCGATCTCGACAGGGCCTACAGCCTGCGGTGTTCGCGCGGGCATTCGGGCTGGTTGCTCTCGATCCTCGATACGGGGATCGGCGCAAACAACGGCGTTCCCGACCGGCAAAGAGGGGCACCGGACATGCAGGTCGCCCTGGGGGACACGGCCTACCCGATGTCTTTTGACAATGTCATCGAGCTGGGCCCCCGGGCAGACGACTATTTTCTCACGGTCCGCCTGCCACTCGATCTGCACCGCCATGTCGGCAAGGACTTTCGGTTCCAGACCAACCGGATGACAAATTTCATATACGTTCTCTCGGCCCAGGGAACCGTCCCGGACAAGACAACGCTGGATGTTCTCACCCGGGCCTGCGGGGACTGACGGACGCGCCTCGACAGTCCGTGCCATCAGAAGTTTACAGCGCACCCGACGCTGATTAACGTCAGCGCGATTTCGACACCCGGAGTTTCCATGCTGCGTTCCCTTCTTGCCGCCGCCCTGTGCATTGCCACCTCCGCCGCCGCTGCGGATCCGATGACCTTCAAGCGCGCCTCCAGCGGCGGCAACTGCGTCGGGTGCACATGGGTTTCCGCCAAAGGCGAGATCACCGCTGCGACCCCGGACGCCTTTCGCGCCTTACTCGAAGAGACGGGCGTAGACGGCCACGTCGAGCTTGATTCGCCCGGAGGAAACCTTGGCGCGGCCATCGCCCTGGGGCGGCTGTTTCGGGAGCACGGGCTGACCGTCAGCGTTGGGCGCACGGAATTTCTCGACGGGTATGCCGAAACCTTGCAAGGCGAAGGCACTTGCGAATCTGCCTGCGCCTTTGCCCTGATCGGCGGGCAGGAACGCTGGATCGAACCGGGCCAGCTGGGCGTGCACCAGTTCTACGCGCCGCAGGGACAGGAATTGCCCACCTCGGCAACGCAGCAGATCATGGGACAGCTGGTCCTTTACCTGATCGAGATGGGCATCAGCGCCGAATTTCTGACATTGGCCAGCCAGGTTGCCCCCGGGGCCATGCACTTTCTCGACGCCTGGGAACTGGATCGCCTGCGCATCGCTTCGGCCCCGCAGGACACCCGCCGCGTCGAGGTGGCCGAGGGCGGGCTGGTGATGCGCTGGGACATCCTCTTCGACAGTGGCGCGCCGGAAAAGGAATTCACGCTGCGCTGTTCGCGCAAACAAGAGGGCTGGCTGCTGACCATCCGTGACCACTCGGCACGTGACTACATCTATTCTTTCGACCCGGCCAAGGCCAATGACATGGCCCTGACCATCGGTGAAGAGCGGATTCCCATGTGGCAGGCCCACAGGATCGACAGCGGCGTCGACACCGATGTGCATTGGATGACCCTGGGATTGCCGGTCAATCCCAAGGACCACACCGGCAAGCGTTTCTTCTTTGAGAGCAACGACCTGCCCCGCGAACGCAGCGTGTTGTCCGGAGGAGGTCAGTTCCCCGACGCCGCCACGCTGGACGCGATGCTGCGGGCCTGCGCCGACTGAGCCCCCTCCCCCTTTGACGCCGCCGCAGCCATGCCTATAAGGGGCCGACTTCAGGGGACAAGATGATGCGCACCGCCAAGATCACCCGCAAGACCGCCGAGACAGAGATCAGCGTCGAGATCAATCTCGACGGCACCGGCACTTACGACAATGAAACCGGTGTCGGTTTCTTCGACCACATGCTGGACCAGCTTTCGCGCCACGCGCTGATCGACATGACCGTGCGGGCCAAGGGCGACCTGCATGTGGACGATCACCACACGGTCGAGGATGTGGGCATCGCCCTGGGCCAGGCGCTGACCCAGGCGATGGGCGACAAAAAGGGCATCGTGCGCTACGGCTCCTGCCTGCTGCCGATGGATGATGCGCTGGTCCGCGCCGCGCTGGACCTGTCTGCGCGCCCCTTCCTGGTCTGGAACCTCGACCTGCCCAGCCAGAAGATCGGCGCCTTCGACACGGAACTGGTGCGTGAGTTCTTCCAGGCGCTCAGCACGCACGGCGGCATCACCCTGCACGTCGACCAGTTGCACGGGGTCAACAGCCACCACATCACCGAGGCCGCCTTCAAGGCGGTGGCGCGCGCCCTGCGCGACGCGCTGGAAACCGATCCGCGCAAGGCGGATGCGGTGCCCTCGACCAAGGGCGCGCTCTAGACCGCCCAAAAACGCGATCCGCTGACCAAGGAGGCCGCGATGCTGACGGCAATCATCGACTACGAAAGCGGCAACCTGCATTCCGCCGAAAAGGCGTTTCAGAAGATGGCGCTGGAAACCGGCGCGGGCGAGGTTCGCGTTACCGACGACCCCGACGTGGTGGCCCGGGCCGACCGTATCGTGCTACCCGGCGACGGCGCCTTTCCGGCCTGCGCCTCGGCCCTGCGGAACTCTGGCTGTTTCGAGGCGATGATCGAAGCGGTGGAAACCCGCGGGCGGCCTTTCCTGGGGATTTGCGTGGGGATGCAGCTTATGGCGCGCGTCGGCCATGAATACGCCGAGACGCCGGGCCTGGGCTGGATCGACGGCGAGGTTGAGGTGATTGCGCCCGCGGACAAGACGCTCAAGGTCCCGCACATGGGCTGGAACGACCTGGTGATCGACAACCCTCACCCTGTTCTTGACGGGATCAAGACCGGTGAACACGCCTATTTCGTGCATTCCTACCAGATGCGGCTGAACGACCCGGCACAGCGGGTCGCCCATGTGGACTATGGCGGCGATGTCACTGCCATCGTGGCGCGCGGCACCATGATCGGGTTGCAGTTCCACCCGGAGAAAAGCGCCGGGGCCGGGTTGCGCATGATCGCCAATTTCCTGACCTGGCAGCCCTGAACGCAACGCGAGGCGGGGGGCCAGAGGCCCCCGACCTGTCTCAGTTCGCGCGGACCCAGGTCTGGCCGTCGCAGACCAGCCCCTTGCAGCCGGTCACGTGCAGCTTGTTGCCGGAGAGTTCCGCCTTGGCCTTGGCCTGGACGTTCAGCAGCGGCACACGCACGGTCCCGCCGCCATAGTTGCCCGACCCGGCGGGCTTGAGATCCCAGAACAGCCGCTTGCCGACATTCGCTGTCTGTACCTCCCGCCCCTGGGGGTCAAAGGCCTTGAGCACCGTGCCGCAGAGCGCGGCGCCGCAGGTGTCGATGCGGATCAGGCTGGTCAGGTTCTTGCGGTCGGGTTCCGTGCGCCAGAGTCCGACGGCCGGATCGGCAAGAGCGGGGGCCGCCAGGCTACCGAGCACAAGCGGCAGAAGCAGGCGAAAGCGGGGCATGAGATGCGTCCTTTGATACAGAAGTTTCGGGAGTGGACCCTACCACGCATATGGATGGCGCACGGCGCTTTTCCAGTGCCCGCAAGCCTGTCCGCAAAATATTGCTGATCAGGTCTTTGCCGGCCCCGTCACTGCACCCGCCTCCAGGTCTGCGCCGAGCAGATCAAGCCACCCGCCACGCAGCCGCGCAGTTTCAGGCTGTTGCCGTTTAAGGTCATCTTGCCAAGGTAGATCTTGTCGTTCGACGGGCGCCAGACCTTGCCCTGGTACTTGCCCCCGCCCTGCGGGACCATGTCGATCACCAGGGTCTTGCCCTTTGTCGAAGAGGCGTATTCACCGCCCGCGTTGAATGTGCGCGCGATCTTGCCGCAGATCTTGCCACCGCAGGGCGCCATCGCGATATGCGCATAGGACCCGTCGTCCGGCTGGGTCTGCCAAATGCCTTCGACCGGGTCCGCTGCCGCCGCACTCGCCGCCAATCCGCAGAGTGCCGCAATCTTGAGTAGTTTCATGTCCGTCTCCTCCCGTTCAGGTCAATCTGACTGTGTCGGCGGCGCCCGACCCCGTTCAAGCATGACGCAAGGTCGCGTTGCATCTATCGTGGCGTCATACTAAGGCGCGGCAAAACTCTGAAAGGGCAGCCCGAAATGATCCTTTATCCCGCGATCGACCTGAAGGACGGCAAGGCCGTGCGCCTGCTGCGCGGCGACATGGACAAGGCGACCGTCTTCAACGACGATCCCGCCGCCCAGGCACTGGAATTCGTGGCGCAGGGCTGTGAGTGGCTGCACCTTGTCGACCTGAACGGCGCCTTCGCCGGAGAGCCGGTGAACGCCGCTGCCGTCGAGGCGATCCTGAAGCAGACCAAGACGCCGACCCAGCTGGGCGGCGGCATCCGCGACATGGCCACCATCGAGATGTGGCTGGGCAAGGGCCTGTCGCGGGTCATCCTGGGCACCGTGGCCGTCGAACGCCCCGAACTGGTGCGCGAGGCCGCGCGCGCCTTTCCCGGACAGGTGGCCGTGGGCATCGACGCCAAGGACGGCCGCGTGGCGACCAAGGGCTGGGCCGAGGTCACGCAGGTGGATGCCGTGGACCTGGCGCGCAGCTACGAGGACGCGGGCGTGGCGGCGATCATCTACACCGATATCAACCGCGACGGCGCCATGCAGGGCCCGAACGTCGAGGCCACGGCAGCACTGGCCAACGCGGTGACGATCCCGGTGATCGCCTCAGGCGGCGTGTCGTCGATCAAGGACCTCAAGGCCCTGCGCGACTGCGGCGCCCCCCTGAACGGGGCGATCTCGGGTCGCGCGCTCTATGACGGCGCCATAGACCTCAAGGCAGCCCTTGAGGCGCTCAAGGGCTGAATCGCATCACAGGACCAGGTCGGGACTTCCTGACTGCGCCGCCTTCGGGCGGCTTGATACACCTCTTTCACAGACAAGTTCCCAAAAGGACCGTTTCATGTTCATGGCCGCGATCTGGATCGTAAACGTGATCTTTTCCGTGCTGGAAAACCCGGAAAAAGGCGGCCCTTTGCGTCCGAATGACCTTTTGTGGAACGCACGCCTGCCCTTGGGCTACTATCTTGTCCCCGCCACTGCCCTGCATCGCGTTGCACGGTCCCGGCCAGCGGGTTTCCGGCCGAAAGCCCCCCGGCCCGAGCTCTCCGTCCAGTAAGCAGAGCTTCTGCACCGTCCCAGTCGGGCGCGGGTGCAGCTTTGCAACCTCCCGAAGAGACGCAGGCCCGACGTCCTGCCCCTTCCCTCGCCCGTCAATTCGCGCTAACGCAACGCCATGCTCAAGACCCGCATCATTCCCTGCCTCGATGTCGCCGACGGCCGTGTCGTCAAAGGCGTCAATTTCGTTGACCTGCGCGATGCGGGCGATCCCGTGGACGCCGCCCGCGCCTATGACGCCGCCGGCGCGGACGAGATCTGTTTTCTCGACATCCACGCCACCCATGAAAACCGCGGCACCATGTTCGACGTGGTCACCCGCACGGCCGAACAGTGTTTCATCCCGCTGACCGTGGGCGGCGGCGTGCGCACGGTTCAGGATGTCCGCGCCCTGCTGCTCGCGGGCGCGGACAAGGTGTCCTTCAACTCTGCCGCCGTGGCCAACCCCGACGTGGTCGCCGAGGCCGCCGACCAGTTCGGCAGCCAATGCATCGTCTGCGCCATCGACGCCAAGACGGTCGAACCGGAGGATCGCGAAAAAGGCCTGCCGGGCCGCTGGGAGATCTTCACCCACGGAGGCCGCAAGCCCACCGGCATCGACGCCGTGGAATTCGCCCGCACCATCGCGGCCAAGGGCGCCGGGGAAATCCTGCTGACCTCGATGGACCGCGACGGCACCAAGGCGGGCTTCAACCTGCCCCTGACCCGCGCCATCTCTGACGCCGTGGACATCCCGGTGATCGCCTCTGGCGGGGTCGGCACGCTGGACCACCTTGTCGAAGGCGTGACCGAGGGGCACGCAAGCGCGGTGTTGGCCGCCTCGATCTTTCACTTCGGAACTTTCACCATCGGCGAGGCCAAGGCGCACATGGCCGCCGCCGGCATCCCGGTCAGGCTATAAAGGGGGCACGCGTGTTCAGCGACGGCTCTGACGTCACCCTCCGCGAGGGCGAGATCGAAGAGACCGCTTGCAATTGCTGCGGCGCGCCCACAACCGTCGTCACCGGCTACCTGGAGGTCGGGGACCTGTCCGCCGGGTGGTACACCGTCGGCGTGACGCTGGGGACAAAGGACCACCTGCCCCTCGTCCGGCTTTTCATAGGGGACTGGACCGAAGGCGCGGGACCGGATGAACGATGGGGCCTGCGGATCGGCATTTCACGCGACGGACCCAGTCTGCTGGACTGGTCCGAGGACGACAGGGCCGAGGCCCGCCCGGTCTTTACCCCACTCAACAGCGCGCAGGTGCTGGGCACGCCGATGGAGCCTCAACTCTGGTCCCTGCTCGATACAATTCTGACCGGGGACAGCCGTCTCTGACAGCCGCCTGAAAAGGAACCGACATGACCCTGGACGACCTCGAACAGATCATCGCCACCCGTGCCAAAGCCTCGCCCGACGATAGCTGGACCGCCAAGCTGCTGGCGAAAGGCCCGGAAAAAGTGGCCGAGAAATTCGGCGAAGAGGCGATCGAGGCGATCATCGAGGCGGTCAAGGACGACCGCGCGCGACTGGTCTCGGAATCCGCCGACGTGCTCTTTCACCTGCTGGTCATGCTGAAATCGCGCGACGTGGCGCTGAGCGAGGTCATGGCAGAGCTGGCCCGGCGCCAGGGGCAATCCGGCATCGCCGAAAAAGCGGCGCGCTGAGGCGATACCATGTCCGACACGCTGCAATTCACTGGCACGATCCGAAACCTGAAACACGCAGCGATCTGCGCCCGCCTGCGCCGCCGCCATCAGCCCTGGCTGATGCGCTGGGGCGTTCTGGCCGCCCTGATTGTCTATGTCGCGGTCCTGCTGGGGCTGGTCACACTTGCCAATGCGACCGACATGCGCCTGCCGGAATGGTCGTCGTACCTGCCATTTGCCGCCCTGATGGTCGCGTTGATCGGCTTGCTCATCTGGCGCCGCCGCCACGTCTGGGAGTCGGTCCGGGACGCGCCGGTCCGCCAGGCGCCGCAACAGTACCACCTGTCGGCAGAGGGGCTGCGCATCACCGGCGAGTTGAGCGAGAGCCTGCTGCGCTGGCCCGCCGTGCTGGAAGTCATCGAAGACCCCGAGGGCCTGCTGTTCCTGACCGGGCAGATGGAGTACATCGTGATCCCGGCAGCGGCTTTTGCCGACGATGCAGAGATGCGCGCCGCGCGCGACGACTGCCTGCGCTGGATGGCCGCCCACCGCTGAGGCACCCCAAAGCCGCCATGCCGCGTTGGCCTGCCGGACACTCCTGAAAGGACCCCGGATGCAGGTTTTCAAATGTCCCGCCTGCCAGACCCCGCTCTGGTTCGACAATGACCGCTGCACCTGCGGGCAGGAGGTCGGTTTCGATCCACAGGCGCAGGGAATGGTGGCCACAGCGGACCGCTGCGCCAATCATGAGGCCATCGGCTGCAACTGGTTGCCCGAACCGGAGGCGGACGGGCTGTGCCGCTCCTGCGCGATGACGGAAACGGTGCCGGACCTGCGCGAACCGGACAACCTGCCGCTCTGGGCGCGGACAGAGGCGGCCAAGCGCTGGATGCTGGCCAACCTCGCGCGCTGGGGCTGGTTCACCGACAGTGACCCCGGTGCGCGCCCGGTGTTCCGCATGCTGTCCGAGGAGACCGCGCAGGGCGAACAGGCCGTGACGATGGGACACGCACAGGGCGTCATCACCATCAACGTCAGCGAGGCAGACGAGGCCACCCGGGCGGAACGCCAGGACGACATGGGAGAACTCTACCGCACCATGCTGGGCCACATGCGCCACGAATGCGCGCATTTCCTCTTCGAACGGCTGACCGTGCGGCCCGCTTTCACACCCGCCTTTCGCGCGCTCTTCGGCGATGAGCGCGCCGACTACGGTGAGGCGCTGGAACGCCACTACGCCGCCCCGCGCGATCCCGGCGAGACCCACATCACCCCCTATGCCACGGCGCACCCGCACGAGGACTGGGCCGAAACCGTCGCTCACCTGTTGCACCTGGTGGATATCGCCGACAGCGCCGCTGCCGCAGGGCTTGCCCTGCCCGAGGGGCCGCCGCCCGGCTATGACGCCTACGCCGACCCACAGGCCGACCGCGTGCTGGATCACGCGGTGCGCCTGTCGCTGGCCGTGACGCATGTGAACCGCGCGCTGGAGCTGCCGGATCTCTACCCGTTCGTGCTGACCCCGGCGGTCCGCGAAAAACAGGGCTTTGTCCATGCCCAGCTGCGCGCCGCCTTCAGGACCTAGCGCAGGCCTCCAAGACGATCGGTCACAGTTTGGACGAGATGATCCCGGTGTTGAAACCGCCCATGCGCAGTTCACCGAACAGGCGCTGGTATTCGATCTTGGGACAGCGGTCCATCACCACGTCGACGCCGCGCGCCTCGGCCAGTTCCGCCGCCTCCTGGTTGACGACACCGATCTGCATCCAGATCGTGCGCAGCTTGGGAAAAACCTCCAGCGCCTCTTCGACGATGGGCGGCACATATTCCGGGCGGCGAAAGATGTCGACCATGTCCACGGTATCGGGGCAATCGGCCAGCGAGGCCCGCACCTCCTGCCCGAAGAGGCGTTTGCCAGCATGTCCCGGATTGACCGGGATCACTGTAAATCCCTTCAGCGAAAGATATCGCGCGACATAGTAGCTGGGCCGCACCGGGTTCATCGACACGCCAACGACCGCAACGACCTTGGTCCGCGTCAGAATCTCTTTCAGCTTGTCATCCGAATAGCTCATACCCCCCAATATACCGGCTTCGCGAAAAGAAAAAGCGCCCGGGATAAAACCCGGGCGCCAGTCACGGAACGAGGGACAGTGAAGGTCTCACGGGGGTTCCGGCCCCGCGATCCTGATAGAAAGATAGGCGTCAAAGCCACAGTTCCAAGGTCTGTAAAGAAACTGTGAACATTTTTCTTGACTATCCGCCTATCCCGCAACTTGCGCGCCGTCGGGGGCCATCGAGTCCACCAGAGTGGGATGCAGGCTTTCTGACGCGTCCTGGCCGATCCGGCGCGCCCGGCGCAGGATGAACAGCTTGCTGATCCCCATCCATGTGCCGATCGAGGGGGCGGTGACATCGCAGGGAAATCGCGTCCTCCATCCCTCCGGCAGGGTCACGCCGCGCGCTTCCAGCCGCTCCAGCATCCAGACCAGGGGAATATTGGACAGAGGCCGCGCGGCATCGTATCCGCCCAATTGCCCGCCGATATCGCCATGTGTGCCACGGAACCAGACCTGTTCGACCTTGCCCGCCCAGCCCGGCGGGCAGTCCCAGAGCACCGGCGCATAGGCAGAGCGCGTCTCGTCATGGGCCAGCGCATGATAACCATGCCGGATCGCGGGCCCCAGGGAATGATTGTGAAACTGGTGTTCGGACTCGGTCAGCCGCCAGAGCAGCGGCAGACGCAGGCCCAGCGACTTGACCGTATCCCAGACGCCAATCATCTCGACCGGCGACTCGGCGTGGCAGGTGCGCGCGGCAAAGGCCCGTGCGGCGGGCCCCTCGGGGGCGTATTGGTACAGGCGATAGATCTGGCGGATATTGCGTTCGGTGGCGCATTCCGCTCGTAGCAACCCCACCATGTCGATGATCCCCGCCAGCGACCGCACCGCGTAGGCGCCACGCGAATAGCCCATCAGAAAGATTCTGTCTCCCGCGCGATAGCGCGAGGCGAGATAGCCATAGGCGCGGCGGATCTGCCGGTTGATGCCACGGCCAAGCGCCACGTCGGTCGTGGCGCCCCAGTCCGTCCATTGCACCCCGGCCTCGTAGTAGAGCGAGGAATGCCCGGCCTCTTTGAGGAGGAGATAGGTCAGCCCGGCGTTTGTTTCCTCGCCGGGCGTAAGCGAAGACATGGTGCCATCCAGGATAAGGACATGATCGACCGGCCCGCGCCGCCGCGCATAGGCGGAATGGTCCGCCGAAGACTTGCGGCGGAGCCAGCCGAAAACAATGTCACTCAGCTGCGATCGCATCACCTTCCAGCATGGCCCAGACGCGCGCCGGCGTGAAGGGCATGTCCACCTGTTTGATCCCACGCGCCCAAAGCGCGTCCTGAACCGCGTTCGACACGGCGGCCATGGACCCCACCGTCCCGGCCTCGCCACAGCCCTTCATCCCCATCGGGTTGGCGGCGGAAGGCACCGGCTCTGTCTCGAACCCGATCATGGGCATATTGTCGGCCCGCGGCATGGCATAGTCCATGAACGAGGCCGTGAGCAGTTGCCCATCCTCGTCGTAGACCACATGTTCGGTCAGCGCCTGGCCCAGCCCCTGCGCCACACCGCCATGCACCTGCCCCTCGGCCAGCATCGGGTTGATGAGGTTACCGAAATCGTCAACCACGTTGTAGCGGTCACAGACCGTCTGGCCGGTTTCCGGGTCGATCTCGACCTCGGCGACATGGCAGCCGTTGGGATAGGACCGCCCCGGCAGGGTCGAGGTCGCCTGCCAGACCAGCAGATCCTCGCGGCCCGCCTCACGCGCCATCTGCGCCGCCTCCAGCATGGTGGGCGTCAGGTTCGACCCGTCTGCACGGAAGGTCTCATCGTCGAATTTGATCTCCGACGCGTCCACGCCCATTTCGCCGGCGAGGAAATCGGAAAAGCCTGCAACCATGTCGCTGACCGCCTGAAGCGTCACGTTGGTCTGCACCGTGACAGAGCGCGACCCACCCGTGCCGCCACCGCTGGCAATCAGGTCACTGTCGCCCTGCACCACCTCGATCTTTTCGGCGGGAATGCCGGTCTGGTCGGCCAGGAACTGGCGGAACACGGTTTCATGCCCCTGCCCGTTCGACTGGGTGCCGACATAGATCTTTGCACCGCCGTCTTCGGTGAATTCCACCTTCACATCCTCGTTCGGGGCGCCCAGGATAGACTCGATGTAATAACAAACCCCCAAACCGCGCAGCTTGCCCGCTTTTTCCGAGGCCGCGCGGCGGGCCGCGAAACCGGACAGGTCCGCTGTCGTCTCGGCATGGCCCATGACACGCACGAAATCGCCCACGTCGTAGTTTTCGCCGGTCACGGTCTTGTAGGGAAACTGGTCGGGCTTGATGAAGTTGATGCGGCGCAACTCCAGCGGGTCGACGCCCAGTTCGCGCGCGGCGCGGTCCATCACCCGTTCCAGCACATAGATCGCCTCTGGGCGGCCCGCGCCGCGATAGGCATCCACCTGCACGGTATTGGTGTAAAACCCTTCGGCACGGTAAAAGGCCGTCTGGATGTCGTATGTGCCGGTCAGCACCCTGGCAAAGAGGTTCGACTGGATGAACTGCCCGAAATGCGAGTTATAGGCCCCCAGGTTCGACCGCGTATGCAGCCGGTAGCCGGTGATGCGGTTGTCCGCGTCAAAGGCAAGCTCTGCCGTCGTCACCAGGTCGCGCCCGCCGTTGTCGGACAGCATCGCCTCTGACCGGTCCGACATCCAGCGCACCGAGCGGCCCGTCTCCCTCGCCGCAAAGGGCAGCACGAAATACTCCGGGTAGGGAAATCCCTTCATCCCGAAGCCGCCACCCACGTCGGGGTTGGTGGTGTGAATCTGATCGCGCTCCATGTGATAGGCGCGCGCCAGTTCCTCCTTCATGCCCCAGACGCCCTGCCCGCCAAAAGCCAGGTGGATACGCCCGTCCTGCCACTCGGCAAAGGCGCCGCGCGGTTCCATCGAGTTGACGATGATCCGGTTGTCGCCGATCTCCAGCTTGACGGTCTTGGCCGCCGCGTCAAAGGCCGCGTTCGTGGCCTCCTCGTCGCCGATGCCGAAATCATAGGCGCGATTGTCGGGCGCCTCGGGGTGGATCGCATCGTCTCCGGGTGCCAGCGCCATGACCACCGGCAGTTCGTCGTAATCCAGCTCGATCAGTTCGGCCGCGTCGCGGGCCTGTTCCAGCGTCTCGGCCACGACCACAGCCACCGGCTCTCCGACATAGCGCAGGCGTCCCTCGGCCAGCACCGGGCGTTTGGGCGCCGCGCCCTTGCTGCCATCGCGGTTTGGCGCCAGTGCGCCGGACATGCCGGTGTCGATGCCGGCGGCCAGCAGATCCTCGGAGGTCACAACGAGGTGCACGCCCTCGGCCTCTCGGGCGGCCTCGACGTCCAGCGTGGTGATCTCGGCGTGGGCGACGGGAGAGCGGAAGACAAAGGCCCTCAGCGCGCCGTCCGGTGCGACATCATCCACGTAGCGCCCGTGCCCGGTCAGGAAGCGCACATCCTCGACCCGTTTCACCGGCTGGCTCTTGCCGAACTTGTCCATGAGTGTCTCCCTCGCAATTGTCCTGTCGCGGCGGAGATTAGTCGTCATGGCGCGAGTGTCCAGAGGGCGCACCACGCCCCGCGACCAGATTTCCCGGCAGGGCCGCTTATCGCGCCAATGTCACGATCCGCCGGGCCCCATACCCGTTGAAGCGGGTGGCCAGCGCCGTCGAATAGGCGCCGCAAGCGTGGAACAGCAGGTAGTCTCCCTCAGCCAGGTCCGCAGGCAGGTCGACCATGTCGGACAACCGGTCGAGGCTGTCGCAGGTCGGCCCGAAAACCTCGGTCGCCTGCAAGGCTCCGGCCCTTGGCCTGCCATCCGGCGCCAAGGCGCTGATCCGCGTCGCGGGGCCAAGATCGCGCCATTCGCTGAGCCCGCCATAGATCCCGTCATTCAGAAAGACCGCGTCACCATCCCGCGCCTTGACCTGCAAGGCCAGTTCGAACGCCTCGGCCACCATCGCCCGCCCCGGCTCGCAGACAAGCGCCGGGCGGTCCGTGCCGAAAGCGGCCCCGACGGCCTCGTCAATCGCGGTGAAAAGCGCGGGCAGATCGGGGGCCGGTTCCTCACGATAGGCAGGAAAGCCGCCGCCAACATTCAGCCGGTGCAGGCGGATCCCATTGGCCCGGGCGATCTCGGCCGCGGCGTGGATGTAGGACACCCAGGCGCCCGCGGCGCGGCACTGCGTGCCGGGATGAAAGGTCAGAGAGGGGCGCCCGCCGCGGGCGACAACCGCCCGCAACAGGTCCCCGCAGGCCTCGGGGCCAGCACCGAATTTCGACCCGAAGTCATAAACCGCCCCGGCAACCGGCAGCTTCAGCCGCACCGCCACCTCGGCGCCCTTAAGCGGCCCCAGCTTATTCAGTTCTGCCATGCGGTCGACGGACCAGGAGGTGATGCCAAAGCCGCGTGCCGCCGCCACCTCGGACCATGCCCTGACCGGGTTATGATAGTGCAGCCGCGCGCGCGGCGCGACCTCCCGCACCAATGCCATTTCCTCGGGAGAGGCCACGTCAAAGGCCTCCATTCCCGCCTCCGCCAGCGTTTCGATCACACCCCGGTCGGGGTTGGCCTTGACCGCATAGGTCACCTCGCCGGGAAACCGGTCGAGGAACAGCTGCGCCACCTCGCGCAGCCTCTTGGGATCGTGAAAGAAAACCGGCTCATCGGGACGCTCGCGCGCCAGCCAGAGCGCGGGATCGCGCTGAAATGCCTCGTGCAGCACCATTGCTCGTGCCTCCTGTTCGCCTGTGTGGCCAGTCTGGGCCTTGCAATGGACGGATTCACCTGAAACTCTGTACGAAATGCGTGCCATTTTCAGGCGAAGTGACGACATGGATGACCATATCGACGAAACAGACCGCGCACTTGTGGCCGCCCTGTCTGAAAATGCCCGTGCCCCGGTGGCCGATCTGGCCCGCAGGCTGGGACTGGCGCGCACCACGGTCCAGGCCCGGCTGGACCGGCTGGAAGCGCGCGGCGCGATCGCCGGCTACACGCTCAAACGCGGCCCGGGCCTGCGCCCTGCCCTGCGCGCCACGGTGCTGATCTCGGTCGAGCCGCGCGCCACGCCGGCGGTCCTGTCCCGGCTGAAAAGCCTCACGGCGGTGGAGACGGTTCATACGACCTCGGGCCGTTTCGACATGATCGCCCAGCTCAGCGCAGAGACAACAGAGGCGCTTGACCGCACGCTGGATACCATCGGCGAGGCGAAGGGCGTCAAGGCCTCGGAAAGTCTGATTCACCTCAGCACGAAGATCGACAGGGGCGCCTGAGCGGGTTCTGGCAATTCAGCCGCAGGGCCTGTTTCCCGGAGCCGTCCATCGCTGATGCCGAATAGAGGGGAACATCCCGACCGCGCAAGGGGGCGCAGCCCCGCCGACAGGCGGCTTGCCCTTGCGCGGCCGGGATGTTTGCCTCGGGCATCTTTCAGCGATGGGTGGGGCCGGGGAACAGGCCCGTGCCTGTTTCTGGGTGAGTCCGGAAGCGAAAGAACGCCTTCGATCCACTCCAAACAACAGGCAAGAGCGCAAAGGAGGGGTGGCGGGCGGGCGATGGGCCCAAGGAGCCCGAGTCCCGAACGCCCCCGACCTCTATTCCCCCTCGGCGTCTTCGGTGCCGTAGCGCTTGAACAGCCCGCCCTGGAATATGAAGAACAGGAAGATCGCGGCTGTCAGACCGAAGGTCTTGAAATAGACCCAGATCTCTGTGTCCATCGTGCGCCAGATCACCTCGTTCAGGACGGCCAGCGCCAGAAAGAATCCGGCAACACGTTTGGTCAGGATCATCCATCCCTCCCGCTGCAGCGGCACCAGCCCATCCATGACATATTGCAGCCAGCTTTCGCCCCGCATCAGACCGATGGCCAGTGCGCCACCGAACAGCAGGTAGATCAGGGTCGGCTTCATCTTGAAAAAACGGTCGTCGTTCAACCAGACGCTGAGGCCGCCAAAGACCACGATCAGCACCGCCGTGACAACCTGCATCCGGCTCAGATGCCCGGTCAGCGCCCAGAGCACGCCCATGCAAGCCAGGAACACCGGGATAAACCCGGCGGTCACCACAATGAACCCGTCGTATTCGGTGCCCCCGATCAGAAAGACCCGGTCCTTTAGCCAGAGGTAGGCCGCGAAGAACCCGATGATCGGGCCAAATTCAAGCGCCGTCTTCAGCATCGGGTTGACCTGCCGTTTTTCCATTTCGCGCTCCTCTGCGGTTGCCTGTTCCACTTAGGCCTTTCACCCGCCAACCTCAACGATCACCGCACCTGCCGCGATCAGCACCATCAGCGCGATGCGCCTTGGCCCCACCGTTTCACGCAGGATCAGCCAGCCGATGACCGCGGCAAAGACGGTCGAGGTTTCGCGCAGCACCGCCGCCTCGCCCACCTTGTCCAGCCGCGTGGCCATCATCACCGAGCCAAAAGACCCATAGGCCACCAGCGCCCCCGCCAGCCCGCGCAGCACGAGGGGCCGCAAGGGCAGCCCCGAGATCCGGTGTCGCATGGGCGTCAGGAACACCAGGACCGGGAAATCCAGCGCCGACAGGAAAAAGAACCAGGCCAGAAAGGTAAAAGGGTCGGCGGTGGCACGGATCCCATAGGCGTCGTAGGTGGTATAGAGCGCCACGAAAAGCCCCGTCGCCAGAGCATAGGCCAGGGCCGGGCCCAGCGTCTCGCGCGCGGTTTCGAGGAAGACGAAGTTGTAGACCGCGAGACCAAAGATCCCGGCCAGCAGCACCCCCAGCCCCAGCCACTGCACGCCCGAAAAACTCTCACCAAAGATCAGCCAGGCACCGATCACCGTGAACAGCGGCCCGGTGCCGCGCACGACCGGGTAGACCACCGTGTAGGCGCCACGGGTATAGGCCATCGCCTGCAACAGCTTGTAGGTGAAATGGATCACCAAGGTCCCGGCAAAGATCAGCCACATGTTCGGTTCCGGCCAGGGAACAAGGAAGAGCATCGGAAAGCTGAGCACGACCAGCCAGCCGTCTATGGCCGCCCGCGACACCCAGGGATCATGCCGCCCCTTCTGCAGTGCGCCAAAGACCGCGTGCAGAAAGGCCGCCAGCAGAGCCAGCATCAGCGCCGCCTGGTGGCCCGCCTCCGTACCTTCGAGGGAAATCAGCCAGTTGCTCACTGGCGCGCCTCCGTGCGAGGCTCCTCCAGCCGACGGCGCGTTGCCCTCGGCACCGACCAGGAGGGGCCGCCATGCTCGACAGCCTGACTTCCGAACTGGGTAGCGAATTCGCCGTTGTCCCGGCCTGGGCCGCCTTTGTAAAGCTCTGCGGGGCGCTGCTGCTTGGCGCCGTCATCGGGTTCGAACGCGAATGGCATCACAAACCGGCGGGCCTGCGCACGCATATGCTGGTGGCGGTGGCCGCCTGTCTCTTTGTGCTGATCGGGCAGGAATTGAGTGCGCTGAACTTCGGCGGCGCCGGTGAACAACGCAACGATCCCCTGCGCATGATCGAGGCGGTCACGGCTGGCGTTGCCTTCCTGGCGGCGGGCGTGATCTTTCGCTCGGCGGACAAGGTTTACAACATCACCACCGGCGCCTCGCTCTGGCTGGCGGGTGCCGTCGGGCTGGGCTGCGGCGCGGGGCGCCTGGCCCTTGCGGCAATGGCCACCGCAATGGTCGTCACCGTCCTCGCCGCAATAAAATGGATCGAGGACATCACCCACGGCCGCTAGGCCGGTCATTCCGTGTCGAGGCCGGTCAGTGCAGCGGCGAATTCCTCGGGGTCGAAGGGGGCCAGGTCGTCGATTTGCTCTCCCACGCCGATGGCATGAATCGGCAGGCCGAACTTGTCCGCCAGGGCCACCAGCACACCGCCCTTGGCCGTGCCGTCCAGCTTGGTCATCACGAGGCCCGACACATCGGCCAGCTTGCGGAAGGTCTCGACCTGGCTGAGCGCGTTCTGGCCCGTCGTCGCATCCAGCACCAAAAGCGTGTTGTGCGGCGCATCCGGGTCCTTCTTGCGGATCACCCGGACGATCTTGGCCAGTTCCTCCATCAGGTCCTGGCGGTTCTGCAGCCGGCCGGCGGTGTCGATCATCAAAAGATCCGCGCCCTCGGCCTGGGCCTTTGTCATCGCGTCAAAGGCCAAGCTGGCCGGGTCGCTGCCCTCGGGCGCGGTCAGCACCGGCACATTGGCCCGGTCGCCCCAGACCTGCAGCTGCTCGACGGCGGCAGCGCGAAAGGTATCGCCTGCCGCGATCACCACCTGCTTGCCCGCTGCCTTGAACTGGCTCGCCAGCTTGCCGATGGTTGTTGTCTTTCCCGACCCGTTGACGCCGACGACCAGAACCACCTGCGGCTTTTTCGGGTAGAGCGGCAGAGGGCGCGCCACCGGCTCCATCACCCGGGCAATCTCCGAGGCCAGCGCCTGCTTGATCTCCAGCGAGGATAGCCGCTTGCCGAACCGCCCCTCGGCAATGTTCGAGGTCACGCGCAGCGCCGTGTCCACACCCATGTCCGAGGCGATCAGCAGCTCTTCGAGCTGTTCCAGCATCTCGTCGTCCAGCACCCGGCGCGCCACCGCGCCCTCGCCCTGCGGCCGTCCCATGATCCGGCCCAGCAGACCGCCAGCGGGTTTTTCCTCGGCCGGAGCCTCCTGTTTCGGAGATGGGGTCGCTTCGACCGGCGCGGGTTCCTTAGCCGGGGCCTGGGGGGCCGGCTCTTCTGTCGCGGCCTGCGGTTCCGGGGCCTCGGAGACCTCTTCCTCGTCAGTGTCCTGCACAATCGCGTCCAGCCCCTCATCCAGCTTGGAAGAGGATTTGAACAACTTGTTCTTGAGCTTGCCGAAAAAGGACATGGGCCGCGCCTGATGCTTGAGTTGTCTTCACCTAATACGCTTGCGCGCGCAATAAAAGGTGGCTTTCAAAACGGCCCGCACACGCGACACCGGACTGCCACGCCTTCCCGCTTGCCAGAACCCAACAAAAAAATCATCCACAGGCACCTGTGGATGATTTTCGCTTTCACCTTCCCGACATTGTTCAGGAATTCAGACCTCTTCCGGGAAATGCTTGATCGTCATCCGGATCGGGTTGGGCGCCGCCTGGCCCAGGCCACAGATCGAGGCATCGCCCATCGCCTGGCAGAGTTCCTCGAGCAAGTCCGTGTTCCAGCTCTCCGCGCTCATCAGTTTCACCGCCTTCTCGCAGCCGACCCGGCAAGGCGTGCACTGGCCACAGCTTTCATCCTCGAAGAACCGCAGCATGTTGAGCGCCGCGTCCCGCGCGCGGTCCTGATCCGACAGCACGACAACGGCGGCGGACCCGATGAAGGACCCGTGCGGCTGGAGCGTGTCGAAATCCAGCGGCACATCACTCATCGAGGCAGGCAACAGGCCCGAAGACGGCCCGCCGGGCTGGTAGGCCTTGAAGGCATGTCCCTCGGCCATGCCTCCGGCGGCCTCGATCACGTCAAGGATGGTCGACCCTGCGGGCAACAGGTAGACGCCCGGCTGCGCAACCCGGCCCGAGACCGAGTAGGAGCGCAGGCCCGTGCGGCCGTTCTTTTCGATTCCGGACAGGATTTCAGGGCCTTCGCGGCAGATCTTCGCAACCCAGTACAGCGTCTCGACGTTGTGAACCAGCGTCGGGCGGTCGAAGATACCGACCTGCGCGACATAGGGCGGACGATGGCGCGGCAATCCGCGCTTGCCCTCGATCGACTCGATCATCGCGCTTTCTTCGCCGCAGATATAGGCGCCGGCCCCACGGCGCAGGTCGATATACCCGGGTGCGACGATGCCCTCCGCCTCCAGAGCGGCGATTTCCCGGCGCAAAATTTCCAGCACCGCGGGATATTCGTCGCGCATGTAGATATAGCAGCGATCCGCCTCGACAGCCCAGGCCGCGATCAGCATTCCCTCAAGAAAAACATGAGGTTCACGCTCGAGGTAAAAGCGATCTTTGAAGGTGCCCGGTTCGCCCTCGTCGCCGTTCACGGCCAGGTAGCGGGGGCCGGGATTGCCCCGCACGAAGCCCCATTTGCGGCCGGACGGGAACCCCGCCCCGCCAAGACCGCGCAGGCCGGAGGACAGGACGGTTTTCTGCACCTCCTCCCAGTTGCCGTTTTCGCGCAGATCCTTCAGTCGAGCATATCCGCAGTCTGAGGAATAGACTGCAAGCCCTTGATATTGCGGAACATGGGCGTGTGTGTCGTTCGCCTCGATCGCGGCGCGCACCTTGTCCACATCGGCATGGTCGATATGGTTGTGCCCCAGTTCCAGAACCGGCGCCGTGTCACAGCGGCCCATGCAGGGCGCGCGCAACACGCGAACCTGCGCGGGGTCCATGCCTTCTTCCAGCGCCGCGCGCAGCTGCTCGGCCCCCGCCAACTCGCAGGACAGGGAATCGCAGACCCGGATGGTCAGCGCGGGCGGCGGCGTCTCCCCCTCTTTCACGATGTCGAAATGGGCGTAGAAGCTGGCCACTTCGTAGACCTCGGCCATGCTCAGGCGCATTTCCTCGGCCAGGGCGCGCATGTGCGCGGCAGAGAGATGGCCATATTCATCCTGAACCAGGTGCAGGAATTCGATCAGCAGGTCGCGGTTGCGCGGGCGGTCGCCCAGTAGCGCCCGCACCTCGGCCTGGGCCGTGTCATCGACCTGGCGGCCTTTCGGCGTGACCCGCCCCTTGCCCTTGCCCGATTTCCAGACGCCCTTGCGTTCGTCGAGTGCCATGCATGCCTCCATTCGTTCCGGCAGACCCTAACGCCGAAAGCCTCCGGGCAAGGGGTGAAAAACGACCGAATTGGGCAGGTGAGCGCCCAGAAATTCCCTCGGTTTCGTCGCAACGGGAACGGAAAGTTCCGATATGTTAAATTCCGGATCGTATAGGAGCGGTGATGCTGCGTTTCACACTGGCAACCCTGGGCATGGTCGTGCTGCTGGCGCTTGCGTTGGCGGCGGGCGGCCCCTTTCCCGCGCTGGCGCTGATCTACATCACCGTGTTCACCTACGCGATGGATCGGCTGTCGGCACTGGCCGCACCCGATCATCCCGGACAAGAATTTCCCGCCGGGAACGGACTGTCTGTGTTGCTGGCACTGGCGCATTTCCCACTGCTCTACGGCGGGATCTGGGCCTTGACGCAAGGTACCGCAACAACGGTCGACAAGATACTGATATTCCTGTCACTATCTCTGTTTATTGGCCAAGTTGGAAACTCCAACGCGCATGAGCTTATCCACCGCTCGTCCCGCGTCCTGCGGCGCCTTGGCGTGGCAGTCTACACCTCGTTCCTCTTCGGGCACCACGCCTCTGCCCATGTCCGGGTCCACCATGTCCACGCCGCCACGCCACGCGATCCGAACTCTGCCCGACAGGGTGAGAGTTTCTACGCCTATGCGCCGCGTGCCTGGATCGGTGGATTTCGGGACGGGGTCCGCGCCGAATCGCGGCTGCGGCAAGGGCGCGGCTGGCACCCCTACGTCGGATACCTCGGCGGGGCGGCGGTTTCCGTTGCACTGGCGGCGCTCATCGGCGGCGCTGCTGGCGTTCTCGCGCTGCTGGCAATCGCCGCCTATGCCCAGGCGCAACTGTTGCTCAGCGATTATGTCCAGCATTATGGCCTGCGCAGGCGCGAAATCGCCCCAGGAAAATACGAACCGGTCGGGCCGCAGCACAGCTGGAACGCCCCGCAGAGCTTTTCCTCGGCGTTGATGCTGAACGCGCCCCGCCACTCGGATCATCACGCGCACCCTGCTAGGCCCTACCCGGGGTTGGACCTTGATCGGGAAAGGATGCCGATCCTGCCGCATTCCCTGCCGGTCATGGCGGTGATCGCCCTGGTGCCCCCGCTCTGGCGCCGCCTGATGGACAGGCGCGCGCGGAAATGGCACAGGCCGGAGCCCGCCTATGGTTAACCATTCATTAATACCCGACTTCCGGTAGTGCGGCGATTCTGGCAGGCTCTGGCGCATGAAACAGATCTACGCCATTGCCCTGACCTGCCTGACCGCTCTGCCCGCGTTGGCGGCCGAGCCGATGTCGGCCACTGATTTCGAAGACTATGTCAACGGAAAGACGCTGTATTTCGGCCTCAACGGTGAGGCCTACGGGGTCGAGAAATACCTGCCGGACCGCAAGGTCCAGTGGTCCTTCCTGGACGGCAAGTGCAAGGACGGCTTCTGGTACGAACAGGCCGGGCAGATCTGCTTTGTCTACGAGGACAACCCCGATCCCCAATGCTGGAGCTTTTTCCGCGAAGGTTCGGGCCTCAGGGCCGTTTTTGAAAACGACCCTTCCAGCACCGTGCTCTACGAGGCGCAGCAGAACGACGACCCGATGCTGTGCCACGGGCCGGACGTTGGTGTCTAAGCGCTAAAGCGACGCCATGCTCTGCCGGATATCCTCGCAGAGCGCGCGCGTGTAGGCCGCCTGCCCGCTGCCCTGGTAGAGGTTCACCTTCATCATCCCCAGGTCAGGCAGGTTGTGGCAATCGACATAGGAGAGGTAGGGCGCCAGGTGCCCTTCCAGCCGCGCGGCGATGGCCAGGTCGGCGCTGACGGTGGCGTCGATCGTGGTTTCGCTGTCGGAATCCACCGCCAGCTCCCAGGGAATATCCGCCTCGTCCAGCCGCCGCATCGCCTCGTCCCGAAAAACGCAGGTGCGCGCCATCGCGATCCGCAGCGGGCGCTCGCGCCAGGCCTGCCCCTGCGGCGCCCCCACCCAGCGCACAGGCACGTCCAGCAGCGTTTCACCCCCTGCCTCAAGCCCGGATTCGGTGGTCAGGATCACGTCCATCTCACCGCGGGCGAACTGCGCCTTCAACACGCGGGTGAATGAGCTGACAAGCTGGACCTTCACCCGTGGAAAGCTGCGCGCCATGCGTTGCAGCACCAGGGGAATCACCGGGTAGACGATGTCCACCGGGACGCCCAGACGAATTTCGCCCTCCCAGCTCTGGTCGGTCAGGCGGGTATAGGCCTCGTCATTCAGCGACACCATCTTTTCCGCATATCCCAGCAGCTGCCCGCCCGCGGGCGTCAGGGTCACACCCCGCCCTGTCCGGTCAAGCAATTGCAGACCCAGCATTTCTTCCAGCCGCTTGATCTGCATCGACACCGCCGATTGCGTCAGGTTCAGGAACCCGGCGGCACGGGTCACGCCCCCCGCCTGGGCCACCGCCACGAAGGATCGCAGTGTCGTTACGTCGAGATTTCGCATTCATCACCCCTTGTGATGAGAGAGGTCACATACATTCACTTCCAATATCAAGCATGGATCGCCACATTCATCAATGAAGAACATGCAAACCTCGACTCCAATCAATTCTCGTGAAGGATGCCATCATGATCCGCGCCATGCCCGCCCTGTTCCCGCCCTCGTTTTTCCGCGCTGACCGTTCGGCTCGTGCCGCCGAACCGTCCCGGCACCCTGCCCGGTTGCGGCGCCGTGCCCCTGCTTCGGCTGCCCTCGGGGAACCACTGGCAGAGGCGCCGCGCTGGGACGCACCGGCCCATTGGATCGAGCCCGAGCGCCAATGGTGACCAATCGGTGCATGTTATTGCGCCGAATTCGGTCCGAAGTTCTTGAAAATCGCCCTAGATCCTCCAATATCTACACGGAAGTACGGGGGCCTTTGGCCCCCAAAGCTTTATCAACATCGGAGGCTTACATGGCAGAATATGATACAGTCCGGGCAGCTGGCGTCTCCGGCGCACGCGCTGCCCAGATTGACGAAGGGCTGCGCGCCCATATGAACAAGGTCTACGGCACCATGTCCGTGGGCACTTTCATCACATTCCTCGCTGCCTGGGCAATTGCCGGGCTTGCGGTCACCAGCGATCCCTCCGTGGCCGCTGCGCAACTGGCCAACGGGACTATGCTCACCGGCTTGGGCTCGGCCATCTACCTGTCGCCGCTGAAATGGGTGATCATGTTCGCCCCGCTGGCGTTTATCTTCTTTGGTTTCGGCGCGGCCGTGAACCGTCTCTCCGCTGCCGGCGTGCAGCTGGTGTTCTACGGCTTTGCCCTGCTGATGGGCCTGTCGCTCAGCTCGATCTTCCTGGTCTTCACCGGCTTCTCGATCATCCAGGTCTTCCTGACCACCTCGATCGCCTTCGCCGGCCTGTCGCTCTGGGGTTACACCACGAAAAAGGACATCTCGGGCTGGGGTTCGTTCCTGATCATGGGTGTGATCGGCCTGCTGGTCGCCTCGATCATCAACATCTTCCTCGGCTCGCCCGCGATTCAGTTCGCGATCTCGATCCTGGGTGTGCTGATCTTTGCCGGCCTGACCGCGTATGACACGCAGAAGATCAAGAACACCTACATCGCCCATGCCGCGCATGGCGACAAGGAGTGGCTGGGCAAGGCCGCCATCATGGGCGCGCTGAACCTCTACCTCGACTTCATCAACATGTTCATGTTCCTGCTGCAACTGTTGGGCAGCCGCGAATAAGCCCCCGGGCAACAACGCGACCCAAACATGCTATAGGGAAAGGGCCGGTCATCTGACCGGCCCTTTTTTCGTGTTGGGCCAAAGGGCCGTGGGGGACAACATGCCGATCATCACCGAAGACTCCGTTCAGAGGCGGTCGGGCGACGGCGCGCTCGGCAGCTACGAGGCGCTCTTGTTCAGCGAATCGGGAGGGCTGACGCAGTTCGGGGCGCTGGTGGAAATCCTGGCGCCCGGATCCGCCTCTTCCTACGCGCATTGGCACGAAGCCGAGGACGAGATGATCTATGTCCTCGACGGCACGGTGACGCTGGTCGAAGGCGACAGCGAGCAGGAGATCGGCGCAGGCACCGTCGCCACTTTTGTCGCCGGGGTCGAGACCGCGCATCGCCTGGAAAACCGGGGCGACACCCCCGCCCGCATCCTGGTGATCGGCACCCGCGCGCCCCGCGACCGGGTGCATTACCCCGGCCATGACCGGGTGCAACTGATCGAACGCAGCCACGGCGAGGAGCGCCGCTGGACCAAGGCCAACGGCGCGCCAGCGGATCCGCTGAAGGGCTAGAGCGCGCGGGTCATGAAGACCGCCGGAAAGGCGATGCCTCCGCCCAGCGGCACGGTGATCTCGTGCTGGGGCTGGAACCCCATGTTTTCATAGAAAGGTCGGGCGGTCAGCGTGCTTTGGCAATGCATGTCGCGCAGCCCTTCGGCCCGCGCCTCTTGCAGGATATGGCCCAACACCTGCCGACCGACACCGCGCCGGGTCGCGTCCGGATCGGTGGCGACATGTCGGATGTGACCGATGCCCGGTGACGCAGGCCGCGCACCCGGCGCCTGCAGGGACCAGCCCCCCGCGCCCAAGAGACGCCCGGCGTCATCCTCGACAACATAGAACCGGCCCGAGGCGACAAGCGCGGGCTGCGCCCGCCCGATCACTGGCACCGCCGTCAAAAGGGTCGAAGGCGGATAGTCCGGCGCCAGAAGCCGCGCGTAACTGCGCTGAAACAGGTGATCGAGCGCGCCGATGTCCTCTTGCCGGGCGGGACGCAGCGTGGTCTGGCCGGACATGGCATGACCTCTTCAAGGGCCGGTCCCAAAGACGAAAAGGCCGCGTGGGGCAATCCCCGCGCGACCCGAAAAAAGACCTTCGGCCAGAATGGCTTACTTGATCTTGCCTTCTTTGTACTCGACGTGCTTGCGCACAACCGGGTCGTACTTCTTGATCGTCATCTTCTCGGTCATGGTCCGAGCGTTCTTCTTGGTCACGTAGAAGTGGCCGGTGCCCGCGGTGGAGTTCAGGCGGATCTTGATTGTGGTCGGCTTCGCCATGGGTCGTCTCCTGCAACACCGGAAAATGGCCCGGTGTGAAATCTGTATGAAGCCCGCCTTTTACCGCGTATCGCCCCCGAGTCAACACGGGATCGGGCCAAAATCTCATGCGCGGAAGGCCTGTAAGCCGGATTCTGTTCTTGGACGGGTTTCCCCGCCCTCAGACGACCATTCCTCTGCGCCGCGTGTTGCCACGCGGCTCTAGCTGCCAACCCGGATCGCCAAGGCCGAAGCAGCCCTGCGCCCGTGGGCGCGCACGATCCCTATTCGGCATTGCTCCCGGTGGGGCTTGCCATGCGGGCGCTGTTGCCAGCCCCCCGGTGGGCTCTTACCCCACCGTTTCACCCTTACCGCCACAATCCCCTTCGGTCTCACAAGAAGCGAACTTCCAGTGCGCACCTCCGGTGCGACGGCGGTCTGTTTTCTGTGGCGCTTTCCGTCAGGTTGCCCTGCCCGGGCGTTACCCGGCACCGGTGCTTCGGTGAGTCCGGACTTTCCTCTCGCCAATGGCAAGCGGCCGTCCGGCCTTCCGCGCCCGCCCCACATAGGGACGCCGCAGGCGCCGGTCAATCCCGCAAACTCAACGCAAGAGCAACGGTTTCGCCAGCCAGTCGCGCAGCGCGCGCGTGACCTCTTCGGGCTGTTCCAGGGTCGGCAGGTGGGCCGCATCTTCGATCACGCGCAATTCGGCCTTGGGGATCATCTCGGCCATGAAGGTATGACGCTTGATCGGGCAGATCGAATCCTCTGCCCCGCAGAGAACCAGCGTCGGCACATTGATCCGCCGCAACGTACCCTGCTGGTCGCGCCGCCGCTGCATCGCCCGGGACTGGCGGACAAAGACCTCCACCCCAAGGCCCAGCGCCATGTCCATCACCAGCGCGCCGATTTCCCCGTTATGGGGGCCATGCGCCAGGTATTGCGGCAGCAGGTCATTGGCCATGACCTCGCGCAGCGTGCCCGAGCGCGCGCGGATGATCTGCGGATCGCGCATCGCGGCCATCTGGGGCGGCTCGGGCAGCGGACTGGTGTCCATCAGCGCCAGTCGGGTCACCCGGTCGGGGGCGCGGCGATACAGCTCCATCGCGACCATGCCGCCCATGCTGAACCCGGCCAGGGCAAAGCGCGTCGGCGCAACGTCCAGCACACCCGAGGCAATCTCCTCGATCCGTTCGCCCTGCGTGATCGGCACCGTCATCACCGCGTGATCGCGGGACAGATCCGCGATTTGCGGCCCGAAGAGCCGCGCGTCACACATCATCCCGGGCAGAAAGACCACCGGCTCCGTCATGAAAGGGCGGCACCCCGTCTGTGCTGCATGTCCTGCATCTGTTTCGTTTTACCCCTGCCCCTGCGGCGGCACCCTATGACCCGACCGGGCGCCGTGCAAGCAACAGGGAATGGCCGTTGCAGGCCGGATCCTCGGGCACGAAATCCTCGACGGGGGCGCCCGCGGCGGACAGCAGTGCGGCATAGTCCGGCTGCGACAGCGAGGCGTGGTAGACCCGCTCATCCCCGACTGTACCCCAGGCCTCTCCGGCCCCCGGACCAACCGTCAGCAAGAGCCGCCCGCCCGGCGCCAGATGCGCCGCGATGCGGGGCAAGGCGACGCGCTGTTCCGCTTCCGTCAGGTGAAAGAAGCTGCCCCAGCCGATGATCGCATCGAAACCATGCCCCAGATCCAGCGACCGCATGTCTGCCAACACGGCCTTCGCCCCGGGGACGTGGTGCGAAAACAGCGCCAGCATGGCCGGTGAGAAATCCACGCCGGTTACGGCAAAGCCCTGTTCGACAAGGTAGACCCCGATTGGCCGGCCCGCGCCACAGCCAAGGTCCAGCACCGCCCCACCCTCCGGCACGTCCGCCAGCGCGCGGTCCAGCCAGGCGCGTTCGAACAGGGACTTTCCCCGGTCCGCGTCGTAGCGCGCGGCCTGCCGTTCGTAGGTGTCGCGCAGGCTCACCCGGTCTGGGCCACGATCTGCGTCCAGACCGCCGCCTCGTCATAAAGCGTCCATTCCCGGCGCAGCCCGCCCGGACCGAATTCCGCGTGGCTGATCCCCATGACGTAGATGTCCGCCCCAGTGGGGGCCCCGAAGGCGCCCCATCCCTCGTGCCGGCCCTTGAGCGACCAGCGCAGCGCGGCGCGCGGCGGCATCAGCGGCTCTTCCATGCCGATCCGGTGATGGACCTCGAACCGGGCCGAGGGCAGCGCCGCCCGCAGCCCCAGCCAGAAGCGATCCGCCGCCTCCGGCCCATGCGCCTCGACCCCGCAGGGATAGTGCAGGTGGCAGGCGCGGTCGTACTGGTCGGGGATGATCGACAGGTCGCCCTCCATCACCCGGATCAGCACATTGGCAAAGCCCTCTCCCCACTGGTCGGTGTTGCCCTGCCCGGTATAGGGGCCGGTGACGTCGACGCGGGGCGTAAAGGGCTGCGTATCGGGGTCCAGATGCGGCAGCCGGGACCGCGCCCAGTCCTCTGCCGTGCGGTCCAGCTGGCGCAGCAGCGCACCGCTGTCGATCACCCGCCAGACATCGCTGATCTGGTCGCGCTTGGCGTAACTGTCCACGATCTCGCGGTATTTCAACGTGCGCCCCGTCGCGGGGCCAAGGGGGCCGTCGCCCGTATGCGTTGCCAATGTCAGGATGCGTTGAGAGCCCAGCATGCCCACGCGGTCATGGCCTGACCAGATCACGTCCTCGCCCAGCAGGCGCCGGTCCGGCAGGCTGACCAGCGTGGCCATCGCGTCCTCGGCCACGGCGCGGGCGCCGAACTGCACCCCTTCGGCACCGCGCAGGATCACGTCGGGATGGTAATAGGCCTGCGCCCGCGCGGTCAGGCCGCGCCCCTCCCAGATCTCGCGGGTGGCGGTCAGCAGGAAATCCGCGAAATCGCGGTTTTGTGGATCGAGGCCATGCATCAGGCAATCGTTCCCGGACGGGTCGGCGTATCGGACATCTGAGGCGCGGGCGCCATCGCATCTCTCTTTGGTTGTGTCTGCCGCACGCTAGCCCCCGCCTGCGGGAGTGTCCAGCGCGGCTCAGCCCGGAAAAGCGATGCCGCGGAAAGGTGGGAAATCATCGTAACGCGCTGCCCGAACCTCGGGCGGTTCGGCGGGCAAAGCGCCGGGTTTCAGCAAGCCCCCCTTGGGCGCGATGTAGCTGTCGATCCGGCGCAAAGGCTCCGGGCGCCAGGCGATGTTGAAGGCGCAGAGTTTCGGAAAGAACCAGATCTCGGAATAGTCGAGGTGGTCGTGCAGCCACCAGGCCAGGTCCCGCCAGTCGCGCCCCTGCGCGTAGCGGTCCGCAAACCAGGGGATCACGATCGAGGCGCCGGCCACGGGCCGATCGGGGAGATCCCAGATATGGCATTCCAGCGGATAATCGTTGCGCGCGCAGTTCAGCCCCTGAGCGTTACCATAGGCATTCAACCGCGCCGAACGATACCCCGACCGGACAAAGACCCGGCCAAAGGTCTCTTCCAGCGGGTCCAGCAGCGTCGTGGCAAAGACCCGCCCGCGATCCAGCGCCAGATCGGGATTGTCCGGGATGTTGCTGATCTCGTGGAGGTTTCCAATTTCCGAACAGAGGAACTCCCGCATCCAGAAATGCCGCGACAGGCGTTCGCGCCCCAGGGTTTCCAGGGACCACATGGAACGCGGACGCCTCATCGCGCGGCCCGGTCAGCCATCGCCATACCCTTCCCAGCGGAATTCGCCGTTCGGCCCAAGCACGGAAAACGGGTTGTGCGCCACTTCCCAGACGTGGCCCTCGGGATCGGCGAAATAGCCGATGTGCCCGCCCCAGAAGACATCATGCGCCTCTTTCAGGATCGTGGCGCCCGCCGCCTTGGCCGCTGCCAGAACCTTGGCCACCTCCGCCCTGTCACGCACATTGCAGGCCAGCGTTGCTGCCCCTGTCCCCAGGTCCTCGGGCGCGCGGCCCATGTCACGGGCCAGGTCCTCCAGCGGATAAAGGCCCAGCGCTTGCCCGATCAGATCAAAGACAACGATGCCCTCGGGCGTCTCGACCCGCTGCCATCCCAGCGCCGTGTAAAAGGCCCTGGCACGCTCTACATCCCGGCACCCCAGCGTAATCAGGCTGACCCTCTGGTCCATCACTCACTCCTTTTTCCAGACAACGTCACAGGCGGCGCGCCCATTCCAGCATGGCCCCGGCCACCGGCGCCGACAGGCGCGGCGACAGGACATCTCCGGCCACCAGGTGACGCGAGGGGTCGTCCTCTGGCCCAAGGTCCAGTTCGTGCAGATCGGCCTCTGCCCCCCAGCGCGCAGCGACCTGGCGGCTGACGCGGTGATCGACGATCCGGTCGCCGGGGTCGAAGACAAAGAGCGCGGGCGCGGACAGGTCCTCGTGTCGCCGCCGGTGCACCTCTCGCACCGCCGCCCCCATCGGCAGGACCGCAAGGCTGGGATAGCGCGAGGTCCAGAATTGCCCGTGGGTCTCACCGCGCGGTTCAAAGCCGATTTCGCGCCCCGCCAACCGGGGCACCCACCAGCGCGCGCCCGGCCAGGTGATCAGCGCGCTCTTGCGGTCGGCCAGCCTGTAGTTGGGTGAGACGAGGATGACCCCCGCCACCTCCGCGCCCATCGCCTCGTGCAGGGCCAGCGTGGCAAGCGTCGCCCCCGTGGAACAGCCCATGAGCAGCACGCGCCGCCCGACCCGGTGTCCGATGGCCAGCGCCTCGGCCATGTCCTCCATCCAGCCCTCGACGGTGGCCTCCGCCATCGCGGGGCCGTCGCGGCCGTGGCCTTTGAGCCGGGTAAAGACCAGGTTCGCCCCCAGCCCCTCGGCCACGAGATCCGGCACCGGCCGGATTTCCTGCGGGGCGGCGGAAAACCCGTGCACGTAGACAAGCGCCCAGTCGGTCTGCGCCTCCGGCGCGCCAGCCCAGATCACCTGTTTCTGCGCGCCGGGCCGCAGGTTGGGGACCTCTGCCTCGCTCCTTGCCAGGAAGGCATCGACACCGCCCTCAAGCTGTGCCGCGTCAAAGCGCACATCCGTGACCACGGGTTCGCGCGGGGCAAACACGCCGTAGGCGCCGCCCATTGCGCCCAACGTCCCCAGCCCCCAGAGCAGCGCGCTCACCCCAGGACCTCGCGGATGGCTCTTTCGATCTGGCTCAGGCAGGCTGGCGTCGAAAACCTGTGATCGGCGCCCTTGACCAGCGTCAGCCGCACGTCCGGCCCCTCGATATGGTCCAGCAGGCGCAGCGCGGTCTCGCGGCTGACGGCCTCGTCCTGCGTGCCCTGCAACAACCGCACCGGCCAATTCATCGGCAGGGGTGAGCGCAAGACCAGATTCCGCCGCCCGTCCTCGATCAGCTTGCGGGTCACGACATAGGGGTCCTCGTAGGCAGAGGGCATCAGGATCTTGCCCTCTTGCATGACCTGCCGCCGCGCCTGTTCGGAAAACCCGGCCCAGAACCCGTCCTCGGTGAAATCCGGAGCCGCCGCGATGCCGACAAAGCCCGCGATCTGTGGCAGGCGTTTCGACAGGATCGACGCGATCCAGCCCCCCATCGAAGAGCCGACCAGCACCACCGGCCCCGGGACGGCATCGGCGATCACCGCCTCGGCGTCCGCCGCCCAGTCCCCGATACACCCTTCTTCAAAGACGCCGCCGGATTGACCGTGCCCGGCGTAATCCAGCCGCAGAAAGGCCCGGCCCTCCGACTTGGCCCAGCCTTCGAGATGCACCGCCTTGGTGCCCTCCATGTCCGAGCGGTAGCCGGACAGGAAGACCACGCATGGCCCCCGGCCAGAGGTCTTTGCATAGACCAGCCTGTCGCCGCGCGGACCTTCGACATGGGATACGACCGTCATTCAGCCCCCTTTCTCCTTGTCCCGGACCATAGCGCCGGTGCGTCGGGATAAAAATCGGCTTTCCGGTTTCGCATTCAAGAGGCCGACACAGGCGCCCCTAACCGTCGATGCTCTGTGCAAGGACGCGGCTGATGACCGTCAGGCTCTCGCCGCTCTGGTCCTTCCAGGTGTTGAAAGCCTCTTGCACGGCCTGCATCGCCTTTTTCGACGTGGGGGCCTGGTCGACCACGCCTTCGGCCTCCAGCCGCGCGATGACGGAGGGGGACAGGACATAGCTTTCCTTGCCGAGATAGCGCAGCGTGTAGGCCCCGGTGGAACCGCCCAGGCGGGAGCCGTTCTTTTTCAGCCACTCCAGCAGCCCGGCGAAATCCTCTGCCGGCCAATCCCCCACCTTGCGCCCGAAAGAGCCCGCCTCGGCAGCAACCTCCTGGATAAAGACCGCGTTCTGCTGGATCGCCTGCACCTTAGGCGGGCTGCGGACGATGCGGGGATCGTCCAGCAATTCGTCGAACCAGTCCTCGGACATCATGGCCACACGGCCCACGTCGAAATTGTAAAACGCCTCTTCGATGCCCGCCCACTTGTTCTCGACCACCTGCCAGCTGATGCCCGCCTGAAAGATGCCGCGCGCCATCTGCGCCAGCCAGCGATCGTCAGGAATGGCGGCAAGCGCGTCGGCATCCAGCACCGGCGGCATGTCGGCCATGACCGCCGCGCGCCCGCCCTTGCGGTCCGCCGCAAGCTCGAGAATCTCTTCGTATGTCCGCATGTCGCCTCTCCCTCTGCGCGGGCAGACTGCGCCGCACAGGCAGGACAGGCAAGCGCCTATCGTTCGACCTCGTCCAGGCTCAGCGCAAGCGCAGCCCCCAGCAGGCTGAGCACGGCAAAGCCCGCCAGCGCCACCTGCGGCCCAAGCGCGGCCAGCGCCCCGCCCAGGGCCCCCACCGCCAGCAGCAGCAGACCGATCGAGGTATTGGCCAGTGCCGCATAGGCCGACCGCCGGTCCTTTGGCGCGAAATCGACCAGGTAGACCGAGCGTCCCTGCCGGACGCCGTGATAGGCCAGCATCAAGCCGAACAGCACCAGCGGGATCACCCAGGGGGCACCCGCCCAACCCGCAAGGTCGGCCAGAACCGCCAGCGCCATGAACAGCGCCGCAAGCAGCCCCGAGGCCGCCAGCACCAGCCGAGACGAGCGATCCGCCAGGCGGCCCCAGACATAAGAGGAAAGAAACGAGGCGGCGGAAGAGGCCAGCACCAGCGCCCCCAGCGCCTGCAGCGCGCTTTGGCCCCCGCCCAGCAGCACGAAATACGGCGGCGCCAGCGCGGTCACGGTCAGCGCGCCGCGGGCGGCCACGAACCGGCGCAGGCGCGCATCTTCTCGCAATGGCGACAGGTCGAGGCCCGCGCCTTTCTCCGGCTCCGAGGCCGTTTCTTCCAGCGTCGAAAACAGGATCGCCCCCAGCAGCCAGAGCGCCGAAGCCAGGCCAATCGCCACCATCACCGGCCAGAGCGCCTGCCCCGGCCCGACCATGAGGATCAGCGCGAACCCAAGCACCGCCAGCGCCGAGATCGACCCCGCGATGCCCGTCACCGCGCCGCGCCGAGTCTTGCCCACCGTCTTGCCCAGGATGTCCTTGAAGCTGACGGAACAGAGTGACCGGCTGACCGCCAGTCCGCCCAGCGCAAGAGCCATGGCCACCCCGGCCACCCAGCCCGAAAGCGTCAGAGCCGCCAGAACGATCAGCGCGGCACAGATCCCCTGCCCCGCCGAACCGGCAACCCAGGCCCATTTGCGGTGCCGCATCGCCTGCACGCGGCCCGCCAGCACAATCTGCGGCAAGAGCGCCCCCGCCTCGCGGATGGGCACGAAAAGCCCGACGATCCCCGCTGGCACGCCCAAGGCCCCGCCCAGCCAGCTGAGCACCAGCTTGGGGTCGATCAGCCCATCGGCCAGTTTTGTCATCGTCAGGCTGGTGGCATGGCGCAACCCGTTGCGGGCCTCGCGCGCCTCCACCTCTTTGGCGCCGGTCAACCCTTCGTAGACTTCTGTCGTGCTATCGCTCATCCCGCCCTCTTCCCGCTTGACTTCACCGACCTCGGGGGCCATTGCCACTGGCACAACACATACCCGCAACCGGGCGTTCCGTGGGCGCCAAACCGACGAGGAGACTAGGCCGATGAGCCAGATTTCCCTGACATTTCCAGATGGCTCGAAACGTGACTTCGACAAGGGCGTGACCCCTGCCGAGATCGCGGCGAGCATTTCCAAATCGCTTGGCAAGAAAGCGATTTCCGCCACCGTGGGCGATGCCCACTGGGACCTGCAATGGCCCATCGAGCAGGACGCCAGCATCGCCATCAACACGATGGTCGATGACGCGCCCGCGCTGGAACTGATCCGGCACGACCTTGCCCATATCATGGCCCGCGCCGTGCAGGAGATCTGGCCCGACGTGAAAGTCACCATCGGCCCGGTGATCGAGAACGGCTGGTACTACGACTTCGACCGGGCAGAGCCTTTCACGCCCGAGGATCTGGGCGCGATCGAGAAGAAGATGAAGGAGATCATCAACCGCCGCGATCCCGTGACCACCGAGGTCTGGGAGCGTGAGCGCGCGGTGAAATTCTACGAGGCCAACAACGAGCCCTACAAGGTGGAGCTGATCGAGGCCATTCCCGGCAGCGATCCGATCCGCATGTACTGGCACGGCCACTGGCAGGATCTCTGCCGCGGCCCGCACCTGCAGCACACCGGGCAGGTCCCGGGCGACAGCTTCAAGCTGATGAGCGTGGCGGGCGCCTACTGGCGCGGGGACAGCAACCGCCAGATGCTGCAACGCATCTACGGTGTTGCCTTCAAGAACAAGGAAGACCTCAAGAAACACCTGCACATGCTGGAAGAGGCGGCCAAGCGCGACCACCGCAAGCTGGGCCGCGAGATGGAACTCTTTCACATGCAGGAAGAGGCGCCGGGGCAGATCTTCTGGCATCCGAACGGGTGGACCATATACACCACGCTGCAGGACTACATGCGCCGCCAGCAGACGCGCGGCGGCTATGTCGAGGTGAACACGCCGCAGGTCGTCGACCGCAAGCTGTGGGAACGCTCGGGCCACTGGGAAAAGTACCAGGAAAACATGTTCATCGTCGAAGTGGACGAAGAACATGCCCGTGAAAAGGCGATCAACGCCCTGAAGCCGATGAACTGCCCCTGCCACGTCGAGATCTTCAAGCAGGGGCTGAAGTCCTATCGCGACTTGCCCTTGCGGATGGCAGAGTTCGGGTCTTGCGCGCGCTATGAACCCTCGGGCGCGCTGCACGGGATCATGCGGGTGCGTGGGTTCACCCAGGACGACGCGCATATCTTTGCGACCGAGGACCAGATCGCGTCCGAGACCGAGCGCTTCATCGGCTTTCTGGCCGGCATCTACCGCGACCTCGGTTTCCCGTCCTACAAAATCAAGTTCTCGGACCGGCCGGACACGCGCGCCGGATCGGACGAGATCTGGGACAAGGCGGAAGAGGCGCTCTTGAGCGCCACGCGCAAGGTGACCAACGACATCGAGCTGAACCCGGGTGAAGGTGCCTTCTACGGGCCGAAACTGGAATTCGTGCTGACCGATGCGATTGGGCGCGACTGGCAGTGTGGCACCTTCCAGGTGGATTTTGTCCTGCCGGAGCGGCTGGACGCGCATTACATCGGGCAGGACGGCGCCAAGCATCGCCCGGTGATGCTGCACCGTGCGACGCTGGGGTCGTTCGAACGCTTTATCGGTATCCTGATCGAGGAACACGCCGGCAAGCTGCCCTTCTGGCTGGCTCCGCGCCAGGTGGTCGTGGCCTCGATCACCTCGGAGGCGGATGACTACGTCGCCCATGTGGTCGAGACGCTGACCAAGGCCGGTGTCCGGGCCGAGGCCGACATCCGCAACGAGAAGATCAACTACAAGGTGCGCGAGCATTCGGTCGGCAAGGTCCCGGTGATCCTGGCCGTCGGCCACCGCGAGGTCGAAGAGCGGACCGTCACCGTGCGCCGCTTGGGCGAGAAGCAGACGCAGGTCGCCTCGCTGGATGAGATCACGGCAGAGCTTGGCCGCGACGCGACCCCGCCCGACCTGCGCGGCTGACAGCCGTCCCGATTGGAAACATGACAAAGGCCGTCCCCCCGGGGGCGGCCTTTTCCGGTCAGGCATGGCGGAGCGGTACGTCCTGACGGGGCACGCCGCCCGCCTTACCCGTCCCGCCCCGGTTCGGTCGGATCGCATGAGAACAGCGCGATCTTGTTGCCTTGCGGGTCGCGCAGGTAGCCCACGTAGAAATGCGCTCCGTAGCTGGCGCGAAACCCCGGTTGGCCCTCGTCAGAGCCGCCAGCGGCCAGCGCGGCGGCGTGCAGGTCGCGGACTTGGGATTGGCCCCGCGCCTCGAAGGCGATCATGGCGCCGTTACCTCCCGTCGCGGGGCGCCCGTCGAACGGTGGCTTGACGTAGAAATCGGGCAGCACCGGCGACTGACCAGGGGCCTGGGGCAAGGCGTAGCTCAGCCCCTCCGGCCCTTCCGTCAGGGTGTAGCCGAGGGGCGGCAGGACGGCGTCGTAGAACCGTTTCGCGCGCGGGATGTCATCCGCGCCGACCGTGACATAGGCAATCATGCGGCGTGATACCTTCCGTAAGGCGGGGCTTGCGGATCTTATGCCGACGGCCTCCCCGGCTCAACACCCGCGCCAGAGCCGGAGGCGCCGCGCCGACGCGTTTTTCACGGGGCCAAGCGACGGAAACCCCGACTTGACACGTTACAGCCCTGACAAAAGCCGTGAAGAGACCCGACCGACAGCCCGTACGGGCCATGCACCCTGTAACATTCTGCCATGCAGCACAGGCGCGGCGGCGATTTTCATTACAAATCCCCCCGTCCACCTGCCGGAATCCTCTCTCTGACCTCTCAGGCGTGACACGCGGGCTGATGGGCGCGTGATGCACAGGCCCGTGTATCGCGGCAAACCTTCCAGCGCGGCAATCTGCAGTTACCGACGGGCAAATCGGCCCGCGGCCAAGTTTCACAACGTCCAATCACCGGAGGAACCCAATGTCCTACACTCTTAAATCCGCCGCCCTCGTCGGCGCCGTCGCCGCCGCCATCGCCGCAACCGGCGCCCATGCCGACGAAATGGCACAGGAAAAATGCTTTGGCGTCAGCCTCGCCGGCGAAAACGACTGTGCCGCCGGCCCCGGCACCACCTGCGCCGGCACCTCCAAGGTCGACTACCAGGGCAACGCCTGGACACTGGTCGACGCGGGCACCTGCACCGAGATCGAGCTGCCGGCAATGGCGGACGGCACCGAGCGCATGGGCTCGCTGGACGCGCTGGAGCGCGACCTGCCGATGGACTCGTAAGGGTCGTGCCACGGGGCGCCCCGGCGCGCCCCGTGGCGACTGTCCTTTTCCTGTCCCGATCCGAGTCAGAGCGATGTTCGACACGACCAGCCCCCTCCCCCCCTTGCCCGGCGTCGGCTACAAGCCGCAGCATTATTCGGCCATCCTGGACGATCCCGCCCCCGTTGGCTGGTTCGAGGTCCACGCCGAGAACTACATGGGCAATGGCGGCAGGCCGCTGGCACAGTTGCGCGCCCTGTCTGAACGCTTTCCGATCTCCGTCCACGGTGTCGGCCTGTCCATCGGTGGGCCGGACAGGCTGCACCCGGACCACCTTGCAAGGCTGAAACATCTTGTCGGCTGGCTGAACCCGGCGAGCTTTTCCGAGCACCTGGCCTGGTCGACCCATGACAGCGCCTTTCTGAACGACCTGCTGCCGCTGCCCTATACCCCCGCAACGCTCACCCGTGTCTGCGATCATGTCGACGAGGTTCAAGAGGCGCTGGGACGACAAATGCTGCTGGAAAATCCGTCCAGCTACCTGGCGTTTGCCGAAAGCACGCTGGACGAGACGGGCTTTCTGCACGAAGTCGTCCGCCGCACCGGCTGCGGGCTGTTGCTGGACGTGAACAACGTCTTCGTTTCGGCCACCAACCTCGGCTACAGCCCGCAGGAGTACATCGCGCGCTTTCCGATGGATGCAGTGGGTGAGATCCACCTGGCGGGCCATGACGAGGACCACGATGATCATGGCGCGCCGCTGTTGATCGACAGCCACGGGCGCGAGGTGGCCGAGCCCGTCTGGGCCTTGCTGGAGCTGGTGCTGGACCGCGCCGGGCCACTGCCCCTGCTGATCGAATGGGACAATGACGTGCCGAACTGGCCGGTGCTGGCGGCAGAGGCGGCGCGCGCCGCGCGGGCGCTGGACAGGGTGACGGCCTGAAGCTGGGGGCGTCATGCCGGGGTATTCGGACCAGGAAGAAACACAAGGGAGCGCGTAATGGCCAGCTATGCCGAGACAGGTTTCCGCAGCGCTCTGCTGCGCGGGGATGCGCCCGTACCCGAGGGCCTGACCGATGGCGCGGGGCGGCCCGCCGGGCGGCGCTATGACGTCTATCGCAACAACGTGGCCGTGGCCCTGCGCGAGGCGCTGGAGACGGGCTTTCCCGCGGTGGCCAGGCTGATCGGACCCGAGAATTTTGCCCGCGCGGCGGGGATGTTCCTGCGCAGCCATCCCCCCACCAGCCCCGTGATGATGGAATACGGCGCGGGTTTCCCCGAGTTCCTCGAGGGGATCGAGGCGCTGCGCGGGATCGGCTACCTGGGCGATGTCGCCCGGCTGGAACTGGCGCTGCGGCAGAGCTATCACGCCGCCGACGCGCCTAAGCTGGACGCCACGCGACTGGCCGGGATGGATGAGGTTGCGCTGATGGGCGCGCGCCTTGTTCCGGCGCCGGCCCTGCGGTTGCTGTGCTCTTCCTGGCCTCTGCTGTCGATCTATCGCTTCACGATCGAGACGGGCCGGCCCAAGCCCCCCGCCCGCGCCGAGGCGGTTGTCATCACCCGCCCGGATTTCGATCCCGTGCCGCATCTTCTGCCGCCGGGCGGTGCCGGCTTTCTTGCCGCCTTGACCCGGGGCGAGACATTCGGCGCGGCGGTCGAGGCCGCAGGCCCCGGTTTCGACCTTTCCGCCACGCTCTCGCTCCTGTTGCGGCAGGGCGCCTTTTCCGACCTGCTCACCGATTAGAGGACCCGATGGACCGTCTCATCTCTTTGCATAATGCGATCTTTGCCCCTGTCGAACGGCTGGGCGATCACTTGATCCCGCTGCTGGCGCGGCTTGTCTTTGCGGCGACGCTCCTGCGGTATTACTGGAATTCCGCCGGAACCAAGGTCTGGGACCGCAAGGGCGAAGAGGGGATCCTGGATTTCTTCACGCTGGAATCCGGCACCTATGCGCAGATGTTCCCCAAGGCCTTCGAGGCGGCGGGCTACAATACCGCCAACATGGGGATTCACTACGACATCATCGCCCTGGCCGGGACCTACGCGGAATGGCTCTTGCCCCTGTTGATCGTCCTGGGCCTGTTCACACGACTGGCGGCTTTGGGAATGATCGGCTTTATCACCGTGCAGACCTGGGTCGACGTGACCGGGCATGGCGGCGCGCTGGGCACCTTGTTCGACACACGTTACGGCCTGATCGACGAGCGGGCGCTCTGGGTCCTTCTGCTTCTGGTGATCGTGATCCGGGGCGCGGGCGTCCTGTCGCTGGACCGGCTGTTCGGCCTCGCGCCTGCGGCGCGCCACCTCCCCGCCTGACGGATCAGAAATGCGCCTTGGGCTCGTCGGGCTTGCCCGCCGCCAGCGCCAGGACCCCGCCCAGGCCCGCGAAGGCGATGGGGAACATGGTGAAGACGTTAAAGCCGAAGGCATAGAACATCGCCGCCGCCGAAAGCAGCAGCAGGATCCCGCCCCAAAGCGCGCGCGCCTTGGCCATGGCACCGCCCGCGATGGCCAGCAGGGGCGCCAGGATCGAGACGATGCGCACCGTCTCGGGGTCGTCAAACATGCCGAACATCTCTTCGACCTCGCCCACGTTCTTGACCAGCTCCGTGTAGCCGAAGCCGAAGAACCCGACGATCATGCCGATCACACCGGCGATGATGCCCAATGTCAGTGCCGCGTTGCGCATAGTCCTGCCTCCTGCCCTGTCATACCGCGCCCAGGGCGGACTGCGCCGCCTTGTCCCAGCCCAGCACCATGCGCTGATCCTCGACGAATAGCGGGCGTTTCATCACCGTCGGATGGGCCGCGATCAGCGCGGCGGGATCCATCGCGCGCGTGTCCTCGTCGAAATCCCGCCAGGTGGTCGACCGCGTATTGACCAGCTTGTCCCCGAACAGCGCCAGCGCGCGGTCCAGGACCTCGCCCGGCAGACCCTCTTCGCGGACATCGACAAAGGTTGCCGCCGGCAGCGCCTTGCGTGCCTTGCGGCAGGTGTCGCAGGTCTTCAACCCGTAGATGATCATGCACAATCCCTTGGCAGTCTGCGGTTCAGGATCGTCAGATAGGCAAGTTTTCGTCGAAATGCGAGGGTGTGACTCTTGTATTTCGCCTATCTGCGCTAAACTCCCCTGCGTGATGTTCGTACTTCGGATGCTTGGCGCCCCGGCGTCCTGCGGCTCTGAATGGCGAATGTGACCTTCTCCGATCTGCACGGGGATGAACGCTAGGACTTGAATAGGAGCACGGGGATTATGCCGAACGGCACCGTGAAGTGGTTCAACACCACGAAAGGCTATGGATTCATCGCGCCGGACGAAGGGGGGAAAGACGTTTTTGTTCATATCTCCGCTGTCGAACGCTCGGGTTTGACCGGGCTCGCCGACAATCAGAAGGTCAGCTACGAGTTGCGAGAGGGACGCGACGGCCGAACGATGGCCTCGGACCTCCAGATCCTCTGACCTGGACGCCGGGCACGGGCACCGGCTTTCCGATCGACACCGAACCGGCCGGGCGGTCACGCCCGGACATCTCCTTGTTGTCGTCGAGTCCAACCAGGTCAAGGCAGGAAACTCCAAGAAATCTCGTAAAATTCCAGGCACTTGGCGCTTCGACGCCGACACAAATTCTAGTACCCTCACGGGGCCGGTGCGGGGTCCGGCACGGGCGATACGCCCGCGTATCTCTGCACCCCTTTGGAACCCGTGATGCCGATCAGATGGATCACCGCTGCCACAGTTCTGGCGACCGTCGCCTTGCTGGTCGTCGGCGTGAACCAGCTGCCCCCGCTGACACAGGGGGGCCTGCCGCGCAGCGGCCCGCCGCCGTTTGGCGCGGTTTCCGCCCCCGCCGATCCCGCGGCCTGGTGCCGGGCCAACCTTTCCGACGTGAATTGCGGCTGTTTCGCACAAAAGGCCGACGAGGTCATGAGCGCCCCGCATGAACGCCTGCAAGGGCTGAGCTATGCCAACCGATGGGATCTTGCGCGCGCGCAGGCCGGCGCGGGGTGCTGAACGTCACTCGAACCCGATCGGGCGGATCAGGTTCAAAAGGTTTGCCTCTCTTTCCCGGCGGCTGACAAAGCGCGCGCTGACCCAGCCATCCTGCCGGCTGCCCGAGATCTTGAACCAGACGCCCTGCGCGTCTTCGGTCACCGCACATTCGGTAACCGTGACCTTGTTGCCCGCCTGAACGCGTCCCACCGTCGCGCCCGCCAGCCCGGGCGCATCGCGCAGCCGGACGGTGGCGAGGGTCTCGCGCTGCCAATCGATCCTGCGCGGGTAGTCAAAGCCGTAGGCCTGCATCTGCGCCTGCCTTTCCTCCAGGAATTCCTCTTCGAGGAACGCGTTGTCCCAGTCCCAGCCGAAATACTCAGTGGTCAGGCGGCCGCCGTGGCACCCCAGAACATCCGCCAGAACCGCCGCGGTGATGGCCGGGCCGTCACCCGCAAGCGCCGCCGCGAACCCGCCCAGCTCACGGCAATCAGGCTCGACGAACATCCAGGTTTCATAGCTGTCACGCGTCGGCAATCCGCCTTGCCGGGTCTGGTCCAGCAAGCCGCAGATGATCCGGACATCCTCGTCGGTCAGACCGTCCCGCGTCACCGGGGCGACCAAGGCCCCCGTGGCCACGGGATCAAATCCCAAAACCCGCGTGACCAGTCCGCCGCGCAGGATGAACATCTGTTCCGCGCCGCGATAATGTATCACATTCTGCGCCAGGGCCGGGGGTGTCTGCCCGTTCGCGATCAGCGACAGGAACAGCGCCATCGTGTCAAAGGCGAGCTCCATCGTCTCGCCGGCCTCTGCCAGCCGGGTCGCCAATTCGGGCCGGATGAAAGGCATGTGAAAGCCAAGCTCTGCCCCGACCTCAACAAACCGTTCCTGGGCGCCCTTGTCCCGCGGCAGTGCCGAGAGCGCAAAGGCCAGCGCGCAGGCCGAAAGGCAACGGTCGCCTTTCAGCACAAAGACGCCCCCCAGCCCCGGCGCAAAGTTCCCTCCACGCCATTGCTGGAGGTACTCGCCGATGGCGATGCCCTCGGTCAGACTGCCGCCCGGGCTGTCCAGCACCACGTGCAGGGGCCGGGACAGCCTGACTTCGCCGTTGGGTGATCCCGCAAGCGCCTTCAACTTGTCCAGATCACCAGCCTCTATCGTGCCGGAAATCCGGATGATCCCGCCCTGCCAGTCGTCCGTGCCCCAAAGCTCCCGCACCTCCAGCACCGGCGTTTCATTCGGATAGACCGGACGCAAGGCCTCCAGCCGCGGGGCGAGATCCGGTCGCAATTCGACGGTCGCCGCCATGGCGGCAGTTGATTGCAAAAGGAAAAACCCGATGACTGCAAGAATCCGCATGATCAATTTCTCCAGGTCAATTTGCCCAAGCCTAGGAGAAGGTCCCGTCACCGGACAAGCCCGTCACGCCGCCTGCAGCCTGCGCGCCTCCTCACCTGCCAGCTGGATCAGCAGTTGCATGTAGGGCTTTTCAAGGTCCTCGGTCCGCACTGCCGCGTAAAGTCGCCGCGTCAGCCCCTCTTTCGTGAGGGGCCGTGTGACATAGTCCGAGCTGTATTTCACCTCGCGCACCACCCAGTCGGGCAGCACCGTGACACCGCGGTTCGAGGCCACCAGCAGCAGGATCACAGCGGTCAGTTCCACCTGCCGGATCGCCGCCGGTTCCACCTTGGCGGGCGACAGGAGCTGGCTGAAGATATCCAGCCGCGCCCGGTCCACCGGGTAGGTGATCAGCGTCTGACCACGGAAATCCTCGGCCTCGATATAGTCCTTCTCCGCCAGCGGATGCTGGGCAGAGGCCACGAAGACCGGGCTATAGTCGAAAAGCGGCACGAAGGTGACACCGGCCAGGTCCTCGGGATCCGAGGAAATGACCACGTCCACTTCTTCCTTCATCAGCGCGGGCAGCGCGTCGAAGGCCAGCCCCGGGCGGATGTCCACGTCCACGTCGCCGAATTTCTTGCGGAACCCTTCCAGCACCGGGAACAGCCATTCGAAACAGGCGTGGCATTCGATGGCGATATGCAGCCGGCCCGACTTGCCCTCGCGCAGGCCCTCGAACTCGGCCTGCACCGCCTCGACCTGAGGCAGGATCTGTTCCGCCAGCCGCAGCAGGCGAAACCCCGCCGCCGAGAGCTTCATCGGCTTGGACCGGCGCACGAAAAGCTCGACCCCCGCCTGATCCTCAAGCCCCTTGATCTGGTGACTCAGCGCCGACTGGGTGATGTTCAGCATCTCCGCCGCCCGCGCCACGCCGCCCGCGTCATGGATCGCCTTGATGGTCCGGAGATGCCGGAATTCGATATGCATGGGGGCTTTCCCTCATTCGCCTCATGTTGATCTTGAGATTTATGAGTTTGTCTCACAATGCTGCACGTGCGACAAGGTCCCCAACGCCATAGAGGACTCTCCGCATCATGCAGCGCCCCGAAATCTCCTTCGAATTCTTCCCGCCGAAAAACATCGAGGCCACCTTTCGCCTCTGGGACGCGGTGCAGGTTCTTTCCCCGCTGGCGCCGCGCTTCGTCTCGGTGACCTACGGCGCGGGCGGCACCACCCGTGACCTGACCCGCGACGTGGTGGCCACGCTGCACAAACATTCCGGCCTGCGCACCGCGGCGCATCTGACCTGCGTCAACGCCACCCGCGCCGAAACGCTGGCCATCGCCGAAGGCTTTGCCGAGGCGGGCGTGACCGACATCGTCGCCCTGCGCGGCGACCCGCCCAAGGGCGCGGCGGGCTTTGAACAGCATCCCGAGGGCTTTGCCAACTCGATAGAGCTGATCGAGGCGCTGGCCGAGACCGGCAAGTTCACCCAGCGCGTCGGCGCCTACCCCGACTGCCACCCCGAGGCCGCAGACATGGACGCCAACATCGCTTGGCTCAAGCGCAAGCTGGACGCCGGCGCGGATGAGGCGCTGACCCAGTTCTTCTTCGAGGCCGACACCTTCTTCCGCTTCCGCGACGCCTGCCAGAAGGCCGGGATCGACGGCGACAAGCTGGTGCCCGGCATCCTGCCGATCGAGAACTGGAACGGCGCGCGCCGTTTTGCCGAAAGCTGTGGCACCTACATCCCGCAATGGGTGTCGGATGCCTTCGACAAGGCGCAGCGCGACGGGCGCGAGGACCTGCTGGCCACGGCGATCTGCACCGAGCTTTGTTCGGACCTGCTCGAAGGCGGCGTGGACAAGCTGCACTTCTACACGCTCAACCGCCCGGAACTGACCCGCGACGTTTGTTTCGCATTGGGCGTCACGCCCGAGGTGGCCCTGGAACAGGTGGCCTGACCACCCTCCCTCGTAGGACAAACCGCCCCGCCCGGCTTCGCCGCGGCGGGGTTTTTCATTCCCGGCTTTTTGCCTTGCTGAGACCCGAAGCGGAAGACTGTGCCAGAGGCACGCCCAAAGGGACGGTGGGCGGGGCGTCTTTCGCGCCGCAGGCGCGGAACAGCGTCCGTCCACCGTGCCTCAGCGCATCATCGGCGGGCGCGCCTCCACCCAGGCGCCCTCGGCCTTGCCGCTCTCCGCCACCGCAAAGACCGCCGCCATCGAGCGCAAGCCGTCCTCCGCCCGCGGATACAGATCCGCCGCCGGATCCATCGCGCGGCCCTCGGCGCGCGCCCGGATCGCCTCGGCCAGATCGGCGTAGATGTTGCCAAAGGCCAGAGGCATCCCCTCGGCGTGGCCCACCGTCACCCGGCTGGCTCGCGTCGCTTCGGGCGACAGGCCCGGCCCGCCGCGTTCGATCACCTCCAGCCGCCCGCCCAGCGGCATCCAGTACAGCTGGTTCGGCTGTTCCTGCGCCCAGCGCAGCCCGCCCGTTTCGCCGAAGACCTGCAAGGTCAGCCCATGCTGCCGCCCCAGCGCGATCGACGAGGTCCAGAGCCGCCCCACCGCGCCGCCGTCAAAGCGCAGATTCACCTGCGCGTCATCCTCCAGAACGCGACTCTCGATACAGCTGACCATGTCCGCCGACAGCCGTGCGACCTCCTGTCCGATCACGAACGAGGCCATGTGCAGCGCATGGATGCCGCAATCGGCGAATTGCGCCGAGACCCCCGCCTGCGCCGGGTCATAGCGCCAGCGCACGCGCGGATTGTCAGCGTCGCCCGCATCCGCGTGATGGCCATGGGCAAATTCCGCCACCACCATACGCACGCGGCCCAGGTCCCCCGACGCCACCATCGCCCGCATCTGCCGCACCAGCGCATAGCCCGAATAGCCATAGTTCACCGCGCAGATGCGCCCTGTCTCCTGCGACAGCCGCACGATCTCCTCGCCCTCGGCCACGGTCATGGTCATGGGTTTTTCACACAGAACGTGGAATCCCTCCTCCAGAAAGGCCTTCGTGATCTCGAAATGCGTGGCGTTGGGCGTGGCCACGGTCACCAGGTCCACCCGGTCGGCACGCGCACGCTCTCCCTCCAGCATCTCGCGCCAGTCGCCATAGGCCCGGTCCGGTGTCAGCCCCAGCCGCTGACCGTAGGCACGACCGGCGTCGGCCCGGTGGTCCAGTGCCCCGGCGACGAAATCGAACGCTCCGTCCAGCCCGGCGGCCAGCCGGTGCGCCGGGCCGATCTGGCTGCCCTCGCCACCGCCGATCATGCCCCAGTTCAGTTGTCCCATTCCCGCATCTCCCGGTTTCAGAAATCCGCCACCCGCGCCCAGGTGCCCGACACCGCCGAGGCCCGCGCCGCGGCCACCACCCGATGCACCTCGACCGCCTCGGCAAAACTTGGCCAGACCGCGCGGCCCTCGTCGATGGCGGTCAGAAAATCCTTGGCCTCGATGATGATCTGGTCCTGGAACCCGGTGCCATGTCCCGGCCCCGCGCAGAACGGCCCGTAATCGGGATGTGCCGGCCCGGTCAGGATGCGGGTAAAGCCCGCGCGCTCCGCCGGCAGGCTGCCGTCGCAGTACCACAGGCTGTTCTGATCTTCCTGGTCGAACCGCAAGGCGCCCTTTTCCCCCATGACATCATAGGCATAGCCCATCTTGCGGCCATGGGCGACGCGGCTGGCAAAAAGCTGCCCGGTCGCGCCGCTGGCAAAGCGCAGCGTCATCGCGACCTGGTCGTCATTGGTCACCGTCACGCCGTTGCGCTCGGGAAAGACCGTGTCCAGCACCGCAAAGACCTCGGTCACCGGCCCGCCCAGCGCCAGCGCGGCATTGATCGGATGCGGTGCCAGGTCGCCCAGACAGCCGTTGGCCCCGCCCTGCGACCGCCAGGGTGGCAGGATCGAGGTCAGGTGGAAATCCTCGGTATGTTCCAGCCGCAGGTGATGCAGGCGCCCCAGCGCGCCCTCGGCGATCATCCTGCGCGCCTGTTGGGTCGCCGGTGTGCGGCTGTAGTTGAAGGCGACCATATGCGCGACGCCGGCCCGCTCCGCCGCCGCCAGCATGGCCCGGGCGTCCTCCAGCGTCAGCCCCATCGGCTTCTCGCAGAGCACGGGCTTGCCCTGGGCAAAGGCCGCCTCGGCGATCTCGCGGTGCAAGGCCTGCGGCGCGGCGATCACCACCGCCTCGACTTCCGGATCCTCGACCAAGGCCCGCCAGTCCGGCGCGCCACGATCAAACCCGAACGCCTGCGCATAACGCGCCCCGCTTTCCGGAGAGGACCCGGCAATCGCAACCAGCCGCGGCTTCAACCCAGTCTCGAACACCGTGCCGACGGCGGCAAAGGCGCCCGCGTGGGCCTTGCCCATATAGCCGCCACCGACGATGCCGATTCCGATGCGTGCCATGGCCACCCCTCCCCTGTTAGCGCCCGACAAAACTGCGCGGGCGGCCCGGGCGGAACAAGACTTATTGTGGCGCGCGCTTGGTCAACCCCAGTTTTTCTCTCACCGCTGAGGGACCGATCACCTTTGCGCCGAGGTTCTCGATCACTCCCACGGCCCGGTCCACAAGTTGCGCATTGGTGGCCAGCACCCCTTTGTCCAGGAACAGGTTGTCCTCCAGCCCGACGCGCACATTGCCCCCCGCCAGCACCGAGGCCGCCACATAGGGCATCTGGTTGCGCCCCAGCCCGAAGGCGCTGAAATTCCAGTCCTTAGGGACGTTATTGACCATCGCCATGAAGGTATTGAGATCATCCGGCGCCCCCCAGGGCACCCCCATGCACAGCTGCACCAGCGCCGGGCCCTCCAGCACGCCTTCCTTGACCAGCTGCTTGGCGAACCACAGGTGGCCGGTGTCAAAGGCCTCGATCTCCGGCTTGACCCCCAGCGCCGTCATCCGCGCCCCCATGTCGCGCAACATGCCGGGTGTGTTGGTCATGACATAATCCGCCTCGGCAAAGTTCATCGTGCCGCAATCCAGCGTGCAGATCTCCGGCAGGCATTCGGCGATATGTGCCACCCGCGCCTCGGCCCCGATCATGTCGGTCCCGGCCTCGTTGACCGGCAAGGGCGCCTCGGTCGAGCCAAAGGTTATGTCGCCCCCCATGCCCGCCGTCAGGTTCAACACTACGTCCACCTCCGCATCGCGGATGCGCTCCGTCACCTCGCGGTACAGGTCCAGACGGCGCGACGGCACCCCGGTGTCCGGGTCGCGCACATGGCAATGCACCACCGCCGCACCGGCCTTGGCCGCCTCGATGGCGCTGTCGGCGATCTCTTTCGGCGCGCGTGGCACATGCGGGCTGCGGTCCTGCGTTCCGCCCGATCCCGTCACCGCGCAGGTGATAAAGACCTCTCTGTTCATCTCAAGCGGCATCGCCCTCTCCTTCCTGTTGGTCCGTTTTCAAGCGGATCAGCGCATCAGCCGCCACCGCCCGGTCGGGCGTAACGATCAGCGGGTTGATCTCCAGTTCCTCGATCTCACCGGCATGGGCCGCGACGAAAGCCTGCACCGCCAGCACGGCCTCCACAACCGCCGTCTCATCCGCCCCCGGCGCGCCGCGATAGCCCGCCAGCAGCGGCGCGATCCGCAGGCCGGCCAGTGCGTCACTCACATCCGCTGCGGTGACCGGCAACAACCGCACCTGCGTGTCGCCCAGGATCTCGGTCCAGACACCACCCGCCCCCAGCGTCAGGACAAAACCATGCGCCGGATCGCGCATCACGCCCACCAGCAGTTCCGCCACCGCGCCGCCGACCATGTCCTCGACCAGGTAGCCCCGCGCGCCCATGGCTTCGGCAGCCGCCCGCACCTCTTCGGCCGAGACCAGGTTCAGCTTCACCGCTCCGGCCTCGCTCTTGTGGGCAAAGCCTTCGCCCTTCAGCACCACCGGAAAGCCGATCCGCGCCGCCGCCGCCGCCGCCTCATCCGGCGTCCCAGCCCGCGCGCTGCGCGGCACGATCAGGCCGCACGCCGCCAATGCCTGCTTGGCCTCGGCCTCCTGCACGACCTGCCCGGCTTCTTCTCTGTCCAAATACTCCCGGGGGAGTCGACCGGAGGGAGACGGGGGCAGCGCCCCCTCTTCCCGCGCCAAAAGCACCGGCGCCGGGTCCACCGTGCGGCCCAGGAAGGCCGCCGCCGCCAGCGCCTCCAGCGCCGCCGGCAGGTCACAAAGCGGCACAACCCCAAGCGCCACCAGCCGCGCGGCCAGATCCTCCGGCAGCGTCTCGACCAGGCTCGACAGCACCGCCAGCGGCACCGGCCCCCGTGCCTGCGCCACCGCCTCGATCACCGGTTCCCAATCCACCACCGAACAGCGGTCGGCGCGTGGAAAATCCAGCACAACAACCCCGGCGCCCAGGTCCTCGCCTTGCGTCAGCCCGGCGAAACAGGCCGCCATCGCGGGCACGTCTCCCCAGATATAGGTGTGATAATCCAGCGGGTTGGCCAGCGCCACCTTCGGGCCCAGCGCCGCGCGCAGCGCCTCCCGTTGCGCGGCCCCCAAGGGCGGAAAACAGATGTCGTAGCCCAGCCCGGTGTCCGCCATCAGGCTCGCCTCGCCCCCCGAACAAGAGGCCGAGACCAGCCGGTTCGACGCCAGTGGCCCTGCCACGTGGAGAATCTTCAAACATTCCAGCAGCGCGGACAACGAAGAAACCTGCGCCACGCCGATCCGCTGCAGAAAGGCCCGCGCGCCCGCATCGCTGCCGGTCAGCGAGGCGGTGTGCGACACCGCCGCCGCGCCCGCCTGATCCGAGGCCCCCAATTTCAGCGCCACGATGCGCTTGCCCAGGGCCCGCGCCCGAGCCGCCAGCGCCTCGAAGCCGCGAATATCCGCGATCCCCTCGATATAGAGCCCCAGTGCCGTGATCCGCGGATCCTCCAACAGCGCCATGCCCAGCGCGCTCAGGTCCACCTGTGCCTGGTTGCCCACGGTTCCCAGAAAGCCAATCGGCAGGCCACGCCGCTGCATCGTCAGGTTCAGCGCCACGTTGGAGCTTTGCGAGAGGATCGCCACGCCGCGCGCCACCGGCACCAGTCCGTGCTGGTCGGGCCAGAGCGCGACCCGGTCCAATGCGTTCAGCATCCCGTAGCAATTCGGCCCCAGCACCGGCATGTCCCCCGCCGCCGCCAAAAGCGCCGTCTGCATATCCACGCCATCCGCCAGTTCGGCCTGCGCCTCGGCAAAGCCTGAGGCAAAACAGATCGCCCCGCCGGCGCCTGCCGCCGACAGCACCCGCACCGCCTCGACCGTGGCCGCCCGGTTGATGCCGATATAGACCGCATCCGGGGCCTGCGGCAGGTCCTCGATCCGCGCGAACGCGGGCACCCCGCCCACTTCGGCGCGCGTCGGATGCACCGGCCAGACCGGCCCGTCAAAGCCCATCCTGCGGCACTCTCGGATGACATTCGCACACCACGCCCCGCCGCCGATCACGGCGATGGAGCGCGGGCGCAGAAGGCGGGACAGGTCAGCCATGCGCTTGCCCTGTCCGCATCTGTAGGGCGGGGTTCCACCCCGCCATCCCCGCCGCCATCACGCCCCCAGGGGGCGGAAGATCTCCCGCCCGATGATGTGGCGCTGGATCTCGCTGGTGCCGTCCCAGATCCGCTCCACCCGCGCATCGCGCCAGAAGCGTTCGATGGGGAAATCATCCATCAGCCCCATGCCGCCGAAGATCTGCAGGGTCGTGTCCGTCACCCGCGCCAACATCTCGGTCGCATAGACCTTGGCCGAGGCAATCTCGCGGTTCGACGGCAGGCCCTGGTCCAGACGCCAGGCCGCGGCCAGCGTCAGCCAGTCCGCCGCGTCGATCTCTGTCACCATGTCGGCGACCTGAAAGGACACCCCCTGGAACTTGGCAATCGCCTGGCCGAACTGCTTGCGCTGTGCCGCGTAGTCCACCGCCATGTCGAAACAGCGCCGCGCCCGGCCCACGGAAAAGGCGGCCACGGTCAGGCGTGTCGCGTAAAGCCAGGTGTTCATCACCTCGAATCCACCATCGACCTCGCCCAGCACCTGAGCCTCCGGCAGGCGGCAGTCGGTGAAGTCCAGGATGCAGTTCTGGTAGCCCCGGTGCGATACCGAAGTGTAGCCCGGGCGCACCTCGAACCCCGGATGGCCGCGATCCACCAGGAAACAGGTGATCCGCTTTTTCGGCCCCTTCGGCGTCTCGTCCACCCCCGTTGCGATGAAGACGATAAAGAAATCCGCGTGATCGGCGCCGGAGATAAAGTGTTTCGTCCCGTTCACCAGCCAGTCGCCGCCCTGCCGCTGGGCGGTGCATTTCATGCCGCGCACATCGCTGCCCGCCTCCGGTTCCGTCATGGCCAGCGCATCCATCCGCTCGCCTCGTACCGCGGGCAGCAGGTAGCGGTCGCGCTGATCGCCCTCGCAGGCCATCAGGATGTTCTGCGGACGGCCAAAGAAATGCGTCAGCGCCATGCTGCCGCGCCCAAGCTCGCGCTCGACCAGCGTGAAATCCAGATGCGACAGCCCGGCACCACCCACCTCCTCTGGGAAATTGCAGGCGTAAAAGCCAAGGTCGATGACCTTGCGCTTGATCTCTTCGCCCAGACCCGGCGGCACCTCGCCTGTGCGCTCGACCTCGGCCTCGTGCGGATAGATCTCCTTTTCGACAAAGCTGCGCACCGTGGAGACGATCATCTCCTGCTCGTCGCTCAATCCGAACTGCATCGCGCCCTCCCTGCTTTGGCCCCATCCAAGTCGAGTTTGGCGCGAGCCTCAAACCGAAAACGCCCGATCCTCTCCTGAATGCGACAAAGCCTGCGAAGACCTCTTGCCTTGACGCGACGTCCATTGGCAAATGGTATACCAAATCGGACGAGGGAGGAGACCATGTCCACCGAAACGCAACACGCGGGCACCAATGTCAGCCTCGCGCGCAGGGCCTGGTCCATCCGGCGGCTGGCGCTACGCATGGCCGAGGTGCAGGGACAGGGCTATATCGGGCAAGCGCTTGGCGTGGCCGACGTTCTGGCCGTCAGCTATTTCCACGCGCTGAATTACCGTCCGGGCCAGCCGGAATGGGAAGGGCGCGACCGGTTCTACCTGTCGATCGGCCACTACGCGATCGCGCTCTATTCCGCGATGATCGAGGCCGGCATCCTGCCCGAGAACGAGCTGGAAACCTATGGCATGGACGACAGCCGCATGCCCATGTCGGGCATGGCCGCCTATACCCCGGGGATGGAGATCACCGGCGGCTCGCTGGGCCATGGCCTTGGCATCGCCGTGGGCGCGGCGCTGGGGCTGAAGCGCAAGCAGAACCCGGCCTTCGTCTACAACATGATGTCGGACGGCGAACTGGGCGAGGGATCCACTTGGGAGGCGGTGATGGCGGCCAGCGCCCACAGCCTCGACAACCTGATCTGCGTGGTCGACTTCAATGACCAGCAGGCCGACGGGCCAACAACGCAGGCCTTGGCCAAGGGCGACGAAGCGCCGAAATGGGCCGCCTTCGGCTGGCACGCGCAAGAGGTGGACGGCAACGACCTGGACGCACTGGTGGCAGCCTTCGACACTGCCCGCAATCTTGCCGACCCGCGCCCCCGCGTCATCATCTGCAAGACCCAGATGTGCAAGGGCGTGCCCTTTCTCGAGGACCGCGAGATCACCCATTTCGTCCGCGTGGACCCGTCCGAATGGGCCCGCGCCATCGCCATCCTCGACGACACCATCCCGGCCTGAGCCCGGCCTGACACGGAGCAGCCCCATGCACGACGCCCCCATCGGCCCGACCTCGCGCCGCAAATCGAAATACACCCCCCGCGCCGTCCCCGTCTCCGAGGACGGAGAGCGCCTGACCACCTCCGCCATGATCGCCTCGCTGGATGCCGAGGGCCGCGACACCGTCGCCGCCCCCTTCGGCAACGCGCTCTGCGACCTGGCCGCGAAACGCGACGACATCGTCGGCCTGACGGCGGACCTGTCGAAATACACCGACCTGCATGTCTTCGCCGAGGCCTACCCCGACCGGTTCTACCAGATGGGCATGGCCGAACAGGTGATGATCTCTGCCGCCGCCGGCCTCGCGCGCGAAGGGTTCACGCCTTTCGCCACCACCTACGCGGTCTTCGCCTCGCGCCGCGCCTATGACTTCATCATCATGGCGATTGCCGAGGAAAACCTGCCGGTGAAAATCGTCTGCGCCCTGCCCGGCCTGACCACCGGCTACGGCCCCAGCCACCAGGCGACAGAGGATCTGGCGATCTTTCGCGGCATGCCCAACCTGACCATCGTCGATCCCTGCGACGCGACAGAGATCACCCAGGCGACCCATGCCATCGCCGATTTTCCCGGCCCGGTCTACATGCGCCTGCTGCGCGGAAAGGTGCCCGACGTGCTGGGCGAATACGGCTACAAGTTCCAGCTGGGCAAGGCGCAGGTGATCCACGGCGGCAACGACGTGCTCTTCATCTCGACCGGCTTCATGACCATGCGGGCGCTGGATGCTGCCAAGGCGTTGAAGGCCGAGGGCACCGATTGCGCCGTGCTGCATGTACCCACGCTGAAACCGCTCGACAGCGAAACCATTCGCGCCGAGGCGGCAAAGACCGGACGCCTTGTCGTCACGCTGGAAAACCACACCATCACCGGCGGGTTGGGCGAGGCAGTGGCCGCGGACCTCATGCGTGCCGGCATCCATCCCGCTTTCGACAGCATCGCGCTTCCGGACGAGTTCCTCGACGCCGGCGCCCTGCCCACCTTACACGATCAATACGGGCTCTCCGTCAAATCCATCACGGACCGGGTGAAATCGCGGCTCTGACCCGCTGTTTCTTTGGGCCTTCAAATACCTCCGGGGGGAGGTGCCCTGGCACCTCGGGGGCAGCGCCCCCTCCCCGGTCTCAAAATAAGGATCCGCCGCATGCTTCTGAAAGACCGCACCGCCATCATCACCGGCGCCGCCAGCCCCCGGGGTCTTGGCAAGGCCACGGCCCAGCTCTTTGCCGAACACGGCGCCCGCGTCGCCATCCTCGACCTCGACGGAGAGGCCGCACGCGCCGCTGCCGCCGGCCTGCCGGGCGAAGGGCACGTTGGTCTGGCCTGCGACGTCACCAGCAAGCCGCAATGCGAGGCGGCAGCCAAGGCCGCCATCGACGGACTGGGCCAGGTCGACATCCTGGTCAACAACGCCGGCATCACCCAGCCTCTCAAACTGATGCAGATCGAGCCGCAGAACTACGAGGCCGTCACCGACGTGAACCTGCGCGGCACGCTCTACATGAGCCAGGCCCTGATCCCGCACATGCGCAACCGCAAGACCGGCTCCATCGTCAATATCTCGTCCGTGTCGGCCCAGCGCGGCGGCGGCATCTTCGGCGGGCCGCACTACTCGGCGGCCAAGGCGGGCATCCTCGGGCTGACCAAGGCGATGGCCCGTGAACTGGCGCCCGACGGCATCCGCTCGAACGCGATCTGCCCGGGGTTCATCGCAACGGACATCACCGGCAGTGCACTGACGGACGAGATGATGGAGCAGATCCTGTCGGGCATCCCGATGGGCCGCGCGGGTCAGGCCAGCGACGTGGCCGGCTGCTGCCTGTTCCTGGCGTCGGACCTGTCGGCCTATGTCACGGGCTCCGAGGTGGACGTGAACGGTGGGTCGCTGATCCACTGAAAAAGAAAGGGCCTTCAAAGGCCCTTTCGCAACGCTTTTTCAAAAGCGTTTCCAAGCGGCTTCAAAGCCGCTTGGTTGCCCCGGTTCATCCGGCGGCGACAGTTTCCTGGCGCTGTTCGCCCAAGCCTTCGACGCGCACTTCCATCACGTCACCCGGCTTCAGGAAGCGCTGCGGCTTCATGCCCATGCCCACGCCCGAGGGGGTACCCGTCGCGATGATGTCACCCGGCTGCAGCATCATGAACTGCGACATGTAGGAAATGATCTCGGCCACGCCAAAGATCATGTCCGAGGTATCGCTGTCCTGCACCGTCTCACCGTTCAGATCCAGCGAGAGTTTCAGCGCCTGCGGGTCCGGCACCTCGTCCGCCGTGACCAGCCAGGGACCGGTGGGGCCGAAGGTCGGGGCCGACTTGCCCTTGACCCACTGGCCACCCTTCTCGATCTGGAATTCCCGCTCGCTCATGTCGTTGATGACGCAGTAGCCCGCGACATGGCTCAGCGCATCCGCCTCGCTGACGTAGGACGCCGCCTTGCCGATCACCACGCCCAGTTCGACCTCCCAGTCGGTTTTCACCGAATTGCGCGGGATCACCACCGGATCATAAGGGCCCGACAGTGCCGAGGAGGCCTTGGAGAAGAGGATCGGCTCTTTCGGCGGCTGCGACCCTGTTTCGGCGGCGTGCTTGGCATAGTTCAGCCCGATGCAGAAAAAGTTGGGCACCGAGGCCAGGCAGGACCCGATCCGCCCCGGCTCGGCCACCAGCGGCAGGCTAGCGGGATCGATGGCGCGCAGCGCCTCCAGCGCCTCCAGCGAGACCGTGGCACCGGCGAAATCCGCCACGTGGGCCGACAGGTCACGCACCTGGCCGTCGCTGTCCAGCATCCCGGGCTTTTCCTGGCCCGCCGGGCCAAAACGCAGTAGTTTCATTGACTTCCCAATCCTTGTTCCAGGGTCTTGCGTGTCGTCTGGCCGCTCATTCGACCGGTTCGGGCGCCTCGCCATCCTCGTCCTTCACGGACTCGAAGAAATCGGCCACGTTGACCAGCAGGTGATCCAGGTGCGCCTGGACCTGGGCCTGGGCGGTTTCGGCATCGCGCGCCCGCAGCGCGGCAACGATCTCGGCATGTTGGCGCAGCACCCGCTCGCGCGAGCGTTTGCGGCTGGCCGATAGATACCGCGCCCGCCACAGACGCGCCAGCAAGGACTGGTGAACCTCTGCCAGCACGGGGTTGCCCGCCGCCCGCGCGATGGCGCGGTGAAAGCTCATGTCGATCTCGAAGATGTCCAGCATGTCGAGGCTGTCGTACAGTTCGGCCATGCGATCCGCGACCTCGGCGATGCTCTCGATCTCGGCGTCGCTGGCCCGTTCACAGGTCAACCGCGCCGACAGCACCTCGAGCGCGGACATGACCTCGATGTTGTCCGCCACTTCCTCGAAGCTGGGCTTGGCCACGATCGGCGAGCGCGCCGGGCGCAGCTGCACCAGCCCCTCTTTCGCCAGGATCCGAATCGCCTCTCGCAGGGGTGTGCGGCTGACGCCGAGTTCGGCGGCATGGTCGCGTTCCTTGACCGCGGTCCCCGGCGGCAGCACCCCGCGCAGAATGTCCCGGCGCAGCCGAGTCGCGATCTGTTCGGGCAGAGTCTCATCCGTCATGGCGCAGTTCACCTCCCTGAATCCGCACCTTTTTTCCACCCGGAAGGGCGGCCTCCCATGAAGCAAATTTGGTATACCAAAAATCCTTGCCTGTCGACATGGCTTTGGTTAGCTTGCCCTCACGGGATGGTATACCATCCGGGGACGGGGTCCGACCCCGATAACCATCGGCGGGGGGGAGCCCGCCACAGGGAGGAACAAATGAAAAAGATCCTGACGACGGCCGCGGCCGTTGCCATTGCTGCATCCGCGGCCAGCGCGCAGGACGTGACCCTGCGCATCCAGACACACTATGCGTCCGAGCACCCCTCGGGTGTTCTGGCAGCGCAGTTCGCGGATGACGTGCAGGTGATGTCCGGCGGCGAAATCGCCATCGAGATGTTCTACAGCTCGTCCGTCGTGGCCACGACCGAAACCTTCGACGCCGCCATCAACGGCATCCTCGACTGCGACATGACCGGCGGCGCATACCAGACCGGCAAGAACCCGGCGTTCCAGTTCGTCGGCGACATCATGGGCGGCTACGACACCCCGTGGCAGCAGATCTCGTGGCTGTATTACGGCGGTGGCTACGATGCCGCGCAAGAGCTCTACAATGCGCAGGGCATGCAGCTGATCGGCTGGTGGCTGTATGGCCAGGAATCGCTCTCGTCCTCCAAGCCGCTGGCCGGCCCGGACGACCTGAAGGGCTGGAAGTTCCGGTCGCCCCCGGGCCTGGAAACCGAGATCTTCACCGAGCTGGGCGCCACGCCCATCGTGATGGATTTCACCGAGATCTTCACCGCGCTGGAAACCGGCATCATCGACGGTGCCGATGCCTCGGGTCTCTACAACAACGTGGGTCTGGGTCTGTACGACATCGTCAGCCATGCCACCTACCCCGGCTTCCACTCGATGCCGTCGGACCACCTGGCCTGCAACCAGGCCGTCTGGGACGGGCTGAGCGAACAGCATCAGCGCATCATCGACACCGCGATGCAGAAACTGACCCTGCACACCGCCCTGTCGAACGAGAAGAAGAACGCCGAAGCCGCGGCAGAGCTGCAGGCCAAGGGCGTGACGCTGCACAACTGGTCGGCCAAGGACCGTGCGGACTTCCGCAAGGCGGCGCAGACTGCCTGGGACCGCTGGGCCGAAAAGACCCCCGAAGCGGCCGCCCTGGTGAAAAGCCACCGCGAGTACCTGACGGCACTTGGCCTGATCGCCGAGTGATCGCCGGGCTGACCGCCTCGTGACATCGCGGCGAGCCTTTCGCAAGGCTCGCCGTTTTCGTCTCTGGACCATGCGCCCGACCACGGGACGCGGACCGGCCCAGGGAACCGCACGGGCGGCAGGCCAACTGCCACTCTTCAATACGGGGTGACCGCGCATGCAACAGGACAGCGTCTGGCTGGGACCGCTCAGGAAGCCGGTTCAAATGGCCATGATCGGGTTTTCGGGCCTGACCATCGCTCTCTTCATCTTTCTCGTCTTCAACCAGTTCATGTCGCCCGATGCCATCGGCATGCACGACATGATCCGCCCGCAGGGCAAACCCATCGTCTTGGTGACACTGGTCAGCCTGGCGCTTGCGCTGCTTTTCGCCGCGCTGTTCCTCAGCGATGACAAGGGCACGATCGAAGTCGACCGCACAGGCCCCTTCGACATCCTCTCGCTGGTCTGCGCCCGACTGGCCATGATGTCGATCGCCTATATCGTGATCGTCATGTTCTACGAGGTCGTGTCGCGCTACGTCTTCACCCAGCCGACCATGTGGGCCAATGAACTGTCGCTCTGGATCGCCAGCTTCCTGTTCCTGCTGGCCGGGCTCTACGCGATGCAACAGCGCAGCCACATCCGCATCTACGTCATCTACGACATGATGCCCCGCTGGATGCAGAAGGCCTCGGACTGCGTTTCGGTCTTCCTGATCTGGCTCTTCACCTTCTGCCTCGTCTGGGGCGGCTACAACGACGCCATGCGCCGGATGCTGCGGATGGAGACCTTTGGCACCGCCTGGGATCCGCCGATCCCCGGCACCGTGAAACCCGCCATCCTGATCATCATCGTGCTGGTCGCCATCCAGGCCCTGTCGAACCTGATCGCCGACTGGAACAAGGCACCCGAACACCACAACCCGGCCGACGAGATCGACGAGCACGAGATCGAGGCCCTGCGCCGCACCCTGGAAGAGGACAAGAAGTAATGGTCGACATCGGCACCCTCTCCCTGATCCTTCTGCTGGCGATGTTCGCGCTGCTGGCCATCGGGATGCCCCTGGGCTTTGCCTCGGCCTTCCTCGCGGTGGTCACGCTGGTCCTGAAATTCGACGTCGATATCCTGTTCCGCACCTGGGGACAGGGCCCGCTCAGCGTGCTGGGCCAGGCCGTCTACCGACAGATGACGAACTACGTGCTGATATCAGTACCACTCTTCATCTTCATGGCCGCGCTGCTGGAACGATCCGGCATCGCGCGCGACATGTATTCCTCGCTGAACGTCTGGCTCAGCCGGGTGCGCGGCGGCATCGCCATCGTGACCTCCGTCATGGCCGTCATCATGGCCGCCATGTCCGGTATCATCGGCGGCGAGGTTGTCCTCTTGGGCCTGATCGCCCTGCCCCAGATGCTGCGGCTGGGCTACAACCAGAATCTTGCCATCGGCACGATCTGCGCCTCCGGAAGCCTCGGCACCATGATCCCGCCCTCGATCGTTCTGATCTTCTACGGGCTGGTGACCGAAACCTCGATCAAGGCGCTGTTCACCGCCTCCTTCCTGCCCGGCTTCATGCTGGCGTCCTTCTTCATCATCTACATCATCGTGACGACGCAGCTTTCGCCCGAAAAGGCGCCGCTGCCGCCCGAGGACCCGGACGCGCCGAAAGGGGGCGAAAAGGGACTGATGTTCCTTGGGTTCATATCCCGTTTCGGCATCTGGATCACCGGTGTGCTGATCCTGCGCGCGCTCTTCTTCACCGTGACCGGAGCCAACGAGATCCTCGAAGGGGTCGATCCGATCCTGCTGGGCATGGTTTCGGACATTCCCTGGCTGGTAGGCGCGCTGGTGCTCTTTGCCGTGATCGTCTTCTTCGTGGTCGGACGCGAACGCACCGCCGCGGGCTGGGAAATGGGCAAGGGCCTGATCGCCCCCATCGTCGTCATCGGCGTTGTCCTGGGGTCGATCTACGGTGGCATCACCGGCATCACCGAGGCGGCCGGCATGGGCGCGGTGGCGGTCTTCGTCATCGGCCTGATCCGGCGCGAAATGACCTGGGACATCGTCTATGACAGCCTGATGCGCACGCTGAAATCCACCGGCACGATCATCTGGGTGACCATCGGCGCCGCGGCGCTGGCCGCCGCCTACACGCTGGCGGGCGGTCCGCAATATGTCGCCAACATGATCGTTGGCGCCGACATGCCTACCATGACCGTGATCCTCGTCATGATGCTGATCTTTCTCATCATGGGGATGTTCATGGACTGGGTCGGTATCGTGCTGCTGGTCATGCCGGTCTTCCTGCCCATCGTCGTCCGCCTGCCGGCGGAAGAGATCGGCTGGTTCGCCCATGTGGATGCGCGCTATGTGCCGATCTGGTTCGGCGTGGTCTTCTGCATGAACATGCAGGTGAGCTTCCTTTCGCCCCCCTTCGGACCCGCCGCCTTCTACCTGAAATCGGTGGCCCCGGCGCATATCTCGCTCACCGACATCTTCCGCGGCTTCCTGCCCTTCATCGCGCTGCAGCTTTGCGCGCTGGCGGTGCTCCTGGCCTGGCCGCCCATCGTCACGATCTTCCTGTGACCCCGGACCGGACCGAGGCCCCCGCGCCCCGGTCCGGTCTCCTTGCGACCCCCGGGCTTCTTCTTGGCGAAAATACCCCGGGGGGCCGCGGCCCTGCCGCGGCGGGGGCAAAGCCCCCTCCCGCCCCGGAGCGAAAGGACAGCCCATGCCGCTGATGTTGACCCAGGACCAGATCGCGCAGTTCGACACCCAAGGATTTCTCGTGGTCGAGGACGTCCTGACCCAGGACCGGCTGTCGGCGGTAAAGGCGGAATATGCCGCGCTGCTGGATGCGCTCTATGCCCTCTGGCAGGACGAGGGCCGCGTGCCTCCCGCCCAAGGGATGGACTTCTGGCAGAAACTGCTGACCTCCTACAGTGCGGGCTGCGACTGGTTCCAGCCGATGGATATCTCCCTGCCCGGGGGCGAGATTGCTGCTGATACGCCGTTTCACTTCGGCCCTGCCGTCTTCGACATGCTGACCGACACCCGCCTGCTGGACATGGTCGAGGACCTGATCGGCCCCGAGCTGACCTCGAACCCGATCCAGCACGTCCGGCTGAAGCCCCCCGCCACCCACCTGCACGCGGACGAGCCGCGCGCCCATGTCACCGCGACCGCCTGGCACCAGGACCGCGCCGTGGCCCATGAAGAGGGTGACGAGACCCGCATGGTCACCGTCTGGCTGGCGATCTCGGACGCGACCGAGGAAAACGGCTGCCTTCAGGTGGTGCCGGGCAAGCCGCGGATGTACCCGCATTGCCCGCAGAAACAGACCGCCATCGCGCCGGGCTACCTGGACGAGGACAAGGCCCTGGCCCTGCCGGTCAAGGCGGGCGGCGCGGTGCTCTTCCATCCGCTGACGCCCCATGCCTCGCTGGAAAACCGCAGCAGTGATTTCCGCTGGAGCTTTGACATCCGCTACAATGTCACCGGCCAACCCACGGGCCGCGCCCATTTCCCCGCCTTCATCGCCCGCTCGCGCAGCGCCCCCGAAGCCGAGTTGCGCGACTGGAAGAAGTGGAAGACCATGTGGGAAGAGGCCCGCGCCCGCCTGGCGCCGGAACCGCATATCCCCATTCACCGCTGGTCGGGCGACAGCCCGGTCTGCGCCTGACACCCCCAGCCCCCTGTCCCGGCCCCCGCGCCGGGACCTCGCGACCCAAGGCCCCGGCACCGGGGCAGGACCAAAGCCGCCAAGAGATCGAGATGAACAAGACAGTCCGCCTTTCCGACGCCGACAATGTCGTCACCGCCGTCACCCCGCTGGAAATCGGCCAGGAGGGGGCGCGCCAGCTGATCCCGCGCGGGCACAAGATGGCGACCCAGGCGATCCCCCAGGGGGCGCCGGTCATCAAATACGCGCAGGTGATCGGATATGCCGCCGAGGACATCGCCCCGGGCGCCCATGTGCACACCCACAACCTCGAATTTCGCAACGTCGACACCGAATACGAATATGCGACGAACATTCGCCCCGCCGCCCCGGCCGCGACGCCCGACAGCTTCATGGGCTACCGCCGCGCCACCGGCCGGGTCGGCACGCGCAATTACATCGCCGTACTCACATCCGTGAACTGCTCGGCCACTGCCGCGCGTAAGATCGCGGCGCATTTCACCGACGAGAAACTGGCCGATTATCCCAATGTCGATGGCGTGGTGGCCTTTGTCCACGGCACCGGCTGCGGCATGGCGGGCCAGGGCTCCGAAGGGTTCGAGGCGTTGCAGCGGGTCATGTGGGGCTATGCGCGCAATCCCAACGTGGGCGGCGTGCTGATGGCCGGGCTGGGGTGCGAGATGAACCAGATCGACTGGCTGGTCGAGGCCTATGGCCTGAAACCCGGCCCGCTGTTCCAGTCGATGAACATCCAGGACGTGGGCGGGCTGCGCAAGTGCGTGGACCTGGGCATCCAGAAGATCGAAAAAATGCTGCCCCTGGTGAACGAGGCGCAGCGCAGCGAATGCCCCGCCTCCGAGCTGATGGTCGCCCTGCAATGCGGCGGCTCGGACGCCTGGTCGGGGATCACCGCCAACCCCGCCGTCGGTTACGCCTGCGACCTCCTGGTGGCGCAGGGCGGCACTGGCGTTCTGGCCGAAACGCCCGAGATCTACGGCGCCGAACACCTGCTGACCGCCCGCGCCGTGGACCGCGCCACCGGCGAGAAACTGGTCGACCTGATCCGCTGGTGGGAGGATTACACCGCCCGGAACAAGGGCTCGATGGACAACAATCCCTCGCCCGGCAACAAGAAGGGCGGGCTGACCACGATCCTCGAAAAGTCGCTGGGCGCGGCCGCCAAGGGCGGCACAACGCCCCTGACCGGCGTCTACAAATACGCCGAACCGGTGACCGCCAAGGGCTTCACCTTCATGGACAGCCCCGGTTACGACCCGGCCAGCGTCACGGGACAAATCGCAAGCGGCTGCAATCTCGTCTGTTTCACCACCGGGCGCGGATCGGCTTTCGGCGCGAAGCCCAGCCCCTCGATGAAGGTCGCCACCAACACCGAGATGTACACCCGCATGACCGAGGACATGGACGTGAACGCCGGCACCATCCTGACCGAGGGCAAATCGGTCGAGGAGGTGGGCCGTGAGATCTACCGGATGTGGTTGCGGATGGCCTCCGGCGAACAGACCAAGTCAGAGGCGCAGGGCCTGGGCGATTACGAATTCGTGCCCTGGCAAATCGGGGCGGTGATGTGATGGGCAAGCCTTTTCCAAAAGGCTTGAAAGCGATTTCCAAATCGCTTTGCCCGCGCAAGCGGAGAGGTTCCGCGTGAGTGTCCCCCTCCCCCTCTGCATCATCGGCGCCGGCTCCATCGGGCGCCGCCATATCGAGGTGGCCAGCGCCTCGCCCACCGTACGGATCACGGCCATCGTGGATCCGGATCCGGCCACACGCGCGGCGCTCACCGCCGAGGGCCTGCCCGCCGTCGCCATGGTCGAGGACGCCCCCGCAGAGACACGCGCCTGCGTCATTGCCACGCCGACGCCGGATCACTGCCCGTCGACCCTCGCCGCGCTGGAGCGGGGCTGGGCGGTGCTGGTGGAAAAGCCCATCGCCGACACGCTCGACAACGCGCGGCTCATGGCAGAGACGGCCGCCGCAAAGGGCCTGCCGCTGATCGTCGGCCACCACCGCCGCTGCCATCCCTTCGTCATGGCCACCCGCGCCGCCCTGCCAGAAATCGGGCAACTGGTCGGGCTGCAGGGCCTGTGGTCGCTGCGCAAACATGACACCTACTATGACGTGCCCTGGCGCCGCCTGCCCGGCGCCGGCCCCCTGGCCACCAACCTCAGCCATGAGATCGACCTGCTGAACGTCTTTGCCGGCCTACCGGTCGAGGTCACGGCGCTGACCTCCAACACCACGCGCGGCCATGTGATCGAGGACACCGCCGCCCTGGCCTTCCGCTTCGACAGCGGCGCGCTGGGGTCTTTCCTGATTTCCGACGCGGGCGCATCGCCCTGGTCCTTCGAGGCCGCCAGCGCCGAAAACCCGGCCATCGCCGCCAGCGGCGAAGACTACATCCGCATCACCGGGACGCTGGGCGCGCTTTCCTTTCCGTCGCTCACCCGCTGGGGCGCCTCCGGCCCGGGAGAGGTGGAATGGTCGAAACCGCTCAAACGCTTTGACCCGCCGAGATTCGACAAGGTCGACCCGTTGCTGGTTCAGATCGACCGCTTCGCGGCCTTCCTCGAGATCGGCAGCGACGACATCCTCTGCCAGCCCCGGGACGGCATCGCCGCCCTGGAAATGACACTGGCCACCGCCCTTTCCGGACAGAGGCACCACCCCGTGAAACACGGCGAGGTGCCCGGAGATTTCACAGGAGTTCTGACATGAGACTAGCCGGCAAACGTGCCTTCATCACCGCTGCGGGCCAGGGTATCGGCCGCGCCATCGCCGAGGGCTATGCCCGCGAGGGCGCCGACGTGACCGCGACCGACCTCAACCCCGACCTGCTGGAGGGTCTGAGCGGCACCACCTTCGCGCTGGACGTGACCGACAAACCGGTGCTGACCCGCGCCATCGAAACCGCGCAGCCCGATATCCTGGTCAACTGTGCGGGCTTCGTGCACGCGGGCTCCCTGCTCGAGGCGACGGACGAGGATTTCGACTTCGCCATGATGCTGAACGTCCGGTCGCAGTTCCATTCCATGCAGGCCGCCCTGCCCGGCATGATCGAGCGCGGCGGCGGCGCCATCGTCAACATCGCCTCTATCGCCGGGTCCATCGTGGCCGCGCCCAACCGCTGCATCTATGGCACCTCCAAGGCGGCGGTCATCGGCCTGACAAAATCCGTGGCGCTGGACTATGTCACCAAAGGCATCCGCGTGAACTGCATCTGTCCCGGCACCGTCGACAGTCCCTCTTTGCACGACCGGCTGCGGGCGATGGGCGACTACGAGGAAGCGCGCAAGGCGTTCAACGCCCGTCAGCCCATGGGCCGCATCGGCACGCCCGAAGAGATCGCGCATCTGGCGATCTACCTCGGCTCGGACGAAAGCGCCTTTACCACCGGCCAGGCCCATGTGATCGACGGCGGCTGGGCGGTTGGCTAAATGCCGATCCGCCGGAGGCGGCAACCTCTCCAGTGGAGAGGTTGAGGCGTGAACGGGCAGAGCCCCGGCCCGAACGGAGCGCCGTAGGGCGGGGTTCACCCCGCCGCTCCCGATCCCCGCCGCAACGCGACAAGTCCTGACGAAAGGCAAATATTTCCTGTAACTTCTTGATGTTGTTGCGTCATCCTCCTGTCCACGCGTGGACACCCCCATTGACGCCACCCCGTCCAGGTCCCAAGAACGCACCATGTCCGAAGCCAAACCCCGCGAAGACCGCACAGCCTCCGGCGTGCTGATGATGGCGCTGGCCGTCCTCGGCTTTACTTGCATCGACAGCTCGGCCAAGTGGCTGATCCTCGCGGGCCTGCCCGCGCTGCAGGTGGTCTTTGCCCGCTACGCCGGACATTTCATCATCGCCGTGGTCCTTTACGGCGTCCAGGAAGGCCGGCAGGCCTTTGTCTCGAACGCCCCCCTCCGCCAGCTCTTGCGCAGCCTCTTCCTGCTGGGCAGCACGGTCTGCAATTTCACCGCGCTGAAGTACCTGCCGATCACCGTGACGACGACGATCATGTTCGCCGGTCCCATCGTCGTCACCCTGCTGGCGATCCCGATCCTGGGGGAAAAGGTCGGACTGCGCCGGATCGTGGCGGTCTGCGTCGGCTTTCTGGGCGTGATCGTGGTGATGCAGCCCTGGGGCGTCGATTTTCACCCGGCCATGTTCCTGTCGATTGCGGCGCTCTGCATGGCGGCGCTCTATTTCATCATGACGCGCCTGCTGGCGGGCATCGAGGGCAATGCCACGCAACAGGTCTGGTCCAGCGGAGTGGCGAGTTGCGCCCTGATGCCCTTCGTGCTGGGCAACTGGGTCTGGCCCGAAGGCAATGCCTGGATCGCCTTCGTCCTGATCGGCTGTTTCGGCGCATCGGGCCATATCGCAGCGGTCACCGCCCACCGCTGGGCCGACGCCTCGATCCTCGCGCCGGTGATCTACATCCAGATCTTCCTGGCCGCCGTCGCGGGCATCCTGCTCTTCGACACCTGGCCCACCGTCTGGACCCTGGGCGGCGGGGCGATCATCATCGTCTCGGGTCTCTACATCTGGCAGCGCGAGCGCGCCTTGCGCGGTCGTGTCCGCCGTCCTTTGCCGCATACCCGTTAGATAGAACACCTTATCGGGTTTCGCCGGACCTGCGGTCCGGCGATCCGCCGGGGGCTCTGCCCCCGGACCCCCGGAGGTATTTCAGGCCCAAAGAAACATGGGCCTCACCCAGAGATCAGCCGCGCCCGATATAGGGCATCGCGCTTGCCATGACGGTCATGAACTGCACATTCGCCTCCAGCGGCAGGGACGCCATGTGCAGCACCGATTTTGCCACGTTCGACACATCCATCACCGGTTCAACCGCGATGGACCCATCCGCCTGCGGCACGCCCTTGGTCATCTTCTCGGCCATGTCGGTCAGCGTGTTGCCAATGTCGATCTGCCCGCAGGCGATGTTGTAGGGCCGCCCGTCCAGCGACAGCGACCGCGTCAGCCCGGTGATCGCATGTTTCGAGGCCGTGTAAGGCGCCGACCCCCAGCGCGGCACATGGGCAGAGACCGAGCCGTTGTTGATGATCCGCCCACCCTGCGGGTCCTGCCTGCGCATCCGCGCAAAGGCGGCGCGGGCGCAGATGAATGATCCGGTCAGGTTGATCTCGATGCAGCGGCGAAAATCCTCGACGCTGGTCTCGTCGATGGTCCCGCCCATGACCGAGACCCCGGCATTGTTGAACAGCGCGTCGATCCGGCCCCATTCCGCCAGCGCGGTGTCGAAGGCGGCATCCACCTGCCCCTCGTCCACCACGTCGCAGGGCAGTGCCAGCGCGTTCTCGTGGCTGTCGGCCATCTCGGCCACCGTGGCCTCGGTGCGCCCCACGATCCCGACCTTCCAGCCCGCCGCCAAAAAGGCCTCTGCGCAGGCCTTGCCGATCCCGCGCGCGCCGCCGGTGATGATGATTGTCTGGCTCATGGTGTCCCTCCCCCATGTTTCTTCTTGGCAGAATTGTCCCGGGAGGCGCCGACGGCGGGGGGCGTTTCAAGAGCATGCCTCTGGCATGATGCCCCCCTTCCGGCCCCTCCGCCCGCACCCGCGCTCAGTGGTTGTCCCTCGGCAGATCCTTGGCGATGCGCTGGTAGGCCGTCGCCAGTTCCAGGCAGCCGCCGTCGCCCAACTGTCCGACATGGGTGCGATAGATCTCTTCCCAGGGTGTCTGGCTGACGATCTCCGGCGCCTCCCAGGCCGACTGCCGGGCCGCCCAGTCCTCGTCGGGGACAAGCGCATCCATGCGGCTGGCGTTCAGGTCCAGCCGGACCCGGTCGCCGGTCTGCAGAAAGGCCAGTCCGCCGCCCACCACCGATTCCGGCGAGGCGTTGAGGATCGACGGGCTTTCCGAGGTTCCGGACTGCCGCCCGTCCCCCACCGTCGGCAGGTGGGTCACCCCCGCCCGGATCAGCGCATCGGGCGGCTGCATGTTCACCACCTCGGCCGAGCCCGGATAGCCGACACATCCCACGTTGCGGATGAAGAGAACCGTGCGTTCGTCGATTTCCAGCGAGGCATCATTGATGCGGTCGTGGTAATCCTCGGGTCCTTCGAAAACCACGGCCTTCGCCTCGAACACGCCTTCGTTGCCCGGTTCTGACAGGAATCTTTGCCGGAATTCGTCCGAGATCACGCTGGTCTTCATCAGGGCGCTGTCGAAAAGATTGCCCGACAGCACCTTGAACCCGGCATTTGTGCGCATGGGCGCGTCGTAGCGCTTGATCACGTCGGTATCGAGACTGTCGCACCCGGCAAGGTTGACGCCCACGTTGTTGCCCGTCGCGGTCATCGCCCCGGCGTGCAACCGCCCGGCGGCCATCAGTTCCCCCATGACCGCAGGCACGCCGCCCGCGCGGAAAAAGCTCTCACCCAGGTATTCGCCCGCGGGCTGCATGTTGACCAGCAAAGGCACATCAAACCCGATGGTCTCCCAGTCCTTCACGTTCAGCTCCACGCCGGCATGGCGCGCGATAGCCTGCAAGTGCGGCGGCGCATTCGTGGATCCACCGATGGCCGTATTGACCACGATGGCATTTTCAAAGGCCTCGCGTGTCAGGATATCCGACGGTTTGAGATCCTCGTAGACCATCTCGACGATGCGCTGCCCGGTCTCATAGGCCATGGCCATGCGCTCGCGGAACGGCGCGGGGATGGCGCTGGAGCCGGTCAGGGTCATGCCCAGCGCCTCTGACATGGCGTTCATGGTGCTCGCCGTGCCCATCGTGTTGCAATGGCCCAGGCTGGGCGCGCTGGAACAGACGCGGCCCATGAATTCCTCGTAATCGATCTTGCCCTCGGCCAGCAGGCGGCGGCTTTCCCAGACGATGGTGCCAGAGCCCGCGCGCTTGCCCTTCCACCAGCCGTCCAGCATCGGCCCGCCGTTCAGCCCGATGGCGGGGATGTCGACCGTGGCCGCCCCCATCAGCATGGCGGGCGTGGTCTTGTCACAGCCCGTTGTCAGCACGACCCCGTCGATGGGATAGCCGTGCAGAACCTCGACGAGGCTCAGATAGGCCAGGTTGCGGTCCAGCGCCGCCGTTGGGCGCTTGCCGGTTTCCTGGATCGGGTGGACCGGGAATTCCATCGGAATGCCTCCCGCCTCGCGGATGCCCGCCTTGATCCGGTCCATCAGGAAGACGTGGATCTTGTTGCAGGGCGCCAGGTCGCTGCCGGTATTGGCGATGCCGATGATTGGCTTTTCGCCCTGCAGTTCCTCGCGGGTAAAGGCCTGGTTCTGGTAGCGCTCGACATAAAGCGCCGTCATGCCCGGATTGTTTGGGTTGTCGAACCACTCCTGCGAGCGGAAACGCTTGTTGGCCCGTGTATCGGACATATCCTTCCTCCCCTGGCACGCCTGCCGATTCTGGCAGGTCTGTTCACTTGTGCGAGCATTCCAATTTGGTATACCAAATGCAAGCCGCTCGGCGGGAGGCCGGGCGAGAGAAGGCGGAAACCGCCCCGTTTCGGGAGGACAAGACCCATGACCACACGATCCGCGGCGCACCGCGCGGCGCCGATGATGCTGGCCGCACTTGTGCTGGCGCCCCCCGCACAGGCAGAGCCGCGCCTGGATCTGGACGCTGTGCGCAGCTGCGTCGAGACGGCGGCGGAGCTTGGCCGGAAACCCACCACCTGCGTCGACGACGCACATGCGCCCTGCCTGCAGGTCTCGACAGAAACCCCCGCAGTGGCCGGCCTGTGCTTTGCCGAGACGCGGCAGGAATGGTCCGACGCCATCGCCGCGCGCATGGCGGACCTGGGCGAAAAGGCCCCGGAACGCATCGCCGCGCTCGCCGGGATCGAGGTGAAATACGACCTGCTGTCGGCCCTGGTCCAATGCGACCGGATGGAAGAGCTGGCGCTGCTGCGCGAACTGTCCGCCGAGGAAATCCAGCTTCAGAAAGCCCGCTGTACTGCCACCGCCTCGGGGCTGGCTTATATCCGCCTGCTCTGGCGCCTGCCCGATCCCGACACCCCGCTTGCAAAGGAGACTGACCAATGATCGGAGAACCGCCCCGCCTGACTATCGTCAAGGGCGCCCCCCGCCCCACCGAGGCCCAGATCGCCGCCCTGAAAGGAGTCGAGACCGCCTTTCTCTGTGACGCGATGGGCGGCATGGGAGCGATGGCCACACCGATAGCCCCGATCGGCTTTGGCCGTGACCTCGACTGTCACGCGGTGGGTCCCGCACTGGTGGCCGACAGCGGCCCGGCGGACATCATCGCAACGCTGGCGGCGGTCCACCTGCTGACGCCCGGCGACGTTGTGGTCCATGCCGGCCACGGCAACCAGGACCGCGCCACCATCGGCGACCAGCTGTCCGGCATGCTCAAGAACGCGGGCGCCGCCGGCTTCGTCACCGACGGCCCGATGCGCGATTACGCCGGTATCGTCGCCGCCGGCCTGCCCGCCTGGTGCACCGGCCTCAACCCGAATTCGCCCTATACCTCGGGGCCGGGCACGCTGGGCGGAAAAGCCGTGGTCGGCGGCTGCCAGGTGGCCACCGGCGACATGATCGTGGCCGACCGCAACGGCGTCGTGGTGATCCCATTCGCGCAGATCGACGCAGTCATCGCCGCCGTGCAAGAGGTCCAGCACCTCGAGGCCGAGCTGGAGGCCAAGGTCAAGGATGGCTTCAAGACGCCGCTCGATATCGAGGCGATGCTGGCGGACGGTTCTGCGGTGGAAATCGGGTAAAGGGGGCGCTGCCCCCTCGGCCTGCGGCCTTCACCCCCGGAGATATTTGTCGGAGAGAAGAAACAGGAGGTCCGCCCCGGGTTTCTTCTCTCCGGAAATACTCAAAAAACAAGACAGCGGGAGGTCCGCTGCGGACTTAGGCAAAGGCGCTCTTGGCGCCGCCGCTTATCTGGGTCTTGAAGATCGAGGTATTGTCCGGCGCTGGCGGCAAGGGCAGCGTCACCGGAACATCCGCCAGTCGCGGCGTGAAGACCGGCGCGCCGGTGATCATCCGGTCCTGGAAATCCTCCCAGAACCTGCGCTGACCCAGGGAATGAATATAGCTCGACCCGCCCAAGAGCGGCCAGGCATCGGCGCTGGCGCATTCGTAGAACAGGATCTTGCGCGCCCGGTCCGAGACATTGGGTGCCGATCCGTGCAGAAGGCGCACATGATGCACCGTCATGTCCCCGGCCTTGCCGGTCAACGTCACGATCTTTTCCTTCTCGAATAGCGGATCGTCCGGGTCGATGGCCCCGCAGAACACGCCATTCGCGTGGTGGCTCAGCACCGGTCCCCTGTGGGATCCCGGAATCACCAGCAGGGGGCCGTTGTCCTCGGTCACATCCTCCAGCATCAGGCCGAAGGCCAGCAGAGAGTCATTCGTTGCCGGGTAAAAAGCCCAGTCCTGGTGCCATTCCACCGCCGCGCCGCCGCCCGGCGCCTTGCAGTTCAGCTTGGCCGTGTTCAGCACCGTGTCCGGGCCGAGGAGGTCGTTCAGCACCTCCGTCACCTTCGACTGCTTCAGGATGCGGTCGTAAACGGGGTGCTGCTTGTGCGGCAGCTTGATCCGGGTCAGGCGCGGGGTTTCGGCGCAATGGCCGGTGTCGAGGTCGAAACGCTCGTCGCTTTCGGTCACCGCGCGCGAGGCGTCGATCAGCCCGTCGGTGACGGATTGCAGCTCTGCCAGTTCCTCGGGCGTCACCACCTGGTCGACCTTGAGATAACCGTTATCGGCGTAGAAGTCCTTTTGTTCGCGGCTCAGCATCGCCTGTCCTCCCCTGCTGCGCGCCCTATGGTATCGATACCACCACTTGCATGGTATCGGTACCACCCTATCCTGAGTGCTGTCAAATGAAGGGATCGACATGGACCGCAAGTGGGTGACGATGGGCGATGTGGCGCGCGCGGCTGGGGTCGGCAAGATCACTGTCAGCCGCGCCCTGCGCACCCCGTCCAAGGTCAGCGCCGACACGCTGGAAAAGGTGCAAAAGGCGGTGGTGGCGCTGGGCTATGTCCGCGACGAGACCGCGGGCGCCCTGTCGTCCCAGCGCTCTCGGGTTGTGGGGGCGCTGGTCTCGACGCTGGAACAGCCGGTCTTTGCCTCCACCATCCGGGGACTGGAAGAGGGTCTGAGCGCGGGCGGGCTGCAGCTGCTGCTGGGCAGCACGCGCTACCAGCCAGAGAAAGAGGCGCTGATGGTCTCGACCCTGCTGGGCCGCCGCCCGGATGCGCTGGTGCTGACCAGCAGCGACCACACCGAGGACACCCGCCGCCTGTTGTCCGGCGCCGGTCTGCCGGTGATCGAACTCTGGGAACTGCCGGAAACGCCAATCCATGCCGCCGTCGGATTTTCGAACCGGGCAGCGGGGCATGACATGGCGCGCCATCTGATCGCCTCGGGACGCCGCGCGCCTGTCTTCCTGCGGACAGACCGCGCCAGCGACACCCGCGCCGACATGCGCGAGAAAGGCTATCTGGATGCGCTGGAGGGGCACGCGCCGCGCATCCATTCGCTGCCGCCCCGCGAGGACCAGGGCGGGCCGGACTACGGGGCCGAGGGGCTGGCGCAGGTCCTGCAACGCTGGCCCGATACGGACGCGGTGATCTGTGTCAGCGATGCGCTGGCGGTGGGCGCGCTTTGCGAGGCGCGCCGCCGGGGCATCGACGTGCCCGGCGCGCTGGCCGTGACCGGCTTTGGCGACATCGACGTGGCGGGGGCCGCCGCGCTGGACCTGACGACCATCCGCATCGACGGCGCGGCCATCGGACGCGAGGCCGCGCGCCTGACCCTCGCCGCCTGCGACGGCGAGGACATTCGGGGCAGGCGGATCGACCTGGGTTACCAGCTGATCCGCCGGGCGACGGGTTAGTCGCGCCCCTTCTTTGCCTCTTCTTCCAGGTCCAGCCCGTTCATCCGCGCGATGTGATCGGCAATCCAGGGCACGTAATCCTGGGCATGGCCCTGTGCCTCGACCTGGGCGAAATACTGCCGCGTGGCAGAAGCCATTGGCGTCAGCGCCCCCGCCTCCAGGGCCATCGACAGGGCATAGCGCACGTCCTTGGAGGCATTGGCCACCGTGAACTTGTGCGCGTCGCGGTTCCGATTCACCGCGTAATCCATGAAAGTGTCGAAGAACCCGTTGCCCAGCCGGGACGAGCCGATGACGCGCTGGATCGTGGCGGGCGGGATGCCCACCTTGGCCCCCAGCGATGTCACCTCGCCGTAGAGCGCGGCATAGCTCATGGCGATGGTGTTCATGATCAGCTTCATCTTGTGACCCGCGCCGACGGGGCCGACATGGTTGATGTTGCCCGCCCAGCAGTCCAGCACCGGCAGGATTCGCTCGAACACCTCCGGGTCGGCGCCGACCATCGCGTCCAGCGTGCCGGCCTCGGCCTCCTTGGGCGTGCGGCCCAGCGGCGCGTCCACCATGTGCCCGCCGCGTTCGCCCATCTCGGCGGCCAGCGCCAGCGTCACGTTGGGATCGGAGGTAGAGCATTCCACCACGATCAGCCCGTCCCGCATCCCGGCAAGGATCCCGTCCTCGCCGCGGAACACGCTTTCGACCTGCGGCGCGTTCGACAGGCAGATGTGGATCACGTCGCAGGCTGCGGCCATCTCGCGCGGCGTCGCCACCTCGACCGCGCCGCGCGCCACCAGGTCATCGACCGGTGCGCGGTTGCGGTTGCCCTTGACGACCAGCGGGTGGCCTTTTTCCAGCAGGTTCTTTGCCATCCCGTGGCCCATCAGACCAACCCCGATGAACCCGACCTTGACCTTGTCAGACATGCGCTTCCTCCCGTTCTTTCGCGCGCCGGGGCGGGACGGCGCACGGGGCAAGGCGGCACCTGGCCGCAAACGGCCTTTCGCCGTCCCGCACGCCGTTGACATTCCCGCCCCGGCTGGTTTGATTGCAGATGGTATACCAAACCGGCCGCCACGCAAGCAGGCCGGGCATCAGCCTGACCGGGAGGAGAACATGACAGCAACACGGGCGCCTGCCCCATGCTGAATTTTGCGCTGGCCGTCTTCTTTCTGATCATCACGCCGGGACCGGGCGTGCTGTCGACCGCCGGGCTGGGGGCGGCCTATGGCTTTCGCCCCGGGCTGGCCTATGTGCTGGGGCTTTTTATCGGCACCAACCTGGTGGCGCTGGCGGTGATCTCGGGCGTGGCGGCCATCGTGCTATCGGTGCCGGTGGTGCGCACGGTTCTGATGGTGGCCTCTATCGCCTACCTGCTTTACCTCGCCGCGCGGATCGCCTTTGCCGGCAGCAAGATCGCCTTCATCGAGGCCAAGGCCCCGCCCGCCGTGCTCTCGGGCATCCTGCTTCAGGCGATCAACCCCAAGGCCTACGCGGTCAACACCACGCTCTTTGCCGGTTTCCCCTACGCGCCCGACAACATCATGTTCGAGACGGTATCCAAGCTGATCATCGTCAATACGATCTGGATTCCGATCCATCTGGGCTGGCTGCTGGCCGGGGCCACGCTGCACCGGCTGAACCTGCCCGACACCACCCAGCGCCGGATCAACTACGTCATGGCCGCCTCGATGCTGGCGGTCGTGGTTCTTGCCATCTTCGCCGCCGGAGACGCCGCCAATGCCCCATGACACCGCCATCCGAAGCCTGCAGGACCTGCTGGGCGACCGGCTGAGCACCTCGAACGCCGAACGCACCCTGCACGGTCAGAACGAAACCTATTACCCCAACACGCCCCCCGATGCCGTCGCCTACCCGGAGACGACCGAAGAGGTCTCGCAGATCCTGAAAATCTGCCACGCCCGGGATTGTCCGGTCACGGCCTATGGCGCCGCCAGTTCGCTGGAGGGCCAGCACCTGGCCCTGCATGGCGGCATCAGCCTGGACATGAGCCGCATGAACCGCGTGTTGTCGGTCCAGCCCGAGGATCTGACCTGCACCGTGCAACCCGGCCTGACCCGCAAGGCCCTGAACGAGGAATTGCGCGCCACGGGCCTCTTCTTCTCGGTCGATCCCGGCGCGGATGCCAGCATCGGCGGCATGGCGGCCACCCGCGCCTCGGGCACCACCGCCGTGCGCTATGGCACCATCCGCGACAACGTGCTGGCGCTGGAGGCGGTCATGGCCGACGGCACGGTGATCCGCTCCGGGAGCCGCGCGCGCAAATCCTCGACCGGCTATGATCTAACGCACCTGATGATCGGCTCCGAAGGCACACTGGGCATCATCACCGAGCTGACCCTGCGCCTGCACGGGACGCCAGAGACCGTGACCGCCGCCACCTGCCGGTTCGAGGATGTCGAACAGGCGGTGCACTGCGTCATCACCACCATCCAATGCGGCGTCCCGATGGCCCGGATCGAGCTCTTGGACCACATGATGGTGCGCGGCTTCAACGCCTATGCGGACGCGGGCCTGCCGGAAAAACCGCATCTCTTCCTGGAATTCCACGGCGCGCCAAAGGCCGTGGCCGAACAGATGGAGACATTCGAGGAGATCGCGGCCGAGTTCGGCGCCGAGGGCTGGCAGACGGCCAGCACGACAGAGGACCGAAACGCGCTCTGGGCGATGCGCCACAACGCGCATTACGCCTCTGCCGCATTGGGCAAGGGCAAGCACATCTGGCCCACGGATGTCTGCGTGCCGATCTCTCACCTGGCCGAAGCCGTGGCGCAAAGCCAGGCCGACGCAAACCGCCTGAACCTGACCGCCACCATCGTCGGCCATGTCGGCGACGGCAACTTCCACGCCGGTCTGTCCGTCGACCCGAACGACCCCGACGAAATGGCCCGCGCGCATGAGTTTACCCATGCCCTGGGTGAAACCGCGCTGCGGCTGGGCGGCACCGTGTCGGGCGAACATGGCATCGGCATCGGCAAGCAGAGCTTCATGGATGCCGAACATGGCGCGGCGCTGGCCTACATGCAGGCCATCAAGCAGGCCTTCGACCCAAAGGGCATCCTCAACCCGGGCAAGCTCTTGCCCGCCCAACCGCAGGCAAGGGCCGCCGAATGACACGCTTTCTTTCCCTTGGCGAAATCATGGTCGAAATGGCCCCGGCGCCGCAGAATCCCGGGCTTTTCCGCCTGGGCTATGCCGGGGACACCTTCAACACGGCCTGGTACGCGCGCCGCCTGCTGCCCGCCACATGGACCGTCAGCTATGGCACCGTTCTGGGAGAGGACGCCATGTCCGACGACCTGGCCCGCTTCATCGGTGCGCAGGGTATGTCCAACGACGCAATCCGGCGCCACCCAACCCGAACGCCCGGGCTCTACATGATCCAGACCCGCGAGGGAGAGCGCAGCTTCTCCTATTGGCGCGGCCAGTCGGCGGCCAGGACCCTCGCCGATGACCCGGACTGGCTGGACGAGATCATGGCGGAACGCGACGTGATCCAGTTCTCGGGGATCACCCTGGCCATCCTCGCGCCCGAGGCGCGCCGGACGCTCTGCACCGCGCTGGGACGGGCACGCGCGGCGGGGGCCATGATCGCCTTTGATACCAACCTGCGCCCGGCGCTCTGGGAAAGCGCCGAGGCCATGCGCTCGGGCCTGCTCATGGGCGCCGCCGTCTCGGATACCGTCCTGCCCAGCTTCGACGAGGAACAGCTAGCCTTTCAGGACGCCACGCCCGAGGACACGCTGCAACGCTACCGCGCCGCCGGGGCCAGCTGCGTGGTGATCAAGAACGGCGCAGCCCCCTGCCACGGCTGGTCCGAGTCGGACGGAACCGTCACCACCACACCGCCCGAGGTGCACAGGATCACCGACAGCACCGCGGCGGGCGACAGTTTCGGCGCCGGTTTCCTGGCCGCCCGCGCCACCGGCGCCAGCCTCGGCACCGCCATGTCCCGCGCCGCCCACCTGGCGGCAGAGGTCATCCAGCACCCCGGCGCACTGGCGCCGCAGATCTTCGACCAAGGAGAGACCCCATGAACATCCTCATCATCGGCGGCGCCGGTCTCATCGGCCAGAAACTCGCCCGCCTGCTGGCATCGCGCGGCACCTTGCGCGGCAAGCCGATCACCCGCCTGACCCTGGCCGATGTCGTCACCCCGGCCGGAATCGACGCGCCCTTCGACGTGCAGTACCAGACCGCCGACATCACCGATCCGGCCTCCGCCGCCGAGGCCATCGCGCCGGACACCGACGTGATCTACCTGCTGGCGGCGGTCGTCTCGGCCCATGCCGAAGAGGATTTCGACTTCGGCTACAAGGTCAACATGCACGGGCACCTCAACGTGCTGGAACGCGCCCGCGCGCTCGGCACCCAGCCTGTCGTGGTCTTCACCTCCTCCATCGCCGTCTACGGCGGCGAGGTGCCCCAGCCCTTCACCGACGACAGTTTCCTCAACCCCCAGATCAGCTACGGCACGCAGAAGGCCATCGGAGAGCTGCTGTTGAACGACTACTCGCGCCGCGGCTTCATCGACGGACGCGGCTTTCGCCTGCCGACCATCTCTGTCCGGCCCGGCAAACCCAACCGCGCCGCCTCGGGCTTCATGTCCTCGATCCTGCGTGAACCCCTGCAGGGCCAGACCGCCAATTGCCCGGTGGACCCGGACTTCCACCATTTCTACCTCAGCCCCCGCAAATGCGTCGAAAACCTGGTCAAGGGCGCCGAGATCCCGCGCGAGGACCTCGGGATGAACCATTGCATGACCATGCCGGGCCGGATGTGGACCATCCGCCAGATGATCGACGCCATGACCGCCGTCGCCGGGCCGGAGCCCGCCAAGCTCATCACCTGGGAACCGCAGCCCGAGATCGACCACATCCTCAAGGGCTGGCGCAACGACATCCGCCCGCAAAAAGCCGCCCGCCTCGGCCTCGAACCCGACGCCAGCTTCGAGGACAATATCCGCTACTTCCTCGAGGACGACCTGCCCGCCTGAGACCGGCCCCGGGTTTCTTTGGGCTTCAAATACCTCTGGGGGTGAATGCGCGGCACGCGCAGAGGGGGCAAAGCCCCCTGCCCCCCAACCACGGAGAACAGCATGCCTGATTTCGCAATCTACCCCAGCCTCAAGGGCAAGACCGTCTTCATCACCGGCGGCGCCTCGGGCATCGGGTCCGAGATGGTCCGCGCCTTCGCCGCGCAGGGCGCCCGGACCGGCTTTGTCGATTTCGACCGCGAGGCCAGCGAAAAACTTGCCGCCGAGACCGGCGGAGAGGTCCTCTTCGACTTCTGCGACCTGCGCGAGATCGACCAGCTCAAGGCCAGCTTTGCCCGTCTTGCGAAAAAGCTTGGCCCCGCCACGGTGCTGGTCAACAACGCCGCCCGCGACGACCGCCACAACTGGCAGGACGTGACGCCCGACTACTGGGACGAGCGCATGGCCACCAACATCCGGCACCAGTTCTTTGCCATCCAGGCCGTCGCGCCGGGCATGATCAAGGCCGGGACCGGGTCGATCATCAACATGGGATCGAACAGCTGGTGGGAAGCGGGCGGCGGCATGCCCGCCTACACCACCGCAAAATCCGCCGTGCACGGGCTGACCCGGACGATGGCCCGCGACCTGGGCGAACACAATATCCGCGTGAATGCCATCGTCCCCGGCTGGATCATGACCGAACGGCAGAAAGAGCTCTGGGTGACGCCCGAGGCCATCGACAAGCACCGCCAGCGGCAATGCCTTCCGGATCTGATCGAACCGGTCTACCTGGCGCGCATGGCGCTGTTCCTGGCCTCCGACGACAGCGCCATGTGCACCGCGTCGAATTTCATGGTCGAGGCAGGGTCCATCTGATCGCCTGAGCCCTAGGCCTCGCGCGCCGCGCGGATATCGCGCGGCGTGGCGTCATAGCGCTTTCTGAAAGCCCGGTTGAAACAAGAGACATCCCCGAACCCGGCGTCGAGCGCGATCCGGCTGATCGGGCTGGTGTCCCGGGCCGGGTCCGACAGGGCCTCGAACGCCAGGTCCAGGCGGCGCTGCAGCACAAGCGCGGTAAAGGTATCGCCCTCGCTGGCCAACAGCTTGCGGATATAGCTTGGCGTCACGCGCATGGCGCCTGCCACCTCGGCGATCGAGAACCCCTCGTTCGCCGCGCCGAAACGGATCGCCGCATGGATCTGGCGCAGGCGGGCCGCCGCCAGGCCACGCTGGTTGGCAACATGCCATTCCTCGCGGCGGGCACCGATGGCGCAGCCGGCCAGATCCGCGATATGCAGGCTGATCATCTCCAGCATCGCGGGGTCGATCCGTTCTTCTGCCATCAGCATCCGGACATAGCCGGTCAGCAGGCTCAGCCCGTTGGTGCCACGGGGCAGCACGGTCATCGTCAGCCTGTCAATGTCGGCCACGCGGCATTCCATCACTCTGGCTGGCAGGGTGACGGTCATGTAGCGACCGCTGCTGGACAGGGTGCGCCCCGCGTCGTCGGACCGCCGGACAAGAACATCGCCGGAATGCGCGACCAGTTCCGCCCCGCGCTGTTGAAGGCTGACGGTGCCTTCGATCGGGATCAGCAGGATGATATCGTTGTTGCCATCGCCCAAGAGTTCGGCTGTCCGTTCACAACTGATCGAGGAAACCACGCCCAGCCCAAGCGCGGCAGAGCCGAAGTCCCGAAACACCGCGTCGTGAAAGATCGGCCCGTCCTCCAGCGGCGCCATATCGAGCCGGATCACCTCGCGCCCAAAAACCTCGCGCCAGATCTCCATCCGGTGCGAGGGCGGAAGGTGACTGGCCGAGAACCGCACATATGGCGCCCCGGCCAGCTTCGTGTCGGGCCGACTCTCTGTCATGGTGCCACAGTACCACGACACCGGGCGGTCCCCGTCTCAGATATTGGCATCAGGGTCGAGGAAGCCGCAGTAGTCCTTGTCGCTGCCCTCGTCATCCGAGACGTCCGCAAGGGTCCGGCACTCGCCGGGCGCTGACTTGGGATTGAAATTGTGCGGCGTGTAGGACCAGGCGATACAGCCCTCGGTATCCCGGCAAAGCTGCTCGCAGGCGGCAGGGCCGACCTGCTCGTAGTTGAAAACCGCAGAGGTGGAGCCGGGCAGAAGCTTGCAGTGTTCGTAGTCCTCGGCGAGGGCAGGTACAGCGGTCAAGCAGACCGCCGCCGTCATGAAAAGCGTGCGCAACATGGTCAGGTTCCTTTCGGTTCAGCGTGCAATCTTGCCGCAAAAGGCGCGGTCGGAGTCCTCGGTCTTGTAGACATCGCCCAAGAGCTGGCAGTGCCCGGCCATGGAGGAGTCAAAGCTGTGGGGCCGGAAGTTCCAGGCCGCGCAGGCCTCATCCGCCTCGCAGGCCGCAAGGCAGGTCTCGTATCCGGTGTGATTGTCGTTGTCATTGGACAGGATGGTACTGACCGCCGACTGCCAGCAGTTCTCAGGCGCGTCCTGCGCCAGGGCCGCGCCGGACAAACAGATCAGGGTCGCGGCGGCAAGTATCGAAAATCGTTGCATGAATACTCCTGGGAACGATGAGTTGGTTCCCAGAGCATATTCGGGCGGCCAAGAGGCCGTCTTGGACGGGCCTCGCCTCAGACTTGGACAAACCGCGCCTTTTGGCCAAGGTCTGCGGCAATCCGCCGACGCCCCAGTCCCGGCCCCCGCGCCGGGACCTCACCGTATCCGGGCGGCCCCGAGTCCTGCCCGGGGCGCGCGTCGCGTTTTTATTCCGCGGCCATCTGTGCTGTGGGTGTCGACAGCGAGATTGTCCGTTCCTCTTCGGTCATGTCCTCCGGCACCCCCTCGAAGAGAGGCGTCGACAGATAGCGTTCGCCCGTGTCGGGCAGCATGACCAGCATGACCGAGCCTTCGGGCGCGTTCTCTGCCGCCTTCATCGCCACGGCAAAGCTGGCGCCGCCGGAGATGCCGGTAAAGATCCCTTCTTCCGCCGCCAGCCGCCGCGACCAGGCGATGCCGTCGGGACCGGGCACCGGCACCAGTTCGTCGTAACAGTTGATGTCCAGCCCCTCTTGCAACACCCAGGGAATGAAATCCGGCGTCCAGCCCTGGATCGGGTGCGGCTCGAAATTCGGATGGCTTTCGGTCGGCTGATGCGCCGCGTTGCGGGTGTTGGTATAGCCAGATCCGACAAGCGCCGCATTCGCCGGTTCGCTGAGGATGATCCTGGTGTCCGGGCGTTCCTGGCGCAGGACCCGCGCGACACCGGTCACGGTGCCTCCGGTGCCGTAGCCGGTCACGAAGTAATCCAGCCGCTCACCGTCGAAATCGCCCATGATCTCGCGCGCGGTGGTGCTGGCGTGGATGTCGGCATTGGCCGCGGTCTCGAACTGGCTGGCCAGGAACCAGCCGTTCGCCTCGGCCAGTTCCTTGGCCTTGGAATACATGCCAAAGCCCTTGAGCGCCTTGGGCGTCAGCACCACCTTGGCCCCAAGGAAGCGCATCAACCGGCGGCGTTCGACCGAGAAACTCTCTGCCATCGTGACCACCAGCGGATAGCCCTTGGCGGCGCAGACCATCGCCAGCCCGATGCCGGTGTTGCCGCTGGTCGCCTCGACCACGGTCTGCCCCGGTTTCAGGGTACCGTCCCGTTCGGCCTGTTCGATGATCCCGATGGCCAGACGGTCCTTGACCGATCCCGCCGGGTTGAAGGCCTCGAACTTGACGTAGACCGTGACATGGTCCGGCGCGATGCGGTTGATGCGGATCGCGGGTGTATCGCCGATGGTGTCGAGCACGCTGTCATAGCGGCGCCCCCGACCCTCGGTGCTGCGTTGTGTCATTGTCTTCCTCCCCTGGTTCGCCCGACTGGCGCGGGCCATTGCAAGGAAGACTAACAGATTCTGTCTCTTCGTGGTCAGCCCTTCGCGGTCAACCAGTCATCCAGCGCCGTGCCCAGTGCCGCCCAGTCGGTGTATTCGTGATCCTTGTCCGGATCGGCCTCCGGGTCCTTGGCCGTCACGATGCGGCGCATGACGAAGCGACGGAAGATGTCGTACTCCGAGGGCCGGTAGGCGCCCGCAACCTGCACAACCTTCTTCGGGTGCCAGTCGGTCGCCTGCGCGAAATCCGCCACGATCCGGTCGAGGTCGGCCCAATCCTCGGCATCATGCCCGGCGGCCGCCAGCGAGACAGAGACGAAAAGCACCGGCAGACGGTCCAGCGCGGCGCCGTTTTGGGCCGCGAATTCGCCCATGTCTTTCTGATAGTGGCCCAGATGGACCGAGGCCGCCAGGATCACCCGGTCAAACCGCGCCAGGTCGATGTCCCCGGCCTCGCCGACGGGCAACAGCTCGACCGAATGGCCCAAATCGGCCAGCCGGTCCATGAGAAAACGGGCGATCCTGCGGGTCTGCCCCTCGGTCGAGGCATAGGCGATGAGCAATTTCATGGGCGTCCCTCCTGTCGCGCGAAGGATGCCGAAACGCCCGTGGCCCTGCCTTGACCCAGGTCATATGGCGTAGGGCGGGGCTTGCCCCGCCGCCCGGCCCCTTGGCTGACAGCCCTTAGTTCACGGGCGTGACCAGCGGCTCCCCCTTCAGGAATGCCGCCACATTGGCCAGTTGCAGCTCCGCCATCGCGGTCCGCGTCTCGACGGAGCCCGACCCCTGGTGCGGCTGCAACACCACGGTATCCAGCTTCAGAAAACGCGGGTCGATGTTGGGCTCGTTCTCGTAGACGTCCAGCCCCGCCCCGGCGATCTCGCCCGCTTCCAGCGCGTCCAGCAAGGCGCCCTCGTCCACGGTTGTCCCGCGCGAGATGTTGATGACCACACCGCGCGGCCCCAGCGCCTGGATCGCCTCGCGCGTGACATGGCCCTTGGTCTCGGGGCCACCCACCAGCGCGATCACCAGGAAATCCACCGCTTTCGCCAGCGACACCACATCCGGGTGATAGGTCCAGCCCGGTGTCTCTTTCTCGGAGCGCGAGGAATAGTGGATCTGACATTTGAAAGCGGCCAACCGGTCCGCGATCTCGCGCCCGATGCGGCCCAGTCCCACGATCCCCACGGTCGAGCCCGAAACCTTGCGGTTGAGAGGCATCTCCCCCTCCTGTGCCCAGCGCCCCGAGGCGACATGCGCATGGCCCCGGATCATCGTCCGCGCCTGAGCGATCATCAGGCCCACCGCCAGATCGGCCACGTCGTCCGACAGCACATCCGGCGTGTTGGTCACGGCGATGCTGCGTGTGCTGGCAGCCTCGACGTCGATGGCGTCATAGCCGACGCCGTAATTGGCGATCACACCCAGTTGCGGAAACAAGTCCATCTGCTCGGCGCCAAAGGGTGCGTGCCCCTTGTAAGCCACCGCGCGGATGCTGGCGCGCAGGGTCGAATCCAGACCGGCCATATCGTCCGGCCCGTCGACAAAGACCGCCGGAAAGGCCGTGCTCAGCCGGTCACGTTCGTCTTGCTTGAAGCTTTTGCCGCAGATCAGCAGTTGCGTATCGCTCATGACATGGGCCCTTTCACAAAAGTTTACGGATGCGCGAAAGCGCCTCCAGGATGTTCTCGGTCGAGTTGGCGTAGGAGAACCGCAGGTAGCCCTCGCCCCAGGCGCCGAACGATGTCCCCGCCACCGTCGCAACGCCTGCCTCTTCGAGAAAGCGTGTTTCGGCTTCTTTCGAGGTCAACCCCGTGCCCACCACATTCGGGAAGGCATAGAAGGCGCCCGCCGCATCGGCACAGCGCACCCCGGGCAGCGCGTTGAGCTCGCGTACGATGACCTCGCGCCGGGCGTCAAAGGCGGCGACCATGTCGCGCACCGCGTCCTGTGGCCCTTCGAGGGCGGCAATCCCGGCATATTGGGTCGCGGCGTTCACGCAGGAATGGTCATTGATGCAAAGCCGGGTGGCGTGCTCGACAAGGCTGTCGGGCCAGACCGCGTAGCCGATCCGCCATCCGGTCATGGCATAGGTCTTGGACCAGCCGTCCAGCAGGATCAGCCGGTCACGGATCTCGGGATAGTTCAGCAGCGAGACATGTTCGCGCCCGCCGTAAAGCATGTTGGAATAGATCTCGTCCGACAGCAGGGCGACATGCGGAAAATCGGCCAGACCGGCGACCAGCTTGTCGATCTCTTCCTTGGGCGTCACCCCGCCCGTCGGGTTGGCAGGCGAGTTGATGATGATCAGCCGGGTCTTGTCGGTGATCTGGCCCAGCACTTCCTCGGCGGAAAAAGCGAAATCGTTTTCCTCTTTCAGCGCGATGGGAACGGGCGTGGCGCCGGAATACTTGATGACGCTTTCGTAGATCGGGAACCCCGGATTGGGATACATGATCTCCGCCCCCGGTTCGCCGAACATCAGCACCGCAAAGAACATGGTCGGCTTGCCGCCCGGCACCACCACCACGTTGTCGGGGTTCACCTCGGCGCCATGCCGGCGGTGCAGGTCGGCGGCCACCGCCTGCCGCAGCGCCGGGATACCATTGGCGGGCGTATAGCCGTGGTGGCCATCGCGCAGCGCCTTGATCCCCGCCTCGACGATATGGTCGGGCGTGGCGAAATCGGGCTGGCCGATGCCGAGGTTGATGATGTCGCGCCCCTCGGCGGCCAGTTTTCCGGCGCGTGCCAGCACCACGAATGCGGATTCGGTGCCCAGCCGCGACATGCCCGCGGCAAGTTTCAGATCACTCATGCGTCCTCCCCGGCGCCTCGTTTCGTCATTTTGGTATACCAGAAGCCCCGCAAGGAAAAGCGGTTATGCCACCGCCCGACAGCGCAAGCCCGATTGACTCCGACCGCGATAATTGTTTACTTGGAAACGAATTTGCCGCCCAAGCGGCACCCTGGGGAGGAGTTTTCCGACATGACCGCGCAACCGGAAACAATGGGCGACGGCCTGATCACCTATGAACTGGACGGCGACATTGCCGTCATCGGGCTGAATCGCCCGGACAAGCGCAACGCGCTGTCCGACCGCTTTGTGATCGCGCTGGGCCAGGCGGTGGCCCGCGCCACGGCAGAGGCCCGCGCGGGCGTGATCCACGGTCACGGCAAGAACTTCAGCGCCGGGTTGGACCTGGCCGAACATTCCGAGAAACCGCTCTTCGAGGCGGTCAAGGGCTCGCGCCTCTGGCACCGCACCTTCGAAACCATCGAGATGGGAGAGATCCCCTTCGTCGCCGCCATCACCGGCGCGGCGGTGGGCGGTGGCTTCGAACTGGCCGCCTCCACGCATATCCGCGTGGCCGAAGAGAGCGCCTTTTTCGCCCTGCCCGAAGGCACGCGCGGCATCTTCGTCGGCGGCGGCGGCTCTGTCCGCATTTCCCGGCTGATCGGCCCCGCGCGCATGGGGGACATGATGCTGACCGGGCGCTCTGTCTCGGCCAGTGACATGGAACGCTGGGGCGGCGTGTCCTACGTCGTCGAAAACGGCACGGCGTTGACCCGCGCGCGTGAGATCGCGCACCGCATGGCGGAAAACGCCGAATTCACCAATTACGCCATCCTCAACGCCCTGCCCCGCATCAGCGACATGTCCGCCGACGACGGGTTGTTCACAGAGGCGATGGTTGCCTCGCTGGCCACCATGACGCCCGAGGCCAAACAGCGCCTCAAGGACTTCCTGGAAAAGCGCGCCGCCAAGGTGCAGGCCCCGACAAGCTGACCGAAGGCCAAAGGAGAGAGACCATGATGAACGTCGACGACCTGGTTGCCATCGACATCCACACCCATGCCGAGGAACCCTGCTGCGGCCCCCGCGACGACGGTTATGACGAGTTCCAGGCCGGCATGGCCAGGTATTTCAAGAACCCGGCGGGCGCCTCCGGGATGCTGCCCTCGGTCCAGCAGACGGCCGAGTATTTCCGCGAACGCAAGATCGGCGCGGTGATCTTCCCCGTCGATGCCGAACGCGAGACCGGTTTTCGCCGCTACTCGAACGAGGAAGTGGCCCAGATCGCCGCCGAGAACGACGACATCCTGATCCCCTTCGCCAGCATCGACCCCTCCAAGGGCAAGGCTGGCGCCCGCGAGGCGCGGCGCCTGGTCAAGGAGTTCGGCGTCAAGGGGTTCAAGTTTCACCCCACGATGCAGGGGTTCTACCCCAACGAACGCTGGGCCTATCCGCTGTATGAGGCGATTGCCGAGGAAGGCGCCGTGATGCTGTTCCACACCGGCCAGACCGGCGTCGGATCGGGGATGCGCGGCGGCATGGGGATGCGGCTGAAATATTCCAACCCGGTGCATGTGGATGACGTGGCGGTGGATTTCCCGGACACGCCCATCGTGCTGGCCCACCCCTCGTTCCCCTGGACCGAAGAGGGGCTGATGGTCGCGCAGCACAAGCCCAACGTCTACATCGACATGTCCGGCTGGTCGCCCAAGTATTTCCCCAAGATCTTTGTGCAATACGCCAACACGATCCTGAAGAAGAAGATGCTTTTCGGCTCGGACTGGCCCGCCATCACGCCGGATCGCTGGTTGAAGGACTTTGAGGACCTCGACATCCGTGACGAGGTGCGCCCGTTGATCCTCAAGGAAAACGCCAAGCGCCTGCTGAGCCTCTGACGCGCCCCTGCGCTTCTTCTTGGCGGCAAATGCCCCCGAGCCCCCAAAGGCGCGGCCTGCGCCTTTGGCCCTGCCCCCTCCGCGGGGCCGACAGGCTCCGGCGGTCGGCAGAAGGGAGAGGCTGGCAAAGACAGAGCCAATGGCGGCACACGCATCGGATGCACCTGTGGCGCCCCGCTCGCCCGAGGCCAGCTGACAATTGCGTCCACAGGCATTTTGGCATACCAGATCATCGCCCAGCAACGGAGAGCGCAATGACCCGTGTCATCATCGCAGGCGGCGGCATCGGCGGTCTGGTAACCGCGCTGACGCTGCACCAGATCGGCCTGTCCTGCACCGTCTACGAGGCGGTGCGCGAGTTGAAACCGCTGGGCGTGGGCATCAACCTGCAACCCAACGCGGTGCGCGAACTCTTCGACCTCGGCATCGGCGAAGAGCTGTTGGACCGCTGCGGCGTCCCGGCCCGCGAATGGGCGCTGGTGGGCCTCAGCGGTGCCGACATTCATGCCGAGCCGCGCGGGCTGGAAGCCGGTTACAACTGGCCGCAATACGCCGTCCACCGGGGCCGGTTCCACATGGCGCTTTATGACCTCGTGCTGGACCGGCTGGGCCCCGACGCGGTGCAGACCGGCTGTCGCGCGGCGGGCTATACCCAGAACGAGGACAGCGCGACCCTGCACCTGGAATGCGCCGATGGCGCGCGCACCGACACCGCCGACCTGCTGATCGGGGCCGAGGGCATCCACTCGGCGATCCGCGCCCAGATGCACCCCGACCAGCCGCCGATCCACTGGGGCGGTGCGCTGATGTGGCGGGGCACCACGCGGGCGAAACCGATCCGCACCGGGTCCAGCTTTGTCGGTCTGGGCACGCACCGGCACCGCATGGTGATCTACCCGATCTCCGCCCCCGACGAGAACGGGCTGGCCGAGATCAACTGGATCGCCGAACGCACCCTGGGCGAGGATGAGGACTGGACCGAAACCGGCTGGTTCCGCGAGGTGCCGATCGACAGTTTCGTGCATCACTTCGACCAGTTCCGCTATGACTGGCTGGACGTGCCCGCGATGATCCGGGGCGCCTCGCGCGCCTTCGAAAACCCGATGATCGACCGTGACCCGATCCCCACCTGGGTCCAGGGCCGCGTGGCGCTCATGGGGGACGCGGCGCATGCGATGTATCCCACCGGCTCGAACGGGGCCAGCCAGGCGGTGATCGACGCCCGCACGCTGGGCGCCAGCCTGCTGGAACACGGCAGCGGCCCCGCCGCGCTGAAGGCCTATGACGACAAGCTCTGCGCGCCGGTGTCCAAGCTGATCCTGCGCAATCGCGGCGCCGGCCCCTTCGGCCTGCTGAACCTCGTCGACGAACGCTGTGGCGGGCATTTCGATGACATCGACGCGGTGATCCCGCCCGAGGAGCGCGAGGCCTTTCTGGCCGATTACAAGGCCGCGGCCGGTTTCGCCATCGAGACCCTGAACGCCGCGCCGCCGATCATCGGGCCCGAGGCAAGGATTTCCGCCACCTCTGCCTAAAATGATGGGATTCTCTCAGGATGCGGGGTCACAGCCCCTCATCCATGAGGGAATTTTGCCGCCGAAACGGTCGAAATCCTCGACGCAACCCGTCCCGGTCGTTAGCGATAACGACACCCGCCGCGGGGGGACGGGAGGAGGCATCAATCCATTGCTGACAACTCCCCGGGGCGTTGCTAGGCTTTCAACCGGAATACAGCTCCGGAAGAGAGCCGGTCCGCACCAAATGCCCGGAAAAACGGGCAATTGTCCAATGGAGGAGACACCATGAAAAAGATCCTGCTTGCCACCGCAGCCCTTGCGGCGATGGCCTCTGCCGCTGCCGCCGAACGTTATGTCATGATCACCCACACCCAGGGCACCGACCCGTTCTGGCCGGTGGTCGAGAAAGGCGCCAAGGATGCCGCCGCCGCCGTCGGCGCAACGCTGGAGTACAATTTCGACCCCTCGGGCGACATGTCGGCCATGGCCAAGCTGATCGAGGCTGCCGCCGCAACCGATCCGGACGGCATCATCGTTTCGCTGCCCGATGCCGATGCGCTTGGCGGCGCGATCCGCGACGCCGTCGACGCGGGCATCCCCGTCATCACCATCAACTCGGGTCTTGAATCCTCCAAGGACGTCGGCGCGCTGATGCACGTCGGCCAGCCGGAATACGACGCTGGCAAGGCCGCCGGTGAGCGCGCCAAGGAAGAAGGCGTGACCAACGGTCTCTGCCTCAACCAGGAAGCCTATAACACCGCGCTGGTGGACCGCTGCACCGGCTATTTCGATGCCTTCGGGCAGGAGCTGAACCAGATCGACGTGTCCAACGACGTCACCCAGATCAAGACCCGCACCGCCGCCGCCCTGCAGGCGGACGAGACCATCGACGGTCTGCTGGCGGTTGGCCCGCATGTCTGCGAAGCGGCCTGGCAAGCGGTCGAGGAAGTGGGTGCCGACGTGCACCTGTCCTGCTTTGACCTCTCGCCCGGTGTGATGGACCTGATCGAGGCGGGCCACGTCTCCTTCACCATCGACCAGCAGCAGCGCCTGCAAGGCTACATGCCGGTCATCGTCCTGCACCTCTACAACACCAACGCAGGGATGCTGCCGGGTGCCAACGTGACCTCCGGCCCGGGCTTCGTGGATGCCTCGAACGCCGCCGACGTGAAATCGCAGGCGGGCGTGAACCGCTGATCGCGGGCAGTTTCGGAAACATCGCGGGGACAGGCGGCAACACCTGTCCCCTTTTTCGATATATCCTTACATAATGGGGGGTCTTATGTCTGACCGCAGCGAAGCGGACCGGCTGACTCAGGAATCCGCCTTCATGCGCCTTGTGCGCCGTCCCGAGGCCGGGGCCTTCATCGTCATGCTCGTCGTCGTGACCGCGATCACCTTTGCCTCTGACTTCAAGGCGTTCAACGCCCTGGGGCTGAAAAACAACATCGCCATCATCTCGCAGTTCGGCATCATCGCCACCGGGGCCGCCATGCTGATGATCGCCGGGGAATTCGATCTGTCCATCGGCTCGATGATCGGCTTTGCCGGCATGTCGATGGCCATGATGCTGAAATGGGGCCTGCCCTTCGGCCTGGGAGAGGCGACGCCGCTCACCGCCTTCATCCTGACCATGTGCATGACGCTGTTCATCGGCTGGGTGATCGGCACCATCGTCGTGCGCTCGGGCCTGTCCAGCTTTATCGTGACGCTGGCCTTCCTGTTCTTTCTGCGCGGCGTGACAGAGGTCTGTTTCCGCCTCATCAACCAGTCCACCCAGATCTCGGGCCTGCCCGATTTCAAGGAGGAAAGCTGGGTCGCCTGGATCCTGGGCGGCGAGGTCTTCGGCTGGGTCTACGACCTTTGGTTCCAGCTGGGCGGCAACATCAACCGCCGCGGAGAACAATGGGTCGACGGATTCGACTCGCGCTTCCTGTGGTGGCTGGTGATCGCCTTCTGCGCCTGGTTCGTGCTGGCGCGCACGCAGAAAGGCAACTGGATCTACGCCACCGGCGACAACAAGGACAGCGCGCGCGCCAACGGCGTGCCGGTGAACAAGGTCAAGATCAGCTTGTTCATGTTCACCGCCTTCTGCGCCACCATGTTCGCCGCCTGTCAGGTGTTCGACACCAACACGGCGGACGCGGCCAAGGGCAACCTGATGGAACTGAACGCCATCGCCATCGCCGTCGTGGGCGGCACGCTGATGACCGGCGGCTTCGGCTCGGTGATCGGGGTAGCCTTCGGCGCCGTGACCTTCGGCCTCGTGGCCAACGCGGTCTTCTACATCCCCTGGCTCGACGGGTCGTTCTACCGTGTCTTCGTGGGGCTGGTCCTGCTGGCGGCGGTCTTTGCCAACGAACGCATCCGCAAGCGCATCACGGGGGGGATCTGATGATGGCCAACGATTGCCAAGGCGCGCAGGCGCCGGCCCCGACCTCGGGAGGGCGGTCGAGCCACTATCGGCGGCCCCACTCAATAGCCCGGGCGCGGCATGAGCCAGGACCTTCTCGCCAAAAGCCCCTCCCGGGGGGGAGGTCGGGGCTGGCACATGCGCGCCGGTTGCTCGGAACGGCAAAGGTCTCACTGCTAACCCAACCCCGGATCACGGAGGGCGCCCAAAATGGCTGAACCCTATCTCCGCGTCGAAAACCTCATAAAGAAATTCGGCCCCTTCATGGCCCTGAACGGCGTCAACCTCGAGGTCTACCCGGGCGAGGTCCACGCCCTGCTGGGCGACAACGGGGCCGGAAAATCCACCCTCATCAAGACGCTGGCGGGCGTGCACCAACCCAGCTCCGGCCAGCTTTATATCGAGGGCAAGCCGGTCAACTTCCGCTCGCCCCGGGATGCCTCGGACGCAGGCATCGGCACGGTCTACCAGGATCTTGCCGTGAACCAGCTGATGAGCGTCACACGCAACTTCTTTATGGGGCGCGAGCTGAAAGGCCCGCTGGGCACGTTGCGCATGGCCGAGATGGACAAGATCGCCCATGACGAGATGCTGAAGATCGGCATCGACTTCAGCGATCCGACCCAGGCGGTGGGCACCATGTCCGGTGGCCAGCGCCAGACGCTGGCCATCGCGCGCGCCATCTACTTTGGCGCCAAGGTTCTGATCCTCGACGAACCGACCAGCGCGCTGGGGCAGAAACAGCAGATGGAGGTCCTGAAGACGATCAAGCGCGTGCGCAAGCGCGGCGACATCGCCATCATCTTCATCACCCACAACGAGATCCACTCTCAGTTGGTGGCGGACCGCTACACCTTCCTCGCGCTGGGACAGGTGATCGGCGCGGGCAAGGCGGGCGAACTCAGCCATGACGAGATACGCCGCCTGATGGCCGGCGGGGCCGAGATGAAGGATCTCGAAGGCGAACTGGCGGCAATCTGACGCCGCCCCCGGCAGGAACCCGCCCGCACAGTGGCGGGTCCCTGCCACCTTCTCCGCAACACCGTTGCAAAGTCAATCATACATCCATAGGCTGAGCCATTCGCTGATTTCATCCGCTAGAGGCAAGTGATGACAAGGCTCATCCCGCTGGGGGAGGACCTCTGGACCGTCGATGGCCCGCCGATCCGGGGCGCCGCCGGTTTCGATTTCCCCACCCGCATGTGTGTCGCCCGCCTGCCCGAAGGCGGCTTGTGGATACACTCTCCGATCGCGCCAGATGCCGCTCTGGCCAAGGAGCTGGCCGCGCTTGGCCCGGTGCGGCACCTGGTGGCGCCCAACGACCTGCACCACAGCTTTCTGGCCGACTGGGCCTCGACCTACCCGGTGGCGCGGGTCCACGCGGCATCGGGCGTGCAGGCGAAATCCGCCGGCGTGGTGGTTGACCACCCGCTGGACGGAGACACACCGGCGGACTGGGCCGGCACCTTTAATCAACTGATCTTTGCCGGCAACAGGATCACCACCGAAGTGGTCTTTTTCCATCGCCCCAGCGGCACCGCGATCTTCACCGATCTCTTGCAGCAACTGCCCGAGGGGATGAACCGCGGCTGGCGGGGGGCAGTGGCGCGCATCGACCTGATGACCGCGCCCGCGCCCTCGGTGCCGCGCAAGTTCCGCGTCGCCTTTACCAATCGGCGCGCCCTGCGCAGCACGCTGACGCACATGCGGACCTGGCCGGTGCGCCAGGTCGTCATGGCGCATGGGCCGGTGGTCACGCGCGACGCGGCGCGGTTGCTGACGCGAGCCTTTGACTGGGCCCGCTAAGCGCACCGAACGCTGCGCTCATCTTTCGTCAATCCGCCCGTCGCATCCTCTGCCCCGCTAGCACTGAAAACCCGGATCACGACCCCGATCGGGGGCCTTTTGATCTGCGCGGAACAAGGGGGCGACGCCCCGAAAGGACCGGGACTGACACCTCGGTTCGGCACGATCCGTCCGGCGGCCGCCGTTTTCAGAATTCCCTGAACAGGACCCTTCCCCCGCCCGGCCAGTGCGCCGATGGCGGGCAAAGGCGCTGTTTCACGTCAAGTATAACCGGACGGCACCAGCCGGGTCAGATGGGCGAGGTTCTTCAGCCCGATCTTGAGATGTGCAAGGGGCCGGGCACTGACCAGCTTCTTGTTCATGTAGGCCTCAAAGGTCAGGTTCTGCACATCGACGTCATGGCAGAGCGAGACAAAACGCTCGCGCCGCTCGTCCGAGCGGTAGTAGGCCCGCTGCATCGACCCCAGGACACGGAACACCGTCTTGTGCTCGCGCATGAACAGACGCCGGGCCAGCCGCAAGTCGCGCACCCGGCCACTCGCCAGGCAGGCGGCGGCGGCGGTGGCGGCCACGCGGCCCCCGACCATCGCGTAATAGATCCCCTCGCCCGAACTGGGGGCAACCACACCGGCGGCATCGCCCGCCAGCACCACATCGCGCCCATTGTCCCAGCGCGCCAGCGGCTGCAACGGGATCGGCGCGCCCTCGCGGCGCAGGGTGCGGCAGCCGCTCAGCCCCGAGGCGGCGCGCAAATCGGCGGTGGCCTGTTTCAGGTCCACCCCCTGCACCATCGACCCCATGCCGACGCTGGCAGAGGCCCCATGCGGAAAGACCCAACCATAGAAATCCGGTGAGATCCGCCCGTCATAGACCACGTCGCAGCGGCCCGGATCGTATTGCCCGGTGGCCTCTGGTGCGGCGATGATCTCGTGGTAGGCCATGACATAGGGAATGCGGTCCCCGCCAGGCACCTCGGCCCGCGCCACAAGTGAGCGCGCGCCGTCGGCGCCTATGACCAGCCGGGCTGCCAGGCGGCGTTCCTCGCCGCTGGCCTTGTCGCGGTAGACGACCTGAGGGCCCTCAGCGTCGCGGGTGATCCGGCGAAAGGTCCCGGACAGCAGCCTCGCCCCGGCCCGGCGGGCACGGGCGCGCAGAAAGGCGTCGAAATGCTCGCGGTCGACCATGCCGACAAAGCCGTTCTCGATCGGGATATCCACCCGCCGCCCGGTGGGAGAGATCATCCGCGCCGTGGTGATCCGCGCCACAAGCTGGTCATCGGGGATGTCGAAATCCGCGATCAGGCGGGGCGGGATGGCCCCGCCGCAGGGCTTGATCCGCCCGGCCCTGTCCAGCAGCGCGACCCGGTGGCCCGAGCGGGCCAGATCCTCGGCGGCGGTGGCCCCGGCGGGACCGCCGCCCACCACGATGACGTCGAACATGATCTATTCCCCCGGAGTGAGCTGGACCGCCGTGCGGCGACGGTCCGGGATGACCCGCAGCGCCATAAGCGCGGCAAGGATGAAAAGCCCGGCCTCGGCCAGGAAGACGAACCCGAAGGCAGAGGCATCCGGGACCAGGGTCAGGCGCAGCAGATCGACCGCCGCCGCCCCTGTCAGCCCGCCAAAGCCCGCGGCAATGGCCTGCGCCGCGCCCCAGAGGCCCATGCGTGTGCCTTCGCGCGCGCCGCGCCCCTGCCCGGCCAGCGCCATCATCGACCCGATGGCCGCCACCGCGAACATGCCGTTGAACAGGCCCAAAGCCACGACAGCGGGCATCAGCACCGCCGCGCTGCCCGTGGCCCCGGTCAGGGTTATCGCCGCCAGGCTGGCCGCCGACCCGAGGCACCCCGCCACGACCCAGGTGCAAAGGCTGCCGATGCGCAGACCGGTCGCCGCCACGCCCACCGCCAGCATCCCCAGAAAGACACCGCCGTTCTGCGCGCCGCTCAAGGTGGTGGACTGGCCGGGCGTAAAGCCGAAAACGAGACCCGCATAGGGTTCGAGGATCAGCTCCTGCATGAAATAGGCCGTCATCGAGAGAAAGACGAACAGCGTGAAGTCACGGGCATCCGGTTCGGCCCAGACCTCGCGCAGGCCCTCGATCAGAGAGGGCGGCGCGGGCTGCGGCACGGGCGGCCCCAGGCGGCGTTCGATTCCCCAGGTGGCCAGCGCAGTCAACACCAGCGCGCCCAGCGTGACACCCGCCACGATGCGCAGCAGCAGCGCCGGGCTATAGGGATCCAGAAGCGCGCCGATGCCGCCCGCTGTCAGGGCGATGCCCGCGATCATCATCAACCAGGTGATGGTGGCAGCGGCGGCGCGGTGGCGCGGCTCTGTCGCCGTGGCCAGCAGCGCCAGCAAAGACGTGCCCGAGGCCCCGACCCCCAGCCCGATCAGCGCATAGGACAGGATCGACAGGACCAAGGCGGCGGCAAAGGCGGTTTCAAACAGGGCCACGCCCAGCGCCGCCCCGATGGCGCCCAGACCCAGGACCGCCATGCCGCCGATGATGAAGCGCGTCCGCCGCCCGCCGATGTCGGACAGGAAGCCCCAGTTCGGACGGGTGATCTGGATGCCGTAGTGCAGCGCCACCAGCAGCCCCGGCAGCACCGCCGGCAAGGCCAGTTCCACCACCATCAGCCGATTCAGGACCGAGGTCGTCAGCACGACAATGGCGCCCAGGCACATCTGCACCAGACCGAGCCGGACAATCGACAGCCAACCCAGGGTCATGCGCCGCCCTCGACCATGCGCAGCGCGAAGGCGGCGACCATCATGCCGCTGACATACATCAGCACGCCGGTGCCGTTGTACCAGGGCGCGCGGCCCTCGGGGTCGCGCAAGAGGACGGTCATGGCCCAGAGTTGTCCCACCAGCAGCGCCGCGATGGCCAGCGCAAAGACTGGCGCGCCCCAGAGCGTCAGCAGCGCGATCACCGCCACCTGCGGCAGCGTCATGACGATGCAGGCCACGCGGGCGGCGCGCTCTGGCCCCAGGGTGACGGGCAAGGAGTTCACGCCCATCTGGCGGTCGCCCTTCAGGGCCTTGAAATCATTGAGCGTCATGATCCCGTGTGCGCCCAGCGCGTAGAGCGCCGCGATCAGGATCACCCGGCCCGAGGGCGCCCCGGCGGACAGAACGGCGGCGCCGGTGAACCAAGGCAGGCCCTCGTAGCAGAGCGCCACCAGCCCCGGCCCCCAGACACCCGAGCGTTTCAACCGCACGGGTTCGGCGGAATAGGCCCAGGCGGCCAGCACGCCAAAGACGGTCGCGCCAAAGCCCCAAGGCCCAAGAAAGGAGCCGATCCAGAGCGCCAGCACGGTCATCGCCAAAGCGATCCACAGCCCCCATCTGCCCGGGATACGGCCCGAAGGGATCGGCCTGTCAGGTTCGTTGATGGCATCGACGTGGCGGTCGCACCAGTCGTTCGCGGCCTGGCTCATGCCGCAGACCACGGGTCCGGCCAGCACCATGCCCAGGATTACCTGCCCCGGCGCCGAGGTGAGGGCAACCCCGCAGGAGACCGCGCCGCAGAGATAGGCCCAGATCGGCGGAAACCAGGTGATCGGCTTGACCAGGGTCAGCACCGCCCGAGGCTGCGGAGTTCGGCGCGCAATGTGTAAACTTGACGATACATCCATACCGTCAAGTAAACTACACACATCGAGTCGGAGAAAGGGTTTTCTTTGCCCGCGGGCCTGCGCGCCCTAGACGGAGCGGCCCGGTTGGTCACCCGAACCGGTGTCCGAGGGTTCGCCGTTCAGCATGTCGTACTTGCGCAGCTTGACGTAAAGGCTCTGCCGCGAGAGGCCCAGCATTTCAGCCGCGGCGACGCGGTTGTTCTTGGTCAGCTGCAGCGCGGTGTCGATGCACATACGTTCGATCACGTCCGACGTGGCCGAGACCAATTCCTTGAGCGAGGCGGTGCCGACCAGGTCCATGACGTTCTTGAGCGCCTCTTCGCTGACCGCCGCACCTGCCGCGCCCTCGACCGCCAGATCGCCGCCCGAAACATCGCGCAGGATCAGCCCGACCCCCTGGTCACGCCCGCCCTTGGTCAGTTGGGCCGTCGAGATATCGACGGTCGTCCGGGAGCCCACGACACTGCGGAACTGCGCCATGAAACTGCGGATACGTCCCTCGCGCCGGGTGCTGTCCATCAGCAGGCGGCTGTTCACCCCGCCGCGCACCAGGAAATCCGAGAACGGACGATCCCTGACATCACGCAGCTGCGCCGCATCGGCCATGACAAGGAAGGCCTCGTTCGCCTCACGGATCATGCCGTTGGAGTCCAGAAGGACGATGGCATCGCTGGTCGCATCGAAGAGCGTCGACAGCGCCACTGCCACCTCGGTTCCGTCCGCGCTTTCCTCCCGGGTCGAGGCAAGGCGGCAGAGCAGGCCCAGCTCTCCGGCGGCGCGGAAATACTCGGGGTAGAGAACCACGGGCTTGTCGTTGCGGCGTGCCACCAGGTCGACGCCGGGACGGTCGTCCTGGGACCCGGCTGCCTGCAGCGCCTCCATCAACTCGGACCGGCGGCGGCCCTCGAAGGCCTGGTTCAGCGCGCTGCCGGTCAGCGTGTCGGGCTTGGCCCCCAACAGGGCGGCGGCGGCGCGGTTGGCGTCACGAATGCGTCCGGCCTCTGGATCGACCAGGATCAGCGGCGTCTCGGATGCCTCCAGCACCACGCGGAAAAAGGTTTCGGCGCTGCGGATGCGCTGCTTGTCCCGTTCGCGGGCCAGTTGCTCATTGACCAGCCGCTGCTGAACCTCGGCCACCGGCTGCATGTCGCGCCCGATCAGCAACAGTGTCTCGCCCCCGTTCACCGGCAGCGGGACGTAACGCACCGGGAATTCCCAGTCGGCGTTGTCGAAGTGATTGAGTTCGAGCGGGCCGCCGAAATGATGCGGGCTTTCGGCCAGGTTCTTACGGCGAGCGGCGTATTTGACCTTGCTCTCGACGTTCAGGAAGGTCTCGAACTTGCGCCCCACCCAGTGATCAAGGCACCCGAAGGCCGGGCATTCAGGACTGACAAAGATGCCGATCACCGTGTCCTGGGCGTCGACGTGCACGGCAATGTCGGAGGAATGTTCGATGATCTGGTCGACCGAAGCCGCGTCCGGCAAGACGCCGACGTGCTCGAACTCCGATGACGCATCCTGCCGTGTCAATGTTCACCCTCACTTGTCTTACATGCGTCAGCCCCCAACGCAGTAGCTACGTAAGCGAGTCGACGGCAAGCGACTTGGCCACAGACGCCAGGCCGCATGCCTCTATTGCCTCACGCGCGGACCGAACCGCAAGGTCAGCCCCGGTCAGAATCTCGACACCGTCGGAATCAGCAACATATTTGCCGCCAACGACGATGGGCGGGCACCTTTCCAGGCCGGACTTCAGATTCTTGATTATTTCCTTAACGTTTTCAACAGATTTGTATGTGGCCATCGAGATCCCCAGCATCGAGAATCGGCCTTCTTCGACGACATGCAGCAATTCGGCGTTCGAAAGACGGATCGCCATGCGCACCCAAAGGCCATGCCGGCGGAACTGGTCGGCAGCCGCGAAGGCGCCCAGCGTATGGTCCTCGACCGCGGGGAGAATCATCAGAAGCGACTGGCCCAGCGGCACCGTGCGGTCCAGCCAGGTGCCCCTGGGCAGGTCGGTCCGGTTCTGGAAAAGGGCCTGCAGACGCGCAGCACCGATCGTCACCTGGACGAAGGTGGCCTTGTCCTGAACCCAGAGCTCGCCGATCCTCCGCGCCACGGCGGGCACGTAGTCGCCAAGCACCTCGTCCGAGCTGACGCCGGTTGCCATCAGCGACGAGATGACCGCGTGGTGGCTGGTTTCGGACTCTGACATGATCTCTTCGCAGAGACGGTCGATCCAGTCATCCTTGGTTTTCGGAGACTCTGTCCTGCGTTTGTCCGCCACGGATTTGAGCGCAGCCTCCACGAGGAACCGTATCGCCGTATCCCTGTCGTCGGACTGGTCGTACCCACTCATGTTGTGCTCCATGCGACCATCCCCCCTCCCGGATGGTGGCGGTGGCGGCTTTCGCCTGAAACGAGTCGCCAACGCATCCTATGAGTGTGCGGGCGACACAGACAGCTGTCAATTTTTATTGACATCAAGCTCCCCTCACGATCGTCAAGCAGATGATAAGACCGAACATTATGTGAGATAGCGCGCTTTTTCACAGGGCAAGTCCCGCATCGCGCCTTCTCGGGACCGCCCACCGATGTCCGAAAAATCTGTCACTCTCAGTGTAAGTTTTAATTGACACTTCGCGATGTCGGACCCTAGCATCGGGGGTGATTTCTCCGCTGGGGAGGGCGAAGATGCTGCGACAGATCCAAGAGGACCCGGGCCGCGAGACGCTCTACACGCAGGCGCAGAAGCAACGCCGCGACGAGAGCGCCTGGACCCTGGTGCAGGGCATCCTGGCGCCGCTGCAGTTCCTGGCCTTTCTCGTCTCGCTGGTGCTGGTGCTGCGCTACATGGCAACGGGTGCGGGCTATGAGGCGGCAACCCTCTCGATCCTGGTCAAGACCGGCTTTCTCTATCTGATCATGGTCACAGGCGCGATCTGGGAAAAGGTCGTCTTTGGCCAGTATCTCTTCGCGCCCGCCTTCTTCTGGGAGGATGTCTTCAGCTTTGTCGTCATCGCCCTGCACAGCGCCTATGTCTGGGCGCTGCTGGCGGACAGCCTGGCGCCCGGCGGGCTGATGCTGTTGGCGCTGGCGGCTTACGCCGCCTACGTCATCAACGCCGGACAATTCCTGCTGAAACTGCGGGCCGCCCGGCTGCAATCGGCGGTGCCGGCATGAGTGCACCCGCCCCCGCCACCGGATGCCGCGACGTCCCCGTGCTGGCCGAACGCGGCCAGCACGAGGTGTTCTGCGGGCTGACCGGCATCATCTGGCTGCACCGCAAGATCCAGGATGCGTTTTTCCTGGTGGTCGGCAGCCGCACCTGTGCCCACCTGCTGCAAAGCGCCGCCGGGGTGATGATCTTTGCCGAACCGCGCTTTGGCACCGCGATTCTCGAAGAGACGGACCTCGCCGGGCTGGCCGACGCGCAGGAGGAACTGGAACGCGAGGTCGACCGCCTGCTGTCACGGCGCCCGGACATCCGCCAGCTGTTCCTGGTGGGCAGTTGCCCGTCAGAGGTCATCAAGCTGGACCTGTCGCGCGCCGCCGAACGGCTCTCGGCGCGGCACGCGCCCAAGGTGCGGGTGCTGAACTATTCCGGCTCGGGGATCGAGACGACATTCACCGAAGGCGAAGACGCCTGTCTTGCCGCGATGGCCCCGGCCCTGCCGGACACCGACCGGCGGCAGTTGATCATGGTGGGCGCCCTGCCCGACGTGGTCGAGGATCAGGCGCTGGACCTTCTGAGCAAGTTGGGGATCGAGGACGTCGCCGTTCTGCCCGCGCGCCACGCCGACAGCGGCCTGGCGGTGGGACCGAACACCGTCTTTGCCCTCACACAGCCGTTCCTGGGAGGCACGCTTGCCGCCCTTGAACGGCGCGGGGCGCGGCACATTCCCGCGCCATTCCCGTTTGGCGAGCAAGGCACCACCGCGTGGCTGGCCGCCGTGGCGCGGGAATTCGGCGTTGATCAGGCGCATTTCGATGCCGTGACCGCCGCGCCCCGTGCCCGCGCCACCCGCGCCGTGGCACAGGCCGCCGAGGGCCTGCGCGACAAGTCGGTCTTTTTCTTCCCCGATAGCCAGCTGGAAATCCCGCTGGCCCGTTTCCTGACCCGCGAATGCGGGATGCGGGCGATCGAGGTCGGCGCGCCCTATATCCATCGCGGTGTCGTCGGGCCGGAACTGGACCTGCTGGATCGCGGCCCGCTGCTGGCCGAGGGACAGGACGTCGAACGCCAGCTGGACCGCTGCCGCGCCGCGCGCCCCGATCTGACGGTCTGCGGCCTTGGCCTTGCCAACCCGCTGGAGGCCGAAGGGCTGGCCACCAAGTGGGCCATCGAACTGGTCTTTACCCCGGTGCATTTCTACGAACAGGCGGGCGACCTGGCCGGGCTCTTCTCGCGCCCTCTGCGCCGCCGTGCAGCCCTCAGGTTGGAGGCGGCAGAGTGAAACTGTCGGTCTGGACATACGAAGGCCCGCCGCATGTCGGCGCCCTGCGGGTCGCGACGGCGATGAAGGGGCTGCACTACGTCCTGCACGCGCCGCAGGGCGACACCTATGCCGATCTTCTCTTTACCATGATCGAGCGGCGCAACCATCGCCCGCCCGTGACCTATACCACCTTCCAGGCCCGTGACCTGGGCGCCGACACGGCGCAACTGTTCAAGACCGCCTGCCTGGCCGCCTATGAGCGTTTCCAGCCGCAGGCGATGATCGTCGGCGCCTCCTGCACCGCCGAGCTGATCCAGGACGATCCCGGCGGTATGGCCGAGACGATGGGCCTGCCGGTACCAGTGATCCCGCTGGAGCTGCCCAGCTACCAGAGGAAAGAGAACTTTGGCGCCGACGAGACGCTGTTTCAACTCGTGCGCGCCCTCTCCCGCCCGATGGACAGGTCGGCCCATGTCACCTGCAACCTGATCGGCCCCACGGCGCTGGGGTTCCGGCACCGTGACGACATCACCGAACTGACCGCCCTTCTGGGCGACATGGGGATCGGCGTGAACGTCTGCGCGCCCTACGGCGCCACGCCGCAGGATCTGACCCGGCTGGGGGCCGCTCATTTCAACGTGCTGATGTACCCCGAGACCGGCGAGGCCGCCTGCCGCTGGATGGAGCGTGAGCTGGGCCAGCCCTATACACGGACCGTGCCCATCGGCGTCGGTGCCACCCGCGATTTCCTGGGCGAGGTTGCAGCCCTCACCGGTCGGAGCGTCGCGCTGGACGAAAGCCGCCTGCGCCTGCCCTGGTATTCCGCCAGCGTCGACAGCACCTACCTGACCGGCAAGCGCGTCTTCATCTTCGGTGACGGCACCCATGTGGCCTGCGCCGCCCGCATCGCCCGCGACGAGATGGGGTTCGAGGTGGCGGGACTGGGCTGCTACAACCGCGAACAGGCCCGGATGATCCGTGGACTGGCGCGCGACTACGGCGTCGAGGCGCTCATCACCGAGGACTACCTCGAAGTCGAGTCCCGCATCGCCGAGCTGGCCCCCGAGATGATCCTGGGCACCCAGATGGAGCGCCACATCGGCAAGCGCCTGGGCATTCCCTGCGCCGTCATCAGCGCGCCGGTGCACGTCCAGGACTTTCCCGCGCGCTACTCGCCCCAGATGGGGATCGAGGGCGCCAACGTGATCTTCGACACCTGGGTGCATCCGCTGGTCATGGGGCTGGAGGAACACCTGCTGACCATGTTCCGCGAGGATTTCGAGTTTCACGACGATGCCGGGGCCAGCCACCACGGCGGCGCCGCCACGCCGCGCGTTGTCGATCCCGCCCCCGCTCCCGCCGAGGCGCCCGAAACCGGCGCCGAGGTCATCTGGCTGGACGAGGCGGAGCGCGAGCTGCGCAAGGTGCCTTTCTTCGTGCGCGGCAAGGCACGGCGCAACACCGAGACCTATGCCAGCGAACGCGGGCTGACCCGGATCGGGCTGGACACGCTGTATGACGCAAAGGCCCATTATGCGCGATGACGGGTTCATAGGCGGCCCCGGGGCCCCGGACGGCTACAGCGTCGTCATCCTGACGCTGGACGCCCATGCCGCCGGCCCCTGCGCCCGCGCAGCCGAGCGGCTGCGGGGCGAGTTCCCGGGCCTGCGCGTCGCGATCCATGCGGCCGCCGAGTGGGGCGAACACCCCGAGGCGCTGGAGGCCGCCCGCCGCGACATCGCCTCGGGCGACATCATCGTCACCAGCCTGCTGTTCCTCGACGAGCACATCCGCGCAATCCTGCCCGACCTGCAGGCGCGGCGCGAAACCTGCGACGCGATGGTCGGGCTGATCTCGGACGCGCGCATCGTCAAGCTGACACGCATGGGCGGGCTGGACATGGCCGCCCCCGACAGCGGCGTGTCGAAGCTGATGAAAAAACTGCGCGGCGGCGGCAAGTCCGGAGTACAGGACGGCGCCCGCAAGATGCGGATGCTGCGCCGCCTGCCGCGCATCCTGCGGCTGATCCCCGGCAAGGCGCAGGACCTGCGGGCCTGGTTCCTTTGCATGCAGTACTGGCTGGGCGCGTCCGACGACAATGTCGAGGCGCTGATCCGCTTCCTGCTCTCACGCTATTGCCGTCACGCGGACTGGCGCGGGGCCGAAGCCCCGGCGCCACAGGACTACCCCGAGGTCGGGCTGTACCACCCGGATCTGCCCGCGCGTATCACCACCGATCCCGCCACTCTGCCCGCCCCCGATGCGCCGCGCGCCACCGTGGGCCTGTTGATGATGCGCAGCTATGTCTTGTCCGGCGACACGGCGCATTACGACGCGGTGATCCGCACGCTGGAGGCACGGGGACTGCGGGTGTTGCCCGCCTTTGCCGGGGGGCTGGACGGGCGCCCGGCCATCGAGAACTATTTCCAGGACCAGCACGGCGCAAAGATCGACGCCCTGCTGTCGCTGACCGGCTTTTCGCTGGTCGGAGGACCGGCCTACAACGACAACGCCGCCGCCACCGCGCTGTTGCAGGCACTGGACGTCCCCTATGTCGCCGCGCATCCGCTGGAGTTTCAGACGCTGGGGGAATGGGCCGCTTCGGCGCAGGGGCTGGGCCCGATCGAGACGACCATGCTGATCGCCCTGCCGGAACTGGACGGGGCGACCAACCCGACGATCTTTGCCGGGCGGCACGGGCCGTCGGGCTGCGACGGCTGCGCGCGGGCTTGCCAGGCGGCCTCGACCGTCAAGGCGCTGGCCCCCTGCCCCGACCGCATCGAGGCGCTGGCCGCCCGGGTCGACCGGCTGGCGGCACTCCGCCGCTCGAAGGCCGCCGAACGGCGCGTTGGCATCGTCCTGTTCGGCTTTCCGCCCAATGCGGGCGCCGCTGGAACGGCGGCCTATCTGGACGTGTTCCAGTCGCTTTTCAACACGTTGCACGCGATGGCGGACCGCGGCTATGACCTGACCCCGCCCGACAGCGTCGAGGCGCTGCGCGAGGCGGTGCTGGGGGGCAATGCCCGCCAGTACGGGCAAGAGGCCAACGTGGCCGACCACGTCGGCGCCGAACGGATCGTGACCGACACCCCCTGGCTGACCGAGATCGAGGCACAATGGGGCCCTGCCCCCGGCAAGGTCCAGAGCGACGGGCGCGGGGTGTTCATCCTGGGGGCTACGTTCGGCAAGGTCTTTGTCGGGTTGCAACCCGCCTTCGGCTACGAGGGCGACCCGATGCGCCTGCTCTTCGAGCGCGGCTTTGCCCCCACCCATGCCTTTACGCAGTTCTACCTTTGGCTGCGGGGGCAGTTCCGCGCCGATGTTCTGCTGCATTTCGGGATGCACGGCGCGCTGGAATTCATGCCCGGCAAACAGGCCGGCCCCGGCCCCGCCTGCTGGCCCGACCGGCTGATCGGCGACATGCCCAACGTCTATCTCTATGCCGCCAACAACCCCTCCGAGGCGACCTTGGCCAAGCGGCGCAGCGGGGCCGTGACCGTAACCCACCTGACGCCGCCGCTGGCGACGGCGGGACTCTACAAGGGGCTGGCCGAGCTGAAGGACAGCCTGACCCGCTGGCGCGGCGCCGCGCCCGGCGATCCCGCCCGGGACGAGATCGCCACGCTGATCGCGGATCAGGCCGAGGCCGTCGACATGAAGGGGGCCGAGCCCGAGGCCCTGTGGCTGCGCCTGCTGGAAATGGAAGAGGCGCTGATCCCCGAGGGGCTGCATGTGGTCGGTCGCGCCATGTCGCCCGAGGCGCGCGACAGCTACCTGGACCTGCTGCCGCCGGAGGCCGACCGCAACCGGATCGCGGCGCAGCTGGGCTGCGACAGCGAATTGCCCGCGCTCATGAACGCTTTGGCAGGCAAGTATACCCCGCCGGTGCCCGGCGGCGACCTGATCCGTTCACCCGAGATCCTGCCGACCGGGCGCAACATTCACGCCTTCGATCCCTTCCGGATGCCCAGCGCCCTGGCCTGCCGCGACGGCGCGGCGCAGGCGGACCTTTTGCTGGACACGCACAGGACAATGCCGCGCAGCATCGCCGTGGTCCTTTGGGGATCGGACAACATCAAGTCCGACGGCGCGCCGATCGGGCAGGCGCTGGCGCTGATGGGCGCGCGGCCTCGGTTCGACGGGTTCGGACGGCTCTGCGGCGCCGAGTTGATCCCGCTGAAAGAGCTGGGCCGCCCCCGGATCGACGTCATCATGACCCTGTCGGGCATCTTCCGCGATCTGCTGCCGCTGCAGACCCGGATGCTCGCCGAGGCGGCGCTGAAGGCGGCCGAGGCCGACGAACCCGCCGACCGCAATTTCATCCGCGCTCATGCGCTGGCCTGCATCGAGGAGACCGGCTGCGACATGGCACAGGCCGCGCTGCGGGTCTTTTCCAACGCCGAGGGCGCCTATGGGTCGAACGTCAACTTGATGGTGGATTCCTCGGCCTTTGGCGACGAGGACGAGCTGGCCGACGCCTACGAGACACGCAAGAGTTTCGGCTATGGCACCGATGGCAAGGCACAGGCCAGCCCGGCGCTGTTACAGCGCGCGCTGGCGCGGGTGGACCTGGCCTATCAGAACCTCGAATCCGTCGAGCTGGGCGTGACCACGGTGGACCACTATTTCGACACGCTGGGCGGCATTTCCCGCGCAGTGAAACGCGCACGCGGCGGCCAGAGCGCCGCCGTCTACATCTCGGACACGACACGAGGCGCCGGCAAGGTGCGCAGCCTGTCGGACCAGGTGGCGCTGGAAACCCGCGCCCGCTCGCTCAACCCGAAATTCCACGAAGCCCTGCTGAAACATGGTGCCGAGGGCGTCCGCCAGATCGAGAGCCATGTCACCAACACGATGGGCTGGTCGGCCACCACCGGCGCGGTCGAGCCCTGGGTCTATCAGCGCATTTCCGAGACCTTCGTGCTGGACGAAGAGATGCGCAACCGGCTGGCGGCGCTGAACCCGGCGGCCTCGTCGCGAATGGCGAACCGCCTGCTGGAGGCGCATGACCGCGCCTATTGGCAGACCAGCGCCGAAACCCTCGCCGCACTGCGCGACGCTGCGGACGCGCTGGAAGACCGGATGGAAGGCGTGGCCGCGGAATGAGTGGGCGTTGCGCATCCGGCACGGTCGGACCGGGGCTCTGCCCCGGACCCCGGAGTATTTGCAGCCCAAAGAAACAAGGGGCGCTGCGCCCCGTTTGGAGGACTTCATGAGCCCGAGAGACGACATCCCGCAGTTGCGGCGCGGTCAGGACGGCGAGGGATCGGTGCAGGTGCACCAGGATGCCGACGCCAAGATCGAGGGGGCAAAGGTCTTTTCCGTTTATGGCAAGGGGGGGATCGGCAAGTCGACCACCTCGTCCAACCTTTCGGCGGCCTTTGCCAAGATGGGCAAACGGGTGCTGCAGATCGGCTGCGACCCCAAGCATGACAGCACCTTTACCCTGACCGGCCGATTGCAGCCCACGGTGATCGACATCCTCAAGGAGGTGGATTTCCACGCCGAGGAACTGCGCCCCGAGGATTTCGTGACCGAGGGCTGGGGCGGCGTGCACTGTGTCGAGGCGGGCGGCCCGCCCGCCGGGACCGGCTGCGGCGGCTATGTGGTGGGCCAGACGGTGAAGCTGTTGAAACAGCATCACCTGCTGGAGGACACCGACGTGGTGATCTTTGACGTGCTGGGCGACGTGGTCTGCGGCGGGTTCGCCGCGCCCCTGCAGCATGCCGACCGGGCGGTGATCGTGACCGCCAACGATTTTGACAGCATCTACGCGATGAACCGGATCATCGCGGCGGTTCAGGCCAAGTCCGCCAACTACAAGGTGCGGCTGGCGGGCTGTATCGCCAACCGGTCGAAGGCGACCGACGAGGTGGATCGCTACTGCGCCAGGGTCGGCTTCGACCGCATCGCGCATATGCCCGACGTGGACGCCATCCGCCGCTCGCGGCTGAAAAAGAAGACGCTCTTCGAAATGGACGACGAAGAGGACATTGTCGCATGCCGCGCCGAATACCTGCGGCTGGCCGAGACGCTGTGGCGCGGGACAGAGCCGCTGGCCCCGGCGCCGATGGAAGACCGCGACATCTTTGAAATGCTGGGGTTCGACTGAATGAGCTACGAGGCCACCAGATCCCGGGTCGAGACCTATTTCGACACAACCGCCACCCGCACCTGGGAGCGGCTGACCAGTGACGCACCGGTCAGCCGCATCCGCGAGACCGTGCGGCGGGGACGGGACGCGATGCGGGCGCAGATCCTGTCGCGCCTGCCCGCCGATCTGCACGGGGCGCGGGTGCTGGACGCGGGCTGTGGCACCGGCCAGATGACCACCGAACTGGCGGCCCGGGGCGCCGAGGTGGTGGCCGTCGATATTTCCCCGGCCCTGGTCGGGATCGCGCGCACCCGCCTGCCCATCGACCTGCAGGGGCGGGTGCATTTCGCCAGCGGCGACATGCTGGACCCGGCGCTTGGCCGGTTTGACCATGTGACCGCGATGGACAGCCTGATCTACTATGCCGAGGCCGACATCGCCGGCGCCCTGCACGGGCTGGCCCGCCGCACCGAAGGCCGGGTGGTCTTTACCGTGGCCCCGCGCACACCGCTGTTGATGGCGATGTGGCGCATGGGGCAGCTGTTCCCGCGCAATGACCGTTCTCCGGTCATGGTGCCGCATGCCCCGGCCCGCCTGTCGCGGGCGCTGGGGGGCGCCGGGGCGCCGGGGCAACTGGCTGTGCTCGAGCGGGTCTCTGTCGGGTTCTACATCAGCCAGGCGATGGAGCTGGCCTCATGATCCTGCGCCCGGCTCATCTCAAGGCGCTGACGGCGCGGCTGCTGCCCTTTGCGGATGCTGCCAGCCCCGGCCTGCCGATGGGCCAGCTGCTGCGGCTGTCGCTGTTCCAGGTGTCGGTTGGCATGGCGACGGTGATGCTGCTGGGGACGCTGAACCGGGTGATGATCGTCGAGCTTTCGGTGGCGGCAACGGTGGTCGCCGTGATGATCGCCCTGCCGGTGCTGATCGCGCCGTTCCGGGCGCTGCTTGGCTTCCGATCGGACACCTACCGCAGCGCCATCGGCTGGAAGCGAATCCCCTATCTCTGGTTCGGCTCGCTCTGGCAGATGGGCGGGCTGGCCGTCATGCCCTTCGCGCTGCTGGTGCTGTCGGGTGACGCCGTTCATGACGTGCCATTTGCCGGAGAGGTGCTGGCGGCGCTGGCCTTCCTGATGACAGGTCTGGGGCTGCACATGACGCAGACCGCCGGGCTGGCGCTGGCCACGGACCGCGCCGACGAAGACACCCGTCCGCGCGTGGTCGCGTTGCTTTACGTCATGTTCCTGCTGGGCATGGGCGTTTCGGCGGTGGTCATCGGCTGGCTGTTGCAGGACTTCACCCCGCTGGTGCTGGTCCGCGTGGTCCAGGGTGCGGCGGTCGTCGGCATCCTGCTGAACCTGGTCGCGCTGTGGAAACAAGAGCACATGCGCCCGATGTCGCGTGCCGAACGCACCGCGCCCCGGCCACGCTTTGCCGAAGCCTGGGCCGACCTGCTGGCCGGCGGAGAGGCCGGGCGGCTGCTGGCGGTGGTCTTCCTGGGCACGCTGGCCTTCAACATGCAGGACATCCTGCTGGAACCCTACGGCGGCGAGATCCTGGGCCTGAGTGTCTCGGCCACGACGCTGCTGACCGCCATCTGGGCGGCGGGCGCGCTGGCCGGCTTCGCCCTGGCGGGCCGGGCGCTTGCCCGTGGTCGCGACGCCATGCGCATGGCGGGCAGCGGCATGCTGGCCGGGATCGCCGCCTTTTGCGTGGTGATCTTTGCCGCTCCGATGCAGGCGCCCGCGCTGTTCTTTGCCGGGGCCGGTCTGATCGGGTTCGGCGGCGGGCTCTTCGCGGTTTCGACCCTGCTGGCGGCGATGCGGATGCCTGCCACGGGCCGGGCCGGGCACGGCCTGGCCCTGGGCGCATGGGGGGCCGCACAGGCCACCGGCGCGGGACTGGCCATCGCCCTGGGCGGCGGTCTGCGCGACTGGATCGGCGCTCTGGCCACCTCGGGCAGGCTGGGCGAGGCGCTGCAATCGCCCGCCACCGGCTATGCCTTTGTCTACCACCTGGAAATCGGACTGCTCTTTGTGACCCTGGCGGCGCTTGGCCCGCTGGTGCGCCTGCGCAGGTCCGCCCCCACCCCACAAACCGAGACCCGCATCGGACTTGCGGATTTCCCCACCTGAGACCCGAGACGAGACCACGGACACCCTGGAAAGGACAGACCAATGGCAGACCCCTTCTTCGGCAATTTCGACCTGGCGAGCCTGGCGCTCTGGTTGTTTCTCGTCTTCTTCGCGCTGCTGATCTTCTACATCCAGCGCGAGAACATGCGCGAAGGCTATCCGCTGGAAAACGACGACGGCGACTTGGCACCCAACCAGGGCATGTTCCCGGTTCCCGACGACAAGACTTTCACACTGCCTCACGGGCGCGGCACCGTCACCGTCCCGTCGGGTCAGAACAGGGAACGGGCCGACCTCGCGCTGGCGCGCACCGCCGCCTCTGACGGCTTTCCGTTCGAGCCGACGGGCGATCCGATGGCCGATGGCGTCGGCCCCGCCTCCTGGGCGGCGCGGCGCGATGTGCCGGAACTGGATGGTCACGGCCACCCCAAGATCGTGCCGATGAATGCCACCGGCACCTTTCACGTCGCCGCCGGGCGCGACCCGCGCGGGTTGCCGGTGGTGGCCGGTGACGGTGCCGTTGTGGGGAAGATTTCCGACATGTGGATCGACGCGCCGGAACAACTGGTCCGCTACCTGGAAGTGACGCTGGACGACGAGGCGGGCAAGCGGCTGATCCCGATGACGATGGCCCGCATCCGCAAGGACGGCGTGAAGGTGCGCTCGATCTTTGGCGCGCAGTTCCCCGGCGTGCCGCAACATGCCTCGCCCCGGCAGGTGACCCTGCTGGAAGAGGAAAAGATCTGCGCCTGGTTCGGCGGCGGCACGCTTTACGCCAGCGCCGCGCGGCAAGAACCGCAACTGGGCTGAGACCGAAAAAAGGAAGAGCGCCATGAGCCACGACGATTTCGCCTTCGAGCCGGTCCCCGGCCTGCCCGAACGCCCGCCAGAGGGAGAGCACATTCTCTGGCAGGGGCGCCCGGACTGGTGGGCGCTGACGGTGGAGGCGCTGAACCTGAAATGGGTGGCGCTCTACTTTGCCGGGCTGTCGGTCTGGCGCTTTGTCACCCTGGTCGATCAGGGCAGCGCGGGTCAGGCCTTTGCCGCCTCCTCGCCCTTTCTGATCCTGGGCGGGATCGTCTGCGCGCTCTTGATGATCGTGGGGGCCGTACAGGCCCACGCCACGGTCTACACGATCACCAACCGCCGCGTGGCGATGCGGATCGGCGCCGCGCTGACCGTGACGCTGAACCTGCCCTACAGCCAGATCCGCAGCGCCGACCTGTCGCTGCGCCGCCGCGGCACGGGGACCATCACCCTGGACCTGCTGCCCGGGGACGTGCGCCTGTCCTACCTGGTGTGCTGGCCGCATGTGCGCCCCTGGGTCCTGCGCCGCACCCAACCCGCCCTGCGCTGCATCCCCGAGGCCGAAACCGTCGCCCGCCTTTTGGCAGACCAGGCCGAGGCCGAGATCGCGACGCCCCGCGTGGCACGCGGCACCCCCGCCCGTGCCGCGACCCTGGCCGCCGAATAGAGGTTTGACAATGTCCCGCACCGCCACCCCCCCGCGCCTGAGACGCCCCGCCGACGACAAGGAGCTTGTCCCGCGTGTCATGGTGCGGCTGGTCGGGGCGCTGATGCTGACGGTGCTGGCGCTGGTGACCGCCGCCCGCCTGACCGACCGCCCGCTGGACGCAGTGCCGCCCGGCGGCGCCGTGACCCTCAGCCGCGAGATCGTGCTGTCCGGCGACATGGCGGGCGCCGCGCGGGTCCACACGCCCGAGGGCGTTCTGATCGCCGATCTGACGCCCGAAGAGGGTGGATTCATCTCCGGTGTCTACCGGGTCCTGCTGCATGAGCGTGGCAAACATGGTGTCGCGCCTGACGCCCCCGTCACGCTCTTGCAGAGGGATACCGGAAGACTCGAGCTGCACGACAGCAGCACCGGGTGGCGCGCCGACCTGATGGGGTTCGGCGCAGACAATGCCAGGGCCTTCGGGCAACTCCTGGCGCAATGAGGGAAGGAGGCCAATAAATGGGATGGCTGACACATGAACTGGAAAGGGCGCCCTGCACGGTAGAGATCTCGCACAAGTTCGAGAGCCTTCACGCGCATGTGCGTTTCGACAACGGCACCACCGTCTACCCCGGCGACAGCGTGCGGGTCCACGGACCCGAGATCATGGCGCCCTATGGCGAGGTGATCCGCGAGGCGCGCGAGGCGACGATCACCCGCGCCTCGGGGCTTGAACGGCTCTGGACCCGCCTGACCGGCGATTTCGAGGTGATGGAGCTCTGTGAATTCTCCTTCTCCGAGGAGGTCACGCTATGAACGCCCAGAACCAGACCGGCCTGCGCACTGCCGGGGCGACACATACCGCCGATGCCACCACCGCCGAGGAAGGCCTGGCCATCCAGGAGGAACAGGCGAAATTCGACAGCAAGGCCGCGACCGAAACGGCGATGCAGAACACGCTGCTGACGCCACGCTTTTACACCACCGATTTCGACGAGCTGGACGCCATCGACGTCAGCCCGGTGCGCGACGACTGGGACCAACTGATTGCGCAGATGGTCAGCGACCCGAACAAGGGCCATTTCCGCAAGACCGAGGACTGGGACCATGTCGACTGGGATGGGATGGAGCCGCAGTTGCGCAAAGAGTTCATCGACTTCCTGATCTCCTCCTGCACCGCCGAATTCTCGGGCTGTGTGCTGTACAAGGAGATGAAGCGGCGCGGCACCAACAAGGACGTGACGCAGCTGTTCCAGCTGATGGCGCGGGACGAGGCGCGGCACGCCGGGTTCATCAACGATGCCCTGCGCGAGGCGGGCGTGGCTGTGAACCTAGGATTTCTGACGCAAAAGAAGAAATACACCTACTTCCGGCCCAAGTTCATCTACTACGCCACCTACCTGTCGGAAAAGATCGGCTACGCGCGTTACATCACGATTTTCCGCCACCTCGAAAAGCACCCAGAGCACCGCTTTCACCCGATTTTCAAGTGGTTCCATGAATGGTGCAACGACGAGTTCAGCCACGGCGAGGCCTTTGCCCTGCTGATGAAGACCGATCCGAAACTGACCTCGGGCGTCAATGTGCTGTGGATCAAGTTCTTTCTCACGGCGGTCTTTGCGACCATGTATGTCCGCGACCACCAGCGCCCGGCCTTTCACAAGGCCCTGGGCGTCGATCCGGACTGGTACGGGCAAGAGGTCTTTGCCAAGACAAGCACCCTGTCGAAACAGATCTTTCCGATCACACTGGACATCGACAGCCCGCGCTGGTCAGCCGGGTTGAAACGATTGCAAAAGGCCAATGCCGACCTTGACCGCGCCCGCAAACAGGGCGGCGTAACAGGGTTGGCACGGCGGATCTCGGCGCAGATGCGAGCGGTGACGGCTTTTGCCGGGCTCTATTTCATCCCTTCGAAAAAGCACCGCCAGCCGGAAAGCACGCGGCTGGAGCCGGCCTATTGAATAGCCGGGCGCATATCCCCCGTCGCGGTTGCGCCCTGCGTGCACCTGGGGTGTGCCCGTCATGACGGGCGCTCCCTGGATCGCCGCGCTGGCCGCGCTGTTCCTCTGGTGGTTTTCCACCGGGGCGATCCTGGTTGTCGTCCGGATGGCGGACCGGCGGGGCGCGCGCGCACGGCGCGCGGTCACGCTGGCAGGCCTGCCGCTGCTGGCGCTGGGGGCCTGGGGCATGCACGCCACGCAGGGCCTGACCGGCCCCGGGGCCGCCTACTGGGCCTTCCTGTCGGCGCTGGCGGTCTGGGGCTGGATCGAGCTGTCCTTCATGACTGGCGCGATCACCGGGCCGAACCCCTATGCCTGCCCCGGGGGTCTGCCCGAATGGGAGCGGTTCATCCGCGCCTGGGGCACCATCGCCTATCACGAGATGCTGCTGGTCGGGGCCTTGATCCTGATCTGGCTGCACGGATATGACGCCGCCAATGGCGTGGGCCTCTGGACCTTCACGATCCTCTATTTCGCCCGCATCTCGGCCAAGCTGAACCTCTATTTCGGCGTGCCCCGGATCAACACCGAGTTCATCCCCGAGGCGCTGTCGCATCTTGCCAGCCATTTCCGCATCCAGCGGCTCAACTGGCTGTTCCCGGTCTCTGTCACGGGCTTGAGCCTGGCCACCGCCTGCTGGCTGGAACGGCTGGTGGCGGCGCCGACACCGGGGGAGGCCACGGGATTTGCCCTGCTCACCGCCATCACCGCGCTGGCGCTGCTGGAACACTGGCTGATGGTGCTGCCCCTGCCCGACGCGAAACTCTGGCGCTGGATGCTGCCCGCGCCCCGACCTGCCACGACGACAAGACCCCCGGAGGAACCTCATGGAATTTGACGCCCTTTTCACCGCCCAGCTCGACGCGCTCAAGAGTGAGGGCAATTACCGGATCTTCGCGGAACTCGAGCGCCGCTGCGGGGATTTTCCCGCCGCGCGCAGCCATGACGCCGACGCCCCGGACGAGGTCACCGTCTGGTGTTCCAACGACTACCTTGGGATGGGTCAGCACGCGGCGGTGCGGGCACGGATGAAGGAAGTGGTGGACCAGTGCGGCACCGGGGCGGGCGGGACGCGCAACATCTCGGGCACCAATTCCCACCACGTCGCGCTGGAGGCGGAACTGGCCGACCTGCACGGCAAGGAGGCGGCGCTGCTCTTTACCTCCGGCTACGTCTCGAACTGGGCCGCGCTCTCGACGCTCGGCAGCCGACTGGCGGATGCGGTGATCCTCTCGGACGCGTCAAA
>NZ_JAHXRQ010000080.1 GCF_019392335.1 Mameliella sp. CS4
GAGGGAAAGGTGAAAAGCACCCCGACGAGGGGAGTGAAACAGTACCTGAAACCGAACGCCTACAATCAGTCGGAGCTTGACTGGACTCTAATGACAATCTGGGCCATCTGGTTCTATCGACGAATGCGGTAGGACATCAAAGATGGCGGATGGAACCTTTGCAGTATTGCTCATCGTGCTCGGCCTTGCCGACATGAACGGGAATTACTGCGGAACGGACGGCGGCTGCCTGGCGCGGTCGGACGTCCAGCCACGCCTGGCCATATCGGCCGGAGAAGTGGTCGAGCGGCGTGCCAAACCGGCGGCGGAAACCTATCTGCGTTACGATGCGGACCGAAAGATCGGTCCCTTCGGACAGGCGGTTGGGCTGTCGGTCGGTGAAGAGGGCGAAACCTGGGTCGGCTATGGCGCGACCTACAGGATCGGCCTTTGGGACACGCCGTTCTACGCGGAGCTGCACACCATGCCGGGGGTCTACCTCGACAACGGTGGTTTCGATCTCGGCGGGCCGATCGAATTCCGATCAGGTATCGAGCTGGGGTGGGAAAATGACCGCGGCTGGCGCTTTGCCGTCAGTTACGATCACCGCTCCAACGCGGAGATTTACGACAACAACCCGGGCATCGAAACGGTGCAGTTCCGGGTCAGCGTTCCAACCAGATGAACACTCCAGGAATGGAGAGATGTGGGAACTTACGACATTGCAGCGCAATGCAATGTTGCCCACCCGTCAGCATCTTTCGGATGCGACGTGATTGTCATTAGTGTCCAGTCTTGTGACGGCGTACCTTTTGTATAATGGGTCATCGACTTGGTCTATCTAGCAAGCTTAAGCCGATAGGTGTAGGCGCAG
>NZ_JAHXRQ010000081.1 GCF_019392335.1 Mameliella sp. CS4
GATGAGCGCAACAATCATTGACGGCAAGGCCTTTGCGGCCACGGTCCGCGAGAAGGTGGCGGCGCATGTGGCGCGGCTGAAAGAGGAAAACGGCATCACGCCCGGCCTGGCGGTGGTGCTGGTGGGCGAGGATCCGGCCAGCCAGGTCTATGTCCGCTCGAAGGGCAAGCAGACCGTCGAGACCGGCATGAACTCTTACGAGCACAAGCTGGAGGCCGACACCTCCGAGGCGGACCTGCTGGCCCTGATCGACAAGCTGAACAAGGACCCGGCGGTGCATGGGATCCTCGTGCAGCTGCCGCTGCCGAAACACCTGGACGAGGACCTGGTGATCAATTCCATCGACCCGGCCAAGGACGTGGACGGCTTTCATATTTCCAACGTCGGCCTGCTGGGCACCGGTCAGAAATCGATGGTGCCCTGCACGCCGCTGGGCTGCCTGATGATGCTGCGCGACCACCACGGCAGCCTGTCGGGCATGGACGCGGTGGTGATCGGCCGGTCGAACATCGTCGGCAAGCCGATGGCACAGCTCTTGCTGGGCGACAGCTGTACCGTGACGATTGCGCATTCGCGGACAAAGGATCTGCCCGAGGTCGTGCGCCGCGCCGATATCGTCGTCGCCGCCGTAGGCCGTCCCGAGATGGTGCCGGGCGACTGGATCAAGCCGGGCGCCACGGTGATCGACGTCGGCATCAACCGCATCGACGCGCCGGAAAAGGGTGAGGGAAAAACCCGGCTGGTGGGTGACGCGCATTACGAGAGCTGCGCCGAAGTGGCGGGCGCGATCACGCCGGTGCCCGGCGGGGTGGGGCCCATGACCATCGCCTGCCT
>NZ_JAHXRQ010000082.1 GCF_019392335.1 Mameliella sp. CS4
ACCCGCTCGCCGGGCAGTGAAAAGTCCACCTCGATGGCCGGGCACTCGCGGGTGCAGTCGTCTTTGAGGTTGGCGGTGCGGAACTTGCGGCCATTGGCCAGCGCGTCGCTGGTGAAGTCGAGCGACCAGCGCTGGTTGGGGGCAATCGGGCACCAGTTGCCCTCGCGCGCCTCGCCGGGGATCTTCTTGCGCTTTGTGCGGCGCAGCCACAGGCGTTCTTCGCGGTAGATGCGCTCGACCACCTTCACGTTCACCCTGAAGCCCTCACGGACCAGCTTGGCATGCAGCATGCGATAGCCATACCGCCGGTGCTTGCCTGACAGGGTAATCAGGCGCTCTCTCAGTCGCGCGTGGCGGTCTGGCCGGGCCTGATAGACTAGGCTCGACCGTGAAATCCCGACCAGCCTGCACGCCCGCCGCTCCGTGAACTGATGCTCATCCATCAGCCTCTTCACGGCATCCCGGCGGCGTGCAGGCGTCAGGAGTTTTTTGCCAGCAGCCCCTTGAGACCGGCGTTATCCAGCATGGCATCCGCCAGAAGCCGCTTCAGCTCCGCATTCTCGGCTTCCAGATCCTTCAGCCGGCGCAGCTCGGAAACCGTCATGCCGCCATACTTGGCCTTCCACTTGTAGAGCGTGGCGTTCGACATGCCGTGCTTGCGGCATAACTCCGAGACCTTCGCCCCGGCCGCATACTCTTGCAGGATCCCGACAATCTGTTCCTCGGTGAAACGTGATTTGCGCATCGTCTGTTCTCCTCGTCGTTTTGAACGTTACGAGAACAAACTCTACTTTTGAATGGCCCAGTTCTTTGGGGGCA
>NZ_JAHXRQ010000083.1 GCF_019392335.1 Mameliella sp. CS4
TCGTCGCGATGACAGAGTTACAGCCGTGCGCGATGTTGGCGAAGGGACCGCCGTGCACAAATGCCGGGTTGTTTTCCAGCGTCTGCACCAGGTTCGGCTGCATCGCGTCCTTGAGCAGGACGGTCATGGCGCCTTCGGCCTTGATGTCGCGGCAGTAGACCGGCGACTTGTCACGGCGATAGGCGATGATCATCGCGCCCAGGCGCTCTTCGAGATCCTTCAGATCCTTGGCCAGGCAGAGGATCGCCATGACCTCGGAGGCCACGGTGATGTCGAACCCGTCTTCGCGCGGGAAGCCGTTGGAGACGCCGCCCAGCGACGAGGTGATCTGGCGCAGCGAACGGTCGTTCATGTCGACAACGCGGCGCCACTGCACGCGGCGCAGGTCGATTTCCTGTTCGTTGCCCCAGTAGATGTGGTTGTCGATCATGGCCGACAGCAGCGAGTGCGCCGAGGTGATGGCGTGGAAGTCGCCAGTAAAGTGGAGGTTCATCTCCTCCATCGGCACGACCTGCGCCTTGCCGCCCCCGGCCGCGCCACCCTTCATGCCGAAGTTCGGCCCAAGCGAGGCTTCGCGGATGCAGATCATCGCCTTCTTGCCGATCTTGTTCAGACCGTCGCCCAGACCCACGGTGGTCGTGGTCTTGCCCTCGCCCGCCGGTGTCGGGTTGATGGCTGTGACGAGGATCAGTTTGCCGTTCGGGCGGTCCTGCACCGAATTGATGAAATCCTGGCTCACCTTGGCCTTGTCGTGACCGTAGGGCAGCAGGTGCTCACCCGGAATG
>NZ_JAHXRQ010000084.1 GCF_019392335.1 Mameliella sp. CS4
CGTAGGCTCCGTCTGCGGTGACCGAGCCGATTTCCACATCAGGCGGGATCTGGCTGAGCAATTCGGGCAACATGGGCGCATCACCGACGTTGCTCCCGGTGATCTCGAGGGCTCGGATCTCCAGCGTCTGTTCATCGACGCCCCTCTCGGCAGATTGCTTCGCAATCGCCTGCCGGGCAGTGGATGTGGATCTTGCGCCATAGGCGGCGTTTCGCGCCTCCGTGTTTGCGGACGTGCCACTCGCCTTCGCCTTCGGCCTTGATGCCGGTGCTGTCCATTGCCCGGCAGTGCATCACGCAGTGATGTCACGAGAGGGGATCAGCAGGTTCAGCGGCCCCCGCGAGCCACGGTAGGGAATGGTCACGGCCAAGGCCTTCTGGCGCCGGCTCAGGGCGCTGAAATCCGGCACCGCCCAGTAGAGGCCGACCAGGCGCAGGAGGCTTTCAACGAACCCGGTCGTCTGCCGGAGCGCCATGCCGAAGAGGACCTTCATCGTCAGGCATGTCTGGATCGCGGCATCGCTATATTGCGGCTGCCGTCCTCGATTGCCAGTCGGCGGCACCCAGACCATGTCCGGATCGAACCAGATCGTCAGGGAGCCACGCTGCTTCAGCGCCTCGTTGTAGGCCGGCCAGTTCTTGGTCTTGTAGCTCGGCGGGATGGGTCTGCTCATGCAGACCGGCTACCACGCTGGATTCACGAGATGAATCCCCCACCCGGACTTTGCGAAACAAAGCC
>NZ_JAHXRQ010000085.1 GCF_019392335.1 Mameliella sp. CS4
CGGTTGCGGGCCTGGGTGTCAGGCGCCGCCACGCTTGGCGACGACGCTGAGCGTCCGCCAGAAGATCCACATCTCGAGCGCAAAGCTCATGTGCGAGATGTAATAGAGATCCGCCTTCACCTTGCGGCGGGTGGCGTCCATGCCCTCGATATAGCCCAGTTCGGTCTGCGCCAGGCCGCTGATGCCGGGGCGGACGGCGTGGCGTTCGCGGTAGCCGGGGATCTTTTCCAGGTATTCCACCGCGTGATCGAAATAGTCCGGCCGCGGGCCGATCAGGCTCATCTGGCCGCACAGCACGTTGAGAATCTGGGGCAATTCGTCGATCCGCGACTTGCGCAGGAAACGGCCCAGCGTGGTGATCCGGTCCAGCTCCAGCGGGCTGTCCGCGCCGCGGACAACCGTGGGGACCGCCCGCATGGTGCGGAACTTGATCGCCCTGAACGGCTTGCAGTCGCGGCCCATGCGGGGCTGCACGAAAAACAGCGCGCCCGTGTTGTAGAAGGGGTTCAGGACAAGGATGAGCACCGCAAGCACCGCCAGAACCGGCAGCAGCAGAAGGCTCATGAAAATGTCGAAGCTGCGCTTTGCGATCCGAAACGCTCTCGCCCGTCCAGGGCTGGCGTTCCGGTACGACGATCCGGCGGAAATTACCGTCTCATCAAGAGTCCTGACGTCAAACATACTGCCCCCAAAAAA
>NZ_JAHXRQ010000086.1 GCF_019392335.1 Mameliella sp. CS4
CGTGCATGATTCACCGTTCGAAAACGAGTGGTGACCATGTCTGATCTTTTCTGGTTGAGCGACGCACAGATGGCACGTCTGGAGCCTTACTTTCCGAAGTCGCATGGCAAGCCCCGAGTTGATGATCGACGTGTTCTGAGTGGCATTATTTTCATCAATCGCAACGGCTTGCGGTGGCGCGACGCCCCTAGGGAGTATGGCCCCCACAAGACACTCTACAACCGTTGGAAACGATGGAGCGATAAAGGCGTCTTCGCCCGGATCATGGCGGGGCTGGCCGCCGAACACGGCGAGGAGACCACTGTGATGATTGACGCAACCCATCTGAAGGCCCATCGCACGGCGTCCAGCCTGGGCGTTAAAAAGGGGGGCGTGGACGCCTGATTGGCCGAACCAAGGGCGGCATGAACACGAAACTGCACGCCATCTGCGATAGCCAGGGCCGCCCCATCGACCTGTTCCTGACTGCCGGACCCGTCAGCGACTACATCGGGGCGCGTGCGCTGATCAGTGGGTTGCCCAACGTGAAGTGGCTACTCGGAGATCGCGGCTACGATGCCGACTGGTTCAGAGAAGCCTTGCAGGACAAGAAGATACGCCCTTGCATCCCGGGCCGGAAGAAGCGGAAGACGCAGGTCCGCTACGATAAGCGCAGGTATAAGCG
>NZ_JAHXRQ010000087.1 GCF_019392335.1 Mameliella sp. CS4
CCGGAGATCGAGAACACGTCCTCGATCGGCATCAGGAAGGGCTGGTCGACGGCACGTTCCGGCTGCGGGATGTACTCATCCACGGCGGCCATCAGTTCGCGGATCTTGTTCTCGCCGATTTCCGGGTCGCGGCCTTCCATTGCGGCCAGGGCCGAGCCTGCGATGATCGGAATATCGTCGCCCGGGAAGTCGTACTCGGACAGAAGCTCGCGGACTTCCATTTCCACCAGCTCGAGCAGTTCCTCGTCGTCGACCTGGTCGACCTTGTTCAGGAACACGACCATGGCGGGGATGCCCACCTGGCGGCCCAGCAGGATGTGCTCACGCGTCTGCGGCATCGGGCCGTCAGCGGCGTTCACAACCAGGATCGCGCCGTCCATCTGGGCGGCACCGGTGATCATGTTCTTGACGTAGTCGGCGTGGCCGGGGCAGTCGACGTGCGCGTAGTGACGGTTTTCCGTCTCGTATTCCACGTGCGCGGTCGAGATGGTGATCCCGCGGGCCTTCTCTTCGGGCGCGCCGTCGATCTGGTCATACGCCTGGAAATCACCGAAATATTTGGTGATCGCCGCCGTCAGCGTCGTCTTGCCGTGGTCAACGTGGCCAATCGTGCCGATGTTGCAGTGCGGCTTGCCGCGTTCAAACTTTTCCTTTGCCAT
>NZ_JAHXRQ010000088.1 GCF_019392335.1 Mameliella sp. CS4
GCGCCGCCGCGCCGCCGCGCCGGGGCTCGCCGTGGACCGGCTGCTGCGTTTCATCGCCACCCATGAACAGGTGTTCGAACGGGTCGATGAGTCCTCGGGCCGTGTTCAGGACGTCTATGACCAGGCGATCGCGGCGATAGGCGACCTGGTGCCGCGACTGACACCCGCGGAGGCGGATCAACTGCCGAGAAGATCATGAGTGCCCTCGGCGAAAGCACGCAAGGCTACCTGGCCGATGTCACCACCGCCGTGGCGCCGCATCTGCCGCAAGACAGCCTGGCGCGCTGGGAAGCCGATCTGAAAGACGCCATCGCCGGGCGGAAGGCCGAGGAAGCGAAGCGAGCGCCCGAGGGCTGGTTTTTCCATGACCTCGTAATGGGCCGAGATGCGCCAGACCATCGCCGCGGCGCGCGGGGATCTCGATCTGGTCATCGCGCTGGAATCGGAAAAGCGCCCGCACTTGCAGGACACCCTGGGGATCGCGGCACAACTTCTGGAGGCCGGGCGCAATACCGAAGCGCTGGATTGGGTACGTCAGCCGGGGCGGCTCTCTTTTGTTGAGGGTGAGGGGGATATGTCCCCGCCACGGGTCAGCCTGGAGGCGCGCATCCTGGAGG
>NZ_JAHXRQ010000089.1 GCF_019392335.1 Mameliella sp. CS4
CTGGGCCCGTCCGGCACCGGCAAGACCCATATTGCCCTCGGCCTCGGACTGGCGGCCTGCCAGAAAGGCCTGAAGGTGCGCTTCACTACTGCTGCCGCTCTCGTCCACGAACTCGTCGAAGCGGTCGACGATCGCCGGCTCCAGCGCCTCCAGAAGACCCTCGCCAGCCAGGATCTCCTGATCATCGACGAACTGGGCTTCGTGCCGCTGTCAAAGACGGGTGCCGAGCTGCTCTTCGAGATCATCTCGCAGCGCTACGAGCGTGGCACGATCATCATTACCTCGAACCTCCCCTTCGACGAATGGACCGAGGTCTTCGGCTCCGAGCGTCTCACCGGCGCCATCCTCGACCGTCTGACCCACCACGTCCACATCCTCGAAATGAACGGCGAGAGCTTCCGTCTCCGACAGAGCCGCAAGACAAAAGCCTGATCCAAACCACAACCAGATCCCAACGAACTGGCCTTCGGCCAGTGCGCCTTGACGCGCGCCAGCTATCTGGGAGCGCACGCGCCAAGGCGCCCGCCAGACCCCAGCCGTTGGGGATTATTCCACCGGTTCACTGACCCATTTTGCTCCGGGATTGACA
>NZ_JAHXRQ010000008.1 GCF_019392335.1 Mameliella sp. CS4
CTCTTCATCGAGGAACAGCCCATCACCAAGTGGGGCCGCGCCCTGCAACAGGCCTTCCCGACGCTGCTGAATGCGGCGGGCCAGGTGGCGCGCTGACAGCCGGCGCGCTGACCTGAAAAACAGCATCCGGCGCGGCACCCGGTCCCCAGACCACCACCCCGCCGGAGCCCGGTGGGGACCGGCGCTGCCTGCCAGCTTTCCCAAAGCCCGCCCGCGTACAAATTTTTGGCGCTTTTTCGCCCGTCTTCCGGCCCTCCGCCCGGGCCGCCGCTTTCAAGTTGCGCCTCCGTGGGAAACTGCGATATGCGGACGCCGACGCGGACACCGGTCGATTACGCGACCGCCTCAGCAAAGAATGGTTGATTGATGAAGAAAGCTCTTATCACGGGTGTGACTGGTCAGGACGGCTCTTACCTGGCGGAACTGCTTCTTGAGAAAGGCTATGAAGTGCACGGCATCAAGCGCCGCGCCTCGCTTTTCAACACCGAACGTGTCGACCATATCTATCACGACCCGCACACCAGCGGGAAACCGTTCACGCTGCATTACGGCGATCTCACCGACACCTCCAACCTGACCCGGATCCTGTCCGAGATCCGCCCCGACGAGGTCTATAACCTGGGCGCGCAGAGCCACGTGGCCGTCAGCTTCGAGGCACCGGAATACACCGCTGACGTGGACGCCACCGGCACCCTGCGCCTGCTGGAATCGATCCGATTCCTGGGCATGGAAAAGACCACGCGCTTCTACCAGGCCTCGACCTCGGAGCTCTACGGTCTGGTGCAGGAAATCCCGCAGACAGAAACCACGCCTTTCCACCCGCGCAGCCCCTATGCGGTGGCCAAGATGTACGCCTACTGGATCACGGTGAACTACCGTGAAGCCTATGGCATGTACGCTTGCAACGGCATCCTGTTTAACCACGAAAGCCCGCGCCGCGGCGAAACCTTCGTGACCCGCAAGATCACCCGCGGCATGGCCAATATCGCCCTGGGCCTGCAGGACTGCCTCTACATGGGCAACATCGACGCCCTGCGCGACTGGGGCCATGCCAAGGATTATGTCCGCATGCAGTGGATGATGCTGCAACAGGACGTGGCCGAAGATTTCGTCATCGCCACCGGGGTTCAGTATTCGGTGCGCGAATTCATCCAGTGGACGGCCAAGGAACTGGGGATCGAGCTGGAATTCTCCGGCGAGGGCGTGAACGAGATCGCCACCGTCGCCTCGGTCAGTGGCGACTTGGCCCCGGCGGTGAAACCGGGCGACGTGCTGCTGCGGATCGACCCGCGCTATTTCCGGCCCGCCGAGGTGGAAACCCTGCTGGGCGATCCGACCAAGGCCAAGGAAAAGCTGGGCTGGGTGCCCGAGATCACCGCCCAGGAAATGTGCGCCGAGATGGTCGCCGCCGACCACAAGGTCGCCCGCCGGCATGCGCTCTTGAAAGAGCACGGTTACGAAATTCCCGTCGCGCTGGAAAACGGCTGAGCTTCATCCCGCGCGATCGCCATTCGAAGTCAGGAGGCACATTATGCCCAAGATCTACGTCGCAGGCCATCGCGGTATGGTGGGCGGAGCGATCACGCGCAAGTTGCAGGAGCGCCAGGCCGCGGGGGAGGACATCACCCTCGTCACCCGCACCCATGCCGAGCTGGAGCTGACGAACCAGGCGGCGGTCAAGGCCTTCATGCAAGAGGAACAGCCCGACATCGTCGTGCTGGCCGCGGCCAAGGTCGGCGGCATCCTCGCCAACAACACCTACCCGGCCGAGTTCATCTACGACAACCTGATGGTGCAGTGTAACGTGATCCATGCCGCCTGGGAGGCGGGGGTGGAACGCCTGCTGCAGCTGGGGTCGTCCTGCATCTATCCCAAGGCCGTGCCGCAGCCCATGCGCGAGGCGGCACTGCTGACCGGCCCGCTGGAACCCACGAACGAGCCCTATGCCGTCGCCAAGATCGCGGGCATCAAGATCTGCGAAAGTTACAACCGCCAGTACGGTGTGGACTATCGCTCGGTCATGCCGACCAACCTCTATGGCCCGGGCGACAACTTTCACCCGGAAAACAGCCACGTCCTGCCCGCCTTGATCCGCCGCTTTCACGAGGCCGCGCAGGAAGGCAAGGACGAGGTGGTCATCTGGGGCAGCGGCAAACCGCGCCGCGAGTTCCTGCACGTCGATGACATGGCAGAGGCTTCGCTCTTCGTGATGGATCTGGACAAGACCACCTACGATGCCAACACCCAGCCGCAGCTGAGCCACATCAACGTCGGTTCCGGCGTCGATGTCTCGATCCTGGAACTGGCGCAGATGGTGGCCGAGGTGACGGGCTTCAAGGGCAAGATCGAACTGGACCGGACCAAGCCCGACGGCACCATGCGCAAGCTGATGGATGTCAGCCGCCTGGCCGACATGGGGTGGAAAGCCTCGATCGACCTGGAAAACGGCGTGCGCGAAACCTACCAGTGGTTCCTCGACAATCAGGACAGCTTCCGCCGCTGATCCGCTGATCAATCTGCCGACGCGCCGGGCCTTTGCCCCGGCGCGTTTGCGTTTTCGGGGCTCAGTCTACCGGCAGCCCCGAGGGCACCCGGTCCGGCCGTCCCAAGGGACGTTGATCCACACCCGCCCCGGTCAAGGCCTCCAGGAAGGCCAGCAGGTCCGCGACCTCGGCGTCGCCCAACGCCACCGGCACGATATCCAGCGCCCGCGCCTGCCGTGCCATTTCCAAACGGTCCTGCCGGATCGCGAAATCCCCGGCGGCCAGCCAGGGCACCTGGGGCAGGCGGGCCTCGGCCTCTTGCCACGCCGCCCGGCTGGCAGTCGGGTCCAGATGGTGCCGCACGATCCCGTCCAGCGTGGCAAAGGCGCCGTTGTGCCCATAGGGCGCGGTCAGCGCCACGTTCCGCAGTGATGGCGTGCGAAAGCGATAGGCGTCTTCCAGCAGGTCACTTTCTCCCATCCGGCCCACGTCGCGCGGCATCGGGTCGAAGGGTCGCGTGCGCCCCGGTCCGAAGGCGGGCAGGCCAAGGGCGTGGAACGCCTGATCGCTGAGCAGCGGTCCGGAATGGCAGGTGGCGCAGCGGGCCTTGCCAAAGAACAGCTGCCGCCCCCGTTCGGCGGGGGCGGGCAGGGGTGTCCCGTCGCGCAGCCAGTCGTCCCAGGGGCTGTCGATGCTGACCCACTCGGCGGCGGTAAAGGCCCCCAGCGCGTTACCGATCTCGACAATCGTCACCTCGCTGGGATGCTCGATGTGATCGAAGGCCTCGACGAATAGCGCGCCATACTCGGGAATCGTGCGCACGCGTTTCGCCAGCACCGGCCAGCCCAGATCGATCCGGTCGTGCACCGCGCCCGTCACCGCGTTCTCACCCACGTTCCCGGCCATCTCGAACTGTGCCGTCAGCGGGAACAGCGCCTGCGCGGCCAGGATGTTGTCCAGTCCCTGCGGCAGCCATTCCTCCGCCGGGCTGTCGAATCCGTTGCCAAACTGGTCCGACACTTCCAGCCGCCCGTCGTGGAACAACACGCGCACCGATTTGTGCCCAAGGTTCCACAGGGCCGGCGCGTTGCGGGGGATGCGCTTGCGGATCATCCGGTCGCCGGTGCCGGGCCTGCGCTTAGGGCCAAGCCCCTCTCCCCCCTCGCCGATGCCAAGGCTGAGGCCGTCACCGCTGGACAGGCTGTGATGGTGGCAGGTGCCGCAGGAAATGTTGCGGTTGCCGCTGAGGATGGGATCGTAGAACAGCAGCTGGCCCAGCCGGGCTTGCGCGGGATCGGCGTCGATGAAATCCTCCATCGACACCGGCTCGGCCCGGGCCGCAGTGACAAGCCAGAGGAGGCAGACAAGATGCAGGGCAGGGCGAAAGGCGCGCATGGCGTCATTCTGGCAGGCTTGCTGGCCTTCTCAAACCCCGTTCTTGCCGCCGACCTCGAAGAGGCGCGCGACCTGATGGAGGCGGGCGACTTTCCCGCCGCGATGGACCAGTTTCGCGTTCTGGCGCGGTCTGGCAACGCCGACGCCGAGGAACTGATCGGCGTCATGTATGCGCTTGGTCTCGGGGTGGAAAAAGATCCCGAACGGGCATTTGAATGGTATCTGCGTGCTTCTCTCAAGGGCCACCCCGGCGCCCAGTCGGGCCTGGGCTGGTACTATGAACTGGGCCTTGGCCTGCCGGCGCCGGACCTTGTGCGCGCCTACCTCTGGTACGCGCTGTCGGCCATCGGCGGCGATGTGGACGCGCCGGATTCGCTGGAGGAACTGACCCCGCGCATGACCCGCGATCAGCGCAAGCGGGCAGAGGTGCTGGTCGAGGACTACCGCGTCTGGATGTACCCGTTCAGGTGATCCCGGCCCCGGCGTCCAGCGCCTTGGCAATCCGGGCCACCCCGTCTTCGATCCGCTCCGAGGGGATCGAACTGTAGCCCAGTCGGTAAAACCGGTCCCGCGCGTGTTCGGCGGCGAAAAAAGGTGCACCGGGTTCGATCAACACGCTTTCACCGCGCAGCCGTTCGGCCAGATCCCGGCTGTCCACGCCCTCGGGCGCCTGCATCCACAGGCTTGACCCGCCATGCGCGCCGCGCCCCGCCACCCGCAGCCCATACCGCGCCACCGCCTCTTCCATGACGGTTCGACGGGCCGCCAGCGCCTTGCCGATACGCCGGACAAGAGCATCGTAATGTCCCAGGCTCAGGAAATGCGCCGCCGTGCGTTGCACATGCCCCGGAGGATGGCGCAGCACGCTGGCCCGCAGCGCACGCGCCTCGCGGATAAAGGGCGCGGACCCGACAAGGTAGCCCAGCCTCAGCCCCGGAAAGAGCGACTTGGAAAACGAGCCCACGTAGATCACCCGCCCGTCCTCGTCGAGGCTTTTGAGGGCGGGGCTGGGGGGCGTCAGGTAGGACATCTCGAATTCGTAATCGTCCTCCACGATCAGGGCACCCAGCTCTGCCGCCCGCGCCAACAGCGCCTTGCGGCGGGACAGGGGCAGGGTGGCCGAGGTCGGGCACTGGTGGCTGGGCGTGGTAAAGATTACCCGGGTGCCGCGTGGCACCGCCTCGGGCGGCAGGCCTTCTTCGTCCACCGGCACCGGGGTCAGGCGGCTGCCTGCCTGCCGCAGGATCTGCCGCAGCGCCGGGTAACAAGGATTCTCGACCGCCACGTCGCGCCCGGTGGCCAGGATCTGCGCCGCCAGCCACAGCGCGTTCTGCGCCCCCAGCGTGATCAGGATTTCCGACGGGCGGGCAAGGATGCCGCGGCGGGGCAGCGTGTGGCGTGCGATGAAACTGACAAGCTCGGGGTCGTCCGCATCGAACTGGTCCTGCGTCAGCGCATCGAAATTCCGCGCCCCCAACGCCTGCATCGCACACAGCCGCCAGTTGGCATGGTCGAACAGCGTCGGGTCCGCCTGCCCGTAGATGAAAGGGTATTTGTAGCGCGTCCAGTCAGCGGGTTTACCCATCCCCAGCGGTGGCCCGTCGGCGAATCTCTGCGCCAGCGCCTCGTCCCAGTCCACCCTGTCCGCCCGGTCGGGCGGCCTGCCGAAATCCGGCGGCTCGGGCGCGTTGTCAGAGACGAAATACCCCGACCGCCCGCGCGAGGTGAGATAGTCGTTCGCCAGCAGTTCCGTATAGGCCAGCGTCACGGTGATCCGGCTGACGCCCAGGTGCCGGGCCATCTTGCGAGTCGAGGGGAGCTTTTCGCCGCGTTGAAAGCGCCCGTCCAGGATGCCCTCGGCCACCATCTGCTGAATGCGCGCCTGAAGCGTGCCTTGCGCGCTGGGGGACAGGTGAAAAGTCTCGACCGGGATTGCCATGCGGCGCAGAGTAGGCTGGACCGATGCGGTGCGCAATCTGGACTTAGCAGCGCCATATCGGCGCAGCGCAGGTATGGCGGCCCGTTTCCGGGATGGAAACACTCAAGGCGCGCACAGCCCCGGCCCACGCCTAGTTAACAAGATCCTGACGGCTTGTACAAAATGCTGGAATAGCCGTACGTTTTGTACAAAACGTACAAAACGCCAGCGCCCTCCGGCACCCGGATTCAGGTTTTGACCCGGTCCCCGAAGATGGCCGATCCGACCCGCACATGGGTTGCCCCCAGCGCGATGGCCTGTTCGAAATCGCTGCTCATTCCCATCGACAACCCGCCCAGACCATTGCGTTCCGCGATCTTCCGCAGCAGCGAGAAATGCAGGCTTGGGGTCTCTTCGACCGGCGGAATGCACATCAGCCCACGCACCGGCAGGTCCATCTCGCGGCACTCTGCGATGAACCCATCCGCATCGCTCGGCAGCACGCCGGCCTTCTGGTCTTCCTCGCCCGTGTTCACCTGGATGAACAACTCGGGGCAATGGCCCTCTTCCTGCGCGATGCGCGCGATTGTCCTTGCCAGTTTGGGCCGGTCGACAGAATGGATCGCGTCAAACAATTCAAAGGCTTGCCGCACCTTGTTGGTTTGAAGCGGGCCGATCAGATGGACCGAGACATTGTCGAACCGTGCCTTGAAGTCCGGCCATTTGCCCGCCGCCTCCTGCACGCGGTTTTCGCCGAACAGGCGGTGGCCTTCGGTCAGGACGGCTTCGACCCGCTCCAGCGGTTGCACCTTGGAGACGGCGATCAGCTGCACCTCCTCGGCCCCGCGCCCTGCCTCGGTACAGGCTTTCGCGATCCGGTCCTGTATCTCGCTCAATCCCACGGTTCGTCTCCCCAGGCTTCGATGAAGGGCGCCAGTTCGCGCTCGTATTTGCGCCAGGCCTCGCGCCGCCCGGCGTGAATCGGTTGCCGAACCTGCATCAGGCTCAGCGTTTTCACCCCGGATTTCGAGGTGTGGAAGTTCAGGCAGGCCTCTTCCCAATCCAGCCCGGCGGCATCCACCAGGGCGCGCGCATTGGGTTCGGGGTCAGAGACCAGATCGTCGTAGCGTACCTCGTGGATGCGGTCGGGAATCCTTTGTTTCCAATGCTCCACCGACCGCCGGAACATCTTGATCGCATCGGCGATGTCGGCCAGGTCCGTGGCGTAACGGTGTGTGCCCAACTTGAAATGGTTCTTGTAGATCGACAGCGCGGTGTCGCGGGGATCACGATGCACCACGATGATCCGCGCGCCGGGCAGCCCGCGCGCGATCAGGCCAAAGACCATGTGGGTCTGGATCGACTTGTCGGTGACGACGCCCTCTGTCTGGCCGGTGTCGCGGCGCACCAGCCGCGTATAGGCCTCGGCCCATTGGGACAGCTTGGCCGAGGTCAGCTGGGCCAGAGGCGTCATCTTGTGGGCGGGGCCAAAATGGGCGACGGCCTGTTTCAGGGCGTGCCCCATTTCGCCGCCCGCATGGGCCTGACTGTGGCTGGCGATGATCTGTTCGACCAGGGTCGTCCCCGAGCGTGGCATGCCGGTGACAAAGACCGCGCGCGGCGCCTGTTCCTGGCCCAGCGTCGTGTAGTCGTCGCTGTCCTGGGCATCCAGATAGGCGCGCCATTCCGCGTCCCGTTCCGCCGGATCGTATGGGGCCTGTTGGCGCTGCAACGCATTGGCCCGGTCGAGGTAGGGAAAGACTTTTTCGGTCGCGCCGATATCTTCCAGAGCCTTGGCAAGGGCGAATCCCAAGTGCATGCGTGACATCTCGGGCAGTTGATCGTCTTTCCAGAGCGACAGCATCTTGTCCAGCAACGGATCGCCCTTGGGCATCTTCCGGCCCGAGCCGAGCACGCGATAGATCTCGCCGTTTCGGGGGACGCGTTTCACGAGAGAGCGCAGGATCTTTTCGGCCTCGTCAAAGCGGCCAAGATGCTGGAGGTACACGGCTTTTTCGCCGCGCGGTTGATTGGATTGCGGGTCCGCCGCGATCAGGCGGTCATACAGGCCCAGGACCTTGTCGGAGGCTTCCAGCCGTGAATATGCCTCGACTGCGGCCTTGAGCAGCGTCTTTTCGTAGGGTTTCTTGGCCAGCGCCCGGTCCAGTTCGCGGATCTGCGCCGGGGTGTCCCCCCGCGTCTCTGCGATGCGGGACAGGTGGTAATGGACCTCTGGCGCGCCCTTCGTTGGCAGCAGAAGGGACTTCAGGGTGGCTTCGGCGGGGTCGAGCTGCCCCTTGCTGATTTGTGCTAGCGCGCGACCGAACTGCGTCTTGATCTGCTGGGGCGTCATCACATGCTCTCTTGTCCGCTACGAAGTCCGTTCAACCAAAAGAAAAGAGCGGACGCAAGCGCCCGCTCTTCCCTAAGCCAGTTGGCTGGTGTCCTTAGAAGGACATCGCCAGACCCAGCGAGTACTGGTCGTAGTCGCCAGCCGGCATAGCGTCGAAGGTACCGCCGCCGATGCCGAAGAGACCACCGGCTGTGGGGGTGCCAACATCGCTGGAACCGTAGCCGAACTGAACGACGAGACCGCCACCCAGGTCATAGTTGGCTGCGAGGCCGAAGCCGCTGTTGCTCGCGAACCCGTCAGCGTTGTACTCACCGTAGTTTGCCGACAGGGTCAGGGCGTTCATGGTGTAACCCACGCCAATGCCCCAGTGGTCGACAGTTTCGCCAATGAAGTCGGTCAGGTCGGTTTGCGAGTAGTTCACGATGGCCTGCAGGCCGTTGTCGAAGGTGGTGTCGACCGACAGGCCAACCACGTCAACATCGAAGCCGCCACCGAAATCAACGGTCTGGTAGCCGAGGCCAACGCCCAGGTCCAGGCCGGCCAGCTCACCGGTGTAACGGAAGCCGATGCCCCAGATCGGGTCAAAGGTGCCGGTGTCGTCGATTTCGGTCGAGATGGCGACCGAGAATGCGTCGAAGGCATAGTCGAAGCGGACAACTTGACCGTCGAAGGTGCCGTCCAGGCCGCTGTTGAAGTTGAAGCCGGCGTGGGTGGTGTGGTCGTCAGCGATTGCACCGCCGATGCCCACTTCGGTCATGGCCCAGTCCAGAGCGCCGTCGGTGTCGCCCATGGTCAGGCGCGCGCCGCCGTATGCGATGAAGACCGACATGTCGGACTCGCCACAGACTGCCGGGCCGTTGGTGTTGGTGCCGCCAGCGCCGGGCTGCGAGCAGTAGTCCGGGTCGATTGCTTCGTCCAGGTCGATGGTGGCGCCGAAGGTCAGGCCGTTGTCAGCTTCGCCCGACAGGGTGAAGGTGACGTCGATGTCGCTGTGGAACTGAGCTGTGGACAGGTGGTCACCGTCGACCACACCCATTTCAGCGAAGCCGGTCAGCGAAACTTCGGCCGCGGCGACGCCTGCGGTTGCAACCAGTGCGGTGGTCGCGAACAGGATCTTTTTCATTGTTTCCCTCATGTGTTCAAAGGCACGTACCAAGCCGATTGCCCGGCCTTGATGAGGTTTCTATGCGCTTTGGGAGGGCGCCAATGCAAGCCATCGGGAAAGCTGCTCGGCAACAAGCAATTCAGTGATGCGATATTGCCACAAGGGTTTTTGCCCGGCCCCATCTTTATGCGCTATAGCAGCGCCTTGCACTGAAAGTTGGGCAGGAACCCGCCTATGATCCGTGCTTGCCGCAGGTGCGCGCCGCTTGTATGGAGGGCGACAGTGTTGTTGACGCAAGAGGGACTGCCATGACCACGTCGCGAATCCTTATCGGCTCCTCGCTGTGTGCGGTGATGCTGGCGACGTCCGGTTGCAGCTCCCTCAGGGGCAACAGCCAGCCGCGTCAGCCGGTCGACACTCCGCCCGCCGAAGAGATCTTTCGCGACCTCGAAGCGGAAAAGGGGCGCGCGCGGTCAGAGAGCACGGTCTGGGACATCTTCAAGAAGCGTGAAGATCCGGGCCGCGTCGGCGCGGTCAACCGGTACATATGGAACGCCGCGCTGGATGTGCTGGATTTCCTGCCGGTGCAGACCGTCGATCCCTTCTCCGGCGTCATCACGACGGGCTATGGCACGCCGCCGGGCGGTGGACGGGCCTACCGGGCAACGATTCTCATCAGCGATCCGGCGCTTGACGCGCGGTCGCTGAACCTTGCGCTGCACAGCCGATCCGGCCCGGTCGATCCGGCCACCGTGCGCGCGATCGAGGATGCGATCCTGACCCGGGCCCGCCAATTGCGTAAGCAGGACAGCGGGTTCTGATCGGCGCAGACCGAAGGTCATCACTATCCGGGCCGGCCCTTCGTGTGCCGGCCCTTTTGTTTGGAACGGTCCGTGGTTGTCGGCGAGACGATCGCGTCAGTCACGGGGCGGACGTGCGGGCATCTCTCCAAGCTGCCGGACCCAGTCCAAGTGGCGCGGCAGGCAGACGCTCTGCAGATCGTACTGTTCCCGCACCAGCGCCCGAGCATTCGCCCCCAGACGGGCCCGCGTGTCGGGGTCGTCCAGCAGGGCATCAATCCGGTCCACCAGCGCGGCACGGTCGAAGAAATCCACCATCAGGCCGGTTTCTCCCTCTGTCAGGACCTCGCGCACAGGGGCTGTGTCGCTGGCCACGATGGCGGCCTCGGCGCTCATCGCCTCCAGCAAGGACCAGGACAGGACGAAGGGATAGGTCAGGTAGACGTGTACCCGGCTGACCTGCATCATCGCAAGGAAGCGATCATAGGGGACGCGCCCCAGGAAATGCACGCGATTCCAATGCGGTGTGGGGATTCGCCCACGAACCTCATCGATGAAGATCTGTTTCCAGGTCTTTCCCTGCGGCGGTTTCGACCCGTAAGAGGTGCCGTCGCCGCCCAGCATCACCACATGCGCGTTTTTCCGGCGTTTCAACAGCTCGGGCAGGGCGCGCATGAAGACGTGGTAGCCGCGATAGGGTTCGAGGTTGCGGTTGATGAAAGTGATGACCTCGTCATCGCGGGTCAGCGTCGGACCGTCCTCGATATCCAGCCGCGCAGCGGGATTGGGCCGCACCAGGTTGGTGTCGATGCCGTCATGCGCCACGGTCAGCCGGTCCTGCCAGTGGTCCGGGAATGTCGCCGCCTGAAAGCGGGTGGGCGAGATTCCGGCGTCCATGACCTCTTCGTGCAACCGATTGTTGAGGTTCTTCATCCGAATCCGCAACGTGTCGCCGGCCGGGTTCTTGCTGGGGAATTCGGGGTCGAAATCCACGAAGGGATGCGTGGTCAGGTGATACAGCTCACAGTAAAGACCCAGCCGTGCATCGGGCCAGACATCCTTGAGGAACATGCTTTCGCCCCAGCCGTGGTGGGCGCAGATCACATCCGGTTCGAAGCCCTGTTCCTTGAGGCCCAGCGCGCCGCGATAGCAGGATGTGCCGCGCAGGATCTTGGTTTCGAAGTCCGCCAGCCAGGGGTGGATGCCCTTGGTCGAGGCGCCCTTGATCTCGTAGGGGACGATGCGGACACCCTGCCAGGTTTGCGCCTCCTTGACCTTGCATGTCAGCGCAACGACCTGGTGGCCCTGAGCGGCAAGCGCCGGGGCAAGGTGCTTGTATTGCCCGGGGAAATTCTGGTGAATCAGGAGAATCTTCATCTGCGCGTCCTCTTGCGGCCTCTGGCGGGCTGCCGTTCAGGGCATCCTAGACGGCGGCTGCGAAAAAGGGAATCGGTTGGTGGGAGAGGCAAGGCTCTTGCAAGAGCCTTGAGAAACGCGCTTCGAAGCGCGTTGTTCAAGCGGCTTCGAAGCCGCTTGGCGCGGCGCGGCCAGACCGTTGGGCGAGGTCGTTGGAAGGATCCGAGACCTGCACCCTCTGGACCTCACCGCCCCGGCGCCCTATCACCCGCCCCCAGCAGCCGCCCGCCGGAGAGAGACACATGTCGCGTTACGACCCCGCTACGATCGAGCCGAAATGGCAAGAGGCCTGGGATCAGGCCGAGACCTTCAAGGCGCGCCGCACCGGCGACAAGCCGAAGTACTACGTGCTGGAGATGTTCCCGTACCCCTCGGGTCGTATCCACATCGGCCACGTCCGCAACTACACGATGGGCGACGTGATCGCGCGCTACAAGCTGTCGACCGGACACAACGTGCTGCACCCGATGGGGTTTGACGCCTTCGGGATGCCGGCGGAAAACGCCGCGATGAAATCCGGCGGTCATCCCAAGACCTGGACCTACGACAACATCGACACGATGGTCGGCCAGATGAAGCCGCTTGGCTTTGGCCTCGACTGGTCGCGCATGTTCGCCACCTGCGATCCGGAATACTACGGCCAGCAGCAGGCGCTGTTTCTCGATTTCCTCGAAAAGGGGTTCGTCTACCGCAAGAACGCGGTGGTGAACTGGGACCCGGTCGACATGACCGTTCTGGCCAACGAACAGGTCATCGACGGCAAGGGCTGGCGGTCCGGCGCCGAGGTGGAACGGCGCGAGCTGACGCAGTGGTTCTTCAAGATTTCCGACATGGCCGGAGAGCTTCTGGACGCCATCGACGGGCTGGACGAATGGCCCGCCAAGGTCAAGCTGATGCAGCAGAACTGGATCGGCAAGTCGCGCGGGTTGCAGTTTTCGTGGCAGCTGGGCGCGCCGACGCATGGGTTCGACAGCCTTGAGGTCTACACCACGCGCCCGGACACCCTGATGGGGGCCTCTTTCCTTGGCGTTTCGCCGGATCACCCGCTGGTCAAGGCGCTGGAACAGGACGATCCGGAACTGGCCGCAGCGGTGGCCGAGATGCGCAAGGGCGGCACCACCGCCGAGGCGCTGGAGAAGGCCGAAAAGCTGGGCTACGACACCGGGCTGACGGTGAAACACCCGCTTGATCCCAGCTGGGAAATCCCGGTCTGGGTCGCGAACTTCATCCTGATGGACTATGGCACCGGCGCGATCTTTGCCTGCCCGGCGCATGACCAGCGCGACCTCGATTTCTGCCGCAAATACGACCTGCCGGTGATCGACACCTTCGTGGCGCTGGACGATCCCAAGCCGGTCGAGACCGAGGCTTTTGTGCCGCCCAAGACCGAAAAGGTGAAATGGATCAATCATTTCGCCGGGATGGACGAGGCGACGGGCGAGACGGCCATTGAGACAACCATCGACTTCATGGAAGGCAAGGGCCTGGGTAAGGGCGTCGAGAAATTCCGCCTGCGCGACTGGGGCCTTTCGCGTCAGCGTTACTGGGGCTGTCCGATCCCCGTGGTCCATTGCGACGCCTGCGGCGTGGTGCCCGAGAAAAAGGAAAACCTGCCGATCAAACTGCCCGACGATGTCAGTTTCGACATCCCTGGCAATCCGCTGGACCGTCACCCGACGTGGCGCGACTGTGCCTGCCCGTCCTGTGGCAAGCCCGCGAAACGCGAAACCGACACGATGGACACCTTTGTCGATTCGTCCTGGTACTACGCCCGTTTCACCGCCCCGCGCGCGACCACGCCCACGGAGATGGAGGAAGCGGCCTACTGGATGAACGTCGATCAGTATATCGGCGGCATCGAGCACGCGATCCTGCACCTGCTCTACTCGCGCTTTTTCGCGCGGGCGATGATCGCTTGCGGCCACCTGCCGGAGAAAAGCGCCGAGCCCTTCAACGCGCTGTTCACGCAGGGCATGGTCACGCACGCGATCTATCAGACGCGCGACGCGAATGGCCGTCCGGTCTATCACTACCCCGAGGACGTGCGGCTGGAAGGTGACAAGGGATATCTGGCGGACGGCACCGAGGTCGAGATCATCCCCTCTGCCAAGATGTCCAAGTCCAAGAGCAACGTGGTGGACCCGATGAACATCATCGCCACCTATGGCGCCGATACCGCGCGCTGGTTCGTCCTGTCCGATTCCCCGCCCGAACGAGACGTGGAATGGACCGCCAGCGGGGCCGAGGCGGCCAACAAGCACCTTGGCCGTGTCTACCGCATCGCCGCCGAGATCGCCGCCAACGAGGCGCCCGAGACCGCCGAGGATGCGGCGCTGCTGAAAGAGACGCACAAGTGCATCCATGACGTCACGATGGGCGTCGAGAGTTTTGGCTTCAACGCGGCCATCGCGCGGCTTTATGCCTTTACCAACGCGCTGTCGAAATCGCGTGCGGGCAAGCAGACCAAGACATTTGCCGCGAAAACTCTGGCCCAGCTCATGTCGCCCATGACGCCGCACCTGTCAGAGGAAATCTGGCAGATGCTGGGCGGTGAGGGGCTGATCGCCGAGGCCGCCTGGCCCAAGGCGGACGAGTCGCTGCTGGTCGAGGACACCGTGACCTTGCCGATCCAGGTCAACGGCAAGCGCCGGGGCGAGATCGAGGTGCCCAAGGACCTTCCCAAGGAAGAGGTTGAAAAGCTCGCGCTGGCGCACGAAGCTGTGGTGCGGGCCCTTGACGGGGGCCAGCCGAAAAAGCTGATCGTGGTGCCGGGGCGGATCGTGAATGTGGTTGTATGACAGGCGAATGATCCTGCTGGGGGCGACAGCCCTCGGCGCCTGCGGGTTCACCCCGGTCTATGGACCGCAGGGCGGCGGCGGGGCGCTGCTGAACGCGGTGGCACTGCCGGACCCGAACGACAACACGGGCTACCACTTCAACCGCCGGTTCGAAGAACGACTGGGCCGTGGCGGCCCGTCGGCCCCCTACCGGCTGGACCTTCGAATCCAGACCGATGAACAGGACATGGGGTCGACCTCGGCGGGCACGACCACGCGTTATCGCCTGATCGGGCGTGTCTTCTACACGCTGGTCGAGGCCGGCACGGCCAAGACCCTGCTACAGGGGCGCACCAATGCCTTTACCGGCTATTCCAGCACCGGCTCCACCGTTGCCACCCGCGCGGCGGAAACCGACGCATTGGAACGCCTGATGGTACTTCTGGCCGACCAGGTGATCGACGACCTATTGCTGTCAGGCATCACCGCTTCATGAAACTTTCGCCGCGCGATGCGAATGCGTTCTTCCGCAAGCCCGATCCGGGCGTGGCGGGCTTGCTGATCTATGGCGAGGACGTGATGCGCGTGGCGATGAAGCGCCAGGAGGTTGTCGCTGCCATCGTCGGCCCCGAGGGCGAGGCCGAAATGCGCCTGACCCGGATGGTGGGCGGGGATCTGCGCCGCGATCCGGCGCAACTGCTGGACGCGGTCAAGGCGCAGGGGTTCTTTCCCGGTCCCCGCGCGGTGCTGGTCGAAGAGGCGGCGGACGGCATCAGCGCAGCGATGAAATCGGCGTTGGGCGACTGGCGCGAAGGCGATGCGCAGATCATCGCGACCGCAGGGCAGTTGACCGCGCGATCGTCCCTGCGCAAGCTTTTTGAGGGCGCGAAAAACGCCTATGCGGCGGCGCTTTACAACGATCCGATGGGGCGGGCAGAGATCGAGGCCGAACTGGCGCGGGCGGGTCTCAAGAATATCGACCGCGAGGCGATGGGGGCGCTTGAACACCTTGCGCGCGACCTGACACCGGGCGATTTTCGCCAGACTCTCGAAAAAATCGCGCTCTACAAGTTCGGGGACGAAGCGCCGCTGACACCGGACGAGGTCACGCTGAACGCGCCCGCCTCGATCGAGGCGCAGATGGACGAGATCTTTCACGTTCTGGCCGAAGGGCGCACCGGTGATATTGCCCCGGTCATGCAGCGGCTGACAGCGCAGGGCGTGGCGCCGGTGACATTGCTCATCATGGGGATGCGGCATTTCCGGACGCTCTTTGCTATCGCCTCGGCGCCGGGTGGCCCGGCGCAGGGCATCGGCAAGCTGCGCCCGCCGATCTTTGGCCCGCGCCGCGACCGGATGCTGCGCCAGGCGCAAAGCTGGTCGTCCGCGCGGCTGGAAGAGGCGCTGAAACTGCTGATGGATACTGATCTTACGCTGCGGTCTGCTGGTCAGAAGGCGCCGCAGATGGCGCTGGTGGAGCGGGCCTTTGTCCGGCTTGCCTACCTTGGGCGGCGCTGAATGTGACTGGGGAGAAAAGCAAATGACTTACACGGTTTACGGTGCGATCCGCAGCCGCGCGTTCCGGGTGCTCTGGCTGCTGGAGGAGCTGGGCCTTGACTATTCGCATGTGCCCGCCGGTCCCCAGTCCGACGAGATCCGCAAGGTCAGCCCTCTGGGCAAGATCCCGGTGCTTGTCGAAGGGGACACCGTGTTGCGCGATTCCACCGCGATCCTGACCTATCTCGCGGACAAGCACGGCGGGTTCACCCATCCCGCCGGTACGATCCTGCGGGCGCAGCAGGACGCCTGGACCTTCCGCATCCTGGACGAGGTGGAATCGCTGCTCTGGACCGCGTCCAAGCATACCTTCGTCCTGCCAGAGGCAGAACGCGTCCCCGAGGTCAAACCGGCCTGTGCGGCGGAATATGCCCGCAATATCACCCGCATCATGGAAGAGGCCGAGGGTCCCTACCTGATGGGCGAGGCGCCTCTGGTGCCGGACATCATCCTTGGCCATTGCGGGACCTGGGCGCAGGTGGCGAAATTCCCGGACGGGGGCCCGGCTCTTGCGGACTACCTGGCGCGCCTGCGCGCGCGTCCGGCGTTTCAGGCGGCGGCCTCTTAGGATCCTCAATACCACCTTGGTGCAGCGGCCATCCTTGGCCGCACAAAGCGCCCTGTCCGTCCTGTCGAGAAACTCCTTGACCTCGATAGGACGCACACCCACCCGCCAGGCGTCCTCCGAACTCGCCTCGCGCAGTCAGCGCACGCATTGCCCGTCTCCGATACGGGCCAGCACGCCAGGCTGACGGACCAGTGCATGACAGACGCCCGAGATCAGCGGCACATGGGGTCGATGGAGGCCAAGACATAGGCCTTGGTACTGAAACTGTTGGGAATCAGTCGGTTTGGCCAGAGACAGAAGCCCATGAAACGTCCCTTGTCGGGGTTCAATCCAATACCTAATACTGATGTTAACAGAGGGTTGCTGTCACAGCGCTGAATGCAAAGCGGGCCGGGCATTGCCTGCCCGGCCCGCCTGCTGCCAAGATGGCCGCTTAGTTCAGGTCGGCGTCATAGGCCGCCTGAAGATCGGCCTCGGCTTTTTCGACGGCTTCGATCAATGCATCAAGGATCTTGTCGCCGCCGTCCACGTTGTCGCGGAACCAGTCCTGCACCGGCTTGGCGGCCTCGGCAAAGGCGGCCTTTTCCTCGGGCGAGGGCACGTAGATGTCACCGCCGCCTTCGACGAAATCGGCATAGGCCTGGATTGCGCCGCGCTTGGGCGCCGCGAACGTGGCCTGCTGCAGCGCATAGAACCCGTCAACCACGACGCGCTTCATCGCTGGGTCCATATTCATGAACTTTTCGTTGTTCATCCACCACAGCGCGCCCATGTAGGCGTGACCGTCCAGCGTGACGTACTGCAGGCCGGCATCGGGGAACTTCATGCCCATGATGTCGGTGATGCCGTTCTTGGACCCGTCCACGACCCCGGTCTGGAACGAGGTGAACAGCTCGGGCCAGGGGATCGGGGTGGGCGCGGCGCCCAGGGCCTTGACCAGTTCCTGCGGCAGGTCGGCGACCACGGTCCGGATCTTCAGCCCTTCCATGTCGGCGGGCGAGGTGATGCGGCGCTTGGTGTTGGCGAAGTTGCGCCAGCCGCCGGTGTTGCCGATCGTCATCAGGCGCACGGTGTTGTCGCTGTCGTCCAGCGCCATGTCCCGCATGGTGCGCACGAAATCGCCCTGAAGCACATGTTCGGCCACGCGGTCATTGGCCATCAGGTAGGGCAGGTCCAGCACCTGGACATAGGGAAAGATCCCCGCCGCGCCGCCGGACGTGGAGATATAGATGTCGATCGAGCCTTCGGCCACGCCCTCGATGCATTCCGCCCCGGTGGAACACAGCTGGGTGCCCATGTAGATCTCGACCTCGATGGCGCCGTTCGACGCGGCCTCGACGAAATCCTTGAAGACGATCAGGCCGGCATAGTCCTCGTCCGCCTCGTTCGAATTGGCGGTGGCGACCAGCTTGATCGGGTCCTGGGCGAAGGCCGGGCCCCCGGTCAGGGTGGCGGCGGCTAGGGTCGCCGCGGTCAAGATTGGTTTCAGCATGTGTTTCCTCCCGTATGCTGTCGTCTGTGGTTATTGCGGCGCCGGGCTGATGCAGGCCATGAAACCTGTATCGGGCGGGCACCGGATGAAATCTGTGAGGTAGGGCACGGTCATCGAGATCGGCGGGACATAGGTAATCAGGAAGATCACGAAGACTTCGACCGCGAGGAAGGGCAGGATCGCGCGGGCAATTGTCTCCACCCGTTCCCGGCTGACCGTTGAGGCGACGAAAAGCACCAGTCCCATCGGCGGCGTGGCAAGGCCCACGGTCAGGTTCACGCTCATGATGATGGCGAAATGGACCGGGTGCACGCCCAGTTCGACAAAGATCGGGCCAAGGATGGGGCCGAGGATGATGATCGCCGGGCCCGCATCCAGGAACATGCCCACGATGAACAGCAGGATGTTGATGAGGAACAGCAGGATCAGCGGGTTTTCGGACAGGCCCAGGATGATGTCGGTCAGGATCTGCGGCGCATGGCTCAGGGACACGACGGTCTTGAAGGCGACCGCCGCGCCGACCAGCAGCAGAACGGCGGAGGTCGACAGGGCCGAGCGGGCCAGCACCTGGTAGAGGTCTTTCACGGTCATCGAGCGCAGGACGGCAAAGCTGACCACCAGCGCATAGGCCACGGCGACGGCGCTGGCCTCTGTCGGAGTCATGACGCCGATGAGGATGCCGCCGAGGATGATGATCGGCGTTTGCAGCGGCGCGACGGCCTTCTTGCAGACGATGCGGAAATCATGGCTGACCTGCCTGCGCCAGTACATCAGCAGGAAATGCGCCGGGACCAGCATGGCAAGGTAGACGGCCCAGCCACCCGGATTGCCCGGGATCGCCGCGGCCACGGCGTAAAAGAGTCCGGCGAGGTTGATCCGGACGAGGATCAGGCTGACCCAATATTCCGTGGTGCTGATCGTCTGGCCCCTGACCACGATGCGTTCCGCCTTGGGCAGGTCATAGCGGTCGGCCATGACACGGACCATGACCATCAGCCCGACACCCACCAGGATGCCCGGCACGATGCCCGCAAGGAACAGCGCGGCGACGCTTTCGCCCATGACATAGGCGTAGATGATCATGATCCCCGAGGGTGGGATGATCGGGCCGATGACGGAACTGGCGGCGGTGATGGCGGCGGCAAAGCGGCGAGTATAGCCGTTTTTCTCCATCGCCGGGATCAGGGTCGATCCCAGCGCCGAGGTATCGGCCACGGCCGATCCGGACAGCCCGGCAAAGAGGATCGAGGACAGGATGTTGACCTGCGCCAGCCCGCCGCGCAGGTGGCCCATGATGGCCTGTGAGAACTCGACCAGACGGATGGTGATGCCGCCACGGTTCATGATTTCGCCCGCCAGCATGAAGAAGGGCAGCGCCATCAGCGGAAAGCTGTCCATGCCGTTGTAGAGGTTGCGGTAAAGGACCGAGAGCTGGCGGCTCTGGTCGTCCATGACCAACAGGCCGAAGGGTGCGGCGAGCAGGGCAAAGACCACCGGCAGCCCGATCAGGATGAGCACGAGGAAGACGGGCAGGAACCAGATCAGCATCAGTCCGCCCCCGCCATCGCGTCATGATGCAGCGATTTCAGCCGGTCGCCGCCGCCCAAGACGGTGATGACCTGCCGCAGGATCAGCTCGACATTGACGAGGATCAACAGGTTTATCCCGACCCAGAGCGCGGCATACTGGTACTGGTTGGCGAACTTGGCCTTGCACTTGCCGATCTCGATCCCGAAAGGCCAGCGCAGGGACGAGGAACAGCCGCGCCCGGACAGGCTGTCGACATGGTTGTTCAGCCCCTTGTCCCAGGCAATCAGCAGCACCCAGAGAGAGATCCCCAGCAGCACCAGCGACAAGAGCGCGGCGACAATCCGGGGCAGGGCGCGTTCGACGATGTCTATGGCGACGAATCCGCCCTGCCGGTAGGCCAGCGGCGCCATGAGGCCCACCAGCCAGAGCATCCCAAAACGGGCGGCTTCCTCTGTCCAGTTGGGAGCGTCGTTCAGCACGTATCGCCAAAAGATCTGGCCCAGGATCAGGCAGACCATGATCGCCAGCGCAAGCACCGCGATAACACGGCCCACGGCAAGCAGACCGGTATTCAGCCGCTCCAGCGGCCAAAGCAGAGTCAGCAGCACCGGCATGGCGCTCCTCCCATAAGCGGGGCTTTTTTCGCCCCTTGTTGTTCAGGCCGGGATCTTGGGCGCCCCGGTCCCTGTGGTCTCAGCCCTTGAGGCTGACAAAGCGGCCGCCCTGGAACAGCAGGGGCAGGCCGGGCCGGAAGGCCGCGCTGGTCACGCGGCCCAGGATGATGAGGTGATCGCCCGCGTCATGGGTGATCTCCTGGGTACAGTCGAAACGGGCGAGGCATCCTGCGATGCGCGGCACGCCGTTGGCGTCCTCACCCCAGTCGCAGGCATGAAAGGCATTGGCCTCGCGCGTGAAGGCGGTGCAGATATCCTGCTGGTGGCCGTCAAGGACGTGAATCGCGTAATGGCGCGCGTCGCGGAAGACGGGAAAGCGGCGCGAGGTCTTTTGCGGCGACCACAGCACCAGCGGCGGATCCAGCGAAACGCTGGCAAAGCTGGAGGCGGTGATGCCCACCGGGCCGTCGGCCCCCTGTGCCGTGACCACGGTCACGCCGGTGGCAAAGCTGCCAAGGGCCTCGCGGAAGGCGCGGCTATTCTCGCTGGGGTCGACGCTTTGCATGGCGTGGCTCAGGTCGCCGTCCATCAGGGCACCTCCTGCCCCAGCGCGGCGGTATAGAGTTCGAACCAAAGCTCGCGCGTCATCTGGATGTCGAAGGCGTGGGAAATCGCCTTGATCCGCTCGATCGAATTCGTGCCCATGACCGGCAGGATGCCCGCCGGATGCGCCAGCAGCCAGGCCACAGCCACCGCCGCGCGATCGGCCAGGAAATCGTCGGCCACCCGGTCCATGAGTTGTGTCAGGTGCGTGTCCTCTGTCATCAGCGCGCCACCACCCAGCGGGGACCAGGCCATTGGCGGAATGCCCCGCTCTTGCAAATAGGCCACGTCACCATTGGTGAAACCCTGATGCGCCGACAGGCTGAGTTCGATCTGGTTGGTCACAAGCGGCGTTTTCATCGCCGATTGCAGCAGGGTCCAGTCGTGCAGCCTGAAGTTCGACACGCCGACGGCACGCACCTTGCCCAAGCCCACCAGTTCATCTAGCGCTTCACCCGTTTCACGGTGATCCATCAGCGGATCGGGGCGGTGGATCAGCAAGAGGTCGATCTCGTTGATGCCCATGAGGCTGAGCGAATGATCGACCGAGGCCATAATATGCGCGCGGCTGGTGTCATAGTATTTCACCCGCGCATCCGCGTAGCGGCCCACGGGTGCCACGATATCGCACTTGGTGACGATCTCGACCTGTTTGCGCAGGTCCGGCGTCAGCGCGGCGCCCAGGATTTCCTCGGCCATGTAGCCGCCGTAGATGTCGGCCTGGTCCAGCGTGGTGATGCCCTGGTCAAGGCAGGCCGCGATCTTGTTGCGGACGTGGTCGGGCGCGGTATTGGCATCGTCGCCCAGCCGCCACATGCCATAAACGATGCGGCTGAGGCTCAGCCCCTCTTGAAGATCCACGCGGTCCATCATTTGCGCTCTCCCACGCCAAGGGGCGTTGCCGGGGTTTCATCGGGGACACGACCGTACTCATGCGGCAGCGAACAGGTTTTTAGCTCCGGCATGACCAACTTGCCGAAATGCTGGCATTCGTCAATGTGCGGATAGCCGGAGAAGATGAAGGCGCGGATGCCCATCTTGCGGTACTCTTCGATCTGGCTCAGGACCTGGTCGGCGGAGCCCACCAGCGCCGCGCCGCAGCCAGAGCGCGCGCGCCCGATCCCGGTCCAGAGGTGAGGTTCGACATAGCCGAACTGGTCGGCCAGCTCGCGGGCGCGGGACTGGTGCGACACACCAAGAGAGCTGCTGTCATGCGCCCGGTCGCGGATCAGGCGGCCGTATTCGTCGTCGAGTTGCGACACCAGGCTTTCGGCGTATTCGCGCGCCTCGGCCTCTGTGTCGCGGACGATCATGTGCACGCGCAACCCGTAGTCCAGCGTTCGGCCATGCCGTTCGGCCACGGCGTTCACGTCCCTCATGCGTTGGGCAAGCTGCTCTTTGGGTTCCGGCCACATCAGGTAGACGTCGCAATGTTCGCCGCAAAGCTCCAGCGCGGCGGGCGAGTAGCCGCCGAAGTACAGCAGAGGCCCGCCGGTCTGGTAGGGTTTGGCGGGATCGGTGGTCAGGCCCTCGAAATCGTAGACCTCGCCGTGAAAATTTATCTCGTCTTGCGTCCAGGCCTGTTTCAGGATCTGCACCACCTCGCGCGAGCGCTGGTAGCGATAGGCGCTGTCGGCCTTTTCGCCCGGGAAATCCGACGAGATGACGTTCAGCGTCAGCCGTCCCTTCATCATGTGGTCCAGCGTGGCCACCGTGCGCGCCAGCATGATCGGGTGCATCTCGCCACAGCGGATGGCGGCCAGCATGTTGATCCGGTCTGTCAGCGGCGCCATGCCCGCGACAAAGCTCAGCGTGTCCTGCCCGACCTGGTAGGAGGACGGCGCCAGGATGTTGCGAAATCCCTGCTGTTCCGCCTCCAGCACGATGTCACGGCAATGTTCGAACGAAGAGCGCAAATCGCCCTCTGGCACGCCGAGATAGCGGTAGTCGTCAGAGCAGAGCGCCGAGAACCAGCTGACCTCGGACGCATCGAGATCGCGGGATGTGAGGGGCACGACGGTCATTTCAGGGCCTCCCGGAAGTGCGCCGGATTCGGCGTCGATTTCTTCTTGCGTAGCATCCGGATAATCATGCATCAATAGTGTATTAATTTTGCCGCGACGCGAACGGGACTGCGGCGGGAGGAGATCATCTTGGCGCGGGGAAGAAGCTCGGCGGCGTTGCCCAAGCACGCCCAGATCAGCGAAATGCTGATCCGTGACATTGCGGCAGGACGGCTGGCCGATGGCGCACGGCTGCCGCCGGAACGCGAGATGGCCGAACAACTTGGAATTGCCGTGGGCACCCTGCGCAAGGCGCTGGAGGCCTTGGCCAACAAGGGGTTGCTGGACCGTGTCCAAGGGTCCGGAAACTATGTCCGGGCACGTGACGGCGTGGCCTCGATCTATTCGATGCTGCGGCTGGAGCTGAAGGCCGGTGGCGGGCTGCCCACGGCGGAACTGTTGGGTGTAGAGCGATTGGCGAAACCGGCGGATGCCCCCCCCTTCGGTCCGTCGTCCGAGGGGTGGCGGTTCCGGCGCCTGCGGTTCCTGGGCGGTGTTCCGGCGGCATTGGAAGAGATCTGGCTGGACGGAGCGCAGGCGGCGCGTGTCGCCGCAGAGGACGTGTTGGAATCGCTTTACCTTTTCTACCGTGAACGGCTGGGGCTGGTGATCCTCTCGGCAGAGGACCGGATTGGTTTCGCGCCGGTGCCCGACTGGCGCGATGCACGGTTCCCGCCCGGGGTGGGTGAAACGGCGGGCTATGTCGAACGCATCGCCTGGGACAAGACAGGCGCGCCGGTCGAATATTCTCGCACCTGGTTCGACGCGGAAACCGTCACTTATATCAACAGGATCGGCAGGGGGTGAGCGTGGTCAGGTACGGCGTGATCGGCTGCGGCATGATGGGCCGCGAGCATATCCAGAACATCAACCTCTTGCCGCAGGGCAGGGTGGTCGCGGTTTTCGATCCGGTCATAGACTTGGCGCAAAGTGCGGCCGAACTGGCGGGCGGCGCGCAGGTCTGCGCCACTCTGGACGAGTTGCTGGCGGTCGACGGGCTGGATGCGCTGGTGGTGGTCAGCCCGAACGATTGCCACGTCCCGCAGCTGCGCCGGATCGCGGCGACTCGACCGCTGCCGGTGCTCTGTGAAAAGCCGCTGTATACCACGCCGGAAGACGAGGTCTTTCTGACCGAATTCGCGCACAGCTATCCCGCGCCGGTCTGGGTGGCGATGGAATACCGCTACATGCCGCCCGTGGCGCTGTTGCGGCAGGAAGTGGCCGAGGCGACAGGCGGAATTTCCATGCTGTCGATTCGCGAGCACCGCTTTCCCTTTCTGCCCAAGGTGGGCGCGTGGAACCGTTTCAACGCGCGGAGCGGCGGCACGCTGGTCGAGAAATGCTGTCATTTCTTCGACCTGATGCGCCTTATCCTCAGGGATGAACCGGTGCGCGTCATGGCCAGCGCCGGGCAGGCGGTGAACCACAAGGACGAAACCTATGACGGGCGGTCGCCAGACATTTGGGACAACGGCTATGTGATCCTGGATTTCGCAGGCGGTGCGCGGGCGATGCTGGAACTGTGCATGTTCGCCGAGGGCGCGCGGTACCAGGAAGAAATCTGCGCCCTCGGCCCCGCCGGCAAGATCGAGGCGCTGGTGCCCGGGCCGGGCCGGTTCTGGCCCGAACACCTGGGGGAGGCGCCTGTGCCGCAGGTGATCGTCTCTCCGCGCGTGCCCAGGGGGCCGCGCGTGATCGAGGTGCCGGTCGAGGCCGAGTTGCTGGCAGCAGGCGATCACAACGGGTCGACCTTCTACCAGCACGAGGGGTTCAACGCGGTGGTCCGGGGAGAAGGGGCGCCCGAGGTGACACTGGCGGACGGGATGGCCGCGGTCCGGATCGGGCTGGCGGCGCAGGAAAGCGCGCGGACCGGACAGGCGGTGCTGCTGTAGCGCCGTGCGCATGAAGCGGGCAGCGCGATGCCTTGCCGTTAGGTAATTCGTCTGACCTTGATGCGGATCATGACACCTGTGACACTTCCCGTGCAGTTTGCGCGGGACACGCGGAGAGGATCATGGCGCGACTCGATGACAGGACCCGCGAGGTGGTGTTTCGCACCGAGGGTCTGACCAAGACTTATGACACCGGCGAGGTGCAGGTGCATGCCCTGGCGGGCGTGGATCTGGAATTGTATGGGTCAGAGCTGACCGTGTTGCTGGGCCCCTCGGGGTCCGGCAAGTCGACGCTGCTGAACATCCTCGGCGGGCTGGACCGGCCCAGCGGCGGACGATTCTGGTTTCGCGAGAAAGAGTTGACCAATGCCAGCGACCGGCAGCTGACGCGCTACCGGCGCGACCATGTCGGCTTTGTCTTTCAGTTCTACAACCTCGTGCCCTCGCTCAATGCGCGCGAGAACGTGCAACTGGTCACGGACGTGGCAAAGCGCCCGATGAAACCCGCCGAGGCGCTGGACCTGGTCGGCCTGAGCCACCGGATGGACCATTTCCCGGCGCAGATGTCGGGGGGCGAACAGCAGCGGGTCGCCATTGCGCGGGCCATCGCGAAACGGCCCGACGTGCTGTTGTGCGACGAACCCACCGGCGCGCTGGACAGCCACACCGGCACGCAGGTCCTGGCGACGCTGCAGCGGATCAACGATGAATTCGGCACCACTACGGCGGTCATCACCCACAACGCCGCCATCCGGCTGATGGCGCACCGGGTGATCCGGTTCCAGGACGGGCGCATCGACCGGATCGAGGAAAACGACAGCCGCCTCGCCGCAACCGAGATCCATTGGTGAACGCATGCACGCAATGGACCTCAAGCTGTTTCGCGACTTTCGCAGGCTCTGGGTGCAGGGCGTGGCAATCGCACTGGTGCTGGCGGCGGGTATCGCGGTCATCATCATGTCGGTGGGTATGAGCCGGGCGCTCAACGAGACCCGCAGCGCCTATTACGAGAGCAACCGCTTTGCGCATGTCTTTGCCTCGGCCCGTCGCGCGCCGGACAGCCTGCTGTCGCAATTGCGCGACATCGAGGGCGTGGCGCAGGTGGAAACGCAGGTGCGCTCCTACGCGATCCTCGACATTCCGGGGCGTGCGAAACCGGCGACCGGCCTGCTGATTTCGCGCCCCGAACTGGGCGAGCCGCTGTTGAACGTGCCTCTGCTGCGACGGGGCCGCTGGCCCGAAAATGCGGGCGAGACGGTGGTGAACGAACCCTTTGCAGAGGCCAACGGCTTTGTCCCCGGCGACACAATCTCGGTCAACCTGAACGGACGCAAGCGCGGGGTGACGATAACCGGCACCGCGCTGTCGCCCGAATTTGTCTATACCATCGGCCCCGGCGCCTTGATGCCGCAGAACGAAACCTTCGGCATCCTGTGGATGCAGGCCGAAGTGCTGGACGCGGGGTTCGGCATGGCGGGGGCCTTCAACACCGTGGCGCTGACCGTTCTGCCGCGCACGCCGTTGGAACCGGTCAAGGACGCGGTCAAGGCGCTGCTGGACCCCTACGGCGCGGCGACGCCGGTGGGGCGTGATGCGCAACAGTCGAACGCCTTCCTGGATGCCGAGATCCAGTCTCTGGAGGTGCTGGCCTGGGTGCTGCCGCCGGTCTTTCTGGGGATCACTGTCTTTCTGGTGAACATGGTCATGGGCCGCATCGTGCAACTTGAACGGTCCGAGATCGGTCTGATGAAGGCCGTGGGCTACACCAACTGGGAAATCGGGCTGCACTACCTGATGCTGGCGGCGTTGATCGCCTTTCTGGGGGTCGGCATCGGCTGGGGTGTGGGATCCTGGCTGGCGCAGGCCATGTCAAAGCTCTACGCCAAGTATTTCGACTTTCCCTTCCTCGTCTTCGGCGTGCCGCTCAGCATCTATGCGCTCTCGGCGATGCTGGGCCTTGCGGCGACCAGCGCGGGGGCGCTGAACAGCGCGATGCGTGCGGCGCGGCTGGCGCCCGCGGTGGCGATGGCGCCGCCCGCACCGCCCAATTTCCACGGCTCCACGCTGGACCGGCTGGCCGATCTGCTGAGGCTGGGCCAGCCGACTCGGATGATCCTGCGCAGCCTGCTGCGCTGGCCGCTGCGCGCGGGGATGACCCTGTTGGGCATGGCGCTGGCGGTTTCGGTGCTGGTGGCGTCGAACTTCTTTCCCGACGCGATGGAAGAGATCATAGACACTGCCTTTTACCAGTCGAACCGGCAGGACATGTTGCTGTTGTTCGACCCCGACGCGCCCGAAACCGCGCTGGAAGAGGTCAGGCGGCTGCCCGGTGTCCTGCAGGTGGAGCCCCAGCAATACCACGCAGCCCGCCTGATCTATGGTCCCTACGAAAAGCAGGTCCCGGTCTCGAGCGTGGCGGATGCGGCGGACCTGGCGCGGGTGGTGGATGGCGACGGGCAGGTGATCACGCCCGACCCCTTCGGCATCCTGCTGTCGGATCGCCTGGCGCTGGCGCTGCATGTCGGCGTCGGCGACACACTGACCGTCAGTTTCGAAAGCGGTCGGCGCGAGACCTTCGAGGTGCCCGTCACCGGCATCGTCACCCAGTTCTTTGGGCTGGGCGCCTATTTCGCCCATGACACGCTGAACTCCATGTTCCGTCAAAGCCCGCGGGTGTCCATCGTCAACGTGACATTGGCGAACCCGCAGGCGGCTGAGGCCTTTCAGGAGTGGATCAAGGATGTGCCCCGGCTGACGGGCACCATCAACATGACCGAAAACCGCATCAGCTTTACGGACACGTTGAGCAACAACATCCTTGTCGCGACCACGGTCTATGGCATCCTTGGCATGATCATCACCGTCGGCGTGGCCTACAATGCCGCGCGGGTGCAGCTCTCTGAACGGGCACGAGAGCTGGCCTGCCTGCGCATCCTGGGTTTTGGCAAGGGTGAGGTGGCCTATATCCTGGCCGGTGAGGTGCTGTTGCTGGCCGTTCTGGCGCAGCCGGTGGGCTGGGTGATCGGCTATGGCGTGGCGCGGCTGATGACCGAAGGCTTTACCAGCGATCTCTATGCCATCCCGCTGGTTCTGGAACCGGCGACCTTTGCCCAGGCCAGCCTGATCGTGCTGGGCGCCGCGGTGGTCTCGGTAGCGCTGGTGGCGCGCCGGTTGGGGCGTCTCGATCTGATTGCCGTCATGAAAACAAGGGAGTGAGGACATGTGGTCCCTGCGTACCATAGGACTTTCGGCTGTCGGCCTCGCCCTGGTGGGCGGGTTGGCGGTCACCGCTTTCCGGACCGATCCGATTCCGGTGGACACGGCGCCTTTGGCGCGCGGCGTGCTGAGTGTGACGGTGGACGCGGATGGCAAGACGCGGATCAGGGAGGTCTACGAGGTCTCCTCTCCCATCGTCGGCACGGTCCTGCGCTTGCCGGTGACGGTGGGCGACCCGGTGGCCAAGGGGGTGACCGTGGTGGCCCAGGTGCAGCCCGCTGTGCCGACACTGCTGGATGCGCGCAGCCGGGCACAGGCGGTGGCGGCGCTGCACGAGGCCGAGGCAAGCGTGAAATTCGCCGAGGCCGAGGTTGTCCGGACAGAGGCGCAGCGCGCCTATGCGCAGTCGCAGTATGACCGGGCCAAGGCCCTGGCTGACCGGGGCACGGCCTCGCTGACCGCGCTTGAGACGGCGGCGCAGCAGCTGCAACTGGCCGAGGCCGACAAGCTGTCTGCCGACGCGCGGCTTGCAATGTCGCGCGCCGCGCTGGAAAGCGCGCAGGCGGTGCTGGCCGAACCCGAGGACGCGCCGGGCGGGGGCGATTGCTGTCTGCCGATCCTGGCGCCCGCCGATGGCGTTGTCCTGTCGGTCGAGGGCGAAAGCGCGCGGCCCGTGGCGGCAGGCGCGCCGCTGCTCAGCATCGGCGACCCGGACGATTTGGAAATCGTTGTCGATCTTTTGTCCTCACAGGCGACCCGCCTGGCGCCCGGCGCCTCCGTCGAGGTGGACCGCTGGGGTGGCGAGGGCACGCTGGCGGCGGAATTGCGGCTGATCGAACCGGCAGCGCGCACTGTCGTTTCGGCCCTGGGGATCGAGGAACAACGCGTGGATGCGGTGCTGGATTTCACCTCTCCGCCCGAGATGCGCGCGGGGCTGGGTCAGGCCTTTGCTGTCTTTGTCCGGATCGAGGAATGGCGCACCGAAGATGCGCTGTTGATCCCGCTGTCGGCGATTTTCCGGCGCGAAGGGCAATGGTTCACCTATGTGCTGGCCGATGGCGCCGCGCATGAGACGGCGATCGAGATCGGCCGCCGCGACGGGCGCAGCGCCGAGGTGCTGGCCGGCGTCGCGGTCGGGGATCGGGTGATCCTGCACCCGCCGGACACGGTAGAGGACGGGGTCGAGGTGGCCGAGCGCGACTGGCAGTAGGCGCCCCCACCCGCAGGCAATCATGAAAACCTCTTGGCCGGGGCTTGTGATTTGACGCGCGTCCAACTTAATCTTGACGAACGCGGGCGGTCCGCCCAGTCTTTTAATATTGCGCGCGTAAAGTTTTTTCTGCGTGTGCGGCGGGCATGCGTCCGATGCCGGAGGGGGAGACAGGGTTCATGACCGGCAGGAAGATCCGGAACATGGAGGAATTCGCCGAGGTCAGCGGGATCTCGCGTCCGACCGTGTCCAAGTATTTCAACGACCCGGACAGTGTGCGGAAATCCACGCGCGCGCGGATCGAGAGTGCCCTGGAGCAATACGACTATCGCCCCAACATCTTTGCGATCAACCAGAACCGCAAGCTGACCAAGAACATCGGCATCGTGGTGCCCTATCTTGCCGACCCCTTCTTTGCCGAGATTGCGCGCAATCTGGAAATGCTGGTGATCGCGGCGGGCTATCATCCGATCCTGCTCAGCTCGCACGGATCCACCGCGCAGGAAAACGACAACTTCGAAAGCCTGCGCGCGATCAAGCCCGCCGGGGCATTGCTGGCGCCCCTTGGCCGGGCGTCTGACAAGGCGGCTGTCGAGAGGTTCTGCAAGGCGGTGCCCTCTGTTCTTTTTGATAGTTATATCAGTGGTATGGGTGAGGCCTTCGTGGGGCATGACAATATCCAGGCGACCAAGCTGATCTGCGAATACCTCTGCCGGACGGGGCAGCCCCCGGCCTTTTTCGAGATGCGCACGCCAACCAACCCGAATGCCTATCGTCGCCGCAACGCCTATTGCGAGGCGATGGAGCGGCTGGGCCACCCCGTGCAGCTGTTGCAGGCCGAAGGCGGCGGCTGGGATTTCGAAAAGATCGGGCTGGAAGGCGGTACGAAAGTCATCGAAGAACGCAGCCTGACCACCGATACGATCCTGTGTTCGAACGACCGTCTGGCCATCGGCTTTCTGGCGGCGGCTTATCAGAAGGGGCTGCGAGTCGGGCTGGGTGCGGGGGCCGCGCTGCGCGTTGCCGGACACGACGACCACCCGTTCTCGCGCTATACCTGCCCGCCGCTGACAACGGTTTCGCAGGACTATACTGCAATCGCAGAACGCAGTGTCGAACGACTTTTCAGCCTGGTCGAAAGCGGGGAACGTGCTGAAAACCGCGATGAAATCTTTTTCGAAGGCAAGCTGGTCATGCGGCAATCCGCATAGAGTATTCTGCGTCGCGGCAAATTTTAATTTTACTCCCGTAAAGTTTTTGATTGACTCGCTGAGGGGCGTTGCGCAGTCTTTGAGTGTGCAACGAGCACTCCAAGGGAGGAAATTGGATGACTTTGAAAGGCGCATTTTTTGCGGCTTCCGCTCTTGTGTCGGTCAGCGCGACTGCGCTTTCCGCCGAGGTCCTGACCATCGCCACGGTGAACAATGGCGACATGATCCGGATGCAGAAGCTGACCGACGACTTTACCGCCAAGACCGGACACGAGGTGAGCTGGGTCACGCTGGAAGAGAACGTGCTGCGGCAGCGCGTGACCACGGACATCACCACCAAGGGCGGTGCCTTCGACATCATGACCATCGGCATGTACGAAACGCCGATCTGGGCCGCCAACGGCTGGCTGGTTCCGCTGGACGACCTGTCGGAAGAGTATGACGCCGATGATATCCTGCCGGCGATGCGCGGGGGCCTCAGCCATGACGGCACGCTCTATGCCGCGCCCTTCTACGGCGAAAGCTCGATGATCATGTACCGGACCGACCTGTTCGAGGCCGCCGGGCTGGAAATGCCCGAGGCGCCGACCTGGAGCTTTGTCGCCGACGCCGCCCGCAAGATCACCGACAGGGACAACGAGATCTACGGCATCTGCCTGCGCGGCAAGGCCGGCTGGGGCGAGAACATGGCCTTCCTGACGGCCACCGCCAACTCCTTTGGCGCGCGCTGGTTCGACGAGGACTGGACCCCGCAGTTCGACAGTGATGCCTGGGAAGAGACACTGACCTTTTACCTGGACCTGATGAACGATGCAGGCCCTCCGGGCGCCTCGACCAACGGGTTCAATGAGAACCTCTCGCTGTTCCAGCAGGGCAAGTGCGGGATGTGGATCGACGCCACCGTCGCCGCCTCTTTCGTGACCAATCCCGACGATTCCGCCGTGGCCGACAAGGTCGGCTTCGCGCTGGCGCCGGACACCGGCAAGGGCAAGCGCGGCAACTGGCTCTGGGCCTGGGCGCTGGGCATCCCGGCGGGCACCCAGAAAGAGGATGCCGCCAAGGAGTTCATCGAGTGGGCGACCTCCAAGGCCTATATCGAGCTGGTCGCGGCGAACGAGGGCTGGGCCAACGTGCCTCCGGGTGCGCGCAGCTCGCTCTATCAGAACGAGGCCTATCTCTCCGCAGCGCCCTTTGCCGAAATGACGCTGAAGTCGATCAATTCGGCTGACCCGCTGAACCCGACCGTGGACCCGGTTCCCTATGTCGGCGTGCAGTTCGTGGCGATCCCGGAATTCGCGGGCTTTGCCACCGACGTGGGCCAGGAATTCTCGGCCGCGCTGGCCGGTCAGCAGACCGCGCAGCAGGCCCTTGCCAAGGCGCAGGCGCTGGTCGCCGACGCAATGGAAGCCGCAGGGTACTGAGGCCTCCTCCCAGGCCGGAGGGCGGGGGCAACCGCCCTCCGGTTCCTGACCTAACAACAGACATCAACACGGCGGCGCGACGCCGCCAAGGGAGGAGATGCGTCATGGCGACCCAGCATTCGCGATCCGCAGCCCGTCTGATGATGGCCCCCGCGGTTTTCCTGCTTCTGGTCTGGATGCTTGTTCCGCTGTCCATGACCCTCTGGTTTTCCTTCCGCAAGTACCTGCCGCTGCGCGGCGGGGACCTGGGGTGGGCCGGCTTTGACAACTACGTCCGTTTCGTGACGTCCAGTTCCTTCTGGCCCAGCGTAATGACGACTCTGATGATCGTCGGTGGTGTGCTGGTGGTGACAGTGGTCCTGGGCGTGCTGCTGGCGATCCTCCTGGATCAGCCGATGTGGGGGCAGGGGGTGGTGCGCATCCTTGTCATCGCGCCCTTCTTCGTGATGCCCACCGTGTCGGCGCTGGTCTGGAAGAACATGTTCATGGACCCGGTGAACGGGCTCTTCGCACACCTGTGGAAGTTCTTCGGTGCCGAGCCGATTGCCTGGCTGTCCGAGGCTTCGATGCAGTCGCTTATCATGATCGTCAGCTGGCAATGGCTGCCCTTTGCGACGCTGATCCTGCTGACCGCGATCCAGTCGCTGGACAGCGAACAGCTCGAAGCTGCCGAGATGGACGGCGCCCCGCCATTGGCGCGCTTCTTTCACATCATTCTGCCGCACCTGAGCCGGGCGATCACCGTGGTGATCCTGATCCAGACGATCTTCCTGCTGTCGATTTTCGCCGAGATCTTCGTCACCACGCAGGGCTCGTTCGGGACCAAGACGCTGACCTACCTGATCTTCCAGCGCGTGCTGGAAAGCCAGAACGTCGGACTGGGGTCCGCGGGCGGGGTCTATGCGATCATCCTGGCCAATATCGTCGCGCTGTTCCTGATGCGCATCGTCGGGAAGAACCTCGATGCCTGATCTGGCCACATGCAAAACGGCGGGCGGGGCGCGCGTGCGCCATGCCCGGCCTCGGGAGAGCGGTGACGCGACCACGCTGGCTGCCCTCCAAAGCCCGATAGCCGCCCTGACAACGGCTGTTCCAACAAATGCCCTCCCGGGGGGGAGGTCGGGCTTGGCGCATGCGCGCCGGATGTGCCCGACGATCGGTGCAACGCATCGCCCCGCCGCCACGCAGGAAAGGCTCTGATCATGGCACGCGCCGTCAAGACACAACGCAAGGCGATCAACACCGCGCTGGCCTGGGCCGTCGGTCTGCTGATCTTCTTTCCCATCCTCTGGACCATCCTGACCAGCTTCAAGACAGAGGCGCAGGCCATCAGCGATCCGCCGGTCTTCCTCTTCTTCGACTGGACGCTGGAAAACTACGCGGTGGTGCAGGAGCGGTCGAACTACATGCGGTTCCTTTGGAACTCGGTGATCATCGCCGGTGGCTCCACGATCCTGGGCACGATCATCGCGATCCCCGCCGCCTGGTCCATGGCATTCGTGCCCTCGAAGCGGACCAAGGACATTCTGCTGTGGATGCTCTCCACAAAGATGCTGCCCGCGGTCGGCGTGCTCTACCCGATCTACCTGCTTTTCATCAAGCTGGGGTGGCTGGACTCGCGGGTCGGGCTGATCATCGTGCTGATGCTGATCAACCTGCCGATCATCGTCTGGATGCTCTACACCTACTTCCGCGAAATTCCCGGAGAGATCCTGGAAGCGGCGCGGATGGATGGTGCCAGCCTGCGCGAGGAAATCCTTTACGTGCTGACCCCGATGGCGGTGCCGGGCATCGCCTCGACCATCCTGCTCAACATCATCCTGGCGTGGAACGAGCCCTTCTGGACGCTCAACCTGACCGCCGCAAAGGCAGCGCCGCTGACGGCATTCATCGCCAGCTATTCCAGCCCCGAAGGGCTGTTCTACGCGAAACTTTCGGCGGCCTCGGTCATGGCCATCGCGCCGATCCTGATCATGGGCTGGTTCAGCCAGAAACAACTCGTCCGCGGCCTGACCTTCGGCGCGGTGAAATAAGGGGGAGAGACCCGTGGGACGTATTCAACTCAAGCAGGTCAAGAAGTCTTTTGGCGACGTGACCGTTATCCCGCCCTTGGACCTGACCATCGAGGATGGCGAATTCACCGTCTTTGTCGGTCCGTCCGGCTGCGGCAAGTCCACCCTGCTGCGGCTGATCGCCGGCCTGGAGGATACCACCGACGGCGTGATCGAGATCGACGGCAAGGACGCGACCATGTTGCCGCCGGCCAAACGCAGCCTGGCAATGGTGTTCCAGTCTTACGCCCTGTACCCGCACATGTCCGTGCGCAAGAACATCGCTTTCCCGATGAAAATGGCGGGCATGGACAAGGCGGAGCAGGACAAGCGTATCGCCTCGGCGGCCAAGGCGCTGAACCTGACCGACTACCTGGACCGGCGTCCGGGGCAGCTGTCGGGCGGCCAGCGCCAGCGGGTCGCCATCGGGCGGGCCATCGTGCGGGAACCCGCGGCCTTCCTCTTTGACGAACCGCTGTCCAACCTCGATGCCGCCCTGCGTGTCGGCATGCGGATGGAAATCAGCGAACTGCACAAAAAGCTGGACACGACGATGATCTACGTCACCCACGACCAGGTCGAGGCGATGACGATGGCCGACAAGATCGTGGTGCTGCATGCGGGCGTGATCGAACAGGTTGGCAGCCCGCTGGAACTGTATCGCAACCCGCGCAACAAGTTCGTCGCCGGGTTCATCGGCAGCCCCAGGATGAACTTCATCGAAGGGCCGGAGGCCGCGAAACACGATGCGCAAACCATCGGTATCCGCCCCGAACATATCGAGGTTTCGACCACCGAGGGCCTGTGGCAGGGCCGGGTCGGCGTGGCCGAGCACCTGGGGTCGGACACCTTCATCCACGTCCACGGAGTGCCGGGCTGCGACCCGATGACCGTCCGCGTGGGCGGCGAGATCCCGGTGCATCACGGCGACACGGTTTTCCTGAACCCGAACCTCGATCACCTGCACCGTTTCGATGCCAAGGGGTTGCGCATCCAATGACTCGACTGACGGGAAAGGTGGCGCTGGTCACCGGCGGCGCGCGCGGCATTGGCCGCGCGATCTGCCAGGCTTATGCGCGAGAAGGGGCAAGGGTTGCCGTGGCTGATCTGATGGCGGATGAGGCGCGGGACTGTGCGGCCACTCTGGGCGACAATGGCATGGCGCTGGGCATGGACGTGACGAACCCGGCCTCCATCGCCGAGGGCGTCTCCCGGGTCGAGGCGCAATGGGGCCGGATCGACGTGCTGGTGAACAATGCCGGCATCTTCAACATGGCCTCTGTCGACCGGATCACGCCCGAGGACTACCGCCGGCAGTTCGACGTCAACGTCGGCGGCACGATCTTTGCGATCCAGGCCGTTGTGCCGGGGATGAAGGCGCGCGGCGGCGGGGCGATCATCAACTTTTCCTCGCAGGCTGGCCGTCGGGGAGAGCCGAACATCGCCGTTTATTGTGCCACAAAGGCGGCGGTGATCTCGGTCACGCAGTCGCTGGCGCTGGAACTGGCCGGGGACGGCATCCGGGTCAATGCCATCGCGCCCGGTGTCATCGACACCCCTATGTGGGAGATCGTCGACGGGCTGTTCGCCGAATACGAGAACAAGCCAAAGGGCCAGAAGAAACGCGAGGTAGGCGAGGCGGTGCCGCTGGGCCATATGGGTACACCCGACGAGGTCGCCGATCCCTGCGTTTTCCTGGCCTCTGACGAGGCCCGCTACATCACCGCGCAATGCCTGAACGTCGATGGCGGGAACTGGATGAGCTGATGACCGGGAGCCTTGTCAAACTGAGCAATGCGACGCTGGCGGAGCTGCCCGAGGCTGTCTCTGCTCCCGTCTATGACCGTGATGCCCTGACGCCCGGGATTGTGCATATCGGCCTTGGCAACTTTCACCGCGCGCACCAGGCCTGGTACCTGCACCGGCTGATGCAACAGGGGCTGGCAAGCGACTGGGCCATCGTCGGCGCCGGTGTGCGCCCCTATGACGAGGCGCAGCGGCTGAAGATGGCCGAACAGGACTACCTGACCACGCTGATCGAGCTGGACCCGAAGGGCAGTTCGGCGGAGGTGGTGGGCTCGATGATCGACTATGTGCCGATTGTCGAGGGCAATGGCCCGCTGATCGACCGTATGGCCGACCCGGCGATCCGGATTGTCGCTTTGACGGTGACAGAGGGCGGATATTACCTGGACCCGGCGACCAAGGCGTTTGATCCTGCGCATCCCGACATGCGCCATGACGCCGCCAACCTGGATGCCCCGCGCACCGCCTTTGGCGCCATGATCGCCGCGCTCAGGCGCCGTCGCGACAGCGGCGCGGGGCCGTTCACCTGCCAGAGCTGCGACAACCTTCCCGGCAACGGGATCAAGCTGGAGGAGGTCATTCTTGGGCTCGCCCGGCTGGCCGATCCGGCACTGGCCGATTGGATCGCGGCACATTGCAGCTTTCCCAACTCGATGGTGGATTGCATCGTCCCGGCCACCGGCCCGCGCGAACTGGCGCTGGTGCGCGATTTCGGAATCGACGACGGGGTGCCTGTCACCCATGAGAATTTCCGCCAGTGGGTGATCGAGGATCGCTTTTGCGCCGGACGCCCGCCTTGGGAAGAGGTGGGGGCGACCATCTCTGACGATGTGCACGCCTACGAGGCGATGAAGCTGCGCATCCTGAACGGTGGCCACCAGGTCATTGCTGCTCCGGCCGAGATCCTGGGGATCGAAACGATCCATGATACGATGGACCATCCGCTGATCCGGGGCCTGTTCCGCAAGGTGGCGTTGGAGGAAATGGCACCGCATGTCCATCCGGTACCGGGTATGACGCCCCCGGCCTATGTCGACCTGATCGATACGCGGTTTTCCAACCCGAAGATCGCCGACACCGTGCGCCGCGTGGCCTTTGACGGCTCGTCGCGCCATACCGGGGCCGTCCTGCCGGTGATCCGTGACGCGGTGGCGGCGGGGACACCCTTGGCCGGGCTGGCCTTGTCCCAGGCGCTGTGGGCCAGGATGTGTGCCGGCACCCGAGAGGACGGGTCGGAGATCATGCCCAACGACCCGGTCTGGGACGCGCTCGTGCAGGCGGCACGCGCCGCAAAGGACAGGCCACAAGCCTGGCTCGATCAGCGTCAGTTCTATGGCGGACTGGCGGATGACCCCGGTTTTGCGGCGGCCTTCGCCGAGGCGCTGCAACGGGTCTGGGCCGACGGGACAGAGGCGGCAATAGGCGCCTACCTGGACTGACGGCCCTGTCCGGGGCGGTGAAAGCAGAAAGATATCAGTTGGTTGTCGGCGCGTGTTGGCGTTGGTTTGCCTCTTGTGACCCGGTGCTTCTGCGCCGGGTCTCTTCTTTCCGGACCCATCAGTCAGGCCGTTTCTCCAATAACATTTCCGGTTTCAGACAAATTCTAGGCAAGCAAGAGGAGGGTTTTAGCCTTCTGTTCATTCCAAGCGGTGAGGTTGGCGGCGCACCTGAAGCGGTGGCGCAGACCGATACCAAGGCCTGCATCCGTCAGAACGACGTCAGCAAAGCCGATCGCGGCAAATGAAACCGGCGCCAAAATGCGCTTTCGAACATCAAGGGCAAGAATATGTCTAGCATCCTGACGAACAATGGCGCGATGGTCGCGCTGCAAACCCTCAAATCCATCAACTCGAACCTCGCGGACACCCAGTCGGAAATCTCGACGGGCAAACGTGTTGCAACCTCCAAGGACAACTCCGCCGTCTGGGCCATCTCGAAGGTGATGGAAGCGGACGTAAAGGGCTTCAAGGGGATCTCCGACAGCCTCAACCTTGGCCAGTCCACCGTCGCCGTCGCCCGCCAGGCCGCGGAAACCACGACCGAGCTGCTGACCGAGATCAAGGCCCGCATCGTTGCCGCCCAGGAAGAGAACGTCGATCGCGACAAGATCCAGACCGACATCGACGCCCTGCGCAACCAGATCGTCGGCGTCGTCGGCGCGGCACAGTTCAACGGTCTGAACCTGCTGTCGAACACCGAGACCACCGCCGGCACAGGGGCGGTCAACATCCTTGCCTCGCTGGATCGGTCGGGCACCGGCGTGACCGCATCGGACATCACGGTGCAGAAACAGGACCTCGGGCTTGGCGCAGCCTCGATCGACGTGGCATCGGCATCCGCCACCGCCGCGGCCTCGGACGAACTGTCAGGTGCGGCCAACACCGCCGCCGTCGCCCTGGCCGGTAACGCAACACAGGCGACCACCGCTGCCGTTGTTGGTCAGACCGCAGGTGCAGGCACCGCCACTGTGGCGGCCGGCACCGGTTTCTCGATCGAGATCACAGCGGGTGCCGCCGGTCTGGCGACCTTCAACACCACCGCAACGGCAGGCGCACAGGAAATCACCTATGTTGCCCGCGACGGTGACACTCAGGCCGATGTGGCCGCCGGTCTTGCCGACGCGTTTAACAAGTACGTGACCGACAACTCGGCCATCACCGACGGCCTCGGCATCGGCGCGGCGGTGAATGGCACCAACGCGAACCAGATCGATTTTACCGGCGCCAACAACACCGGTGACAACTTCTCGGTCCAGGTCCGCAGCTACGCTGTCGGGGACTCCACCATCGGTGGCCGACTCGAAGCCCTGGCCGATATCGACGTCACCACCCAGGCCGGTGCCGATGCCGCCCTGCTGGAGGTCGAGACGCTGATCCAGACCGCCATCGACTCGGCCTCGGCCTTCGGCTCTGCCCAGGGCCGGATCGAAACTCAGGCGGATTTCGTGTCCCAGCTGACCGATGCGCTGAAATCCGGCATCGGCGCGCTGGTCGATGCGGACATGGAAGAGGCCTCGGCCCGCCTGCAGGCGCTGCAGGTCCAGCAACAGCTGGGTGTCCAGGCGCTGTCCATCGCCAACCAGGCGCCGCAGTCGCTGCTGTCGCTGTTCCAGGGTTAACCCCTATCCAGGGCCCGCCGGGGTCGTGGAACGTTTTGTTCTCGAAGGGGCGGTGCGCATGCGCCGCCCCTTTGCCTTGTCGGGTGAATGCCCGGAGTTGCTTAAAAATTAAGCGGTATGCCGGGGCGGCAGGCATCCGGGCGCGCGCGCGCTTGCCCCGCGTCGCGCCAGTCGTGAAAAGACCTCATGTCGGATCGGATCACCATCGTCGTTGTCGAAGAAGACCGCGAGCGCGCGATCTCGATCGTCGATGCTCTGCGGGCCTCGGGCCCTTACGACGTTCATGTCATCGGCAATGCGTCCAGCCTGGCGCGCCGGATCGGGGCGCTGGCACCGGATGTCGTGCTGATCGACATCGACAATCCCACCCGCGACATGCTGGAGGAACTGACGCTGGCCTCCGGCCCGCTGGAACGCCCTGTCGCCATGTTCGTCTCAGGCGCGGCAAGCGGCCTGGCGCGCGAGGCGGTGGAGGCGGGCCTGTCCGCCTATGTCGTCGACGGGATGCAGCCGGACCGGCTCAAACCCGTGCTGGACGCGGCCATCGCGCGTTTCCAGATGATGCGCCAGATGCGCCGCGAACTGGCCGAGACTCGCCGCGCGCTGGAGGAACGCAAGGTCATCGACCGCGCCAAGGGCCTCTTGATGAAGGCACGCGGCATCGAGGAGGAAGAGGCCTACGCCCTATTGCGCAAGGCAGCGATGGATCAGGGGCGCCGCGTGGCCGATGTGGCCGAGGCTCTGGTCACGGCATCGGGGCTCTTGTCATGAAGATGGTCAAACTGCCCGTTGCCTTTGTTCCGCTGGTGGACGCGGCGCCGCTGATCGTGGCCGAGGAGATGGGCTTTGCCCGCGAAGAGGGGATCGCGCTGGACCTGGTCGCCGCGCCCTCGTGGTCCTCGGTGCGGGACATGCTGGCCTTTGGCCGCGTGGATGCGGCGCAGTTGCTGTCCCCCGTGCCCGTCGCGATGGCGCTGGGGCTGGGCGGGGTGACACAGCCTGTTTCGGCGGTCTCAGTCCTGTCGGTGAACGGCAACGTGATCGGCGTCAGCCGCGCGCTGGAGGATCGGTTGCGGGCCACGGGCTATGGGTTCGATTTCCATGACGCGGCGGGCGCGGCCCGGGCGCTGGCGTCAGTCGCCGACCGACCGCTGGTCTTTGGCGTCCCCTTTCCCTTTTCCATGCATGTAGAACTGCTGCACTACTGGCTGGAAAGCTCCGACCTGGCGCAAAAGGGGTTCGAGGTGCGCACCGTGCCGCCGCCGTTGATGGTGCGCGCCCTGGCCGAAGGCGATGTGGATGCCTTTTGCGTGGGTGAACCCTGGGGATCGGCGGCGGTCGAGGCCGGGGCAGGGGCGCTCTTGCTGCCGGGCAAGGCTGTCTGGTCCTTCGCACCGGAAAAGGTTCTGGCGGTGCGCACCGACTGGGCCGAAACCGAACCGCACCTGTTGGGCAAGCTGATGCGCGCGGTCTGGCGGGCGGGCCGCTGGCTGGATGCGCCGGGGCACCGGACCTCGGCGGCCGAGATCCTGGCGCAGAAACCCTATCTCGACCTGCCGTCCGAGGTGGTCGACCGCGCACTGACCGGGCGCCTGACGATCTCGGGCCATGCCGAACAGCGCCTTGTCGATGGCTTTGTCGCCTTTCACGAGGGCGCGGCCAACTTTCCCTGGCGCAGCCAGGCCAAGTGGATCGCGCACCGTCTTGCCGCCCGCCTGGGCCTGGACGAGGCCGAGGCCCGGGCGCGCGCCGCAGAGGTTTTTCGCAGCGACATCTACCGGGCGCAGATGGCCATGACGGGTGCGGACCTGCCCGGAGCCTCGGAAAAGCTCGAAGGCGCGATTCGAGAAGAGACCGCCGTCGCATCGAAGAAAGGTGGGCTGCTGCTGCCGCCGGACGCGTTCTTTGATGGGCGCATTTTTGATCCGGAGAAGCATTGATGCCCAATAATGCGGCACTGCAGCGTGCGATCCCGCCGGTTTTCGCGGTCTTGCGCTGCGCTGCGGCAGAAAACCATTGCCTGGGGACCTCTGCCTGACGCAGGATCACCCCATCGACGTGCAATGGCGTACGTCGCGCGAAATATCTCCCATAGACCGGGATTATCCGAGCAACGCCGCTCACACTTTGTCCTCCTCCCGGACAAAGCGTGTTTGCGGCTTTTTGTTTTGCCCGGAGTTTCGTGAAGGACCCGGGCCCTTGAAAAAAGGAACCGACCTCATGAAGTCTTTCCTCCTCGGCCTTGCGGCCACCACCGCCCTTGTCAGCCCCGCTCTTGCGCAGATGCTGGATCTCGAAAAGGACGAACTGACCTTCGGCTTTATCAAGCTGACCGACATGGCCCCGCTCGCCGTGGCCTATGAGCAGGGTTATTTCCTTGACGAGGGCCTGTTCGTGACGCTCGAGGCGCAGGCCAATTGGAAGGTCCTGCTGGACGGCGTGATTGGCGGGCAGCTGGACGGCGCGCACATGCTGGCCGGTCAGCCGCTGGCCGCGACCATCGGGTTCGGCACCGAGGCGCATATCATCACGCCGTTTTCGATGGATCTGAACGGCAACGGCATCACTGTCTCGAACGAGATCTGGGACCAGATGAAGCCGAACATTCCGCATGAAGACGGCAAGCCCGTCCATCCGATTTCCGCCGAGGCGCTGGCCCCGGTGGTCGAGAAGTACAAGTCCGAGGGCAAGCCCTTCAACATGGGCATGGTCTTCCCCGTCTCCACCCACAATTACGAGCTGCGCTACTGGCTGGCCGCCGGCGGGCTGCACCCGGGCTATTACAGCCCCGAGAACATCACCGGCCAGATCGGCGCCGACGTCCTGCTGTCGGTGACGCCGCCGCCGCAAATGCCCGCCACGCTGGAGGCCGGGACGATCTATGGCTACTGCGTCGGTGAGCCGTGGAACCAGCAGGCGGTGTTCAAGGGCATCGGCGTTCCGGTCATCACCGACTATGAGCTGTGGAAGAACAATCCCGAAAAGGTCTTTGGCATCACCGCCGAGTTCGCCGAGGAATATCCGAACACCACGCTGGCCGTGACCAAGGCGCTGATCCGCGCGGCCATGTGGCTGGACGAGAACGACAACGCCAACCGTCCCGACGCGGTCGAGATCCTGTCGCGGCCCGAATATGTCGGTGCGGATTACGACGTGATCGCTGCCTCGATGACCGGCACATTCGAGTATGAGAAGGGCGACAAGCGCGAGGTTCCCGATTTCAACGTCTTCTTCCGTTACAACGCCACCTATCCCTTCTACTCGGACGCCGTCTGGTACCTGACCCAGATGCGCCGCTGGGGCCAGATCGCCGAGGCCAAGCCGGACAGCTGGTACGACGAGGTGGCCAAATCGGTGTATCGCCCGGACATCTACCTGGAAGCCGCGCGCATTCTGGTGGACGAGGGCCTGGCGGATGAGGCCGATTTCCCCTGGGACAGCGATGGGTACAAGGCGCCGACCCCGGCGGGCGATATCATTGACGGCATTCCCTACGACGGCCGCACGCCCAATGCCTATCTCGACAGCCTGCCCATCGGTCTGAAATCCGAGCAGACTGTCGTCGGCACCGAGGTCAAGGGCTGACACCGGCCCGGACGCCGAGGCCCCGGATCAGGTCCGGGGCGCGTTTCACTCCCTGTATCGCGCGCCCCGGGCACCGCCCCGGGGCCTCTCCCTCCCTCCGCACGAGGACCGCAAGACATGACGACAGTCGATCCGAATTTCTCTGACAACGCCGCCCGCGAAGCCCGCCGCGCCCGGCTCTTCACCCGCATCAACGCCGCCGACAAGTGGTTCCAGGTACTGGGGCTGAGTTGGCTCACCCCGGCGCTCAAGGCCGCCGCAGGTGACAACCCCAGGGCCCAGATGAAAGACCTCTGGCGCCTTCTGGGCGTGCCCTTGCTGGCCATCGCCGGTTTCCTGCTGCTCTGGGGCACGCTGGCGCCGCAGGTGCAAACCAGCCTCGGCGCCGTGCCTGGCCCGGCCGCCGTCTGGGAAGAGGCGGTGAACCTGCACGCCGATGCCGAGGCCAAGGCCGCCAAGCGCGAAAAGTTCGAGGCGATGGTGGCCAAGCGCAATCAGAAGTTCATCGACGCGGGCCAGCCCGACAAGGTCAAGGACATCGCCTATACCGGCGCGCCCAGCTACTACGAGCAGATCTGGACCTCGATCAAGACGGTCTTCTTCGGCTTTTTCGTCGGCACGGTCATCGCCATTCCGCTGGGTATCATGGCGGGGTTGTCGCCCACTGCGAACGCCGCGCTGAACCCGCTGATCCAGATCTTCAAGCCGGTCTCGCCGCTGGCCTGGCTGCCCATCGTCACGATGATCGTCTCGGCCATCTACGCCACCAATGACGGGCTGTTCGCCAAGTCGTTTCTGATCTCGGCCATCACGGTGACGCTCTGCTCGATCTGGCCGACGATCATCAACACCGCCCTGGGCGTGGCGAGCATCGACAAGGACCTGGTCAATGTCTCCAAGGTTTTGAAGATGAACACCTGGACCAAGATCACCAAGCTGGTGCTGCCCTCGGCCCTGCCGCTGATCTTCACCGGTCTGCGCCTGAGCCTCGGTGTCGGCTGGATGGTCCTGATCGCGGCGGAAATGCTCGCGCAGAACCCTGGCCTGGGCAAATTCGTCTGGGACGAGTTCCAGAACGGCTCCAGCCAGTCGCTGGCCAAGATCATGGTGGCGGTCTTCACCATCGGGATCATCGGCTTTCTGCTGGATCGCGTGATGTACGCCCTGCAGTCCCTTTTCACCTTCTCGAACCAGCGGTGAGCGACATGGCTGTGATCGAATTCAACAACGTCTCCAAGAGCTTTGGCGAGGGCACACATGCCACGCCGGTACTCAAGGACATCGACCTGGCGGTCGAGGAGGGCGAATTCCTGGTGATCCTGGGCTTTTCCGGGACCGGCAAGACGACGCTGATCAACCTGATGGCCGGGCTGGACAGGCCCACGCAGGGCAGCGTCACCTTCCAGGGCCAGCCGATCACCGGACCGGGCCGGGAACGCGGGGTGATCTTCCAGAACTACTCGCTGATGCCCTGGCTGACGGTCGAAGGCAACGTGCGCCTGGCAGTGGACACGGTGTTCCCGCGGATGCCGCGGGCGGAAAAGGCCGCCAAGGTCGCCCATTACGTCCAGATGGTGGGCCTCAGCCACGCCGCGACGCGCCGCCCGGCGGAACTGTCGGGTGGTATGCGCCAGCGCGTGAACGTGGCCCGGGCGCTGGCCATGTCGCCCGAGGTGCTGCTGTTGGACGAACCTCTGTCGGCACTGGATGCGCTGACGCGCGCCAACCTTGCCGAAGAGATCGAGAAGATCTGGGAGGCGGACAAGAAGACCTGCGTGCTGATCACCAACGACGTGGACGAGGCGATCCTGCTGGCGGACCGCATCATCGCGCTGAACCCGGACGGGACCCTGAGCGAGGAATTCAAGGTCGGCATCGAACGCCCGCGCGACCGCACGGCGATGAACAGCAACGACAGTTTCAAGGCGCTGCGGGCGCAGGTCACGCAATACCTGATGGAGGTGGGCATCGAGGCCAAGCCCGAGGGCACACGGGTATTGCCCGAGGTCACGCCGATCCACGGTGTCCCGCAGGCGGTCAAGGAGGCCCAAAAAGGCCTGATCGACGAGCGGTTCCTGGACTTCAGCCAGTTGCACAAGGTCTATCCGACGCCCAAGGGGCCGCTGACCGTGGTCGAGGATTTCAACCTGAAGATGGACCGGGGCGAGTTCATCTCGCTCATCGGCCATTCGGGCTGTGGCAAGTCCACGGTGCTGACAATGGCCGCCGGTCTGAACGAAATCTCCAAGGGGGCGATCAAGCTGGACGGCCGCCATGTCGAAGGCGCGGACCCCGAACGCGCCGTGGTGTTCCAGTCGCCCTCACTGTTCCCCTGGCTGACGGCGCGCGAGAACTGCGCCATCGGTGTCGACAAGGTCTATCCGCGGGCTTCGCGGGGCGAACGGCAGGACGTGGTGGAATACTACCTCGAACGGGTCGGGCTGGCCGACGCTATGGACAAGCCCGCCAGCGAGATGTCGAACGGCATGAAACAGCGGGTCGGCATCGCGCGGGCCTTTGCACTCTCACCCAAGCTGCTGCTGCTGGATGAACCTTTCGGGATGCTGGACAGCCTGACGCGCTGGGAATTGCAGGAAGTGCTGATGGAGGTCTGGGACCGGACCAAGGTCACGGCCGTCTGTGTCACCCATGACGTGGACGAGGCGATCCTTCTGGCCGACCGGGTTGTGATGATGACCAACGGACCGCAGGCGACGATCGGCAAGATCATCGACGTCGACCTGCCGCGCCCGCGCACCCGCAAGGCGCTGCTGGAACATCCCGATTACTACAAATACCGCGCCCAGGTGCTCGATTTCCTCGAGGAATACGAACACGGCGCCAAACCCAAGCCCAAGGCCGCCGCGCCGCGGGCCATCGCGGCGGAGTGATCCCCATGAAACAGAAACTTGTCGTCATCGGCGCCGGAATGGCCTCTGGCCGGGTGCTGGAGCACCTGCGCGACCGCGCGCCCGATCAATATGACATCACGCTTTTCAACGCCGAACCGCGTGGCAACTACAACCGCATCATGCTGTCGCCTTTGCTGTCGGGCGAAAAGACCTACGCGGAAATCGTCACCCATGACGATGACTGGTACGCGGACAAAGCGATCACCTGCCGCTTTGGCGAGCATGTGGTCGGCATCGACCGCGAGGCCAAGACGGTGACCGGGCAGAATGGCACGGTGGGGTATGACAAGCTCTTGATCGCCACCGGGTCCGCGCCCTTCATCATCCCGGTGCCGGGCAAGGACCTGCCCGGCGTGATTTCCTACCGCGATCTCGACGACACCAACGCGATGGTCGAGGCCTCTGCCAAGGGCGGAAAGGCTGTTGTGATCGGCGGCGGGTTGCTGGGTCTTGAGGCCGCGGCCGGGCTGGCGCTGCGCGGCATGGAGGTCACCGTCCTGCACCTGATGGGCCACCTGATGGAACGCCAGCTGGACGAGGCGGCGGGCTACCTGCTGAAGAAGGACCTCGAAAAGCGCGGCATCACCGTGCTGACCAAGGCCGCGACCAAGGCGATCCTGGGCGAGGATCACGTCGAGGCGGTGCTGCTGGAGGATGGCACCGTTCTGGACGCCGACCTGGTGGTCATGGCGGTCGGCATCCGCCCCGAAACCCGGCTGGCCAATGATGCGCATCTGGATGTGGCGCGCGGGATCGAGGTCAACGCGCAGATGATGACTTCGGACCCGGACGTGCTGGCCGTGGGCGAATGTGTCGAGCTTGACGGGCAGCTTTTCGGCCTCGTCGCGCCGCTTTACGATCAGGCCAAGGTGGTCGCCGCGACCCTGACCGGGGAAGAGGCGGCCTTCGTGCCCAAGGAACTGTCCACCAAGTTGAAAGTCACCGGCTGTGATCTTTTCAGCGCGGGGGATTTCGCCGAGGGCGAGGGGCGCGAAGACGTGGTGTTCCGCGACCCGTCGCGCGGCGTTTACAAGCGCCTCGTGATCGAGGGCAACAAGCTGGTCGGCGCGGTCATGTACGGCGACACCGCCGACAGCAACTGGTTCTTCGGGTTGATCAAGGACGGCACCGACATCGCGGAGATGCGCGAGACGCTGATCTTTGGCCCCGCCTACCAGGGAGGTGGCCAAGCGGACCCTCTCTCAGCCGTTGCAGCCTTGCCGCCTGAGGCGGAAATCTGCGGCTGCAACGGCATATGTAAATCCACTATCGTCAATGCCATCGAGGGCGGCGCCACCGATCTTGGCGCCGTCAAGGCAACCACCAAGGCCAGCGCCTCTTGCGGGACCTGTACCGGGCTTGTCGAACAGCTTTTGCAGGTGACGCTGGGCGACGGGTTCGAGATGCCCACGGCCCAGCCGGTCTGCGGCTGCACCGACCTTTCCCATGAGGACGTCCGCCGCCTGATCAAGAGCCAGGAGCTGAAATCGCAAGAGGCCGTCTGGCAGGAACTGGGTTGGAAAACGGTCAACGGCTGCCACACCTGCCGCCCGGCGGTGAACTTCTACCTGCTGGCGGATTGGCCGCTGGACTATACCGACGACCCGCAAAGCCGCTTCGTCAACGAACGCAACCACGCCAACATCCAGAAGGACGGCACCTATTCGGTGATGCCGCGCATGTGGGGTGGCATGACCACGCCGCAGGAACTGGTGGCCATCGCGCAGGCGGCCGAGAAATACGGCGCCACGGTCAAGGTGACAGGCGGCCAGCGGATCGACCTGCTGGGCGTCAAGAAAGAGGATCTGCCCGCCATCTGGGCCGATCTGAACGCCGCCGGCATGGTCTCGGGTCATGCCTATACAAAGGGGCTGCGCACGGTGAAAACCTGTGTCGGCTCGGACTGGTGCCGTTTCGGCACGCAGGACTCGACCGGCCTTGGTATCAAGCTGGAAAAACGCCTCTGGGGGTCGTGGACACCGCACAAGGTCAAGCTGGGTGTCTCTGGCTGCCCGCGCAACTGTGCCGAGGCGACTTGCAAGGACATCGGCATCGTCTGCGTCGACAGCGGCTATCAGATTGGGGTCGGCGGGGCGGCTGGCATGGACGTCAAGGAGGTTGAACGCCTCGTCGATGTGCCGACCGAGGAAGAGGCGATCGAATGGACCGTCGCCTTTGTCCAGCTCTACCGCGAGAACGCAAAATACCTCGACCGGGCCTACAAGTGGCTGGCCAAGGTCGGGTTGGACTGGGTGCAGGAGGTGTTGGCCGATCCTGCGGAACGCGCGGCGCTGGTTGACCGCTTCGACCTGTCGCAAAGCGTCTACCAGACCGATCCCTGGGCCGAACGCGCCCGCCCCGAGGTGGCGCAAAGCTTTCAGCCCCTGGCCGATTTCACACTGGAGGCAGCAGAATGACCTGGACCGATATTGGCGCCGTCACGGATGTTCCCCTGCGCGGTGCGCGCCTGGTCAAGACCCACGCGGGCTGCATCGCCGTGTTCCGCACCGCAGAGGACGAGGTCTTTGCCGCCTCGAACGCCTGCCCGCACAAGCAGGGGCCATTGTCCGAGGGCATCGTGCACGGGCAGAAAGTCACCTGCCCGCTGCACAACTGGGTCTTTGACCTGAACACCGGCGAGGCGCAGGGCGCTGACGAGGGACGCATCGCGGTCTACCCGGTGCGGATCGAGGCGGGGCGCATCCTGTTGGAGATCAGTGCCCTTCAGAACCGGAGTGCTGCGTGATGGCGGGGGCAGGGCGGAAAACTGTCCGGTCCACCTGCCCCTATTGCGGGGTGGGCTGCGGCGTGTTGCTCACTCCTCAGCCCGACGGTGGGCTGGAGGTGCGCGGCGACCCGGACCACCCGGCGAATTTCGGGCGTCTCTGCTCCAAGGGCTCTGCGCTGGGCGAGACGGTGGGTCTTGACCGCCGCCTGACGGCCCCCCGGATCGGTGGGCAGGAGGTTGGCTGGGACCGCGCCATTGACACCGTGGCCCGCAGGTTTTCCGAAACGATTGCCGAACACGGGCCGGACAGCGTCGCGTTTTACGTCTCCGGCCAGTTGCTGACCGAGGATTACTACGTCGCCAACAAGCTGATGAAAGGCTTTATCGGGTCCGCCAACATCGACACGAACTCGCGCCTCTGCATGGCCTCGACCGTGGCGGGACATCGGCGCGCCTTTGGCACTGATACGGTCCCCGGCACCTACGAGGACATTGAAGAGGCCGACCTGGTGGTGCTTGTCGGGTCGAACCTGGCCTGGTGCCACCCGGTATTGTACCAGCGCGTTCTTGCGGCGCGAAAGGCGCGCGGCACCCGGATCATCGTCGTGGACCCGCGCCGCACCGCCAGTTGCGACGGCGCCGACATGCACCTGGCGCTGGAGCCCGGATCGGACGTCGCCTTGTTCAACCGTCTCCTGGCTGAGATCGAGGCGCATGGCGCAGTGGATGCGGATTTCCTGCGCAATACCACGGGCTTTGACGCGGCGCTGGCGCAGGCGCGCGCCGAGGACGGCAAGGCGACCGGGTTGAGCGAGGCACAGATCGCCGCCTTCTGCGCCGACTGGATCGGCACCGAAAAGGTGGTGACGATCTTCAGCCAGGGGGTGAACCAGTCCAGCGCCGGATCGGACAAGGTCAATGCCATCCTGAATTGCCATCTCGCGACGGGCCGGATCGGCACACCGGGCTGCGGGCCGCTGTCGGTCACCGGCCAGCCAAACGCGATGGGCGGGCGCGAGGTGGGCGGGCTGGCCAACATGCTGGCTTGTCACCTGGATCTTGAAAACGCCGACCATCGTGCCGCCGTGCGCGAATTCTGGTCGGCGCCCAGGGTGCCCGACGCGCCGGGGCTCAAGGCCGTGGAGATGTTCAACGCCGTGGGCGATGGGCGGATCAAGGCGCTCTGGATCATCCACACCAACCCCGCCGTGTCGATGCCCGATGCCGACGCCGTGCGCGACGCCATCGCGGGCTGCGATTTCACCGTGGTCAGCGACATCACCGCCGAGACCGACACCGCGCGGCTGGCCGATGTGCTGCTACCCGCCAGCGCCTGGGCCGAGAAAGACGGCACCGTCACCAACTCCGACCGCACCATCAGCCGTCAGCGCGCGGTCCTGCCCGCTCCGGGCGCGGCCCGCCCCGACTGGGAAATCCTCGCCGAGGTCGGGCGCCGCATGGGCTGGCGCGAGGCCTTCGACTACCAGTCCCCGGCCGAGATTTTCCGCGAATATGCCGCGCTTTCGGGTGTCGCCGGCGGTTTTGGCCGCGACTTTGACATTTCCGGTCTCGCAGCGCTGGGCGCCGAGGACTACGACGCTTTGGAACCCACCCGCTGGCCGGTCAGCGTCAGACGTGACGGCGGGCGCTTCTTTTCCGATGGCCGGTTCTTCCATGCCGACCAAAAGGCCCGCCTTGTCCCGGTTTCATGGCGTCCGCCGGCGGCGAAAACGGCGCCGCGCTACCCTTTCCGCCTCAACACCGGGCGCACCCGTGACCAGTGGCACACGATGACGCGCACCGCGCTTTCGCCGCGGCTCTCGGCGCATCTGGCAGAGCCTTTCCTGGAAATCCATCCCGCAGATGCCTTTGCCAAGGGTATTGGCACGGCCGACCTTGTCGGCGTCGACAGTCCGCAGGGCAGTGCCATCCTGCGCGCCCGTATCACCGATGCCGTCCGCCCCGGGCAGGTTTTCGCGCCCATGCACTGGACCGGCGAAACCGCCCCTTCGGCCCGCATCGACGCGCTGGTGGCGGCTGTGACCGATCCGGTTTCGGGCCAGCCGGAAAGCAAGGCCAGCGTGGTCAATGTCACGCGCCTGGACGCGGCCTGGTACGGTTTCGCGGTCTCCGCCCGCCCGATAGCGCCAAAGGCGGCCTACTGGGCGCGCAGCGTGACCCGTTCGGGCCAGCGGGCCGAGCTTGCCGGGCTGGACAGGCCGCAGGACTGGGAGGCGGAGGCCCGCGCGCTCTTCGATCTGCCAACTGCGGAACTGACCTCTGTCATGGGGCCGGGGCAGGGCAATGCGCGCCTGGCTTTTCGGGAAAACGGCCAATTGATCGCGGCGCTGTTTGTCTCGCCCACGCCCGTTGCCGTCATGCGCGACTACCTGGCCACGCTGCCGGATCAACCGGACCAGAGCCTGCTCTCGGGCCGGTCGCCCGCCGATGTTCCGGACCCGGGGCCGATCCTCTGTTCCTGTTTCGGCGTTGGCGTGAACACGATCCTGAGTGCCATCGAGGCCGACGGGCTGCTGAGCGTCGAGGCCATCGGCGCCGCCCTGCAGGCAGGAACGAACTGTGGTTCCTGCCGACCGGAACTGGCCGACCTCCTGGCCTCTGTTCAGCAAAAGGAAGCGGCGGAATGAGCCTCGCCGCCCATGTCCGCACGTTGGGTCGGGGGCCGGGCCGGTCGCGTTCTCTGACCGAGGACGAGGCCGCCGAGGCCATGTCGCAGATGCTGGAAGGCGCCGCGCCAGAGGCCGTCGGGGCGCTGTTGATGCTGCTGAGGATGAAGGGCGAGACGGCAGAGGAAATCTCAGGCTTTGCCCGCGCGGCCCAGGCAGCGCTGGCCGATTGGCCCCGCGCCGATCTGGACTGGCCGTGCTACGCCGCCGGGCGCACCCGTGGTTTGCCCTGGTTCCTACTTGCCGCGAAACTGGTCGCCGTCAACGGCCAGCGTGTTCTCTTGCACGGCTGGAACGGACCGGATCAGGCAATCCGCGACGGGTTGGCCGCCTTGGGCATCCCGCAGGTCCGCACCCCCGCCGAGGCCGCGCGAGCGCTCGACGAAGGCCGGATCGCCTATGTGCCGCTGGAAAGCGTGCACCCCGCGCTGTTCCATCTGCTCGATCTGCGCCGAACTCTTGGCTTGCGCTCCTGCGTCAACACGGTCTGCCGGATGCTGAATCCGGGCCGCGCACCGGCCAGCGTGCAGGGGGTCTTTCACCCCTCTTACCGGCTGTTGCAGGCCGATGCGGCGCAGCGCCTCGGCTGGCGCAACCTGACCGTCATCAAGGGCGGCGGTGGCGAATTCGAACGCCATCCGGGTATGGAGATCGCCGGTTTCGGCCTGCGCGAGGGCGTCCCGTGGCACGGCAGCTTTCCGGGTCTTGCCGAGGATCATCGCCGCTTGTCGGACCTCGCCTTGCCCACCGAGGCGCTGACGCACCTCTGGGACCGCGACCAAGGCCCGGCGTTTGCCCGTCAGATCGTCCTCGGCACCGCCGCGCTGGCCTTCGACACGCTGGACCTGGCCCCCGACCTCTCCGCGCTCTGGCAAGCGCGCCCCGTTCCGCAGACCGCCTGACAGGAGGCACGTCATGAAAAGCTTTCCCATGTTCATCCGCACCTCGGGCCGCCGCGTCACCATCGTCGGCGGCGGCGAGCAGGCGGCGCAGAAGGCGCGGCTGATTCTCAAGACCGACGCCCAGATCCTGCTGGTCGCGCCCGAGCTTGAACCGGAATTGCAGGGGCTGGTTGCCGAAGGCCGCGCCCGTCACCAGCGCCAGCTAACGACGCAGGTTTTCGAGGATGTCGCGATGGGCTTTATCGCCACCGGTTGCCCGGCGCTCGATGTCTCGGCCCATGCCTTGGCAAAGGCCGTGCGCTGCCCCGTCAACGTGGTCGACCGACCCGACCTCTGCGATCTGACAACGCCTGCGCTGGTTGACCGCGACCCGGTGGTGATTGCCATTGGCAGCGAAGGCACGGCGCCGGTCCTGACCCGCGAAATCAAGACCCGGCTCGAAGAGATGCTGTCCCCCTCGCTGGGAGGTCTGGCGGCGCTGGCGGGACGTCTGCGCCCGGTGGTCAACGCCCGCGTACCGCGTGCGAAACGCCGCGCCTTCTGGGCCTGGGTTTTCAAGGGCGCGCCCCGCGCCACCTGGACCCGGGGCGGCGAACGCCAGGCCGCGCAGGCCATCAAGACGGCAGTCGAAGCCGGGGGTGCGCCCGAACAGGCGCCGCAGGGACATGTCGCCCTCGTCGGCGCGGGCCCCGGCGCGCGCGACCTGCTGACACTGCGCGCCGTCGAACGCCTGCAAGAGGCCGACGTGATCTTTTACGACCGGCTGGTCGATCCGCAAGTTCTGGAACTGGCCCGGCGCGATGCCGAAAGGGTCTTCGTGGGCAAACATGTCGGTGCCCACAGCTGGCCGCAGGATCGTATCAACGCGGTGATCCTGACCGCCGCGCGCCAGGGCAAGCGGGTGGTGCGACTGAAGTCCGGCGATCCGGGTATCTTTGGCCGCGCGGGTGAGGAAATCGCCGTGTTGCGCGCCGCCGGTATCCCGGTCGAACTGGTGCCCGGCATCACCGCGGCCTCTGCGGCGGCAGTGGCGCTGGGCGAGCCGCTGACCGAACGCGGCGTCTCGGACACGCTGATCCTGACCACGGGCATGTCCCGCGAAGGCGCGGCCTTGCCCGACAGCACGCGCCACGCGGCACCGGGGACCACCTCTGCCTTCTACATGTCGGTGGGGCAGGCGGCCCGCATTCGCGACGACCTGATGACGCGCGGGATGCCGCCGCAGGCTCCGGTGCGTGTCGCGATAGAGGTGTCCAAACCCGGCGAACACCTGCTGACCTGCCCGCTGGGTGTGCTGGAAGAAAGCCTGCAAGAGGTCGGATGCAAGGGATGCGCGGTGATCCTTGTCACCTGGCCGGAGGTGGCCGTCACGGCTCCTGCGGTTGCCGTCGCCTGACGGAAGGCCAGGCGAGCGACCCCGCCCCGGACCTGATCCGGGGCCCCGTCTGCATTACCCTGTCAGGGCGGCCGTGCTTTCCCCGATCACCTCCAAGGCCCGTTCCGGTTGGTCCAGGTCCTCGGCCAGGGCCAGCGCCAGCCGTGCCAGGAACACCTCGCTCTGATCCGGTCCAACGGCGTCGATCGCCTTGGCCATCGCTTCGTAGATGCGTTCAAGCTCTGCCTGGGTCATGCGGTTTCCTCCTCGCTGATCGCCAAGCGCCCCAAGGCCCGGGCCAGGTTTCCCGCCGTGACGCTGCGCCAGCGTGCCGCGATGTGCAGATCGGGCCGCACCAGGTAGGCGCTGCCCTCTGCCGCGCCATAGGCCCGGGCCACCGGGCCATCGGCGGGCAGGCGCAGGACACTCAGGCCCGGCGGGACGTCGAAATCCGGGTCACCAAAGGTCAGAAGGGTCAGGCCCTTGCCCAGTCGCTCGCTGAGGTGTCCGTCCCCCAGCGCCACGTCCCGGATCATCGCGCCGGGGATCGGCCCGGCGTCGAATCCCGGATCGTCGGGCGTGGTGGCCGGACTGTCGGCGTAGGTGTGCGGCGTCATCTGGCGCGGATTGGCGAGGTGCCCGGCGCTTTCACGGCTTAGCGCCAGCGACAGCGCCGCGTCCCGCATCACCCGCCAGCCATGCGTGGGCGGCGTCATGAACCGCGTGCTCTTGCTGGCATTGGCAAAGACATCCAGCGTCGCCCCGCGCCGCTCGGGCGTGTAGCTGTCCAAGAGACCCTCACCGGCGTCCCCGTTCAGCACGGCGGCCAGTTTCCAGCCGATGTTGTGCCCGTCCGCGATGCCGTTGTTCAGCCCGCGCACGCCGAAGATCGGTACGATATGCGCGCTGTCCCCGGCAAAGAACACGCGGCCCTGCCGGTAGTCGTCCAGAAGCAGCGTATTGGCGGAATAGACGCTCCACCACTCAAGGTCGTAACCGCCATCGTGGCCGATCTCGGCCAGCACCCCTTCGACCGAGGCGCGCACGTTCTCTTCGCGGGTGGCCTCTTCGTTCGTCTCATCCTCGCGCAGCTGGTAGTCGATGCGCCAGATGCCGTCGGGCTGGCGGTGGATCAGCACGGTGCCGCCCGGTCGGCAAGTGGGATCGAACAGAGCACGGCGGATGGTGGGATAGTCATGGGCCATCTTCACGTCGGCGATGACATAGCGGCCCTCGTAGTTCTCGCCCTTCAGGCGCAGTCCGCACAGGCCGCGCAGCGCGCTGCGCGCGCCGTCGGCGGCGATCACCCAGCGCGCGGGCAGGGCATAGCTGCCGTTCGGGTCTTCGACCGTCAGCACCGCGCCCTCTGCCCGCTGTTCCAGCCCGGTCACCCGGCTTTGCCAGCGTGTCTCGATCAGCGGCGCGGCCTCGACGGCCTTCCACAGGAAGGCCTCGATGTACTGCTGTTGCAGGTTGTACATCGGGCGGAATTTCTCGTCCGCGCTGTCGGGCATGTCGAATTCCAGGATCTGCCGCCCGCGATAGAAGGACCGCCCTTTGGTCCAGCCCAGCGATTTCTCCAGGAACGGCGCGGCGATACCCAGCTGGTCGAGGATGTGATAGCTGGACCGCGAGATGCAGATGGCCCTGCTGCCGTCGTTGAAGGTGGCCTTGGCGTCCAGCAGGAGGCTGCGCACCCCGTGCTGTGCCAAGGTCAGGGCCGCGACCATGCCGACCGGTCCGGCGCCGACGACGACAACGGGCATTTGCGGCTCACCCCCGGGCCGCGTGGGCGGGTCGAAATGCGGGTAGTCGAAATAGAGCGAGTCCAACTCGCCGCGTCCCTTTGGGCGCATGTCCTGTCCTCTTCGTCTTGTCTTGCGGGATGTGTACCAGAGCGCGCCGGTGGATTATGTCCTACAAAATGAAGGACAAGCCGACATCGGGGATGGATGACCTGCTGGCCGGGATCGATGCCTGCCTTGCTTTGGCCGGTCAGGATGCCTGGGCCGATGCCTTTGTCCCCTGCGTGGCCGCGACCGGGGCGGCGCAGGTCATGGTGTTTTCTTATGGCGCTGACAGGGCAGCCTGCCTGCTGTCGCGCAACTTTCGCAGCGCGGCACTGGGACCACGACTGGCCGAGGATTACCTGGGCGGCTGGTTCCGGCAGGACCCGCTGTTTCATCGTGCCCTGGCATTGGAAACCGGCACGCTGGAGGTGGTCGAAAGTGGGGCCGTTATCGGCGGGATGACCGGCGAGTATCGCGCGCGGTTCTACGACCGTCCGGGACTGGAGGGAAAGACCGCTGCGCTGGTGCGCGGTCCGTCCCTGTGCCTTGCGGTGAACTTTTATTGGCCAGAGGCCGGGGAAGCGGGCGCAGGGGCCGTGGTGCGTGTGCTGGCGCGGCTGGCCCTCATGCATTTCCAGGCGCGCGTCGAAAGCGATCTGCCCGCGCCATTGGCGGTGCTTTCGGACCGTGAAAGGGATGTCTGCCTGGGCATACTGTCGGGAAAGAAGGCTGAGGTGATCGCCGGGGAACTGGGTGTCGCGGTTTCGACGATCGCCACCTATCGGACCCGCGCCTACGAGAAACTGGGCATTTCCTCACGCGGGTCGTTGTTCGCGTTGTGCCGGGGCTGAATGCGAAAAGGGGAGCGCGGCGCGCCCCCCTCTCATGCCGAATGACCGGCGGTCTTACTTTTTCAGGTTGGTCCAGATCTGGTCGTAGACCTCTTGCGTTTGCTGGTCGCAGACCTCGATGAAGACGCCCTTGCCGGCGTCGGCGGGCGGGTTGGATTCCGGCTGCTTGGCCAGCTCGGGGTCCAGGAAGGGGCCCACGCCTTCGACGCCCGAGACGTAGCGCGCGTAGTTGGTCACCGCGGCGATGTTCTCGGGTTCCAGCAGGAAATCCATGAACTTCAGCGCGTTTTCACGGTTGGGCGCGTCTTTGAGCAGGACAACGTTGTCCATCCAGACGATGTAGCCCTGTTTCGGGAAAGCATATTCGATGTTCGCGCCTTCCTGCCGCGCCTTGGCGGCGAAGCCGTCGTAGATCTGCCCGACAGAGGCATCGCCCGAGACCAGCACCTCTTTCGCGGTGTCCGAGTTGAAGGACGCCCAGTGCTGTTTCGCCTCCTGCAGCATGGCGTTCAGCGCCTTGAGCTGTTCGCGGTCCGTGGAACACTGCGGGATGCCCATGTGCAGCGCGGCCATCGCCATGACCTCGCCCTGGCTGTCCAGCATGTTGATCTTGCCCGAGAGCGCGGCAGGCGGGTTGAACAGGATGTCGGTGGTGTCGATGGGACCATCGAAATCGTCCCGGTTCACCGCAAAGCTGGTCGAGCCCCACTGGTAGGGGATCGAATGCGTGCGGCCCGGATCGAAAGAGGGATCGGCCCATTCCGGCTGGATATTGCCCTTGTTGGCCAGCTCACCGTCTTCGATCGTGTCCAGCAGGCCTTCCTGCGCCATGATCTGCACCATGTAGTCACCGGGCACGGCGACGTCATAGGTGCCGATGGCCCCCGCCTTGAGCGAAGCCAGCAGCGCCTCGTTGCTGTCGTAGGTGTCCATGACCACCTCGACATCATGTTCCTCGGAAAACTTGTCCAGCAGCTCTTGCGGGATGTATTCGAACCAGTGGTAGACGACGAGCTTGCCCTCGGCCGAGGCCATGCCTGCGGTCAGGGCCAGTGCGGCGGCGGTGGTGATGAGTTTCTTCATGTGTTTTCCCCTCTGTTGGATCATGTTTTCCGGTCTTTCCGGCTGATCAGCCATGACAATGTCACCATGACCACCGAGACGCCAAGCAGCATCGTGGAAATGGCCATGATATTGGGTTTGATTCCCTGTTTGACCGCGCCAAAGATCGCCGTCGGCAGGGTTTCGACGCCCGCGCCCTTGACGAAGTTGGTGATGATGAAATCGTCCAGCGACACTATGAAGGCCAGGATGAAACCCGAGACGATGCCCGGCGCCATCAGCGGTAACAGCACCCGGGTGAAGGCCTGGCGCCTGGTGGCGTAAAGGTCCATCGCGGCCTGTTCGTAGGTCGACTCGATCCCCTGCATCCGGGCCGAAATGGGCAGGTAGGCAAAGGGGATGCAGAAGGCGATATGCGCCAGCAGGATCGTCAGCAACCCCCGGTCGAACCCGATGGCGTTGAAGAAGATCAGCGTGGCGACGGCTGTCACGATTTCGGGCACCATCAGCGGCAGGGAGATCAGGCCAAAGGACACCATGCGCAGTCGGAATTTTCCGCCGCGCAGGATGGCGGTGGCCGAAAGCGTGGCGATTGTGGTGGCCACCGTGGCCGCGATCAGCGCGATGACAAAGCTGTTGCGCGCCGCGGATTTGAACTTGGCGCTTTCGGGGCCCGTGAAGACGTCGGCGTACCAGCGCAGCGACAGGCCTTCCCAGTTGGTGATCGAGGGCGAGGCGTTGAAGCTGTAGACCATGACCACGATCAGCGGCGCGTAAAGGATCACGAGGCAGAGCAGCGTGATGCCGCGAAACCCGGGATAGACCCGCAGGTCGTATTTCTTGCTTGCCATGATCAGCTCTCCGCCTTGGCCTGCTGGCGGGCAAAGATCAGCAGGATGATCAGGACCATCGTCAGCAGGATCATCGAGGCCGCCGCGCCGAAGGGCCAATTGCCCGCGTTGCCCTTGAACTGCTCCTCGATCAGCGAGCCGATCATGAAATTCCGCGCCCCGCCCAGCAGGTCGGGCGCCAGGAAGGACCCCAGCGAGGGCACGAAGACCAGGATGCAGCCCGCCACGATCCCCGGCTTGACCGAGGGCAGCAGGATGCGCCGCAGCACCGTCCAGCGGGGCGCGTAGAGGTCCGAGGCCGCCTCGGAGAGGGCAAAGTTGTAGCGCTCCACGGCGGCATAGATCGGCAGTACCATGAAAGGCAGGTAGGAATAAAAGAGGCCCAGTTGCACCGCGAAGTTCGTGTTCACGATGGCCAGCGGTTCGTTCAGCAGGCCGATGCCCGTCAGGAAATCGTTCAGCGGCCCCTCGTCGCGCAGCAGGAATTTCATCGAGACGGTGCGGATCAGCAGGTTGACCCAGTAGGGGATCGTCACGAGGAACACCCAGAGCGTGCGCTGCCTTGGGGGCCTTGTGGCGATGAAATAGGCCGTCGGAAAGCCGATCACGAGGCTCAGCAGCGTTGCCGCCCCCGCCTGCCAGATCGAGCGCCAGAAGATCTGGATATAGGTCCATTCGATGCTGCAGGGTTCGTCCCCGAACAACCCGCGACTGCAAAAGAACTGGTCATAGGCGCCCAGGCTGAATTCCCAGATCACGCCACCGCGGAATTCCTTGGTCAGGAAGGAATAGACCAGCATGATCGCCACCGGGGCCAGCACGAGAATACCCAAGGTCACCCAGGCGGGCAGCAAGAGCCATGTCCGCGCCTCTGCATAGGTGTCGCTGGTCGAGGACCCGCCGGTTGCCGCACCGCCTGCCATCAGTCCATCAGGAGGCGCGCGGCCCCCTGCTCCATGTTGACGAAAACCTCTGTGCCCGGCTCAAAGACGCGGGACGTGCCACGGCTGGAATTGGAGGCCCGGACCCGGAATTCCGGCCCGTCGTCGAGGTCGAGGATGGTCGAGATGTCGGTGCCGATGAAGATGTTTTCCCGCACGCGGGCCTTGAGGCTTTCGCCCTCGGTGGGGGCGGACGACAGGAACAGCCGTTCGGGACGCAGCGACATATGCACCGAGGCGCCCGCGCCGATCCCATCGACCGCGTCGCATGTCAGCCGGTGGCCGCCGCCCAGGTGACAGGCCGCGCGGCCCGCGTCTATGCGGTCCACCGTGACCTCGATCAGGTTGGTCTCGCCGATGAAATCCGCCACGAACATGTTGCGCGGGCGTTCATAGATCTCGCGCGCGTCGCCCAGTTGCTGCACCTCGCCCGAGGACATGACGGCGACGCGGTCGGACATGGTCAGCGCCTCTTCCTGGTCGTGGGTGACAAAGATGAAGGTGATCCCGGTTTCCTTTTGCAGGTGCTTCAGCTCGATCTGCATGGCCTTGCGCAGCTTGAGGTCCAGCGCGCTCAGCGGCTCGTCCAGCAGCAGCACCTTGGGACGGGGCGCCAGCGCGCGGGCCAGGGCGACGCGCTGTTGCTGACCGCCGGATAATTGTGCGGGTTTGCGCGCCGAGAATTGCGTCAGCTGCACCATTTCCAGCACCTCACCGGCGCGGGCGCGGGCCTCTGACTTGCTCTTGCCCAGCATCTCCAGCCCGAACCCGACATTGTCGAGCACATTCATGTGCGGGAACAGCGCGTAGTTCTGGAACACCGTGTTGATCGGGCGCTTGTGCGGCGGCAGGCCCTCGATTTCCTCACCGAAGAGAAAGATGCCGCCCTCTGTCACCTCCTCGAACCCGGCGATCATCCGCAGCAAAGTGGTCTTGCCACAGCCCGAGGGGCCGAGCAGCGTGAAGAATTCGTTGTCCGAGATCGTCAGCGATACGTGTTTCAGCGCCGTGAAGTCGCCGTAGCGCTTGACTGCATTGCGCACCTCGATCGCGTCGTTTGTCCTGCTGGTCACGCCTGTCCCGCCCAGATGTTCGTTTCCCCTGCGCCAGAGCATAGGGACATGCGCCTGGATGCCAGAAGAAACGACTACCTCAGCGCGCCTTAGCCTCAGCCTAATCCGCCGGGAAACGCGAGTTTCCGCAGGGTGGGCATCGTGCCATCATTGCCTGCGCACACAAATTGGGCGTCGCCGCGTGAAATCTGGGCAAACTGGAAAAGCGGGGTCAGCGCAATTCGTCCAGTAGCGCGTCCAGCATCGAGTCGCAGGCCTCCAGCTGGCCGCGTTCAACATACTCGTCGGGCTTGTGGCCCTGACCTTCCATGCTGCCGGGACCGCAGACGACGGTGGGAATGCCCAAGGCGTCAAAGAACCCCGCCTCGGTGCCAAAGGCGACCTTGGTCAGGTCCTGGCTGCGGGCAAGCCGCTGCACCAGCCGCGTGACCCCGGCGTCCGGCGCGGTATCCAGGCCGGGATAGCCCGTGACCTCTTGCAGGTCGATGGCGGTGCCGTGCCGCGCTGCGATCTCCGATGTCAGCGCCCTGATCCGGGCCATGAGCTCCGCGGGCGCATCGGCGGCGAGGTGACGGAACTCGAACAAGAGTTCGGCCCGGTCGGGCACGATATTGAGCACGGTGCCGCCCTTGAGAACGCCGGCATGCACGGTGCTGTAGGGCACGGCATAATCCGCATCGCGGGCGCCGTTCCGGGCCAGGTCGTCCTGCAGCCCGCGCAACCCGGTGACCAGCTCTGCCGCAAGGTGCAGCGCATTGGTGAAGCGTGGCGCCAGCGCGGAATGCCCGGCCTCTCCGTGGCAAATGGCGCGCAGCCCCTGCTTGCCCTTGTGCCCCACGGCCACCCGCATTTCGGTCGGTTCGCCCACGATGCAGGCGCGGGGCAGGCCGATGGCCGGTTCCAGCGCGTCGATCATCCGCGCGATCCCGACACAGCCCACTTCCTCGTCATAGGAAATGGCCAGTTTCAGCGGTTCGCGCAGCGGAGTCCTCGCGGCCTTGTCCGCCGCCGCCAGCATGGAGGCCAGAAAGCCTTTCATGTCCGTGGTGCCGCGCCCGAACAGCCTGTCGCCTTCTGTTGTCAGCTTGAACGGGTCGCGCGTCCAGTCCTGTCCTTCGACCGGCACGACATCGGTGTGCGCCGACAGCATCACGCCCGCGCCCTCGGGGCCGATACTGGCGTATAGCCCGGCCTTCGGTTCGGTCGGGTCCGACAGGCGGGTGACGGCATAACCGCGCGCCTTCAGGAAATCCTCGACATAGGCGATCAGCTCCAGGTTGGACCGGTCGCTGACGGTGTCGAAAGAGATGAGCTTGTCGAGGATCTCCAGCGTCCGGGTCATCGGGTGAGCGTCTCCAGAATCTCCAGCACCTCGTCCGCGCGGGTCGCCGGGTTGACGATACACAGGCGAAAGACCATCTGGCCCCGCCAGCGCGTCGGCAGACACAACAGCGCGCCCGAGCGGCGGTGCAGCTCTCCCCAGGCGATCATCTGTGCTTCGTCCATGTTTTTCGGGCGGAACAGGATCACTGTCAACTGCGGACCAAGCAGCAAGTCGAGGCCCGGCATGGCGTCGATGCCTTTGGCGATGTCTTCGGCCACCTGCCGGGTGGTGGCGATGGCCTTGGCATAGGCATCTGTCCCGTGCACCGCCAGTGAGAACCACAGAGGCAGGCCGCGCGCTCGCCGGGTCAGATGCAGCGCGTAGTCCGAGGGGTTCCAGTGCGTCTTGTCCACCGTGTCGAGGTAGACCGCCTGTTGACCATGCGCCGCCGCGCCGTGGCCCGCGTCACGATAGATCAGCGCGCAGCTGTCGTAGGGGGCAAAGAGCCATTTGTGTGGATCGACGATCAGGCTGTCGGCCCGCTCGATCCCGTCGAAGGCAGGGCGCATCGCGGGGTCGGCAAGGGCCGCGCCGCCATAGGCGCCGTCGACATGCAGCCAGAGGCCGTGGTCCCGCGCGAGGTCGGCCAGACCGGCGATATCGTCCACCGCGCCGCAGTTGGTTGCACCGCCATTGGCGACGATGGCAAAGACTTCCTCGGTGACATGCGGGGCGGCGGCCTGCGCGCTCATGCGCCCGGTCTTGTCCGCGTCGACCAGGATCACCTCGACATCCATCACCCGCGCGACCGCCTTGATCGAACTGTGCGCCTCTGACGAACAAAGGATCGCGCCGCGCCCCTCCCCGGGGCGGTTGCGCCGGTGCCATTCGCGCGCGGCATGAAGCGCCGAAAGGTTGCCCAGCGTGCCCCCGGCGACAAAGACGCCGCCGGCGCTGGCCGGCCAGCCGGCAAGGTCCGCGATCCAGCGCAGGGCCTGGTTTTCCGCGTGGATGGCGCCCGCGCCGCCGTCCCAGTTGCCGGCAAAGATGCCCGCCGCGCCAAGCGCCGCGTCGAAACTCAGCGCCGCGCGGCTGGGGGCGGAGGCGACGAAGGACAGGCTGGTGGGATGGCCGAAAGGCCGGGTCGACGGAACGATGGTGTCCGAGAACAGGCCAAAGGCCCGGTCCGCACCGATGCCATCGGCGGTGATTGACCCGCCCAGAACGGGTTCCAACGCGGCAAAGGCCTGCGCCCCATGTTTCGGGTCCGGCCCCTCGGCGATGCGCCTTTCGGTCCAGTCCAGGATCTCGCGGGTGGCGCCGGGCGGGAAGGGAAAGGGATCGTTGCTCACTCTGCCGCCAGCTCCGTGATCTCGCGGCGGAAGGGCAGCGCGTCACCGATGTCCTCTCCGTCCAGTTCGCGGGCATAGCGGTGGCCCGCGTAGGTCGCCCAGGCGATCGGGCCGGGGGCCTCGGCGTCGCCGATGATCCTGACCGTCTTGATGCCCGCATCGGCCCAGTCGGCCTCTCGCGCCTTGAGGTCGGCATATACGCGATTGTTTTCCAGCTTCGAGGCAACCACGACAACGGCATCGCAGCCCAGTTCGGTGAGCCGGTCGGTGTAGGTGCAATTCGTCACCACGTGGCCCTTGCCGATCTCCGTCACGCCCCGGTTCAACACGATCTCGACCCCCATCTCGGCCAGACGTTTGTGAATCGTGTGCTGTTCCAGCGTGTTCACTGTCCAGTCGGACAGATAGGCCGATGGCGTGACGATGGTCACCTCGCAGCCCTCTTGCCGCAAAAGCTCGGCCAGCACCCCGCCCATGTAATAATGGTCGTCGTCGTAGATCACGACATGGCCCGAGGGGCGCTTGCCGTCCATGATGTCGTCGGGCGTGTAGATGGGCATGGCATCATCCATCGGCATCGGCACGACGTGCTGTCGGCTGACCCCGTCGCGGCGCCACTTGGCCCCGGTGGCCAGGCAGACATGCTCGAACCCGAATTCGAGGATGCTTTCCGCATCCAGCGCGCTGTCAAAATAGGTCTGCACGTTGGGTTTCTGGCTGATCTGGTATTCGCGGTAATCCGCCACCCGGCCCCAGGCCGACAGGCCCGGCAGCAGCCTCTCGCGCGCCACACGCCCGCCCAGGGCCGTCCCCGCCTCGGCCAGTGCCACGTCATAGCCGCGTTCCGCCAGCGCGCGCGTCGCCTCCAGCCCGGCGGGGCCTGCACCGACCACCAGCACCGACTGGCTTTCGCCCTTGGTGTTCATGCGTTCGGGATGCCAGCCTTTGCGCCATTCCTCCATGAAAGTCGGGTTCTGGGTGCAGCGGCTGATCGACATGGTCATGTCGCCGGTGATGCAGATGTTGCAGCCGATGCATTCGCGGATATCCTCGATCCGCCCTTCCTCGACCTTCTTTGGCAGGAATGGATCGGCAATCGACGGCCGCGCACAGCCAATGGCATCCAGCGTGCCTTGCCGGATCATCCGCGCCATCACGTCCGGAGACGTAAAGCGGCCAACCCCGACCACGGGTTTCGACGACAGTTCGCGGATGCCTTTGACCAGCGCCTCCTGCGCGGCCTCCTCCTTGAACCGGCTCGGCCCGGAACAGTCCTCCCAGGTGCCGTGGGCGAGGTCCCAGAGGTCGGGCAGGTCCTTGTTCATCTCGACGAACTCGCGCACCTCGGCGTTGGAAAAGCCGAGGTCTCCGATGGTCTCGTCCAGTGACACCCGCAGGGTCAGGCCCATCGTGTCCCCCACCGCGTCGCGCATGTCGGAGATCACCTCGCGCGCAAAGCGCGAGCGGTTTTCCAGCGACCCGCCGTATTCGTCGTCGCGCATGTTGGTGGCGCGGCTGAGAAAGTGCTGAAAGATTCCGAACCCATGCGCACCATAAAGGCAGATCAGGTCGAATTCGGCGGCCTTGGCGCGCTTGGCTGCATTCACGAACCATCGGCGCAGGTCCTTGATCTCACCCTTGGACATGCCGCGCGCCTGCACCGGGTCGTTGGTGAAGGTCCGGATCGGCCCGGGCGACACCGCCAGCGGCACCTCCTTGGTATAGAGGTTCGGCCCGTTGATCCCGGAATAGGCCAACTGGATGCCTGCCAGTGCGCCGTGTTCCTTCATCTTGCTGGCCATCTTCGCCAGCATGGGCACGTCCTTGTCCTCCCACAGGCGCAACTCGATGAAGGGCGTGATTTCCGAGGTGTGGTGCATCTCGCATTGTTCGGTGAACACCACGCCCCAGCCGCCTTCGGACTTGATCCCGCGCATGGCGGCGGCGGCGGAGGGGTCGCGATACCCGCCCCCGTTGCAATGCGGCACCTGGTAGAACCGGTTTTTCGCGGTCACCGGCCCAATGTCCAGCGGTTCAAAAAGAATGTCGTAACGGGGATCGCGCAAGGTCTGCTCCATGAACTGTCGGGCGCAGGATACCCATCGGGCAAACGCCCGAAAGTCCGCCCTGCGAAAGCGTTGCTTAGGAAGGCGCTAAGCCGGGACGATGGGTTCGCCGCCGATGCGGGCCAGCTTGCCCGCGCGCACCAGTTCCATCCCGAATTCGATGAAGGCGCGCACCGCGTTCGACCGATCCGCATCCTGCGCCGTCAGGAACCCCATGCGCAACGGGCGAACGGCGCCGGTAATCGGCACGCAGCGCACCGGGTTGCCGTCGGGCGCACTGTCGCTCAGCGGGCGGACATTGGCAATGGAATAGCCGAAATCATTGGCGACAAGGCTGCGCATCACCGCCATGTCGCGGGTGCGTTCGGCGATCACCGGCTTGCCGCCCACCGCATCGAAGAAGGACAGGAAGTAATCGGCGCTCAGCGGCAGGTCCAGCAGGACCATCGGGTGATCCTTGAGCTCTTCGATCGAAACGGCATCGCGTCCGGCCAGCGGGTGCCCGGTGCCCATCAGCGCGATGGGTGGCAGGCGGACAAGGCCGGTGAACTGCAGGTCGGCGGGCACGTCCAGGTCATAGGTCAGGGCCAGGTCGATCTCGGACCGGCGCAGGGCACTGAACAGTTCGACCTGGTTCAGTTCGACCTGCCTCAGGCGCACCTCGGGATATTGCGCCTCGAACCCACGGCGGAGGCCCGGCAGCACAAGCTGCGCAAAGGTCAGCAGGCAACCCACTGACAAGGGGCCGCGCACCTTGCCGGCGATGTCCCCCGCGATGTCGTTCATCGCCGCCGCCTCGCGCAGCACCAGCCGCGCCTGGTCCATCATCTGCCGCCCACCCTGGGTCAGCGACAGGCCCTGCGCGTGCTGGCGCACAAACAGCGGCAGGCCGAATTCCTGCTCAAGCTGGGCAATGGCGGCGGAAATCGACGGCGAGGACACGTTGATCCGTTCCGAGGCGCGCGCGATGCTGCCCGCCTCGCCCACGGCGACGAAATATTCCAGTTGCCGGAGGGTGTAGCGCAGCATCCCGCGTCCTTGAACAGTTGGCCCGTTCAAGCTTTGTCCATGCGTCTCGGGGTTGCAAGCGCGCTGAGCGCGTCTCATTCGTCCCCGGGCACCCCGTAAGAGGGCGCCTCGCGTGGGTCCAGCGCGCGCTGCACGTAGGCGTCCAGCTGCGGCTTGTAGACCTCCCAAGCGGTGGCAATGGCCTCGATGGGGCAGTCCTCGGTCCAGTCGCAGCGCAGGTCGGCCACCGGCCAGGGCACCTCGTCCACCAGCATCATGCCCGCCGAATGCACCGGCCCGGCCTCGCCGCCCGCCGCCAGCCCGGCGCGCATGGCCGCGATCAGACGGTCGCCCAGATGACCCTTGGCCGCCTCGAAACCGGCGACGATGGCCGCCGGCACGCCCTCGTTGTCCAGCAGGTTGCCGCCCGAGGCCACGTCCTGCCCCTGCGCCTGCGTCCAGATGCCCAGCGAGTTCGGCCCCGAATGGATCGCCGTGCCGCCCTTGCCGTCCACCACCAGAACCTGCCGGTACTCGATGAACTTGCCCCGCGCCTGCACCTCGGCCACGGCCTCGACCGCGCTCATGCCGCTTGCCATCAGGTCCAGCGCCAGCGGTCCCAGCGTCGGGTCGGTCACGTTCTGCGAGGCCACGGCGCCGACACCCGCCCGCGCATAGGAACAGCGCGCCGCCACGGCAGGCGAGGACGAGGAGATCGCCACCCCGAACATGCCGGTGTCGGCGCATCTTGCGACAAGTGAAAAGGTCATCCCGACACCTCGTGTTTCTTCTCTCTGAAAATACTCAACCGACCGCTCTCAATCCGGAATGACGGCGGTGGCGTCGATCTCGACCAGCCACTCGGGCCGCGCCAGCGCCTGCACGACAAGGCCGGTACAGACCGGGTGCACGCCCTTGATGTAGTCTCCCATCACTCGGTAGATCGCCTCGCGGTGGCGCACGTCGGTGATGTAGACCACCAGCTTGACCACATGGCTCATCTCGCCGCCCGCTTCCTCGACCAACTGGCGGATGTTCTGCATCACCTTGTGGGTCTGCTCCGCCGGGTCGTGGCTGTCGATGTTCTTGGCGGTGTCCAGGTCCTGCGGGCACTGGCCGCGCATCCAGACCGTGCTGCCGCCGCGTGTGACAACTGCCTGGCACAGGTCGTTGTCCAGGCTCTGTTCCGGGTAGGTGTCGCGCGTGTTGAACCTGCGGATGCGCTTGTGCGCCATGTCGCTCTCCTGTCGATGCATCGCGGCGAACATCCCCTTGTGCAGGGGGCGGCGGAAAGAACGGATCGCCTCATCGCCGCTTAGGGCGCCCCTAACCGCGCTTAGCCTGGCCCCAACCAAGGCTTCACGAAAACCGTGTTTCGGCGGGGACAGGCCCGGGCCTAGGGTGCCCGGCAATGATGGATCGGAGGACCCCGGGAATGGAAAGCACGGATACGGTTGTCGTTGGCGGCGGTCAGGCGGGTATCGCGATGAGCGAGCACCTGGGCAAGCTGGGCGTGCCCCATATCGTGCTGGAGCGCGACCGCATCGCGGAACGCTGGCGCACGGGGCGCTGGGACTCGCTGGTGGCGAACGGCCCGGCCTGGCATGACCGCTTCCCGAACATGGAGTTCGCCTGCGACGGCGATGCCTTTGCCGAAAAGGAGGCGGTGGCCGACTACTTTGTCGACTACGCGGAAAAGATCGGTGCGCCTGTCCGTACCGGGGTCGAGGTGACTGCGGTGACCCCGCTGGAGGGGCGGCCCGGGTTCCATGTGGAGACCTCGCAAGGTGTGATCGAGGCGCGGCATGTCGTGGCGGCCACCGGCCCGTTCCAGCGCCCGGCGATTCCGCCGATCCTGCCGCAGGACGCGGGGCCGATGCAGATGCATTCCAACGCCTACCGCAATCCCGATCAACTGCCTGAAGGCGCGGTGCTGGTCGTCGGCGGCGGATCGTCCGGTGTGCAGATCGCCGAGGAACTGATGAAGGCGGGACGCCGCGTCTACCTGTCCATCGGCCCGCACGACCGCCCGCCGCGCCGCTATCGCGGCCGCGACAATGTCTGGTGGTTGGGGGTTCTGGGCAAGTGGAACGCGGATTCGCCCGGCCCGGGGACCGAACATGTCACCATCGCGGTCAGTGGCGCCGAGGGCGGCAAGACCGTGGATTTCCGCAGGCTGGCGGAACAGGGGATGACCCTGCTGGGCATGACCGCGGGCTATGAGAACGGCAAGCTTCGGTTCGCGCCGGACCTCAAGGAGAACCTCGACAAGGGCGATGCGAATTACCTCTCCGTCCTGGACGAGGCGGACGCCTATGTCACCCGCCACGGGCTGGACCTGCCGGAAGAGCCGGAAGCGCGAGCCATTCCCGAGGACCCGGCCTGCGTGCGCGACCCGATCCTTGAGCTGGACCTGGCCGAGGCCGGCATCGGCACCGTGCTCTGGGCGACGGGCTATGCCTTCGATTTCGGCTGGATCAAGGCCGATACCTTCGATGAACGCGGCCGCCCGATCCACCAGCGCGGTGTCTCGGAGGAGCCCGGGCTCTATTTTGTCGGTCTGCCCTGGCAGACGCGGCGCGGGTCGTCCTTTATCTGGGGGGTCTGGCACGATGCCAAGTTCATCGCCGACCAGATCGACATCCAGCGCGGCTACATGGCATATCAGGGCAATGCCCGCCGCGTGACAGAGGATGCCTGAGCAGACATGAAACTGGCCCTGTACCAAGGGGCGCCCACCGATGGCGACATCGAGGGCGCCTTTGCTCGGATCGAGTCCGTTCTGGCCGCGTCCCGGGCGATGGATGTCGAGATGGCGGTTCTCCCCGAGCTGTTCCTGCCCGGTTACAATCGCCCGGACCTGCATTCTGCCCTGTCACAGCCGCAAGGCGGTGACTGGGAGTGTCGCCTTTCCGGCCTCTGCCGGGCGGCGGGTGTGGGGCTGACCCTTGGCTGGGCCGAACGGGACGGCGACAGGGTCTTCAACGCGGCCAGTTGTTTCGACCAAGCGGGCGCGAAACTGGCGCATTACCGCAAGGTGCAGCTGTTTGGCCCCATGGAGGCCGCGAGCTTCGAGCCGGGCGAGGCCTATAGTACCTTCGACCTTGGCGGTTTCCGGGCGGCCCTGCTGATCTGCTACGACGTCGAGTTCGCCCATCACGTCACGGTGCTGTCCGGGCGCGGTGTCGACCTGTTGTTGGTGCCAACGGCCAACCCGGCGGGGTTCGAGAATGTCGCAGACGTGCTGGTGCCCGCGCGGGCCTTTGAAAACGCGATGACCGTGGTCTACGCGAATTATCATGGCAATGAGGTGGGGCTGGAGTTTGGCGGCCGCTCCGCCATCGTCGGGCCGGACGGGAACATACTGGCGCGGGCCGGGACAGGCGAAGCGCTGCTGATCGCCGATCTGCGGCATCGCGACAGGCTGGACGCGAGCTTGCTCAGCACCCAGAAACGGGACCGGCGCGAGATCGAGTAGGCGAGGATCTTCATCCGGTTTTACTGACCGCCGCCCAGTCCAGCCCAAAGCGCGCAAGGTACTTGCGCAGCCTGTCCGCATCATTGGTCGTGGCGCGTTTTGCACGCGAGGCGGCGAACAGGCTGCGCCCCGCCGCGCTGAGGCTGGCGGAGCTGCGGCAGCAGCGGATCACCTCGGCCAGTTGCACGAGGTCGAAACGGTCGATGTCGGCGGAGGCCCCGCCCAGAACCTCGCGAACCAGCCTTGCGTCGCCATCGGCCTCGGCGCTGCGCCAGTCGGCCTGCAGGGTTGCGATCTCGTCCTCGACCATCGCCAGGGTGATCCGTCCGCGCGGCGCCAGCACGCACAGCCGCCGGATCGACCCGCCGAAATCGCGGAAGTTGCCGGGCCAGGGCGTGCCGGGATCCGCCGCGAACCGCAGGTAGCGGTCCCGCGCGTCGGTGTTGAAGCCGACCCGGTTGCCCAGCTCCTTTTCCGCCCGGTCCAGTTCAAACCGCAGGTTGGCCTCGATGTCTTCGCGCCGTTCGCGCAGGGCGGGCAGGCGGAAACTCCACATGTTCAGGCGGGCCAGCAGGTCAGGGCGGAACAGCCCCTCTGACGTCAGCGCGCGCAGGTCACGGTTTGCGCCCGCGATGACCTGGAACCGGCTTGTGACCTCGCTATCGGACCCCAGAGGATAGAAGCGCCCGCTTTCGATCGCGTGCAGCAGAATGCTTTGCTCATTGGGCCCCAGTTCGTCCACCTCGTCGAGGAACAAGACCCCGCCGTCCGCCTCGCGCAACAGCCCGCTGCGTTCCGTCCCGGCTTGCCCGGTAAAGCTGCGCCTTTGGCCGAACAGCGTGGCGCGCGCATCCTGTCCGCGCAGCGTGGCGCAATTGACGTGGACCAGCCGGCCCTTGACGCGGCGCCTGTCCAGTTTCAGAGAATGGATGCGTTCGGCCAGTTGCGTCTTGCCGGTGCCGGTTTCCCCCAGCAGCAGGATCGGTTCGGCGGAGTTGCTGGCCACCAGTTCGATCCGGTCGATCAGCGCGTTGTAGGCGGGGTTCGACGTCGCGATTCCACCCTTCAACTGATCGCTGTATTCCCGCGACAGCAGGTCGAACCGTTGTTGCAATGCGTTGTAGCGGCTGAGGTCGAGGTCGATGACATCGTATTTCGCCTTTTCGTCCTCCGGGCCGGGCGGGCCGGTCTGGATCAGGCGGGCGGGAATATGGCGGCTCTCGGTCAGCAGGAACCAGCAGATCTGGGCCACATGTGTGCCGGTGGTCAGGTGAACGTGATACCGCTCGCGGTCCTCGTCAAAGCCATAGCCGCGGGCAAAGTCGAACAACTTGCCGTAGACCTCCTGAAAATCCCAAGGGTCCGACAGATCGAGGTTGCGAAGCAAGACCTCTGTCTGCGGGTTCGCCTGCTGCACCTCTTCTTGAACAAAACCGGCAAGGCGCTGGAATCGCATGTCGTAGAGGATTTCGAGCCGGTCGACGGGGAAACCGTCATGCGTGACCAGACTCACCGTGGGTTTCCAGCGCCGCTTGCGCCCCATGTCGAGCTGCGTTCCGAGGAATCCGAGGACGACATTGCGCATGGGCATATCCAAACCGATAAATCAATATCAGTTCGTATCGTATCTCCCTGAGGAGGAATCGGCAACAGCATGATTGTTGGTTGTATTTCAATGGCTTGATGGAGGTTTTCTTTTTCCTCGGGCCGCAGCCCTGCGCATGGCAAAACATCCTCACCAACAACGAAGGAACAGAGCAATGGCAAACAAATCCGTGTTTGCATCGATCCGGGGCCGGTTGCTGCCCAAGGCAACCTCCGTGAACGCCGAAGGCGCACCGGCCTACGCCTATTCCGATGCACATGCCCTGGCGCAGATGGCAGCCACAGGCACATTCGGTGGCCTGTTCTACCAGTCCGCGCAGGGCGAACTGACCCGCGTGGTCGAACTGGCCGACAAGGTCGATCCGGCTTTCCTGGCACAGACGGCGATCTATGCCCGTCAGTCGGGCTACATGAAGGACATGCCTGCGGTGCTTCTGGCGGTGCTGGCGCGGCGCGATCCGGCGCTTTTCCGGGCGGTCTTTGCCCGTGTGATCACGCACGGCAAGATGCTGCGGACCTTCGTGCAGATCGTCCGTTCCGGCCAGAGCGGGCGCAAGTCGCTGGGCTCTGCCCCCAAGGCGATGGTGCAGCACTGGCTGAACACCGCGTCCGACCGGGCGCTCCTGAACGCCAACATCGGCAACGATCCGTCGTTGAAGGACGTGATCCGGATGGTGCACCCGAAGCCGGAGACGGCCCAGCGTGAGGCGCTGTTTGCCTGGATCGTCGGGCGTCCCTGTGACGTGTCGATGTTGCCGGAGGCGGTGCAGGACTGGATGACCTTCAATGAAGGCTGCGACGGGGAACTGCCCGACGTGCCGTTCCAGATGCTGACGCAATTGCCGCTGACCGCGGACCATTGGGCGCAGATCGCGCGCACTGGGTCGTGGCAGATGGTGCGCCAGAACCTGAACACCTTCCTGCGCAAAGGCGTCTTTGCCGATGCGCAGATGGTCGAACAGGTCGCGGCAAAGCTGCGTGATCCGAAGGCGGTCTCGAAGGCGCGGGCCTTCCCGTACCAGATGATGGTTGCGGCCAAGCACGCGAGCGACGAGATGCCCCGCGAGATCGTGGATGCCTTGCATGACGCGATGGAACTTGCGGTGCGTAACGTGCCGAAGGTCGCCGGCGAGGTCGTGATCTGCCCGGACGTGTCCGCGTCGATGACGTGGCCGGTGACGGGCTACCGCAAGGGCGCAAGCTCGGCGGTGCGCCATGTGGACGTGGCCGCGCTGGTTGCGGCGTCGTTCATGCGGGTGAACCGCAAGTGCCAGGTTCTGCCGTTCGAGGTGCAGGTGCGCGAAGCTCGCCTGAACCCGCGCGACACGATCCTGACCAACGCGGAACGCCTGTCGGCTCTGGCCGGGGGCGGGACCAACTGCTCGGCACCGCTGCGGTGGTTGAACGACCGTCGCGCGGCACCGGATCTGGTGGTCTTCGTGTCCGACAACCAGTCCTGGGTGGATGCCGGGGGCGGGCGCCAGCCGACGGCGATGATGCAGGAGTGGGCGGCGCTGAAACGGCGCAACCCGCAGGCCAAATTGGTCTGCATCGACATCGCGCCTTACGGCACGACGCAGGCGGCGCCTCGCGAGGACGTGCTGAACATCGGCGGGTTCTCGGATGCGGTCTTTGATCGGATCGCGGATCTCGCAAAGGGCCGGACAGGGTCCGAGCACTGGTTGCAGAAGATCGAGAAGATCGACCTCTGAGTGCCCGAACACAAAGGGTCAGGCGGAATGCCGACGGGACTACATTATTCAAGCAATGTCTCTGTCTCGTCATTCTCTTGTCCGCCTGACCCACATCGAAAACGAAATACGAAAGGACCATTGTCCCGGCGAATGCCGGCGGAACTACAGCGCTTCTCACGCCCAGGTTGCGGGTTCGAATCCCGTCGCGGCCGCCACACACCATCCAGAGGCAGGGTATTCCTGCCTGTCGGATCGGTGCCCGAAAGGGAACTATGGCCGCGTAGCTCAATCGGAAGAGCAGGTCATGTTTCGCCACCTCTTTGTCGCCGGGACAGATTTTCAGGGATTGGCCCGGTTTGGCAGAGCGCCGCACCCGGACCGCGAAAGCCGAAGGGTCGCCCCCTTATCCCTGACCAGAAAACCGGGAGGAATGCCTGCGGGGTTACTTGTCTTTCACACATATCAAACCTCGCAACCCCTTGTCCTCCCCGCCTAATTCGAAAGGAAGCCCCCGGCGAATGCCGAAGGAACTACATGCCTCCACCTGTACCGGGTCACCAAGCGGTTCGATTCCGCTTTTGGCAATCGCCCAGACGGCAAACGCGCGGCACGCGCGGGGCGGGTTCCGGAAACCGTTTCTTCACCCTTGTCGCCGGGGTCCATTGCAGGAGATATTTTCATTACGATGTCCGATGATGCCACATTCGACCCGGTCACCGGGCACCACCTCAAGGACTGGGGGCACCGCCCCGGCAAGCATTTTCCAGTGCTGCTGGAAAAGGCCAATGCGATGCGTGCCGAGGGTTATGGCCTTGTGCGCATCCGGCAGGAACTGGACGGGATGGCCCCGCCGGAACCGGACACGCTGGCGCTGCGTGCGCCCGGTGAACTGGCCTTTGCCGAGAACATCGAGATTTCGCATCCCGACGAGCAGGAGAACGTTGCAAAGGTGCGCTCCACCATGCGCGAACTGATGCGCACACCCACGATCGAGGCGGGGGCGATCATGCCCGACGCCTGCCCGGCAGGGCCGGAAGGGACGATCCCGGTGGGCGGCGTCGCCGCCGCCAGGAACGCGATCCATCCCGGGATGCATTCGGCCGACATCTGTTGTTCGGTCATGATCTCGGACTTGGGGATGGCTGATCCCAAGGCCGTGCTGGACGCCGCGCAGTCGGTCACGCATTTCGGACCCGGGGGGCGCCCTCAGGGCAAACGCTATAGCCTGCCGGTCGATTTGCTGGACGAGATCCGCTTTAACGCTTTCCTGTGCACCCAGAAAATCCTGGGCATGGCCCAGACGCATCTTGGGACGCAGGGGGACGGAAATCATTTCCTGTTTGTCGGACGCTCGCGCAAGACCGGGCGCACGGCGATGGTGACGCATCACGGCTCTCGCGGGCCGGGGGCGGTGCTCTACAAGGAGGGGATGATCGCGGCAGAGCGCTATCGCAGGGAGTTGTCGCCCGAGACGCTGAAGCAGAACGCCTGGATTCCGGCGGACAGCGACGAGGGGCAGGACTACTGGGATGCGCTGCAGATCATCCGCCAGTGGACCAAGACCAACCACGCGATGATCCACGACGCGACGGCGGCGGTTGCCGGTGCCGAGGTGGGAGACCGCTACTGGAACGAGCATAACTTCGTCTTCAAACGTGGCGATCTCTACTTTCACGGAAAGGGGGCGACCCCGGCCTGGAAGGACTATGCCGATGACGCCACCGGGCTGACCCTGATCCCGCTGAACATGGCGCAGCCGGTCCTGGTGACGCGCGGGCTGGATGCGGCCAGTGGGTTGGGGTTCAGTCCGCACGGGGCCGGGCGCAACTTTTCGCGCTCGGAACATCGCCGCCGCATGGGGGCGGTCACGCCCGACCAGATGCTGAAGGCCGAGACCGAGGGGCTGGACATCCGGTTTCACGCCGGGGCGGTGGATGCCTCGGAACTGCCGTCCAGCTACAAGGATGCGGACAGCCTCGTGGCGCAGATCAAGTCCTACGGGCTGGCCGAGATCGAGGATTACATCGACCCATACGGCTGCATCATGGCGGGCGACGTTCCGCCCTTCTGGGCCAAGAAAAAGAAAGGTGCGCGTCGCGGTGCCTGACGGGTCTTGAGGCAGGCCGGGCGATGAACCCGGCCTGCCGACAATCCCGCCCAACCGGGGCAATCTTTTCCACTTTCAAATTTTCCGGAAGGGAGTTGTCGGTAACCGCTTGCTGGCCCGGCGCCGGGCGTCGGGCTAGTTTCGGGGGAACCCCAATGTCCCAGAGGCCAATATGACCGCAAGCTACTATGCACAGATGGGGGGGCATCCTCCTCAAGAGCAGATCATGACGGACCGCGCCGTGTTCACCGACGCCTACGCGGTGATCCCCAGGGGCACGATGCGCGACATCGTCACCAGCTTTCTGCCCTTCTGGGAGGACACGCGTCTGTGGGTGCTGTCGCGCCCGCTGAGCGGCTTTGCCGAGACCTTTTCGCAATACATCATGGAAGTCGCGCCGGGCGGCGGGTCCGACCGGCCCGAAACCGACCCCGGGGCCGAGGCCGTGCTGTTTGTCGTCGAGGGCGCCGGCACACTGACCATCGACGGGACGGCGCATGCGCTGGAGCCCGGGAGCTATGCTTTCCTGCCGCCCGCGACGGATTGGACCCTGCGCAACACAGGCGATGCGCTGCTGAAGTTCCACTGGATCCGCAAGGCCTATGAACCGGTCGAGGGGCTGTCCGCGCCCGAAGCCTTTGTGACCAACGAAAAGGACATCACACCCGCCGCCATGCCGGGCACGGACGGCAAATGGGCGACGAGCCGTTTCGTCGATCAGACCGACCTGCGCCATGACATGCATGTGACCATCGTGACGTTTGAACCCGGCGGCGTGATCCCCTTTGCCGAGACCCATGTCATGGAACACGGGCTTTACGTGCTCGAAGGCAAGGCGGTCTACCGGCTCAATTCCGATTGGGTCGAGGTCGAGGCCGGGGATTACATGTGGCTGCGCGCCTTCTGCCCGCAGGCCTGCTATGCGGGTGGGCCGGGGCGGTTCCGCTACCTGCTCTACAAGGATGTGAACCGGCACATGCCGTTGCGGCTGACGCCCCGCGGCTGACCGGCACCTAGGCGAACCATCGAAAGGGCCGGGGTGGTTTCCAAAAGCGCGCAAGCAGATGCGTTGCGCCACCAGCCCACTGGCACGGCAGGCACGGGCTGTCTGTAGTCAAGCGCCTTCGCAGAAAACAGCGAGGGCGCTTTCGTCTCAAGTGTCAGGTATGCGGGACAAACCGAAAGACCGTCCCAGAGAAGAATTCCGAAATTGGACTCCTATGGCACCTGGCCATCCACTTTAAGAACAATATATGATTCGAACACGATCAATCCTAAGACTGTAAGTGACCCAAACGATGCGTATGACGCCCACTTTAGCAAAAAGAACTTTCGGTCAGCCCAAATGCTGCGATGGTAGACGGCTACCAATACTCTGCTGACGACGGGCGGAGATTCTGGCTCCGAGAACGAACTGATGAAGCTGTCTTGGCTCTCAAATTTTGAGATGGGGAAAAACTGAAGCGAGTATTTCCGCTTAGGCCAGTTTTCCCCCTGAAAGTGGGGCCTTTGTGGGTGCAGCGACGCCATGGAAAGGCCCGTCGCAGCAACGGCTAGAAACCAGAAAGCCAGGTTAGCATAAATGCCGGTGCTATCTTGGTCTAATCTGAGGCTGCCAACGATAAGGGCAAGATTCAGTGCTATATAAATATTGGCCCTGCGCTCGCCGAGGACAATTAAGCTTTCAACGTGATCTAACAATTTAATTGCCTCAGACGCTCTGATTTCTTGCTCTGACATACAGTCACCGACTCCAAGAAAATTCAGTCAACCAAACACTATAGGACACTACAAAGACATCAAGTCTGGCCACACAGAAATCACACAAGCTCATTCTGCTTGGGCTCGGAGCAGACGTTGCAGGGACAGGCATAACATCCAGTAGGGAGCTTTTGTTTGCCTTGCAGATCCCTTTGCATGGGGAGTGCGCCTGCAACCGGGAAAAGATGCAACAAGGCCCGTTGGACACCAGCGGGCCTTGATTGTGTCTTGGCAGAAGGATCAGCTCTGCTTGAGCGATCCGTCGCCGTGACCGGCCATTCCGCCCGAGACTTCCTCGGTGGATTCATCGGCCAGGTCCTGCGGCAGCGCCAGGTTCAGAACGATGGCGATCAGGGCCGCGGGCAGGATGCCGGAGGTTGCCAGAACCTTGACCGTGCCGGGCAGGTACTGCAGCGCGTCGGGTTCAAGCTGCAGGCCCAGGCCCAGCGAGAGGGCGATGGCGAAGATCACCATGTTGCGTCGGTTCCAGTGCACGTCAGACAGCATCGAGACACCCGCCGCGACCACCATGCCGAACATCACGATCACGCCGCCGCCCAGGACCTCGATCGGGACCGAGGAGATGACAGCGCCGATCTTGGGCACCAGGCCGCAGAGGATCAGGAAGAAGGCGCCGATGGTGACAACGGTCCGGCTCATGACGCCGGTCATGGCGATCAGGCCGACGTTCTGGCTGAAAGACGTGTTGGGCAGAGCACCGAACAGGCCCGAGATCGCCGTGCCGATCCCGTCCGCAAAGGTCGCGCCCTGGATTTCCTTGTCGGTCGCCTCGCGGCCCGCGCCGCCCTTGGTGATCCCCGAGACGTCGCCCACGGTTTCCACCGCCGAAACGAAGGACATCAGGCAGAAGCCGACGATGGCCGCGACAGAGAATTCCAACCCGAAGTGCAGCGGGTCCGGCAATGCAAAGGACGCCGCCCGGCCGACGTTGCCGAGGTTGACCTGTCCCAGCGCAAAGGCCAGCGCATAGCCGACCAGCAGGCCGACAAGCACAGCAGAGACCGACAGCATCCCGCGGGCAAAGAACTTCAGCCCCAGTGTCACGATGATCACGGTGCCCGCCATCAGCCAGTTGATGCCCGATCCGTATTCGGGTGTGCCGATGGCCGGAACGCCGCCCGCCGCGTACTGAATCCCGACCTTGACCAGCGCCAGGCCGATCATCGTCACCACCAGCCCGGTGACAAGCGGCGGCAGGGCAAAGCGGATCTTGCCGATGAAAAGCCCCAGGAAGGCGTGGAAGATACCGCCGACCAGGATACCGCCCATCAGCACGGCAATGGCGTCAACGCCTTTGCCGGCGACCAGCGGGATCATGATCGGGATGAAGGCGAAGGATGTGCCTTGGACGATGGGCAGCCGCGCGCCTACCGGGCCAAAACCGATGGACTGGAACAGCGTCGCGATGCCGGCAAAGAACATCGACATCTGGATCATGTAGATCATCTGCGGAAAGTCGGGCGAATTCGAGCCAAAGCCAAAGCCCGCCGCGCCGCAGACGATGATGGCCGGGGTCACGTTCGAAACGAACATGGCCAGGACGTGCTGGATTCCCAGTGGCACCGCCTTGGCGATGGGCGGTGTGTAATTCGGGTCGCGGAGCTGCTCCGGTGTCCCGATGGATGTGTCGGCCATGTTCTTTCCTCCAATGAATACGGGTGCCGGCTCCTCCTCCGGCGGCCCATTCAGGTTTCGATTTCGTAAGGCGCCTCGAACCAGTGTTCTTCCAGGTTCGGGCCCTCTCCGATCCGGTCCACCACCGCGAACAGACCCGGCGCCGCCAAAGGCGTCAGGACGCCGTGCCAGGTTCCACGGTGAAAGTTGACGGCCTGTCCGGGGGCGCTCAGAAAGGCGCGGGGCCGTCCCGGTTTGCCGTCCTCGTCCTTGGCGACGACAACCAGAAAGCCATCCATGCTCATGGGGATGAAGCACTGGCTGCCCTCGGGGTGACGCTCGACCATTTCCAGCGTCACGGGCAGGCTGCGCGGCTCTGCCTTGAACAGGCTCACGCCCGCCCGCCCGTCGGTGACGTCCACCCGGGCGCGGTCATGGTAGCGGCCGCAAAGCCCCTGGTTGATGATCTTGTCGGCCTCGCCCGCCGTGTCGATCACGTCGCCGAAACCGGCAAAGGCATCCTGGGTCAGGGGATCTGCGGTGATGCTGCGGCTCATGCGGCGAATTTCTCTTCCAGGCGCAGCTCGGCGATCCGTTCCACCTGGCGGCAGGCCTCGGCGAACTCGGCGGCGCGGTCGTTGGCGACCCGGCGCTTGAACGCCTCCATGATCGTGGCCTTGGTGTTGTCGCGGACCGCGATGATGAAAGGAAAGCCGAATTTCTCGGTGTAGGCGGTGTTGAGATCGGTAAAGGCGGCGCGTTCCTCGTCGGTCAGCGCGTCCAGCCCGACAGAGGCCTGTTCCGCCGTCGATTCCTCTGTCAGGCGCTTGGCCTCGGCCAATTTTCCGGCCAGATCAGGGTGCGCGGTGAGCACGCCAAGGCGCTTGTCCTCGTCCGCGGCGCGGAACACACGGGCCAAGGCGGAATGCACGCCTGCTGCCGTGTCATGGGTCGGCCCCAGTTCCAGCGCAAAGGCGCCCTCGGCGATCCAGGGGCTGTGCTCGAAGACACCGCCGTATTCCGCAACAAAGCTGTCGCGGTCCATGTCAGAGGGGCGTTGGCGGGTCATCGGCGGGTGCTCCTTTGTCCAGTGTTCGGCGATCTGCAGGCGCGTGGCGAACCAGACACCGGCGTGCGATTGCATGTAGTCGAGCGCCCGTTTCAGCGCAGCCATCCGGCTGGGCCGGCCGACCAGCCGGCAGTGCAGGCCGATCGACATCATCTTTGGGGCGCCCTCTGCGCCCTCGGCGTAGAGAATGTCGAAGGAATCCTTCAGCATCGCCTCGAACGGATCGCCGTGGGTAAATCCGGCCTGGATCGCAAAGCGCATGTCATTGCAATCCATAGTGTAAGGCACGATCAGCTGGTCGCGGCCATTCACCCGGTGCCAATAGGGCAGGTCATCCGCGTAACTGTCTGAAATATAGGCGAACTGACCCTCTTTTGCCGCCAGGTCGACCGTGTTCATGGAACAGCGCCCGGTGTACCAGCCGCGCGGCGCCTCGCCGACAACCTCGGTATGCAGGCGGACCGCCTCGCGAATCTGCGCCCGCTCTTCCTCTTCGGTCATGTCCTTGTGTTCGATCCACTTCAGCCCGTGGCTGGCGATCTCCCACCCGGCCTCTTTCATGGCCTTGACCTGTTCCGGGGCGCGCGCCAGTGCCGTCGCGACGCCGTAGACGGTCACCGGCAGGTCACGCAACGCGCGGTGCACCCGCCAGAATCCGGCGCGCGCGCCGTATTCATAGATCGATTCCATGTTCCAGTGGCGCTGCGCCGGCCAGGGCTGGGCCCCGGTGATCTCTGACAGGAAAGCCTCGGAGGCTGCATCGCCGTGCAAGATGCAGTTCTCGCCGCCTTCCTCGTAGTTCAGGACGATCTGGACGGCGATCCTGGCGCCGTCGGGCCAGTTTGCGGCGGGCGGCGTGGCGCCATAGCCGGTCATGTCTCTTGGATACTGTGTCACGTCTGCCCTCATCGAATTTGGGCATTTATAAACCAGAACAATCAGGCAGTTTTTCAAAAAGCGTTTGAAGGTGCCTTAAGCCGTGCAGGTTTTGCACCCGGGCGTCGACCCACCCTATAAGACGGCAAGCAAGGGAGTTTGCAGCAATGGCCGGATATCTGACGACCCATGTTCTCGACACCGCGCGCGGGTGCCCCGCGCAGGGGCTTTCGATTGATCTCTACCGGATCGACGGCGACAGCCGTCAGCACCTGCGGACGCTTGTCACCAACGGCGATGGCCGGACCGATGAGCAGATCCTGCCCGAGGCCGAGTTCGAAACCGGCACCTATGAGCTGGTCTTTCACGCAGGCGCCTACCTGGATGCCAGCGGCGTGGCGCCCGAATCCCCGCGCTTTCTGGACGTGATCCCGCTGCGCTTTGGCATGTCGGAGCCGGCGCACTATCATGTGCCGCTCTTGCTGTCGCCTTTCGGCTATTCGACCTACCGGGGCAGTTGAACCCGCTTTTCGGCGTCGCGGACGACGGCGCCGATGCGATCTATCACGAATTCCATGAACATCCGGGTCTTCGGATCCTGCCTGCGCCGATGGGTGAACAGGCAGGCCATCTGAATGGGTTCCGGCGGGGTTTCCGTTGCGACGGGAACAAGGCGGCCCTCTTCGAGGTGATCCGCGATCTCGAAGATCGGTTTCAACGCGATGCCATGCCCGCCCAGGGCCCAGTCGGTCAGCACGTCCCCATCATCGGATTCGTAGCGGCCCGCGATGGGAAACTTCCGAACGCCCTCCGGTGTCTTCAGCCGCCATTGGAATTCCGTCGCGCCGGGAAAGCGCAGGTTCAGGCATTCGTGCCCCTTTTCCAGGATCTCGTCGCCGGTCATCGGCGTGCCGCGCGCCGCGAGGTAGGCCGGCGCGGCGCATAGCACCCTCTCTACATCTGAAATTTTGCGAATGCGCAGGTTGCTGTCCTCTGGCTGGCCAAGAAAGAACGCCAGGTCCAGCCCTTCGGTCGTCAGGTCGACCTTTCGGTCGGTCAGCCGCAGGCGCACATTGACCTCTGGATAGGTCTCCAGAAAGTCCGGCACCTGCGGCGCGATCAGCCGCCGCCCGACACCCAGAGGCGCCGCCACGAACAGCGACCCCTTGGGGTTTTCGGTGATGCTGACCACCTGCGCCTCTGCATTCTCGACCGATTCCAGGATCTCGCAGGCGCCGGTGTAAAAAGCGCGGCCATGTTCCGTCGGCGTCAGGCTGCGGGTGGTGCGCTGAAACAGCCGCACGCTGAGATGTTCCTCAAGCTGGGAGATTCGCGAAGAGGTGACCGCAGGCGAAATCCGCAGGTCCCGACCGGCTGCCGACATGCTGCCAAGTTCATAGACACGCACAAAAGTTCGGATATTGTCGAGATAGGACATTGTTCTGCAATTTTTGATGCTGCTTGGTATTGAGCAGCGATACCAGAACAATTCTCATCCGCATAGTCTGCCGTGGATTCGACCCTTTAGGAGGCTTGCCATGTACGATCTGGCCATCATGTGGGATTGGGCGGCCTTTGCCGTCCGCTGGCTGCATGTCATCACCGCAATCGCCTGGATTGGCTCTTCGTTCTATTTCATCGCGCTTGACCTGGGCCTGCGAAAGGTTCCGCATCTGCCCGTCGGCGCGCATGGCGAGGAATGGCAGGTCCACGGCGGAGGTTTCTATCACATCCAGAAATACCTGGTCGCGCCCGAGCAGATGCCGGACCACCTGACCTGGTTCAAATGGGAAAGCTATGCCACCTGGCTTTCGGGCGCGGCGATGCTGATGATTGTCTACTGGGTTGGCGGGGAGCTGTTCCTGTTGGACCCGACCAAGGCGGAGCTATCGCTTTGGCAGGGTATCCTGATCTCGGCGGCCTCGATCGGTGTGGGCTGGCTGCTGTATGACGTCCTGTGCAAGTCCAAGCTGGGCGATTACCCGACCGCGATGATGCTGGTGCTTTTCGTCATCATCGTGGTGATGAGCTGGGGTCTGAACCAGGTGTTCACGGGCCGCGCCGCGCTGCTGCACCTTGGTGCCTTCACGGCGACGATCATGACGGCCAATGTCTTTTTCATCATCATGCCGAACCAGCGCATCGTGGTGAAGGACCTGCAAGAGGGCCGCACCCCCGATCCCAAGTACGGCAAGATCGCCAAGCTGCGCTCGACGCATAACAACTACCTGACCCTGCCGGTCATCTTCCTGATGCTGTCGAACCACTACCCGCTGGCATTCGCCACCGATTATGCCTGGATCATCGCCAGCCTGGTGTTCCTGATGGGCGTCACCATCCGGCACTACTTCAACTCGATGCATGCCCGCAAAGGCCAGCCGAACTGGACCTGGGCCGTCACGGTTGTTCTGTTCATCGTCATCGCCTGGCTGTCGACCGCGCCGATGCTGGACACCTATGACGAGGCAGAGGCGCGCCCCTTGTCGCCTTATGAACAGCAATTCGCATCCGCTGACGGGTTTTCGGATGCTTATGACGTGGTGTTGGGCAACTGCTCCATGTGCCATTCTCGCGAGCCGGTCTGGGATGGCGTGCGCTGGCCCCCCAAGGGCGTGGTGCTGGAGACGGAGTCGGACGTTGCCCGTCATGCGAAGCAGGTCTTCCTGCAAGCAGGGGTGAGCCATGCGATGCCGCCGCCCAACGCGATCTCGACGATGGACGCCGAGAGCCGGGCTACCATCGTCGCCTGGTACCGCGACGCGACGCGCTGAGGCGGATCGAAAGACGGCAACACCCGGGCAGGCCCTCTTGCCCGGGTTTTGCCGTTGTCGGTATCGGCATAAAGCTGCATCATCCGGGTCTGCCCGGACCACGCGGCGGCTGGCGGAATACCCTCTGGATAAGGCTCCGGGCAGGGCGCACCAAGGTACGTTGCGTGACGCGACGGCAATCCTTGTCTGCGGCGCCTTGCTCTTTGGCGCGCGGACTGCATAACATTGCACCTGAGACGATTGCCGGGGCCGCCCGGCCTTCGCCCTATTGGTAAATCCAACTGGCGGCGAGCTGAGTGGATGCTTAGACCTAGGAATTGACAGCCATGAACGGTGGGCGCGAATGTCGCGCCGCACCCCGCATACCCGCGACGGTCATGCACGGCGCCGCGGCAACCGACAAAGGGAGGTGACCTTGCGATATCACACACCAACGACATTCGAGGATGCCGCACAACTGGCTGCACAGGCCAAGGGGCTGACGCGCTTTCTGGCCGGGGGCACCGACGTGCTGGTTCAGTTGCGGGCCGGCATGGTGCAGCCTGACGACCTGATCGACCTTAAAAAGATCGCGGGCGTGTCCGAGATCACCCGCACCGACGACGGTGGCTGGCGTATCGGCGTGGCGGTTCCCGGCATTGCGCTGGGCGCGCATGAAGGGCTGTGCGCGGACTGGCCTGGCGTGGTCGAGGGGATGGAGCTTGTCGGCTCGACCCAGATCCAGGGCCGCGCGACGCTGACAGGCAACCTCTGCAACGGCTCTCCGGCGGCGGATTCGGTGCCCGGGCTGGTCGCGGCGGGCGCCTCTGTCGAAATCACCGGGCCGGGCGGCACGCGCACCCTGCCGGTCGAGGATGTCCCCGTCAGTCCCGGCAAGACCGCGCTCAAGGCCGGAGAGCTGATCTCGGCCATCCTGCTGCCGCCGCGTGGCGAAAACGCGGGCGACGCCTACCTGCGGTTCATCCCGCGCACGGAAATGGACATCGCCGTGGTCGGCAGCGCGGTCAGCCTGCGGCTGGACGGCGACACCGTGACCGAGGCCCGCGTGGCGCTGGGCGCGGTCGCGCCGACGGTCAAGCTGGTGCCCGAGGCGGCGGATGCCATCATCGGCACCACATTGGACGAACCCGCGCTGGAGGCGCTGGCCAAGGTCGCCAGCGCGGCCTGTTCGCCCATCGACGACAAACGCGGCACCGTCGCCTTCCGGACGGAAGTGGCCGGCGTGCTGACGAAACGGGCGGCACTGATCGCCAAGGCCCGTGCAAAAGGAGACACCGCATGAGCAAGGTCCATGTCACCACAAGCGTGAACGGCGACGAGGTCGAATTCCTGGCCGATCCGCGCGAAACGCTGCTGGATTGCCTGCGCGATCACATCGGCCTGACCGGCTCCAAGGAAGGCTGCGGCACCGGCGACTGCGGGGCCTGTTCGGTCACGCTGGACGGCACGCTGGTCTGTTCCTGCCTGGTCCTGGGGGTCGAGGCCGATGGCAAGCGCGTCGAGACCATCGAGGGCATGGCGGACGGGGCTGAGCTGCACCCGCTGCAGCGCAAGTTCATCGAACACGCCGCCCTGCAATGCGGGTTCTGCACGCCGGGCATTTTGGTCGCGGCGAAAAAGCTGCTGGAAACCAACCCGAACCCGACAGAGGAAGAGGTCCGTTACTGGTTGGCGGGAAACCTCTGCCGTTGCACCGGGTATGACAAGATCATCCGCGCCGTCATGGATGCGGCGGCGGAACTGCGGCAGGAGGCTGCGTGATGGCTAAGGACGAGTTCAAGGAATTCAAGCTGGTCGGCACGCGTCCCGATCGTCCCGACGGGCTGGACAAGGTCACGGGCCGCGCGCGTTACGGTGCCGATATCTCGGCGCCGGGGATGCTCTGGGCGGCGGTGCTGCGCAGCCCGCACGCCCATGCGCGGATCGTCAAGATCGACACGTCGAAGGCCGAGGCGCTGACCGGCGTCAAGGCGGTGATCACGCGGGCCGATTTCCCCACCGGGCTGACCGGTGAGGACTGGAACCTGCAGGAAAACACGATGGCGGGGGAGCGCGCGCTCTATGATGGCCATGCCGTCGCCGCCGTCGCCGCCACGTCGAAGCTGCGCGCCGAAGAGGCCGTGCGCCTGATCGAGGTCGAGTACGAGGTTCTGCCCCATGTCATCGACGTCGATGACGCGATCAAGCCCGACGCGCCGGTGATCCGCGAAGGCGCCGCCGACGCCACCGTGCCCGAAGGCATGCCGCCGAACGTCGTGCGCTACATGGAATTCGGTCGCGGCGATGTCGAGGCGGGCTTTGCCGAGGCCGATCTGGTCATGGAAAAGACGTACAAGACCGAGGCCACGCACCAGGGTTATATCGAACCGCATGCCTGCATGGGCCAGCTGGGCGCCGACGGCAAAGGAGAGATGTGGGTCTGTACCCAGGGGCAGTGGTTCATCCGCAAGATGTGCACCGCCGTCCTGGGCCTGGAAACCGCGCAACTGCGCGTGACCCCGTCCGAAATCGGCGGCGGCTTTGGCGGCAAGACCACCATTTTCATGGAGCCGCTTTCGCTGGCGCTGTCGAAAAAGGCGGGGGGCAAGCCGGTCAAGCTGGTGATGAGCCGTTCGGACGTGCTGCGCGCCACGGGGCCGACCGCCTCGGCCTCGATGGACGTCAAGATCGGCATGAAAAAGGACGGCACCATCACCGGCGCCCGGGCAGAGTTCCGGATGCAGGGCGGCGCCTTCCCCGGCTCTCCGGTGGACATGGCGTTGTACTGCGCCTTTGCCCCCTACAAGCTGACGAACGTCGAACACGTCGGCTATGACGTGCTGGCCAACCGTCCGAAATGCGCCGCCTACCGCGCGCCGGGCTCGCCGATGGGCGCCTTCGCGGTCGAAAGCCTGCTGGACGAGATGTGCCGCGAACTGGATGTCGACCCGCTGGACATGCGCCTGAAAAACGCGGTGCGCGAAGGCGATACCGCCAGCTATGGGCCAAAGTACGGCTCCATCGGTCTGGTTGAGACGCTGGAGGCGACCAAGGCGCACCCGAACCTGTCGATCCCGCTGGGGCCGAACCAGGGGCGCGGCATCGCCGCCGGGTACTGGTTCAACCACAACGGCGAGACCTCTGTCAGCATGGCGATTTCCGAGGACGGGACCGCGCAGGTCTCTGTCGGCACGCCGGACATCGGCGGCAGCCGCGCCTCGATCGCGCTGATGACGGCGGAAACGCTGGGCATTCCTTATGAGGACGTGCGCGTCAACGTGGTCGAAACCGGGGCGCTGGGCGTCAACGAACCGACCCACGGCAGCCGCGCGACCTTTGCCAGTGGCAAGGCGGCGGTGATCGCGGCGGGCCATGCCATCACCGAGATGTGCAAGCGCGCGGCCAACGAATGGGGCATCGACCCCGAGGCCGTGGAATGGGTCGACGGGGCCGCACAGCCGGCGGGCGACAACGCCGGGAAGTTCCCACCCATGTCCATCGCCGAGATTGCCGGCAAGATGGGATCGACCGGCGGGCCGATTTCGGGCCACCATGAGTCCGTGCCCGAGGGCGTCGGCGCCTCGTTCGGCTGCCACGTCGTCGACGTCGAGGTCGACCCGGAAACCGGGCGCACGACGATCCTGCGCTACCTCGTGGTGCAGGACGCGGGCCGCGCGATCCACCCCGCCTATGTCGAAGGCCAGTACCAGGGTGGCGCCGCGCAGGGCATCGGCTGGGCGCTGAACGAGGCCTATATCTATGGCGATGACGGACGCCTTCAGAACACGGTGTTCCTGGATTACCGCGTGCCGGTGGCCTCGGACCTGCCGATGATCGACACGGTCATCGTCGAGGTGCCGAACCCGGGCCATCCTTATGGCGTGCGCGGCGTGGGTGAGACCGGCATCACGCCGCCGCTGCCCGCCATCGCCAACGCAATCCAGGAAGCGACCGGTGCGCGCCTCTGCGAGCTGCCGATGTCGCCGCCCAAGGTGCTGGCGGCGATCAAGGCAAAGGGGGGCTGATGGTTGCCATCAACCTCTGGTCCAGCCTGACGCGCTTTACCGACGGCGCCCGCGTGGTCGAGGTCGAGGCCGAGACGGTCGGCGGGGCCCTGGACGGGCTGGTTGCGGCCCATCCGGGCCTGGCGCCGATCATCGAGGCCGGTGTTTCGGTCGTGGTCGATGGTGAGATCGCGCCGAACCGCCACGCGCAGCTGCCCGAGGGCGCCGAGGTGGTGCTGATGCAGCGGCTCAAGGGCGGCTGATTCAGGTCGCCGGGAGTGTGGCCCCCGTTGGAGCGATCCGGCGGGGGCGTTTCGTTCGACGATGGAGGCCTTGGCATGAACCCCGCCGAATGGCTGAACCGCACGGCGACCCGCTATCCGTCGGCCCCCGCGCTGTTCCGGGGAACCGTTTGCGAGGCCGACTACGCCACATTCGCAGCCCGTGCCGCAGGCCTCGGTGCGGCCCTTGCCGCGCGCGGGATTGGCGCGGGCGACCGGGTCGCACTCTTTATGGCGAACCGGACCGAGTACCTGGAGGCGCTTTACGGCATCTGGTGGGCCGGGGCGGTGGCGGTGCCGATCAACGGCAAGCTGCACCCGCGCGAAGCGGCCTGGATCGTCGAAGACGCGGAGGCGGCGCTTGTCTTCACGGATAACAAGAGTGCCGAGGCGCTGACGGGGCTGACCCCGGTGCCGACGATATCGACCGAGGGAGACGCCTTTCGCGGGATGCGCGAAACGGCCCCTTCGGGCGCGCCCACATCTCTTGCCCAGAGTGACATGGCCTGGCTGTTCTATACCTCTGGCACGACCGGCCAGCCCAAGGGCGTGATGATTTCCTGCGGAAACATCGCCGCCATGACGATGAGCTATTTCGCGGATGTGGACGAGGTGCAGGCCGAGGATGCGATCCTCTATGCCGCCCCGATGAGCCACGGTGCGGGGCTTTACAACTTCATGCATGTCTTGCGTGGCGCGCGCCATGTTGTGCCTGACAGCGGCGGGTTCGACGCGGCAGAGATCCTGCGGATCGCCCCCGGGATCGGCCCCGTGTCGATGTTCGCCGCGCCCACGATGGTGCGACGGCTGGTCGACGTGGCGAAATCCCTCGGAAGCGCGGGTGAGGGCCTGCGCACCATCGTCTATGCCGGTGGCCCCATGTACGAGGCCGATATCCAAGAGGCGGTCGACGTGATGGGGCCGCGTTTCGTGCAGATCTACGGGCAGGGGGAATGCCCGATGGGGATCACCGCCCTGCCGCGCGCGGATGTGGCCGACCGCAGCGCGGCTGGCTGGCGGAACCGGCTGAACTCTGTCGGGCGGGCGCAAAGCCTTGTGGAGGTCGCGATCCTCGCCCGTGAGGGCGCGGAATTGCCCGCCGGTGAAGTGGGAGAGATCGCGGTGCGCGGTGCGACGGTGATGCCCGGCTACTGGCGCAATCCAGAGGCCACGGCCAAGACGCTGCGCGATGGCTGGCTCTGGACCGGCGACATGGGCCGCATGGATGCCGAGGGCTACGTCACCCTGCATGATCGGTCCAAGGACATGATCATTTCGGGCGGGTCGAACATCTACCCGCGTGAGGTCGAGGAAGTGCTGCTGTCGCACCCATCGGTCAGCGAGGTTGCCGTCGTTGGTCAGCAGGACCCGGAATGGGGAGAGGTCGTGGTGGCCTTCATCGTCTGTCAACCCGGGCAGGCAGTGGAGGCTGCAGAGCTGGACGCGCTCTGCCTTGACCGGATCGCACGGTTCAAGCGGCCCAAGAGGTATCGCTTTGCCGAGGCGCTGCCCAAGAACAACTACGGCAAGGTGCTGAAGACAGAGCTGCGGAAAATGCTGGAAACCGAGAAAAACTGACCAAGGGTCAACTTTGTTGGCTGCCCCGGTCGACGCCGAGGTGAGGGTGCGTTAGGGAAGGCTCCGAGACGCAGCCCGCGCCGGAAACCCGCGGTCGATCTGTCGGTATTTCCGCTGCAGATCGCGCAGGGTTCACATGATTGATACAAAATCGTCATGTCGGTGAAGCACGGACGGCCTAGGCGCTCTCGAAACGCTAACAACAACCTGGCAAAGCGGTGTCCGACCGAACGATTTTCATTTCCGATGTGCATCTTGGAACCCGGGGCTGCCGGGCCAGACTGCTTGTCGAGTTCCTGAACAAGCACGAGGCCGAGACGCTCTACCTTGTCGGGGATATCTTCGATGGCTGGCGGTTGCAGCGCGGCTGGCACTGGCCCGAGGCCCATAACGACGTGGTGCAGGCGGTGCTGGAAAAGGCGCACAAGGGCACCCGCGTGGTGTTCATCCCCGGCAATCATGACGAGGTCATGCGCAACTACTTCGGGGTTCATTTCGGGGGCATCGAGGTCAAGAACCAGGACGATTTCCGCGCCGCCGATGGCAAACGCTACTTGGTGACACATGGCGACGAGTTCGACGCCGTGGTGATGAATGCCAAGTGGCTGGCCCACCTGGGCGACCGCGTCTATGCTATGCTGATCTGGCTGAACCCCAGGATCAACCGGGTGCGCCGCCTGTGGTCGCGGCGCTACTGGTCGCTGTCCAAATGGAGCAAGCAGCAGGTCAAGCAGGCGGTCAACTACATCTGCAAGTTCGAGGAAGTGCTGGCCCAGGACGCCCGCCAGAAAGGCTATGACGGGGTGATCTGCGGTCACATCCACCACGCGGCGATCCGCGATATCGGCGACATCCGCTACATCAACACTGGCGACTGGGTCGAAAGCTGTACCGCGATCATCGAGAACCACGAAGGCGAGATGCGGCTGATCGACTGGGAAGCCCGGAACAACCGTCAGCGCATGCTGAAACAGCGCGCCAGGCGGCGGGCCAGAAACAGCCAGAAGAAACAGAGCAAACAGGAAGCATGATGAGCGACACGACCAGCGACTTGATTGGCGAAGCGGTCTACCAGAACAGATCCTTCTCTTTCGCTTCCCTGTCCGACCGGGTCTTTGCGCGGCTGTTCCGGGGGCTGGTCTATCCGCAGATCTGGGAGGACCCGGTTTGCGACATGACCGCGCTGGAGCTTGGCCGCGAAGATCACGTCGTCTGCATCGCCTCGGGCGGCTGCAACATGATGAGCTATCTCACCGCGCGGCCCGCATCCGTCACGGCGGTGGATCTGTCCCCCTGGCATGTGGAGTTGAACCGGCTGAAACTGGAGGCCGCGCAGCGCCTGCCCGATCATGCCAGTTTCTACGCGCTGTTCGGCCATGCGGACCGGGCGGAAAACGTGGCACTGCTGGATCGCTATGTCCTGCCCTACCTTGATCCGCAGGCGCGCGCCTTCTGGAACGGGCGCGAACGGCTGCGCCGCCGCAAGTCCATGTTCGCACGCGGGTTCTACCGGTTCGGCGTGCTGGGGACCTTCCTGGGTGCGGTGCACCTCGTGGCGCGGATCGGCGGCGTGGATTTCACCCGGCTCCTGAGCGCCCGGACGCTGGAGGACCAGCGCGCCTTTTTCGAAGATGAGATCAAGCCGCTCTATCGTTCGCGCCTTGTCCGGTTTGCGGCGCGCCGCCGGGCCTCGCTGTTTGGGCTGGGCATTCCCCCGGCGCAGTACGACAAGCTGGCCGCCGATGCCGATGGCGATATCGTCACAGTGCTCGAGGAACGGACGCGCAAGCTGTTCTGTGACTTCCCGATCAGTGAGAACTACTTTGCCTGGCAGGCCGCAAACCGGGCCTACAAGGAAGATGGCACCGGGCCGGTGCCGCCCTACCTCGACAAGCGGAATTTCGAGGCGCTGCGCGTCGCGGCAGGCCGTGCGACGGTGCTGAACCGCTCGATCACCGATGTGCTGGCAGAGGCCCCGGCGGGTTCGAAATCGGTTTATGTCCTGCTGGATGCGCAGGACTGGATGACCGACGACCAACTGACCGCGCTGTGGCGGGAAATCACACGCACGGCCATGCCCGGCGCCCGGGTCCTGTTCCGCACAGGCGGCGGCCCGGACATCCTGCCCGGCCGCGTCCCGGTCGAGCTGCTGGACCAATGGTCCTACGACGCTCCCGCGTCCGAACGCGCCTTTGCCGAGGATCGCTCGGCAATCTATGGCGGCGTCCACCTTTATCGTCGGAAGGGCTGAGCAAATGAGCGAGGTGGCCGACCACGGGCGGTTGATGGACGATGTCTATCGTTACCAGCGCCTATTCTACGACATTACCCGCAAGTATTATCTGCTGGGCCGTGACCACATGATCGCCAACATGCAGGTCCACCCCGGGGACCGGGTGCTGGAAGTGGCCTGTGGCACCGGGCGCAACCTTGCCGCGATCCGCAAGCGACATCCGCGCGCCCTGCTTTTCGGGCTGGATATCTCGGACCAGATGCTGATTTCCGCGCGCCGCAAGCTGGACGGCGCGGCGCGGCTGGCGCAGGCGGATGCCTGTTCTTTCGACCCCGAGGCGCTGTTCGGCGAGGCGGAGTTCGACCATATCGTGTTTTCCTACAGCCTCTCGATGATCCCTGACTGGCAGGCCGCGCTGGACGAGGCCATGCGCCACCTGGCGCCGGGCGGCACCCTTCACGTCGTGGATTTCGGCGACCAGGGGCGGCTGCCGGGATGGTTCAAAACTGGCTTGCGCGCCTGGCTGGCCCGGTTCCATGTTGCGCCCCGCGATACCCTGGGAGCGGCCATGCAGGACATGGCGGCGGGCGCCGGGACCCTGACCGGGCAAAGCCTGTACCGGGGCTACGCCATCTACGGGTGCCTGACGCGCTAGTACGCCGCAGTCCTCCAGACCAGTGCGGTCAGCAACAGGACAGAGGACAACGCGCAGGCAAGGGTGCGCACCGTGTTCCAGAAGGTCCAGCGGGGCAGGTAAGTCCCCGTCCAATAGTCTCGCGCCGTGTCGGTTGCCGGGTCCATTGCGGCCAGCCGCTCGTTCATCGGCACGTTGCGGATCACCGTGACGCCGAAGCAACCCACAAGGTAGACCAGCCCCGCCAGCAGGATCAGAGTGTCGGCAGGGGTGTTCAGGCTCAGCGCGGCCAATCCCGACAACAGCAGCGATACCACCGCCATCCCCATAAAGAGGGTCATGAAGATCCAGCGGAACACCTCGCGGTTGATGAGCTGCATCGCCTCTGGACCGCCGATGCCACTGGTCCGTGACAGCGCGCGCATGATGAAATCCGAGAAGGCCAGAAAGACGCCAGCCAGCAGCGCATAGGCAAGAATGCCGCCCTGCAAGAGGACAAGATAGATCGTCGTCATGTCGTTCAGTTCCTGTTCAGGCAGTGATCGGGGCGGGGCGGCGATTGCCGTCCCGCCAAGGCCAGGTCAGGCCACAGGGGCGCGGGTGTCAGCGCCTTGCAGCGGAGAGGCCCGGGACCCAAGGCGAAAGGCCAGAAGGCAAAGCACGGCGATGCCAGCCTCGAAGGCCAGCGCGCCGAGAATGCCGCCCGACGGCATTCCGTCGACCAGCAGCCCGACCAGCCGCCCCGCCGGGAAGGCAATGTAGACGGTCAGCGCGGCCACCTGCGCGACCTGGCGCATTGCGCTGTTCCAGATGCCCCAGAGCATCAGCGCCCCCAGTACGGCCAGCCCCGCCCCGGGCGCTCGCAGCTCACTCAGCAAGCTGGCGTCATCCGCCAGAACGATGCCGTAGCTGGCGTAGAACTGGTGCGGGATGACAAGGATGCACAGGCCGATGGCCAGCGTCGTAGCGCCCGCGATCCCGAGCGTGATCTTTTGAAAAAGTGAACGTGTCATCTCTGGTCCTTTCCTGAAACAGGGGCGGTCAGGCCGCGAGCGGCCATTTGCCGGCTAGGGCCGCGGCCCGTGCAAAGTCCGCGAAATCCCGCGGCGCCCGGCCAAGAGCCCGTTGCACGCCGTCCCCGAGGCTGGCGTTGCGCCCGTCCAGTGTCTCGCGCGCGATGGCGGTAAAGACATCGGCGACGAAATCGCCCCCGGCGCTGGCCACGTTGGCGTGAAATTCCTCGAAGGTAATCGGGATGTGCCGGATCGGCCGACCAATGGCGGTGGACAGGTCCCCGGCCATCTCGGCAAAACTCATGAGGCGCGGGCCCGTCACCTCGTACAGTTCGCCCTCGTGGCCGCCTTCGGTCAGCGCGGCGACCACGACGTCGGCGATGTCGTCCACGTCGATGATCGGTTCCACCACGTCGCCGCCGGGCATCGGCAGAACCCCGGCCAGCACCGGTTCGCGCAGGTAGCCTTCGCTGAAGTTCTGCGCGAACCAGGCGGCGCGCACGATGGTGAAGTCCGGGCCGGAGTTGCGCACAACCTCTTCACCAAGACGGGCGTGATGCTCTCCCCGGCCCGACAACAGGACCAGATGTTCGACACCGGCGGCGCGAGCGGTGCGGCACAGCGCGTCGAGCTTGTCGACGGCGCCGGGAAAGGCAAGATCGGGGAAATAGGTGACATAGGCGGCGCGGACACCGGAGAGGGCAGCGGCCCAGGTTTCGGGTGCCTCCCAGTCGAAGGGGATCGGTGCATTGCGCGACCCAAGGCGCACGGCATGGCCAAGCGCCTGCAGTTTGCTTGCGACGCGCGAACCTGTCTTGCCGGTGGCGCCGATAACGAGAATGGGGTGCATGGTCTGTCTCCTTGTCTGGACGTGATGACAGGGGGATAGACCGGCGGCAGGCACCCGGTATTGACCGCCATCGCCAGCGTTTTGACAGTTGTTGCCAATGGGGCGTCAGTCTGCGCCGTGGGTCTTGCGGTAACTGGCCGGGGTCCGCCCGACCCAGCGTTTGAACGCGCGGGTAAAAGAGCTCTGCTCGGAAAACCCGGTCAGGAAGGCGACCTCTGCAAGCGAATACCCCTCGTCGCGCAGCAGTCCTTCGGCCAGTTCGCGACGGGTCTCGTCGGTCAGGGTCTGAAAGCTCAGCCCTTGTTCGGACAGGCGCCGGTGAAAGCTGCGTGCGCTGAGGCCAAGGCCCCGGGCGATGTCGGCCATCTTGGGCAGGCCCTCGCTAAGCGCGCGGGCAATGGCCGCCTTGGATCGGGCCTCCAGCGTGTCCTCATCGGCAATCTCGGACAGTTCCTCGTCCAGATGCGAGATCAGAAAGCGGGTGATGCCCTCATCCCCCAGGATATTGGGTTGTCGGGCCGACTCGTGGGAAATCAGCAATGCGTCCATGTCACTGTCGAAACGGACCGGACAGCCAATCCAGCTTTCGTGGTGGGACAGGGTGCGGGGCGGTGGGTGCCGAAACCGGACCTCGAGCGGGGCAAAGGGCACCGGGCTGACCTGCCGGGCAATGGACACCGCGCTGACCAGCGAGGTTTCGTTCGAGAGCCTGAGTCCCAGGCGCCGTGCCCCGGCCCGTTGCAGGACCAGCAGGACACCACGCGGATCGGGGCGCAGCTCGTATTCCACCACGCTGGTCCAGACCCGCGCATAGCGTTCGATCCGCGCCAGCGAGCCTGCCAGGTCCGGGGCGGCCTTCCACGCCAGGCCAAGCGCCCCGTATTCGTCACACCGCATGGAGGCGCCGACCTTCAGCGGCAGGTCGGTCGGGTCGACCGTCTCGGCGATCCGTTCCAGCATGTCATAGTAGACCGCCACGGGCACCATGATCTTGGGATCCCAGGGGCCGTCGGGGTCCAGCCCCAACCCGCGCAGCAGGCCAGGGCCATCGACCCTAGGCCCGACCGCCGCGATCACCTTGCGCGGGAAAAGCGATGTTACGTACCCCATGCCGCCCAGATTACCCCCTGTCCTGCATCGCGGTCCAATCCTTGCCGCCTCGCCGACGCGCAAACCCATCGGTCCATGCAACCGCGCCACGCGGTGTTGGCATGGCCGGAAACGGTGAAACCCCAGGGCTGTCCGGCTGGTCGTCCCTTCTGTTCTGTCCCGGAAAGAGGCGAGACCTGCAATCGGGAGGAAGCCGGGAAAAGCGGACCTAGGCAAATCCTGTCCTTCGTTGGTCCTGTTGCACAAATCAGCTGATCGCCAAGGTACCCCTTTCCCTGCGCGGACTTATCCCTCGGGTTCCGTGGCATGGACGCTTCGAGGTCGAGATACGGGTGGCTGGACTCACCGCCACGGATTTCGTTCTTTAGGGGCAGCAAAAACCCGGCATCGGGTTGCGGTTCCGCCTGTCCCGGTCGTAAGGATCTGCCTGCAAGGCGGGGCCGGTTGCCCGCCGAAAAGGGGCCAGGACACTGCGGCATGACCGGCGTCCCGGCGCAGCGAGGTGCGGGCGAATGACGACGGGCATCGAGGTCAGGCACATCGGCAAGGACTATGCCGGGAAACCGGCCGTCGCCGAGGTCTCTTTTACGGTCGCTGACCGTGAGCTCTTTGTCATCGTCGGGGAATCCGGGTGTGGCAAGAGCACGCTCCTGCGCCTGATCGCGGGGCTTGAAACGCCGGATCGCGGCGAGATCCTTTTGCATGGCGCGCGGGTGGCCGGGCAGGGCACGATGGTGCCGCCCGAACAGCGCGGCACCGGGTTCGTCTTTCAATCCTATGCGCTCTGGCCGCACATGACAGTGCGGGACAACGTGGCCTTTCCGCTGGAAGCGGGCGGCATGTCGCACAAGCAGGCGGCGCGCTCGGTCGAGGCGCATCTTGAAACCGTCTCGATGAAGGAGCTGGCCGCGCGAAAACCCGAGGCCCTGTCCGGGGGCCAGCGGCAGCGGGTGGCCCTGGCGCGCTGCCTGGCGGGTGGGGCGCGGACAATCCTCATGGACGAACCTCTGGCCAATCTCGATCCGCACCTGCGCGGCACGATGGAGCGGGAATTGCTGCACTTTCACCGCTCATCCGGGGCGACCACGCTCTATATCACCCACGACCAGCGCGAGGCGATGGCCCTGGCCGACCGCATGGCGGTGATGAAGGGCGGGCGGTTTCTGCAAGTGGGAACGCCGCAGGAGATCTACGAACGTCCCGGGTCCGTCGAGGTGGCGGAGTTTATCGGGCATGGCAGCGTCGTCGAGGTCTACTATCGCGACGGCATGGCCGACCTGTCCGGCTGCCGGTTCGCCGCAACCGCCGTGTCCGGCCAGCCGGAAGGGGCGGCGCGGGCGCTGGTGCGCCCCGAGGGGATCGAGATCCTCGACGCCGGGGCCGAAGGGCAGCTGGCGGGCACGGTGCGCAGCGTCCTTTATCGTGGCGGGATCTGGGAAGCGGGTCTGGACCTGGACGCGGGGGCCAGCCTGACCGTGGCCCATGACGCGCCGATGCGGGTCGGGGACCGGCTGGCCATCCGGATCAAGCGGGCCTGGGTCCTGCCGGGATGAAGACGCCCGAAGACTGGTTTCCGCCCGATGCGCCCCGGCTGGCCCATATCCAACAGGTGATGCGGACGGCGCGTATCGTAGAGGCGCGGCAAGAGTTCGGCGGTCGGCTGGTCATCGCCGCTGCCTATCACGACATCGGCTATGCCGAGGCTTTTGCGGTGACGGGGTTTCACCCGGTCGATGGCGCCGTGCTGGCCCGTGCGGACGGCTGCGACGCCGGGGTCGTCGATGCGGTGCTGCACCATTCCGGCGCGCGCGGCCTTTGCCTGCGGATGCGGCCCGACCTTGCCGGGCGCTATGGGCCGACCTGCCGGATGATGGATACGGCGCTCAGCCGGGCGCTGACCTTCTGCGACAACCGGTCCGGCCCGAATGGTGAGGCCCTGACCCTGGCAGAGCGGATTGCGGACATACGCTGGAGGCACGCGGGCAACCCGGCGCTGCTGGAAACAACCGCAGACTACCTGCCCCTGTTCGAACGGATCGACGCCGAGTTTGCGCGGCTTTTGTCCTGAGCCGGGTCACATCCGCCAGGGCACCACGCCGCGCGGCGCGTGCCGTCCCAGCCGGTCCAGCGCGGCCATCAGAAGGACCGTGGCCAGGACCGTCACGCTGGCCATCGCGGCGGCGAGGGTCGTATAGCCGCCATCCTCGTAGTTGTAGATCGTCGTCCCGATGGTTTCGTTCCCGCTGGACCACAGCAGGGCCGAGACCGTGACCTCGTTATAGGCGGTCAGAAAGACAAGGATCGCGCCCGAGGCCGCCGCCGGGGCGATGAGCGGCAGGAAAATCCGCCGCATCCGGAACCCGTAACATGCGCCCGAGATCCGGGCGGCCTCGTCCAAAGCCGGGTCCAGCTGCACGAAGGCGGCGCTGACGGGTTTCAGCGCGATCGAAAAGAAGGCGCAGAGATAGGCGATCAGGATGATCCCCAGCGTGTTGTAGAGCGAGACGTTGAACAGCGGCAGCGGTTTGAGAAAGGCCAGGATGAAGGCAATCGAGATCACCAGGCCGGGAACGGCGTAGGTCATCTCGCTCAGCGTCGCGATGCCAAGCCCGGTGCCTCGCACGGCGCGCCGGGGTGAGGACATGAAATGCGCCACAAGGATGCTGCCCAGGGCGATGATCGCGGCAGCCGTGGCGGCGGTCAGCGAAGAGTTCAGAAAGGCGCGTGCGGTGACGGATTGCCGGAACAGGATTTCGGCGAAGTTGTCCAGCGTGACCGTGTCCGCGTTCAGGGGGAGCCCGTAGGTACGCACCAGGGCGGTTGCCACCAGTGCCGCGATGGGCAGCACCAGCGTGCCAAGGACCAGCAGGGCCAACCCGACCTCCGTCCAGCCGCGCAGACGGCCCAGCCGGATATGCAGGGGCGGTTGCGGCGGGCCGATCAGCGTGCTGCGGGCGTTCCGCAACAACAGCATCTGCAGCAGGATCACCACCATCGCCAACAGGGCCAGAATCGAGGCGATCACCGCCACGTCGGTCAGCACCGAGGGGCCAAAGCTGGCCAGGCGCTGCCAGATCAGCACGGGCAGGGTGATGTAGCGCGAGGGAATGCCCAGCAGCGCCTGGATGCCGAAATTCCCCAGGGCCGAGACAAAGGCCAGCGCGTAACCGGCAATCAGGGTGGGCGCCAGAAGGGGCAGGATGATGCGTCGCAGCAGCCTGCCGCCCCCGGCCCCTGCGATGCGGGCGGCATCGCTCATCTCGCGCGGCAGGGCACGCAGGGCCGCCAGCACGACCAGAAAGACCAGCGGCGTGTGCTGAACGCCCAGCAGAAAGATCAGCCCGCCGGGGGAATAGAGCGGATGCGTCGTGCCCAGCTCTGGCGCGATCCCCAGGCTGCGCAGGATCGGAGAGGATGGGCCCATCGCCTGTATCCAGGCAATCGCCGTCACATGCGGCGGGATCATCATCGGGATCAGCAACAGGAAGGTGAAGACACCCTTCCAGCGGATATCGGTCAGACCGATGGCCAGCGCGATCCCCGTGCCCGCGACCAGCGACAGAAGCGACGAGAAAAAGGCGCTTTCCAGCGAATGCGTAAAGGCGCGCCAGACCGAGCGTGAGGACAGCGCATCCGCCAATGGCGCCAGCGAGACGGCGCCGTCCTGTGTCACCCCGACGCGCGCCAGAAGGCCCAGCGGAAAGACCAGCAGGGCCAGCGCGAAAAAGGTAACAGCGGCAAGGGTCAGGCCCTCGCCGCTGCGCAGGAAATTCAACAGCCGCAAGTGATCAGCCGCCGAAGATATCGATGAATTTCATCTTGTTGGCCTGGTCGTCCGCCAGCGCCTTGGCCGGGTCGAAGTCCAGCAGCTTGATGTCGGGCAGCGCCGGGAATCCCTCGGGCGGGGTGATGCCCGGATGTGCGGGCAGATACCCCATGTCTGCGGCCAGTTGCTGGCCTTCCTCGGAGATCAGGAAGTCGACAAAGGCCTTGGCGGCGTCGGGGTTCTGCGCGGTCGACAGGATCGCCACCGGCTCTGTCACGGCGGAAACGCCTTCCTCGGGAAAGACGAACTCGACCGGGGCGCCGTCCAGCTTGTTGCGGATCGGCAGGAAGTCGACCACGAACCCATAGAGCTTTTCGCCCCCGGCGACGGCCTTGTATGTGCCGCCGTTGCCGCCCTCGGGGATAGCGCCCTGCGCGGCAAGGCCCTCGTAGAAATCCCAGCCCAGGTCGGGATGCGCGGTGATGGCGGCCATGTGGATGGTCGCCGCGCCGGAGGTCAGCGGCGAGGGCATGGCCAGCTTGTCCTTGGCCGCTTCTTTCAGCAGGTCTGCATAGGAGGTCGGGACCATCTCGGCGCCGGTGTTGTAGACGATGCCGGTGGTGATCAGTTTGGTCGAGAAATAATGGCCTTGGGCATCCATCAGCGCGGGGTCATAGGCGCTGGTGTCGGCCTCGGGGTAGGCCATCAGGCGGCCTTCGGCCTCCAGTCCTTCCATCGTCACCATGTCGGCGATCAGCAGCACGTCGGGCTGCGGGGCGCCTGCGGCAAACTCGGCGCGCAGCTTGGCCATGACCTTGGTGGTGCCGTCGCGGATCCATTCGACCTCCACCTCCGGGTACTTGGCCTGAAAGGCGTCGACCGTTTGCTGGGCATCGGCATTGGGCTGCGAGGTATACAGCACCAGCTTGCCCGACACCTCGGCCATCGCCGAGGTCGAAAGCAGCGCGGCAGCAAGCGCGGAAAGGGCGAAACGCATGAGGGTCTCCATGATTTGATTACATCTGCGTCGGGCTATCAGAGCAATGTGACAGTCTTTCAACGGTCGGTTTGGCGCGGTGCGGCATCTGACCAGGCGGCAAGCAGAAGTGCGGCGGATTCGGCCCCCGGGTCCAGGTGCCCAATAGACCGCTCACCCAGTTTCTGCGACCGGCCCTTGCCGCTTTGCATCTGCGCGGTGGCCTCCGCGCCGCGCCGGGCGGCCTCGCAGGCGCGTTTCAAGGTGTCCGGCAGGGGTGCGCCTTCGCGGGCCGCGTCGGTCGCGGCCTCTGCGGCGGGCAGCCAGGCGTCCAGCATGGTCTTGTCGCCCGGGGCTGCGCCGCCGCGCGTCGCGATGCCCTGCGCCATGCCGTCCAGCCAGGCGGCCAGCGCGCCGGCATCCAGCGCCCAGCGGTCTGAGACCGCCCGCCCGGCGGCCCCGAACCCCGAGGCATAGAGCGGCCCGGCAGAGGCGCCGACGGCGGACAGAAAGCTGTTGGCGATCACGTTGCACAGGTCCGTGATGGTCATGTCCGGGTCGGCATTGTCCATTGCGGAAAGAACGGCCTTCCAGCCGATCTCCATCGTGACGCCGTGGTCGCCGTCGCCGATTTCACCGTCGAGCGCGCAAAGCCGGTCCACCGCAGCAAAGATCGCCTCGGCCCCCGCCCGCATCATGGTGCGAAACTCTGCCGGGCCGATCTCGCCGTCGGTGCACAGGTTGGCGCGGTCAGTGGCGCCTGCCACAGGGTTGGCCCTGTGCCGGTGTCTTTGCGGGCGGGCAGTGCGGGGGATATCGGCCCTGCCGACGCGCAGGGCCGGTGTCTCGCAGGGGTGATCCAGCCAGGTCCGCAAATCGTCGTCCAGTTTCATCAGCGTGATCGAGGCGCCCTCCATGTCCAGCGAGGTGCAATATTCCCCGACCCAACTGTGGTGGATCGTGATCTGCCGGTCATCCAGCAGTTGCGCGACACGCCGGTGCAGCAGGTAAAGCTCCATCAGGCTGGTTGACCCCAGCCCGTTGATCAGAACGGCCACCTTGTCGCCGCTCGTGCAGGCCAGTTCCGTCAGGATCGGCGGCAACAGCCTGTCCACGACCGCATCAGCGCCTTCGGCGGGGCCGCGTTCGATGCCCGGTTCGCCGTGGATGCCCATGCCGATTTCCATCTCTCCCACGGGCAGGTCGAAGTTCGGGCGACCGGTCTGCGGCAGGATGCAGGCGGACAGAGCGACGCCCATCGTCCGGGTGGCCGCGTTTGCGCGCGCGGCGGCCTCTTCGACCTCGTCGAGGCTCAGGCCCAGATCCGCGGCCGCCCCCGCCACCTTGAAGACAAAGAAATCCCCGGCGATCCCGCGCCGTTCGCTGACCCGTTCCGGCGGGGCCGAGGCGATGTCATCGGTCACGACGAATGAGCGCGCGGTGATCCCGTGTTCGGCAAGCCCCTCTTCGGCCATGCCGAAATTCATCACGTCGCCGGTGTAATTGCCGTAGAGAAACAGCATCCCCGCACCACCATCAGCGGCAAATCCCGCATCCATGATCTGCGCGGGCGAGGGCGAGGCAAAGATGTTTCCCAGTGGCGCCGCATCGGCCAACCCCTTGCCGACATAGCCCGCGAAGGCGGGTTCATGGCCGGATCCGCCGCCGATGACGATGCCGACCTTGCCGTCGCGCGGGCCGTTCAGCGCAACGATGGCCCGCCCGGTGTCCCCCTCGACATAGATCAGGTCGGGATGGGCCGAGATCATGCCCGCCACAAGATCCTCGATCAGGTGATCGGGATCGTTGATCAGCTTGCGGTGCTTCTGCGACATGGTGTGGCCTCCCTTGCGCGGGAGGCTAGCGCAAGTCGAGGCGAACGCCATGCCTTTCGGACAGCAGGGTGGCCAGGTCCGCCAGTTCCTCCTGTTCCCGCTCCTGGTCCCAGCCCAGAGCGCCGCCCGCGATCCGGGCAACCGCGCGGCAGAGGGCGGGGGTCAGGCGTCCGCTGATAGCCAGTGACGTTCGGCGCAGCAGGATGTCGGACAGGTGCACCACTGCCTCGTGCCGTGCGATCCAGTCGACCTCGCGGTCAGAGACATCCGGCGCGTCGGGCAGGCCGATGGTATCCCGGCCCTCATGCGCGGCAACCTCGCGCGCGGTGGTCCCGTAGCGGTCCAGCAGCACGGCCACCCGGTCCGGCGCAACGCCGGTATCCGCCGCGACGCCAGAGACCCAGTCTTGCCGCGCCTCTGGAGTCAGGGGCATGCCGCGCCCGCCGCCGATGGGCATCTCGTCGGTCGGGTGCTGCCGGGGCTGGCCAAGCTCGGCCAGCACGCGGTCGCTGACCTCTGCCGAAAAGGCGCGGAAGGTGGTCCATTTGCCACCAACCAGCGACATGACCGGAAATTCGCGCTGCGGTGTGGCCGGGTCCAACGGGGCGGAATGATCACGGCTGATGAGCCCCGGCGCCACACCTTCGGAGTTGGGCAGCGGGCGAATGCCGGCATAGGCGTAGACGATCTGATCGTGATCGAACTGCAGGCCGGGTAGCAGGTCGCGCAGGCTCTGGATGAAATAATCGGTTTCCGCCTCGGTGCAGATCACGGCATCCGGGTCTTTCGCGGGGATGTCGGTGGAGCCGACCAGCGCCTTGCCGTGAAAGGGAAAGACCAGCAGGATGCGCCCGTCGTCGCCCTCGAAATAGATCATCCGCCCGTCAAGTTGATCCAGCAGCGAGGGATGATCCAGAAGGATGTGCGACCCTTTGGTGCCGCCGATCAGCCGTGTGTCCAGCCCCAACAGCGCGTTCACCTTGTCGATCCAGGGACCTGCGGCATTGACCACGAAACGCGGGCGCACCGTGCGGCGGTCCCCGTCCGGTCCGCGCAGGGACACGGTGCCGTCCTTCTGCCCATGGACGGCGGTCCAGTTCAGCGCCTCGGAGCCCGGCGACATGGCGACCCCGTCAGACGTCAGCTCCATCACCAGCCGTTCCGGGGCGGTCACGGTGGCGTCGTAGTAGGTGCCGACGGCGACGATCCGGGGCGTCAGCGCCGGGAACTGGGCAAGCGCCTGCTTTCGTCCCAGCATTCCGTGCCGGGGCATCTGGCGCGCCTTCGCACCGTAGAAATCATAGATCGCTAACCCGGCCTTGACCAACAGCGCCCCTCGGCTGCGCGGCGCTGTCGTTGAACCGAAGAAGGTGCGCAGCGCCGCCCAGACACCCTTGGTCCAGGACTGGATCGGGATCACCGTGGGCAGGGGGCGGACAAGGTGCGCCGCGTTCTTCAGCAGCAGGTTCCGTTCATAGGTGGATTCCGCGACAAGACGAAATTCCCCGGTTTCGAGGTATTTCAGTCCGCCGTGGATCAGGCGCGATGGTGCCGCGCTGGTGCCCGACCCAAAATCGCCCTTGTCCACGATCATGCATTTCAGTCCCTGCGCGCAGAGATCGCGGAACACGCCGGCGCCGTTGATCCCGGCGCCGATGACCAGCACGTCAAGGTCTTCTGTCACGGGGTCAGTCATCGGTGTCGCCCCGAGCAAGGGTTTCCAGGCTGTTCAGGCGATCCCAGGCCGCGCCCATGCTTTCGGCAATTTCGCTGTAAATCGCGTAGCGCCGGGCATAATGCGCGGCGCGGCCGGGTGTGGGCTGATAGGTGGTTTCCAGCGCCGCCAGGTTGCGCGGGTCCGCGTCCCAGCGCGCAAAGGCGCCCACCGCCGCCCCGGCGCAAAGCGCGGCGCCCCAGGCGGCGGCCTCGTCCGTGTCGGTGACGGTCACGGGCATGTCCAGGACGTCGGCAAAGAGCTGGGCCACCGACGGGCTGCGCGAGGCGCCGCCGGTCAGCCGCGCCGCGCTGCCGCCGAAGCTGCCGCGCAGCGCATCGACGTGATCGCGGTGGTTGAAGGCCACGCCTTCCAGCAGGGCGGCCAATAGGTCGCCGCGTTCGTGCCAGCCGCGCAGGCCGAGGAACCCGGCGCTGGGCGCCGCACCCATCGGCGAGCCGAAGAGGTAGGGATGATAGAGGATCGAGGAGGGGCGGCTCAGCGCCGCGTCGATCTCGGGGCGCAACAGGGCATGGATGTCCTGGCCCTCGGCCCGGGCCTGCGCGCGCTCGGCGGCACAGAAGGTCTCCAGGAACCAGTCGTAATTCGTGGTCGAGGCGGGCGAGATGGACATGTTGTTCCATTGTCCCGCGTCGATGGCATTGCGGCAGAACCAGCGGGCATCGACAATCGGCCGGGTCGAGACGCTTTCGTTGATCGAATAGGTGCCAGCGACGATTCCGACCACTCCGGGCCGATGCGCGCCGATCCCCAGCGCCGAGGCGGTCACGTCATGCAGGCCCGCCGCCACGGGCGTGCCGGGGCGCAGGCCCGTCGCATCCGCTGCTGCCTGCGTGACCTCTCCGACCACGGTGGCGGAGTGGTCGGCGCGGGGCAGGGCGTCCTGCAAGTTGCCAAGGCCGAAGAGCTCCAGCGCCCCTTGCGACCAGGTTTGTGACTGCACCTCCGTGAAGGATGTACTGGCCTCGGTGTGATCGGTTCCGATGCGGCCGCTGAGGCAGAAACACAGCCAGTCCTTGCAGGCCAGCACATGACCGATTTGCGCGAAACGATCCGGCTCATGCCGTTGAACCCAGCCAAGCAGCGCGGAATGGGCCGAGACATGCGGCACCTGCCCGGTCAGGGACAGCGCGCGCTGGTCGGTCCCGTCGGCCTGCCAATCATCGACAACCTCGAAGGCGCGGCTGTCCAGCGACAGGATTCCGTTCCCCAGCGGCTTGCCTGCCTTGTCCAGCAGGTAGATGCCGTCGCCATGCGCCGTGGCGGCCACGGCGACGATGCGCGCCGGGTCGGCCCCGCTGCTGTCCAGCACATCGCGGATGGCAGAGGCGGTTTGCTGCCAGAGATCGGTCATGTCCCGTTCGACCCGGCGGGGCGCGGGTTTCAACTGGGTCACGTTGCGGCGCGCGACGGCCAGCTGTGTCCCCGCAAGGTCGAAGATCACCGCCTTGGTCACGGTCAGACCGCTGTCGATGGCCAGAATCCGGTCCATGTCATGTCCTTCGGGCTTGTCCGAGAATGGCCGGAGCCCGGGGGAGGAAGACCGGGCTCTGGACGTGGCGTGACGGCCGGGCGCCCCTGGGCGCCTTGCAGTCAGGCCTTGTTGTATTTCGCGTCGACCTCGTTGATCGCGTTCACGTTCCCGGCCGAGCGGCCATCGGGGTCGAAGGAGGTCGAGAGGAAGGCATCGGCGATGTCCTTGGCCAGTTCCGTCCCGATCACGCGCGCGCCCATCGTGATGATCTGCGCGTTGTTCGAGGTCGAGGCCTTGCCTGCGGAATAGGTGTCGTGGCACTGCGCCGCGCGGATGCCGGGGATCTTGTTGGCCGACATGGCGACGCCGATGCCGGTGCCGCAGATCAGGATCGCGCGGTCGTAGTCTCCGGCCATGACGGCGCTGCACACGCGGTCCGCGAGGTTGGCATAGAAGGGGTCGGGTCCTTCGCTGGTGCGCGAGATTTCCGAGACTTCGTGCGTGTCCTTGAGGTGGTCGGCGAGGACTTTTGCCAGGGCTTCGCCCGCGCTGTCGCCTGCAACTGCAATCTTCATGGGATCGTGTCCTTTCGTTCAGATGACGGTGGCGCACTTGGCCAGGATGTCGAGGTAGCCCGCGACATTCCAGGCAGAGCGCCCGATGAAAAGCCCGTCGATATGCGGGCACTGGATGAGTTCCTCGCAATTGCCGGGGTTGACCGAGCCGCCGTAGAGGCAGGGCACGCGGCGCCCCAGCACCTCTTCGGCAACTGCGATGATCTCACCCTGCCGGTCGTCGGCATACTCCGAGGTGGCGGGAATGCCGTTCTCGCCAATCGCCCAGACCGGTTCATAGGCCAGGAGGATCGGCGCGGATTTCTGGGTGTCGTCCAGCCTACCCAAGGCGCCGCGCACCTGTGCTGCCAGCACCTCTTGCGCGCGGCCCGCCTCGCGTTCGGCCAGCGTCTCGCCGATACAGATCAACGGGATCAGGCCGTGGCGCACCGCGGCCTCGGTCTTGAGGCCGACGGTTTCGTCTGTCTCTCCGAAATGCTCGCGCCGTTCCGAATGGCCGAGTTCGACGATATCCAGCCCGCAATCGGTGAGCATGAGCGGCGAGACTTCGCCGGTCCAGGCGCCCTGGTCGGCCCAGTGCATGTTCTGCGCGCCGACCTTGACCGAGCTGTCCGCAAGGATCTGCTTGACCTCGCGCACGGCGGTGAAGGGCGGGATGACGAACCGCTGGATGCGCGGATCGCGATCCGCGTCCACCTCAGCGAGGGCAATGGCAAAGGCCTGCGCCTCTGCCAGCGTCTTGTTCATCTTCCAGCTGGTTCCGATCCAGAACGGCGATTGTGTCATGCCTCGGCCTCTTGGGGGTCTGCGATTGTCAGGGTCAGCCCGGCCTCGTCCAGGGCCGTGCGGGCCTCGGGGGCGGGGGGCTGGTCGGTGATGATGTGGTCGAATTCCGACAGGGCGGCCAGCCGGTGCAGGGCGGCTTTGCCAAAGCGGCTGTGGTTGACCAGCAGCACGCGGCTTGCCCCCTGCCGCATCATTGCCTGTTTGGACCGGACCACGGTTTCGTCCATGTGAAAGACTTCCAGCCCCGACACCGCGGGAGAAGAGATAAAGGCCAGGTCGGCGCGCAGATGCGCCAGCGCATCCTCTGTCACCTTGCCGAGATAGGCGTTGAACTTGGCGGAATAGACGCCGCCCAGGGCGATCAGGGTGATCCCGGCCTCTGCCTTCAGGGCATCCATGACCGCCGCGTTGTTGGTGATCACCGTCAGGGGCCGGCAGGCGGCAAGCTGTTGACCCAGGATCGCAGCCATCGAGCCATCGTTGATCATGACCGTCATGCCCGGTTCGACAAGGCGCAGCGCGGCGCGGGCCATCGCCAACTTGGCCGGGGCGCCTTGCCGTTCGCGAAAGCGGAAATCGCTTTCGAACTGGGTGCCGGAGCGGATCGTCGCGCCACCACGGATTTTCCGCAGCAGACCCGCGCCTTCGAGGTCGTCGAGGTCGCGGTGAATGGTCATGCGCGACACGGCAAAACGGTCGGCGAGCGCGTCCAGCTCGACCTCTCCATCCGTGACCAGCAGGTCCATGATCGCCTGTTGCCTGTCGTCTCTTTTCACCGGTGCACCTCCTGAACGTAACATCACATATCACACAATTATCGTCAATTGTGTTATTTTGGGATTGCTGGTTGTGATTTTTGCCGGTCTCGCGTAACACCGGATCAACGCAGGAGGACGTGATGCCCAAAGATCCGATGCCGCAGTCGATTTTAGCCAAGGCCGCGCTGGACCCCGGGGGTTTTGCCCTTGCCAACTGTATCCGGGCCCTGTCGATCGACGCGGTCGAGGCGGCAAAGTCCGGTCACCCCGGCGCCCCGATGGGCATGGCCGATGCGGCCACCGCGCTCTTTCGGGATCACCTGAAGTTCGATGCCTCGACCCCCGACTGGCCGGATCGCGACCGGGTGGTGCTGTCCAACGGTCATGCCTCGATGCTGCTCTATTCGCTGCTGCACCTGACCGGCTATGACGACATGACCATCGAAGAGCTGCGCAACTTCCGTCAGCTTGGCGCCCGCACCGCGGGCCATCCGGAATACGGTCATGCCAAGGGGATCGAGACGACAACCGGGCCGCTGGGCCAGGGCATCGCCAATGCCGTCGGCATGGCAATGGCCGAGCGCGCGTTGGGGGCCGAGTTCGGCGCCGACCTGGTCGATCATCATACCTACGTGTTCCTCGGTGACGGCTGCCTGCAAGAGGGTATCGGGCAAGAGGCGATCTCGCTGGCGGGACACCTGGGGCTGGGCAAGCTGATCGTTCTGTATGACGACAACCAGATCACCATCGACGGGCCGACCTCCGTGTCGTTTTCCGAGGATGTGCCGGGGCGTCTGCGGGCCTGCGGCTGGCATGTGCTGGAGTGTGACGGCCATGACATTCCCGGCGTTTCGACCGCCATCGCAGAGGCCAAGGCGGAAACCGGCAAGCCGACCCTGATCGCCATGAAGACGGTGATCGGCTACGGCGCGCCATCCAAGGCGGGCACTGCCTCGGCGCACGGGTCGCCGCTGGGCGCCGAAGAGGCCGCCGCCGCCAAGGCAGCGCTGGGCTGGGAGGCCGCCCCCTTCGAGGTGCCCGCCGATCTCGCCGCCGAATGGCGGGCCATCGGGGCGCGTGGCGGGGCCGCCCGCAAGGACTGGGAAGCCCGGCTTGCCGCCTCATCGGACCGCGCGGAGTTCACGCGCCGTATGGCGCGCGAGCTGCCCGGCGGATATGGCGCGGCGGTGGCGCAGGCGCGGGCGGGTCTTTTCGCGGAGCCGCAAAAGATCGCCACCCGCAAGGCCAGCCAAGTTGCGCTGGAGGCGCTGGCCCCCGCGCTGCCAGAGCTGATCGGCGGGTCCGCCGACCTGACCGGTTCCAACCTGACGCGGGTTCCGGCGGTGGACCGGCAGTATTCGCGCGCAGAGCCGGGCCGTTATGTCGGCTATGGCGTGCGTGAATTCGGAATGGCCGCAGCCATGAACGGCATGAACACCCACGGCGGGCTGATCCCCTATGGCGGCACCTTTCTCGTCTTCTCGGACTATGCCCGCAACGCGATCCGCCTGTCCGCGCTGATGGGCGTCGGCACGATCTATGTCATGACCCATGACAGCATCGGGCTGGGCGAGGACGGCCCGACCCACCAGCCGGTCGAGCATCTGACCTCGTTGCGCGCGATCCCGAACCTCTACACCTTCCGGCCCGCCGACGCGGTCGAGACGCTGGAATGCTGGGACATCGCCCTCCGGTCGCGTGGAACCCCGTCGCTGCTGGCGCTCAGCCGACAGGGCGTGCCACAACTTCGGCTGGACGCCGGGGATGAGAACCTAAGCGCGAAGGGCGCCTATGTCCTGCGCAGCTTCGGCGCGGGGCGCGACCTGACCTTGCTGGCCACGGGCACCGAGGTCAGCCTTGCGATCGAGGCTGCCGAAGTGCTGGCGGAACGCGGGCTGGGCGTGGCCGTCGTCTCGATGCCGTGCTGGGAGTTGTTCGAGGCGCAACCGGCGGAGTACCGGGCCGACGTGCTGGGCTCTGCGCCCCGTATCGCGGTCGAGGCCGCCAGCACCTACGGCTGGACCCGCTATGTCGACAGCGAGGAGGACGTGATCGGGATGCGGGGCTTTGGCGCCTCGGGCCCGGCAGGGGACCTGTACCGGACGTTCGGCATCACGCGCGAGGCCATCGTGGCCAAGGCCGACGCACTGCTGAACGGAAAGGGATAAGGCCATGCAAACGCCCCTGAAACTGGACGGCGACGCACCCGTCACCGCACCGACCCTGGCCGCGCACCTGGCGAATTGGGCGGGCGAGGACACCGCGCGCCGCGCGCTGGCGGCGCTGCTGATCCGCCTGGCCGAGGCCAGCGTGCCGCTGGCGACCCGCCTGGCACAGGGGCACCTGACCGGTGACCCGACCCATGTCATTGGCACCAACGATTCCGGCGACAAGCAAAAGGCGTTGGACATGGGCGCGCATGACCATTTCATCGAGGTGCTGCGCGGCATGTCGGTGGCCCGCATCCTGTCCGAAGAGGCCGAGGAGGTCGAGATCATCGACCCGGAGGGCGCATTCGACCTGGCGATGGACCCGATCGACGGGTCCGGCAGCATCGGCATCGGCGCGCCGCTGGGGGCGCTCTTCGCGATCTTCCCGGCGGGTGACAGCTTCTTGCGCAAGGGGCGCGAGATGATCGCGGCCTGCTATGTCTCTTTCGGGCATTCGGTCGATTTCGGTTTCAGCACCGGCGCGGGCGTCGACATCGCCACGCTGGACCCGGTGACAGGTGTCTTTCACGTCGACACCACTGCCGTCACGATCAAGCCTGGCACCTCGACCGTGGCCTTCAATGCCTCGAACCGGCGGCGCTGGCCCGAGGGGTTGCAGCGCTATACCGAGGACCTGCTGCGCGGGGCCGAAGGGCCGCGCGGGCGCGATTTCAACATGCGCTGGATCGCTGCCGCCGTGGGGGATCTGCACCGCATCCTGCGCCGGGGCGGGCTGTTCATGTATCCCGGCGACACGCGCCCGGGCTACGAGGAGGGCTTTCTGCGGCTGGCCTACGAGGCTTTCCCGATTGCCTACCTGATCGAACAGGCCGGCGGCACCGCGACGGATGGCCAGAGTGCCATCCTCGACCTGTCGCCCGCCCACCTGCATGACCGTGTGCCACTGATCTTTGGCAGCCGTGACGAGGTCGCGACGCTCTGCGACTACCTTTCCCACTCCGACTGAGAGGAGCCCGAGATGCCCCGTATCACCCTTCGTCAGCTGCTCGACCACGCTGCCGAGAACGGCTATGCCGTGCCGGCCTTCAACATGTCCAACATGGAACAGGGGCTGGCGATCATGGCTGCGGCCAATGAAACCGGGTCGCCCGTGATCCTACAGGCCAGCCGCGGGGCGCGCAGCTATGCCAACGACACGGTGCTGGCCAAGCTGATCGACGCGCTGGTGGAAATCTATCCGCATATTCCCGTCTGCATGCATCTCGATCACGGCAACACCCTGGCCACCTGCGTCACCGCCATCCAGCACGGGTTCACCTCTGTCATGATGGACGGTTCGTTGAAGGAGGACGGCACCACGCCCGCCGATTATGCCTATAACGTGGGGATCACCCGCGCCGTGGTGGAGATGGCCCATGCCGCGGGTGTGTCCGTCGAGGGAGAGCTGGGCGTGCTGGGCTCGCTGGAGACCGGGCAGGGCGACCAGGAGGACGGGCACGGCGCGACGGGCACCCTGTCGCATGACCAGTTGCTGACCGATCCCGAAGAGGCAGAGCGTTTTGTGGCCGATACCGGCGTCGATGCTCTGGCGGTGGCGATGGGAACCAGTCACGGCGCCTACAAGTTCACCCGCCAGCCGGACGGCGACGTGCTGGCGATGGATGTGATCGAGGCGATCCACAAACGCCTGCCCAACACCCATCTTGTCATGCACGGGTCGTCCTCGGTCCCCGAGGAGCTGCGCCTGCTGATCAACGCGTATGGCGGCGAGATCAAGCCGACCTGGGGTGTGCCGCTGGAGGAGATCCGGCGCGGCATCCGCCACGGCGTGCGCAAGGTCAACATCGACACAGACCTGCGGCTGGCGGCCACGGCGGCGATCCGCAAGACCCTGATGAGCGCGCCCGCCGAGTTCGACCCGCGCAAGTACCTGAAACCGGCGATGGACGGCATGAAGGCGCAATGCGTCGAGAAATTCGAGGCCTTCGGAACCGCCGGACAGGCCGAGCGCATCCGCACGCGGCCGCTGTCCGAAATGGCCCTGGCCTATTGATCCCCTGAAAGGAGACCGAACCATGAAATTCTTCGTGGACACAGCCAATATCGACGACATCAAGGAGCTGAACGACTACGGACTCTTGGATGGCGTGACGACGAACCCCTCGCTGATTGCCAAATCCGGGCGTGACTTCAAGGAGGTCATCGCGGAGATCTGCAAGGTCGTGGAAGGCCCTGTTTCGGCCGAGGTCGCGGCGATGGATTTCGACGGGATGGTCGCCGAGGGCGAGCACCTGGCAAAGATCGCCGACAACGTGGTCATCAAGCTGCCGCTGACGCTGGACGGGCTGAAAGCCTGCCGCCATTTCTCGGGCAAGGGCATCAAGACGAATGTCACGCTCTGCTTTGCCGCCAACCAGGCGCTGCTGGCGGCAAAGGCGGGCGCGACCTATATCTCGCCCTTCGTCGGGCGTCTGGATGATCTGAACATCGACGGGATGGAGCTGATCCACGAGATCCGCACCATCTTTGACAATTACGGGTTCACGACGGAAATCCTCGCCGCCTCGATCCGGTCGGCCAACCATGTCAAGGAGGCCGCCATCGCGGGCGCGGACGTGGCGACGATCCCGCCGGGTGTCATCAAGGGACTTGCGGCCCATGCCTTGACCGACAAGGGCCTGGACCAGTTCGCCAAGGATTGGGCCGCGACCGGTCAGTCGATCCTTTGAGGCGCAGGGCGGGTCCGGTTGCGCCGTCGCGTCGGACCCGCCTATCCCTCGAGCAGGGCCTTGGCCGTGCGCTCGTCGGTGATGAGACCGGACAGGCGCCCGCTCTTCAGGATGGCGCGGATCGCCGCCACCTTTTCCGGGCCGCCGGCAAGGGCGATGATGCGGTCATCCCGGGTTTCATCCAAGGACACGGCCAGCGTCCGCGAGGTCAGCGGCGTTTCCAGCGCCTTGCCCTCGGGGTCAAAGAAATGGCCCAGCATTTCGCCCACGCCGCCCGCCTCGGATATGGCCTCGATCTCGCTGGGTTCGATCATGCCCGAGGTGACAAGCTGGGTTTCCGCCTCGACCGTGCCGACGCCGACGATCTTGAGCGGTGCGGTCTCGGCCAGCTGAAAGACCTCGGCCACGCCGCGTTGCGCCAGCAGAACCTCGCGGTCCTCGGTGGTGTTGGCGAAAAAGGGCACCGGCATGACATAGGCCCGCGCCCCGGTCTTTTCGGCCAGGAGGTGCATCACGTCATGCGGGTTGGCCGCAAAGTTCCGGGTCAACCCGCCCAGGAGTGAGACAAAGCTCAACCCGTTGGTGTGGAAACGGGGCATGGCGCGCACTGCCTCGGCCAGGGTGCGGCCGTGGCCGATGCCGATGGTCAGTTCCTCGCCGCTCTCCAGCCAGCGGCGCAGGCGCGAGGCACCGGCGATCCCCAGCGTGCGCAGGGGCAGGCCCTCTTCGTCCAGGTCCGGGGCGACTTCGCAGGTGTCCAGCCCGTAGCGCAGGCATAGCGCCTGTTCCAGTTCGATGCATTCGATGATCTCGCCTTCGATGCTGACCTTGACGGCGCCCTCGGCCACCGCGCGGGCGATCAGGCGATGCGCCTTGACCGATTGGACGCCCAGCCGCTTGGCCACCTCGGCCTGCCGCAGGCCGCCGACATAGTGCAGCCACGCGGCGCGGATCGACAAGGAATGCTCGGCATCGCCCGACATCCGATCTTTGGCCATCTCCTGTCCTCCACACTCCGGCGCCTAGCGCGCCCGCTCCATGATCCCGGTCAGCGCCGCGGCGTCCAGGGGAACGGGGTTGGCTTTCATCGACGAAGAGCTGGCCGCCATCCGGGCGGCCTCGGCCCTTTGTTCCCCGTTCACGCCCTGCGCGTCCAGTCCGGGCAGACCGGCCTGCCGCGACCAATCGGCCAGCGTGGCAAAGGCCCGCGCGGGGTCTGTATCCAGAACCCGGCCCAGGTCATCGCGCAGGTCGGCAAGGCGGCGGGCGGTGTCGCCTGTCGCCCGAGCCGCGTTTTCCTCCAGCACATGCGGCAGCAGGATGCCGCAGATCGCCCCGTGCGCCGCGCCGGACAGGCCGCCCAGCGGACCGGCAAGGCCGTGCACAGCCCCCAGTCCCGCATTGGCCAGCGCAAGACCGCCGCACAGGCTGGTCCATGCGATCTGGTCGCGCGCGTCGGGGTCCTCTTGCTGCATCAGTGTCACCAGCGCTGCCAGACCCGAGGCAATCGCCGGGCGGCACAGCGCATCGGTCATCGGGTTGGCGCGGGTGCAGACATAGGGTTCGATCACCTGTGTCACCGCATCCAGCCCCGAGGCGAGGGTCACGCCGCGCGGGCAGCCATCTGTCAGCGAGGGATCGACTATCGCCATCCAGGGCAACATGCGCGCGTCCCGCAGGCTGACCTTGCGCTGGGCGTCGGGCACGGCGATCACCGCGTTGCGGGTGACTTCGGCGCCGGTTCCGGAGGTGGTCGGAATGGCGGCGAAGGGAAGGGGAGCAGCGTCCAGAGGAAGGCCCTTGCCGACCACCTCCAGATGGTCCAGCACCGGACGTGAGTCGGGGACGAGGGCGGCAATGGCCTTGCCAGCGTCGATGACAGCACCACCGCCCAGGGCGATGACCACTTGCGCCCCGCTGGTCCGGGCTGTGGCCACGCCAGCCTCGATCATCGCCAGGTCCGGCTCTGCCGCGACGCCAAAGCGTTCGACGGCACAGCCCTCGGCCTCAAGCGCGTCGGACAGCCAGTCGGCCCGCGCCGCGGTGCCGCCTTGCACCAGCAGAATGCGCTGTCCGCCTGCGGCCAGGTCGGGCACTGCCCGCCGGGCCTCTCCACGGCCAAAGCGGATTTCCGTGGCCGTGGCAAAGGAGAAGGCGGGCAGGGACATGGCTCAGACCTCCAGCTTGGCAATCATCAGGACCGCATCCGCCGCCTCGGCGCCCTTCTTGACGAAATGGTCGCGGAAGAACCCGATATGTTCCTCGGTCGGCTGGAAATGATGCGGCGTCAGCGAGACCGAGAAGGTCGGGACGCCGGTCTCCAGTTGCGCGGTCATCAGCCCGTCGACCACGGCCTGCGCGACAAAGTCATGGCGGTAGAGCCCGCCATCGACAACCAGCGCGGCGCAGACCACGGCGTCATACTTGCCGCTCTGGCCCAGCTTCTTGGCCAAGAGCGGCATCTCGAAGGCGCCGGGCACGTCGAAGGGCGTGACCGTGGCGGGCGCCCCGGCCTCTCCGATGCGTTGTTCGAACCCGGTCAGCGCCTGGTCGACGATATCGGCGTGCCAACGGGCCTTGATGAAGGCGATGTTCAGTGTTTCAGACATGGAACCATCCTTTGCGTTTCACAAATGGTCCCAAGGCGATGCCATCCGCGCAGGCCGGATGGCCCGTCGGCTGGTTCTCTTCCATCCGGACTATTACCGTCGGCCCCGGAATTTCACCGGTGTCTGCTGGACCCTTCCGGGTGTTTCCGAAAGGCGCTCGCGGGCTATCACCGCCGGTGGGGAATTGCACCCCGCCCTGAGAACGCGGCAAGGTTTGGCGGCAAGCGGCGGAAAAGGCAAGCAGCTTTGCGACAGGTGCGCGATATCTGCGACCCCGGTCAGACATTCAGGTCGTTTGCCCCGCTGTCGATATGCGGCGCCCAGAAGGCCACGCTTTCGGCGATCTGGGGGATCACCTGGCGGTCGTTGGGGTCGCGCTCCTTGAACGACAGCTCAAGGCAGATCTCGTTGTCGACGGCGCCGCCCTCGGCAAAGGCGGCCAGCAGCGGATCGGGATGGATCGCGCCCTTGGCGTTGAATTCGGCGGTGAACGGGCGGTGGCCAGACTTGTCCATCATCGACTGCTTGATGTGGATGATCGGGCTGACCTTGGGCACCGCACGCGCCCAGGCATAGGGATCGGTGTCATCGGGATTGGGCGAGGTCACGTCGCCGTGGTCGATATCGGCCATCATCCACATCGGGACGGCCATCTTGGCGGCGCTCAGCCGGTCCTGCAGCCTGATGCACTCGGCGATGGTTTCGCCGAACTCGCGGCCCACGCTCATCGGCTCCCAGAAGACATAGTCGAGCCCGGCGCCCTGGGCGTGCTCGGCGACCTCGGCCCAGCAGTCGATGGCGATCCGCAAAAGGTCCTCGCGCCGCGCGGGGTCGTCGTAATCCTTGAACGTGAAGATCGCGAATTGCGTCCCGACCGATGTGCCGCCCAGGTCACCGATGATGTCGGCGAAAGTCTTGAACCAGTCGACATAGTACCGGCGCACGTCCCGGTCCGGGTGGCCAAAGTGGTTGAGCCGCCCGTAGGGCCCGGTCATGCCGCTGGTCACCCGGGCGCCTGTCCGCGACAGCGCCGCGCCCATCTGCCGGGTCAGCCGCCGGATCACCGGCGCGGGCCAGCTGGGGTTGATGAACTCATGCGTCAGCTGGATGTCGCGGATCCGGATATCGCGCGCGATGGTGTCGATCAGGTCGTCCGGCTCGGCAAAGCGGTTCACCAGCGGGTTGGTGTTCAGCGAAAGGGTCAGGCCCATGTCACGCGGCCTCCTGCCGGGCATCGAACCAGGCGGCAAAGGCTGCCTGTTCCGCCTCGGTCATGTGCAGGCGATGCTTGGTGCGCCGCCACAGGATGTCCTCTGCGGTCTGCGCCCATTCGTGGGTCACCAGGTAGGTCACTTCGGCCTCGTAAAGCTGGCCGCCAAAGTGCTGTCCCAACCCCTCCAGCGAGGTTGCATCGCCGGCGATCTGGCGGACCCGGCTGCCGTAGCAGCGCCCGTAGTGGCGGCGCAGTTCGCGCGGCATCCAAGGGTATTCCCGCTTCATCGTGTTGCGGAACTGCTCGTAGTCGGCATTTATCAGGTCGCCGCCGGGCAGGGGGGCATTTTCGGTCCAGTCCCTGCCCATCCTGGGAAAGAACTTTTCGATCTTGTGCATCCCGCGCTCTGCCAGTTCGCGGAAAGTGGTGATCTTGCCGCCAAAGATGTTCAGGAGCGGCGCGCCGCCGGTCTCGTCCACGTCAAAGACATAGTCGCGGGTCACCGCCGAGGGGTTGCCCTGTCCGTCATCAAACAGGGGCCGCACGCCGGAAAAGGTGGTTTCCACGTCGTCGCGTGTCAGCTCTTCCTTGAAGTAGCGATTCACGGCGTCGATCAGGTACTGCACCTCGCTCTCGTCGGCGGTCACGTCCTCGGCCCGGCCGTCATAGGCGATGTCGGTTGTCCCGATTAGCGCCTTGTCACGTTCGTAGGGGTTGATGAAGATCACGCGCTTGTCGTGGTTCTGGACCAGGTAGGCATTCTCACCCTTCCAGAACTTGGGCACGATGATGTGGCTGCCCTTGACCAGCCGTACGTTCCGCGCACTGTTTGACCCTGCCACCCGCGTCACCACGTCCGTCACCCAGGGACCGGCGGCATTGACCAGCAGCTTGGCCTCGAATTCCCGCGTCTCGCCGGTGACGGAGTTTTTCGTCGTCACCCGCCAGGTGCCGTTTTCACGCCGCGCCGAGACGCAGGGTGAGCGAGTCAGGACCTCTGCCCCGCGTTCCGCCGCATCGACGGCGTTCAGCACCACGAGCCGCGCATCGTCCACCCAGCAGTCCGAGTATTCGAAGCCGCGTGTATACTTGTCCTTGATCGCGGCCCCCTCGGGGTCGCGGCGCAGATCCAGTGTCCGGGTGCCCGGCAGCTTCTTGCGTCCGCCAAGGTGGTCGTACAGGAACAGCCCCAGCCGGACCAGCCAGGCGGGGCGGTCCTGGGGGCTGTGCGGCAGGACAAAGCGCATCGGCCAGATAATGTGCGGCGCGTTCTTCATCAGCACTTCGCGTTCGATCAATGCCTCGCGCACAAGCCGGAATTCGTAGTATTCGAGGTAGCGCAGACCACCGTGGACCAGCTTGCCCGACCGGGACGAGGTGCCCTCGGCCAGGTCGTCCTTTTCGCAGAGCACGACGCTCAGGCCCCGGCCGGCGGCGTCGCGGGCAATGCCCGCGCCGTTGATGCCGCCGCCGATCACGAAGAGGTCGACCTTGGAAATATCTGTCATCTCTCAAGCTCCTTCAGCCGCACGCGCCGCGGCCAGCCCATCCCATACGGGGGCAAGGCCGTCGCGCGCCTGGCGGTAGGTGGTGAACAGGGTGTCGTAGACAGGCACGAGGCCCGGATCGGGCGCCTCGGGCTGGCCCAGCAGGGGTGTTGTCCATTGCGCGATGCAGGCGTCCATGTCGGCATGGGCGCCGATCGCGACGGCGGCCATCATGGCACAGCCGGCGGCGCCGGCCTCCTCGCGCATGGAAACGCGGACAGGGGTATTCAGCGAGGCCGCAAGGACACGGCGCAGGGCGGCAGAGCGCGCCGCGCCGCCGGTCAGGCGCAGTTCGCGGGGCATGTCCCCCATCGCGGTATAGCAATCCCGGGCCGCCATCCCGAGGCCCTCGACCACGGCACGGATCACGTCCGGAAAGCGATGCGCGGCGTTCAGCCCGACAAGGCTTGCCCGCGCATCGGCATTGACGAAGGGGCCGCGCTCTCCGGCCTCGGAGATATAGGGGTGATAGACCAGCGCCCCGGGCTGTGACCGCTCCATCCAGCCGTCGATACGGCCGACGAGGTCGGCATGTGAGGGGGCTTTGCCGAACTCGCCGATCAGCTCCTCGGCCAGGGCCAAAGCCCAGTCGATGTTCAGCGTCGCGGCCATGTTGGTCTGCACCTGGGTGACCATGTCCGGCACCGGCAAGCAGATCACATAGCCCGTGCCCTCGGCGTTCAGGTGGACCTGGTCCGAGGTCACGGCGCGCATGTGCACGCCGGTCGACCCGACCGTCGAGCAGGCCGCTCCGGCGTCGCCCGTGTGCACGCCCGCGCCAAGGGCGGTCATGACCATGTCGACATACCCCAGCGAAACCGGCGTTCCCGCGAGCAGCCCGGTGGCCTCTGCCGCCTCTGGCGTCAGGGGACGGGTTTCCTGCGCACCGTCGATGATCTCCGGCAGGAGGTGTCGGCGCGCCTGCAGCCCGAGGGCAGAGATCACCGTGTCGCTGTAGCGCCGGTTGCGGAAGTCGCCGAAGGTAAAGCTCGCCTCCGAAGGATCGGTCGCGCGCACGCCGGTCAGGTTGAGGAACAGCCAGTCCTTGCAGTGCAGGGCCACCTCGGCCTGGTCCAGAAGCTCTGGGCAGGTGGCGGCCATATGCGCGAGTTGGCTGCCCTGCTGGCAGGTGTTCAGCCCGGTTCCCGTCGCCTCGAACCGCGCGCGCTCACCCGTGCCAGCCGATAGCCGGCGGACCGTGGGCGCTGCTCGCGCATCCAGCCAGAGCCAGGCGTCGCTGACCGCCGCGTTGCCCTTGCCTGCCAGCCATGTGCCGTCGCCCTGACCCGTCAGGGCGAGCGCGGCGGTCCGCTGGGCCAGCCCCGGCATCTTGTCTGCCAGTCCACGCAGGGCGGTGGCGCAATCGGCCCATGTCTGCGGCAGGGACTGGGTGGCAGAGCCATCGGTGCCCATCGTGTACCTGTTGCGCACCGATGATGCGGCCAGCTGGCGGCCCGAAAGATCGAAGGCGACGGCCTTGATCACGGAGGTGCCCGCATCGACGCCGATGATCACGTCAGACGAATCGGACATCAGCGCCTCCCTTTTCATTGTCGGTCACCTCGGCCTCCCCCTTGTGACGCTTGTGTTTTCCTGCCTCCGGGGCAGGTTCGCGCCGCGCGTGTTCAGAGTGCTCTTTCCCCTGTCCGCACTGCGTCCGGTTGCATTTGGTGTAACACAAAGAATCTCGACGTAGTGATTTTTTTTGCAGACAACGTAATTTTTTTCACTTATGGTTGGCGCAAACAGTCGCGGTGGTTTCACGGTGACGAATCGTCGGCCCATCCAGGGAATTGAGGAGTTCCGGGCGCGGCGAAAGGGGAGGAATAAAGCAACTTCAGATGGTTGCCATTCCCAGCACAAATAGTGTCCTGCCGTGCGGCAGGAAGAAACGGAACAGCCCGGTCCGCCGGGAGGAATCGCAAGAGGGGGCACGCCCGACATGGCAACCACCGGCACAGCATCTGCCAGCGCCAGCAAGGCCACGCGCAGGAATGTAATCACCGCTATCGCGGGGGTTGTGTTGCTGGGCGCGATCGCGCTCGACACGAAGGTCGTGAGCATCGGCGGCGAAGAAGACCTGCGGCAACAGGCCTTTGACCCGGATCGCTTTGGCGTCGGCGAATTTCCCCGCATCCGCGATGTCGTGACCGGTCGCGCCCCCGAGGCCGCCGACCTGGCCCGCGAACTGGCCGAGGACAAGAAGGCGGCAACGGCGGCCTATGGCACGATGGCGGGGGCCTTCCCGGTCATGACGGTCAAATTCACTGGCACCGTGGGCGAGGGCAAATCCGGCATCTTCAACATCGACGTGCCGGATATGCCGGAAGGTACCAAGATCCGCGTTCAGACCGGCCCGGCGATCAACGGGACAGAGCTGCGCGACATCGTCGGCGACATCGAGTTCGGCGCTTTCAAGAACCAGATCGAGTACCAGGACGCGGGCGCAGGCATCAACCGGGCGATGTCGGCGGATGTGTTGGCCGACCTCGACCGCGACACGCTGCAGGGCAAGACAATCTCTGTGACCGGCGCTTTCACCATGATCAACCCGAAGAACTGGCTGGTGACCCCTGTCGCGCTTGAGGTGCAGTGATGAAGGTTCCCGTGCATGACGAAACGCCGACCACCACGCCCGACAAGGTGGAGGTGGTTCTGGCCGCGCGCGACGTCACCAAGAGCTTTGGCGCGGTCCACGCGCTGAAGGGGGTGAATTTCGATGTTCACCGCGGCCAGGTGACGACGCTCTTTGGTGAAAACGGCGCGGGCAAGTCCACGTTGATGAAGATCCTGTCCGGCGTGCATATGCCCACGACCGGCGAACTGATGCTGGACGGGGCACCGGTCGAGATCCGGTCAACCGTCGAGGCGCGCGAACTGGGGATTTCCATCATCCACCAGGAACTGTCGCTCGCGCCCAATATGAACGTGCGCGACAACATCTTTCTGGGACGTGAGATCATGGGGCCGCGCGGTGTGAACTTCGCCGAGGAAGAGCGCCAGTGCCGCATCCTGATGGAAGAACTGGAAGAGGATATCGACCCGCTGACCCCGGTCGAGGACCTGCGCCTGGGACAACAGCAGATCGTCGAGATTGCGCGAGCGCTTTCGGTCAATTCGCGCATTCTCATCATGGACGAGCCGACCTCGGCCTTGTCGGCGGCCGAAGTCGAGGTGCTGTTCAAGGTCATCCATGACCTCAAGGCGCGGGGCGTTTCTATCGTCTACATCTCGCACCACCTTGAAGAGGCGTTGACCATCACCGACCATGCGGTCGTGCTGCGCGACGGTGTCATGACGGCCTATGCCCCCCGCGCGGAAATCGACCTGGAGTGGATCGTCCGCAACATGGTGGGCGAGAATTTTGACCTCGGCTCGCCGCCGACGGGGTATGACTTTGGCGACACCGCCTTGTCGATCGAGGGCCTCAGCGTGCCCGCACCGGGCGGGTCCGGCTATTCGGTCGTGGACCGCCTGTCGCTGAACGTGCGTCAGGGCGAGATCGTCTGCATCTACGGGCTGATGGGGGCCGGGCGCACCGAGCTGATGGAATGCGTGGCGGGCCGCCTGCCGGCTTCGGGCGGAACGGTCCGCCTGCACGGGCGTGACCTGGCGGGGATGACCATTGCCCAGCGGATCGAGGCGGGCCTTGTGCTGACGCCCGAGGATCGCCAGCGTGACGGACTGGTGCAGACCATGACCGTCGGCCAGAACCTCTCGCTGGCATCGATCGGGGCCTTTACCCGGCGCCTGCTGACGTCGAAGGCCGATGAGCAGGAGATCATCGAACGGTCCATCCGCGAGGTCACGATCAAGACCGACGGCGGCGGCGCGGCCATCGGCTCGCTGTCCGGCGGAAACCAGCAGAAAGTCGTAATCGGCAAGATGCTGGCCACCAAACCGTCGGTCGTGCTGCTGGACGAACCCAGCCGCGGCATCGACATCGGCGCCAAGGCAGAGGTGTTCCGCCTGCTGTCCGAGGGCGCGAAAGACGGGCTGGCTGTGGTCTATTCCACCTCCGAGGTCAGCGAATGCCTGTCCATCGCGCATCGCATCATCGTCATGCACAAGGGCAAGATCTCTGCCACCTTCGGGCCGGACGCCACCAAGGAACAGATCATGGCCGCCTCTGGTGAGGTAGACCTGCAGCAAAGCCTGACGGCCGCCTTCGGGCTGGACCATTGCGAGGTCGTCACCGACCTGCACCAGGAAGACCTGGCGCTTGGCCCGCTTGGCGCGGCGGGGGGCAGCTTCCTGGCCTCCGTCATCGCTAAGGGCAAGGTTGGTGTCATCGGGGTTGGGCACGGCCGGACGTTGTTGTCCTGCGTCGAGAACCTGCCCCCGCAATCGGCGCCGAACCTGCGGGTCGTCTCGCTGATGGGGGCGTTGACCACCGGCGCGGACATGAACCCGCACGCGGTCGTCACCCGCCTGGCTGACAAGACCGGGGCCGAGGCGGCCTCGATGCCCGTTCCCTTTATCGCCAATTCCACCGCGGATCGCGACGTGCTGCTGGGCCAGAAGGCCGCGCAGAGGGCCGCCGACCTGGCCGCGCAGGCCGATCTGATGATCGTTGGCATCGGCACCACCGGGGCGCAGGCGGAACTGGTCACGACGGGCATGATCGAGCAGGCGGAAATGGCGGGCATCGCCGAGGCCGGCGGCGTCGGAGAGATGCTGGGCCATTTCTTTGACAAGCGGGGCAAACCCGTGGGCAGCGAGATTACCGACCGCATCCTGACTCAGCCGCTGGACCGGTTGAAAGGCCGCCGCATCGTTGCCGTGGCCGGGGGCGAAATCAAGATCCACGCGATCAAGGCCGTGCTCGAAAGCGGCTTGCTCAGCGGGTTGATCATCGACGAACACACAGCCCGGGCAATTGTCGACATGGACAAACCCGACACGGCGCAGCACTGAACTGGAGATCGCCGACATGACCGATGTCACCACCAACAAGAAGCAGGGGTCCGGCGGGCTGGTCGCCTCGATCTTTGGCGAGAATGCCAACCTCGTTCAGATCCTGCTGGAAGGCCGTGCCTTCTTTGCGCTGATCGCGATCATCATCATCTTTTCGATCCTGTCGCCGAACTACGCGACCGTCTCGAACTTTCTCATCATGGCCAACCATGTCGCCATTTTCGGGCTGTTGTCCGTCGGCATGATGCTGGTGATCCTGAATGGCGGGATCGACCTGTCGGTCGGCTCTGTCCTGGGCCTGACCGGGGTTTTCGCCGGGTTCCTGATGCAAGGGGTCGAGCTGGAAGCGGCCGGGGTGATCCTCTACCCGCCGGTCTGGGCCGTCGTGGTCCTGACGCTGGGCCTGGGCGCCTTCGTCGGCGCGGTCAACGGCGTGCTGGTTGCCTATTTCCGGGTGCCGGCCTTCGTGGCCACGCTGGGCTCGCTCTACGTGGCGCGCGGTGTCGCGCTGCTGATGACCAACGGCCTGACCTTCAACAACCTGTCCGGCAACGAGAGCCTGGGCAACACCGGCTTTGACTGGCTGGGCTTCAACCGCATCGGCGGCGTGCCGATCGGGGTCATCATCCTGGCCGTGGTCGCCATCGCTGCCGGTCTGATGTTGTCGCGCACAGCCTTTGGCCGCTGGCTGTATTCCTCGGGTGGCAACGAACGCGCCGCCGAACTGTCTGGCGTGCCGGTCAAGAAGGTGCAGATCACCGTCTACGTCCTGTCGGGCATGTGTGCCGCCATCGCGGGCCTGGTTCTCAGCTCGCAGCTGACCTCAGCCGGCCCCACCGCGGGCACCACCTACGAACTGACGGCCATCGCTGCGGTCGTGGTGGGCGGCGCCAGCCTGATGGGCGGGCGGGGCACCGTGCGCGGCACGCTGCTGGGCGCCTTCGTCATCGGCTTCCTGTCGGACGGCCTCGTGATCATCGGCGTGTCGTCCTACTGGCAGACCGTCTTTACCGGCGCGGTCATCGTCCTCGCCGTGATGCTGAACTCCATCCAATACGGGGGCAAGGCCAAGAAAGGCTAGGCCCGCCCCAACCCAAATTTCGCGGTTTCTCGGGCAAGAGGAGACCCGACGCGAAGTCCCGCCGGACCACCGGCAACAACCAACCCAAGGGAGAGAATTCTCATGATCAAGTTCACCAAACGCGCCCTGCTGGCCGCCGCCGCTTCGCTGCCCCTGATGGCAGGCTCGGCCTGGGCCGAGGGCCTGATCTCCATCATCGTGACCGACCCGGCGAACCCCTACTGGTTCACCGAAGGCGAGGTCGCCAAGGCAACCGCAGAGGAACTGGGCTACGAGGCCACCGTTGCGGCGCACAAGGGCGACACCAACGTGGAATCCAACCTGATCGACGCGGCCATCACCAATGGCGCCAAGGCGATCATCCTTGACCCGGCCAACGCGGACGGCTCTGTCGGCGTGGTGCGCAAGGCGACCGAGGCCGGCATCCCGGTCTTCCTCGTGAATGCCGAGATCAACGAATCCGGTATCGCCATCGCGCAGCTGGTTTCGAACAACGCCCAGGGTGCCGCGCTGGGCGCCGTGGCCTGGCAGGAGCTGGTCGGTGACGAGGCCAAGTATGTCGAATTCTTCGGCAACCCGGCCGACAACAACGCCGCCACCCGCTCGAACGGGTACAACACCGTGCTGAGCCAGTATCCGGGTCTTGAGAAGGTCGCGCAGGAAGTGGCCAACTGGGACCGGACCCAAGGCTATACCAAGATGCAGTCGATCATCCAGGCGAACCCGGTCATCGACGCTGTCATCTCGGGCAACGACGAAATGGCGCTGGGGGCCATCGTCGCGCTGAAGGAAGCCGGCAAGCTTGAAGGCACCATCGTCGGCGGTTTCGACGGGTCGCCCGATGCGGTCGAAGCGGTACGCGCGGGCGAAATGGCCTATACCGTGCTGCAGCCGGTCGCCGTCTTCGCGCGTGAGGCCGTGATCCAGGCGGATTACTACATCAAGAACGGCGAGCCGAAAGTGGCCCAGGAAAAGCAGCTGTTCGACTGCGCCCTGATCACCCCGGACAATGTCGACAAGTACACCGCGCCCTTCACTCTTTCCGAGTGATCCCGGCCCGGGACTGACCAAGGGGGCGCGCCTTCGGGCGCGCCCTTTTTTGTGCGGGGATGGTCAACACGGGCCGCGGGGATGTCCCGCGGCCCGGCCTGTTCGCAGAGGGGGTGGATCAGAGATCGCCGACCGGGGTTTCCATGATGTCGGGCCACTTGGCGAAGGCGCCGGAGATCACGTTTTCGCGGTCTTCCAGGTACTTCTCGAAGATGGCCTTGTTGACGAAGAGATACAGTTTGCCGTCGAAGATGTCGGCATAGCGCACGTCGCCGTCCAGTTTCTTGCCGACGTAGACGCCGAAGGCGCAGAAGCCGCCGAACTGGGGAAGCATCGCTGCCGGATCGGCGTCGAAGGCGGCCTTGGTCTCGGCATTGGCAAAGTAGTAGTCGACGCCGTCGTGCTCCGAGGTGAATTCCGCGTCACCGATTTCAGGCGCGTCGGCCTCAAACATCGACACCGGGTCAAAGCCGTGCATGCCCAGCGGGTTGCCGGTCAGGGTCAGGCCGTTCGACACGTTGTATTCGTCGGCGGCAAAGGCGGCCGAGGCAAGCGCGATCAGAGATGCGGAAACGGCGGCGGCAAAGGTCAGTTTGGTCATGGTCTTGGTCCTTGTTTTCAGGGAGTTTTCAGGGGGGGAAGTGTGCTGCGCCGCTTACGCGCCGCGAGCGATGCGGGTCACAGCGTCGTCTGTCCACCAGACGCCGTTGGCAACCATTCGGAAATTGATGATGGCGGCGAGGTAGCCGTCGCCCTCGGGCACCTTGGCCCCGGCGGTGGCGTCCCGCACCACGGCGACCTCGTAACCCAGTTCCAAGAGCTCGTAGAGATGGGCCTGGGTGCAGAGATTGGCCGACATGCCGGCAAGAATGACCTTGTCGATGCCGCGCTTGCGCAGCTGCAGGTTCAGATCGTTCTGTGCCGGGCCATAGACCTTGTGAGGCGAACAGACGATGGTTTCGCCGTCCTCGATGTACTTCTTGTACTGCGGCATCCAGTCGGCACCGGAGCCTTCGAACCCGTCCAGCGACAGGGCGTCGGGGCGGTCGAACATGCCGATGGCGTGCATGGTCTTTTCCAGCGTGCCTTCGAACTGCCACTTGTGGTCATGCGGATAGTAATAGTGGGGCGAGATGAAGACTGGCATGCCGGCGGCCTTGGCGGCGGCAAAGAGGCGCTCGATGTTGTCGACGGTGCCCTGTTCGGTCACGCTTTCGCCCACGACGCCCCAGGTCACGCCGTCCTCGGACAGAAAGTCGATCTGCGGGTCTGTCACCACCAACGCGGTGCGGCCGGGCGTGATCTCCATGTCGATCTGCGGCAGGCCGGGATCGGCCGGGTCGGCATAAAGCGCGCGGGCGTCCGGCGTGGCGGCATGGGCCGCCGAGCCGGCGATGGCAGCGGCGCCCGTGGCGGCAGCGCCCGCCAACAGGCGGCGGCGTGCGGTGTCCACCTGTTCAGGCGTGACGTTGCAACCGCAGTTCTCGTGATCGTCGTGTTTCATGGTCTCTCTCCTTTGGGTCAGAGCGGGGTGGGGACAGCGCGGCTGCGCTGCCAGGGCTGCGAAAGCGGGTGCGCCGCATGGCGGTGCCGGTCGCGGCCTTTGGTGTGCCGCGTTGGTCCGTGTGTCTTTCGCTGTCCTTGGGGGCCGGGCTGCCGGGAGGGGCAGCGCGGGAATGGGGTCAGTCCACCGCCGGCGGCAGGGTGCAGGTGCAGACCGGCGGGGGCGTCAGGGCTTGCGGGCCGGGCAGCGGGGCAAGGTCCTCGGGAAAAACGCGCGCGGCGTGCGAGTCCGGCTCATCCGCCTCTCGCGGGAGGCGGACCAGGAGTTGCGGATTGGCGGGGGCGTGGCTTTCGGGCGGGCTGCCGGCATAGGCCGGAGCGGACATCATGATCAGCGTGGCGAGGCCGCCGGTGGCCAGGGCTCCGGCCAGTGCCGCGATCAGGAGCGAGACCATCTCGCGCATGCCGCGTATCCAGGGCGCGCTTTGCGGAGCATGTACGATGGTTACGCGGCAATGGCGCGGTGCGTCGGGACCCGGGCGGGCCGGTGCGGAGGTCAGTTCCATGTCTTGGGCCTTTCGTTTTGGCGTTGCCCGGGGCGCTGGCCCCGATTTTCCGTGATGAGGGACGGCGCCTCATCCTGTTGATGTAATGAGATTAAACCGTCCCGGCCCTGACCGTATCGGCCCCGCCTGCCAGCCTTTGGGCAGTCCCTGCCATGACCGCGCCCTGGGGCAGGCGCGGCACGTCGCAAGCCCTGTTGCGATACTGCGCCGGGGCCTGTCCGACCCAGCGCTTGAAGGCACGGCCAAAGGCGCTTTGCTCGGCGAAGCCGGTCAGAAAGGCGACCTCGGCGATGCTGCAGTCGCTGTGCTCCAGCAGGTCGCGGGCCAGTTTGACCTGCACCTCGCGGACCACGTCACGATAGGTGGTGCCTTCGTCCGACAGGCGACGAAAGAAGGTCCGTTCGCTCATCCCCATGTCGCGCGCCAGGGAGGCGGCGCGCGGAATCCCGGTGCTGAGCGCGGTGGACAAGCGGCGGCAGAGGTCCGCGCGCAGGGGCGGTTCCTGTTCCACGGGACCCAATTCCTGATCCAGGTGCCGGGTCAGGAAGTCCGACAGAGCCTCGTCCCCGAGGCGGTTGGGAAGGTCCAGCGACCGAGACGACAGGGCGATGGAATCCCGGTCCGCGCCAAAGATCACGGGGCAGCCGAAATGCGCCTCGTAGCGGGCGGGATCGCCGGAACAGGTATGCCGGAAGGTGACAAATTCCGGTGTCAGCCCGTCACGGACAAAGTCCCGCGCGTTGCGGGCAAAGCCGGCAAGCGCGCATTCGTTGCGCAGCGTCAGTGCCGGGTGATCCTGAGTCCGACCTTCGAGCACCAGCCGCACAGGTGTTTCGCTGGTGTCCAGCCGGTAGACAGCCGTATCCGTAAGCAGGCGAAAGTAGCGTTCCAACCGCACCAGCGAGGCACGCAGAGTCGGCGCGGTCTTGAGCGCGAGGCCCAGAACGCCGAGGTCATCCATTCGGATCGCATCGGCATAGGCAGCCATCAGGGCCACGCGGTCGGGATGGCGCCGTGCGATCCAACAGATGAGGTCGAAAAAACTCTGGTCGTCCAGTTGACCATCGTGGAGTGGCGCCACCCGGTGGACAGCGACCCCGCCGGACAGGATTTCTCCGTTTGCGGTCAGTGTCAGGTTGGCGGCTGCGGTGATGGCGTGGACAAAGGCTGCAGTGACGGTGGGCATGGCAGGCTCCAATTCTTTGCAGGTAAATGAAAACCGCCCCCGGATCATCTCCGGGGGCGGCGTCGGGCGGGTCAGGCCCTGGTGAAACGCTGTTGCTCGAGTTCGGCGATCCGTTCGCGCAGGCGGCGGATTTCCTCGCCGTATTCGGCGTCGGTGCGGCGCACCGGGATGTGCTGGGGGCAGTTCCAGTCGAAGGCCGCCACGTGGATCACGATTGCGCGTTCGGCAACCGGCGCGTCCGGCCGGTTCAGGTGGGCGATCACCGACGGATCTTCGGTGATCCGGGCATGACCCAGCAGCTTGAGCCGCTTGCGCCGCGCGAAGTCCACCGCAAGGATCGAGATGCGGTCATTCCGGCGGAGGTTGCCGGTGCTGATGTACTGCTTGTTCCCGCTGTAATCCGCATAGGCGACGGTCTGCGGGTCGATCACCTTGAGAAATCCGGGCGTGCCGCCGCGAAACTGGACATAGGGCCAGCCGGTCTCGGACACTGTGGCCTGGAACACGCCGTCGCGGGCCTCGATGAAGGCGGCCTCGCGTTCGGTCAGTGCGGCACCATCGTTGCGGTCGGGGGACAGGACGCGCGCGTAAATCTCTGCCGATCCGTGCTGGTGCTGTTCGGCACGCACGGTGGGTGTAAAGGCGATCTGGGCATAGGCATTGGGCATGATCTCTCTCCTCAGAGGCCCAGGTCGGTCAGGCCGGGGTGATCCTGCGGGCGCGGCCCCTGTGGCCAGTGCATCAGGCGTTCGTCTTCTCGGATCGGCAGGTCGTTGATCGAGGCGACGCGTCGCTGCATCCGGCCATCGGCGGCGAACTCCCAGTTCTCGTTGCCGTAGGCGCGAAACCACGCGCCGTTGTCGTCGCGATACTCATAGGCGAAACGCACGGCGATGCGGTTGCCGTCCTGGGCCCAGAGTTCCTTGATCAGGCGATAGTCATGCTCACGCGCCCATTTGCGCGACAGGAAATCGACGATGCGGTCGCGGCCCTGGAAGCGCTCGTCGCGGTTGCGCCATTGGCTGTCGGGCGTATAGGCCAGCGCGACCTTCTCGGGCTGGCGGGTGTTCCAGGCATCCTCGGCCATGCGGACCTTGTGCACTGCGCTGTCTTTGTCGAACGGGGGGATCGGCGGACGGGTCATCTTGGGTTCCTTGGGGATAGGTGGGCGCCCCGGCGGTGGAGGGGGGACAGGGAGTGTGCCGGGACGCCCCGGGGGGACCTGGGGGATCAGGCGGCGGCAGAACTCACGACCGGAAAGTCGATCGGGGTGCCGAAGGCCTCGTTGATGTAGTTGGTCAGCGTGTTCAGCGCGACATGGGCCACGATCTCGACGATCTGTGCGTCACTGTAGCCGGCCAGCTTGACGGCAGAGACCTCGGCCTCGGTCACGTTGCCGCGCGCCTTGACCAGCGACACGGCAAAGCGGACGGCGGCATCTGCCTTGGGGTCGGTCGAGCCACCCCGGCGGTTGGCCGCGATTTCGGCGTCGTCGAGCTTGACCATGTTCTTGCCAATGAAGGCATGGGCGGACAGGCAATAGTCGCAGCCATTCACCTGCGCGACGGCCAGGGCGATACGTTCGCGCGTTGCGGCGGGCAGGTCGCCTTTCGACAGGGCGCCGTTCAGTTCCAGGTAGCCGCCGAGCGCGGCGGGGCTGTTGGCCGTGAGGCGAAACAGGTTGGGCGCGGAGCCGAGCGAAGCCTTGACCGCCTCGAGCAGCGGGCGCGAGGCGATGGGGGCGTCGTCGATGGTGGCCGGAAGGGGGATACGTGTCATGGGATCTCTCTTGGTGTGGTTCATGTGTTCGCGCTTTGTGGCGCCCCTTATAAAACAGACAGGTCTGTATATTTGTCAAACCCCTATCACCGAGCTGTGAACCGGTGGAGTTTATCTTTCACGTTGAAAGATCGCCAAAAAAGCGGGATAAGTATACAGAACTGTCTGATAACAGGAGGGAACGTTTTGAAGTCGCGTCGTGACGACCTTGTCGAAACTGCCCTGAAACTTTTCTACATCCACGGCTTCAACGCGACCGGCATCGACCGCATCCTGGCCGAATCGGGCGTGGCGAAGATGACCCTCTACAAGCACTTCCGGTCGAAAGACGAATTGATCCTCGCCGCCTTGCAGTTGCGCGACGAACGGTTTCGCAACTGGCTTATGGCTGAGATGGAAAAGGCGTCAGCCGATCCCGAAGAGCGGCTCTTGTCGATGTTCTCTGCGCTTGAAACTTGGTTTCTGGGAAAGGCGTTCAAGGGGCTGGGTTTTTCCGGATGCGCCTTTATCAATGCTGCGGGTGAGTTCGGGGACCAGGCCCATCCGGCGCACCGGCTGGCTGCCGAACACAAACGCCGGATCGTAGACTATCTTGCAGAGCTGTGCCGCCAAGCGGAGCTTCCCGAGCCGGAAAAACTGGCCGAGCAACTGGCACTGCTCAAAGAGGGGGCCATTGCCACGGCGCATGTTCGGAACATGCCCGAGGCGGCCCGCACGGCCGAAAAGATGGCCCGCGTCCTTATCGAAAGCGCCAAGGCCGGGGACGGTGGGTCGGCGACATAGGCAAGGCCGCGCCTCTGGACATTTCCATCGAAATTCGGGATCGAACAGGTTGGTTTCGATAGGAAAGTGATATCATGCTCGACAAGTTGGAAATGTTCATCGCATTGGCCCGTGAGGGCCATTTCGGGCGGGCCGCAGAGGGTATGAATATCGCCCAACCGACCTTGTCGGCGGGGATCAAGCAGCTCGAAGAGCAGCTTGGCGTTCAGTTGGTGTATCGCGGGTCGCGATTCGGGGGGCTGACCCCGGAAGGACAGACCGCACTGACATGGGCCAAGCGGATCACCGGTGATGCCCGCCAGTTGCGTGACGAGATGCGGATGAGCCGAAAAGGTCTGGCGGGCGAGGTTCGACTTGCCGTGATCCCCACGGCCCAGTCCTGGGCCGGGCACCTCTGCACGGTTTTCGCCGCCAAGCACCCGAATGTCAGGTTCCGGATCCTGTCGCGCAATTCACGCGAGATCCTGCAATTGCTGGATGATTTCGAGGCGGACGCCGGGATTTCCTATCTCGACAACGAACCCCTGGGCCGGGTCGATACCGCCGAATTGTACGAAGAAAGCTACGTGCTTGTTTGCGCGAAATCGTCTCAATTCGCCGGGCAGGACAGCGTCGAATGGTCTGCCCTGAGCGATGTGCAACTGGCCCTTCTGACGCCCGACATGCAGAACCGGCGGATCATCAACCGCCTCTTCATCAAGAACGGTGTCAGGCCCAGCGCCTGCATCGAAACGAATTCGGTCATCGCGTTGGTGGCCAGCGTGATCGAGGGGCATTGCATAACGGTTCTGCCGGGGGATCTGGCGCGATTCCTGGCAGCGGGGAAGGACATTGCACTGGTCCCACTGCAAGGCGCCGGACGCTACCACAAGGTCGGTTTGATCCTGCCCCACAGGGATCCGCGCACGCCGGTTCTGCAGGCATTATTGAAAGAAGCGCGTAAGATGCCGCCGGTTTGATAGAAAATTCCTATCGACTGACGGAACAGCGTTATTGAAGCGACCCCCTCCGAACGTGCCAGTTGGCGCCAATTCAGGAGGACCACGACATGCCTGCCAGCGCCGATTTCGACGCCGCCGAGCTGCAAACCATCATCGCCGCGCACCAGTCCCTCGAAGGGCCGCTGCTGCCGTTGCTGCATGCCATTCAGGACAGTTTCGGCCATATTCCGGCCGGGGCCCACGCACCGATCTGCGAGGCGCTGAACATCACCCGGGCGGAGCTGCACGGGGTCATCAGCTTTTACCATGACTTCCGCGAGGCGCCCGCAGGCCGCCATGTGCTGAAGATTTGCCGCGCCGAGGCCTGCCAGTCCGTCGGCGGCAGTGAACTGGCCGAGGGCCTGCTGTCGAAACTGGGTTTGGACTGGCACGGGACGACACCCAACGGGGCGGTCACGATCGAGCCTGTCTATTGCCTGGGTCTGTGCGCCTGTGCCCCGGCGGCGATGGTGGATGACCGCGTGGTGGGCCGCGTCGATGCGGCCAGGCTGGACACACTGCTGGCGGAGGCAGGCGCATGAAGATCTACGTTCCGATGGACAGCGCCGCCAAGGCGCTGGGAGCCGAGGATGTGGCTGCCGCCCTGCGCGCGGCAGCACCTGATGCGGAGATCATCCGCACCGGCACACGTGGGATGATCTGGCTGGAACCCCTGGTCGAGGTTGACATCGACGGGGTGCGCCACGGGTTCGGCATGGCGGAACCCTCCGATGCGGCTGCGATCCTTGACGGCACCAGCGCCAAGGCGCTTGGCCCGGTCGAGGAGCTGGACTGGATGAAGCGCCAGACCCGCCTGACCTTTGCCCGCGTCGGCGTGATCGATCCCCTGTCGCTGGACGACTACGAGGCGCATGGCGGGCTGAAGGGCCTGCGCGTTGCGCTCGACCTGTCGGCCCAGCAGATCGTCGACGAGGTGAAGACCTCGGGCCTGCGCGGTCGCGGCGGGGCCGGCTTTCCCACGGGCATCAAGTGGCAGACGGTGCATGACGCCGAAGCGCCGCAGAAATACATCGTCTGCAACGCCGACGAGGGCGACAGCGGCACCTTTGCCGACCGCATGGTGATGGAGGGCGACCCCTTTACCCTGATCGAGGGCATGGCCATTGCCGGGCTGGGGGTTGGCGCGACCAAGGGCTATGTCTACCTCCGCTCCGAATACCCGGACGCTATCGCCGTCATGACCCGCGCGGTGGAACTGGCCCGCGCCGCGGGCGTTCTGGGCAATGACGTGCTGGGCTCTGGCCGGGCTTTCGACATGGAGATCCGCAAGGGCGCGGGCGCCTATGTCTGCGGCGAGGAAACGTCCTTGCTCAACTCGCTCGAAGGCAAGCGTGGCGTGGTGCGGGCCAAGCCGCCGCTTCCGGCGCTGGAGGGCTTTCTTGGCCGCCCGACGGTGGTGAACAATGTCATCAGCCTGGCGACCGTGCCGGTGATCTTCGAGAAGGGGGCCAAACACTACGCCGACTTCGGCCTTGGCCGGTCGCGCGGGACCGTGACCCTGCAGATCGCGGGCAATGTCGCGCGCGGCGGGCTGTTCGAAACCGCCTTTGGGATCTCGCTGGGCGAGGTGGTCAACGACCTCGGCGGCGGCACGGCCTCAGGCCGCCCGGTCAAGGCGGTGCAGGTGGGAGGCCCCTTGGGCGCGTATATGCCGGTGTCGAAATTCGACACGCCCCTGGGATACGAGGAGTTCGACCAGGCGGGCGGGCTGATCGGCCACGCGGGCCTGACCGTCTTCGATGACCGGACCGACATGCTGGGCATGGCGCGCTTTGCGATGGAATTCTGCGCCGTGGAAAGCTGCGGCAAGTGTACCCCTTGCCGGATCGGCGCCGTGCGGGGCGTCGAAACGCTGGACCGGATCGCCGAGGGCGACGCCGCCGCGCTGCCCCTGCTGACCGACCTTTGCGAGACGATGACGGATGGATCGCTTTGCGCGCTGGGGGGCTTTACGCCCTTCCCCGTCATGTCCGCCGTTACCCATTTCCCCGATGATTTCGCCCGCCAGAAGGAGGCCGCCGAATGAAGGACTTTATCCTGCCGACCGACGACCGTGACATGGGCACCCCGGCCCGCCAGGGCGCGCCCGTCACCCTGACCATCGACGGATTCGAGGTCACCGTCCCCGAGGGCACCAGCGTCATGCGCGCCGCCGCCGAGATCGGCATCTCGGTGCCCAAGCTCTGCGCCTCGGACAACCTGGAGGCTTTCGGGTCCTGTCGCCTTTGCGCGGTCGAGATCGAGGGCCGTCGCGGTACGCCGGCCTCCTGCACGACGCCGGTGGCGGCGGGTATGGTCGTGGACACGACCTCGGCCAAGGTCCGCAAGATCCGCAAGGGCGTTATGGAGCTCTATATCTCTGATCACCCGCTGGATTGCCTGACCTGCGCGGCCAACGGCGATTGCGAGCTGCAGGACATGGCCGGGGCCGTCGGCCTGCGCGACGTGCGGTACAAGGCGCCCGAACAGGGCGGGTTTGCCAATCATTTCGAGGCCCGCAACACCAGCGGTGAGGCCAACCCGGAATGGCTGCCCAAGGACGACAGCAACCCCTATTTTACCTACGACCCCTCCAAGTGTATCGTCTGCAACCGCTGCGTTCGCGCCTGCGAAGAGGTGCAGGGCACCTTTGCGCTGACGATCTCGGGGCGCGGGTTCGACAGCCGGGTGTCTGCGGGTGGCGTCGGGGACGATTTCCTGGCGTCGGACTGTGTCAGTTGCGGCGCCTGCGTGCAGGCCTGCCCCACCGCGACCCTGCAGGAAAAATCCGTGATCGAGATGGGCACGCCGGATCGGTCCGTCGTGACCACCTGCGCCTATTGCGGTGTCGGTTGTTCCTTCAAGGCGGAAATGCAGGGCGACGAACTGGTGCGGATGGTGCCCTACAAGCACGGCAAGGCGAACCGGGGGCATAGCTGCGTCAAGGGCCGCTTTGCCTATGGCTATGCCAACCACAAGGACCGCATCCTGAACCCGATGATCCGCGACACGATCGACGAGCCCTGGCGCGAGGTCAGCTGGGATGAGGCGCTGAGCTTTGCCGCTGGCCGCATGCGCGGCCTTCAGGAAAAGCATGGCAAGAAAAGCATCGGTGTCATCACCTCCAGCCGCTGCACCAACGAGGAAACCTACCTGGTGCAGAAGCTGACCCGCGCGGTCTTTGGCAACAACAACACCGACACCTGCGCCCGCGTCTGCCATTCGCCCACCGGCTATGGCCTTCGCCAGACCTTCGGCACCAGCGCCGGCACGCAGGATTTCGACAGTGTCGAACAGACAGACGTGGTCATCGTGATCGGGGCCAACCCCACTGACGGCCACCCGGTCTTTGCCTCACGGCTCAAGAAACGCCTGCGGGCAGGGGCCAAGCTGATCGTCATCGACCCGCGCCGGATCGACCTGGTGAAATCCGCCCATATCGAGGCGGCGCATCACCTGGCGCTGAAACCCGGTACCAACGTTGCCGTGGTCACGGCGCTGGCGCATGTGATCGTGACCGAGGGGCTGATGGATGAAGCGTTCATTCGCACCCGCTGCGACTGGGACGAATTCCAAGTCTACGCCGAATTCGTCAGCGAACCGCGTCACTCGCCCGAGGCGACGGCCCTGCTGACCGGCGTCAAAGCGCAGGACCTGCGGGCCGCCGCGCGGACCTTTGCCCGGGGTGGCAATGGCGCGATCTACTACGGCCTCGGCGTGACCGAGCACAGCCAGGGGTCGACCACCGTCATGGGCATTGCCAACCTCGCCATGCTGACCGGCAATGTCGGGCGGCCCGGCGTGGGTGTGAACCCGCTGCGCGGCCAGAACAATGTGCAGGGCTCCTGCGACATGGGCAGCTTCCCGCATGAACTGCCGGGGTATCGCCATGTGAAACTGCCCGAAGTGCGTGAAGTGTTCGAGACCACCTGGGGTGTCGAGATCGACCCGGAACCCGGCCTGCGTATTCCCAACATGCTGGACGCGGCGGTCGAGGGCACCTTCAAGGGGCTGTACTGCCAGGGCGAGGATATCCTGCAATCGGACCCGGACACCAAACATGTCGCGGCGGGGCTTGCGGCGATGGAATGCGTCATCGTGCATGACCTCTTCCTGAACGAGACGGCCAACTACGCGCATGTCTTCCTGCCGGGGTCGACCTTCCTGGAAAAGGACGGCACCTTTACCAATGCCGAACGCCGCATCAACCGCGTGCGCCGCGTCATGGCGCCCAAGAACGGCTATGCCGACTGGGAGGTGACGCAGCTGCTGGCAAATGCGATGGGGGCGGGCTGGTCCTATACGCATCCCAGCCAGATCATGGAGGAAATCGCCGCCACGACGCCCTCTTTCGCCGGGGTGGACTATGCCCTGCTGGAGGAAAAAGGGTCGGTGCAATGGCCCTGCAACGAGGCGCATCCCGAAGGCACGCCGCTGATGCATGTCGATGAGTTTGTGCGCGGCAAGGGGCGGTTCATCGTCACCGAATACGTTGCCACCGATGAAAAGACCGGCCCGCGTTTCCCGCTCTTGCTGACCACCGGGCGCATCCTGTCCCAGTATAACGTCGGCGCGCAGACCCGGCGCACGGAAAACGTGGTCTGGCACGAGGCCGACGTGCTGGAAATCCACCCGCATGACGCCGAGAACCGTGGCCTCAACGATGGCGACTGGGTGCGGCTGGCCTCGCGCTCGGGGGAAACGACGCTGAAGGCCACAGTGACCGACCGGGTCAGCCCCGGCGTGGTCTATACCACCTTCCACCACCCGGACACGCAGGCCAACGTCATCACCACGGACTATTCTGACTGGGCCACGAACTGCCCGGAATACAAGGTGACGGCGGTGCAGGTCGCGCCCTCGAACGGGCCGACCGATTGGCAAGAGGACTACGCCGCCCAGGCCGAACGGTCGCGCCGTATCCTTCCGGCAGCGGAATGAGCGCGCGCTCTGCAACCGTCAGCGCCTCGGGCCGGTCGCACCAGTCCGAGAGCACGCTGGCGATCCACCGCACACTGCCCGAGGAGGTGCCGGTGGCGCTGGTCTTCAACGGCACCACACAGGCGGTCATGATGGCCAGCCCCTCCGACCTGGCGGATTTCGCCCTCGGCTTTGCCCTGACAGAGGGCATCGTCAGTGACCCCTCGCAGGTCGACGATTTTGAAATCGTCGAACACGCGCAGGGCATCGAGGCACGCTTTCTGCTGGAGGACGGGTGCGCCCGCGCCCTGTCCGAGCGACGGCGCTTCATGGCGGGGCCGGTGGGCTGCGGCCTTTGCGGGATCGACAGCCTGGAGCAGGCGGTGCGTCATGTCCCGCACGTGACCTCTGACCTGCGGTTGACGGTGGCCGAGGTTGCCCGCGCGACCGATGCGTTGCGCCGTCATCAGCGCCTGCATGACATGACCCGCGCCACCCATGCGGCGGGCTTCATGACCTCTGGGCGCAGCGTCTACATGGCGCGCGAGGACGTGGGGCGGCACAACGCGCTGGACAAGCTCATCGGCGCGCTGGCGCATGAGGGGGGCGATGCCTCGCAGGGCGCCGCCGTCATGACCTCGCGCCTGTCGATTGAACTGGTCCAGAAATGCGCGCTGGCCGGAATTCCGGTCCTTGTTGCCGTGTCCGCCCCCACCGGCGCCGCTGTCCGCCTGGCGCAGGAGGCCGGGATCACCCTGGCCGCCTTTGCCCGGGGCGGCGGTTTCGACATCTATTCCCACCCGTACCGCATCACCGAGGAGGCTCCGCATGTCGCCTGACAAGATGATCCGCATGGCGAACCAGATCGCCACGTTTTTCAAGACCCAGCCGAACGAGGACGCCCCCGCGCGCGTCGCGGCGCATATCTCGGATTTCTGGGAGCCGCGCATGCGCGAGCAGTTGCGCAGCCATGTCGCGCAGGGCGGTGACGGGCTGGACGAGGTGGTTGTCCGGGCCGCCGCGCAGATATGACCAATGCCGCGCCCGACGTGGGCAGGCTTGATCTGACGGACAGTCGTGCCGACAAAAGGGGCGCGGCATGACGGGCACCAGCCTCCGCGCAGGGGAACGCGCGCTTGACCTCGGCCCGGCCGGGGACGCGGCGTTGCGCTTCATCGGCACCGTCCGCACACCTTGGCACAACCGGGATACCTGCCCGCGACAAGGGCGGCTGGACGGGCCGGAATGCCGCATCCGCCTGAACCCGGAATGGCAACCGGCGCTGGCAGGGTTGGGGGCGTATGACAGTATCGAGGTCCTCTACTGGCTGGGGCTGGCGCGGCGGGACCTGCTGACCCAGAGCCCAAAGAATGACGGACGGATCTTTGGCACCTTTGCCCTGCGCTCTCCGGGGCGGCCCAACCCCATCGGCACGTCACTGGTAAAACTGTTGCGGATCGAGGGGGCGGACCTCATTGTGCGCGGACTGGATTGTGTCGACGGCACCCCGCTGATCGACCTCAAGCCGGACCGTTGCCTGTTTACGCCCAAGGCGCCGCCGAAGCCGGGCGAGAGTTGACGATTTCGCTTTTCGAAGGAGGGCACTTTGCGATTTCTGTTCCTGTTCCTCGCGCTGCTGGCCACGCCTCTGGGCGCACTTACAATCACCGACAGCGCGGGCCGCGTCGTCGAGGTGCCCGACGAGGTGACCACCGTTTTTGCCGCCGGGCCGCCCGCCTCTGTCCTGGTTTACGTGCTGAAGCCCGAGGCCCTGACCGGCTGGCCCCGGGCGCTGCGCGCCGAGGAACGGGCCTATATCGCCGAACCCTTCCGCGACCTGCCTGAAACCGGCCGTCTGACCGGGCGCGGCGGTGAGGCCAACCTGGAACGGGTGCTGCAGATCAAGCCCGACCTGATCGTCGATTTCGGCTCTGTCCGGGACACCTATATCGACCTGGCGGATCGGGTGCAGGCGCAAACCGGCATTCCCTACCTGTTGATCGATGGCCGGTTCGAAAACACCCCCCAGGCCCTGCGCCTGTTGGGCGAGGCGTTGGGTGTTCCGGACCGTGGCGAGGCGCTGGCGGCGGATGCCGAGGCGCGCTTTGCCAGCATCGACGCGCTGCTGAGCGAAATCCCCGAGGAGGCCCGCCCCCGCGTTTACCTGGCGCGCGGGCCGGATGGGCTGGAAACCGGCATGAAAGGCTCGATCAACACCGAGATCATCGAGCGCGCGGGCGGACGCAACGTGGCCGATGACGGTGGTGCGACGCTCGGGCTGGTCAGGGCCTCGATGGAACAGGTCATCGTCGCCAATCCCGATCTGGTCGTGACCTGGGACCGGACCTTCTTTGACCGGGTCTGGGAGGATCCCCTGTGGCAGGGTGTCGACGCCGTTCAGAAACGGCGTGTCTACCTGTCGCCCACGGCGCCCTTTGGCTGGATCGACCGCCCGCCTTCGCTGAACCGGATGATGGGACTCACCTGGATGGCGGGGCTGATGTATCCCGACCGCTGGCCGGGAGAGTTGCGCAAGGAGGCGCGGGAATTCTACGCGCAATGGTATCACGTCGACCTGTCCGAGGACGCGCTTGATCGTCTGCTGGAGTGGGCCGAAGGACGCCCGCCAGAGTGAGCCGGCCCGCGCTGCCCCTGCTGCTGGCGCTTGTGCTGGTGCTCATGGCCTTTGGGGCCGTGATGGTGGGGCCGTTCGGCCTGTCGCCGGGCGAGGTTTTGCGGACCCTTGTCGGGCAGGGCGATCCGCAGGCCCGGATCGTGATCTGGAATATCCGCCTGCCGCGCGTCGCCGCCGCCTTGCTGGTCGGCGCGGCGCTGGCCGCCGCAGGGGCCAGCTACCAGGCGCTGTTTCGCAATCCGCTGGTCTCTCCGGACATCCTGGGCGTGTCGGCGGGCGCGGGACTGGGGGCCGTGGCGGGGATCTTTCTGTCCCTGCCGGTGGCGGCAATTCAGGCCTCTGCCTTTGTCGCCGGCATGGTTGCCGTGGGTGTGGTGACGCTGGTGGCGACCGCCGTGCGCGGCGCCGACCGAACCCTGACATTGGTTCTAGTGGGGGTGGTGATCGGGGCGTTGGCCGGGGCCGCGACCTCTCTGCTCAAGGTGCTGGCCGATCCCTATGACCAACTGCCGGCGATCACCTTTTGGCTGCTGGGGTCGCTGGCCTCTGTCACCTCTGCCGACATCCTGCCGGCCTTGCCCGCCGTGCTGGTCGGGCTTGTGCCGCTGACGCTGCTGCGCTGGCGGATCAACGTGTTGTCGATGGGCGACGAAGAGGCCCGCGCGCTGGGCGTCGAGGCCGGGCACACCCGGTTCCTGGTGATCGCCTCTGCGACGCTGGTCACGGCCAGTGTGACCGCGCTGGCTGGTGTCGTCGGCTGGGTCGGGCTGGTGATCCCGCATGTGGCGCGGATGCTGGTCGGGCCGGGGTTCGGGCGCTTGTTGCCGGTCTCGGCCCTGATCGGGGCGGGCTACCTGCTGGCGGTGGACACGCTGGCGCGGTCCATCGCCCCGGTCGAGGTGCCGCTGGGCATCCTGACGGCGGTAATTGGCGCGCCCTTTTTCGTGGTCCTGCTGGCGCGCGGGCGCCGGGGCTGGTCCTGATGCTGGAGGCCCGCGCCCTGTCCATCGGCCACGGCAAGACCCGTGTTGGCAGTGGCCTGTCGCTGCGGGTGGCGCCGGGCGAGGTGCTGTGCCTGCTGGGGCCAAATGGCTGTGGCAAGACCACTCTGTTCCGCACCCTGATGGGGCTGCTGCCGGCGCTTGCGGGTGACGTGTTGCTGGGGGGGCGGCCCGTCACCGCCCTGACCCGGGCCGAGATCGCGCGCCGGATCGCCTATGTCCCGCAGGCCCATGCGCCGCCTTTTCCCTTTGAGGCGTTGGAGGTTGTCCTGATGGGGCGCACCGCGCGGCTGGGGGCGTTTGGGCAGCCGGGCCGGACCGACCGGGCCACGGCGCTGGATGCGATGGATCACCTGGGGATCGCGGACCTTGCCGGGCACAACTATGCGCAGCTTTCCGGCGGTCAGCGCCAGTTGGTCCTGATCGCCCGCGCCCTGGCGCAGGAGGCGCCGCTGATTGTCATGGACGAGCCGACCGCCAGCCTGGATTTCGGCAACCAGGCGCAGGTCCTGTCGCGGATCGCCGCGCTGGTTTCCGGCGCGCTGGACGACGGGCGCAGCGTCGTCCTGTCGACCCATGATCCCGACCAGGCCTTTGCGCTGGATGCGCGTGTGGTTCTGATGCACCGGGGCGGCATCCTGGCCCAGGGCGCGGCCTCGGAAATCCTGGACGGCCCGCGCCTGAGTACGGTCTACGGCATGCCGATCACGGTCGAGACCACGACCAGCGGCCGCCGTGTCTGCCTGCCTGCCGTGACGTAACCTGCGCTCAGCGGCGCTGGAACAGGATCACCACCAGCGCCAGCAGCGACGACCCCAGCATCAGCAGCAGGGACACCGCGTTCAACAGCGGCGTAGACCCCTCTTTCAGTCGGTCGAACATGGCGATGGTCAGCGGCGCGTCAGAGCCGACCAGCATCAGCGTGGTGTTGAAGTTCTCGAAGCTCATCAGGAAGGCCACGACCACCGCGCCGATCATCGCCGGCATCAGGAAGGGAATGGTGATCGTGCGCACCGCCGTCAGCCGCGTCGCGCCCAGGTTCAGCGCCGCCTCTTCCAGCGTGCGGTCGAACTTCTGCAACCGCGCGGTGATGACCAGCGTGGCGATCGTGGTGATAAAGCTGAACTGCCCCAGGATGACCAGCAGCAAGCCGGGACGCAGTGCCTGGATATCCATCTGGGCAAGGTCCCAGATGCCGTTCGCCAGGGTCGACGAAAAGACGAGGATGGAGATGCCCAGCACGATGCCGGGAATGACCAGCGGCAACAGCATCAGAACGTAAAGCAGCCCCTTGCCCCGAAAGTCGTAGCGGTTGAACAAAAAGGCATTTGTGGTCCCGACGCAGACCGACAGCACCGCGACGCAGGCGGCGACAAAGGCCGAGGTGCCCACGGCCCGCAGGATGCCGCGTTCGTGGAACACTCCGATCTGCGGGCGGTCCTCGCCAAAGAACCAGTTCCAGGTGAACCCCTCCCAGGGAAGAGAGGGGAACTGGCTGTCGTTGAAGGCAAAGACCGCGACCACGGTCAGAGGCAAGGCGAGGTAGAGGAAGAACAGCAGCACGTAGCTGCCGTAGATCAGGCGAAAGCTGCGGGATTGGGGAATGGTGGGGATCATCGGCTTATCCCATCGTTTCCTGCAGGGTGCGCCCCGTCAGGCGCAGCATCCCCCAGACGATCACCGAGGAGAGCACCAGCAGCATGAAGCCGAAGGCGGCGCCCAGCTCCCAGTTGGAGCGGACGATGAACTGGTTGTAGATCATCTCGGTGAACCACAGGCTGTCCTTGCCGCCCAGCATGGTCGGGGTCAGGTAATTGCCCAGCGACAGCATGAAGACCACGATGCAGCCCGACACGATCCCGGGCATGGCATGGGGGATGATGATTTCCCGCAGCACCGACACCCCGTTGCCGCCAAGGTCATAGCCCGCCTCGATCACGCTGTCGTCTAGGCTTTCCAGCGTCGTGACCAGCGGCACCACCATGAACAGCATCGAGGTATAGACAAGGCCGACCATCATGGTGGCATCGGTGTACAGCATCTCGACCGGCTGATCGGCCAGGCCCGCCCATTGCAGCAGGGTCGACACCAGCCCGGTTTCGCGCAGCAGGATCATCCAGCCGAATGTGCGCACCAGTTCCGAAACGTAGAAGGGAATGAGGCACAGCATAAACAGCACCTGCTGCAGGCGGCCCTTGGCCATCTTGGCGATGTAGTAGGAAACCGGAAAGGCGATCACCAGCGTGATGGCCGTGGCCAGCACCGACATCACCGCCGTGCGCCAGAACGTCCGCAGATAAAGCGGCTCTGTCAGCGCCTTTTCGTATTGCGCCAGGCTGGTCTCGTAGACGCCAAAGCTGATGCGTTCGCGGATCGAGATGAGGAACATGTCGATATGCGGAATGACGATCAGCAGGCCCAGCCACAGGACCAGCGGTGTCAGCAACAGGATGAATCCGATGCGGGCATGGCTGCGCATCAGATTGCCCCCTTGAAACAGGTCGCCTGCGCCGCGCCCCAGCCGATGTGCACCGCATCGCCCCGTTTCAGCGCGTCAAATTCCCCGGACTGGGGCAAGGTGACCTCCAGCGTTTCGCCCGCATCATCCTGGACCAGAACGCGCGAGGCGGCGCCGTTGAACAGGATGCTTGTCACCTTCCCTTGCAGCTGGTTGTCGAACCCGCTCAGCGCCTCGGCGCTGGCGGCAAGGCGGATGGATTCCGGGCGGACAAAGATCTCTGCCGTATCGCCTGTGGTCATCGGCCCTGCGGCAGTCGCCTGCATGGCCAGCCCGCTGTCGGTGCGCATCTGCAGGGCCTTGCCCTCGACGCGGTCGATGCGGCCTTTCCAGCGGTTCGCCTCGCCGATGAACCCGGCGACAAAAGGCGTTTCGGGGCGATAATACAAATCCTGCCCGGTGCCGACCTGCTCGAACCGTCCGGCATTCATGACGGCGATCTGGTCGGACATCACCAGCGCCTCGGACTGGTCGTGGGTGATGTAGACAAATGTGGTGTCAAAGGCCGCCTGCAGCGCCTTGAGTTCCACCTTCATGTGTTCGCGCAGCTTCAGGTCCAGCGCGCCCAAAGGCTCGTCCAGCAGCAGAACGTCCGGTTCCAGAACCATGCAGCGGGCGATGGCGACGCGCTGTTTCTGACCACCCGACAGCTCATCGACCTTGCGCCCGCCGATCCCGGGCAGGCCGATGCGGTCCAACGCCTCGTCAACCTTGCGGGCGATCTGGTCCTTGGGCATCTTCTGCCGCCGCAGCCCGTAGCCGATGTTTTCCGCAATGGTCATCATGGGAAACAGGGCCAGATGCTGGAACACCATGTTCACCGGGCGCTTGTTCGGCGGTGTGTCCAGGACGGATCCGCCCTTGATCCGGATATCCCCGGAGGTCGGATCGAGAAACCCCGCAATCATCCGCATGATCGTCGTCTTGCCGCAACCCGAGGGCCCCAGAATCGAAAAGAAACTGCCCGGCGGCACGGAAAAGGACACGTTGTCGACGGCGGTTGTCTCACCGAACCGTTTGACGAGGTCGGTGCATTCGAGATCAGGGGTCATTCGGGACGTCCGTTCAATGTGGCGGCACCCGGAACACCGGGTGCCGCCCGTGTCAGATCAGTTGGCGGCCTGGACGCGGTCCAGGACCTCGCCTTCGATGGCTTCCAGACCGGCGGGAACCGGCGGATACCACTTGATGTTGTCGATGGCCTCCTGCGGGAAGCTGTTCTGGTACTTGGCCTTCAGCCCGTCCTCGACGTATTCGTCCGCTCCGGCGGAGGCGGTGAAGTTGCCGGCTGCCGCGGTGATCATGGCCGCGATTTCCGGCTGCATGACAAAGTTGATCCACTCATAGGCGACATCGTCGGCCTGGCCCTTGGCGGGCAGGACAAAGGTGTCGATCCAACCCAGAGCGCCCGAGGCCGGGGCGACAAAGGTGATGTCGGCGTTGTCGTCGTTCAGCTTCCAGCCGCCGGTGTCCCAGGCCATCGAGGCGGTGACTTCGCCCGAACGGACAAGGTTCATCAGCTCGTCGCCGCCACCCCAGTAGGTTTTGACGTTGGGTTTGCACTCGGCCAGCTTGGCTTCGACCTTGCCCATGATCTCCTTGTATTTTTCCTCGTCGCCGTAGGCAGCAAAGGGATCTTCACCCATCGCGAAGGCAAAGCCGATCAGCGTCGGGCGCTTCAGGCGGTAAGTCACCTTGCCTGCGACGGCCGGATCGCAGAGGTCGGTGTAGTCTTTGACCGTGTCACCCGCCTCGGCGGTGTTCAGCACCAGGCCGGAGGTGCCCCAGACGTGCGGCACGCCATAGACTTCGTCGTTCACGGTGGTGTTGGCCATCGTGGCCATCAGCATCGAGGGGATGAACAGCGACTCGTCGATTTTGGACATGTCGATAGGCTTGTAGATGCCGAATTCCATCTGCGGACCCATGACGCGGTCCTGGCTGGGCTGGACCAGGTCGAACCCGCCGCCGCCGGTGGCGCGCAGCTTGGCGATCATTTCCTCGTTGTTGGACTTGGTCACCTCGACGGTGTGACCGGTCTTCTGCTCGAACAGCTCGATGACCTCGTCGGGGGCGTAGCCGCCCCAGGTCAGCAGGCGCAGCGTGTCGGCGGAGGCCGTGGTGGCCATCCCCGCGATCAGGGTGGTGGTCAATAGGATGGTTCTGGACATGGGTCTCTCCTCTGTCGGGTCGTGGTTCTGTCCCGGGGCCTGCCGGGAAAGGGCAGGAGGGAACCGGGACGCGATTTGGGCCTTATGGGCCTCTTGTTTGACGTTTACATGAAATCAGTGCGATTCCAGAAGGTTGCCCCGGCGGAAGCTCCGCCGGGTGCAGGGATCAGAGCGCCGCCTTGAACAGCGCTGTCAGGTTCTGCTCGGTCAGTTCGATCGGGTTTCCGCCGCAGGACGGGTCGATGATCGCGCCCTTGACCAGCGTCGGGATCGCTTCTTCGGTCACGCCGAGATCGGACAGGGTGCGCGGGATGTTCAGGCTGTCGTTGAGATCCTGCACGAAGGCGCGGAACCCGTCAAAGCCGCCGTCGATGCCGAGATAGGCTGATGCCGTGTCAAATCGGTCGCGGATGGCATCGGCGTTGAACGCCAGCACCGTCGGCATGCAAACCGCGTTGGTCGTGCCGTGGTGGGTGTTGAAATGCGCGCCGATGGGGTGGCTCATGGCGTGGATGGCGCCCAGTCCCTTTTGAAAGGCAGTGGCGCCCATCATGGCCGCGCTCATCATCTGGGCGCGGGCCTCGATGTCCTGGCCGTTGGCGAAGGCACGGGGTAGGTATTCCTTGACCAGTCGCATGCCTTCCAGCGCGATACCCTGGCTCATCGGGTGGTAGTGCGGGCTGCTGTAGGCCTCGACACAATGGGCAAAGGCATCAAGTCCGGTGCCCGCGGTGATGAAGCCCGGCATGCCGACGGTCAGTTCCGGGTCGCAGATGACGACCTCGGGCAGCACCTTGGGGTGAAAGATGATCTTCTTCTCATGCGTCTCGGAATTGGTGATGACGCTGGCGCGCCCCACCTCGGACCCCGTTCCGGCGGTGGTCGGCACGGCGACGATGGGGGCGATCACATCCGCATCGGCACGGGTCCACCAGTCGCCGATATCCTCGAAATCCCAGACCGGGCGCGTCTGACCGGCCATGAAGGCGACCATCTTGCCCAGGTCCAGGCCAGAGCCGCCGCCAAAGGCGATCACGCCGTCATGGCCGCCGTCGTTATAGGCCTTCACCCCGGCGGCGAGGTTCTTTTCGTTGGGGTTCGGGTCCACATCGGCGAACAGCGCGCGGCCAAGCCCGGCCTTGTCCAGAACGTCCAGCGTCTGGGCGGTGATCGGCAGGTCGGCCAGTCCGCGATCCGTGACCAGCAGCGGGCGAGAGATACCCGCCTGCGCGCAGGCGCCCGGCAGTTCAGAGATACGGCCCGCGCCGAACTTGATGGCGGTGGGGTAGGACCAGTTTCCGGTCAGGCTCATTTCGTCACCTTCTTCAAGTGATAGGATTTGGGGCGTGTGAGGTTGTGATAGCCGATGACGGACAGGCCGCCGCCGCGTCCGGTCTGCTTGCAGCCGGTCCAGCACAGGCCGGGGTCAAGGTAATCGGCCCGGTTCATGAAGACGGTGCCTGTCTCGATCCGGTCGCCGACCCGTTCGGCGCGCGCAACGTCCTGTGTCCAGAGCGAGGCGGTCAGGCCGAAATCGCTGTCGTTCATCAGCGCGATGGCCTCTTCGTCACCCTTGACCTTCATGATGCCGACCACGGGGCCAAAGCTTTCATCGCGCATGACGCGCATGTCATGGGTCACGTCGGTCAGGATCTGCGGCGTCAGGTAGGTGCCGCCGTCATCCTCGGGGAAAGTGTCGATATGGGCGGTGGCGCCGGCCTCGACGGCTTCCTTGATCTGGGCGCGGACCTCTTGCGCGAACCGGACGTTTGCCATCGGGCCGATTGTGGTGTCCTGGTCCAGCGGGTTGCCCATCTTGTAGCCCCGGACAACCGCCAGCGCCTTTTCAAGGAAGCTGTCGAAAAGCGATTCATGAACGTAGATCCGTTCGATCCCGCAGCAGCACTGGCCGGAATTGAACATCGCCCCGTCGATCAGCGTATCGACGGCGGCATCGACATCCGCATCCTCCATGACATAGCCCGGGTCCTTGCCGCCCAGTTCCAGCCCGATGCCGGTAAAGGTCCCCGCCGCCGCCCGTTCCATCGCCTTGCCGCCGCCCACCGATCCGGTGAAGTTCACGAAGTCAAAGGCGTTGGCGGCGATCAGGTCAGAGGTCGTGTCATGGCTCAGAAAGACGTTCTGGAAAACCTCTTCGGGCACGCCGACCGAGTGGAAGGCCCGCGCCATGCGCTCGCCCACCAGCAGGGTCTGGGTGGCGTGTTTCAGAATCACGGTGTTGCCCGCGATCAGGGCCGGGGCCACGGTGTTGATGGCGGTCATGTAGGGATAGTTCCAGGGCGCGACCACCAGCACCAGCCCCAGCGGCACGCGCTTGATGTACCGTTTGAATGTCTCGTCCTCGCCGACCTCAATCGGGGCCAGCGCCTCTGCCGCGATTGCCGCCATGTGCGAGGCGCGTTCATCGAAACCGCCGAATTCCCCGCCAAAGCGCACCGGGCGGCCCATCATGTGCGCCAGTTCCGGCACGATCTCGTCGTTCATCGCGCCTACGGCGGCGACGCCCGCCATGACCAGATCGACCCGCTCCTGCAAGGGGCGGGCGGCCCAGGCGGCCTGCGCGGCACGGCCCTTCGCGGCGGCGGTTTTCGCCTCGTCCAGCGACAGCGTGGGGCGTTCGGCAAAGACCGAGCCGTCGATGGGGGAGATGCATTTCAAAGTATTGCTCATTCTGTCCTCTATGGATCGGGCCGGGTGGCCCTCATGCAAGCTCGAACCCGCGCGCGACTTCGTAGTCGGTCACGACGCGGTTGAAGTCCTCGATTTCCACCTCTGCCGCGCGGGCATAGTGGGTGACCACCTCTTCGCCAAAGGCCTCGCGCAGCAGGTCGGATTTCATCAGCGCCGCGCGCGCGGCGGGCAGGGTGGTTGGCAGCTCCGGCGCCTCGCCCGCGTAGGCGTCGCCGGAAAAGGCCGGGGCCAGCTCCAGACCCTCTTCGATGCCCTTCAGGCCGGCGGCCAGCATTGCCGCCATCGCCAGGTAGGGGTTCATGTCCGACCCGCCGACCCGGCATTCGATGCGCACCGCCTTTGATCCGTCGCCGCAGAGGCGGAACCCGGCGGTGCGGTTGTCGATGGACCAGATCACGCGGGTCGGGGCAAAGGTGCCGACCTGGAACCGCTTGTAACTGTTGATGTAAGGGGCGAGGAAAACCATGTAGTCGGGCGCGTATTTCAGCAGTCCCGCGACATAGGCCTTCATCAGCGCCGACATGCCCAGCGAGTCGCTCTCGTCGAAAAACACCGGCTTGCCGTCCTGCCAGAGCGATTGATGGACATGGCTGGACGAGCCGACCTTGTCCTGGTGCCACTTGGGCAGAAAGCTCGCGGCATGGCCCTGCTGGTGGGCGATTTCCTTGACCGCGTGTTTGGCGATCGTGTGATATTCGGCGGTGTCCAGCGCCGGGGCATACTTGATGTTCAGCTCTTCCTGCCCGGTTTCCGCCTCGCCCTTGGAATTCTCGATCGGCAGGCCTGCCGCATAGAGGTGGTTGCGCACCGGGCGCATCACATGCTCTTCGCGGCTGGTCAGCTGGATGTTGTAATCCTCGTTGTACCCCGACAGCGTCGCCAGGTCGCGAAAGCCGGATTTGCGGATCTCGTCAAAACTCTTTTCGAAGAGGAAGAACTCCAACTCCGTCGCCATCATCGGGGTAAAGCCCTTGGCCTCGGCCCGGGCGACCATCTTTTTCAGCATGGCGCGGGGGGAATGCGGCACTTCCTCGTGGGTGTGGTGATCCAGCACGTCGCACAAAACCATGACCGTGCCCTCGAGCCAGGGCATGGGGCGCAGGGTGGCCAGGTCCGGCTTCATCACGTAGTCGCCATAGCCCTTTTCCCAAGAGGTGGCGGCATAGCCCTCTGGCGTGGCCATCATCAGGTCGGTGGCCAGCAGGTAGTTACAGCAGTGGGTTTCCTCCCAGGCGCTGTTCACGAAATGCGCGGCGTGAAACCGCTTGCCCATCAGGCGGCCCTGCATGTCCACGATGCAGGCCAGGACGGTGTCCACCTCGCCGGAGGAGACCTGCGCCTTGAGGTCATCGAATGTCATGGGGCCGGGCATCGGGCATTCCTTCCAGTGGTCTCTCAAAGGGGACCCCGGCGCGAGGTGCGGCGCCGGGGCTTTGGATTTGTCCCCGGGACAACCCCGGGGACGACGGCGATCAGCCGTAACGGTAGGGGCGTCCGGCCTTGGCCATGTCCGCGTTGTACTGCTTGAAGATCTCCACGACCTTGGCCTTGGTCTCGGACTCTGCCGCGATCTCGTCCCAGAAGGTGCGCGCGGCCTCTTCGACCGTGTCCCATTCGGCATCGGGGATCGAGGTCAGCTGCATCTTTTCGCCGTTGACGCGCAGCCGCGCCTCACCACCCCAGTACCACCACTGGCGGTAATAGTGCGACTGTTCCATGCAGGTGGCCAGCAGCAGTTTCAGATCCTCGGGCAGTTCTTCCCAGCGGCCCATGTTGGCAAAGAAATGCCCGATCCAGGCGCCGGAAATGTTGTTGGTGAGGAAGTAGTTGGTCACATCCGCCCAACCCACCGTGTAATCCTCGGTGATGCCGGACCAGGCGATCCCGTCCAGCTCGCCGGTCTGCACGGCGACCTCGATGTCTTCCCAGGGCAGGGTGACGGGCACGACGCCGAACTGGCTCAGGAAACGGCCCGCGGTGGGGAAGGTGAAGACCCGCTTGCCCTGCAGGTCGGCGAGGCTGTTGATCGGGTCCTTGGTGGCGAAATGGCAGGGGTCCCAGCTGCCGGCGCTGATGTGCTTGACCCCGACCTTGGCGTATTCCTCGGCCCAGATCTCGTTCAGGCCGTACTGGTTGAACAGGACAGGCACGTCGAGCGAATAGCGCGAGGCGAAGGGGAAGTAGCCGCCGAAGACAGTCACCTCGGTCGGCGAGGCCATGCTGTCATCGTCCGACTGCACCGCGTCGATGGTGCCGCGCTGCATGGCGCGGAACAGTTCGCCCGTGGGCACCAGCTGGTCGGCGTAGAACAGCTCGATCTGCATCCGGTCGCCGGCGATGGCGTTGAAGCGGTCGATGGCCGGTTTCACCACATGTTCCGCCAGCGCGGCGCCCGCGTAGGTCTGCATCCGCCAGGTGATGGTGGATTGTGCCAGCGCCGGGGCGGCCAGCGGTGCGGCGGCAACGCCCACACCGGCAGTTTTCAGAAACTTTCTTCTCGAAGTCGTCATATCCGTTCTCCTTGTTGAAAATCTGTCCTCTTTTTCGAGGCTTCTGAGGGGTTATTTTCCGTAAACGAGGTCGGGCAGCCAAAGCGCGATCTGCGGGAAGACCATGACCAAGGCCAGGGCCAGCACCATCACCAGCGCAAAGGGGATGATCGAACGATAGATGTCCTTGAGACCGATTTCCGGCGGCGCCATCGCGCGCATCAGGAAGAGGTTATAGCCGAAGGGCGGCGTCATGTAGGCGATCTGGGTGGTGATCGTGTAAAGCACCCCGTACCAGATCAGGTCGAAACCGAGTTCCCCCACCAGCGGCACGTAAAGCGGTGCGACGATCACCAGCATGGCAGTGTCGTCCAGGAACGTCCCCATGATGATGAAGGACAGTTGCATCAGAATCAGGATCATCCAGGGGCTGAGGCCCAGCTGTTCGGTGAACAGCGACTCGATGGCGCGCACCGCGCCCAGCCCGTCGAAGATCGCGCCAAAGCCCAGGGCGGCCAGGATGATCCACATGAACATGCAGGAGATGGCCAGCGTCTGGCGCACCGAGGTCTCGAACACCTCGCGGTTCATCCGGCCCTTCAGGATTGCTGCAACGAAGGCGGCCATGGCCCCGATGGCCGAGCTTTCGACAAGCGAGGTCCAGCCCTTGACGAAAGGCACCATCATCACGGCAAAGATCACAAGCGGCAGGATGCCCGCGCGCAGCAGGCGCAGTTTCTCGGCCCGGCTGACGTTACGCTCGTCCTCGGGCAGGGGCGGGCCAAGCTCTGGCTGCGCACGGCAGCGCACGTAGATGTAGATGATGAACATCGTGGCCATCATCAGGCCGGGCACCACGCCTGCCAGCCACAACTGACCCACCGGCTGGCGCGCGATCATCGCATAGAGCACCAGCACGACAGAGGGCGGCACAAGGATGCCAAGGGACGAGCCGGCCTGGATCACCCCTGTCACCATGATCTTGTCATAACCCCGGCGCAGCAGCTCCGGCAGCGCGATGGTGGCGCCGATGGCCATGCCCGCCACACTCAGCCCGTTCATGGCGGAGATCAGCACCATCAGCCCGATGGTCCCGATGGCAAGTCCGCCGCGCACCGGCCCCATCCAGACGTGGAACATCCGGTAAAGATCGTCGGCGATCTTCGATTCCGACAACACGTAGCCCATGAAGATGAACATCGGCAGCGTCAGCAGCGGATACCATTTCATCAGCTTCATGGCGGCGGCAAAGGGGACGTCGACGCCCCCCGTGCCCCAGAGCAGCAGCCCGGCCAGCGCACCGACAAAGCCGATGGCGCCGAACACGCGCTGCCCGGTCAGCAGCATCAGCATCATGCCCGAGAACATGAGGATGGCGATCATTTCATAGGACATCAGATCTCCACCCCGCGGATGCGGCCGATGTCACGGAACAGCTCGGCGAGGGTTTGCAGCAGCATCAGGAAGATGCCGAAAGCCAGCACCAGCTTGACCGGCCAGAGGAAGGGCCGCCATGCGGTCGATGAACGTTCGAGATAGCCCAGCTTTTCGCCCGCCGCCTCGAAGCCGCCGGTGAAAAGCGCGCCGAAGAACTCGGCGAAATACTCCAGCGGCTGCATCCCGAAATAGCCCAAGGCATAGGCCAGGGACCCCAGCGCGCCGTACAAAAGCACACCCAGGTAGAACATCAGGAAAAAGACGGTGAAGGCATCGACCCAGGCCTTGGTCCGCACCGACCAGCCGCCATAAAACAGGTCCATCCGCACGTTCGATCCCAGCTGGATCGAATACGGCCCGCCCAGAATGTAATAGGCGACCATGACGAATTGTGCGGTTTCCAGCGTCCAGAGCGAGGGCAGAAAGGCGACCTTGGACACCGAGGACCACAGCAGCACGCCCACCAGGACAAAGATCAGGTACATGGCGATGCGCCCGATAAAGCGGTTCATCGCGTCGACGCCATGCACAAACCCGGTGATGATCCTAGGCATCGGTCACCTCCGCAGGAACGGCGGCCAGCGCCGGGCGCAGCATCGCCAGAAGTTCGGATGCGATGGCCTGCACGTCCTCCAGCGTGGTCAGCAGGTCATTGCGGACCTCGATCATCACGTTGGGCAATCCGCGCGAGATGCCGTGCAGTTTCAGAGAATGGGTCACGCCGTCCTCGGGTCCGTAGGGCTTGTTGCGGTCAACGCGTCGGTCCTCTTCGGGTGTCTGGGCCAACATGATGTCGGCCAGCCGGCTGTCGCTGTCGTGCAGGATGCCGATTTCGGTCTCACGGGTTGTGCCATGATAGACCGGGGTAAAGCTGTGCACGGTGACGACGGCCCGTGGCCGTGCCGAAAGCAGCCGGTCGACGGCCTTGCAGAAGGGGCGATAGACCGTCTCTACCCGCTCGGCCTTTTGCGCGGGCGTCAGGTTCGCGTTGCCGGGTATTTCCACAATTTCAGAGCGGACGGGCATCGCGCCGTCGGCCTCTGGCGGTCTGTTGATGTCATAGACCAGCCGCGACACGCGTCCGGCCACAAGCGGCGAATCAAGTTCTGTCGACAACATGCGCGCCAGCGCCAGCGCACCGGGATCCCAGGCCGCATGGCTTTGCCGCCACTCGGGGCGCAGCCCGAGATCGCCGTAGCGCTCGGGTATATAGGCCGACGCGTGTTCACACAGCAGCAGGGCGTCGCCCGTGCCTTCGGCATTGATCACGCTGACGGCGGGTTCACGGCCGCCGTGGTCGCTTTCCGACATGCAGGTCCCCCTGTTCTGAAAAAAATTTTCCACATTGGCGCGGGTTGTGTCAATATTTCTTCACGAGGCGACGGGCAGATTCATGCGGTTGACACGCATCGGGGCGCGTTTCGCACAAAATGCAGCGACTGCGATGCAAGGAAGTGAGCCGTGACACAGCCCAGTTCGACCGTCCGGGAATTGATCCGGCAGCACTATTCGGACCTGACGCAGTCAGAGCGCAAGTTCGCCAATGCCCTCTTGGAAAACTACCCGGCGGCGGGGCTTGCCTCGATCACCATCGTCGCGGGGCAGACCGGGGTGTCGACACCGACGATTGCGCGCATGGTGCAGAAACTGGGGTTCAAGGGTTTCCCGCAGTTCCACAAGGCCCTGCTGAAGGAATTGCAGGCCAAGGTCTCCGGTCCGACGGAGCGGCGCGCCAACTGGGCGACCGAGGCGCCGGAGTCGCACCTGTTGAACCGATTTGCCAAGGCGGTGACGCAGAACCTCCAGACCACGTTCAGCAACGTGCCCAGCGAGGCCTTTGACGCCGCGGCGCACCTGCTGGCGGACACGGATCACACGCTGTTCATCGTGGGCGGGCGGATCACCCATGCGCTTGCGGATTACGCCTTTACCCACCTGCAGGCGGTTCGGCCCCGGGTGATCCACCTGACGTCGTCCTCGGCGACCTGGCCGCATTACCTGCTGGACATGGAAAAGGGCGATACGCTGCTGATGTTCGACATCCGTCGCTATGAGTCCAACCTGTTGCGGCTGGCAGAGCTGGCGCGCGAACGCGGGGTCGAGGTGGTGCTGATCACCGACCAATGGTCCAGCCCGGTGGCCGAGATCGCGACACACAGCTTTAACTGCTGGGTGGAAATCCCCTCGGCCTGGGATTCCAACGTCTCGACGCTGATGCTGCTGGAGGCGTTGATTTCAGCGACCCAGGAAGAGGCCTGGCCGAACACCAAGGACAGGTATGAACGGCTGGACAGGCTGTTTGAGCAGACAAGGTTGTTTCGCAAGCCGGGCGGGCAATAGATCGGGCGCTATGAGGCGGGTGCCGCCTTGTCGGGCAGGGCGTTGCGATAGCCATCGTTGATGACGCGCCGCATGGCGTCCTGCGCCTCGGCGGGCACGCCAGAGGCAATGGCCGCCGCAACGGTGCGGTGCCGGTCGACGACGGTCTTGCGCCGCTCGGGAAAGGTGGCGACGCTTTCGGACATGAACAGGGAATACAGCGCGGTCTGGACCAGGTCGCCCAGCGACTGCAGGAACCGGTTGCCGGACAGGCGCAGCACCTGCTTGTGGAACTCGTAGTCCGCCAGGGCGAAATCCGCCCGGCTTTCGGCGTTCTCCAGCGCGTCGCAGAGCGAAAAGAGATCGTCGCAGTCGATCTGGTTGACCCGCCCGGCGGCCTGGGCGGCGGCGGCGGGTTCAAAGATCATCCGGATCTCGAACAGTTCCTCGTAGTAGCGTGTCGGGTTCTTGACCGAAGCATGCCAGCGCATCACGTCCTGGTCGAACATGTTCCATCCGTCGGCTGGCCGCACCTGCGTGCCGACCTTGGCCTTAGACTGGATCAGCCCCTTGGCAATCAGAGTCTTTTTCGCTTCGCGGACCACGGTGCGCGACACGCCGAACATCTCGCACAGGTCCGGGTCCAGCGGGATCATCGTCTCGGGCGGGTATTCCCCGGCGACGATGGCAAGCCCCAGCTGGTCGACCACAAAGCTCGTGTGATTGCTCGCGCGGTCGCCCCCGCCGTGGACAAGCGTCATGAGTGAGCGGCGGAGCCAGTCGTTGTTCGTCGTCTTGCCTGCGTCGCCCAAGTCAGCCCTTTCTGCAGCACGATGAAGGCAAAGAGCAGCCCCCCGATCACGATCTTGGTCCACCAGCTGGACAAAGTCCCGTCGAACACGATGTAGGTCTGGATCAGACCCATGATCAATATGCCGAAAAAGGTGCCCGCCACAAAGCCGTAGCCCCCCGTCAGCAAGGTGCCCCCGATGACGACCGCGGCGATGGCATCCAGTTCGACCCCCACGGTGGCCAACGAATATCCCGCCGAGGTGTAGAGCGAGAAGACGATGCCCGCGAGCCCGGCAAGCCCGCCGGAAACAGCGTATATCCCGATCGTGGTCGAGGCCAGCGGCAGGCCCATCAGCTTGGCCGTCTGCCCGCCGCCGCCAAGAGCATAGACGTTCTGACCAAAGCGGGTGCGATGGGCCACCAGGATCCCGACGAGAAAGGTCAGCACCATGAGCCCGCCGATCAGCCGGAACCGCCCGCCCGAGGGGTCTTTCCAGTACAGGCCCTGCAGGAAATCGTAGAATTCATGCGTGATGGGCACGCTTTCGGTCGACAGCACATAGGCCGCGCCACGCGCCAGGAACATGCCCGCCAGCGTGACGATGAAGGGCGGCATTTCCAGGTAATGGATCAGCGCCCCCATCGCCGCGCCAAAGGCAGTGGTGATCATCAGCACCAGCGCGAAGGCCACCAGCGGATGCATCGAGGTATCGCGCAGCACCACGGCCAGGAAAACCCCGGTGAAGGCGATGACCGACCCGATGGACAGGTCGATGCCGCCCGAGAGGATGACAAAGGTCATGCCGACCGCCGCGATGCCCAGAAAGGCATTGTCCGTCAGCAGGTTGGCAACGACCCGCGTCGACAGCATCGACGGGTAGGCAGAGGCGCAGAGCGCATAGGCCAGCACGAAGGTCGCCAGCGTGACCAGCAGCGGCAAATGGGTCGAGCGGATCATTGCGCCTCTTCCTTCTGCGTCTTGGGCAAGGGGGCCGTGTCGGGTTGTGGTTGCGGCCCCGAGGCGCGCAACATGTACATCAGGTAGCTGATCCGCGGGCTCTGGATCACAAGGATCGCGAGGATCAGCAGCGCCTTGATCACAAGGTTGAACTCTGGCGGCATACCCGACAGCAGGATCACCGAGTTGACCGACTGGATGATCAGCGCGCCAATCAGCGAGGCAAGGATCGAAAACCGTCCGCCCAGCAGCGAATTGCCCCCGATCACCACGGCAAGGATCGCGTCCAGCTCCAGCCACAGCCCGGCATTGTTGGCATCCGCGCCCTTGATGTCGGCGGCCACGATCACGCCCGCCAGCGCGGCGCAAAGGCCGGACACCAGGTAGACACAGACCAGCAGGACCCGGCTGTTGATCCCCGCCAGCCGCGAGGACCGCTCGTTGATCCCGATGGCCTCGATCAACATCCCCAGCGCGGTGCGGCGCACGACGAAGATCACCAGCGCACCCAGCGCCATCCAGATCAGGATCGGCGTCGGCACACCGGCGACAACCCCGGCGCCCAGGTGGATCAGCCCCTCGTTCGAAAAGGTCAGGATCTTGCCCTCGGTGATCAGCTGGGCGACGCCGCGCCCGGCTACCATCAGGACAAGCGTGGCAACGATGGGCTGGATCTTGAGCACGGCGACAAGGATGCCGTTCCACAGCCCGCAGAGCGCCCCGGCGCCCAGCCCGGCCAAGAGCGCCGTGACCCAGCCGTGCCCCTCGACCACCACCGCCGCCGAGGTCGCCCCGGCGATGGCCATGACCGCGCCCACTGACAGGTCGATCCCGCGCGTGGCGATGACCAGCGTCATGCCGACACAAAGGATCGCCACGGGTGCGGCCCGGTTCAGCACGTCGATCAGGTTGCCGAAGAGCCGCCCGTTGCGAAAGTCGATGTCGAAGAAATCCGGAAAGACGACCAGGTTGATCGCCAGTGCCGCCGCCAGGATCAGCAGCTGCGGCAGGATCCGTTTGAACGTGGAATGCTTGGGTCCGATCATCGGGCGCCCTCCTCGGCCGGGGTGCCGTGCTCGGCAATGGCGTGGACGATGTTCTCGGGCGTGATCTCGGCACCGCTGAGTTCGCGCACCTGCTTGCGGTCGCGCAAGACGATGACGCGCGTGGAATAGGCCACCAGTTCTTCCAGTTCCGACGAAGCGACCAGAAGGGCCATTCCGTCAGACCGCAACTGTTCGATCAGGGCGATGATCTCGGCGTGGGCGCCCACGTCGATGCCGCGTGTGGGCTCGTCGAGGATCAGGAAATCGGGATTGGTCGCCAGCCAGCGCGCCAGCAGCGCCTTTTGCTGGTTGCCGCCCGACAGCAGCCGGATCGGCATGTCGAGACTGGCCAGACGGATGTCCAGCGCCTTGACGTAACGCTCGGCGATCTCGTTGACCTCAGCGCGTGGGATCGGGCGCATCCAGCCCTGGCTGGCCTGCCGCGCGAGAATGATGTTGTCGCGCACGGACAGGTCTCCCACGATGCCCTCTGTCTTGCGGTCCTCGGGGCAAAGGGCAAAGCGGTGTTTTACGGCCTCGCGCGGGGTCGAGACCGGGATTTCCTTGCCGCGCAGAAGGATGCGGCCCTGATCGGCTGGTACCGCTCCGAATATCAGGTTCGCGGTTTCCGTCCGTCCGGACCCCAACAGCCCGGCAAGGCCGACGACCTCGCCTTCGCGCAGGGCCAGAGACAATGGGTCCAACATGCCGCGCTTGCCGAGGTTCTCGACCTCGATCAGCGTTTCACCGGCCTTGGCCGGCTTGCGATCGTGCACCTGTGACTCCAGTTGCCGGCCCAGCATCAGGGTGACAACGTCCTTTTGGGACACATCGGCCAGCACACGTGTGCCGACCACGCGCCCGTTGCGCAGGATCGTGGCGCGGTCCGAAATCTCGAAGACCTGATCCAGGAAATGGGTGATGAAAACCACGGCCAGCCCGCGGTCGCGCAACTGCCGGATCACCGAGAACAGCAATTGCACCTCGTCCCGGTCAAGGCTGGCGGTCGGCTCATCCAGGATCAGCACCTTGCCCGACATCTCGACCGCGCGGGCAATGGCAACAACCTGCTGGATCGCCACGGAATAGGCGGTCAGCGGTTCCGCCGGGTCGATGTCCAGGCCGTAGCCCGCCAGCGACTCGCGCGCCATCGCGTTCATCCGGCGCCGTGCCATCAGGCCCCAGCGCATCGGCTGGCGCCCAAGGTAGAGGTTTTCCGCCACCGTCAGATTGGGCAGCAGGTTCACCTCCTGGTAGACCGTGCCGATGCCCATTCTCTGGCTGTCGGCGGTGGACTGGGGCGAAACCTCTTGCCCGTCGAGGTGGATGGTGCCGTTGTCGCGCTGATAGGCGCCTGTCAGGCATTTGATGAGGGTGGATTTTCCGGCGCCGTTCTCACCCAGAAGTGCGTGCACCTCGCCGGGTTCCAGCCGCAAGTCTACCTCGTCCAGGGCGATGGTGCCTGGGAAAAACTTGGATATGCCCTTGGCGTGCAGCACAGGGCCCGTGTCATGTGTCATGGCTGACTCTTGTCGGCGGGGGAGAGCATTGCAAGCCCGCGACCCGGCCTGGTCGAAAAATCCGGGGCCGGACGTCAGCAACGCCCGGCCCAGCGTGACCGCTGGCTCAGTAGCCCAGGTCTTTCTTCTGTTCGTAGATCGCCTGGTTGTCGTCGGCGGCGGTGAACAGCTTGGATTCCGTCTGGATCCATTTCGGCGGCGTGGTGCCGTCGGCCAGGAAGGCTTCGAGCGCGTCGAGCGCGGGGCCTGCCATGTTGGGCGTCAGTTCGATCGTGGCGTTCATGTCGCCGTTGGCGATGGCCAGGTGCGCATCGGGCACCGCGTCGATGGCCACGATCTTGATGTCGTCACCCGGGTTCAGACCGGCATCCTTGATCGCCTGGATCGCGCCGACGGCCATGTCGTCGTTATGGGCGTAAAGCGCGCAGATGTTTTCTCCTCCCTCTGCCTTGAGGAAGCTTTCCATTACGACCTTGCCCTTGGACCGGGTAAAGTCACCGGTCTGCGAGCGCACAATCTGCAGATTGTCATGCCCGGCGATGGCCTGTTCGAAGCCGGTCTTGCGGTCGATGGCCGGGGACGATCCGGTGGTGCCCTGCAGCTCGACGATGCGGCAGTCCGCGCCGTCCATCTCGTCAACCAGCCACTGCCCTGCCACGCTGCCCTCATGCACCAGGTCAGAGGTCACGGCGGTCAGGTACAGGTCGTCCGGCGCATCGACGGTGCGGTCCAGCAGCACAACGGGAATATCCGCGTCCTGCGCCTCTTCCAGCACTTCGTCCCAGCCGGTGGCGACCACGGGGGCCAGCAGGATCGCGTCCACGCCCTGGGCAACAAAGCTGCGGATCGCCTTGATCTGGTTTTCCTGCTTCTGCTGGGCGTCCGCGAATTTCAGGGTGATGCCGCGGTCCTTGGCTTCCTGTTTGGTCACGGTCGTTTCCGCGGCGCGCCAGCCCGATTCCGAGCCGATCTGAGAAAAGCCAATGGTCAGATCGGCGGCGAATGCGGTGACCGGCGCAAAGGCGATCGCCCCGGCCAGAAGCGTCTGTCTGAGTTTCATGATGTCCTCCCGTTCTGTGCGGCTTACAACCGCTACGAAATTATTAAGTATTATTTTATCACTTTTGTAAACCGGCTTTCGCGGGACAGGGATTCGGGTCCGCTGCAAGCGGATTTCCGGCCTTTCTGGCGGGCATTTGGCCCAGGTCGCCCTCTCAGGCAGAGGGCGTGTCGAGGAGCGCCAGGAAAGAGGTCAATGCGGGTTGATCGGGCCCGTCTTTCCAGATCACGCAGACGTCGATTCGCGGCTGGGGGCCCCTCAGTTCGAGGTAGTGCGCGCCACTGCGGCTCATCCCGGTCATCGACCGGGGGACCAGGGAAATGCCCAGGCCGGCGGCAACAAGACCGATGATGGTCTGCATCTGGATGGCTTCCTGGTGAATCCGCAGGGCCCGTCCATACGCCGCGTAGAGATCCGCCACCGCGTCGTAGTAGGCGGGTGCGACATGGCGGGGAAAGAAAACCAGGGGCGCCTCTGCGATCCGTTCGAAATCGACGGACCCGGCGGCAATCGCGTCCGGCGGCGCCCAGCGGTCGGGAACCACGGCGACCAGCGGTTCGCTGGGCAGCGCGCGGTGGGACAACGAGGGGCGAAAGGCCTCATCGGGGCGGATGATGATTCCCGCGTCGATCTCGCCCCTGGCCAGCGCCTCGAACTGCATGTCGCTGGTCGCCTCGCGCAGGTCGACCCGAACGTCGGGAAAGGCATCGCGAAAACGGCGGACCAGTTTCGGCAGCAGGCTGTAGCTTGCGATGCTGACAAAGGCGAGCCGCAGCTCTCCCATCTCTCCCCGCGCGGCACGCCGGGCAATGGCGGGCAACCGCTCGGCCTCTGTCAGGACCTGGCGGGCGTGATCCAGCCAGATCGCCCCGGCGGTCGTCAGCGAGACGCTTTTGCGCGTGCGGTGGAACAGCTGCACGCCCAGGGACTCTTCCAGTGCGCGTATCGACATGCTGAGCGGCGGTTGCGTCATGTTGAGCCGTTGCGCGGCCCGGCCAAAATGCAGCTCTTCCGCGACCGCGATGAACTGCCTGATCTGACGAAGGTCCATCCACCATGCTCTCAGTGATACACACTGAGTATGAATAGCGCACTTTCTATATATTTTACAGCGGATTTGGATTTGCCTAGCCTGATCCGGCCGGCGTTGCCGGGGTGGGCGCGGTGGGTACAGTCGACAGGCGGGGAGATATGTCATGCAGGGCGGAGGTGGGCAGACCGGGGGCAATGCCACGGCAGGGATCGTCCTGATGAGTGTGGGCGTCGCCAGTCTCAGCGCCAATGACGCGCTCGCCAAGTTTCTGGTCGCCGACTATTCGCCCCTGCAGATCCTGTTCCTGCGCAACGTGATCGCCTTGCCCTTTGCCATTCTGCTGACCCTGAAGATGGGGGGCACCGCCGCGCTGCGCTCTGGCCGGCCTGCCGCACATCTTGTGCGCGGGGCGCTCTGGATCGCGGCGACGGTGCTGTTCTTTACCAGTTTCCTCTACCTCGACCTGGCAGAGGCCACGGCGCTGATCTTTGTCGCGCCCCTGTTCATCACCGCAATCTCGGCCGCCGTTCTGAAAGAGCAGGTAGGCCGTCGGCGTTGGAGTGCTGTCTGCGTGGGGTTCATCGGCGTGCTGATCGTCATCCGGCCCGGGGCTTCGGCGTTTCAGCCTGCCTCGCTTTTGCCGGTGCTGACGGCTTTCCTTTATGCGCTGCTGATGCTCAGCGCGCGTTGGGTCGATGCCCGGGAAAGCGTCTGGACGATGCTTCTGTACCTGACCGGGGCCAGCGCCTTTTTGAGCGCCTTTATCGTGCCCTTTGTCTGGGTGCCGGTCCGGCTGGGCGACCTCTGGTTCTTTGCGGCGGTTGCCCTGTTCGGGACGGCAGGCATGACAATGATGACGCAGGCCTTTCGCCTGGCCCCGGCCGCGATTGTCGCGCCGCTGGATTATTCGGCCATTGTCTGGGCCACGGCGTTCGGCTGGCTGATCTGGGGTGAGGTGCCCGATCGCGCCGCGTTTTATGGCGCGGCTGTCATCATCGCCAGTGGCCTGTATGTCATTTGGCGTGAGCGCAGGGCCGATCCTCTGCAGGGATAGCGGTGGGCCTCAGTCCTCTGGCCCGATCCCGAAATAGAGCAGGTATTTGTCGATGGACTGGGCAATCACGGTTTCCGGGTCTTCGGGCTCGGGCATCCCGTAGATGTGGGTACGGATACCGATGTAGACGATCCCGCCGTGCAGGTTCCAGATGTCCTCCATCGTCGGGCGGGTCTCGCCCTTGGCCAAAGCCTCGGTTTCGGCCAGCACGGGGCGAAGAATCACGTCGCCCAGGTGCATCAGGTAGCGCCGGTTCAGCACCGCGCCCGCCAGCCCGGAGGACATGAAGATCCGCATCCAGTCCCGCTCGAAGATCAGGCCGCTGTACTCGGTGTAGAAGGCAAGCAGGCGGGACCGCAGAGGGGTCGTGCGGTCTGTCAGGCGGTCGGGCCAATCCGGTGACAGGCGGTCCAGGTAGACCTTTTCATAGACCGCTTCCAGCAACTCGTCCTTGGTCGCGAAGTAGTTGAAAAGAAGCGATTGTGTGACGCCCAGCCGTTTCGCGAGCTGTCGCGTGTTTCCTTCCAGACCGACCTCCGCGAAAAAGCGCACCGCCTCGTCCACGATCTGCGCGCGGCGCTCTTTCGGGGGCAGGCGCCGGCGCGCCGTTCTGCTTTCGGAGTCTGCGTTTTCGCTGTCCAACCGACCGTCCATCGTTATGCCTCTGTCCCCCTTTAGCAGTTTTTACTTGAACTGTTCATCTTTTTATAGATCATGTGATCAACAAAAGTGAGCAAGTGCTCAATTGCGCCAGGGAGAGGCGCAAGGACAAGACGGGAGGAAATCGCCATGAAGGCATCGGCGGGCGGATATGCCCGGGCCAGGGACGTGCGGCATGCGCTTGACCTTCTGGCCGCGTCGGACGGCATGGGCCGGATTCTGGCAGGTGGTCAAAGCCTGGTGGCGGCGATGAACATGCGGCTGTCCGAGGGCGACATGCTGGTCGATATTTCGCGCATCGCCGGATTGAGCGGCGTGACCGATGAAGGCGATGTCCTGCGCATCGGCGCCCTGACGCGCCACGCGGAGGTCGGGGCCGATCCGCTGATCCGGGCGCATATCCCTCTGTTGGCGGCGGCGGTCGACTACATCGCCCATGCGGCGATCCGGAACCGGGGGACCATCGGCGGGGCGCTGGCCCATGCCGATCCCGCGGCTGAATTTCCCGCCTGTGTCCTGGCGCTGGGCGCCACGCTGCATGCCGAAGGCCCGGACGGAACGCGCGAGATCGCAGCAGAAGACTTCTTTCAGGACGTGTTCACGACGGCTCTGGCCGAGGACGAGATCCTGACCGGCATCACGATTCCGAAGGTGGAGCAGGGCGAGGCGCAGGTCCTCGAAGAGGTCGCGCGCCGGTCCGGGGACTATGCCCTGACGGGGATGTGCCTGGTCAAACGCGGTGCGGGCCACCGGCTGACGGTGTTTTCGGTCGGGCCGACGCCCCTGTTGGCACAGGGTGCGATGACGGCGCTGGACGCGGGCGACATTGACGGAGCCGTGGCAGCCCTGGCCGAGGCGCTGGATCCGCCTTCGGACACGCAGGCCAGCGCGGCCTATCGCAAACATCTTGCCGAGGTTCTGCTGCGCAGGGCCGTGGCCCGGATCGGGGAACAACAGGTATGACGGCAGCCTTTTCGGACAAGGTGGACATCGAACTGACCGTGAACGGAGAGCCTGTCGAGGGCCGCGTTCCGGCGGGACAGCACCTGGTGGATTTCCTGCGGCAGACGCTTGGCCTCACCGGGGCACATGCCTCGTGTGAACACGGTGTCTGCGGTGCCTGCACCCTGCGTGTCGACGGCCAGGCCGTGCGCGGCTGCCTGATGCTGGCCGCCCAGGCCGACGGGGCAGAGGTCTGGACGGTCGAGGGGCTGACCGAACAGGGCAGCAGCCGCGACCTGCAACAGGCCTTCGTGGCGCGCAACGCCCTGCAATGCGGGTTCTGCACCCCGGGCATGATCGTTGCCGCCGAGGATCTTCTGGCGCGGGGTGGCGTCCCGTCGCGTGCGGAGATCCGCGAGCATCTGTCGGGCAATTACTGCCGCTGCACCGGCTACGAGGCCATCGTGGACGCGGTTGAAGACGTGGCGCAGGCGCGCGCCGGAAAGGGGACGGCATGAGTATCGCATTCGGAAACCCCGACAGACCGAACTCCTATATCGGCAAGACGGTCCCGCGTCCGAATGCGGAAAAGCTGGTGCAGGGGCGCGGACGCTATGTCGACGACATCACCTTGCCGCGCATGGTGCATGTGGCCTTTGTCCGCTCGCAACTTGCCCATGCCCGGATCACCGGGATCGACACCGAGGCGGCAAAGGCCGTCAAGGGTGTGTTGCGGGTCTTTACCGGCCCGGACCTGGCCGAGGTCTGCACACCCTGGGTGGGGGTCCTCGCGCATCTCAAGGGCCTGAAGTCGCCGCCGCAGCACGCGCTGGCCGTGGATCGCGCCTGTTGGGTGGGGGAACCCGTGGTGGCGGTTGTCGCCACCACACGCGCCGCCGCCGAAGAGGCCGCCACTCTGGTCGAGGTCGACTATGATCCGCTGCCCGTCGTCACCGACACGATGACCGCGCTGGACCCGGACACGCCGCTGATCCACCCGGACCTGGGCGACAACCTGGCCTTTCAGCGCCTTCACGAGGAAGGCGATGTGGACGCCGCCCTGGCCGATGCGCACAGGGTTGTCTCAGCCCGGTTCCGCACCGCGCGCCACACCGGCGTCACGCTGGAACCGCGGTCGATCCTGGTCGACTGGAACCCGGCCGAAGGGCAGATGACCGCATGGCACGCCACGCAGGCGCCGCACATGATGCAGACCGTGCTGGCCACGCATCTCGACATACCCGAAAGCCGCGTGCGTGTGATCTGTGGTGACGTGGGCGGCTCTTACGGGATCAAGGTGCACGTCTACCCCGACGAGGTGGCGACAGCGGCGATTGCCCGGGTCATGGCGCGCCCGGTCAAGTTCATTGCGGACCGTCTGGAAAGCTTTACCTCGGACATCCACGCCCGCGACCACGAGATCGAGGCAAGGATCGCCGTGGCCGAGGATGGCAAGATCCTGGCCATCGACGTGGACGACTGGACCGGGATCGGCCCTTATTCGGTCTATCCGCGCACCTCGGCAATCGAGGGCAACCAAGTCGTGAACCTCTGCGGCGGGCCCTACGATTTCGCCAATTACCGTGCGCAGACCACCGTCGTCTTCCAGAACAAGGCACCAACCTGCCAGTACCGCGCCGTGGGCCATCCCATCGCCGTGGCGATCACCGAGGGGCTGGTGGACATGGCCGCCGCCGCCATCGGCATGGACCCGGTCGAGATCCGGCGCCGCAACATGTATGCCGATGATGCCTACCCGGTCACATCGCCCGCCAAGATGCGGTTCGAGGGGCTGTCGCACCATGCCTCCATGAACAAGCTCATGGAGATGATCGACTACGACGCCCTGCGCGCCGACCAGGCCGAGGCGCGCAAGCAGGGCAAGCATCGCGGCATCGGGATCGCGTCGTTCATCGAACTCACCAACCCGTCGCCCTTCATGTACGGCATCGGCGGCGCGCGGATCTCGGCCCAGGACGGCTGTACCGTGCGGATGGATCCGGACGGATCGGTCGTGGCGCTCTCTGGCGTGACGGAACAGGGCCAGGGCACCGAGGCGATGCTGAGCCAGGTCGTGGCCGAAGGCGTGGGCGTGACCCCGGACAAGGTGCGTGTCATCACCGGCGACACGCAAGTGACGCCCTATGGCGGTGGCACCTGGGCCTCGCGTGGGGCGGGCATCGGCGGCGAGGCGGCGCTACAGGCGGCGCGCGCGCTGCGCGAGTCGATCCTGGCCGTTGCGGCCTCCATGCTGCAGGCCGACGCGGGCAAGCTGGACATTCGCGCCGGCCAGGTGGTCGACGCCGACAGCGGCGAAGAGCGCATGCCGCTCGAAGAGCTGGGCCGCATTGTCTATTTCCGGGGCGACACCCTGCCCAAGGACCTGCCGCGCGAACTGGTGCAGACCCGGCATTTCATCACGATGGACTATCCCTTTGCCTTCACCAACGGCGTGCAGGCCAGCTATCTTGAGGTGGACACGGACACCGGCGTCGTCACCCTGCTGAAACACTGGTGCGTCGAGGATTGCGGACGGGTCATCAACCCGCAGCTTGTGGATGAACAGATCCGAGGCGGCATCGTCCAGGGACTTGGCGGCGCGCTGTACGAGGAGATCCACTATGACGAGGATGGCCAGCTGCTGAACGGGTCGATGGCGGATTACCTGGTGCCGATGGCGGGCGAGATGCCGGACATGCAGATCGGCCATGTCGAGACGCCCACCGGCGAAAGCGAACTGGGCGCAAAGGGGGCCGGAGAGGCCGGCACCGCCGGGGCCCCCGCCGCCGTCATGAATGCCATCAACGACGCCCTGCGCCCAATGGGGGCGCAGGTGACCGAAATGCCCTTTACGCCGGAACGCATCCTGCGTGCCCTGGGCAAGATCGACGACTGAACCATGAGGCGCGGGAGGCGCCTTGACCAAGGGAGGAAACACATGAAGATCACCGCAATGGCAGCAGCCACCGCGATCCTGATGGGCGGCACGGCCTATGCCCAGCAGACGATCACCGTCAACATCGGCTCATCGCACCCGGAGGCCAATATCTGGGTCTACGCGATGAAGAACACCTTTCAGCCGGAGGTGAACCGCATCCTGGCCGAGGGTGGCAACGACTATACCGTGAACTGGGTCGAGAGCTACGCCGGCACGCTCTACAAGTTCACCGACACGCGCGAGGCCGTGATGGACGGGATCGTCGACGTGGGCATGGTGGGCACGGTCTGGGAAGGGGCGAACATGCCCTTGCAGAACGTGACCTATTTCACCCCCTTCGCGACCGAAGATCACCGCATGATCATCGAGATCTTCGACGACCTGTCCGAGAACCTGCCGGAACTCAAGAACAGCTGGGCCCAGAACGGCATGGTGCACCTGTCGTCGCTGATCACCGACAGCTACGACATCTACGCGACATTCCCGGTCTCTTCGATGGCCGACCTGCAGAACCGCAAGTTGAACGCGCCGGGCACATCGGCCAACTGGCTGCGCGAAACCGGCGCGACCCCGGTCGATGGCGCGCTCACCACCTATTACACGAACATCCAGACCGGTGTGACCGAGGGCACCCTGTCCTTTGCCTCCGGCATCCTGCCGACCCGCGTCTACGAGGTGGCCCCGGAACTGACCCGTGTCGGCATCGGCTCGATGTATTTCGGCGGGATCGCGGCCAACAAGGACTTCTTCGACGGGCTGCCGGCCCCGGTTCAAGAGGCCTTCCGCGAGGCGGCACAGGCGACCTCGATCGCGCATGGCGACTATGTTGCCGACCTGGCGGCGCGCGCCCTGGACGAGATGCAGGAAGCGGGGCTGACCATCCACCAGTTGCCCGATGCCGAAAAGGCCAAGTGGGTCGAGGGCCTGCCCAATATCATCGAGCCCTGGCTGGAACAGACGGGCGATGCGGGCAAGACCGTGCTCAAGGCCTATTTCGCGGCTCTGCGCGAACGGGGGGCGACACCGCTGCGGGACTGGGACGAAGGTCTCTGATCGGAACGTGACGTAAAGACACCCGCCCGGCAATCTGATGCCGGGCGGGTGTACTATTAAAGGCAGGAACGGGGCATGAGCGAAGACAACACGGCCGAGTTCGACGACGGGTTTGTCCCGTCCTTTTCCGAGGCGCCTTTCGGCGCGGCGCTGGGCGGTGTCGCGGCGGCCATGTCCGCCGTCGGCACGGCGGCCATCGGCGCGCTGATGCTGCTGATCGTGGCCGATGTCATCGGACGCAACTTCATGAACATGCCCATCACCGGCGTGTCCGAGATCGCGGGGCGGTCCGTCGTGGCCATCGTGTTCCTGCAGGTGCCCGCCGCAATTCTGCAAAGGCGCCTGACACGGGCCGATTTCCTGGTGCGGCGGATCGAACGCGCCTCGCCTGCGGCGGTGGCGCTTCTCGAGGCCGTTTTCTGCATTGCCGGCGCCGTGGTCTTTGCGCTGGTGCTCTGGGCCTCCTGGCCGAAATTCATCCAGAGCTGGCACAGCGCCGAGTTCTTCGGTGTCCAGGGCGTCTGGACCATCCCGACATGGCCCTTCCGCGGGATCACCGTGCTGGGCGCCTTCACCGCCGTTCTTGCCGCGCTTTATCGCGCGGTTGCGGAACTGCGCAGCCTGGGGCGCGCGAAATGACCACGCTTGCTTTCGGTTTCGTCCTGATCGGTGTCCTTGTCCTGCTGGTTCTGCTGGGGATGCAGATCGCCTATGCGCTGTTCGGCGTCGCCTTTGTGGGGATCTGGCTGATCCGCGACAACATCGGCCTGGCCTTCCGGATGCTGGAACTCACGGCCTATTCCGGCATTGCCGACTACCTCTTTGCCACCATCCCGCTGTTTGTCTTGATGGGGCTGCTGGTCAGCGTGTCCAACGTCGGACGCGATACGTTCGAAGTGGCCGAGGAACTGTTGCGGCGCATGGTCTGCGGGTTGGGCGTCGCCACCGTTGCCGCCAACACGATCTTTGCCGCTGTGACCGGCGTGTCCATCGCCTCGGCCGCGGTCTTTACCCGCGTCGCCGTGCCCGAGATGACGCGCCACGGTTATCGTCCGGCCTTCTCGGCGGGCACGGTCGCGGGGTCCTCCGTCCTCGGCATGCTGATCCCGCCCAGCCTCTTGCTGATCATCTACGGCGTGCTGGCCGAGGTTTCCATCGGCGGCATGTTCATCGCGGGCATCATTCCGGGACTGATGCTGGCGGGCGGCTTTGTGGCCATGCTGATCAGCATCACCACGCTGTTCCCGCGCTTTGTTCTGGAAGACCCCGACAGCGTCCGCGCGCGGCGGCTGGACAGTGATTTCAAGCGGATGCCGCTGGACCGGATGGTGCTCAAGCTGATCCCCATCGTCCTTTTGGTGATCCTCGTTCTGGGGGGACTTTATACCGGGTATTTCACCCCGACCGAAGCCGGGGGTGTCGGGGCTTTCGGGGCTCTGGTGGTGGCTCTGTCGCGGCGCAGCCTCGACCGGCACAAGCTGTGGCAGGTGATGAAGCAGACCGGGGTCATCTCCGTCTCGATCCTGCTGCTTCTCATTGCGGCCTCCTTCTATTCGCGGATGCTGGCCATCGCGGGCCTGCCCAACGCGATTGCCGGGCTTGTCACCGACTCCGGGTTCGGGCCGATGGGGTTCCTGTTCTTCTATGCCCTGATCATCCTGCTGATGGGCATGATCCTCGACAGCACCTCGATCCTGCTGATCATGGTTCCCATCGCCGCGCCCATCGCGCAGGGGCTGGGCATCGACCTTATGCATTTCGGGATCGTCACGGTGATCGCGGTCGAGATCGGCCTGCTGACACCACCTTTCGGCATATCGGTCTTTACCGTTCACAACACGTTGAACAATCCGGCGGTCTCGGTCGAGCAGATCTTTGGCGCAACGCTGCCCTTCATCGCGGTGATGCTGTTGGTTCTGGTGATCGTGGCAGTCTTCCCTGCGACCGTGACCCTGTTCCTGTAGGGGGCTGCGGGCCAGGTTTGCCGACCTCATCTGCTCAGCGCCCCAGGATGTCGGCGGCCTCGTCCGCCGCGTGCTGGGAGCGGGCCGTGCTGCGTTGCCTTGCCGGCAGGCCGCATTGGGCCAGCATGTGCTGGACGTCCTTGGGGAGGCGCGCGTTTTCGGCAGGTTGCCAAGCGCATGCCCGGCCTTTGCGATGTCGACGGCGTAATACAGCTCACTCGCTCTGGCGATCCGCATCACCGCCACGCAAAGAGAGCAGGCTTGCAACTGGTGCAAAGTGCGGTGCCGCGCAGAGCGACAGCGCCCGGATTGCGGGCTGCATCGCGGATCGCCTTTGTCTCGCCGTGGCTTGTCGGGTCGTGGTTCATCACGGACCTGTTGACGCCCGCGCCGACGATCTTGCCATCCTTGACCGCCCCGTTTCGAAAGGTTCGGTTCGGGGGGGCAGGGCCTCGGCGGCGATGTCCGGCGCGCGGGATCATACATCGGTGTTTCCTTCTGGGGCGGCGAAACAGGCGACACGGCGGTCGCGCTCGTCGGGGCTGCATGTAGCAAGCTCGCGCATGCAGAGGCGCGCGGACAGCGCGGATGAAAGCTGCACCTTGAGGGCGGCGTTATGGATGGGGGTATCTTGCTCCCCTTCGGCGCCCCTTGGTCGGGTATCCTGTCGAGCAATACCCATGCGTAGGGATGCCGCGGGTTTGCAAAGAGGTCTGTGGCCGGCTGGATCTCGACAATCCGGCCCAGGTATACGGCCGCCGTGCAGCGCTCTCGGTCAAATGCAGCTTGCGCAACATCGACCCTGCTGTGCGGGTGGGAGAGATCGTGGGCTGGGCCGGCATCCAGGGGGCGGGCCGCGTTGCCCTGGCCTTGGCGCTTTTTGGCCAAACCCAGTTTGAGCACGGCGCGGTGACCCTGAACGGCGCGAGTGTGGCGTTCCAGACCCCGTGCAGCAGCATCCTTGGCGGCATCGGGTTGCTTCGCAAGAGCGAGGGGCTGATGACGTCGGTGCGCGACAACAGCATGCTGACCTCGCGCGCCTTTACGCCGCTCCGGCCCGGTGACCGCAAAACGCCTATGCGGACTGGGCACGCATGGACGGTCTGCCGGACCAGTTGGAGATCGGCGCGGCCTCTTGCGATCAGGACATTCGCGCGCTGTCAGGCGGCAGTCGACCAAAGGCCATCGTGGCCCGCTGGCTTTCGATGCGCCCGGAACTGCTGATATTCATCGAGCCGAAGCGTAGCCTCGACGTCAATTCCAAGGCCGCGATCTACCACCTGATGCGCGATCTGGCCCGCGAGGAGGCCGGTATCCTGATGATCTCGTCCGACTCGCCAGAGGTGATCGGTGCGGCGGGCCGTGGACTGGTCATGCAGGAAAGCCGGATCGCCGCATTCCCGCTACGGAGCCACCGAACAGGACATCATGCGCGCAGCCACCGGAGAGATCGATGTGGCCGCATGAACATCGCCGAGGATACTCCCCGCCGGTGCAGTGGCTCACCAAGGTCGGGCCGGGCTTCGACGCGGTCGGCGGCAAGGAAGAGGCTGCGCGTTTCGCGGGCATCAAGACGGGCCGCGTGGTCATCCTAAGCGTTAGGTTTGCATGGCGATTGCCGTGTTTCGCGGCTGCGCTCGGGGGCGCCCTGTGTCGGGTCCGACGGGGTCCGTGAACTCAAATGCATCGCCGTCGTTGTGATCGGTGGCACGGTGCTGGCCAGTGGGCCTGGCGGCACAGAGGTCCGGGTCGAGGCGGGCGACGTGGTTGTCATGCCGGTGGGTGTGTCGCATGCAATGATCGACAATTCCGAAGACGGGATGGCGATCGGTGGCTACCCCGAGGGGCGCTACCGGGACAAGATCCAGGAGGAGTCCGTCAGCGAGGCCGATTTCCGGGCTGCCGCGAAATTCATCATGTTCTTGCCTAACCCCGGCAGTCGACCCTGTGACAAGCGGGCCGACTCAATGGCTGGAAACACCGTCATCCGTTGATGCGGGCGGGAGTGTTTTCCCTGACCGGCTGGATGCGACGAGCTGAAAACACGCCACCGCGCGGGCGTCTCGCGCGGTGGCATTGGTGTCAGGCGGCGACGGAAACGGCAGAGACCCCGGCCCGGCTGGTCCCCCAAGCTCCCCTGTTGTAGCGTCGGCAGAGCCCTGTCGCCCCGTCGATGCTGACAAGGGTCAGCCAACCGTTGTCAAAGAGCGCGCGCACGTCCGGTTGCCGGCGCAGGACCTGCTGGATCATCTCTTCGGGGGCCTCGACGGCCACGATGAGCCGGCTTGGCAGATGGCGCAGCGTCGTCCCGTCATGCACCGATTGCCAGGGCAGTCCCACGCGCAATGCGCCACCGTTGCCCTCCAGCACGCCGATCCCGCCGACCACGTTGTGCAACAGCTTGTTGCCCGCGCCAAAGGTCTCGGGCGCAACCGCCGAGCCGTTATATTGCAGGGCGATCCAGCTTGCGACGACCACGGGCGCGCTCAGGATCAGTTCCAGCGTCGCAGCCCCGGGATCCTGCTGCCAGTCGTAGTCATGCAAAAAGGTACTGCCATCCAGGTCCCGACCGGCGGTCCGTGCGCGCGGGGCGGCCACGAAAGCCCTGCATCCGGCCAGGCCCCATTCGGGCCGCAGTTCCGACCAGTCGTGGCCCCGCGTGGCAAGTGTTTCGGCCTTGCCTCTTGGCAGCGTCGCGGCGCGCTCTGCCCGTGCAAGGACAGCGGCCCGTGCCAGGGCCGACCTGAGCCGATCCAGATTCGCCCCGGGTTGGCTGTCCTCGAACAGGCGGACCTCGTCGGACACCGTGTCATGCAGTCCGGCGACAAAGCGGGTGTCGTCTGGAACGTCGATGCCACGACCCTGCAGGCCCGCGCGGACAGCCTTATCGTTGAGCAGCAGGGCCACCAGCCGGGCGTTCACGTCACCCGCATGACCGCCACAGGCGCCACACTGCAACGCGCTGGCATGGGGCGCATTGGTGACCGTGGCGCCATGCCCGCAGATCAGGACCAGCGGCGCAAAGCCCGAGGTCAGCGACATGGCCATGAGAGTCTTTTCGGCCATGTCGATGCGTTCTTGCAGCGGCAGGTCAAGATAGGGCGCAGGATCATCCTGGGGCAGGGCCCCGCGGCCAAGACTGTCGCGCAGCAGTTTGCCGACGTAAAGTGGGCCAGCCGCTTCGACAAAGGCAAAGGCCGACACGGCAGCGCGCTTGAACCGGCCCCAGGCCCGGACCGCCCGCAAGCGGACGCGGATGCCGGTGTCGTCGCCGTTGGTCGCGGTCGTGAGACCGGGTGACAGCAAGATCGGAGACCGGGCCTCGACAATGTCAGAGGCATGTCCGTGATGCTTGACCGCCAGGCCGAAGAAGCCGGCAAAGCCGATGGTCCGCAGCCCCTGGTCCGCAGACTCCAGCGCCCGGCGCAGGCGTTCGGACCGCACGTCGATACAGAAAGCCGCCTGGATCGCCGGGCGGGCATCGGGCCGCGCCTCGGTTTGCCCCAACAGCGTGTCGCCGAGACGCCGCTCTGCCGCCCGGTCGACGGCTTCTTGCAGGGCGGCCTCCAGTGCGATGTCATCGTCGATGGCAAGGGGGCGGGCATAGTCCTTTAACGCCCGGTCCAAGGCTGCCGACCGCGTCGAAGGCCCTTGGTCAAGCAAGGCAACCTCCCAGGCAAGGCGGATTGTCAGAAGGTCGAACAGCGTATCTTCCCGCCCTCCGTCACGTTCCGCCGTCCAGCCAAGGTGACGCGCGTACTGGGCCCATCCCCCGAGCGTCACCAGCAGCCTGTGGAAATAGACCGGGGCGGCCTCCTGCGTGAGGCTCAGGGCCTGGCAGGCGTCCGCAAAGGCCGCGCGCGCATCGCTGGGCATCGCCGCGATGCGGGCGGCAAAGCCGGGCAGTCCTGCCAGTTCGGGGGTCAGGTCCCGGCTGGCGAAAACGCGCCACGAGGCCCAGGCACCGCCACCGGGCGCCGGCCAGAAGGCCTGGCCACGGTCAAAATGCGCAGCCGCCCACAGGCCGATCCGATCCTCGACGAAGGCGGGCCAGTCGATGCCGCTGTCGTCCTGCGCCAGATCCGCCAGTGCAGGAAGTACGGCGGTCTTGGCCGCCGTTTGCCGTGCCGCCCGATGCAAGGTGTCGGGGGCCAACCCGTGCGCCGCCTCTGCGGCATGCAGGTCCTCGGACGTGACATGACCTGCGTCGATCATCGCGGCCACGGTCTCTCTGGGGAGGAACATCCGGCCGCCACCGACCCGGGCCAACCTTGCGGCGGCTGTCCTGCGGTCTTCGTTGGCCTGTCCCAGCCAGGGGTTGACGGCAACGGTGGCATCCAGAGGGAAGGCCGGGGGGATTTGCCGGATCGCGTTTTCTGCGGCGGAAAACAGTTCAAGTGTCTGGCCGGGCCAGGTGACATAGGCGTTCATTGGTTTGCTCCGGGCTTGGGAGTCCAGCGACCGGACAGCCGGTCGGACACCGTGTTGAGGTACAGGCCGTTCATCAGGTGGACGCGCAGTCCCGCCGTGGCCGGGTGGCTGGCCCAGAGCGGAAAGGTCGTCTGCGCAACGGCGGCCAGGGCAAAGCTCGCAAGGGCCAGGACGATGGTCGCCCAGACCAGCCCGTCAGGCGCGGGCGGGGCGGGCAGCGAGCCCGATGAAAGCCAGGTCGCGCCCTGTTGCAGGGTAAAGTAGGATGTGGTCGCGATCACCGACATGGCGGCGGTGCGCCAGGCCAGGGCGCGGGGGGCAAGATCGGCCAGCCCCTGGGCCATCAGGTAGACCACGCCAAAGATCAGGATCGCGCCAAGCGCCACCGTCTGCGGCGGTTTCGACATGATCCCAAAGCCCAGCCCGACCACGAGGTAAAGAGCAAGGGCAAGGCCGAATGCCCGGGCCACGGCGCCAAGGCCGGGCACGGCGACCGGGCCGGGCCGGCGGATCGATGCGACCTCGCGCACCGCGCCGCCCGAAGCCAGGAAGGCATGGGCCTTGTAAAGCGAGTGCGCCACGATATGCAGCAATGCCAACGGGAAAAGCGCAAGCCCGCATTGCAACACCATGAACCCCATCTGCGCACAGGTGGACCAGGCCAGCGCGGTCTTGACGGCGGGCTGGGTCAGGGCGACGGCGGCCCCGATCAGCGCGCTGAAGCCACCGACAAGGGCCAGGAAAGCCAGCACCCCGGGTGCGGCCAGCAGCACGTCTGCAAAGCGGATCAAGAGGAAACCGCCCGCATTCACGACGCCCGCGTGCAACAGGGCCGACACCGGCGTCGGGGCCTCCATGACCTCTGTCAGCCAGCCGTGCGTCGGCAGCAGCGCGGATTTCAGGATCGCCGCAGCGGCCAGGAACAGCGCGGCCAACCAAAGCATGCCCGTGCCCTCACCGGCCTGGGCGGCGGCGTTGATCGTCGCGATATCCGACGTGCCAAAGCTGACCAAGATCAGGGCCGTTGCCGCGATCAGTGCGGCGCTGGACACCAGCCCGCTGACCGCCTTCTTGCGGGCGGCGCGCCGGGCGCGCGGACGATCCGGGTAGAACAGAAGCAGCCGGTGCAGCGTGATCCCGACCGCAACCCAGCCGACAACCAGTTGCACGATGTTGCCCGCGCCGACCAGCAGCAGGACACAGGCGATTGTCGCAGACATCCATCCCATGAAGGCAGGCTGCCGCGCCTCTCCGTCCAGCGCCACGCGCGAGAAACGCAGGACGATCCAGCCGACAAAGGCCACCGTCAGCGTCATCGCCACGCTGACGATGTCGATCCGGGCCGACAGGCCGACCCCGGCGGCACCGAGAAGAGGGCTGGTGCCGGGGCCCGACAGCGCCAGCTCAATGGCCGCCAGACAAGCCAGCGCAAGACTCACCAGTGCGGCAAGCTCGGGCAGGCGCAGGCGCCAGTCTGCGCGGGCGGGAGGGAACAGGGCCATCGCAAGCGCGGCGGCGGCCAGCGCGAGGGGCGATAACAGAAGCAGGTAGCTCATCGTGGATCTCCGAAGCTGTGTCGGAGGTCGATCTAGACGGCCCTTGTGGTAATAAAAATTATATTGTTTGGATCAATACGTTCTATTAACTAGAACGCATGCACCTGAACTATCGCCACTTGCAATATTTCCAGGCGGTCGCGCGAGAAGGAAACCTGACCCACGCGGCGGCCCGGCTGAACTTGTCGCAATCCGCCTTGTCCACGCAGATCCGCCAGCTTGAGGACCGGTTCGGGCATGCCTTGTTCGAACGCACCAGCCGGGCAATGGTCCTGACAGAGGCGGGGCGGATCGCGCTGGACCATGCGGATCGCATTTTCGACGTCGGGGAGGACCTGGTCGCGACCCTCACCGGGACAGGCAAGGTCAAAGCGGCATTGCGCGTCGGGGCACTGTCGACCCTGTCGCGCAATTTCCAGTTGCAGTTCCTGCGCCCGGTCCTCTCGGACGCGGGGGCGGAACTGGTTCTGTCGTCCGGCAACAGCCAGAGATTGCTGCGTGCGCTGGAGGATCTGGCGCTTGATGTCGTGTTGCTGACAGATCCGCCGCCGAGGGACCTGTTTCCGGGGCTTGTGGCGCATCGTATCGACGAACAGCCTGTGGCGATCCACGGCACGGCCCGCCGGCTTGGCCACGAGACACTCGCGGGGCTCTTGTCCGAGGAACCGGTGATCCTGCCGACCGAAAGTTCGATCCGGACGGGATTTGACAGCCTTGTCGCCCGTCTTGGCGTCACTCCCAGGATCGCGGCAATTGTCGATGACATGGCTATGGTCCGGCTGCTGGCCCGCGACGATGTGGGCCTGGCCATAACGCCTGCCGTTGTCTTGGCCGACGAACTGGCACATGGCCTTTTGTCCAGTGCCCCGTTTCAACTCGACATCGTCGAGAGCTTTTACGCCGTCACTGCGCCGCGTACTTTTCCGCATCCGCTTGTCAGGCGGCTGATCGCGCCGGACGATGGTGCCGGGGATGGATCACCGGGTTGAAGCCCCGCGTTTCAGGGCGGGGCCGAACTCGTGGGCCCGCTCCCGGCGTTGGGGGACTGTTGTGGAGCCATGAAGTGTCAGCCATGCAGGGTCATCAGGGATATGCCCCCGACCAGAACAAGGCTCAGGGCCCAGACCTTGTCGAGGTTGAACCAGCTTCGTGACAGTGCCTTTAGACCCAGCCAGCGATAAACGGCAAAGGCAAAGGCGCCGCCGGCAAGTGACATGGCAACCGTGTGGGACAGGGCGACCAGCAGGGCCACGCCGGTATTGCCGGTCATCAGGTTCGCCGCCGCGGCGTGGCCGGTGTCCGTTTCGACGCTGCGGCAGATCCCCAGGTAGATCGGCACCAGCATCAGTCCCGCGCCATGCGCCATCGCCGCCAGGAAGGACCATAGCGCCAGCCGCGACGGCGGGACCCGCGCCAGGAACCGTGGGTGGCGGGAACTGATGAGCAGGTAGACCCCCAGGGCGATCACAAGGCAGGCGGCGCCGATCTGGATTTCGCGCTGCCACTGAGCCAGGAACATCAGTGCGCCGAAAGGCAGCAGGATCGCCACGATGGCCAGCAGGTGCCCCAGCGCCAGGGCGCCCAATGCCCGCCACAGGCTGCGACGGTTGCGATCCATCAGCGCGGCGGAGACGGCCAGTGGCCACCCCATCCCCGGATTGACCCCGTGATAGAGCCCAGACGCGACAACGGCCCCCCAGAGGGCCGTTGTGGTGGTTAGTCCGTCCATTCTCAGGCGGAGGGATAGCAGAAGCTGTCGGTCGAGCAGTCCCCGCCTTCCAGACGGATCTGGTGACTGCGATAGCCATCGGGGAAGTCGACGTAGAAATCCTCGGCCAGGGTCAGGCCGCCGTTTTCGCCCACATGCGCCATGACCATCTGTCCGCCCTTCGCATCCGGGTAGAACTGGTCGTCCCAAGTGGAATAGAGCGAGTTGGTCCAGTAGACGCGCTTGCCGTCGCGGCTGATCTCGACCATCTGCGGCCCATAGGCAAAGGGCTTGCCGCTGGGGTGTGGAGTCTCGCGAGCTATGCCGCCAAGCTCGACCTTGCCGGCCAGTTTCGGGTTCATCGGGTCCGAGACATCGTATTGATGCATCTCGCCCAGCCCCCAGCAGGCGACGTAGAGATACTTGTCGTCCAGGCTCAGGTCGATATCGGTCACCAGAGGCGGCACCGCCTCGAAGCCTTGCAGCAGAGGGGGCAGGTTTTCGGCCTTTTCCGGGCGCGGGTCGATGGTGATGGTCTTTTTCGCCTCGAAGGTGCCATCCTCCTTTTGCCACCAGGTAAAGATGGACCCTTGCAGGTTGGTCGTGTCCACCACGACGCCGCAGAACCCGTAGTCCTTTGCTGGGTCATGCGCCGGTCGGATTTCCAGCGCCATCTGGTGGTTTTCGCCCAGGTCGATGGTCTGCACGTTCTTGCGTTCGCGCAGCTTCCAGAAGTGGATCGCATGGCCGTATTTGTTGCTCAGCAGATCCTCGGCAACGATACCGTTCTCGAACTGGGGGGGAAGGCCCCATTCGCTGCTGACCATGTAGTCACGCGGCAGGTTCCACCAGAAGTCGTAGTGCTTTTCCTGCTTGCCCCGGTCCATCTCGTAGCGGCCCAGGATCTCGAAGGTCTCGCAATCCATGATGAAGATGCCCGGAGGCCCGTCGGTGCCATCTTCGCCGCCGCCACCCAGGGTGCTGACGTAGATGCCTTCGGGGCCGCAGTGGATCGTGTGGGGCCGCGAATAGCCTGTCTTGGCAAAGACTTCTTCGGGTTCGATGATCTTGTGGATCTTGGCCTTCAGCGGCTCTTTCACGTCGATGATGTAGATGCGCGAAGACCGGATGCCCGGGATGATCAGATAACGTCGTTCAAGGAAGGCATGGCCCGAGAGCGGCGACAGCGACGAGGAACAGGCGTTCCAGCCGAAATGGTGAAACTCGTCACCCTTGTTCGGCATGATCAGCTTGTGGACGATCTCGCCGTAGCTTTTTGATTTCGGGTCCACGTCCACCACCGCCAGACCGTCGGGCTGGCTGCCGTCGGGCGACAGCATCAGCGTAAAGGCAAGTGTCTCGGACGGCGCCTCCATCGCCAGCCTGGGGGTTGCGTGGAATGTCGGGTCGGGTCTCAGGTTCATGGTCTCTCCTCCCATTGAATCTCTGGTCGTTATGCGCGTCCTCTAAATGCAGGCTGTCACTCTGCCATAAATTGCAGAGTCGCCGAAGACATTTACCGCCCGACGCCGTGCGGCTCCGGCGGTATCTTGCCTTCTGCGGGGCGCGCGCCTTGCTGTCGCAAGCGCGCGCTCCTTGGCTTCATGCGGCGGCCAGCGCCTTTTTCGGGTCGAAGAAGGGGCGTTCGACAACTGTCGCAACCGTCGGGCCGGAGGGCAGGATGACCTCGATCTGCGTGCCCACATGGGCATGTTCGATGTCGATCATCGCCAATGCGATGTTCCGCTCCAGTCGGGGAGAGTAGACCGCCGAGGTGACCTTGCCGATTTCCGCGCCGGCCTTGTTGATTGGCCAGAAGGTGGTGTTCGGCCCCCGCATCGGGTCGGCTTCGATGATCAGCCCGACCTGCATCCGCTTGACGCCCTCGTCACGGATGCGTTTCAGCGCGGCCTTTCCGATGAAATCCGCCTCTATCTCGAGGTCGACCAATCGGTCGAGACCCAGTTCATAGGGATTGGTGTTGATATCCGCATCGGCGTGATAGGACAGCATGCCGCCTTCGATCCGCCGGATCGACGAGGTGTGGCCGGGTTTCAGGCCGAATTCCAGCCCCGCTGCCATGATGCGCTCCCACAGGGCGTCTCCCTTGCTGCCGTCGCGCAGGTATAGCTCGTAGCCAAGCTCGCTGGACCAGCCGGTGCGCGAGACGATCAGCGGGATGCCGTCCAGGTCCATTTCGCGCAGCCAGTAGTATTTCAGGTCCATGATGCTGTCGCCGAAGAGGGCGCGAATGACCTCGCCCGACTGCGGTCCCTGCAATTGCAGTGGCGACACATCGGGTTCACCGATCTGCACGTCCAGGCCGGAATGCACCGCCACACCCTGCGCCCAAAGCAGGATGTCGCTGTCGGCCAGCGAAATCCAGAAGTGGTTTTCCGCCAGGCGCAGCAGGATCGGGTCGTTCAGGATTCCGCCCTGAGCATTGGTGATCAGCACGTATTTGCACTGGCCCACGGCCATCTTCGACAGGTTGCGCGGTGTCAGCAACTGGACGAATTTCGCGGCGTCGGGCCCGGTGATCTCCACTTGCCGTTCCACGGCCACGTCACAGAGGATCGCGTCGTTGACGAGGTTCCAGAAGTTCTGTTCCGGATCGCCGAAGTCGCGCGGGATATACATGTGGTTGTAGACGGAGAAACCCTTGGCCCCCCAACGCACCGTGGCGTCGAAGTAGGGGGATTTGCGGATCTGCGTGCCAAAGCCGAACTCGTCTGCGTGCATTGCGTGCGCCCTTGTCTGTTTCCGGGCAGGCGGCCCGGAACACGGTTGATAATGGCGCCTATCTAGAAGCGAAAACCGCCTGCCAGCAGACCAAAAGACGGGCCTTGGTCGGTCTATTCGGGCTTAATTTCCGGCCCGGGTCAGGCCGTTCGGTCGCGCGGCTGCGGACAGGCCAGGCGGGCGATGTTCGGGCGGTCGGCCTTGACCACGCGGGTCGCGATGTAGGTCATGTAGCGGTCGACCCCAAGTTCGGCGTCCTGCATGACCTGTATCAGCCTCTGAAAGGCGGCAAGCGTCGAGCAGACCGTCTTTAACACGTAGTCCATGCCGCCGCCGGTGGCGATACATTCGGTGATGTCATCTTGGCGCGCGACCCAGGCCTCGAACCGTTCGAAATCAGTCTTGCGGTGATGGGTGAGAGAGACGGTCACGATCACCTGCGTGAAGTCGCACAGCCGGTCGAGCGCGATGTCAGCGTGGTATCCGCGAATGTATCCCGCAGCCTTGAGCCGGTCGAGCCGCGCCCAGCAGGGCGTGGGAGAGATGTTCACGATCTCGGACAGTCGTGTCTTGCTCAGCTGCCCGTGCTGCTGAACCGCGCACAGGATGCGGATATCCGTGGCATCAAGGCTCAGCTTTTTCACCGATGGGGCACTCTCGCTCTATCGAAACGGAACATGTATTGCGTCCGGACGGACCCTCGCGACAGAGTATATCTTTTTTCGACAGCCAAGGGGCGCAGCATTGCGACGAAAAATGTCCCGGTCGCGGCGCTTGCCGTCGGCACTCAGCCCTTGGCTGAAACAGCCCCTTGGCCTTCGAAACTCGGGCAGCATGAATGAGACCTTGGGACGGCTTTAAACCGCGACAGGGTCACTTGCCAAAGTTCCACGTCAGTCACTTCAGGCGATCTGAATTGATCCGATGACAAGCGCTTCGAAGGCGGCTTCGTCGAGCATGCTGTTATTCTCGATGAGAATATCCAGATCGCCAAGCTGCAGCAGGCCGTCGCCCGATGGTTGCACGGTGAAGGCATCGGCGAGCAATGTCAGGGGATCTGTTGCGGACAACAGGTCATCGAAGCCGGCAAGGAGAATGAGATCCTCCGCTTTCAGATCCATGATTGTGTCCGTGGAGCCGTCGCTGGTTCCGGACTCGAAGACAAACCAATCTTCCCCAGAGCCTCCCGACAGGCTGTCCGCGCCAGAGCCGCCGATCAGGGTGTCGTCTCCTGACGTTCCGATGAGGGTATCGTCTCCGTCACCGCCGCTCATCGAGTCGTTGCCGCTTTGGCCTTTGAGCAGGTCGTCGCCGGCAGAGCCGATCAGTGTGTCGTTGTTCTTGCCGCCAAAGAGGTTGTCTGCCCCCTCGCCACCGATGATCGAGTCATTGCCGTTGCCGCCATAGATCTCGTCCGCGCCGTCACCGCCATCGAGGCTGTCATCGCCGGTGTCGCCATAGAGCCTGTCCTCGCCCGCGCCACCCTCCAGCAGGTCGTTGTCCTTGCCGCCTTTCAGCACGTCGGCGCCGTCGCCGCCTTGCAAGCTGTCGGCGTCATTGCCACCGGAGAGTTCGTCCGACCCGGCGCCGCCGACCAAAAGGTCCTCGCCAGAGTCGCCGAACAAACTGTCGTCCGCCACATTTCCAAGGAGCGTGTCGTCGCCTGAGTTGCCAAAGACAGGTGCCGACGCACCGCCCCCGATCAGGATGACTTTGTCATTTCCGTCCATTGCGTCGCGTTCGGTCGCCGACGGAGACAGGAAGACGAAGTCGTCGTCACAGGTGAACAGGTCTTGCCCGTCGTCAATGTGGATGCCGTCCGGGCCAATCGAGATCTGGACCGGTTCCTGCAACAAATCGACGGCGTGCACCAAGAGGCCCGAAGGCTTCACCGCAACAGACACGCCGAGATGCGAAATTCGGTCTACAAAAGACTGCGGAATCTCGTCCGGTGTGGGCAGCAGCTTGCCTGGCTCCTTGTGTCCGGGCCGGCCTGGGTCGAGCGGGCGCGCCAGTTTTAGCAGGAAGGCTTCGGTCGGCGGGGCAAGCGCCAGGTCGTCAATGGGGCCACGCGGAACGTTGCCGGCTGAACCGGCCCAATTGGCAAATTTCTTCATACCCTTGATTGCTGGCATGGTCTCATACTCCGAAAATCTGTGCCGTTCGCCTTTGCTTGGCGGACAGCGAATGTGTTACCAGCCGATGCCCTGGCAGTTTTCCGGCTCGGCCTGTCCCGCGAACAGGCGCGCGACGTCGACAACAGGGACAAACACCTCCTGCGCCGCCTTGCGGTATTCCGGCAGGGCGTGGGTCACGATGACAGCATCCGCGCCCTGAAGCGCGCTTTCGATGTCTTCTTGCAGAAGCTGGGGCAACTGCTGGCAGAGGTCCTGCAAACCCGGCTTTGTCGAGGCCGCGTGCCGCGCACTTTCGACCACGTTGTCGGGTGTCACGAAGTGGTCGTGCGCGCTGATGGCGATGCCGTTCTCCTGAAGCTGGGCGATCACGTCCAGGATCGGGCTTTCGCGCAGGTCATTGGTGCCGGGCTTGAAGGCGAGGCCAAGCACGGCGACCTTGCGCGGTCGGGCGGCCAGAAGCATGGCCACGGCCCGGTCGATCTGCGCCAGATTGGACTGGTCAAGGCTGCCGATCAGCGGCAGGTCCACGTCGCGGCTCTGTGCCAAATGGTTCATCGCGCGCACTTCCTTGGGCAGGCAGGACCCGCCGTAGGCAAAGCCCGGCTTGAGATAGTAGGGCGACAGGTTGAGCTTGGTGTCCTGGCAAAAGATGTCCATGACGTCCCGTCCGTCGATGTTCAGCGCCTTCGACAGGCGGCCGATCTCGTTGGCGAAACAGACCTTGTTGGCGTGCCAGACATTGTCGACGTATTTGACCAGTTCGGCGGTTTCGATTTCGGTCACGATCGGGAGGGCGTCGACCGGCTCGAAGATCCGGGACACGATTGCGACCGAGCGTTCGTCCGATGCGCCGATGACGGTCTTCGGGGGCGTCCGGAAGTCGTCCACGGCGACGCCTTCGCGCAAGAATTCGGGGACAAAGGCTATGCCGAAGTCGATGCCGGCCGCCTTGCGCGACACCTGCTCGATCCGGCGCGCCATGACGTCCATCGTGGTGCCCGGAGGAACAGAGCACCGCAGGACGACAACGTGAAAGGTTGTCTTGGCGGCGATTGCGGCCCCGATCGTATCGGCCACGCTTTCGATATACCGCAGGTCGCAAGAGCCATCAGGGGCGGTCGGCGTGCCGACGGAAACAAAGGTCGCATCCGTTTCGGCAACGGCGGCGCAGAGGTCGTTGGTGGCAGAGATGGCGCCTCGTTTCACACCGTCTGAAAGCAGGTCGTCCAGGCCCGCTTCGTGAATCGGGGATCTGCCTTCGATGATGTTCGCGATCTTGAGTGTATCCACGTCCACGCCAACGATCTCGTGGCCGAGCGATGCAAGGCATCCGGCCGTCACCGATCCGACGTAGCCGAGTCCGACAACACTGATGCGCGGTTTGTGGTCCGGCACCAGGTAGGGCTGAAACGCCTTCGATGCATCCGATTGCCAGTTCGCAGAGACAGCGTCCAACATTTGCTCAATACCTCGGTTTTTTGTTTCTCTGGATTGGACAATCTCTATCTTTTGTGTCCGAAATTGGACGCTGTTAAGAATTTGTTAAGATTTGGGGAATTGCCCCAACTTGTTGATCAGGATTGGAATTTTGGGGTGTTGTGGTCGGCTGGAACGGGCATTTTGTTGTCAAAACAGAAACGCACATTCAGCCGTCCGGCGTCGCATCAAGCCGGGGATCGTGCCGAGGGTCAGAACCCCGGGAAAAATGCGCCGGGGCCCATGACCCGTGACACCACCTGAATGAACACCAGGACAATCGTGACGAACTGGAACATCGCGATGGCGGATTTTGCCCGGTAGGTCAGGCTGACCTCGTGCTGGGCCTTCTGGCCGCCCCGGTTGGCCCAGCGCTGCTTGTGCGGAAAGAAGATCATGAACGACTTTACCGAGGCGTTCAAAAGCTGGTTGACGTACAGCAGGAAGGGCCATGTCAAATCCGGTCGCTTGGCGTAGCGGAACAGGAAGAGACTGAGCACCAGGCGGGACACCAGGATCCAGGACAGGGCGACCCAGACATAACCGGGGTCAAAGATCAGCGAGAGCAGGATCAGGGTGGGGCTGACCAGCATGGTCCAGATCGCAAGACGTTGGTCCAGCACGCACCACCAGATGAACCAACCGACCCGGTTCGGCCCCAGCTGCAGGGCGCGTGCGCCGTTGCGCAGCATGTTGCCCGACCAGCGGCGCAGGTTCTGGACCATCCGGTCGCGACCGCTGCCTTTGATGACTTCGACGGTATAGACGCAGACGTCCGGCACATAGAGCATCTTGGCCCCGCGTCCGAGCAGGTAGTACCAGGTGCTTTTGTCGTCGCCCGAGAGAAAGCGGAAACGCCCCCAGAGCCAATGGTCGAGAAAATCCGCCTCGATGGTTCGGATGAAGGACAGATTGCAGATCTGCCGCGCCCGGAACATGCTCATCCGCCCGGTGAGGGTCAGGACCTTGTCGCTCATGGCGTGGCTCTGCATGGCCAGCCGGCGTTGTGCGAAACGCATGTTCAGCCAGCGGCACAGCCAGGACGGTCCGTAGGTGATGGCCTCTTCGTCCGTGGTCAGGGCTTCGAGCTTGTCGTCCGAGCCGAACATGGCGCAGCACCCGGCAAGGACACCGGGGCCTAGAATCGCATCGCCATCCATGAACAGGATCAGGTCGTCGTCGTCGGGAGCCGTTCGAATGATGGCGCGCATCACAAGGCCGATGGCCATTCGCTTGCCGGGCTGGTTCTGGCGGATGAAGGCCACCTCGGCGTCAAGGTCGGCGCCATGCTCCCAGACGACGTCTTCGATGATGCGTTCGTCGTGACGTGCACCGCTGCCGACCCAGATGGTCGCCGGCACGCCGATCTCGCGGATCTGATCCAGAAGTGCCTTCATCACGTGGCGTGTGATGGCCTCTTCTTCGTAGTAGGTGGTCATCTGGACATGCAGATGCCGCGGTCTCCAGCCATCGTTCCAGACCCTGTTGCACCGCTCGCGTATGTCCGGGAACTTGACCTCCTCGTAACGGCGGGCGCGCTGTGCGTGGTTGAACCACCAACCGTAGCGCCATATGCCCAAAAGCCCCAGGACCCAGGTGATCTCCTGGTGTTTCACATCGTAGAGGAATCCCGGGATCAGGACGACGGTAAGTGCACAGAGCAGCACCATACCCGCCAGAGCCAGCATGTCGCGAAGGCGCCATTTGCTCCCGGAAATAGGGGTTTGGTGCACCGTCATGCGGTCGGCAATGTCGCGATAGGGATCCGCGGGAAGCCAGTTGGTTTCGGCCATCAGTTCCTCTGCGTCTCGGCAGAGGCCGGGCCGACACTCAGCGTTTGGTAGATGGGAAGGACAACGGGTTTGTAAGCGAAGAACGCGAAAAGCGCGTAGATCGCGACCGCCGTCAGGACCCGTGTCGGGCGCGGCAAGGTCCGGCGCGTCTCGGCGGCGGCTTCCTTCGGGGTTTGCTCCATCGAAATCTTTTCGACCGGCGCGTCCATCGAAAGGATCATGCGGTCCATCGTTATCGCCCGGCCTGTTGCGAGTTGGCGGTAGAAATTCGTCAGGACTTCCGACTCGCGCTGACCGATGGCCGAAAACCGAAAGCAGTCGGTTTCGGAGTCATGCTCCAATTCTGCCTGCAAGGTTATGCCGAAGCCCTGGAAAGGAATGGTGATCATGGCTTTACCGCTCACGCGGGGGACCGTCTCTGGCCGAGTGACCCCCTCCAGCGACCAGGATTCCGCCCAAAAACAGCCCACACCCTCCAGGTCAACCAGAAGCGGGGCCTGGATGGTGTAGCTCAAATCTGGCAGGGCCGGTTCGTACCTGACTTTCATGGAACACATCCTCGATTACCCGCAACATGCCGGTCGAATGTGTTCATTTTTCGGCGAATTGGGGACAGTACGCGCCTTTGGGCTGCATTGTTGCGTATTTTTACCGGGCGTCATCATGCGAAATGATGCGCTTGCACTTGGGGCAGCCCCCTCTCATGGCGACTGTCCAACACAATGCATACCGACATTTTGCATCGCGGCGCTGCAAGATGCCCTTCGGCGGCAGAAAGGCCCCGAGGCCTTGGACACCGATCAGGGCAGGCAGTCCGTCGGTCCTGGGTCTACGCAGTTCCCGCCGTATGTCGTGCGCTTAACGGACAGTGTCACGGTGAGGCGGGCAGGGGAAATCGGAAAGCGCCCCACATCCGCAGCGATTCTCCCCAAAGTCGCTATTTGATCCGGCCCGGGAAGGGGCGGGCAAGGCTCTACAGCACGAAATCGGCAGCGGTCAGCCCGGTAACGCCGGCCACCCGCAGCTCGGCATCTATCGCGCCATCTCCGTTCACATCGAACTGCACGATAGTCGAACCGGTGCCCGTCTCGAACAACCGCAGTTCGGGATTGCCGGAGGGCGCGAAAGGGGCGGTGCCTCGGAATTCGAAGACACCGGCAGAGACGGCAGCAATGTCGATCTGGTCCAACCCCTGCTGAAAATCCATGATCTGGTCGCGATCTGCCCCGATCCCGAGGTCTGGTGCCGACAGAAAGACAAAGACATCCGCATCCGCGCCACCGGTCAGGAAGTCGCGGCCGTCGCCGCTGAACAAACGGTCCTGACCGGCGCCGCCCAGCATGGTGTCATTGCCTTCGCCACCGTTCAGTGTGTCATTGCCTCCGGCCCCGTTCAGCCTGTCGTTGCCCCCATTTCCGGACAGTTCATTGTCCAGGTGATTGCCGATCAGCACGTCGTTGCCATCGCCTCCCGCCGCGTTCTCGAAGTTGCGGATCGTGTCCCCGGCAGCAATCGCATCGCCGGAGACCGAGTTATTCCACAGCCGGACGATCACGTCGTTTGCCGCCAAACTGTAGTCCAGCGTATCCCGGTCCCCTGGAGAGCCGTCCATGATATCGGCCCCGTCGGAGCCGAACAGCACATCGTCGCCGGTCCCGCCGATCAGGCTGTCGGCGCCATTGCCGCCATCCATCGTGTCGTTCCCGGCGGACCCGAGCATCGTATCGTTGCCGTCCGGATCGCTGGCCCCCGCTCCGCTGAGCAAGAGGTCATTTCCGTTGCCGCCGATCATGCTGTCAGCGCCAAGCCCGCCGTAGAGCGTGTCGTTCCCGCCAGAGCCGTTCAGCGTGTCGTTGCCGCCCTGGCCATGCAGAGAATTTCCAAGATGGTTGCCCGTGAGCGTGTCATTGCCAGCGCCGCCCGCCACGTTTTCAAAGTTGCTGATCGTGTCCCCGGTGGCCTCCGGATCGCCAGACACAGCGTTGCTCCAGAGATTGACGTTCACACCGGCGGTGGCCAGCCTGTAGTCCAACGTATCGCTGTCTCCGGGGGAGCCGTCCAGGAAATCGGCCCCCGTCCCTCCGGCGATCCAGTCATCTCCAAACCCGCCGATGATACTGTCGAGGCCGGCGTTGCCGTAGAGCGAATCGTCTCCCCCATTGCCGGCCAGGGTGTCGTTGCCTGGATTGCCGATCAGGGTGTTGGCAAGGTGGTTGCCCTGGAGGATGTCGTTCCCGGATCCGCCCCGAGCCGCCTCGAAATTCAGGATCGTGTCCCCGGCCGCAACCGGATCGCCCGAGACCGTATTGTTCCAGAGCCGGACGATCACCTGCGTCGTCGCAAGGTCGTAGAGCAGGTAGTCGGTGCCGCCGGGCGACCCGTCGAGGGTCTCGGCACCGGTGTTTCCGATGATCAAGTCATCGCCAATCCCGCCGATGATGCTGTCGGCGCCGTCCCCCCCGTCCATCGTGTCGTTCCCGGCGTTGCCGTTCAGGACATCGACGCCTTCTCCGCCGTGCAGATCGTCGCCGGCACCGCCACCGTGAAGGGTGTCATTGCCGCCGTTTCCGGTCAGGACATTGCTCACCTCGTTGCCGGTCAACTCGTCATTGCCGCTGCCGCCGGTCGCATTCTCGATCACCACGCCGTTGGCGATGGTGAACCCACCGTGGAACGCGGGCAGATGAGTGACAAAGCCGCCGCCGCCCGACTCGAAACCCAAGGTCGCGGCGCGCAGGTCGATGACCGCGTCGCTGGAGCCGTCGTGGCGGATTTCATCGGTGCCGGAGACGTCCCAGATCGCCGCGTATCCGCTATTGATGGCCGTCAGAAGATAAGTGCTGTCACCGGCGCCCGTCGTCGTGTTCGCCCCATACATGTTTTGCACGGCGGCGATATCGATCGGGGACGGCGTATAGACCGAGCCATAGGGCGTCACGGATTCAGGCAGGTAGCCGAGCGGCCCGGTCGGCCAGCCACGGTTGTAGCTCATCACCGTAAAGACCTCTTGGTTGAGGTCGTTGTCGCCGTAGGAAAAGAATGGGGTGGTGACGCCGGGCAATACGACGCCTTCATGCGGGTGATCCAGGCCCAGCAGATGGCCGATCTCGTGGATGACGATGGCAAAGGCAAAGCCGCCATCGTCCAGAGATCCCGCATCGGTCCATTGCGAAACCCGGTTGGATAGGCGCATCACTTGCAGCGTCCCGCCGGGGAATTGGGCGTCCCCGTAGGGCGGGGAATCGCCCAGAACCACCTCGATATCGGCCTCGGCGCGGTTGGTCGTCTGCACGAACTGAAGGTCCGCCACCTCGGACCAGGTGGCAAAGGCGGCCATGATCCGCTGCTGTTCATAGGCGCTGGCCGCGTCGGCCGTGATGCCCCCGACCACATCCCCGGCATCGGCGATATAGACGCGGATCGGATCCGACGTGTCGATAAGATAGGTGGTCTGCAATACAGAGCTCAGGTCCACGGTCGGCGCTGCGGCGGTTCGTTCGGACTGGTGGGGCTCTGTCAGTGTCACGCTGTCCCGGGCGAACGATAAATAGGCGTCCGTCGGTGACGGCGCGGTACGGAAGATGGCGGCGGTCCCATCATCGGCACTGGCCCTGTTCGGGAGTGTTTCCAGGAGGGGCGCGGCGGCCGTGTGCCCGGCCCATCCGCCTCCTGCAAGCAGCAGATCAACAAATTCTGCCGGTTCCAGGCTTGGTCGGACCCTGGGCTCCCCGGGATCCGTCGGTCCCTGCATCAGGGAGGCCGGATACCAGTCCTGATTGTCGGCACTCTCGATGCGGTCTTCAAAGGAAGCACCTGTGCCAAGGATGGCTGTGACGGTCTTGGTGCCTTGAATCGCGACTGTTCCGCCGATGGACATGGACGGCTTCCCCCTAATGTCTCTGTCTATTCCCGGAGGCAGCTGCGCCTGATTGGCAAAGAAGACACCAAATCAACGGCAATAAAGGATCACAGTGTCCGGCTTTCCAAACTGTGGAAACTCCCATGATGAGACCACAGCGGGCAAGTTTCGGCAAAGGAATTCGCGTGGCGGGTGCGCAGGTCTTGGGGTGCGTTGGCCCTGTGGCCTGACCGGATACCCGTGCCTCATCCATTGCGGGCCTGGATGCCCCTTCAGGGTGTCGGCCCATTGCGCGACCCGCGAGCAGGTGAACAACGATCTGGGTGGCGGGTGCGACGCGGTCCCGATGCCCGGTTTGTCTTGTCCACCACAAGGCTCGGTTCTGCTGTAAGCCCCTCGGGGGTATGGCCGTGCCGACCGACGGATCGCGGCGCGACACGTTGTGAACCGTCGTTCAATTGAGTTGAGAATGACACGCCGTTGTCACATGCAGGGTCTAGGTGAAATTCATTCGGATGTTTTGAAGATGTCAAAAGAACGTTGGCGCGAAATTCGCGCGTTGATCGAACAGGAAATCATGGACGGTGTGTTGGAACCCGGGGCCAGGCTGCCCACAGAGCCTGAACTGGCAAGCCTGTATCAGGCCGGGCGCCATTCGGTACGCCGCGCGGTCGCGGAGCTGGCCAAGGAAGGGCACCTGAGCATCGAGCAGGGACGCGGCACCTTTGTGCAGCCGCGCCCGATGATTGATTATCCGATTGGGCGACGGACGCGGCTAAGGCGCAACCTTGGGCCACAGGGGCTGGCGGTGGCGGGCGAAACGCTGGGGTCCGAACGGATTGCCGCCACGGGCCGTGTCGCCCGGGTGCTGGGACTGGAAGAGGGCGCGCCGGTGATCGCCACGCGTCGCCGGTCCCTGGCCGATGGCGTGCCAGTCAACCTCGGGACGATCTACCACGACGCCACGCGCTTTCCCGACTACCCGGACCGGCGCCAGGCGCTGGGATCGACGACGGAGGTCTACAAGACCTACGGCATCAATGACTACCTGCGCGCCGAGACGCGCATTCATGCCCGCCCGGCCCGCAGCGAAGAGGCCCGCCTGTTGAACCAGCATCCCGACATGCCGGTGCTGGTGGTGCGCGCGGTGGACAAGTCGCTGGATGGCAGGCCGCTCGCTTACAGCAAGGTGATCTGGTCGGCGGCGCGGGTGAAATTCAGCATCAACCCTGACGAGGACGAGGAATGACCGGAACAATCGCCGATCCGCCGGACTGGCCGCATGAACGCATTCTGAGCGTGCTGGCACGCGCGGACACGACGCGGCTCAAGGCCTGTGCCGAACCGCTGATCGCCGAGATGGGAGAGATCGAGGTGCGCGACAACCGCACCGGGCTTGTCATGTTGCCGATGCGGGACACGGCGCAGGGGACGCATTTCCACCTTGGCGAGGTGCTGGTGAGCGAGGCGCGCATCGCGGCGCGGGAAACCGAGGGCTACGGAATGCGCCGGGGCCGCGACCTTGAGGCCGCGATGGCGATGGCTCTGGTCGATCTGGCCTTGGCTCTTGGCTGCCGGGTCGACGCTTGTCTGTGCTTTCTCGACGCCGAGGCCGCGCGTCAGGCCGCCGAGGATCACGAGACCCTGTGCAGGGTAGAGGCGACACGCGTGGACATGGAAACATTCTGATGACCCTGACCCCGAAACCCTCCGATTTCGAAGCCCGCTGCAATGCCACCTACGAGGCGCTGATGTGGGCACTGTCGCGACCCGGCCTGATCCGGGATCTGCCCGCTGAGGGGCAGGCGCAGATTGTCGACGCGCTGATCGACCGCGAATGTTCGGTCCATGCCGCCGATCCCGATCTGGCGGATCTTGCCGTGCGGAGCGGTGCCGCGCGCGTGGCAATCGACAGGGCGGATCATGTCTTTCTGTCCGACTTGCAGCAAACCGCGCAACTGAAGGCCTTGAACCTCGGCTCTGACCTGCACCCCGAAAACGGGGCGACGCTGGTTCTGAACGCGGATCTGACCGACGGTCAGCGGCTGCGCCTGACCGGACCCGGTGTGGATGGCACGCTCGACGTGACGGTTGGCGGCCTGCCCAAGGGGATCTGGCCGGAACGGGCCCGCGTCATGCGCTACCCGATGGGGTTCGAAATGTTCCTGGTGGACGGCGCGCGGGTGATGGGCCTGCCGCGCTCGACCCAAGTGGAGGTGCTCTGATGGCCTATGTGGCGACACGGGGTGGCGAACGCGCCATCGAACAATCGCAGCGCCTCTACCGGGCTGACATCGGTCCGATTTCACCCGGGCGGGTGGCCGAGGTGCGCGCCGCGCTGCCCTATCTCGTAGACCGGGTGATGGGCGAGGCCTCGCTCTATGATGAGGATCTGGCGGCGCTGGCGCTGGCGCAGACAGGGGGCGAGCTGTACGAGGCAATCCTGCTGTTGCGGGCCTGGCGCACAACACAGCCGCGCCTGACAGTGGCAGAGCCGGTGACGCAGGAAAGCCTGTTCACCCACCGCCGGATTTCGGCCGCCTTCAAGGACATTCCCGGCGGGCAGGTGCTGGGTCCGACGCTTGACTATGCTCACCGCATTCTCGCAACCGAGGTCCTGTCCGGAGAAACCCATGTGCCGGCTCCGGTCGAACCGGCTGCGACACCGTCGCCTGCAAAGCAGCCTTCGGTGGCTGCGTGGCAAGCCGAGAACGGGTTGCTGACGGCTCCGGTGACAGACCGGACCCTGGGCAACGATATTCCTGACGTCACCCGCGAACCGCTGCTCTTTCCCGCCAAGCGCGCGCATACGCTGCAATCCCTGGCGCGGGCCGAAACGGGGGGCGTTCTGGCCCTCGGCTACGCGGCGCAGCGTGGATACGGGCAGGCGCATCCGACGGTGAACGAACTGCGACTGGCCGAAGCCGAGATCGTGGTGACGCACCCGCGCGGTACAAGGTTCAGCGCCGGTCGGGTGAAAGTCTCGCAGGCCGAGGTCGTGTCGAAAAAGGGCGCAGAGCTTGGGCTGGGCTTTGCCGCGACCCTTGGCTGGAATGAGGTCAAGGTGATCGCGGCGGCGACGCTGGACCTGAACGCCAAGGGCGCGGCCAAGGGATCAGCGACGGAGGAAGAGTTCTTTCTCTACCATACCGAGGGTGTCGAAAGTTCTGGCTTCTGCATCCACTTCAAGCTGCCGCACTACGTCACCTTCCAATCGAGCCTTGATGCCATGCGCGACGCGAAGGCCCGACGTGCCGCGCGGGAGACAGTCGAAGAAGACAAACGAGTGGAGCCTGCGGAATGACCCTGAAATCCCTCACCCGAGACTGGGAGCCGATGGCCTATGGCTTTCTCGATGCCTCCGCCAAACGTGAGATCCGGCGCAAGACGCTGAAGGCCATCGCCGTTCCGGGCTGTCAGATGCCCTATGCCAGCCGCGAGGTGCCGATGGCGCGCGGCTGGGGCACCGGCGGATTGCAGGTATCCTGCACGCTCATCAACCCCGCGACACGGGTCAAGGTGATCGACCAGGGCGCCGATGACAGCGTCAATGCCGCCTCGATCCGCAAGTTCCTGGCACATGTGTCAGGTGCGCCGGTGACGATGGACACGCTGGAGGCCGACCTGATCCAGTCGCGCCACCGCATCCCCGAGGAAGTGCTGCGCGAGGACCAGGTGCTGGTCCTGCAGGTGCCCAACCCCGAACCGCTGCGCCCGGTGCAGCCCAATATGTCCATCGCGCGGCAGATGCACGCGGATGCGGATTACGGGCGGATGTGGCTGCAGCTCTATGAACAGATCGTGCGGTCGGGGCGGGTGATGCAGGGTGCCTCTTACCCCTCGCTGGTGAACGGGCGCTATGTCATGACACCGTCGCCGATCCCGCGCTGGGACGTGCCCAAGCTGCACATGGCGCAACATCTGACGATCCTCTCGGCGGGGCGCGAAAAGCGTCTGCACGCTGTGCCGCCTTATACACGGGTCGAGCCGCTGGTTTTTGACGATGTGCCCTACCGGGTGGAGGAACACGGCGATCTGACCTGTCAGCGGTCCGGCGCGCGCGGTTTTTTCATGAACGAGATCCCGCAGGCGGATGGGACCTCCAGCTACGAGGTTTCGGACAGTGAGCTGGGCGTCAAGACGATCCGCCGGGCCGAAGGCGCGCCGGTGAAGATCGGCCCGACCTGGTATCGCGATGGGCAGATGGGGCCCGCGACCGAGGAGGACAGGACATGAGCCTGACGATGGAGCCGCCGCGGCTGGTCACGACGCGACCGTTGCTGACCGCGCGAAACGTGTCGAAATGTTATGGAAGCGTGCAGGCCCTGCGCGATGTCTCGGCCACCGTCTACCCGGGTGAGGTGCTGGGCATCGTGGGAGAGAGCGGTTCGGGAAAATCCACCTTTCTGCGGTGCCTGAACCTCGAAGAGGTGCCGGACGAAGGGTCGTACACGCTCGACCTGCCGGACGTCGCGGACAACCTCTTTGACCTCGACCGTTATGCGCGCCGGATGCTCTGCGCCACCAAGATTGGCATCGTCTACCAGAACCCGCACCTTGGGTTGCTGATGAACCATTCCTCTTCCGGCAATGTTGCCGAGCGGCTGCTGGTGGCCGGTGAGCGGAGGTTCTCGGTGCTGCGTGACAAGGCGCGGCGCGCGCTGGATGCCTCCGAATTTCCGCTCGACCGGATGGATGCGCCGCCCGTCGAATTGTCGGGCGGGATGCAACAGCGGGTGCAACTGGCCAAGGCCATCGCCCTGGAGCCGGCGCTCTTGTTGCTGGACGAGCCGACCACCGGGCTGGACGTCTCGGTGCAGGCGCTGGTGCTGGATACGCTGAAGCGGCTGCAACAAGAGCGGCGGATCACAATGGTGATCGTCAGCCACGATCTTGGCGTGATCCGCACCCTGTCGGACCGGGTGATGGTCATGCGACGGGGCCAGGTGGTCGAGGCCGGACTGGCCGACCAGGTGTTCCAGGACCCGCAACATGCCTACACGCAACAATTGGTGCATGCGAAACTATGACCCTGATCCTTGACGTCAAAGGCCTGTCCAAGGGCTTTGAGATGCACCATCTGGGCACCCGGATGGCGGCGTTTTCCGATATTTCCTTTACCCTGAGTGCAGGCGAGTTCCTGCTGCTGAAGGGGCGCAACGGCGCGGGAAAATCAACGCTTCTGCGCACGCTCTACCGCAGCTACCTTGCGGCCTCGGGCCAGATCCTGTTCCATTCCTCGCACGGGGTGGTGGATCTGGCCCGCGCGGCGGATGTGGATGTGACCCTGTTGCGCCGGACAGAGATCGGCTTTGTCACCCAGTTCCTGACCGCGCGACCGCGTGTGAGTGCCGAGGCGCTTGTGGCGGAACCCCTGCGGCTGGCCGGGACGCCGGAGGAGGAGGCGCTGGAAGAGGCAAGGCATTGGCTGTCGGCCTTTGGCGTCAAGCGCGCGCTCTGGGCGGCCTATCCGACGACGTTTTCCGGCGGAGAACAGCAGAAGGTGAACCTGGCCCGGGCGCTGATCCTGCCGCAGCGACTGCTCATGCTGGATGAGCCGACCGCCTCGCTGGATGCCTCGGCCCGTGCGGCGCTGATCGACCGGCTGGCGGAACTGAAACGCGCGGGGACGGCAATGATCGGTGTCTTTCACCACCCCGGCGACGTAGAGGTGCTGATCGACCGCGAGATCGACCTCACCCCCGATGCCCCCAAGCAGGAGACGCGAGAAGATGTGGCTGTCTGATTTTATCCTTGTGCTGCGAGACAGCGTGCGGCGCGGATCGCTCCGGATCGAAAACGGCGTGATCGCCGAGATCGCCGATGGCCCGATGCCGGGCGGGATCGAAGGGGCCGGACGGCTGCTGTTCCCGGGGTTCATCGACATGCATGGCGACATGATCGAACAGGAACTGGAGCCGCGCGCACGGGTGGATTTCCCGATGTCCGTGGCGCTGAACGCGTTAGACGCCCGCCTGGCGGCCAGTGGTGTGACCACGGCCTATGCCGCGGTTTCCTTTTCGCGTGGCGCGCGCGAGGGTGAGCGGCGGTCTTATGAACATACCTCGGGTGTGATCCGGGCGTTGCACGCGGCGCGCGATACATGCCGGGTCGATCACCGAATCCACGCGCGCTTTGACATCACCTTCGACAATGCCGTGGGGGTGCTGGAACGGTTGCTGGACGATGGTCAGGTCGACCTGGTTTCGCTGATGGATCACACGCCGGGGCAGGGACAGTATCGCAACCTCGAAGTGCATATCCGCAACAAGGCCGCACAGCAGGGGATATCAGAAGCCGAGGCGCGGCAGCTGGTCTCTACCACCATCGTAGAACGGTCCCGTCCGCAGGACGTGCTTCTGCAGAACATGCAGAGCGTCTCTCGCATGTGCCGGGCGCATGGTGTCGCTCTGGCCAGCCACGATGACGACACGGCCGATAAGGTTCGTCTGATGGCGGACCTGGGCGCCGTGATCGCGGAGTTTCCCGTCACGCGCGACGCTGCCCAAACGGCGGTGGACCTGGGGATCATGACGGCGATGGGCGCGCCCAACGCAATGCGCGGGCAAAGTTATTCCGGCAACCTTTCTGCCCGCGAGGCCCATGCGGCTGGATTGCTGTCGATCCTGGCGGCGGATTACCACCCTGCGGCGATCCTGCCCGCCATCCGCATCCTGTCAGAGGTCGATCCCGATGGGCTGGCAGGCGCGGCGCGGCTGGCGACGGCCAACCCGGCGCAGGCGCTGGGCTTGACCGACCGAGGGGAAATCGCTGTCGGGAAACGGGCCGATCTGGTTGCCGTGGAGTCCGGGGACCGCGTCGCGCTGACACTCGTCAAAGGGGAAGTGGTCTATTCCAACGGCACGGTCCCCGGCTGGCAAGAGGCGTTGCGCACCGTCGCCTGAGACTGTCAGCAAAGCGTCATATGCGGGTTGTGCGACTGTTACGCGGCACCGGTAAGACCTCTTCAGGAATATTCATCCGGATGTATTTCGGATGCTTTGACAAGAGGGGCCGGACCCATGACTGCGACGCTGAGCCTGAAAAACCTGACCCGCACCTTTGGCGAGACCCGCGCCGTCGAGAACGTCACGCTGGACATCCAGCCCGGCCAGTTCGTCGGCGTGATCGGACGTTCGGGCGCGGGCAAGTCCACCATGCTGCGCCTCATCAATCGTTTGATCGACCCGACCGCCGGGTCGATTGCCTTTGACGGGGTCGAAGTGAGCGCGCTCAAGGGCAGGGCGTTGCGCAATTGGCGGCGCGACTGTGCGATGATCTTTCAGCAGTTCAACCTGGTGGACCGGCTGGACGTCCTGACAAACGTGCTGATCGGTCGGCTGGCCGAACACGGTATCCTCTCCTCGATGACCATGCGGTTCACCGACGCCGAAAGGGCGATGGCGATCCAGGCACTTGACCGGCTGGACCTCGTGCCGCAGGCGCTGCAGCGGGCGGGCACTCTGTCCGGCGGCCAGCAACAGCGGGTCGCGATTGCCAAGGCGCTGGTCCAGACCCCCAGGATCATGCTGGCGGACGAACCCATCGCCTCGCTTGACCCGGCCAATGCCACCCGCGTCATGGACGGGCTGAAACGGATCAACACCGAGGATGGGCTGACCGTTCTGGTCAACCTGCACACGCTGGATACTGCACGGGCCTATTGCGATCGGATCGTCGCCATGCGCGCGGGCCGCGTCATGTTCGACGGGACCGCCGCGCAGCTGACAGACGACGTGGTGCGCGACATCTACGGTCTGGAAGGGCTGATGGAGTTCAACGAGGCCGTCACCTCCACCTCGGCGCGGGCCACGGGCCGTGTCGCCGAACAGGCCTGACCACCCCAAGACCACCTGAAGACGCAACGAGGGAGTTCACAATGCGTTTCCTGACCACAACGGCGCTTGTCGCGCTGATCGCCGCCCCGGCGCTGGCCGACGGCTGGAAGGACGATTACCAGATCGTCAAGTTCGGCATCCTGTCCGGCGAGAACGAGCAAGACCGCCTGATGCGCAACGAACCGCTGCGCGTCTACCTCGAAGAGACGCTTGGCGTGAAGGTCGAGATCTTCACCGCCGGCAATTACGACGGCGTGATCCAGGCCATCGCCGCCGATCAGATCGAGGTCGCGCGCTTTGGCTCCTCCTCCTACGCGGCGGTCTACACCGCCACAGACGGTGGCGTCGTGCCGACCCTGACCACCATCAAGCAGGACGGCAGCACCGGCTATTACTCGGTCGTTGTGACCCGCTGCGACAGCGGCATCAAGAGCCTCAAAGACGCCAAGGGCAAGGTCCATGCCTTCGCCGATCCGGATTCGACCTCGGGCTATGCCGTGCCCTATTTCAACTTCATCACCAAGGAAGGTTTCACGCCGGAAGAATTCTTCCGCCAGATCACCTTCTCCGGCAGCCACGAGGCCGGCGTGACCGGCGTCGTCAACGGCATCTTCGACACCGCATCGACCTATCAGAACAACGATGCTGACGGCGTCTATCAGCGCATGGTCGACAAGGGCATGATCGACGCGGACGTGGTCTGCAAGGTCTGGGAAAGCCCGGAAATCACCTCCGGCCCCTGGACCTTCCGCAACAACCTGCCCGAGGACATGATCGAGGACATCACCGCCGCGATCGAGGCGTTCCCGACGGCCGATCCCGAAGGCTACAAGCTCTACTCTTCCTGGACCGCCGACAACCCGAATCCGGATGCCGGTTTCACCCGTGTCGACCACGACCGTTACCAGTGGATCGTCGACATGCGTTCCTGGATCAAGGAACAGCGCCGCTCGGGGTCCTGATCCCGCTTTGACGTTTGACGGCGGGCCTGCGCGCCCGCCGTCCCATTCAGGAGAAAGAGCATGACCGCCACCGCCGACGACCCCGGCGCGGGTCCCGTGCCCGCTGACCCGATTTCGACCTTCGAAGCCGAATATGCCGCGCGCCGCCGCCGGGCGCGCATGGGCTGGGCCATCGGCACCGGCGTTTTCCTTCTGGTCTTCGCCTTCACGGCCTGGATCGGAGATTTCTTCAAGGTGACGCAGGTGACCATGCCGGACGGATCGCGCGAGTGGCGCTGGATCATCCCGGCAGGCCTCCCGCGCCTGGGCGAATACATTGAAAAGACCCTTCCTGCGCTGCGCTGGGAGACGCTGGGCGCGGATTTCGGTGAGTGGTTCTGGCGCTGGAAAATCTGGTTGGAACTGCTGTTCGAGACCATCCTGATTGCCTTCATGGCCACCGCGCTGGGCGTGGCCGGCGGCTTTCTTCTGTCCTTTCCGGCGGCGCGCAACCTGACGCCAAATCGCTATGTGCTCTGGATCACGCGTCGCTACCTGGAGATCGCCCGCACCGTGCCGGAACTGGTCTGGGCGCTGATCTTCGTCTTCTGCTTTTCGGTCGGGCCGATGGCCGGGGTCATGGCCATCGGGCTGCATGCCACCGGCGCGCTGGGCAAGCTTTATTCCGAGGTCAATGAGAACATCGACATGCGTCCGCTGGAGGGCGTCAAGGCCGCCGGTGGGACATGGTTCGACCAGATCCGTTATGGCGCCGTGCCGCAGGTCCTGCCCAATATCATCAGCTACACGTTGCTGCGCTTCGAGATCAACGTGCGCTCGTCGTCGATCATCGGCTACGTCGGCGCGGGCGGGCTGGGGCAGGAGTTCCGCACCGCCATGTCCTTTCAGGAATACACCGATCTTTCGGCGCTCTTCCTGATCATCTTCGTGACCGTGATGGTGATCGACTTCGGCTCGGAAAAGCTGCGCCATCGTATCATCGGCCTGGACAGCGACCGGACGCGCCGCCGCCGGTTCGCCGTCCGGCCCGCGTGAGGGAAAGCCCTATGACACCAGCCATCACCGAAAGCGAGATCGCCGAGGCGCGCGAACGCCTGCCGCTGGCCTTTCAGCAGCCCCTGCCGGTGCGCCTGCGCCGTTACGCGCTCTGGGCGCTTTTCACGGGGATCTTTGCCTGGTGCCTCTATGACTTCAACATCACGCCCGCCCGGATCTGGGAGGGTCTGGGCCGGTTCGGCCGGGTGTTGAGTTTCATGTTTCCGCCGCATGTCTGGGACAACTGGGCCGAGTTCTCGGAAATCCTGAATGGTCTGGGCGAGACGCTGGCCATCGCCTTCCTTGGCACGCTTTTGGGGGCGCTCGTGGCCTATCCTCTTTCCTTCCTGGGCGCCAAGAACATCAACCGGTTGAATTTCCTGCGTCTGGGCACGCGACGCGGGTTCGACCTGATCCGTGCCTTCGAGACGCTGATCCTGGCGCTGATCTTTATCCGCGCCTTCGGGCTTGGCCCGCTGCCCGGCATCCTCGCCATCGCGGTCTCGGAGATCGGCACCTTTGCCAAACTCTTTTCCGAGGCCATCGAGAACACGTCGGAGAAGCCCATCGAGGGGGTGAAGGCGTCCGGCGGGTCGCGGTTCCAGCAGATCCGTTTCGGAATCTCGCCGCAGGTGAACCCGGTGATCCTGTCGATCTTGCTCTACAATTTTGAATCGAACGTCCGGTCCGGCACGATCCTGGGCATCGTCGGGGCCGGGGGCATCGGGTTCCTGCTGTCGGACCGAATCTCGGCCTACAGGTGGGATGAGGCCTGGTCGATCATCTTTCTCATCATCGCGATGGTCTATGTGATCGACTGGCTGTCCGGGCTGATAAGGACGCGGCTGATCGGCAAGACCGATCCGGCCCGGTAACAGGGAGAAGACCCATGAGCGGCGCTGGCGCGAAACATCCTTTGACGGAGGCCCCGAACATTCACCCAGAGGCGAAGGTCGAGGAATGTGACCTGGGAAAATGGACCGAGGTTGGCAGAGGCACCTCGATGCGGGCGTCCAGCATGGGGGATTGGTCCTACATCACGCAGGACTGTCATGTTGTCTGGACGACGATTGGCAAGATGTGCTCCATCGCCAATGCCACCCGTATCAACCCGGGCAACCATCCGACATGGCGCGCGGTGCAGCATCACTCGGTCTACCGGGCAGAGGCCTATGGGCTGGGCGCGGATGACACCGAGTTCTTTGAGTGGCGCAAATCCGACTGGGTGAGCATCGGCCATGATGTCTGGATCGGGCACGGGGTCACGGTGACGGCCGGGGTGACCATCGGCACCGGAGCCGTTGTCGGGGCCGGCGCGGTGGTGACGCGCGATGTTGCCCCCTACACGATTGTCGGCGGTGTCCCGGCGCGCGAGATCCGGCGCAGGTTCACCGAGACGCAGGCAGAGGCCCTGCAGGAGATCGCCGTCTGGGACTGGTCTCACGACACCTACAAGGCCGCCCTGCCGGACATTCGGTCGATGGAGATCGACACCTTCATCGAGAATTACCGCTGACAGGGAACCGCCTGAGCGTTTCGGGTCATCACCTCAAGCCCCTCACAGATGTACGTCGCACTGTTGCTCGGCCTTGCCAGCGAGAGCGGTTCCGACCTTCGCCGCCGACACCCATCCGTACCGCGGGTTCGCAGACGGCTGGAAAACCTCGTTGGCGGCCTTGCTCATGATGCTCCAGCCCGCCCAGGAGGTGCAGCCTCTGGCAGACCCGGGGCTGTTCAGTCTGCGGGGTCCCGCTTGGCCCGGAGATGGTGAGCGATGCCATCATCGGCTCCTCTGTTTGGTTGCGTCCTCTATCTGGATGGGTACGCGGATCGGCGCCGCGCGCTCAGAGCGCGAAATCCGTCTCTGTCAGCCCGGTGACATTGGCCACGCGGATCTCGGCATCGGCGGCACCGTCGCCATCGGTGTCGAACTGGACGATGGTCGATCCCGCCGCCGTCTCGATCAACCGCAGCTCGGGGTTGCCGGAGGGGGCGAAAGCAGCGGTGCCGCGGAACTCGAAGTTTCCGGGGGCCATGGCGACCACGTTGATGACGTCCAGCCCCTGTTCGAAATCGAGCACCTGATCGCGGGTGGCGCCGATCCCGGCCTGCGCCGTGGTCCGGAAGACAAAGACATCCGCGTCCTGGCCGCCGGTCAGGAAGTCGAGCCCCAGCCCGCCCGCGAGTTCGTCCTCGCCGTTCCGGCCACGCAGCACGTCCGTCCCGTCGCCGCCTTCGAGGATGTCGTTGCCCGCGCCGCCGTCCAGCGTGTCGTTCTGATCGTCGCCCTGCAACGTGTCCGATCCGTCCTGGCCCACCAGCAGGTCGTTGCCGGGGCCGCCGATCACCAGGTCGTCGCCGCCGTTGCCGGTCACCGTGTCATGGCCAAAGCCGCCGTCAACCTCGTCGTTGCCATCTCCGCCGATGACGAAATCCTGGTCCGCGCCGCCATAGAGGTAGTCGTCGCCGCCGCGCCCCACCAGCAGGTCATTGCCGCTGCCGCCGTCCAGTTCGTCGTAAAAGGCGCCGCCTGATAGGCTGTCGTTGTCCTGGTCGCCATAGACCCGGCCCACGACGCGGCCCGCGCCGCCTTCGTAGCGGTCGTTGCCATCGTCGAGGTAGATGGTCCCGACCATCAGCCCGGCGTTGTAGATATTGTTGACCCCGACGCCATTCGCGGCGGTATAGCTGCCCAACGGGCCGCTGATCGTGCCGGTGTTGTAGAGATAGCCGGTGCCGGTCGAGCTGACGGACAGCCAGTTCTGCGAAATGCCAAAGCCGGTTTCCGCAAGGATGGTGCCGGAATTGGTGATCCGCGTGGGCTGCGATTCAGCGTCCAGGCGGACCGCGTTCTGCGCGCCCTGGATGGTGCCGGAATTGGCGATGGCCAGCAGCGGCACGACACCGCCGGCGGGGCGGGACACGTCGATCGCATCCGCCCCTGACATGATGGTCCCGGCGTTCTGAAGGTCGAAGACCCCCTGAACCGAGCCGGTGATGGCGTCCGAATTCGTCGCACTGACAAAGCCGGTTGGGCCGACCAGCATCTTCAGTCCGTTGCCGGCGATCTCGACCGCGGGAAAGATCGACCCCGAGGAATCCGCAATCAGTGACCCGTTCACCGTGAGGTAGTTGATCAGCGACCCGCCGACGGTGACCGCCACGTCATCGGTGACCAGCAGCGTATCGCCCGGGCTGGGAAGAACACCGGTCTGCCCGGGGTCGAGAGTCTGGGCGGTGCTGGAAAATCCGGTGATGATGAAATCGGCCATGCATTGTTTCCTTTCAAAAAAGTCAGTGAAAAATATCTGGCGAGGGTCACGGCGGGGCCGGGCGGCCCCGATCCGCCCCGGGGTCTACAGCGCGAAATCGTCCGCCGTCAGCCCGGTCACGCCCGCCACGCGAATCTCGGCATCCGCCGTGCCGTCGCCGTCCACGTCGAACTGCACGATGGTCGATCCGGTGGGCGTTTCGAACAGCCGGACCTCTGGGTTGGGCACGGCAGTGTCGAAGGCGCCGGTGCCCTTGAACTCGAAGACGCCGGGGCTCATGCCGACCACGTTGATCAGGTCCACCCCTTGTTCGAAATCGAGGATCTGGTCGCGCTGCGCGCCGATCCCGGCGTGGCTGACATTGCGGAAGACAAAAACATCCGCGCCCTGGCCACCGGTGTAAAAATCCAGATCCTCGCCGCCGGCCAGCTCGTCGTCGCCGCCGCGTCCGCGCAGCACATCGGTGCCCGCGCCGCCCTCGAACACGTCGTTGCCGGCGCCGCCGTCCAGGGTGTCGTTGTCGGCGCCGCCGTCGAGGAAATCGGAGCCATCCTGGCCCACCAACAGATCGGCGCCCGCATCGCCGCTCATGGTGTCATCGCCCGCGTTGCCGGTCAGCGTGTCACCCTCGGTGCCGCCGTCCATGACGTCGTTGCCCGCGCCGCCCAGCAGCGTGTCGTTGCCCGCGCCGCCCGAGAGGTCGTCATCGCCGCCGCGGCCAACCAGCAGGTCATCGTCGTCGCCGCCGTCGATCACGTCGGTCAGGGCGCCGCCCGCGATGGTGTCATTGCCGATCTCGCCGAAGATCGTGCCGCTGACGCTGCCCCCGCCACCCTCGTAGCGGTCGCCGCCGCCATCGAGGTCGATATCGCCGATCATCAGCCCGGCGTTGGAGATGACATTGACGCCGTCGCCGCCGCGATAGCTGAGCGAGGACCCCGAGATGGTGCCGCTGTTGTTGAGATAGGAGGTTCCGGTATCGCCGCCGCGGGTATTGGCCAGGACGGCGGCCCCGTCATGGGCCGAGAGCGTTCCGGAATTGAACAGGAAGTGGTCGGTGATGCCCGACCCGAGCTGCACCGCGACGGTGCTGGCAAGGATGGAGCCCGTATTGCTGAAGTCCATGAAGGCCGCGCCATCGATTGTCAGGATCCGAACCGCGTAGTTCGAGGGCGACTGGATCGTGCCGGCGTTTACGAAATCGGCATAGTTGCTGATGATCAGGTCGAATGCATAGCCGCGCGCGGTCGCCACATAGGCGTCGGGGCCGATGCCCACGGTCAGCGACTGGATCGACCCCTGGGTCTCGACCGCCTTGTCGCCGGTGGTGTTCCCCGAGGCGATCAGCGAACCATTGATCAGAAGGGTGTTGGTCAGCGTGCTGGAGCTGTTGTCGAGCTCGATGGCATTGCCGCTGGTGACCACCAGCGAGGCATTGGCGGTGGCGATGACCCCGGTCTCGCCGCCGTTGAGGCTGCGCGGTGTGGAGCTCGACCCGGTGATGGTGAAACTGGCCATGAGACTGTCCTTTCCTTGGCCTCTGGAGAGATCTCCGGCAGGGAACAGAACAAGGCAAAGATATCACCCGCACCCCTGCCGGAGAGGAGTGCGGCAGGTCCAGCATACACCGAAAACGCCAATTTGGTGAGAAAGTCCCCAAGTGATCTGCGCCTATCAGGTGATCCGGTTTCAATCTGGGTGCAGGGCGGGCGGCTACACCCAGTGGACGCGGTGGAGGTGAGTGGCAAACGTCGCCGTTCCGACTGCAGGCACGAACAAGGGCATCTTTGCTCAGATGATGGCTGGCCTGGCCGCTCGCGTAAGGATCACACCATCAGACTTTGGGATCAAACACCTGGTTCTGAAACAACGCCGCAGAGTTGTGCGAACAAAAAGTCATTGGGTTGGCATGGCCACTCATGGCGGAGGCGGCTTAATCGCAAGGTAAGTTTGCGGCGCTACCTCTACAGGACCGAGTGATTCTTTTGGGAAGGCCGTGATGCGAGTCGTCGCAATGATATGTTTGGTTCTGGGGCCCTTGATCGCGGCGCCTGTATTGGCTCTGACTGGTCGCCCCATACAAACAGCAACCACACTTCTTGTTGTCGGACCTATGAACGGTTTGCCTGACATCCTGCGCCGCGCGGGCGGACGTCCTGTCGGCCCGACGCGCGCACCGATTGCCCTGCTTGCTGTTGCTGACAAACATCCCGAGGGCTTTCCAGAGCGTTTGAAAACCGAAGGTGCCTGGTTGGTACTCGACGGTACGATCGCAGCGCAACTTTGCGGAGTTTAGAATGACCACCACCACCTCTTCCCTGGAAATTGCGCAGGCCAAAGGTCTACGCTTGATTGGCTATTTCAACGTTCTGTTAACGCCCGTTCCGGCGACAGGTGCCTGGTTGGCGGGCCTGTCCCCCTGGCCGTTTCTGGTGATCTCTTGCGCAATTGTCGCGGTCACCATCGGCCTTCAGCGCCTTGGCGGGGGGGGCGCGCGGATTGCAGTTTCGCTTGGTGCGATGGGTCAGTTGCCTTTGCTGACTGCAGCACTGGCCGGAAACCCGTGGCAGCTTGACTCCCACCTGATCTATTTTGCCGTGCTTGCTGTACTGGTTATCCTGCAGGACCAACGGGCGCTTCTCGCCGCGTCAGGGCTCGTCATTATCCATCACGCGGTGCTGACGTTTTTCCTGCCGACGTTGATTTATCCAAGCAGCGGCTTGCTGATTGATCTGGGGCGCCTGGCGCTACACGGCACCGTCTGGGTGGCCGAAACCGCAGGTCTGTTCTATCTTTTGCGCATGCAGCTCAGTCAACGCGGCCAGATCGAGCAAGAAACAGCAAGGCTGTCCGATGCCTTGACAAGCTCCCAAGAATTGCAACTGAATTTGACCAAGAACGAGGCGGAACAGCTCAATGTCATGGAGCAGTTCAGCGCGGCTTTGACCAAATTGGCAAAAGGGGACCTTGCGACACGGATCAAGACAGTATTCCCCGATCAGTTCGAACCGCTGCGAAACGAATTCAACAGCGCGGTCCACTCGTTGTCTGTCGCCATGACCAGCGTCCAGGAAAACGCACATTCAATCAAAACGGATACAAGCAGCATTGCTTCGGCATCCGAAAAACTCGCCAAGCGGACAGAGGATCAGGCAAACGCTCTGGGAAGTGTGGCCTCGCGTATTGATCAAATCAGTGAGGTCATGTCCTCCGCCTCGGAAGACGCCCGGCAGGTAGCGGTGACGACAGCCGAGACGAGAGTCGATGCGGAAAACGGCATGAAAGTGGTCGATGGCGCGTTGGATGCAATGGGACAAATCAAGAGCAGTTCCGACCGGATCCAATCGGTTGTCGATTTGATCGAAGACGTGGCGTTGCAAACCAACCTCCTGGCGCTCAATGCCGGGGTCGAGGCCGCGCGTGCCGGGTCGGCCGGCCAAGGGTTCGCTGTTGTCGCGTCGGAAGTTCGCGCGCTTGCCGGTCGTTCTTCGGATGCCGCGCAAGAGATCAGTGTTCTCATAAACGATAGTGCCCGTCAGGTTAAAAACGGTGTGGAACTCGTCGATAACGCCGGTGCCGTCCTTCGCGGTGTTCTCGAAGCAGTGCGCAAGGCATCTGACTCCATGGAAAACATCGCATCGACGGTCGGGACACACTCACAGGGAATCGCCGATTTGAAACATACCATGGGCGAGCTTGATCAGCTTACGCAGCAGAATGCCGCGATGTTTGAAGAAACGTCTGCTGCAACGACAGCTTTGACCGCGGCGACCAATTTGCTTAGCGAGGTTGTGGCGGAATTCCAAAATGCCTCGGAGCCGGATACGTCAGCGCCACGTCTCCGCCAGATCGCCTAGGTGTTTGATCTCATGTGCTCCTCTACGCAACGTTGGACCGCCTGAAGCTGGAGTTTCGAGGCTGTTTTATGATGACGTGCCGGTGACGTCATCGGGATAGCACAGGGTGATTGACCTGCCACTGAACTTTCATCCAGCCGCGACCGCAGCCCGATTGGTGTTTACGCCGTTTGGCGCAGGTTGAGCAATCGCCCGACGCGCAGAGCTTTCATCTCGCGCAGCGGGGCGTGCGATTGCGGTGGTAAGGGTCAGCGCGTAATCGGCTGGTGTTTGGTGGTCCAACGGCTTTGTTGCGCAAAGCGCGTGAAGCCCGGACTTCCCCTTTCCCCGGACGGACTTATCCTACGGGCTCTGTGACAGGGATGCCAAGGGCGGTGTAGCGGTTGAGCACGG
>NZ_JAHXRQ010000090.1 GCF_019392335.1 Mameliella sp. CS4
CCATGCCTATGACGCCACCGGGCGGACCGACCGGCTGGTGACCTGGATCGACCAGGCGACCGGCCACACGGAACCCCCGGCCATCCACCAGGCGGTCCTGAGCTTTCTGGACCGCGCTTTGACCAAGAGGACATCATGCTGACGAAACTGCTGATCACCGGCGCCACGGGCAACCTGGGCGCCGTCTGACGCGAGCGGCTGAAGCCCATCGCCGAAACCATCCGCCTGTCGGACAGGCCCGGCGCCGACATGGGGCAGGCGGCCCCGCATGAAGAACTGGTGCCCTGCGATCTGGGCGACAAGGCGGCGGTCGAGGCGCTTGTCGAGGGCTGCGACGGGATCGTCCACATGGGCGGCCAGTCGGTCGAGGCCAACTGGGAAACCGTGCGCAATGCCAATATCGACGGGGTCTTTCATCTGTACGAAGGCGCGCGGAAAGCCTCGGTCTAGCCGCGCATCATCTTTGCCAGCTCGAACCACGCCATAGGCTTTTACAAGCAGACGGCTTTGTTTCGCAAAGTCCGGGTGGGGGATTCATCTCGTGAATCCAGCGTGGTAGCCGGTCTGCATGAGCAGACCC
>NZ_JAHXRQ010000091.1 GCF_019392335.1 Mameliella sp. CS4
GATCAGACATGGTCACCACTCGTTTTCGAACGGTGAATCATGCACGTCAAACCAAATCAATGGGTCCTGACCCTAGACGCCGTTCCCGTTCGCTCCGCCACATATTTTCGCCAAGACATTGTTTTTCGCTGGTATTCTTTATAGACCGACAACTTTAGATACACTTGATCCTAAACGGCAAGGGTCATGCAACATACTATTGCAAACTTGCCGCTCACACCCGTCTTCCGGCAGCACAGCGCCTTCACTCCAAAGGGCAGCGAGTGGCAGTCGCACCAACTCCACCGACCATCACCTTGTCAGAATTGTCGGAACCTGTAGCGTCGTGTGACTTTTGATTGTGAGGCACAGCAAGACTCGGCTCGATGACCACCAACAGATGGGGCATACCAGATTGGCGCGACGCTTCTGCCTACGGGCATGTTGACAAATGGACCGTCGATAGGTGGCGTTGGGAGTTCTTTCGCCGCCGCGATGGCTTTGTTTCGCAAAGTCCGGGTGGGGGATTCATCTCGTGAATCCAGCGTGGTAGCCGGTCTGCATGAGCAGACCC
>NZ_JAHXRQ010000092.1 GCF_019392335.1 Mameliella sp. CS4
GAGCGCGATGCCCTCAGCCCGGCTCAACTCGCGCGGCATCGCGAACTCCACTTCGCGGGCGAGCTGTGCGTCCTTGCGCTTCTCGCTCGCCTCCACCGCGTTCCAGAGCGTTGCACGATCGGACAGACGTTCGGGCGCGCCTTGCGGCAGCAGGATCTCGGAATGCACCACCCCGCCCTTGGCGCGGAAGTCGTGGCGCTGCTCGGCGCGTTCGTCGTGCAGCTCGGACGCGGACCGGTACGCCGCCGCCGCGACGGCACTGCGCCCGGCCGAACGCGAGATCAGCTTGGCCGAGAAGTGATAGATCGCCAACGCAGGAATTCGCAGGAGAGGGACGCTGGCCAGAGCTTAGCCGTTTCGGATCCCCCGCACCAGTCGGCGCACCCTGCCCCGAGCGCTAGTCGCGCAGCGACGTATAAGCGCGCATTTCCACCGCTTCGCGCCGGACCTGACAGACACAGCCCGCCTGCGAGAGCAGTGCACTCGG
>NZ_JAHXRQ010000093.1 GCF_019392335.1 Mameliella sp. CS4
AGCGGGTCGTGGACATGCTGGAGCGCGTTGCCCGCGAGCGTGGATACCCCGATATCCTGGTCGTCGATAACGGCCCGGAACTGCGCGGTCGCGCGATGGACGGCTGGGCCGATGATCACGGCGTCCAGCTGTATTTCATTGACCCCGGCAAACCGACCCAGAACGCCTATATCGAAAGCTTTAACGGGCGATACCGCGAGGAATGCCTGAACCAGCACTGGTTCACCAGCATCGGCGAGGCCCGCGAGATCATCGAAGAGTGGAGGATCGATTACAACACAGAGCGTCCGCACAGCAGCTTGAAGTATCAAACACCGGAGGAGTTCGCAGCCGCGAGGCCCTTCGACAAGACGCAATGGGCGCAGCCGCTTGAGCTACTTGATGGCTCCGCGCCTGCGCCCATTGCTCACGCCGCCGAATGATGGCACGCAAAAGGGGAACAAGCTCGACTTACGACTGGCCCTG
>NZ_JAHXRQ010000094.1 GCF_019392335.1 Mameliella sp. CS4
GCGGATCGGGAGGCCGGACGTGCGCCGTTCATGGACGATGCCGAGTGGCTGACCTGGTACGAGGGGCTGGAGGCGCGAGCGCTTGCCCTTGTCGAGGCGGGCAAGCGTGGAGCGGCGGCATGATGGCATATCGCGGGATCGGGGCGCGGGCGGCTGTGCAGGCAGAGGGTGTCGGGCGCTGTGGCCAGCCTGTTGGCCCGGACGGGCGCGAGCGGGTCAGCGTGCGGCTGCTGCTGGAGTGGGCGTTCGCGCGCGAGAAGGCGGAGCTGGAGTTCGATGAGGTTGGCGGCGGTGCGCCTGTGGGCTGCGACTCGACCCGGCGGATCATGGAGGCGATGGCATTGTCCACGGGTGATCCGGGTTCGTGCCTGCGTGTCGATCAGTCGGGTGGGCGCAGCCTGCCGCACCATGACGCCGAGGTTGTGGTCAGCGTGCTGCG
>NZ_JAHXRQ010000095.1 GCF_019392335.1 Mameliella sp. CS4
AGATGCGGACTTTTACTCCGCGACGGTCAGATCACCCGACCGTTTCCGATGTCCATTTTGTCTCCGGGATTCACACCCAGGCCAAAGGTATTCGGATCCGACCATGAGCGGCTCCCGCATCCACCTCGCGAGCGATGCACGTGTGCCTTCAGAGATTTCGAAACGCACAGGTTTCTGGGTCTTGCTCTGCAGAACCGACGCGCGTTCCTTGATTTGACCTGACGCCATGACATCGACCACCTTCATCTTCACGAGATCGCAGCCGCGCAGCTTGCTGTCGATTGCAAGATTGAAGAGGGCCAGATCACGATGATTTTCCGCCAGCTCAAGCCGCACCCTGATCGCCCAGACATGTTTGGGCTTGAGCGGTCTTTTCTTACCGACGATCCGGCCTTTGTTCCAGGCAGGGCGCAGTGCGCGGATGGCGGGTAAGTT
>NZ_JAHXRQ010000096.1 GCF_019392335.1 Mameliella sp. CS4
GCACATCGCGAAATCGACCGGTCAAAGCCAAGAAGAGGATCTGTATCCGAGTGTTTCCGGAAACAAAATGCCCCGTCGCGCGGGGGGGCGGACGGGGCTTCAGTTTGTCGGTGAACGTTCCCAGGACCAACCAGGAAGCTTCGAGGTTTAATAAATCCTACCGGCCGGCGCCCCGCAAGCCCGCTCGCGATCCCGCGAGCGGTTAACATTAATTTACGGCCGGTCCCGCCGATGCCCCGGCCCGCGGCCGCGGGCTGTGCCGCAGATCTCGTGCGATCCGGTCCCGTATCGCAGAGGGTCTGGACGCGTCCGCGCAATTGCGCCGCGCCTATTCGCGATGCCGGTCGCGGATCCGCGCAGATGAAGCCTGCGTCCGGTCCCGCCCGAGTCTTGATCCGGCGCCGCCGGGTCTTGTCGCCCGGCCGGCGCCGGATC
>NZ_JAHXRQ010000097.1 GCF_019392335.1 Mameliella sp. CS4
GTGCCGGACTGTTTGATCGGGAGTTCGTAGACGAAGGTCTCGTGGGGGCGGATGCCGGGGAAGCTCACACCCGGAACACCGTCCATTTGGAACGGAATCAAGAAGCCGTGCCAATGGATAGAGGCGACTTCGTCGAGGGTATTTGTGACGGCGATGCGGAAGGTTTCGCCCTCGCGCAAGCGCAGGAGCGGCGCCGGAACCGTTCCGTTGACGGCGATGGCGCGCCCGGTCCGCCCTCCGACCGTGAAGGGCATGTGGCCGATCTCGAGAGCAATGTCTCTACCCGACAGGGTCGGCAGCGTCGGCGGGACGCCGCGGGTTCCGCTGCGCGCCCAAGCCGGAAGCATGGGGCTTAACGCGGCCGCGCTTCCCAGGGCGGCGCCGCGCGCGAGGAGGGCTCGACGGCTGAGCATGGGAACATTCCCTTCG
>NZ_JAHXRQ010000098.1 GCF_019392335.1 Mameliella sp. CS4
ACTTCCTTTCAGTAAAAGAGCGGCAGAACATAAGGAAATGCGAGGGCGACCAGCACGAGAGCCACCACAATCCAGAAGATGATCTTGTAGCCGGTCCTCACGCTGGGGACCGCGCACATGTCGTTCGGATCGCAGGCGTGGGCTGGACGGAAGATGCGTCGCCATGCGAAAAACAGCGCGATCAGCGCCGCGCCGATGAAGATCGGCCGGTAGGGCTCCAGCACGGTCAGATTGCCGATCCAGGCGCCTGAAAACCCGAGCGCGACCAACAGGAGCGGACCGAGGCAGCAAGCTGACGCCAGGATCGCGGCGATGCCGCCCGCAGCCAGCACACCGCGCCCCTTTCCAGGCTCCACCAAGGGCGTTTCCGACATATGTTTCCTTTCACGAATCGGCTTGTCGAGGTAAGGCTACCTCCGGACTTAGG
>NZ_JAHXRQ010000099.1 GCF_019392335.1 Mameliella sp. CS4
GGACCATCCGAAGCTGCTGCGCCTGCACGAGCGCCAGCGCCTGGCTCGCTGCGCCTTGCGCGAAGCTTATGAGCGCCGAGATCCGCTGACCGGCACGCTCGCCGCTGCCACGGTGCGGGGTGTGGAGCACCAGGACCTTCAGACCGCCACGACGGCAGCAGAGAATGCCGTGCGCAACGCCGAGACGGATCTCAAGGATGCCGAATACGCCCTCGCCAGCACCATCGAGGCGCTCGCCTCCGCCGCCCTGCGCCACGCAGGCCGAGAACAGCTGCTGCGCCAGCGCCGTGGCGGGCAGGCTGAGGCCGAGCGTCCGGGCGTTGTCCAGGGCGAGGTTCAGGTCCTTCTGGTGCAGGCCGATGCGGAAGCCGGGATCGAAGGTCCGCTCGATCATCCGCGCGCCGTGCAGCTCCAGGATCCGC
>NZ_JAHXRQ010000009.1 GCF_019392335.1 Mameliella sp. CS4
ACCAGCTGGTCCGGTCCCGCAGCCGGTGACCGTGAAGCTGGCGACAGCGTCGAAGCCTTCACCTCGTGGTCCGGCCCTGCGGCAGGCGACATCGAAAGCGGCGACAACGTGCAGGCCTTCACCAGCTGGTCCGGCCCCGCAGCCGGTGACCGTGAAGCTGGCGACAGTGTCGAAGCCTTCACCTCGTGGTCCGGCCCGGCGGCAGGCGACATCGAAAGCGGTGACAACGTGCAGGCCTTCACCAGCTGGTCCGGTCCCGCAGCCGGTGACCGTGAAGCTGGCGACAGCGTCGAAGCCTTCACCTCGTGGTCCGGCCCGGCGCGCGCCTGATCGACGTCACTGATACCCGGGCGGGGCGAAAGGCGCTCTGCCAAGACAGAGGAGAGCCAAGCGATGAGTAATGTCGTCCACCTGACCGTCCCGACCCGGATAGCCCCCCTGGAAGCGCGGATCACCGCGCTTCTGGGAGCCTTCGCCGATCACCGCCGCCACGGCGACGACGTATTCTGGCTGAAGGAAAACGCGGAACTTCTGAACATCCTCGAATGCACCGGCCAGGCCGTCGCCCCCGAGGCGCTGGCCCGCCATGCGGGGTTCTACGCCCAGGCGGTGCAGCGGTTGGAGTTCTTTCCGCAATACTACCGTTTCATCCTCTCGCTGGCGCTGGATCTCGAAGACCTCGGGATGCCGGGGCACGAAGCGCAGAAGATGGTGGATTTCGCCGCCCGCGAAGGGCTGGCAGAGGCCGAACTGTCCGACCTGCAACGCGCCGAAGCGCGGCGCCTGATGACCCGGCGCGGTGTCGACCCGATCCGCGATGCGGGGCTGAACGACCGGTTGCGCGCCTTCTGCTCGCGCACAAAAACGTTCTCGTTGCCGAACAAGAAAGCCGCCTATGAACTGACGCATATCGTCTATTACCTGTCCGAATACGGCCGCCGCGATCCGGATCTGCCCGAAGAGGCCATCCAGAGCCTGCATTTCGCCGGGCTGACCGCCTTTTTGGACCAGAACGCCGATTTGCTGGCGGAAATCTGCATTGCTCTGCGTCATGCGGGTCAGATGCCGCCCGCCGTCTGGACCGCCTGGCTGGAACAGGAAACCGGGGCCTACGGCGTCGTCGCGGATGCCCATGCCTCGATCAACGACGATTATCATGAATATCTGGTGTGCAACTGGCACCAGGCCGTCACCGGCGCGCCAATGTTCCGCAAGCCGGTCTGCGACGAGCGCCTGCGCTTCGAGCGCGGCGCCCGCGCCCAGACCGTGTTGCGCGAGTTGAGCCAGGCGATCTACGGGCTGGATCACCGTTCGGGTGACTGGGGAAGGATGCGGCCCCGGATGGAGCCCTCACTGTCGCCCGAGGCGCGTGACCTGCTGAGCGTCGCCTCGCAGTCCAGCGCGCTGTTCGACGCCTATTTCGAGGGCTTTGCCCGGGCGGGTCGCGCATGACCCGGCTGGCGCTTTCCGGGGCGACGCTGGGTGCGGCGCTCATCCTCGTCTACACCGGCATGATGGCCGCGGCGGACGGGATCACCAAATTCATTGCCGGTGGCTATGCCGCGCCCCAGCTGTTTGTCCTCTCCTCGGCGCTGGTCTTGTTGTTGTCTCTCGCGGGGGCACGGGCTGATGCAAAGGGTCCCGGCCTGCGGGTCCGGTCGAAAAAGGCGATGGCGATCCGCGCCGTGCTGACGGTGATTGCATCGCTGGCCTTCTTCCAGGCCTTTCGCCTGTTGCCCTTCGCGGATGTCTTTCTGTTCATCGGCCTGATCCCGCTGATCGCCGCCGCCCTGTCCGGCCCGGTGCTGGGCGAGACGCCGCGTCCCGCTGCCTGGGCGGCGCTGGGACTTGGTGTCGGCGGCATCCTCTTCCTGATGCCGGGCGGTCTGTCCGGTGCGCAGGCTGGCCACGCCTGGGCCCTGCTGGCCGCGGTTTCGGGCTGCGGCTCGATGCTGGCGGCGCGGGCCATCGCCAAGGTGGAACGTGCGCCCCTGGCGCAGGTCTTCTGGCCCAACGCGGCGCTGATGGTTGTCATGGCGCTGGCGCTGCCCTTCGTCTGGAAACCGATGAGCCTGACAGACCTCGGATGGGTCGGAGCCTATGCCGTCGCCCTGTTCGCCGCGCGTTACGTGGTGGCTGAGGCGCTGCGCCTCTTGCCGGCCTATGTCGCAACGCCGCTGATGAACCTGCAGTTCGTCTGGATGGTCGTGATCGGCTTCATGGTCTTCGGAGAGGTCCCGACGCTGGGCACCTGGGCGGGTGTGATGCTGGTGGTCGGATCGGGTTTCTGGCTGGTGCTCGAGGAACACATGTCGCGGCCCCGCGTCATCCCTGCCGAATGACCTGTTGGTCAGCTTGAAACACCAAGGGCGCCCATCGGGGCGCCCTTTTTCGTGGTCGGACAACGGCTTGGTCTACATCGAAAACGATGTGCCGCAGCCGCAGGAACTGGTCGCGTTGGGGTTCTCGATGGTGAACCGCGCGCCGATCAATTCGTCCGAAAAGTCGATGACGGCCCCGGACAGGAAGGGCAGGGAAACCGGATCGACGATCACGCGCTCCTCTCCCTCGGCGATGATCATGTCGTCATCGGCGGGGTTGTCCAGCTTGATGTCGTACTGAAACCCCGAGCAGCCGCCACCTTCGACGGCCACGCGCAGGGCCTTGCCATCTGCCGCGGCGCCGATCTCGGCGAGGCGGGCAAAGGCACGGTCGGTCACTTTCGGCGGCAGTTGCATTGTGTCCTCTCAACCTGTTCGGCCTCAATATATGCATCACACGCCCCCCTTCAAGCAAGCCGCCCCCTTCCGAGAGGGAAGGGGGCGGTGCATCGGACGGCTGAAGTGCCAAGGCGTTTACTGCTGATCGCCGATCCAGTTGGCGAGGTCGATCATGTTCTGCGCAAAGCGTCGGCCGGTCGACAGTTCGTGGCTCAGGTGCAACCCGACAACCGCGCCGGTCGCGGCGTCGAAAATCGGCGCGCCCAGGTCGCCGTAGTCGCTCAGGCAGTTGTGCTCGAATGACTTGGCGGGAAGGTAGGCCGGATCGGTCGGCAGGGCGCTGCAATGCTGCATCTGCATGGACCCACCCCGCGGAAAGCCGAGCATATAGAGCGGCGCGCGCGGATCGGGCGTGGCCTGGCCCACGCGCTGGATACGGTCGGCGGCAAAACTGGTGTCCGGATCGGCGATATGCAGGATCGCCAGACCGGTTTCGGGGCTCGACAGTTCGGTGTCCAGCGTCAGGACATAGCCCTGTGCCGTCCACAGCCGCTGGTCGGGAAAGACATGGTCAAAGACGATGCGGACTTCCTCGATCTTGCTGGCGCCAACCTGGGGATCGTCAAGAATGCCGGGCACGCAGGCATAGGATGTCGCAACCACCGAGGGGCCAAAGACGAAACCCGAGCAATAGACCGGGCCGTAATCCGTGGTCACACGGATGCGGCCGGTGCCGCGCATGCTGTTGATGATCGACACCTCGTAGCCATCGCTGTAGGCGGGCGCCGCGAAGGAAATATAAGGCATTTCCTCAAGCGGTTTGACGTCGACGGTGGGTGTCGGGTCGATCGGTGCGCCCGCATTGCGCGGCGGCGGGTTCGTGGGCAGCGGCACGGGCTTGGGCAGGGGGCTGCGCGCCTGTTGCGGCTCGACCGGGCTGGGTCCGGGCGGCGGGGTGGCGCCCGGGTTCAGGATCGGCTGGGTCACGATCGGGCCGTCCGGCGGCGTCGGACGTGGCGGGCGCGTCGACGGATTGGGCGCCTTGGCCGGCGGCGCGCCGGGGTTGATCGCGGTCGGGTTCTTGGACCGGATGGTGATCGTGCCGTCATCCTTTTCCGGCTTTGCCGTTGGGTCCAGGACGAGGGTTTCGTTCACCCGCTTCTTGGGGTCACTGTCCTTGTCGAGGACAAGATCGGCCAGCGCGGGCGCCGGCAGGGCGAGGGTGATGCAGCAAAACGCGACGCTGCGCAGGGGGCTGAACATGGCTTTCTCCAAGGGTTGAACGCTTAAAATACTTGGCCCCAGTCTATCTTTTCGCCGGAACCCGGCAAAGTAAGGAACCCCGGACGTTTCGGAGGAGGGGCAAATCGCCAAGTGACTGAAAAGGCTCAATCGGCGATTTCCGAGGTCTTTGGCCGGCATGCCCGCGAATCCCTGTCGGCGGCGCGTGATCGGGGCTGAAAACCGCCCCGCAACACCGGGCCTTCACCCGCCATCGGGCGCCGATATTGGCGGCCGCGCCGGGGGTATCCGGGCGCACTGTCGCAAGTCGTTGTTTTTGCTGGACCAGCCGGATAAGAGATCGGCGGGACAAGCAACTTGGGACTCATGCACATGCGCGCCAGCTTTGCCTCGACACATGACAGTGCCCGGGGGCGCCGCTTTCCGGAAGAGGAAAGCGCCCACAGGTCCTGTTTCCAGCGCGACCGAGACCGGATCATTCACTGTTCCGCCTTTCGCCGCCTGAAACACAAGACACAGGTCTTCGTCGAGCACGAGGGCGATTTCTATCGCACCAGGCTGACCCACTCGATCGAGGTGGCGCAGGTGGCGCGAACCATCGCCAATGCGCTGGACCTGAACACCGACCTGACAGAGGCGGTGGCGCTGGCGCATGACTTGGGCCACACGCCCTTTGGCCATACCGGAGAGGACGCCCTGCACGCGCTCATGGCGCCCTTTGGCGGGTTCGATCACAACGCCCAGACCCTGCGCATCGTCACCCGGCTAGAACGGCACTATGCCGAGTTCGACGGTCTGAATCTGACTTGGGACACGCTGGAAGGCATTGCCAAGCATAACGGCCCGGTGGCGCCTCTGGGTCCGGACGGCACCTTGGTCGGAGAGATCCCGCACGCTTTGGCCGAGTACAACGCCGAGGACGACCTGGAGTTGCACACGCATGCCAGCGCCGAGGCGCAGGTCGCCGCGCTGTCCGACGATGTGGCCTACAACAACCACGACCTGCACGACGGGCTGCGCGCCGGGCTGTTCTCCGAGGAGGAAATTGCCACGCTGCCCATCGTCGGCGAGGCCTATGCCGAGGTTGACCGCAAATACCCCACGACCGACGGCTACCGCCGCCGGTACGAGGCGCTGCGGCGGGTCTTTGGGGCGATGGTGTCGGACCTGATCGAGACGTCGCGGGCGAAACTGGTCGGCTCCGGCGCGCAATCCGCGCAGGAGATCCGCGACCTCGGGCATCCGGTGATCGCCTTTTCCGACGCGATGTGGACCGACCTCAAGCAGATCCGCGCCTTTCTCTTTGCCAACATGTACCGCGCGCCCAAAGTCATGGAACAGCGCGCCCGGGTGACACAGGCGGTCAACGAGCTGTTCCCGATCTACATGGCTGACCCGACGCTGCTGCCGCAGCGCTGGCAGGGTGACGTGGCCCAGGCCGAGGGAGAAACGGCGCTGGCGCGGCTGGTCGCCGATTACATCGCCGGGATGACCGACCGTTTCGCGTTGCAGCAACACGCACGGCTGACCGGGCGCGACGTTCTCAAGGGCATGTGGCCCGGCGACGGGGTCAACTGACGTCACGCGCCTTCCGGCGCTCCGTGCTGCGCGGTTGCGGCGGCGCGGGCGCCTGCTAGGTTGACCCGGATACAAGGCCGGGCAGCAGGGCAGGGAGCGTTTCATGGCAGTTGCGGAAACGGGCGGGTTGGATCCCGTCCTGGCCTTCGGGCTGGTGGGGGCGCTTGGGGTCGGCAGCCAGTGGCTGGCGTGGCGGTTGCGCCTGCCCGCGATTGTGCTGATGCTGGTCGCCGGTCTGGTCGTCGGCCCGGTGACGGGCGTTCTGGACCCTGTGACCCAATTCGGTGACATGCTGCAACCGATGATCGCCGTGGCCGTGGCCATCATCCTGTTCGAGGGCGGTTTGACGCTGGATCTGCACCGGCTGTCGGATGCGGCCAAGGGGGTTCGGCGGCTGGTTTTCATCGGCGCGCCGCTGGGATGGATCGCCTCGGCCTCGGCGCTGCATTTCGTCGCCGGGCTCAGCTGGGAGTCCTCGGCCGTCTTTGGCGGCATCATGATCGTCACCGGGCCGACCGTGATCGCGCCGCTTTTGCGACAGGCCCGGTTGCAACGTCGCCCCGCCGCGCTGATGCAGTGGGAGGCCATCGTCAACGATCCCGTGGGCGCGCTGGCCGCTGTTCTGGCCTTTGAGGTCGTCATGGTGCTGCGCACCGCGACCAGTGCAGGCCACGCGATGATCGAGATCGGCATGGGCGTTGTCATCGCCACGGCGCTGGGGTTGGCGGCGGGATGGGGCGTGGTGCGTGCCTTTCGGCTGGCCTGGGTGCCCGAATACATGAAGGTGCCCGTGCTTTTTGTGGTGCTGCTGGGCGTGTTCGCAGTGGCCGACCACGTTCTGCATGAATCCGGCCTGCTGGCCGTGACGATCATGGGCCTGTGGATTGCAAACGCGAAACTGCCGAGTTTCACCGAGATCTACCGTTTCAAGGAACATGCCACCGTGCTGCTGGTCTCGGGCGTCTTCATTCTGTTGGCGGCTGGGATGAGCTTTGAGCGGCTGGCGGTGCTGGACTGGCGCGCGGGCGCCTTTGTGCTGGCGGTCATCCTTTTGGCCCGCCCTCTTCCGGTGCTGGCGGCGCTGGCCTTTACCAATGTGCCGTGGCGCGAACGGCTGCTGGTGGCTTTCACCGGGCCGCGCGGCGTGGTGCTGGTGGCGGTCGCCGGTCTGTTCGGTGAGCGGCTGGCGCAACTAGGCTTGCCGGATGCGGAGCGGATCGCGCCCCTGGCCTTTGCGCTGGTGGCGGCCACCGTTGTCTTGCACGGGTTCACTCTGGCGCCGATGGCCCGCGTGATGGGGCTGACCGCATCGCGGCTGCCGGGTGTTTTGATCATGGGGGGCTCGAAATGGGCGGTGGAACTGGGCGCCGCGCTGAAGAAGATGGAACTGCCGGTCATCGTCGCCGACCCCAACAACGCCCATCTCCGCAGCGCGCGAGAGGCGGGGCTGGACACGTTTTACGGCGACATCCTGTCCGAGGCGGCTGAAGAGCGTGTTGACCTGGTGGCCTATGAAAAGCTGATCTGCGCCAGCGACAATGACGCCTACAACACGCTGGTCGCGACCGACCTGGCGCCGGAATTCGGGCGTGAGAATGTCTTTCAGCTCAAGCGTGTGCGCGAAACCTCCAGCCGGCATTCCCTGCCAGCGACCTTGGGCGGACAGGCATTCGGCGCAAACGAAACCTATTTCGAGGCCAATGCCGCCATCGCGGGCGGGTGCGAGTTCCGCGTCACCAAGTTGACCGAGGAATTCACCGCCGAGGATTGGCGAGAGACACAGCCCGAGGCGGTGCCCTTCGCCGAGCTGGGACCGAACGGAACGCTGCGCCTGCTGGGCCCCGAGGATGAGCTGCGCGGCGGTCCGGGCACGCACCTGCTGGCCCGCCTGCCGAAACGCGCGGAACGTCAGGCGCCGGAGGCCCCCGCCGAGGACGTTTGACGCCACCCCCCAAAGTGATAGAGACCGGCCAAGTTTGGAGCCGCTGACATGAACCTGTTTTCCGATATCCGCAGCCTTGTGCTGGATGCCATCGCCGCCTGCCAGGCAGAGGGCGCGCTGCCCGAGGGGCTGAACACCGATCCTGTGACCACCGAACCGCCGCGCGATCCGCTGCATGGCGACATGGCGACCAATGCCGCGATGGTCCTGGCCAAGCCCGCCAAGGCCAAGCCGCGCGACATCGCCGAGGCGCTGGCCGCCAAACTGCGCATCGACGACCGCATCGCCAGCGCCGAGGTGGCCGGACCGGGGTTCCTCAACCTGCGGCTGGCACCTTCTGTCTGGCAGGCCTTGCCGGGCCGCATCCTGAACGAGGGCACGGAATATGGCCGGACCGATTTCGGGCAGGGCCAGAAAGTGAACGTCGAATATGTCTCGGCCAACCCGACGGGGCCGATGCACGTCGGCCATGCGCGCGGCGCCATCGTGGGCGACGCGCTGGCCTCTCTGCTGGCCTATGCGGGCTATGACGTCACGCGCGAATACTACATCAACGATGGCGGGGCGCAGGTCGACGTATTGGCGCGGTCGGTTTATCTGCGCTACCTCGAGGCACATGGCCGCGAGGTCGAATTCCCCGATGGCACCTATCCCGGCGATTATCTCGTCGAGGTGGGTGAGGCACTGAAATCCAAGGTGGGCGAGACCTATATCGACCAGCCCGAGGAGGTCTGGCTGGTCGAGGTGCGCGACTTCGCCACCGATGCCATGATGCAGGTGATCCGTGCGGACCTGGGCATGCTGGGCGTGCAGATGGATCACTTCTTTTCCGAGAAGTCGCTGTATGGCACGGGCAAGATCGAGGCGGCCATCAACAGCCTGCGCGACAAGGGGCTGATCTATCGTGGCGTGCTGGAACCGCCCAAGGGCAAGAAGCCCGAGGACTGGGAACCGCGCGAACAGACCCTGTTCAAGTCCACCGATCACGGCGACGACGTGGACCGGCCGATCATGAAATCGGACGGCAGCTGGACCTATTTCGCACCCGACATCGCCTATCACTATGACAAGGTGAGCCGGGGCTATGACCTGCTGATCGACATTTTCGGCGCCGATCACGGCGGCTATGTCAAACGGATGAAGGCCGCCGTCTCGGCCCTGTCCGACGGCAAGGTGCCGCTGGAAATCAAGCTGATCCAGCTGGTCAAACTGTTCAAGAACGGCGAGCCCTTCAAGATGTCGAAACGGGCAGGGACCTTTATTACCCTGCGCGATCTCGTCGATATGGTGGGCGCGGATGTGGCCCGGTTCCACATGTTGACCCGCAAGAGCGACCAGGCGCTGGACTTCGATTTCGACAAGGTGGTCGAACAGTCCAAGGAAAACCCGGTTTTCTACGTCCAGTATGCCCATGCGCGGATCTGCTCGGTGCTGCGCAAGGCAACCGAGGACGGCGTGGATGTCAGCGATGCGGCCCTGGCGGGCGCCGACCTGTCGGGCATGACCCATGCGTCGGAACTGGGGCTGGCGACCAAGCTGGCGGAATGGCCCCGGCTGGTCGAGATTGCCGCCCGGACGCAGGAACCGCACAGGATCGCGACCTACCTCGGAGAACTGGCCGCCGACCTGCACGGGTTGTGGAACCGGGGCAACGACGCGCCCGAGCTGCGATTCCTTCAGGATGACCCGGCTGCAACACAGTCGAAAATCGCGCTGGCACGGGCGACCGCGGTTGTGATTTCCGCCGGTCTTGGTATCTTGGGCGTGACCCCGGTAGACGAAATGCGCTGACAAAACGCGCCTCTGCCGGGTCTGTTCGAGCAGTCAAGGCATTCGGGCGGCGATGCACCGCCCGGGGACAAGAGGCAGAGATGGCGGATTTCACATATGATGGGGCCCCTGCGGCCCCGGCTACGGTAAAGATGGCCTCGGTCGCGAATTGGGCCGGGGCGGCTGTATCGCTTGCGCTGATCGCCGGGATTGCGGTCTGGGGCTATCGCGTTGTTGCGCGCGATGTGTCGGGCGTGCCCATCGTCCAGGCCCTCTCTGGCCCGATGCGCGAGGCGCCCAAGGATCCCGGGGGCCGGCTGGCCGATCACCAGGGGCTGGCGGTCAATGCCGTTGCGGGCAGCGGAGCCGCCGCCGATCCGGCAGATCGGCTGATGCTGGCGCCGCGTCCGGCGGGCCTGCAGGCCGATGACGTGGCCCTTGGCGTGTTGACACCGGACAAGCCCGTCGACCCGAAACCGGCGATGGCGCGCAACGCCGAGGTGATCGCGCTGCAGCCCGAGGGCGCGCCGATCCCCGAAAGCGCAGACCCCAAGGACACCGGCCCCTTTGCCGCGCTTGCGGATGAGATCGCCGCCAAGTCCAAGCCGCTCAGCCCGCTGCCCGAGGGCACGGAGGCCGAGGTGGTGACGGCCCTGGCGTCGGCGCTGCCGGATCAGGCGAAATCGGATCAGGCCAAGCCCGACCTGTATACCGGCCCAGGCCTTGCCCGGTCCCTGCGTCCGCGCCTGCGGCCCGCGGGGCTTGCCGCAACGGCGCGCGTGGCAGTGGCCCCCGGCGCCGCTGTCGAATGGAATGCCTCCAAGCCCGTCAACGAAATCGATCCCGACGCGCTCTCTGCCGGGACGCGGCTGGTGCAGATTGGCGCCTTTGACAGCCCAGAGGCCGCGCGCGGTGAATGGGACCGGCTGGATGGCCGTTTTGGCGATTATCTGGCCGGTAAGGATCGCGTCATCCAGAAAGCCTCATCCGGCGGGCGCACCTTTTATCGCCTGCGTGCACATGGGTTCGAGGACCTCTCGGATGCCCGCCGTTTCTGCGCCGCCTTCGTCGCGCAGAAAGTGGACTGCATCCCGGTGGTCACGAGATGAGCAGGTTCGGCGCGGTCATCCTGGGCTGCGCCGGTCCGGTTCTCTCGGATGAGGAAATCTCTCTCTTCTCCGAGACGCGCCCCTTCGGCTTTATCCTTTTTGACCGCAATCTGCGGGACGCCCAGCAGATCCGGGCGCTGTGCGACGGATTGCGGGCGGCCGCCGGCCACGATGCGCCGATCTTCATCGATCAGGAGGGCGGCCGCGTGCAGCGTCTGCGCCCGCCACTCGCCCGCGGATGGGCGCCACCGCTGGAGGATGCCGAGGCCGCGGAGGCCGAGCGCCGCTTTTACGTCCGCGGGCGTCTGATCGCGCAAGAACTGCGCGCGCTCGGGATCGACGGGAATTGTGTTCCGACCCTGGATATCGCCCGTCCCGACACGCATCCCGTCTTGCGCAATCGCTGCTATGGGACCGACCGCGACAGCGTGATCCGAAACGGGCGCGCATTGGTGGCAGGCTGCCGCGAAGGCGGTGTGCTGCCGGTGATGAAACACATGCCGGGCCACGGGCGTGGAACGCTGGACAGCCACCTTGATCTGCCGCGCGTATCCACGCCACAGGCCCTCCTGTCCAATGAGGACTTCGCCACATTCGCGGCCTTTGCCGACCTGCCGCTGGCCATGACCGCGCATCTGGTCTTTGAGGATATCGACCCCAGGCCGGCGACCCTCTCGCCTGTCATGATCCGGCTGATCCGGGGCGAAATCGGCTTTGACGGGGTGTTGATGACCGATGACATTTCCATGCAGGCGCTGTCGGGCGGCGTTGCCGAGCGCGGTCTTGCCGCGCGTGCGGCGGGCTGCGACGTGATCCTGCATTGTAACGGGGACCTGGCCGAGATGCGCGCCTTGTGCGAGGCCGTGGGTACGATGGATACGGCGGCGGAACAGCGCGCAGAGCGGGCGCTGGCGGCGCGGACCGCACCCCAGCCGGTTGACATCGATGCGCTGCGCGCCGAGGCTGACGGCTTCTTTGCCCAGGACCTGCGCCCCGATCCCGCATGAGCGATCCCGACACGCCCGATCTTGTCCAGCTTTCCGTCTCGGAACGTCTTGCCGCCGAGGCGCTGGTTGTCGATGTCGACGGGTTCGAGGGGCCGCTTGACCTCTTGTTGAACATGGCGCGGACTCAAAAGGTGGACCTGCGCAGGATCTCGATCCTGCAACTGGCGCGGCAGTACCTGTCCTTCGTCGAAAAGGCCAAGGCGCTCCGGATCGAACTGGCGGCGGATTACCTTGTGATGGCGGCCTGGCTTGCCTTCCTGAAATCGCGCCTGCTGCTGCCGCCGGACCCGACGGAAGAGGGCCCTTCGGGTGAGGATCTGGCCGCGCACCTGGCGTTCCAGCTGGAACGCCTGCAGGCGATGCGGGACTCCGCCGCGCGGCTGATGGCCCGCGACCAGCTGGGGCGGGATTTCTTTGCCCGGGGCTTTCCGGAAAAGATGGAACAGGTGCGACGGGTGAAATACACCGCCACGCTGTTGGACCTGATGCAGGGGTATGCGCGCATTCGCACGCGCGACGAGTTCCGCCCCTTCGTCATGGACCGCGACAAGGTCTTTACGATGGAACAGGCGCTGGACCGGATGCGTGGGATGATCGGTTTCGCCGGGCAATGGACCGACATCCAGAGCTATCTGCCCGAGGGCTGGGCCGAGGACCCGGTCCGCTGGCGTTCGGCCACGGCGGCGACCTTTGCCGCCTCTCTGGAGCTTGTCAAAGAGGGCAAGGCAGAGTTGAAACAGTCCGGGACCTTTGAACCCATCCTGTTGCGCCGCAAGGAGTCGCGTGATGAGTGACACGCCCGAGATCACGCCCGGCGAAGAGGGCGCCCCGCGCGAAAGCCTGTTCGAGGCCCCGGTCATGGGCGAACAGGAACGCATGGTCGAGGCGATCCTCTTTGCCAGCGCGGAACCCGTCACCGTCAAGGAGTTGAACGACCGGATGCCGCATGGCTGCGACGCGGCCGAGGCGCTGGCCCATCTGCGCAAACGCTACGAGGGGCGCGGCGTGCATGTTGTGCGTGTCGGCGATGCCTGGGCGATCCGCACCGCGCCCGACCTCGGCTTCCTGATGCAGCGCGAAACGGTCGAGACCCGCAAGCTGAGCCGCGCCGCGATCGAGACACTGGCGATCATCGCCTACCACCAGCCCGTCACGCGGGCCGAGATCGAGGAGATCCGGGGCGTATCTGTCAGCCGGGGCACCGTGGACCAGTTGCTTGAAATGGAGTGGATCAGGTTCGGCCGCAGGCGGATGACACCGGGGCGCCCGGTGACGTTTGTGGTTACGCAGGAGTTCCTGGATCACTTCGGGCTGGAATCGGCGCGGGATCTGCCGGGGCTGGCCGATCTGCGCGCAGCCGGCCTGCTGGAAAGCCGGCCCTCGCCCTTGGGCGCGCCCCAAACGGGCGAAGGTGATGTCGATGCCGACGAAGGCATGGACGAAGGCCAGAGTGAGCTGTTCGAAGACTGAGCCGCCCGAAAATCGGCACATTCCGGGGCTATGGCTGTGCGAAATCTGATGGGAGCAGGACATGAACGCGCAGCAACTGGTCAACATGATCTTTCGCACGCTGCTGCGAAAGCTGGTGAACAAGGGGGTCGATGCCGGGATCGACCGTGCCGCAGGCGGCGGCCGTCAGGGGCAACAGACGAAACGGGCCGCGCGTCTGGCCCGCCGCGCGGCACGGATGGCCCGGCGGTTCTAGGCGCGTGTCACGCCCGGAAATGCTTGCTGAGTTTCAGCCCCTGGCCCTGGTAATTCGAGGCGATGCCCGCGCCGTATAGCTGCTTGGGCACCTCTGACATGCGTTCATAGACCAGCCGTCCGACGATCTGGCCATGTTCGAGGACAAAGGGCGCCTCGTGACAGCGCACCTCCAGAACGCCCCGCGCGCCTGCGCCGCCGGCAGCGGCATGGCCAAAACCGGGGTCGAAGAACCCGGCATAGTGCACGCGGAATTCCCCGACCATCGCCAGGTAAGGCGCCATTTCAGCGGCATATCCCGGCGGAATGTGCACCGCCTCGCGGCTGACGAGGATGTAGAAGGCCCCGGGATCGAGGATCAGTTGCTCATGGTCGCTGTGCAACTCGTCCCAGAATTCCATCGGGTCATAGACGCCGATCCGGTCGAGGTCGATCACGCCGGTATGGGGGCGCGCGCGATAACCCACCAGCCCACCGTCACCCGGTTGCAGATCCACCGAAAAGCCGAGACCCTCGGAGATCACGGCCGGGCCGCCGCCGACAAGGGTCTGTTCGGTGTGCAGCGCCTGCAGTTCGGAATCCGTCAGGACAGACCGCCCGCGCCGGAACCGGATCTGGTTCAGCCGCATTCCGGGCCGGACCAGAACGGAAAAGGAGCGCGGGCAGATTTCGGCGTAGAGCGGGCCGTCATAGCCTGTGGAGATACGGTCGAATTCGACGCCGCCGTCGGTGATGACGCGAGTCAGCAGGTCAAGCCGCCCGGTCGAGCTCTTGGCGTTGGCGATTGCCTGCACGCCGTCGGGCAGGGTCACGCGTTCCATCAACGGGACCAGATAGACACAGCCCTTTTCCAGCACCGCGCCTTGCGCAAGGTCGATCCTGTGCATCTCGAATTCGTCGATCCGGGCCGCGACGCTGCGCCCCTCACCGGCGAGAAATGACGCACGGACCCTGTAGGCAACGCTGCCCAGACGGAGGTCGAGGCTGGCGGGCTGCACCTGGCCTTCGACAAAGGGCGCCTCTGCCCGGATCGCACCGCTTGCGATCAGCTCTTCGATCTGTTGGCTTGCCAGGACGCCGGTCATCGCTTCCCCCTCGTTTCGGCTGTCTTACCAAGCAGGTTGACGAAGGGGGAGAGCAAATTGCCGCGTGACCGCCCAGGAGGACAGAACAAATAGGACGGCGTCGGTCGTCATCGGTTCGGGTGGCGCAAAGGTCTGCGCGAAAAGCTACGGGGCGTTTCCGTCGGGCAGGGGATGCAGATCGGGATCGATCAACCGGGGCTCAAGGCTGTCGCTGTGCTGCGGGATTGGTGCCAGCAGGGGCGCTGTGGTGTCGGTCGGGTCGGGCAGGCGGCGCGATAGCCCCATTGGCCACAAGGTTCCGGCCAATCGGCGAAAGTCCGAAGAAACCCTGGCTGCCTGAAATCGGAGAGCGCCCCCGAAGGGGTGACAACTATCTGTCTACACTCGATTTTTGTGGGGTGATTTTATTTGGTCGGGCTAGCAGGACTCGAACCTGCGACCTTCCGTCCCCCAGACGGACGCGCTACCAGGCTGCGCCATAGCCCGACTTGTCGGGGTGTCTTACGCTATTTTTCGGCAAGAGCAACCCCCCGAATGACGAATTTTTACCCTTCAGGACAGAGGCGCCGAAAGCCGGTCGTGCAGCGCCTTCAACGCCGGGAGTTGGGCTGCAAGAGAGGCCTTTTGGTCCGCTGTCAGCGCATGGATTCGCGCCAGTTGCCCCAAGGGACCGATGGCCGGGGCAGGGGCCGACGGCACGGGCTGCGCCTCGGGGTCGGCTCCGAAATCGGGCAGGTCGAGTCCAGCCGGGGCCTCTGCCGAGTTCTCCTGCGACGGCTCGGGGTCTGGGTTTTCCAGGACCTCGGCTGTGTCGGATTGCAGGGCTTCGGCCAGGTCGGGCATCGGCGGCTTCGACGTCGGCGGCGCAAGGTCCAAGGGCAGTTCGGGTGAGTCGCTGTTGCCCCAGAGATCCGGGGGCGGTGCGGTGTCAGTGGACGTGGCAGTCACGGGGTCCGGCGTCTCTTCGGTTTCTTGCGGCGTCAGGGCCGCGTCCTCGGTCTCATCCGTGGCAAGCGCCACCTCTTCGACCAGCGAATCCTCAGGGTCAGGTGCTTCGGTCGGCGATTCCCCGATCCCTGCAAGGGCATCGGGAACAGTTTCGATGTATTCGTCTGTGGGATCTTCGGTCTGCGCCGCATCGTTCTGCACTGCGGGGGTCGCATCACTCTGATCGGCCTCCTCAGCCTCTTCCGGGACGCGGTCTGCCGCCGCCTCGGCGGCGGCCTCCGGTTCCGGATACTGTGCCGCGGGGGCACTTTCGGGGAGGTCGTCCCGGTGCGGCTCGGTGGAGGGGATGCCGCCGGCCTGGTGTTGCAAGTGCTCACCGGGGAAGGCGACAATCGAAGCTTCGGCCTCTTCCAGCGGGACCTCGGCGTAGGGGGCATCCTCGATCAATGCACCGTCTTCGACCGCCGCATCCTCGTCCACCGGTTGTGAGGCAAGGGACGCGACATGGCGCACGCCCTGTTCGCGAAGAACCTTCTGGACACCCTTGATGGTCATGCCATCGTCATGCAGCAACCGTTTGATTCCGCCCAGCAATTCCATGTCGGCAGGCCGATAGTAGCGGCGTCCGCCGGCGCGCTTGACCGGTTTTACCTGGCTGAATTTGCTTTCCCAGAAACGCAGGACATGAGCTGGCGTATCCAGCCATTCCGCAACTTCCGAGATGGTGCGGAACGCATCGCGGGACTTGGGCATGAGACGTGCCTCAGTGCTTGTTGCCCGCGGCGACGCGGTCTTTCATCAGGTGCGAAGGGCGGAAGGTCAGGACCCGGCGCGGCTGAATCGGAACCTCTTCGCCGGTCTTGGGATTGCGCCCGACGCGGGCCGCCTTTTCGCGGACCGAAAACGTCCCGAAGGACGAGATCTTGACCTGTTCGCCCTCGACCAGTGCATCGGACATGTGCTGCAGCACTGCCTCGACCAGTTCGGCGCTTTCATTCCGCGACAGGCCCACCTCGCGAAATACCGCTTCGCTCAGATCCATGCGCGTCAGGGTCTTGTCACCCATGTTCGTCCCTCCCGGTGTTTTACCGGGATTATCGACGTCAAAAATCACAAGTCAATATCAATGACTTGCGGCAAGCAATTTATCCAGAAGTGAAAGAGGCTATGCAACAGGGACAGGCAGGATGTTGCTTTTTACCAGCGCAGAACCACCGCGCCCCAGGCAAGGCCGCCGCCGATCGCCTCGGTCACGACAAGGTCGCCCGGCTTGATCTGTCCGCGCGCCTTGCCCACGGACAAGGCAAGGGGAATCGACGCGGCAGAGGTGTTGCCGTGATCCTGAACGGTCACGACGACCCGATCCATTGAAAGGCCCAGCTTCTTTGCGGTTCCGGCAATTATGCGGATGTTGGCCTGGTGCGGCACGACCCAGTCGATCTGGTCCGAGTTCAGCCCCGCTTTGGCGAGGGCCGTCGTGGCCGTCGAGGCGAGCTTTTCGACCGCGTGGCGGAACACTTCCTTGCCCTGCATCCGCAGGAAACCGGTGTTTTGCGTGCTGACCCCGCCGTCGACATACAGAATGTCGCGGTAGCGCCCGTCGCTGTTGAGGTCGGTGGCCAGGATGCCGCGATCCGCGCCGGTGCCTTCACCTTCTTGTGGTTCCAGGATCAGCGCCCCGGCGCCGTCACCGAACAGGACGCAGGTTCCCCTGTCGGTCCAGTCCATGATGCGCGAGAAGGTCTCGGCCCCGATGACAAGGATTCGCTTTGCCTGTCCCGAAATGATCATCGAGTTTGCCGTGCTCAGGGCGTAGATGAACCCGGCACAGACGGCCTGCACGTCGAAGGCAAACCCGTGCATCATCCTGAGTTCGGCCTGCACCATCGTGGCCACCGAGGGAAAGGTAAGATCCGCGGTCGAGGTTGCGACGATGATCGCGTCGATGTCGTCCGGTTCCAGCCCCGCATCCGTCAACGCGGCGCGGGCGGCCCTGGTCGCCAGGTCCGATGTGGTTTGACCCTCGGCTGCGAAATGCCGTCTCTCGATGCCAGAGCGGGACCGAATCCAGGCGTCCGATGTGTCCAGGGTTGCTTCGAATTCGGCATTTTCGACGACTCGGTCAGGCAGGTAATGCCCGACACCGGTGACGACGGCGCGTGTGGTCATGATCTCTTGCGGTCCTCTTCTGCGGCGCCATCCTGCGCCGCCTCGGCGGCAGAGGCAACCCGTGCCGCCAGACGGTCGGCAAAGCCCGCGCGCGCAAGTTCAAAGGCCAGTTTCACGGCGGCCGAAACCCCCGTCGCATCGGCGGAGCCATGCGATTTTACCACCGTGCCGTTGAGGCCCAGAAAGACCCCGCCGTTCACGCGGCGCGGGTCGATCCGCTTTTTCAGGCGTTTGAGCGAGGTCAGCGCCAGTAGTGAGGCGATCCGCGACAGGGGAGAATAGGCAAAGGCCTCTCGCAGGAGGTCCCCGATCAGCTTGGCGGTGCCTTCGCCGGTCTTGAGTGCCACATTGCCGGTAAATCCGTCGGTCACGATCACGTCACAGGAATCGCCCGGTATGTCTCCGCCCTCGACGAATCCCACGAAGGTGTAGTTGCCCTCGGTTTCATGCGCGGCGATGCGGTCATGCGCCTCTTTCAGCTCGGCCCGGCCCTTGTGCTCTTCGGTGCCGACATTGAGCAGGCCGATGCGCGGCCGTGTCAGGGACAGGCCGTTGCGGGCATAGGCGGCGCCCATCAGCGCATATTGCAGCAGGTCCTCGGCATCGGCACGGATGTCCGCACCGACGTCCAGCATGACGTTAAAGCCCTGAGGATTGCGCGATGGCCAGAGAATCGCGATGGCCGGACGGTTGACGCCCGGCAGCTTGCGCAGGCGGATCATAGACAGCGCCATAAGCGCGCCGGTGTTGCCGCAGCTGACCGCGACGGTCGCCTCGCCCTCGCGGACCGAATCCAGAGCCGACCACATCGAGGTGCCCTTGCCGTGACGCATCACCTGGCTGGGCTTGTCCTCCATGCTGACGACGCCCTGGGCATCGCGGATCTCGCAGCGTTCCGACAGGCCGCGACGGCGCGCGACCAGCTTTTCCAGCTCATCGGCCGGACCGTGCAGAATGAAGTGGATTTCGGGATTCTTGCGGGCAGATTTGTAGATGCCGGCGACGACTGTCGCCGGCCCACTGTCGCCGCCCATCGCGTCGACCGATATGACGATTCGGGACGGGCCTGCGTCCTTGGTGTCCTTCAACGAGGTCATGCAGGCAATGTCCCGGTTGGGCTATCAGGCCGCGTCTTCGTCCAGATCGATATCGTCGGTCATCGCGACGATTTCACGTTCCGCGTAGTGGCCGCAGGACGGGCAGACATGGTGCGGGCGCTTCAGCTCGCCGCAGTTGTCGCACTCGTTCGGGTTCGCGGCGGTCAACGCATCGTGAGCGCGGCGATTGTTGCGGCGCGACTTGGAAACCTTGTTCTGTTGGACAGCCATGTCTCAACCTCGTTTTGTCGTCGGGGGCGGGGCCTCCCGGAAGTTTCGGATGGGCCATGCCGCGCTGCCCCGTTCGGTGGCCCGCGGCGACATGCGCCAGACGTACTCATGAGCGCGCGAAAATACGCAGTGCCGAGGAATTGGCAAGCGGATTCTCAGTCGTCCTCGTCCTTGTTCTGCATTTTTTCGCGCAGCTGCGCCAGCCCTGCAAACGGTTTGGTGTCCTCATCGGTCATCGGGGCCACGCCATCGGCGGCAAACTGCGCCTCGCCCAGTTCGACACCGTCCTTTCGGGGGTAGGTCGGCAAGGCCAGCGAAAGCGCCTCTAGCATCACCGCCTCCAGGTCAATCTCGTCCCCGAGTTCTTCGACACTGTCGTCTTCGGGCATTTCCATCTCGGTCCCGGCCTCGGGCTGGGCCATGCGTTCGGGCGGCAAGAATTCGCGCACGACGGGCGTGTCGATCCGGGTTGTCACCGGCTCCAGCGTCACGATGCAGGACTGGACCGCCGTCGCGCCCAGGTCGCCTTCCAGCCGCCAGCCGTGTTTTCCGAGCGGGGACAACTGCCCGGTGAAGCGCAGTTTTTTCAGGTTTTGCGCGCCCAGTTCGGCGGCATGGGCGGCGCGGGCCTCGGGCCCGGGTTCCAGGCGGAACCGGGTCGGACCTGTCTGACGCAGGGCGGAGACGCGCAGGCGCGCCGGTGTCGGGGATCCATCGGGTGTGTCGGTGGTCATTGTGTGGGGTTTTCCTGCGCTTGAATGGCGGGCGTTCCTTCTGTAAGCGGGATAGGTGGCGAAAAGGCCCGTGACAAGAGGGGCGTGAGATGAACGTATTTGCAGGCAAGCTCAAGGCTGTGATTGCCATGCTGATGGTCGTCGGGCTGTCGGCCTGTGCCGCGCAGTACCGCACCCACGGGTATCTTCCCTCCGAGGCGGATCTGCAACAGATCGTGCCCGGTGTCGACACCAAGGCCTCTGTCGAGGATCTGATCGGCGTGCCCAACGCCGCCGGCGTGCTGAACGGTTCGGGATACTACTATATCGAAACCGAGGTGCGCCATTTCGCCTACCAGAAGCCCAAGGTCGTCGAGCGCACCATCGTCGCCATTACCTTTGACGAGGCCGACGTGGTCAGCAACATCACCACCTACGGGCTGGAGGATGGCCGTGTCGTGGCGATCAACCGTCGCGTGACCCAGACCACAGATGGCGACATCAGCTTTATCCGGAAACTCTTTGGCAACATCGGCGGCATCTCGGCCAGCAACCTGCTGGGCGGCTGAACGCCGGCGCGAGGGGCGCCTTGAAAGCGTCATTTGATTGTCACGCGGTTTTGGCATCCCGTGCCAGAGGTGGACGTTCGAATCGTGCGCCCGGGCAGGAGAGAGCGAGATGATCAAGCTGAGCCGTGGACGCTATCGGGCCCGGATGGCCGAGGGCGCGGCCGACATCGAGGCGGCGCAGCGCCTGCGCGGCAGGGCCTTTCACGGCAGCGGCATGGATGCTGACGGCTTCGATCCGGTCTGCGACCACGTGATGGTCGAGGACAGCCGAAGCGGCGCTCTGGTCTGCTGTTTCCGCTTTCTGCCACTGGCCAGCGGCGACGAGATCGGGCGCAGCTATTCGGCCCAGTACTACGAGCTTTCGGCGCTGGAAAGTTTCGAGGGCCGCATGGTCGAGATGGGCCGGTTCTGCATCGACCCCGATCTGCGGGACCCGGACATCCTGCGAGTCGCCTGGGGCGCGATGACCGCCTATGTCGACACGCAGGGGGTCGAGTTGCTGTTCGGCTGCGCCAGTTTCTCGGGGACGGATGCGCGCGCCTATTACGATGCCTTTGCCATGCTCAAGGACCGTCACCTGGCGCCCCGCCGCTGGCTGCCTCGGGTCAAGGCGCCCGACGTCTTTCGGTTTGCCGCCCGGTTGCGACGCAAGCCCGATGCGAAAAAGGCCATGTTGCGGATGCCTCCGCTGCTTCGGACCTACCTCATGATGGGGGGCTGGGTGTCGGATCACGCGGTCGTGGATGCCCAGATGAACACACTGCACGTCTTCACCGGGGTCGAGATCGCCTCGATTCCGCCGGCGCGCAAGAAACTGTTGCGGGCGGTGGCGGGCTGAAACCCCGCTTTGGTGGGCAGGGTATGTTGTCCTGTTACAAAGCCGTGTCGAAACCTTTGCAAGAGTGCCATCGCCCTGTCGTCTTGGCGGGGGAAAGGTCCGTCAGTCCAAAGAACGGACATCTTTCCAACAGCTTCAAGGTGACACGCCATGTCCAAAGCCAACCTCCTGTTGCCCCGTCCCAATCGCCGCGCCTTCCTGGCCGGGTCGACCGCATTTGTCGCATCGCTGGCCATGCCCGCGATCAGCCGTGCCTCGGCACGCCCGATCTTTACCCACGGTGTCCAGTCCGGTGACGTCGACCTGTCCTCGGGCATGATCTGGACCCGCACTGACCGTCCGGCTCGTGTGATGATGGAGGTTGCGACCACAGAGAGCTTTGCCGATGCCCGCCGCCTCGCGCCGTTGGATGCGCTGCCCGAAAGCGATTTTGCGGTCAAGCGCCTGCTGACCGACCTGGCCTCGGACCAGGATGTCTTCTACCGCTTCACCGCCGCCGACCTGAGCGACATCAACGCCGTGTCCGACCCCATCGTGGGCCACTTCCGCACCGCGCCGGGCGCGCGCCGTTCCGTGCGCTTTGCCTGGTCGGGCGATACCGCCGGTCAGGGCTGGGGTATCGACGACGAAGGCATGCGGACCTATGCCACGATGGCCGGGCATCAGCCCGATTTCTTCCTGCATTCCGGTGACACCATCTATGCCGATGGCCCGATGCAGGACGAGGTCGAGAAGGACGGCGAGGTGATCTGGAAGAACGCCGTGCTGACCGACGAGAAACGCAAGGTCGCCGAGACGCTGGACGAGTTCCGCGGCCAGTGGAAATACAACATGATGGACGAGCACGTTCTGGCGATGAACGCCGCCGTGCCGACCTTCTTCCAATGGGACGATCATGAGGTGGTCAACAACTGGTCCTCCTCGCGCAGCCTGATGGAGGACGACCGTTACACCGAGAAGTCGGTGCATGTGCTGGCAGCGCGCGCTGGCCGCGCCTTTCATGAGATGGCCCCGATCCGCTACACCCCGGCAGAGCCGGGCCGCGTCTATCGCAAGATCTCCTATGGTCCGATGCTGGACATCTTCTTCCTGGACCTGCGCAGCTATCGTGGGCCGAACACCGAAAACCTGCAGGATGAACTGACGGACGAGAGCCGCATCCTGGGCCGTGAGCAGATCGAATGGCTTCAGCGCGAACTGACGCAGTCCAAGGCAACCTGGAAGGTGATCGCCTCGGACATGCCGATCGGCCTGGTGGTCGGTGGTGGCCAGGAGGCGATTGCCAATGGGGACGACGGCGCCGCCAAGGGCCGCGAGCTGGAAATTGCGGGCCTGCTGCGCTTCATCAAGGCCGCCGAGATCCGCAACACGGTCTGGCTGACCGCGGACGTGCATTATACAGCCGCGCATCACTATTCGCCGGATCGCGCGCAGTTCCAGGACTTCGCGCCCTTCTGGGAGTTTGTCTCGGGTCCGTTGCACGCCGGCACTTTCGGCCCGAACGACCTGGACATGACTTTCGGTCCCGAGGTTCGCTACGTGAAGGCGCCGGAAGAAGGCCAGGTGAACCTGCCGCCCTCCGCCGGTCTGCAGTTCTTTGGCCTCGTCGACATCGACGGCGCAACCGAACAGTTGACCGTACGTCTGATGGACCGCGCGGACACCGAACTGTGGTCCGTGACGCTGGATCCCGAGCGCGCCTGACCGCTGCACGCTCATTACAAATGGGCCGCACCTCGGGTCGGGGTGCGGCCCTCAAATCTTCGACCTGTGTTTCTTTGGGCTGAAAATACCTCCGGGGAGCGCGAGGGGCTGGCCCCTCGCTCCTGCTCCTGCCGCCCGCGCGGCGGTCAGTACCCGCGCCAGATCCAGCCGCCGCCAAAGATGCGGGACCCTTCGGGCGCGTAGAAGACGCAGGCCTGACCCGGGCTGACACCTTCCTCGGCCACCACCAGTTCCACCTCGGCCTCGGTCTCCGAGATCGGGCGGACCACGGCCTCACGCGGGGGCCGGGTCGAGCGGACCTTGACCATCAGCTCCCATTCCTCGCGGCTGGTGAAAGGCGCGTCACCCAGCCAGTTGATCTCACGAACGGGGACCTTGCGGGTAGCCAGCAGTTCCTTGGGGCCGACGATCACTTGCCGTGCTTCCACGTCAAGTTTCACCACGTAGAGCGGTTCCGACAAGCCGCCAATGCCAAGGCCCCGGCGCTGGCCGATGGTGTAGTGGATGACGCCGTTGTGCTCGCCCAGCACACGGCCATCCACATGCACGATCTGGCCGGGTTCGGCGGCGCCCGGACGCAGTTTCTCGATCACGGCGGCATAATTGCCGTCGGGGACAAAGCAGATGTCCTGGCTGTCGGGTTTCATCGCCACGCTCAGCCCGTATTTCGCGGCCAGCGCGCGGGTCTCGTCCTTGGAGGGCAGGTGCCCTAGGGGGAAGCGCAGGAAATCGAGCTGCTCCGGCGTCGTGGAGAAGAGGAAATAGCTCTGATCGCGCGAGGCATCGGCGGCGGAATGCAGTTCCGAGCCGTTTTCGCCGGTCTTGCGCTGAATGTAATGGCCCGTCGCCATGCAGTCGGCATCCAGATCCTTGGCGGTTTCCAGCAGGTCCTTGAATTTCACCCGCTCGTTGCAGCGGATGCAGGGCACCGGCGTGGCGCCGCCAAGGTAGCTGTCGGCAAATTCGTCGATCACGGCTTCGCGAAAGATATTCTCATAGTCGAGGACGTAATGCGGAAAACCCATCGATTCGGCGACCCGGCGGGCGTCGTGGATATCGATCCCGGCGCAGCAGGCGCCTTTCTTGGCCAGCGCCGCGCCGTGATCGTAAAGCTGCAGGGTCACGCCCACCACGTCATACCCCTCGTCCTTGAGCATGGCGGCCACGACGGAACTGTCGACGCCGCCGGACATGGCGACGACCACGCGGGTTTCGGATGGCGGTTTGGGCAGGCCCAGCGAGTTCAGCGGGCGCGTGTCGAGGGGCATGACGACTCTCCTTGGAATGGCCCGAAATATAGGAAAATCCGACCTATTCTCAAGGGGGCGTTTCAGTCGTCGTTAAGTGCCGCGTGGCTTTATGGCCGCCATCGAAATGTTGGAGCAGGCAACATGTACCTTAAAAAGATCGACGGTCCGCGCGCGGTGAAGCTTCCTGATGGCAGCACGATGACTCGTGCAGACCTGCCGCCCCGGGAAACCCGCCGCTGGGTTGCCTCGCGCAAGGCCGCGGTGGTCAAGGCGGTGACCTTCGGACTTATCAGTCACGATCAGGCCAAGGACCATTACAATCTCAGCGACGAGGAGCTACTGGAGTGGGTGAAAGCCGCGACCGAACATGGCGAGGACGCCCTGAAAGTCACCCGGGTGCAGAAATATCGTCAACCTTGAGTTGAAGTATTGATCCTTCCGGTTATGGTAACAGGGCGTTAACCTTTTTAGATGAAACATGGGCACAACCTGAAGACATTGCCCGGAGACCCAAATGCGTATCTTGCTGGTTGAAGACGATCCCACCACCTCGAAAAGTATCGAACTGATGCTGAGTCATGCCAATCTCAACGTCTATTCGACCGATATGGGCGAAGAGGGGATCGACCTGGCAAAGCTCTACGATTACGATCTGATCCTGCTGGATCTCAATCTCCCGGACATGAACGGGCATGAGGTGCTGCGCCAGTTGCGTGTGGCACGGATCGACACACCGATCCTGATCCTGACCGGCGAAGACGATACGCAGTCCAAAATCAAGGGCTTCGGGTTCGGGGCCGACGATTACATGACCAAGCCCTTTCACCGCGACGAACTGGTGGCGCGCATCCACGCGATCATCCGCCGTTCCAAGGGCCATTCGCAGTCGATCATCCGCACCGGCAAGATTTCGGTCAACCTGGATGCCAAGACGGTCGAGGTCGCGGGCAAACCCGTGCATCTCACCGGCAAGGAATACCAGATGCTGGAGCTGCTCTCGCTCCGCAAGGGCACGACCCTGACCAAGGAAATGTTTCTTAACCATCTCTATGGCGGCATGGACGAACCCGAACTGAAAATCATCGATGTGTTCATCTGCAAGTTGCGCAAGAAACTGTCGGAGGCCACTGGCGACGACAACTACATCGAGACCGTCTGGGGCCGTGGTTACGTCCTGCGCGATCCCGAGCCCAGCCAGGATGAACCCAAGGCGATCGCCGCGAACGGGTGATGACTGGACCTTGCCCGTGACCCCGCCTATCACTTCGGGCAGGTGAGATGCGGGGGCGGAAATGGCCAGGACAGCCTTCAGTGACAAGTCGGTCGGGGATCTGACCGAGACAGAGGCGCGAGAGGAACTCGCGTCTCTTTCGCATATTCTGGGTGAGGCGAACCGGGCCTATCACGCTGAAGATGCGCCGGATATTTCCGACGCTGAATATGACGCGCTGAAAATGCGCAACCTCGAGATCGAGGCGCGTTTCCCTGACCTGAAACGCGACGACAGCCCCAGCGAGCAGGTGGGGGCATCCCCGGCAGAGGGATTTTCGAAGGTCCGGCACTCGATCCGCATGATGTCGCTGTCCAATGCCTTTGAGGATGCGGACATCACGGATTTCGATTCTTCGATCCGGCGGTACCTTGGGCTGGGGGCAGAGGCGCCGTTGCGCTACACGGCCGAGCCCAAGATCGACGGGTTGTCCCTCTCGCTGCGTTACGAGGCGGGCAAACTGGTCCAGGCGGCCACCCGTGGCGATGGGACCGAGGGCGAGAACGTGACCGCAAATGCCCGGACCATCGCGGATATTCCCGAAGTGCTCACCGGCGCGCCCGACGTGCTGGAGGTGCGCGGCGAGGTTTACATGAGCCACGCCGACTTCGAGGCGCTGAATGCCCGCCAGGCCGAGCGCGGCGGCAAGACATTTGCCAACCCGCGCAATGCCGCCGCCGGATCGCTGCGGCAACTGGATTCGGATATCACCCGCAGTCGGCCGCTGCGTTTCTTCGCCTATTCCTGGGGAGAGCTTTCCGAGCCCCTGGCCGAGACGCAGATGGCGGCCATCGAACGCTTTGCTGCGCTGGGATTTCAGACCAACCCGCTGACCCGCCTGTGCGACGGGCCGGACCAGATGCTGGAACACTACGCGCAGATCGAGGAACAGCGCGCGACGCTGGGCTATGACATCGACGGGGTCGTCTACAAGGTCAACGATCTGGATCTTCAGGCGCGACTCGGGTTCCGCTCGACCACGCCCCGCTGGGCCATCGCGCATAAATTCCCCGCCGAACTGGCCTGGACCCGGCTGGAGGCGATCGACATCCAGGTTGGCCGCACCGGCGCGCTCAGCCCGGTGGCGCGACTGACCCCGGTGACGGTCGGCGGCGTTGTCGTCTCGAACGCCACGCTGCACAACGAGGATTACATTGCCGGACGCGACAGCAGCGGCAATTTGATCCGAGGGGGCAAGGACATTCGCATCGGTGACTGGGTGCAGGTCTATCGCGCCGGCGACGTGATCCCCAAGGTGGCGGATGTGGATCTGTCCAAACGCCCCGAGGGCGCCGCCCCCTATCCCTTCCCGACAACCTGCCCGCAATGCGGGTCCGATGCGATCCGCGAAGAGGGCGACGCCGCGCGCCGTTGCACCGGCGGTCTTGTTTGCCCTGCACAGGCCGTTGAAAAGATGAAGCATTTCGTTTCCCGCGCGGCCTTTGACATCGAAGGGCTGGGGGCGAAGCAGGTCGAACAATTCCATGCCGACGGATGGATCAGCGAACCGGCGGATATCTTCACGCTTGAAGACCGCTATGGCAGCGGCATGCAGCAGCTCAAGAACCGCGAAGGCTGGGGGGAGAAATCCGCCGCCAATCTCTTTGCCGCCATCGAGGAACGGCGCAGCATCCCGCTGGCGCGGCTGATCTTTGGCCTGGGGATTCGCCACGTCGGAGAGGTGGCGGCCAGTGACCTGGCGCGGCATTTCGGGACCTGGGATGCGTTGGTCACAGCCATCGACGTCGCCGGTCCCGCGGCAAAGGCGCAGCGCGAAGCCGATGCCGCCGAAGAGGCCGAGCGCCGGGCCGCCACGGCCGAAGGGCGCCGCGCACGCATCAAGGAAAGCCGCGATTTGGCCTGGGTCGATGTGCCCGCCGAGGCGCGCGCCGCCTGGGACGAGATCACCGGCATCGACGGCATCGGGGCGACGGTCGCCGTCGCCCTCGTGACCAGTTTCACGCAAGAAGCCGAACGTGCCTCGATCGACCGCCTCACTGCCCATCTGGCCATTCAGGAGGCCGAACGGCCCGACACCGAGGGCTCGGCCGTCGCGGGCAAGACGGTGGTCTTTACCGGGTCGCTTGAACGCATGACCCGGGCCGAGGCCAAGGCGCGGGCCGAGGCGATGGGGGCCAAGGTCTCGGGCTCGGTCTCGAAGAAGACGGATATCGTGGTCGCGGGCCCGGGCGCGGGCAGCAAGGAGAAAAAGGCGCGTGAGCTGGGCCTGACGGTATTGGATGAGGACAGCTGGCTGGAGCTGATCGGCGCATGAGTGGACGGCCCGAGCCGCTCTGGCCGCTGTTCGCCGATCTTACCGGTCTGGACGGGATCGGGCCGAAATCGGCGCAGGCCCTCGAGGCGGCGGGGATCGAAACCCCGCGCGATCTGCTGTTCACCTTGCCCTATTCCGGCATCGACCGGCACTTGAACGACAGCGTGATCGCGGCCGAACTGCCCGGTGTCGCGACGGTCGAGGCCATGATCGGCAACCACCGGCCCGCCGCGCGGCGCGGCGGGGCCTACCGGGTCGAGGCCGATGATGCGCGCACACGGTTCCAGGTGGTCTTTTTCCACGGCGGCGGCGAATACATCAAACGCATGCTGCCCACAGGGCAACGCCGCATCCTCTCGGGCCGGGTCGAACTGTTCGACGGTGTGCCGCAAATGGTCCACCCGGAACACATGCTGCGCCCCGAAGAGGCGGATCAATTGCCGGGGTTCGAGCCGGTCTACCCGCTTACCGGCAACATCACGCAAAAGCTGATGACCCGGGCGATGACCGACGCGCTCACGCGCCTGCCGGATCTGCCAGAGTGGATCGACACGGTGCAGAAGTCCTCTGAGGGATGGCCCGATTGGGACGCTGCGCTGCGTGCGGCCCATGCGCCTGAGGGCCAGCAGGATCTGTCGCCCACGGCGCCGGCCCGCGCGCGGTTAGCCTATGACGAGTTGATGGCGCACCAGTTGACCCTAGCCCTGGCGCGGGCAAAACGGCGTCGCGCGCCGGGAATTGTCAGCCAGGGCACTGGCCGCCTGCGCGACCGGGTTCTGGCCGCATTGCCCTATAGCCCCACCGGCGCACAGACGCTTGCCATCCGTGAAATCGCAGAGGACATGGGCAAGCCGCAGCGGATGAACCGGCTGTTGCAGGGGGACGTGGGCTCGGGCAAGACGCTGGTCGCCTTCATGGCACTGCTGACCGCGGTCGAGGCGGGCGGGCAGGGCGTCATGATGGCCCCGACCGAGATCCTGGCCCGTCAGCACCTTGAGGGCTTGCAGCCGCTTGCCGAAAGCGCGGGCGTGGTGCTGGATTTGTTGACGGGGCGCGACAAGGGGGCGGAGCGCAAGGCCAAGTTGTCCGCGCTGGCGCGCGGTGACATCCAGATCCTTGTTGGCACCCATGCGGTGTTCCAGGCGGACGTGGAATTCGCCGACCTGCGGCTGGCCATCATCGACGAACAGCACCGCTTTGGCGTACGCCAGCGCATGGAACTCGGGAAAAAGGGCGTTGGCGCGGATGTGCTGGTCATGACCGCAACGCCGATCCCGCGCAGCCTCGCGCTGGCGCAGTACGGGGATATGGATGTCTCTGTGCTGGATGAGAAACCGCCAGGCCGCAAACCGGTCAAGACGGCGTTGATTTCCAACGAACGCATGGAGGAGGTTGTCGATCACCTGCGCGGCGCCATTGCCGAGGGGCGGCAGGCCTACTGGGTCTGTCCGCTGGTCGAGGAAAGCGAAAGCTCTGACCTCGTGGCGGCCGAGGCCCGGTTTCAGCACCTGCGCGCGGCGCTTGGCGAAGGTGTGGTGGGTCTTGTGCATGGCCAGTTGCCACCCGCCGAAAAGGACGCGGCGATGGCGCGTTTCGTGGCCGGAGAGACGTCCGTTCTGGTGGCGACAACGGTGATCGAGGTGGGGGTGAACGTGCCCAACGCCTCGATCATGGTGATCGAGCGGGCCGAGAGTTTCGGCCTGGCGCAGTTGCACCAGTTGCGGGGGCGTGTCGGTCGCGGCGAGGCGGCTTCGACCTGCCTGCTGATGTACCAGCCCCCCCTGTCCGAGACCGGCATGAAACGGCTGACGACCCTGCGCGAAACCGAAGACGGGTTCCGCATCGCGGAGGTCGACCTCGAGATGCGCGGCGCGGGTGACGTGATCGGCGTGGCGCAGTCGGGCTTGCCACGGTTCCGGGTGGCAGATCTGGAACGGCAGGCGGCGCTGATGTCGGTGGCCCAGTCCGATGCTCGCAGGCTCTTGGCAGAGGACCCGGACCTGACCGGGCCGCGCGGACAGGCGGCGCGCCTGCTTCTCTGGCTGATGCGGCAGGACGAGGCCATCCGCCTGATCGGTGTCGGCTGACGTCAAGCGCCCGGGACGGTCGCGTTTCCCTTGCGGCTCACAGTTTGTTCTCAAATGTTCTCATTAAGTTCTTTACAGGGCGTTAAGAATATGAGAACAAAGGGTCAACAAACGGAACATTGGAGCCGCGCCATGATCGACACCGTCAAGACCGTACTGAACCGCCAGCACGATACGCTCTGGCAGGATGCCCTCGGCGCCGTTTCCCTGGCGGTGATCTTCATCGGTGCGCTGCACCTGCCGTCCGTTTTCTGAGTTTCTGCCTGCGTGTCTGTAGCCCTGGTCTTTTGCACATCTCCTGTCCCGATGTGCCGCCTGTCCCCAGATCGGTTCGCCTGCCTGTAACCGATCACGACCACGGTCCCCTACGGATCGACACGCTCCTTGCCGCCGCCTCCTTGTCCCGGAGTGCGGCGGCTTTTTTCTTTTCAGGGCAGATGGTTGACCCGGTCAGGCAGACTGGGAGTCGCGCGCTTCCTCGACCGCCTGGCTGGCCGCATCCAGTGACAGCATGATCGAAGCATGCCGGTTCTTGTAGGCTGCGGCCGGTCGTAGCACCTCAAGCCCGTCGAAGGGCGCGGGCGGGGTCGGGCCGTCCTCTTTCAGCATGGCGCGCAGCGCATCGCGGGCGGTCTGGATTTCTTCGGGGGTGCGTCCAATAATGGCGCCGCCCACGACAGAGGCCGCTGCCTGGCCAAGGGCACAAGCCTTCACGTCCTGGCCGAAATCCGCAACCTTGCCGTCCTTCAGGGTCAGGTCCACTGTCACGGTCGACCCGCAGAGCGGCGAGCGCTTCTTGACGCTGACCTGCGGATCCTCGAGCCGGGCATTATGCGGGATGTCCGCCGCCAGTTCGAGGATGCGACCGGAATAGAGCTTGATCAGGTCGGTTTCGCCGCTCATGGCTTTCTCCTGCTGCAGGTCTTCCATACATAGGCGGCACGATCTCCGATGCAAAAGGTTTTTCCAATGGCTTTCGACACCTCCACACTAAAGTATGATGATCGCGGCCTCATTCCCTGCATTGCGCAGGATGCCGAAGGGGGCGAGGTGTTGATGATGGCCTGGATGAACGCTGAGGCGGTAGCCAAGACACTGGAAACCGGTCGCGTCACTTATTGGTCGCGCTCCCGGCAGTCTTTCTGGATCAAGGGAGAGACCTCGGGACACGTGCAGGAACTGGTGGACCTCCGCGTGGATTGTGACCGCGACTGCCTTTTGGCCCTGGTCCGTCAGACGGGGCCGGCTTGCCATACCAATCGGCGCAGCTGTTTCTATACCGCCCTGCGCGATGGCGACGAGATCGAGCTGATGAAACCGATGAGCGACTAGCCGGCTCAGGCCGTCAGGCCGACCATCTCGCGGATCTCCTGTGGGCGTCGTCCCTCGGCGCGGTAGGTGGCTATGGCCCGGGCGTCGTCACGCTTGGCCAGGCGGCGACCAGTCTCATCTCGGATCAGGCGGTGGTGCAGGTAGACGGGCGTTTCCAGCCGCAGGAGCGCCTGCAAGAGGACGTGGATCTGCGTGGCGTCGAACAAGTCTTCACCCCTGATTACATGGGTGATGGCTTGGGCTGCGTCATCCAGCACGACGGAAAGATGATAGGATCCGAAAAAGTCTTTACGGGACAGAACGATATCGCCAACTCTTGATGTAAGGTCGTCGCCGGAGACCATGATCCTGCGCCCCGGTGCGCGGCCGTCCGGACCGGTTTCCACGAAGCCGGCCAAGGGTGTCGCCAGCGCCGCTAGTGCGGCCGCCATGTCCAGTCGCAGCGCCATCCCGTCAGGAGGCTTGGCGGTATCCCGTGGATAGCGGTGCCGACAGGTGCCAGGATAGATGAGTCCGTCGGGGCCATGCGGTATCTCCGCGCCCTCCTGGGGGGCCGAAACGGCGGCGGCAATGTCGCGGCGCGTACAACTGCAGGCATAGAGCAATCCGCGCGACCACAGCTCCTGAAGCGCAGCGCCATAGGCCTGCGTGCGGTCGGACTGGCGCATCGGTAGGGCATCCCAGGTCACACCGAGCCATGTCAGGTCTTCGAGGATCTGGCGTTCCCATTCCGGGCGGGAACGGGTGTGATCTATGTCCTCGATCCGCAACAGGAAACGCCCCGCCGCCGCGCGCGCCAAATCATGCGCCAATAGCGCCGAATAGGCATGCCCCAAGTGCAGCGGGCCGGTCGGGGACGGTGCAAAACGCGTGGTGAATATCACTTCTTTTCAACGACATAAACGGTTGATTCGATGTTCTTTCCCGGCAGGTGGGGGCCGTGTTCGCGGAAGAGTTGGGTCAGGCTCCCGTCGGCGACACGGCGATCCACCAGCGCTTCGAAGTCCGGGTCCTCCAGCGTGTGATCGTTGAAGGAAAAGACACAGATCGCGCCCGGTTCCAACGCGTCAAAAATCCGTTCCAGCGCGTGCAGAGGGGCCGCTCCGGCCCCGATCACGCCGATGGCCGCGATGGCGGCATAGCCGCCGGGCAGCGGGTCGTCGCTGCCGATTTGCGACAGCCTGCGGTAGGTCTGGCGCTCTCGCGCCAGGTCCAACATGCCCGACGACAGGTCGACGCCGTCGATTGTGGTGAACCCGGCCAGGCGCAACGCCAGTCCGGACAAGCCGGTGCCACAGCCGAAATCGAGGATGGGGGCAGTCGGATCTGGCATCAGCGCATGCAGGGCCTCGGCGCAGCGGCGCGGCGTGGCATAGCCTTCACCCTCAACCGCTGCGTCATAAGTCTTTGCCCAGGCGTCATAAAGTTCCCGGGTCTCGTCGTCGGTGCGGGCCGTGTAGACCTTGTCGAGGTAGGGATCGCTCATGCGGTCAGGGTTCTACTCCGCGGCCTGGCCGTCAACCCCCTGTTCGGCCAACCAGGCGCTCCAGACTTCCTTGGCCCGGTCGGTGTAGCCCTTGTAGCGCTCCCGACGTCCCTTGCGGCCGCCGCGCAGACCTTCGAGCGGACGGAACAGGCCGAAGTTGACGTTCATCGGCTGAAAGGTCTTGGCTTCGGCGCCCCCTGTGATGTGGTGGATCAGGGCGCCATGAGCGCTGTCCTGCGGCACGGAAGGCATTGTCTTTCCAAGGATTTCCGAGGCCGCCATGCGCCCGGAGATCAGCCCCATCGCCGCCGACTCGACGTAGCCCTCGACCCCGGTGACCTGTCCTGCGAACCGGATGTTCGGCTTGGACCGCAGGCGCATCTGATCGTCCAGAAGCGTGGGACTATTCAGGAAGGTGTTGCGATGGATGCCTCCAAGGCGCGCGAAACTGGCGTTCTCCAGACCGGGAATCATCTTGAAAACAGAGGCTTGTGCGCCGTACTTCATCTTGGTCTGGAAGCCGACGATATTGTAGAGCGTGCCCAGAGCGTTGTCGCGGCGCAACTGGACGACGGCATAGGCTTTTTCTTCAGGCTTGTGCGCGTTGGTCAGGCCGATGGGTTTCATTGGACCGTGGCGCAGGGTCTCACGTCCCCGTTCGGCCATGACCTCGATTGGCAGGCAGCCGTCGAAGTAACCCGCTGTTTCGCCTTCATGAAATTCGGTCTTGTCCGCCGCCAGCAGCGCGTCGATGAAACCCTCGTACTGATCCTTGGTCATGGGGCAGTTGAGGTAGGCCTTGCGCTCTTCTTCGGTTTCGCCCTTGTCATAGCGGGATTGCCGCCAAGCCACTGACATGTCGATACTTTCCGCGTAGACGATTGGCGCGATAGCGTCGAAAAAGGCCAGCCGGTCAGAGCCGGTCTCGCGCTGGATCGCCTCACCAAGAGCGGGCGAGGTCAAGGGGCCGGTGGCAAAGATCCATTGGCCTTCATCCGGCAGCGTGTCGATTTCCTCGTGGGAAATCATGATGTTGGGGTGCTCCCGCAGGGCGGCGGTGACGCTTTGTGCAAAGCCTTCACGGTCCACGGCCAGCGCGCCACCCGCAGGCAGGCGCCGGTCATAGGCCGTTGCCATGATCAGCCCGCCGGCCTGCAGCATCTCCCAATGCAGCAGGCCCACGGCATTCTGTTCGTGATCATCCGACCGGAAGGAGTTGGAACAAACCATTTCTCCAAGGTTTCCAGTATTATGCGCGAAGGTCTTCACCTTGGGGCGCATCTCGTGCAGGACAACCCGCACGCCCATGTTGGCGGCCTGCCAGGCCGCCTCGGATCCGGCCATTCCGCCGCCGACGATATGCAATTCCTGTGTCATGGCGCGCATCTAGGCCAGGACAGCGGCGCTGCCAAGACCCCTCCGGATTTTGTACGGTTTGTACAAAACGTACGCTATTTCCGACGTTTTGTACAAACCGGCAGGAAAGCCTTAACCCTTTTGCCAGTCAGGCGGGCGTTTCTCCAAAAACGCCGAGATTCCCTCGTTGGTGTCACGCCACAGCATGTTCTCGACCATGACCTGACCGGCGTGGGCATAGGCGGCGTCCAGATCCATCGTGATCTGTTCGTAGAAGGTGCCCTTGCCGATCTTCACCGCCGCCGTCAGCTTGGCGGCGACGGTCTCGGCCAGATCGCGCGTCGCGGTTTCCAGCTGGTCATGGGGCACGACCTTGTTGACCAGGCCCGCGGTCTCGGCCTCTTCGGCGGACAGGAACCGGCCCGTGGTCAGCATCTCGAAGGCTTTCTTGCGGTGGACATTGCGCGTCAGCGCCACCATCGGCGTCGAACAGAACAGCCCGATGTTCACCCCGTTGACGCCAAAGCGCGTGCCTTCGGCCGCCACGGCCATGTCGCAAGAGGCGACAAGCTGGCAGCCGGCGGCGGTGGCGATGCCATGCGCCTGCGCGATCACCGGCTGGGGCAGGCGGGTCAGCCCGGTCATGACGCTGGAGCAGCGGGCGAACAGATCGGCGAAATAGGCGCGGCCGCCGTCCTCGGCCTGTCGGCCTGCCTGCATCTGTTTCAGGTCGTGCCCGGCGCAGAACGCCTTGCCCGCGCCCGAGATCACGACAACGCGTGTCTCGCGGTCCTCGGCCAGGGCGTCGATCTGTGCCTGCAGCGCGGCCAGCATCTCGTCCGACAGGGCGTTCAGCCGGTCGGGCGCGTTCATGTGCAGATGCGCGATGCCGTCCGTGTCGCGACGTTCCAGGATTTGCATCTTGTCCTCCTCGTTTGGGGCAGATTAGCTGCCGCCAGATCGGGAGGGAAGACGGTGACGCTGAAACTGAATGCCGCAGAGGTGACTGAGTACCTGGAGGAGGTTTTTCCGCAGGTGGATGGCATGTTCGGGATCGACAGGCTGGACGAGGACCTGCTGGTCATGCGGCTTTTCAACGACGAGCGGCACCTGCGTCCCGGCGGCACGGTGTCGGGCCCCGCGATGTTCAGCCTGGCGGATGTGGCGGCCTATGTGGCGACGCTGGCGCGAATCGGGAAACAGGCGCTGACCGTCACGACGCATTGCTCGATCGACTTCATGCGCAAACCCGCCGCCGGGGTGGACCTGCTGGCCGAGGCACGGGTGCTGAAGCTGGGCCGGACGCTGTCGGTGACGGATGTGCTGCTGTTCAGCGAGGGGCAGGCCAAGCCGCTGGCCCATGCCTCGCTGACCTACTCCATTCCGCCGGGGCGGTGAGGGCGCGGCGGGGTAAACCCCGCCCTACACCTGTGGTCGCTTCGGGTGAAAGATCCCCCGGTGATCTGGCGTCAGGGCATCAGTTTCAGCACGTAGCCGGGCAGGGCAAAGGCGGCCTTGTGCACCTCGGGCGTGTAGTAGTCGCAGGCGATCCCGGCGGTGGCGAAACGCTCTGTCAGGTCCTTGACCGTCACGCTGCGCGCCGCGCTATCGGTGCCCCAGCCAAAGGCCATCGGCCCGCCGGCGTAGGTGGGCACCGTCGCCATGTAGCAGGTGGCATCCGAGAACAGCGCCTTGAAGGCGCGCATGCTGTTGGTCAGTTCCTCACCCTGCAGGAAGGGCACGCCGTTCTGCGTCACCAGGATGCCGCCCGGGGCCAGCGCACGTTTGGCGTGGCCGTAGAAGGTATCGGTGAACAGGACCTCTCCGGGGCCGATGGGGTCTGTGCTGTCGACGATGATGACGTCATAGCCGCCCTGGGTGATCTTCATGAACTCGGCGCCGTCAGCGATCACCAGGTCCAGCCGGTCATCGTCAAAGGCCCCCTGGCTGAGCATGGGCAGGTATTGCTTTGAGAATTCGACCACCCCGGCGTCGATCTCGACCATCGTGACCTGGTCGACGCTGGCGTGTTTCAGAACCTCGCGCGCCATGCCGCCATCGCCGCCGCCGACGATGCAGACCCGTTTCGCCGCGCCGTGGGCAAGGATCGGCACATGGGTCAGCATTTCGTGGTAAATGAAATTGTCGCCCTCGGTGGTTTGCACCACGTCGTCCAGCGTCAGCATCCGGCCAAAGGTGCCGTTCTGAAAGACGCGCAGGCGCTGGTGGTCGGTCTCGCTGTCGTAGAGCAGCTTATCGACGGTGAAGCTCTGGGAATAGTGCGGGTGCAGGGTTTCGCGCATCCACTCGGGCGAGTCGGTCATGTCTTCGGTCTCCTTTCGGCGTCCACGCGCGAGGATAGCGGCGGCGCCGGGCATCTCAACGGGTGACAAGGAAAAGGGCGGCCGGGGCCGCCCTTGCTCGTGCGTCTGCACCGGTCAGGCCGATGTCCTTGCGCGTCGCGATCAGGCCGCGACGCCGGCCTCTGACACAACACCCTCGCCGCGCTTGAGTTCCTTGACGCGCACGTCGGCGGTGGCAAAGGCACGGCCCAGAACGTCGACGGCCTTCCAGGGTTCGGCATCGCCGCACATGAAGACGTCGAAGGCGCCATAGCCGATTTCCGGCCAAGTGTGGACCGAGATATGGCTTTCGGCCAGCACGGCCACGCCGCTCACGCCCTGGGGGCTGAACTTGTGCGTGTGGATATGCAGGAGCGTCGCGCCGCAGGTCTCTACGCAGTCGCGAAAGGCCTGCTGAATGCGCGCCTCGTCGTCCAGGCCCTCGCCATCGACCACCTCGATGATGAGATGGGTTCCGGCAAAGACGCTGCCGTCACGGCGGATGAAATGGTCGTCGCGGTCTTCGTCGAAGACATCGCGCGGCGATACGGATTGATTGGCGGGGGCGAGACCCCGGGTGGTGTCTTCCTCTTGGGCGCCTGTCTCCAGACCGTACCCCAGTTGGAAGAGGTTGATGTCCTTCATGACATGCCTCCTTCAAGCCAGCAGTGCGTTCCAGTCGGTCCCTTAGCGCCCCCCGAAGACACATGAGCCCAGCACATGGCTGGGCGTCCGGGTTGGGATCGGGTCCGAAAGTGAGGCCCACCTAAGAGCCCGCCTTGAGTCGTTCAAGAGAAAATTTCTGCAAACGCGAGAAAACCCGCCATGCGCGGTCGGGCGCGGCGTCAGGGCGCGGCGCCGATGCCCCAGAGCAGGCCGAAGGCGATGACCGCCAGGCTGGCGACGGCGGCGTAGCCGGTCAGCTTCCACCGGCAGAAGGGGCGTTCGCCGAAGGTGCGCCCGTCGAGGCCGGAGACGACCACCTTCATCGGCGTGTCGTTCCAGCGGTAATGCAGGATCCAGACCGGCAGCAGGATCCGGCGATAGCGGATGCCCGAGGTGTCGGCGTTGAAGCCGATGTTGGACACGCGGCTCTTGTTGATATGGCCCTTGATGCGGTTGCGGATCAGCAGCCGCTTGTCCGCCTCGTTGGCCGACAAGCCCTCGGCCACACTCTGGTGGTGGCGTTCTGCGGCGAACCCGGCAAGATACCCGGCGCGGTAGGGGCGCAGGCGGCGCGGGTCGAAATGATGCAGGATGCCGTCGCGGATCAGCGGCGTGACATGCGGGCTGGCGGGCATCAACAGGTCGTCGAAATCCACCGTGAGCTTGCCGCTGGTGCGCCGGGTGCGGCGGTTCTTGCCGCTGCCGGTGGTGTAGCTGGCCCAGTAGTCCACCGCCTCGGTGCTGTCGAAGGTCCAGAACGGCGCGTATAGCCCGGCGACGCGGCCCTTTTCGACGGTTGCGGCCAGACCGTTTGGCGCCGCCAGCCGTCCGCGCACCCAGTCCAGCGCGTGTTCCTGCGCGTCCTTTTCCGGCACGCGAAAGGGGATCAGGGCGGTGGTGCGATAGCCGGTGTCCGCCGAGGACAGCACCACCGCGCCGTCGCAATAGGGGCAGCGGTCGGACAGCGCGGCGCCGGTAAAGACCACCTCGCCGCCGCAGGTTTCGCAGCGGTGGGCGCGGCTGTCGGGCAGGTCTGGCGGCAGGGTTTCGGGCGTGTCGGCGTGATAGTCCGTCTCGGCGCTGGCGGCCCCGTCCCATGGCGTTTCCAGCGTCCGGGTGTTGCCGCAACTGGTGCAGGCCAGGGCCTGCGCCGCGGGATCGTAAAGACACTGACCGCCGCAGGCGGGGCAGCGCAGCTCTGACTGGTCGGTGTCGATCACGTTCATGAATCCGCGTCCGAAAGCGCGCTGGCGATGTGCAGCAGGATTTCAAGCCGTAGCCAGGACCGCGCGATGGCCCCGTCAAGATCGCCCGAGGCGCCCCAGTCTCCGATGATCGTGGCGAAAAACCAGGTGGCCATTGCCCAGATCGCGATCCAGGACCATCCTGCGATGGTGCGCAGGAAGCCGGCCGATCCCTGTTTCAGCTCGTGTTTGGCCTCGTAGACGTGCACCAGCTTGCGCATGGCACCGGCGCCGACGGCGGTCGAGGCCGCAAGCAGGGCGAGGCCGGAAAGGAGTGGACCAAGAAAAGAGAGTGGTTGCATCGGGGATCTTGTCGTTGTTTGCGCGCAGACTGCATGGCGGTCGGGCGCGTCGCAAGGCGGTATTCCCTGACCTTGTGCGGAGGCAAAGGGGCGTCAAAATATGGGGTAATATGTTACCGTAATCTTAAGTGATTGATTTTGTGAATTTAATTCTGCACCAGTGCGCTTGACTGGAAATTTGGCCTGCGTATAACGGCGCAATCGAATTCAGGGCCGGGGCTTTGCCTCGGCTTTCTCACTCGAAACGGACCGATACATATGAAAACCTACTCTGCAACTCCGGCAGACATCGACAAGAAATGGATCGTGATCGACGCCGAAGGCCTCGTTCTGGGTCGTCTTGCGTCGATCGTCGCCATGCGGCTGCGCGGCAAGCACAAGCCCTCCTTCACCCCGCACATGGACTGTGGTGACAACGTCATCATCGTGAACGCGGACAAGGTGCAGCTGACCGGCAAGAAGCGCGAAGAGAACTTCTACTGGCACACCGGCCACCCGGGCGGCATCAAGTCGCGCACCAAGGCGCAGATCCTTGAGGGTGCCCACCCCGAGCGCGTGGTCTTTCAGGCTGTCAAGCGCATGCTGCCGGGCAACCGCCTGTCGCGCAAGGTGCTGACCAACCTGCGCGTCTATGCCGGCGCCGAACATCCGCACGAGGCCCAGAACCCCGAGGTTCTGGACGTCAAATCGAAGAACTCCAAGAACACCCGGGTGTCGAAATAATGGCTGATCAGATCAACTCTCTGGAAGAGCTGGGCGCCGCAGCGGGCGTCGAAGACGTGGTTGTCGCCGATGAGACCCCGCGCGAGCCGGTCCGCGACGAACTGGGTCGTTCCTATGCCACCGGCAAGCGGAAGGACGCGGTGGCCCGCGTCTGGATCAAGCCGGGTTCGGGCAAGGTGACCGTCAACGGCAAGGACATGGACACCTATTTTGCCCGTCCGGTTCTGCAGCTGATCCTGCGGCAGCCGTTCCAGGTTGCCGGTGTCGAAGGCGAATTCGACGTCTACGCCACCGTCAAGGGCGGCGGCCTCACCGGTCAGGCCGGCGCGGTCAAGCATGGTGTCTCGAAGGCGCTGCAGCTGTTCGACCCCTCGCTGCGTGGCCCGCTCAAGGCGGCCGGCTTCCTGACCCGCGACAGCCGCGTTGTCGAGCGTAAGAAGTTCGGTAAGCGCAAGGCGCGTCGTTCGTTCCAGTTCTCGAAGCGTTAATCGTTTCGATATTGCGATTGCAGGGGCCCTTCGGGGCCCCTTCTTTTTTGTATCGTTGGGGGTTCCACCCCCATGCTTGCCTGTGGCAAGTCCCCCGAAGTATTTGGGGCCCAAAGAAACAGGGGAGTGGCGCGGGTGGAGGCTGTCGGAATCGAGGACGCGGGCCGTCTGGCGCGCGTGGTATCGGGCGAGGTAGACCCGGCGCGGGTCACGCTGTTTTCCACCATGAAGAACGAGATGGGGTTCCTGCCGGCCTGGCTGGATCATCACCGCGCCATCGGGTTCGAACAGTTCCTGATCTGGGATGACGCCAGCGACGACGGGTCGTTCGACTACCTGTCGGGGCAGCCCGACGTGATTGTCATGCAGTCGGATCTCTCTTTTGGTGACCTGTTGCGTTACCGTGACCCGGACGGGACCGAACGCGAGGAACGCGCGGGCACCTATTTCAAGATCGCCTTGCCGCATCTGTTTTTCGTCGGTGCCTTTGTCGGCTACGTCGATGCGGATGAATTCCTGATCCTGCCGCCGGGTGTCGGTTCGATCCACGCAGTGGTGGACCGGCTGGAGGCCGCGGGCGCGCCTTCGGCTGTGGCCTCGGTGGTGGAGTTCTTCCCGGCCTCGGCCTCGGGTCTGGCGGGGGCCTTGCCGCAGAGTTTCGACGCGCTGATGGCAGCCTACCCCTTTTTCCAGTGCGAACAGTTGGTCGACCTGCGCGAGGGGGCCCAGCCGGAGCTGATGGGCAAGTCCAAGACGGCGCGGCTGTTCAAACGCTACGCGGTCGCGCCTCAGGTGGTGCGCCAGGGGTGGCAGCGGGTCTGGATGTCGTCGAAGGCGAAGAAGGCGCAACAATTCCAGAAATCGCCCCGGCACAAGACACCGCTGGTGCGGCGCGACGCGCAAAGCCGGTTGACCGGGTCGCATTATGGCAACCTGCCGCCGTCCTCCGAGGTGTTGCTGACGGTTGCGCATTTTGTCTTTACCGCGCAATTCGCCGAAAAGATCGACCGGGCGACCGCCTGGGGCGCCCATGCCAATGCCGCCGCCAAGTATCGCTATTACGCCCAGTTGCTGGAGCGGATGCGGGGCGTCGAGGATGGTTTCCTCGACGAGAACTCGGTGGCCTACGAGGGGCCGGAACAGCTGGTGCGCTGCGGGCTCATGCGCTGGTAGGCCGCAGAACGAAACGGGCCGAGGGCCAGGCCTCGGCGACCTGGGGCAGGCGGCGGGCCGCGGCCTCGTAGACCGGGGCATAGTGGTGGGCGATCTCACCCTCCAGGTCCTCGGAGAGCCCCGACCCCTTGGCGCGGCTGTTGACCGCGCGCATCCCGGCCTGGGCATCCACCGGCACATCGGCAAAGCGCGACAGGTTGGCGATGCCATTGGCGGTAAAGAGCGTCTCGAACGGGGTCAGGAAGATGTCGCCCGGGTCAAAGACCGCCTCGATCGCCGACAGGGTCTGGTCGTATCGACTGCGGGCCTCGGCCTCATGCGAGGCATAGAAGGCACGCAGGGGGGCTTCGTTCTCGGCGGCCTCGGGCAGGCGGCCTTTTTCCATCTCCATCCGCATGTGAGACCGCAGGCGGTCGACCGGGTCGCGCATGGAAAACAGCAGTTTGACGGCGATGTCCCGGCTGGCAAAGCCATCGCGGATGCGGGCCAGCGTCTTGGCGGGAAGCGCCGCGTAAGAGGGGGTGATGTCGCCGGTCCGGATGATCCCGTCCTGCGCCAGCAGCCCGGCGAAATAGTCGAAATAGGCGTTTTCATCCTGTTGCAGGCGCCAGCGCAGGTGCGCGGCGGGTTCCGGCGCCCCCAGGGCCACCTTGGCGCGGGCGCGCAGCTTGCCCAGCATCGAGGGTTCGGGGGCACGGTAGCGGGCAAAGACGCCGCCCAGTTGGTGCTCCCATGTCTGGTATTCGCCCATGCGGCCGAAATCCGATCCCGGCTGCCGCGCCAGGTAGGCCTGGATCCAGGAGGATCCGCATTTCTGGCCACCGAGGCCTAGAAAGAAGGTCCTGGTCATCCTGGCTCTCCTGCGCGGGTGGGGGCGCTTGCCCCGGTGTTTCTTTGGGCCGGAAATACTCCGGGGGGCTTGCCGCTGGCAAGCGGGGGCAGCGCCCCCTCCCGGCCCGTCCTACTGATCCGGCGCCAACAATCCCAGCCCGCGCAGATAGATGCCGATGCCCGATTCCAGCAGGTCCTCGGGCGGGAAAGGCGCCTGGCTGCCGGGTGAGTTGCGGGCGAAAAGCTCGACCACACCGTGGCTGAGCGCCCAGATATGGGCCGAGAACATGGCTGGCGGCGGGCGTTTCTCCGGTGGGATGTGCTGCGACAGTTTCTCCGCCGCAGTTTCCAGCACCGCGCGGGCCCGGGCCGAGGCCATCGCCAGTTCCGGTGAATGGTTCACCGAGATGCCGGATTCGAACATCGCGATGTAATGGCCCGGATAGCGTCGCGCAAAGGCAAGATAGGCGCGGCCCGTCGCCTCGAAGGCGGCCAGTGCCGAGGGCTGGCCCTTGTCATAGGCGTATTGCATCACGTCGGCGAAGATCTCATAGCCTTGGCGCGCGGCCTCGGCGATCAGGTCTTCGCGTCCGGAAAAATGCCGGTAGACCGCCGCCGGGGTCACACCGGCCTGCTTGGCCGCCTCCGACAGCGTGAAGCCCGAAGGTCCTTTCTCCTCGATCAGCTTCAGCGCGGCCTCGACCAGCGCCTGGCGCAGGTTGCCGTGATGGTATCCGCGTTTCTTGACCATGTCCGGCCCGTCAGGCCTCCCAGATCTCCGGCCCGCCCAGGACCTTGGAATCGGCCGTGCCCACGGCCTTGTTGTCCTTGCGGGCATAATCCAGATGGGTCAGCACGTGGCGGATCGCGGCAAGGCGGGCGCGTTTCTTGTCATCCGACCGGATGACTGTCCAGGGCGCGGGGGCAGTGTGGCTGCGGGTCAGCGTTTCCTGGATGGCGCTTGAATAGGCGTCCCAGCGGGCCAGCCCCTCGACGTCGATGCGGCTGAGCTTCCACTGTTTCAGCGGGTCCTTCTCGCGTTTCATGAAGCGGCGGAGTTGTTCGGCGCGGCCCACGTTCAGCCAGAATTTGAAGACATGGATTCCCTCGTCCACCAGCATCTTTTCGAAGGCGGGAACCTGGCTGAAGAAATGCTCGCGATGCGCGTTGTCGCAAAAGCCGAAGACATGTTCCACCACGCCGCGATTGTACCAGGACCGGTCAAAGAAAACGATCTCGCCCGCGGCGGGCAGGTGGTCGATGTAGCGTTGGAAATACCATTGCGTGGCCTCGGTATCCGAGGGTTTCCCGAGCGCTACAACACGGGCGCCGCGCGGGTTGAGGTTCATCCGGAAGCGTTTGATCGTGCCACCCTTGCCGGCGGCGTCGCGCCCCTCGAAGACCAGCGCGAGACGGGCGCCGGTTTCCTTGGCCCAGGCCTGCATCTTGACCAGTTCGATCTGCAGGCGCTCCATCTCCTTTTCATAGGCCTTGCGCTTCATCTCCTCGGAATAGGGATAGCTGGTGTCGAGGATGTCGTCCTTGTCGGCGCGACTGATCGCCTCGCGCACGGGCTTGGGGGCGTCATGCTCGAAGTAGCTGGAAATGGCGCCGTCGAAGGGGAGCGTCATGGAGGGCCTCATGCGTCTAAGTGACCGACACTATGGGATGTTAAGAGGATTAACGCAAACCATTGTCCGCCTGGTTGCGTACCTCGTCTCAGCGCAGGCCCGCCCGTTCGGCGGCGCGGCGGACGGCCTCGATCACGGCGCCGGGGCGGGCGTGCTGGGGCATGTGGCCGACACCCTCCAGAGGAGTGACGCGGGCGTCGGGCAGCAGCTTGTCGGCGGCGACGCTGTGGATTTCGTAACCGACCGTGGTGTCGGCGGTGCCATGCACCAGCTCGACCGGGATCGTCATCTGCGGATAGCGTTTCGACATCTTCACCAGCGCGGGGCGCAGGGCGGCGACCTGGCGGCCATTGGCGCGGATCGTCTCGCGCCGCAGGCTGAGCCCGGGGCCGATGTGATCGAGATAGCCGGGGGGCACGTCCTGCGGCGCAAAGATGCCCGCCACGGCGTTGCGGGCCCGGTCGCGGCCGTAATAGGCGGTGACGAATTGCGGCACGACGGCGCCGCCCAGCGGGTTGCCCAGCACCTGATATTGGCTGTCGAGCGCGCCGGGCCAGGGCATGATCGCGCCGCCCAGGCTGACGACGGCGGCGGCGTCCTGGTCCAGCCCCCAGGCCATCGCCACCGCACCGCCAAAGGAGTGGCCGACCACCACGGGCCGTCTGACGCCGAGTTTCGCCGCCGCTGCCGCCAGCGCGGCGGCCTGGTCCTGCGGGGTTTCCGCGCGGGCGTTGAAAGCGCCCTGAAAGCGCGCCTGCTGCGTGGTATAGCCCAGCCCCGGACGGTCAAAGGCGGTCACGCGATAGTCGCGCGCCAGCCGGTCGACCAGTTGAAAGGTGAAATCGCGCAGGTTGCCGCTGGCCCCGTGCAACAGGACAACGTCCGGGCCGCTGCCTTTCTGGACGTAGTGGACCCGCAGGCCGTCGACCTCGACGAACTGGCCCACGGGGGGCCAGCGTGTCTCGGCGTCACGCTCCATGCGGTCGGCCCGGATCTGCGTGACGGCGCAGCCGCCCAGCAACGACAAAAGAAGAACGGCACCCAGGATACGCAACACCTTTTACTCCGGTTTCGGATCGGGCCCCCGGTCAGGCTTCGACGGGGGCCTTTCCGATCAAGGATAGGTCGAAAGGCGTCGACTGGTAGATCTGGTTGATCCAGTTTCCGTAAAGAAGATGCGCGTGGCTGCGCCAGCGGTTCTGCGGCGGTTTCGACGGGTCGTCGTCCGGATAGTAGTTGGCCGGCACGTTGATCGGATTCCCCGCCGCGATATCGCGGTCATATTCTTCCTTCAGCGTGCCGCTGTCATATTCCAGGTGGTTGAAGATATAGAGCGCCCGGTGACAGGGATCTTCGACGAGGCAGGGGCCGGTTTCCTCGGAATCGATCAGGAGCGGCAGGCCCGCGGCGATGACCTCTTCGCGGTGGATCTCTGTCCAGCGCGACACGGGGATCACCATGTCGTCGGAGAAGCCGCGCAGGTAGGGAGAGGCCGGTTCCAGGTTGCGGTGCCGCACGGCGCCAAAGGCCTTGGCATCCAGCATGTGTTTCTTCACGCCGTGGAAATGGTTGATCATCGCCATTCCGCCCCAGCAGACGCCGAAGGTCGAATGCACATGCGTTTGGGTCCAGTCAAAGACCTGGCGCAGCTCGTCCCAATAGGTCACCTCGTCAAAGCGCAGATGTTCGATCGGGGCGCCGGTGATGATCAGCCCGTCGAATTTTTCGCCGGAGGCGGCCACCTCGGTGAAGGGCCTATAGAAGGTCTCCATGTGCTCGGCGGCGGTGTTCTTGGTCTGGTGCTCGGACATGCGGATCAGGCTGAACTCGATCTGCAGCGGCGTGGCCCCGATCAGGCGGGCGAACTGGTTTTCCGTCTGGATCTTCTTGGGCATCAGGTTGAGCAAGCCGATGCGCAGCGGGCGGATGTCCTGCCGGGCTGCCTGTTCCTCGGTCATGACCATGACACCTTCACGTGTGAGCACGTCGAAGGCGGGCAGGTCGGAGGGCAGCTTGATGGGCATCGGTCGGGTCCTTTCACGGCGCGGAGGCCTAGATAGGGGATCGGCTGTCATGGGGCAAGCAGGAGAAACGGGCCACCCGCGCCGATCCGGATCAATTGGCCGGGGCGGCGACGGGGAAGCGGTTAAAACCGGGGATGAGGCGGGGGCGACTGGGGCCGTCAGGGCGGCCTTGTGCCAGCCACATATGTGCCGGCCCGGATCGCCGGTCCGCCCTCACGGGCGCCGGCGCGACGATGGGGGTGGGGCCCGCCTTGTCCGCCGGTCTTTCCGAATGTGAACCAGAATGTTCGCATATGCGACCGACACTATGTGTCGGGGCCGTCCCTAGCAACAGCCTGCGGCGGATCGGGCAAAGATATTGCCGTGGGCGTCCATTTCTTGTGCAGGGGCCCCGTGCCGGTGGCGCGGATCAGCCCTGCGGCAGGGCGGCGGCGATCAGCTCGATGAAATCGGACTGGTCGCGGACCTGGGCCATATCCGTGGCCTCGACGGTCACGCCCCATTTGCCGGCCATCGCCTCGTAAAGCGGCTGGCGGTGGGCCAGGGCCTGGGCATAGGTCCAGCGGATGAAGGTATCGGGGTCGACCTGTTGTTCGGTCAGGTCGAATTCCTCAAGGTAGCGTGCCCAGGCGTCTTCGAGGAAGGCGGGCTGGTAGGCCATCGGCTTTGGCGCGCGGTCGAACCGACGGACCAGTTCCTCGGTATGGGCCTCGCTGCCCCTGATCCAGACCATCAGCGCCTGCTGGCTGAGCGCGGTCAGGATCTCGTCCTCGGGGTCGGCGGGATCGACCCATTCGCAGATGCTGCCGCCCGTGTCGCAGATGAAGTGCGGATAGCCATAGAGATCCTCGGCCCGCCAGATGAAATACTCGGTGTCCAGCAGGGCCTGGCGTTCGGCGCGTTCGAATTGCGACTGGCGCAGGCGGTAGGTGTCCATCGTCAACCCGCCAAGCTCGGGGTTGCCGGGCTTGCCGAGGTAGGTCGAGACCGGGGTCAGGTTGTTGAACGAGATATTGGAGCCGATGTAGATGGAATCCGTCAGCAGCAGCTTGCGCAGGAAGGGGACCTGCATCGCGTGCCGCTTGGCATTGTCGGCGATGTATTCGTCCATGTACCGGGTGCCGATGCGGTAATCGATGGAATAGTGGAACCAGCCGCCTTCCTCGCGCAGAAGGTTCGACACATGTGTCTTGCCGAGGCCCGACATGGCATAAAGCACAACGCGTTTGCTGGGCGCATCGCGCCAGGCCTGGGCAGTGGGGTAGAGCATCGCGGTTCGCATCCCGTATTTGCGGTTTGAACCGGATTACGCGGCACGCGCCGTCAGGTCAAACCCTTGACCGCCCTGCGGTAGAGCCGTCCGTCCAGAATGGTGAGACCGAGGGCAAGCAAGGCAAGACCGGCGTAGGCCCCGGGGTGCAGGTCCTCTTTGCGCACCAATGCGCCGAGAGCAATGGCCACGGGCGGAATCAGGAGGGTGACAAGCATCAGGTTGCCCGCGCCCGCCATCGCCAGAACCCGGTAATACAGCAGATAGGCCAGCGCGGTGGCGATCAGCGCGTAATAGAGGATGCCGATCCAGGTTGCAGAGGAGAGCGCGAGGCTGGGCAGGCCTTCGGTCATCAGGGTCAGCGGCGCCATCACCAGCGTCGAAGAGGTCAGCATCCCGGCGGCGGCGGCAAGGGGCGCCAGCCCGCGCAGGTGCACGCGCGCCCAGGCCCCGGCGCAGGCATAGGACAGCGTGCCCGCGATCACCGCAAGCTGCGCGGTCGAGGTCAGGTCGAGGTTCAGCAGCGCCGCCGGTCCGATCGCCGTCACAACCCCCGCAAAGCCCAGCGTGACCCCCAGCGCCTTGCGCGTGGTCAGGCGTTCGTCGGCAAAGACCGCAGCGGCCACCAGCACGCCGAAGATTGCCGTGGTGGCATTGAGGATCGAGGTCAGGCCCGACGGGATGTGCAGTTGCCCCCAGGCCATCAGGGTAAAGGGGATCACGTTGTTGAGCACGCCCATCACCAAGAGCGCGCGCCAGGTGCGCCATCCGCTGGGCAGGGCGATCCCGCGCCAGAGGATCACCGGCCAGAGCACAAGCGCCGCGATACCGGTGCGAAAGAGGACAGAGGTGAGCGGCCCGATCTCGTCCAGCGCTGTGCGGATGGCAAGAAAGGAGCCGCCCCAGATCAGGCCCAGCAAGATCAGCTCGGCCCAGGCGCGGGGGGAGAGGGAGGTCTGTGTCATGGCACCGGATTAGTCCCGGGCGACAGGTGGCGCGATCCGAAACCTGCGCAAAGGCGCGGACTGCGGGACGGAAAAACCCGGGGCGTTGGACGGCCCCGGGTCAAGCTGTGGTCGCGCGTGTCGCGGTCAGAAGTTGACCGCGAATTTCATGCCGACGCCAATTGCGTGGTTGTCGTCAAAGGAGGTCGCGGGCGAGAAGGGGCCGACCTCGGTCTCTGCCTTGCCGATCTGGACATAGCGCACGCCGCCCGAGATCTCGTACATGCCCTTGGTGTAGGCGGCGCCGAGGCCGACGCTCCAGTTGCCGTTGGTCGGCCCGAGGTTGGAGGCGAAGTTGCTGTTTGCCGGCTCATAGCCGACCGAGACGGAGCCGGCCCAGTTCTCTGTAAAGCGGCGGCCGACGCCGAGGTTGTAGGTAATCGTGTCGTCCTTGTAAGAGACAAGCGCAACGCCCGGGCCGCCGGCCAGCGTGCCGGTCAGCGTGTCGTAATCGGTGGGCCGGATTTCGAACTCGCTCCAGTCGACCCAGCGCACGGACCCGAAAAGCAGCGTGTCCGGGGCGATGCCGGTCTGGAATTCCAGGTTCACCGATTGCGGTGTCTTGATCCCAGTGGTCGAGCTGTTGGCAAGGCCGATGGCCGAGTTTTCGACGGTCGGAAGATCGTGCTGGATCCCCGAGTTGTAGGTCAGCGCGACGCGCAGGGCGATGTCCGGCCGTTCATAGGCCGCCCCCAGGAGGTAGCCCCAACCAGCGTCACGCTCGGTATCCGCGCTATAGGGCGTGCCGGCCAGCGGCCCGGCGGGCAGCGTGATATAGGGAATGAAGGCCTCGGCGGTGAGGCGCTGGTAGCGGACGCCGCCATGCACGCTGAAGTTCTCGTTGAACTTGTAGCGGGCGACGGCTGTCAGCCCTTCGGACTGCAGTTTGGCGGTGGCGCTGGATGCGAAATAGCCGGTGCCGGTGTCATATTCCACGTCGGCGCCGAACGGCTGCTCAAAGATCAGGGCGACCGAGAACTTGTCGTTGTAATCGTGTTTCAAGGCGGCGCCGAACTGCAGGTAGTCGTTCGTCATGTTGCCGGACTTGCTGCCCGCCGTCGATCCGCCCAGCGCCGGGGGAAAGGTGACGACCTGCACACCGGACACATCGGTCGAGACCGAGCCGAAACTGAGCTCGGCATAGGTGCCCTGTTCGAAGATCACGCCGATCGACTGGCCCGAACGGTCTATGCCGCCAGCTTGCGCTGCCAGCGGTGCCAGCGCCAGCGCGCCCACCCCTATAAGTCGTTTTTTCATTTTGTCCCTCTATCCCTGAGTGTGGGAAGTCTCCTGTGGATAAGCTATTGAGGGGTTAACTGAACGGTCAATTCGTGACGAAACGTCAGCAACCGTGTCCGCAACGCAACGTTACGAAATTGTAACACCTGGCATGCGGGGTCGGTGGCCGTGGAAAACGGTTTGATTACCGGGTTTTGCGCGTTTCGAACCAGATGTTCCCGTAGTTCGCGCCGAAAATGACCAGCGCGCCCAGCAGGACCAGCGGGTCCAGCGCCTCGGCGTAGACCAGAATGCCGACCAGCGCGATCACCGGCAGCCGGGCAAAGTCGATGGGCATGACAACGGTTGCAGGGGCCAGCGAGAGCGCCGTTGTCAGGCAGAAATGGGCCATCAGCCCGGCAAAGGCGATCAGCACCACCCAGGGCAGGCTGCTGGCGGCGGGCAGGGCGATGTCGCCGTCGATCCCGGCGCAGATCACGCCAAAAGCCGCCTGCATGACGGTCAGCCAGAAAAGGATGCAGGTGATCCGTTCCGTCCGGGTCAGCAGCCGGGTAAAGACCGCCGACCCGGCAAAGCCGATGGCCGCCAGGGCTGCGGTCAGCTGTCCGATATGGGCGGTTTCGGGCGAGGGGCGGGTGACGATGAGGATGCCGACAAAGCCCAGGATCGCCGCGCCCACCCGGTTGGGTGTCAGCCTTTCGCCAAGGATCAGCGCGCTCAGGAGCATGACCCAGAAGGGCGAGGTGAATTCAAGCGCGAAGACCTGCGCCAAGGGGATCGCGGTGATCGAGAAGAACCAGAGGTTCTGGCCGGAAAAATGGAACACGTTGCGGACCAGATGGGTGCGCATGTTGCGGGTCGTGATGTGCGACAGGGTGCCCGCCATTCCGGCCACCGCCAACACGATCACGATGCCGATGAGCGACCGGTACATCATGATCTCGAAGGTATCGAGATCGAGGCTGACCGCGCGCCCGGCGATGGCCATGACGGTGAAAGAGGCGATGGCCCCTGTCATCCAAAGGCAGCCGCGCAGCGTATCGTGCATTCAAGGGAGTCCCGTTCCGTATCTGCCGCGCATCTGTGCAAGAGTGCGTCAGAATTGTCCAGATCGGATACGGGCAAAAGTCGATCTCATGGAGGCAATCGTTGGAAATCATGTGTGTGGCGGCCGGGCGATGTTGCCGGTTGTTTTTCGATTTCAAAGGTAATCTTTTCACGTCCTTGAAGGGAGTGCTGCCAAAGCAGAATTTGGCCCTTTAGAAATATAGGTTATCCGGCGATGACACTTACATTTTCCTACGCTCTGTATTTTTGAGGTCCCGTTCCGTCGGATCTGGCGCTGCCTGGTTTTTGGGCAAACACACAGCCTGTAGGCACGACCAACTGGAGCGGGCTGGAAAGAGAGTTGTTTGATGAGGAGACATTGGATTTTCTCGAAGAGGGTGATCCAATAGATCTGGATTCGACTTTAACTTGTAGTATTGCACCCTATACTGGATATGCATTTGATATTGGCGGTGAATTATACGCAATATTTGCTGAGAAGGTTAACGATTATCAATACAAATACTACATTCCGAACAATGATCCGAACCTCGAACTGCTTTTCACCCTTCAATACGCTCTCAGTGACCCGGTACCGGTGCCCTTGCCGGTCGCTCTTGATGGATCGGTTGCCAACTGTTTTCTTGAAGGAACCCTGATCGATACGCCGTCAGGTGAGGTGGCCATACAGGAGCTTCGGGTCGGAGATCTGATCACGGCGACTGACGGCCGCGACATCCCTGTCAAATGGGTGGGGCGGCAAACACGGCTCAACCTGTTTCGAGGTGAAGGTGCGCGCCCCGTCCGTGTCGCGGCGGGTGCGCTCGGCGATGGCCAGCCGCATACCGATCTGGTTCTGACACCCGAATACGCGCTCATTATCGACGGGCTGGCGGTCAACGCTGGCGTCTTGGTGAACGGGGCGAGAATCACATTCGATCCGGCGCCTGAGCGTGCGACCTACTACCATATCGAGACCGAGAACCACGACGTCATCCAGCCAATGGCGCACAGGCCGAAACATATATCGACTACATCGGTCGGCGGTCCTTTGACAATTTCGCCGAATACATTGAACTTTATGGTGAGGAACGCGCTATCGCGGAGTTGCCTTTCCCACGCATCATCACCAGACGTTTGTTGCCGCCCGCACTAAAGGCGCGGCTCGATGGTCAAGCTGCGGCGTAACAGCGTTGACGGCCCTTTGATCGCTGCAAGAAACGGGATTCCGCAAGAAAAAGGCCAGCCGCAGAGCGGCTGGCCTTTTTCTTGTCCAGTGAAAGACGGCCTCAGGCCTCTTTCATGATCTGGTCCTTGGCCATGACCAGCAGCGCCGCGCGCTTGGAGCGGATCTCATCCGCGGTGGCCTTGTCGCCCAGGTCGCCCGCGACCTTGCGCACCACGTCCTCGTGACCGGCTTCTTCGAAATCGGCCTTGATGACCTCGACGGCATAGGCGTCGGCGTCAGAGCCGGTCTTGCCCAGCAGTTCCGCCGCCCAGAGACCCAGAAGCTTGTTGGCGCGGGCCTCGGCCTTGAACTTCATTTCCTCGTCGTGGGCGTACTTGTTCTCGAACGCGTTTTCGCGATCGTTGAAGGTGGTCATGAGCGCGGCTCCCTCGGCAACGTAACTTTCCCTTGGGATATGCCGCTCCGGGGCGTCCGGTGCAAGGGGCAGTAGCGCCGCAGCCCGCGCCCGGCTTGCAGCATCACGGGCTCTGTACTATGGAAAACGCCACCGCGCCGGGATTCTCCATGCGCGGTCTATCCGTTTGGAAAGGGCCCCGATGGCACGGCGCAAGAAAATCTACGAAGGCAAGGCGAAGATCCTGTATGAAGGCCCCGAGCCGGGCACCATCGTGCAATACTTCAAGGACGACGCCACCGCTTTCAACGCCGAGAAGAAGGACGTGATCGAAGGCAAGGGGGTGCTGAACAACCGCCTGTCCGAGTTCTTTATGGTCGGGCTGAACGGTATCGGGGTCCCGACCCACTTCATCAAGCGGCTGAACATGCGCGAACAACTGGTCCGCGCCTGCGAGATCGTGCCGCTGGAAATCATCGTGCGCAACTATGCCGCCGGGTCGATGTCCAAGCGTCTTGGCATCGAAGAGGGAACGGCCCTGCCGCGCCCCATCGTCGAATACTGCTACAAGGACGACAAGCTGGGCGATCCGCTGGTAACCGAGGAGCATATCGCCGCCTTCGGTTGGGCCAGCCAACAGGACATGGACGATATCGTGGCGCTTGCGCTGCGGGTCAACGATTACCTGTCGGGCCTGATGTACGGTGTCGGCATCCGCCTGGTGGATTTCAAGATCGAGGTCGGCCGGGTCTACGACGGCGATTACCAGCGCCTGATCGTGGCCGATGAAATCTCGCCCGACAGCTGCCGCCTCTGGGACATCGAATCCGGTCAGAAGCTGGACAAGGACGTGTTCCGTCACGACCTGGGCAACCTGGCCGATGCCTATACCGAGGTGGCGCGCCGGCTGGGCGTGATGCCGAAATCCGCGACCCATATGGCAAAGCCCAAGCTCATCAACTGATGTTCGGCCTGTTCCGCAAGCGTAAGGCCCCCAATCAGGCGCGCAACGACGCGCAGAGGGCAGAGCTTGCGGCGCGGGGCGACGACGGCAGCGGGGCGCGGCGCGTGGTGCATCGCGCCACGCCCAGCCCGGCGGGCGACATCAACGCCACGGTGGTACAGGATTTCCTGGCCATCAAGGGGTTCGATCTCAGCGAAATCGATGATGGCGGGTTTTCCTTTGCCGAGGAGCGCGCGGTCGCGGGCACGGATTTCGACTCTCATACCGATGAGTTGGAAAAGGCCCTGGCCGGGTGGCGTTGGCGATACGAGGGCTGGAGCTGTCCGAAGGCGTGAGCTCTGCCGGACGCTTGCCAAAGCCCCCTCCAAATTGTTTTCTAAGGTCTGGATGTTCAAAAGTTATTCTTTCACTGCCATCGCGGCTTCCCTGGGCCTTGCGTTTCTGACCTCCATGACCCAGGCGGAACCGTTCGAAGGCGACCCCATGGCCTTTGGCCGCGTGGTCCAGCCGGTTCCGGTGAGGTCGGTCAGGGTCGGCGCGGCCGGCACCCGGAACATGAACGAGCCGCTGTCGGTCTTTTCCCGGAACAGTCCGATGCGCATCGCCGCCTCGCCCGTCGGACGGCTGGATGTGCTTTATTCCAGCAATGGCAACAAGGTGCGCCACTGTACCGCCGTCATCGTGGGCGAGGATCTGATCCTGACCTCCGATCTCTGCCTGCCTGCCGGGGGAATTATCGTGTCGATGACGCTGGTGATGGGCTATGACGATGGTGACATGCCGTCGTCTGCGCAGGCCTACACCGTCGATCACACGCCGGTCGAGGTCGACAGCGAGACGGGCTATGCGCTGTTGCAGGTCTTTGGCGCCCCGTCACTGCGGTATGGCACCGTCCGGTTCGCACGCCGCTCGGTGCTTGCCGCGCAGCCATTGTGGATGATCGCCCATCCGGTGGCGGGACCGATGCGGATTGCCCGCCGTGACTGCGCCGCGACAGACCCCGCCATGACCGAAGACGGCTTTCTGGGCCACGGCTGCGACAGCCTGCCGGGGACCTCTGGCGCGCCGCTTTTCGATATCTCGCGGCCCCTCACGATGGCCGCGCTGCATCGGTCGGGCAACGGTCCCGAGGGCGACGCCGTGGCGGTGCCCCTCTCGCGGATCATCGAGGCCAGCCCGCGGATCGCCCGGATCGCGCGGGAACAGCTCAAGACCTGTCAGCCGGGGCCGGGCGGCGGTTGCCGACCCTAGGCCAGTGACCGAGCGTCGGGAAACCGGCCCTTGGTCTTTGGTCGGTGTCGTTCTAGCCTATGGAAAACCTCATCCGATGCGAGGTCTCCATGATCCGATCCTTTGCCCTTGTGTTTTCCCTGCTCTGCGCCGCGCCGGTTTCGGCCCAGCCGGTCGAATTCGATCCCGCCGATTTCGGCAAGGTGATCCTGGCGCCGAAACAATCCGCCGGTGGCGGTGGCCTGACCTTTGAACAGGCTTTTGGCGATTACCAGAACGAGCCGATCCTGACCTACGGCGAAAACAGCCTGCCGCGCCGTCTTGGCCGGCCCGTGGGGCGTCTGGACGTGCTCTATGACAATGGTAAGACCGGGGTCTGCACCGCCTTCATCGTAGATGCGCAATATATCCTGACCAACAACCACTGCATCCCCGGGGTCGGGGGCCTTGGGGTCGTGGCCGCGCAGTTCGTCGCCGGTTTTGTGGACGGGGCACAGGCGCGCGGGGCGGAGAAATTCCAGGTCTCGACCGCGCCGGTCGAGACCAGTGTGACACTGGACTATTCGGTGCTGCGGGTCTTTGGCGATCCCTCGGCGCGGTTTGGCAAGGTCGAGCTTGCGGCAGAGGCGCCCGAGGATGCGGAGCTGCTCTGGATCATTGGTCATCCGCAGGGCCAGGCCCAGCACATCAGCCGCGAAGGCTGTGCCGCCGACGATCCGGCCGTCTCGCCCCAGGGCAAGCTGGTTCACAGCTGTGACACGCTGGGCGGCAACTCCGGCTCGCCGGTCTTTCGCATCACCGACCGCAAGGTCGTGGCGCTGCACCACGCGGGCGACAATCGGACGGGCTATAATTTTGCCATCCCGATGGCGCGTATCCTCGCCGAAAGCGTGGTGCTGAAGGCGGCGGCGCCCGTGCCGAAGGGGCCGCAAGTTGATGCCCGTTGCGAAGCGATGCTGGAGGCCGCGCCGGATTTTGGCTGCGCGGGCTATGAGACGTTCCTTGAGACCTGCGAGGCACATCCGCTGGCGGCGATGGTGTCGCGCCATGCGGAGCGGGTCTGCGAGCTGGAGGCGGCAGAGGACGCGCGCCGGCTTGCCGCTGTGCCGGAAGAAAAGACGCCCGACGCGCCCGCGCCGGCCAAACCGCCAGCCGAAGAGGCCGCGCGCGACGATGCCCCGCCTGCTGAACCGGACGCGCCTGCGCCGGATTCTCCGGCAGAGGAAGTCGTCGATCTGGACAGCCTGTCGCGCGATGCGCTCGAGGACTGGGCAAAAAAGACGGCCCGAGAGATCGAAGAGGTGCTTGACGATTCAGGCTGGGCCCGGGCCGATGCCATCAACGCGAAAATCCTGACCGAGATCTTTGCCGAGGCGATGGACGGAAACCCCCTTGCCGCGCCCGCGCGCGAGGCCGTCGCGCCTCATGTGGCGAAGATCCTGGATATCCATGCCAAGGTCGAGGCGATCTACGCGGCGCGTGACCTTGAGGACAAGAGGATCCTGGCGCGGGTCCGCGGTGACCTTGCCATCATTCGCGAAGGCACAGAGGCTGCCGCACGCGAGTCGGCGGCGGAGTTGCTTGCGAAGTTCCAGCTTTACAAGACAGAGAAAGACCGGCTGGAACCTCTGGCGACAGACGCGAAAAAGCAGCGCGAAGCGGCGATGAAAGCCTTGTCCGACACCCTGACAGAACCCGATCCCGGCCCGCTGGCAGCGCTGCAGCTTCTATTCCGCGAGCGCATCACGAATTTAATCGAGGATGATGTGGATGATGTGAACGCCCATGATATCACCTATCACTTTCTGCCCGCACCAGAGGGGCATGTGGCCTACTTGTGGTGCGAAGAGGGAAACAGCAAATGCCAGGGCTTTGTGCAACGCGACGGGTTCAAATACGTCGGTGCGGACTATTCTTCGAGTGTCCTGGTGCCGGGCAAGGGCTTGACCGCCGCAGAAATCCTGAATGACCCCGCCGCCTCGAAAGTGGAAATCACGGAAGAGACGGGCGGTCCGTTCTACCCGATGCGCAACGGCAAGCGGATGACATGGACCGAAAACTGGGACTGGGACACGGATCCCGAACCGGAGGCCATCTATCACATGACCCTCTTGCAGCGATGCTGCGAAATCTATGCCACATCGGACTCGGGGCGGCGGTTGGTCTGGGAGATCGAATACACCTTTGAAACAGACAACTTGGACACAAGCTACACCGAATGGTTTGATCCCAGCCTGGGCTGGGTCATTCGTTCCAAAGGCAAACAGGTCCAGAAAGGCACAAGCAAGGGCGAACGCACCAGGGTGATCCGCAAGACCTTGAGAGAGATCCTCGCCCGCCCGGACTAGGGCCAGAGATTCCGGACTTGGCGGAATGGGGTGACGGGGCGTAACCTGAGCGCATTCCTTTTTCGACGAGGCCCCGCAATGCGTCCTTCCGTCCCGAGCCTATTTCTGTCCGTTCTTCTGGCCGCCCCCCTTGCGGCGCAGCCGGTGGAGTTCGACCCATCCGATTTCGGCAAGATCGTCGTAGCAAAACGCCAGTCCGCGGGCACGGGTTTCGTGCTGGAGCAGGCCTTTGGCGATTACCAGAACGAACCCGTCATCTCTTATGGCGAAAAGAGCATCGCGCGCCGGCTGGGCCGTCCGGTGGGGCGGCTCGACGTGCTCTACAAGAACGGCAAGACCGGCTATTGTACCGCCTTCATCGTGGACACCCAGCACCTTGTCACCAACAACCACTGCATCCCGGGCATTGGCGACGTGGGTGTTCAGGCGGCGCAGTTCGTGGCGGGGTATGTCGATGCGGCCCATCCTGACAAGGCCGAGAAATTCCAGGTGGCGCTGGAGCCGCTGGAGACCAGCGAGGCGCTGGACTATTCGGTTCTGCGCGTCTTCGGCGACCCGTCGGCGCGCTATGGCAAGGTCGAACTGGCCGATGCCAATCCCGAGCCGTCGGAATTCCTCTGGATCATCGGTCACCCACAGGGGCAGGCCCAGCATATCAGCCGTGAAGGCTGTGCCGCAGGCGATCCGCCGGTCTCGACCGAGGGCAAGGTGGTGCATACCTGCGACACGCTGGGGGGCAACTCTGGTTCACCGGTGTTCCGGATCTCCGACCGCCAGGTGGTGGCGCTGCACCATGCGGGCGACAATCGCACCGGGTTCAACTTCGGCATCCCGATGACCCGCATTCTCAAGGAAAGCACGATCCTCAAGGCGGCCGCTCCGGCACGTCCGCCGGAGCCGCCCAAGGGGCAGGGCGCCTGTGAGGTGCTCTGGACCGCGGCGGAACAGCATGGCTGCCTCGGCTACAAGACCTTCCTGGCCCAATGCGCGGAACACCCGCTTGCGCCTCTGGCGGAGGGATTGGCGGACCGGTCCTGCAAGGTGGCCAATGGCACGGACCCTGACCCGGTCGACACACCCAAGGCCGAGGAGTTGACGGCCCGCATCGACGAAGCCTTGCGCACCGCCGAACTGCAGCGGGCCGAGATCTCGCGCGAGGTCAGCGCCGCCGAGCGTGCAGTGCTCAGCCTTGAAGGCACGGTCAACCGGGCCCGCGCCCGGGCCGGAGATGCCGAATCCTCTTTCGATCCGGGCAGCACCGAGGTTTCGGCGCTTTGGGATCGGATCACGCAGCGGTTGCGGACCCCGCTCACCGAGGCGCAAGAGCGCGCCCGCGCGATGCCGACGCTGCTCAGCGCGATCGACCGGGAGCTGGAGGTATTGAGAGGCGCCACCACCGAGGCCGAGATCGAATCCGCCCTGAAACGCATGTCCACGCTGGCAGAGTCCAGCCGCGAGCGGCTGGCCTTTGTCTCGTCCCGCAAGAGCGAGGCCGAAACCCTGTTCAAGGACGGTGAGTTGCGCGCCGTGGCGATGCTGAAGGATGCGGTCAATGATCAGCGATCCGCGAGCCTGCGGCGCGCTATCGACCGGGCGACCCGAACCGGCGTGGAAGCGCGGGCCAAGGTCATCAGCGCCGCTGAAGAGGCGCAGGCCCTGCGCGAGGCCCACGAAGAGCTGTTGCTGGAGATCCGTCGGCTGGCCGATGCAACCCGCTCTGAAAGCGGAGAAGCCGCAGCCGAGGCCACACGGCTTTGGGACGCGCTGGCGCGCGGTCTCAGAGGCGATGCCCTGCGCGTCAAGGCTCGTGCCAACGGAATAGCAGATTTCCAGGAACGGATTGACGCCAGCCTCGCGGACCTGCGCCGCGCGGGCACCCAGAGCGAAGTGAACATCGCCGTGCTGGAGATCGAGGCCAGCGTCGAGGGGGCCCTGTCCTGGGTGGACCTGATCTCTGACCGGATTTCCTATGGCCGAACACAGCAATCCGAGATCGCGACGCGCGTCGCCGCGCTTCGTGCGAAAGCCGAAAGCGCCGCAGCTCGCCCGCCGATCGTGGTCCGTTGCCTTGAGGTTTCGATGCCGATGTTCGCGGTCGAAGGGATTGCTGGCGTGTCACGGGACGATTTCGACGCCAATGCGGCCGAGCTGGCCTGCAGCGCCGCGCGCAAGGTCAGCGACGACCCTGCGGTGCACTATGGCTATGCCCGGGCAATGATCACCAAGAAACGCTATGGCGAGGCAATTCCGATCCTGCAGAACCGCCGCATGTCCGGGTTTACGCCCGCGCGCTACTCTCTGGGTGTGGCCTACAACAGCGGCCTTGGCGTGCGGAAGGACTATGACCGGGCGCTGGCGATCTACCGCGAGACGGCGGCAGCGGGCCTGCCGCAGGGCAAGTTCTCACTTGGGGTCTACTACAGCCTGGGCCGCGCGGTGCGCACCGATCCCGCCAAGGCGGCGGAATACCTGGTCGAGTCCATCGCCGATGGCTATGGGCACCCGATCAGCCAGTTGCACAAGCTGCCCAATGCCACCACGCGTGAAATCCAGCGCGACCTTGTGCGGCGTGGATACCTGGGCGCCGGTCAGGTCGACGGCGCTTTTGGCCCCACCACGCGCGGCGCGCTGGAACGGCTTTTGCAGGCGGCAGCGCGCTGACCGCCTATTGAGGCTGGACCGCATCAGCGGTCCGGCCCATTGCCGTCAATCCATCCGCACCAACCCTGTGCCGATGTTCTGCATGCCCGCGAGGGCGCAACCGGTTCAGTTTGACCCCGAGCGGATCGGACGGATCGTAGCCACCCGGCGCCAGTCCACCGGCACGGGTGGCTTGCGCAAACAGGCCGTCGGCGACCACAAGAAGACACGGTCAGCAGCCACGGCGGCGCCTGGGCCGTCCCGATGTTCCGTTCAAGGATAGCCTGACCGGCTGTCGCAACGCCTTGGTCGTGGATCAGCATCATCTGCTGACCAAGCACCATTGGTTTGCCGGACGCTCGGGCGGCCCGGTCTTGGCGATCGGGGCCGACCGGCAAGAGCTACTGGCCCGGGTGCCGGAGCTTTTGCGGAGTGCCAATGTGGCCGCGAGAATGGCCAGCGAATACCTCGACGATATCCTAAAGATCGAGGAAATGGCGGTTCGCATCGTCGCGGTGACGACGCACTCGCGGCGCGCGCCGGGCGTGGGAAGCCAACATACGGCGCATTTCCGGCAACGCGCAGGAGGCAAAGAAGCCGGACAAGACCTTGTGGCAGGTCCGCCTGATCACCATACGCTGGCGTGCGTCGCGCGATGCCGCAAGGGCGCAATCAAATTAGGGTGCTTGGAGGCAAGGAATTCTTTACTTGGCGGCAGGGCAGCAGGCAAAGTAGTTTCAAACAGTATTCTTTCCAACGGGGACATTATCATGCGTCAACTCATGTCAGCACTCGCACTTTGTGCAGGGGCGGCGGTCGCATTCGGCCCGGCCAGTGCGCAACAGGCTCCTGCCGAATTCGATCCCTCCGACTTTGGCAAGATCGTCATCCAGCCACGCCAATCGGCGGGCGGTGACGGTCTGGTCTTCGAACAGGCCTTCGGCGACTACCAGAACGAGCCGATCATCAAATACGGTGAGAACAGCCCGATCATCAAGCTGGGCCGCCCGATCGGGCGCCTGGACATGCTGTTCAAGAACGGCAAGACGGGTTTTTGTACCGCCTTCATCGTCGACGATCAGCACATCCTAACCAACCACCACTGCATTCCCGGCATGGACGGCGATCCGACCGGCAAGGACAGTGGCGTTCAGGCCGCGCAGTTCGTGGCGGGCTTTATCAAGCCCGGCAGCTCGGAAGGCGTCGACCGCTATACCGTCAGCCCGCAGATCATCGAAACCAGCCGCGAGCTGGACTACACGGTGCTGCGCGTTTTCGGGAACCCCTCGACCAAATATGGCATGCTGAAGCTTGCCAATGAAGATCCGCAGGACAGCGAATTCCTCTGGATCATCGGTCACCCGCAGGGCCAGGCCCAGCATATCAGCCGCGAAGGCTGTGCCGCCGCGATTCCCGCAATCTCGGCTGAAGGCAAGTTGATGCACAGCTGTGACACGCTGGGTGGCAACTCCGGCTCGCCTGTCATTCGTCTCAGCGACCATGCCGTGATCGGCCTGCACCACGCGGGCGACAGCCGCACCGGCTTCAACATGGCGATCCCGATGACCCGCATCCTGCCGCAAAGCCGCGTGCTCAAGGCGACGGCGGACCGGACTATCGACCCCGATCCGGACAAAGACAAGAAGGTCGTCGTCGATCCGAACCGTGCGCATGCGCAGGCCTGCTCGGCCATGTGGGCCGAGGCCAAGATCCTGGGTTGTGCCGGCTACGAGGTCTATGCCTCGGAATGCGGCGACCACACCTTTGCCCCGATGGCGCAGCGCATCATCGAGCGTGAATGCTCGATCCCCGACCGGACGGTGGACACCACCAAGAAGCCGGTTGAGCACGGTGGGCCGGTCCTGACGGTGAAACCCTCGGGCGGCAACTATTCCGACCTGGCCGCAGCCGTTGCGGCGGCAGAGCCGGGCACGCGCATCGAGGTCTACCCGGGCACCTATACCCGTGGCATCGACGTGTCGAAGCCGCTGGAAATCGTCGGTGTCGGCAACAAGCGTGATATCGTCCTGAAGGTGGCCGACGACAACGCGATCCGCTGGACCGCGGAATCCGGCCTGGTCTCGAACATCTCGATCCACCAGGACGGCGGCAAGTTCTTCAACTTCCACGTGGCGGCCGGTTCGGTCATCATCGAGAACAACGACATGACCTCCAAGGGTCTGGCCGTTCTTGCGATCCGTGCCAATGATGGCGCCACTATCCGCAACAACACCATCCGCGACGGTGCCCAGGGCGGTATCTTCATGTTCGAGGCGGGCCGCGCGACGCTGGAAGGCAACACGATCTTCGGCAACTCGCTGGCAGGCCTGGAACTGAAAGAGGGCGCCGACCCGGTCGTCAAGGGCAACACCTTCCGCGATGGCGGCGGTTCGGGCATCTTCATCAACGAAGGTGGCAAGGGCCGGTTCGAAGGCAACACGATCTTCAACAACTCGCTGTCGGGGATCGAGGTGAAGGCCGCGGACAACCCGATGATCTCGGGCAACACCATCCGCGACGGTCAACAGGGCGGCATCATGGCCTCTGACGGCGCCGTGGCGCGCATCACCGGCAACGAGATCTACGGCAACGCCTATGCCGGGATCGAGATCAAGACCGATGCCAACCCGCAGGTCTACAACAACAAGGTGCGCGACGGTCAGCAGTCGGGTATCTATGTCCACGATGGCGGCCGCGGCGTGATCGAGAACAACGAGATCTTCCGCAACGGCTTCTACGGTGTCTCGGTCAAGGGCGACTCGAACCCGACGGTCCGTGACAACAAGATCTATGGCAACATCTACGAGGCGATCCGCATCCGCGAAGGCGGCGGCGGCACCTATGAGCGCAACGACCTGTCGGGCAACACCGCCGGCACCTTCCGCATCGAACCCGATGCCGGCAAGGTCATCCGGATCGGCAACATCGAAGGCCCGGGCAAGGTGACCCGGACTCCGGACCCGGTCAGCACCAACGTCGTGACGGTCAAGGCCTCGGGTGGCGGTGACTACACCAGCCTGGCGGATGCTGTCCGCGCGGCAGAGCCGAATGCCCGTATCGAGGTCTATCCCGGCGTCTACACCCAGGGCATCGACGTGTCGAAGCCGCTGGAAATCGTCGGGGTCGGCCCGGTCAAGGACATCGTCCTGCGGGTGGCCGATGACAATGCGATCCGCTGGACCGCAGAGTCGGGCCGCGTGGCGCGCATCTCGATCCACCAGAACGGCGGCAAGTTCTTCAACTTCCACGTCGCGGCGGGTTCGGTCATCATCGAGGACAACGACATGACCTCGAAGGGCCTGGCGGTTCTGGCGATCCGTGACAACAAGGATGCCACCGTCCGTCGCAACACCATCCACGACGGTGCCCAGGGCGGTATCTTCATGTTCGAGGCAGGCAAGGCGACGATCGAGGGCAACACGATCTTCGGCAACTCGCTGGCAGGCCTGGAGCTGAAAGAGGGCGCCGACCCGATCGTCAAGGGCAACACCTTCCGCGATGGCGGCGGTTCGGGCATCTTCATCAACGAAGGTGGCAAGGGCCGGTTCGAAGGCAACACGATCTTCAACAACTCGCTGTCGGGGATCGAGGTGAAGGCCGCGGACGATCCGCTGATCTCGGGCAACACCATCCGCGACGGTCAACAGGGCGGCATCATGGCGTCCGAAGGGGCCATCGCCCGGATCACCGGCAACGAGATCTACGGCAACGCCTATGCCGGGATCGAGATCAAGACCAACGCCAACCCCTCGGTCTATGACAACATCCTGCGCGATGGTCAGCAGTCCGCGATCTACATCCATGACGGTGGCCGTGGCGTGATCGAGAACAACGAGATCTTCCGCAACAGCTTCTACGGTGTGTCCGTCAAGGGCAAGTCGACCCCGCTGGTGCGTGGCAACAAGATCTTCGGCAACGTCTACGAGGCGATCCGTGTCCGCGAAGGCGGTGGCGGCACCTACGAGAACAACGATCTGACCGGGAACACCGCCGGTGCCTTCCGGATCGAGGCGGACGCCGGCAACGTCATCCGCCGCGGCAACAAGGAATAAGCGCCGGACCCAGGTTCAGCGCCTGACAAAGCCAGACCGCGCGGAGAGACATCTCCGCGCGGTTTTTTCTTTTTTTGGGGGGCTGGCTCTGTTGCAAGGGGCAGTCCCATGACCTCGCTTTGCCGATCCCTTGCCCTGCCGTTTGTGGCTCTTCTTGCGAGTCCGGCATTGGCGCAGAATTTCGAGAGCGAAGTTTCGCCGGCCTCGGTCGAGGCCTGCGCTGACGCCCGCCGCAGCGAGAGCGTCTGCAGGTTCGCCTGTTGACTTGCGGCAGACGCGCTTTGATCGGCCCGTGATTCCTACGGGCTCTGGCGAGACGCCCCAGGTCTGAGCGGCAAGCACGACCCGACCTAGGGCGTGATCGACTGGGCAGCAGGGCGCTATCACACCGAGGTCAGGACCATCAGCCCAAGGCCGGTCATTTTCCCGGATGAACTCCGGGCCTGGGTCGTTTCCGGGACTTGGGCGCGCAAATAGCGACAATCGGGGCTTTGTCGAATTCTACTTCGGACTTTGCGCCTTCGATGGCTGCCGGGGGTATCAGGACGGCGCACCGCCGGCCAAACCCAACTGGGGCGGTGCCTGCCGGTGCGGCGCATCCGGGCCTGAGACGCCTTTACCCTTGCATTCCCGCGCGTGATGCGGTTCCTGCCCAGCAAGACAAGCAAGGGGATGATCATGAAAGTGCGCGTGCATGTGATGCTCAAGGACGGGGTTCTGGATCCGCAGGGCGAGGCGGTGCGCCATGCGCTTGGCGCCTTGGGCTTTGACGGGGTCGGATCGGTGCGCCAGGGCAAGGTGATCGAGATGGACCTGGCCGATGGAACGCCCGAGTCCACCGTGGCCGAGATGTGCGAAAAGCTGCTCGCGAACACGGTGATCGAAAGCTACCGCATCGAGGTCCTGTGATGCGCGCGGCTGTCCTGAGCGAGTACCAGGCGCCGCTGAGCATCGAGACCCGCCCCGATCCCGCCTGTCCCGATGACGGTGTGGTGCTCAAGGTGCAGGCCTGCGGGGTCTGCCGCTCTGACTGGCACGGCTGGATGGGGGAACACCCCAGGGTGAAACCGGGCGCTATCGGCGGTCATGAATTCTGCGGCGAGGTTGTCGAGGCTGGCGCGCGCGCGCAATTCTCTGTCGGGGACGTTCTGGTCGCGCCCTTCCTTCTGGGCTGCGGCACCTGCAACGACTGCCGCGCCGGGGCACAACACACCTGCAACGACATGGTCTATCCGGGCATCGGTTCGGACGGGGCCTTTGCGGAATACGTCGCCGTGCCGCGCGATTTCAACCTGTCGCGCCTGCCCGATTTCATGACGCCGCGCACCGCCGCGGGGCTGGGTTGCCGGGTGATGACTTCCTGGCATGCGCTGACCGACCGGGCCGCGCTGCAGCCGGGCGAATGGCTGGCGGTACATGGCACCGGCGGGATCGGCCTTGCCGCTCTCTTGATCGGCAAGGCGATGGGCGCGCGGGTGATCGCCGTGGACGTGGTGCGCGAAAAACTGGACCATGCGCTGGCACATGGTGCTGACGCGGTGGTCGATGCCTCGGACGGCAAGGCGCATCGTGCCATCAAGGACCTGACCGGCGGCGGCGCTCATGTCTCGATCGAGGCGGTGGGCATCGCGGCCACGGCCAATGCCTCCATCAAGTGCCTGCGCCCGCTGGGCCGCCACGTTCAGGTCGGAATGCCCATCGGCCATACCGCGACGATGGAGATCGACATGAACGGCATCTTCATGAAGAACCTCGCCGTCTACGGCTCGCGCGGGATGCCGCCCTGGCGCTACGAACAGCTGTTCAGCCTGATCCAGTCCGGGGCCGTCGACATGGCGCCGATGATCGGACGAGAGATCGGCCTTGGCCAGGTCTCGGACGAACTCGCCGCCTTCAACGGGCCGACGCCGCCGGGCGTGGCCGTCGTCACCGATTTCACCGCCTGACACTCACCGCCTGACAAGGAGCGTGCTGATGAAAGCTGCCGTCATCGTCTTCCCCGGGTCCAACTGCGACCGTGATCTTGCCGTTGCCTTCGAAAAGGCGGGTCTGCAGGTGCAGATGGTCTGGCACAAGGACACGGATTTGCCCGCGGGCATTGACCTGGTCGGCATTCCCGGCGGGTTCTCCTTTGGTGATTACCTGCGCTGTGGGGCCATCGCCGCCAATGCGCCCATCGTGGGTGCGGTCAAGGCGCATGCGGACCGCGGCGGCTATGTCCTGGGGATCTGCAACGGCTTTCAGGTGCTGACCGAGACCGGGTTGCTGCCCGGCGCGCTCTTGCGCAACGCGGGTTTGAAATACATCTGCCGCACCATCGGGCTGCGCGCCGAAGGCGCCAGTGTCTATACTCAGGGCTATGGCCGCGACACCGAGTTCGCCCTGCCCATCGCGCACCATGACGGCAATTATTTCGCCGACGAGGCGACGCTGGACATGCTGGAGCAGGAGGACCGCGTGGCCTTCCGCTATACCGACAACCCGAACGGGTCGGCCCGTGACATCGCGGGTGTCCTGTCGGCCAACCGGCGGGTGCTGGGCATGATGCCGCACCCCGAGCGCGCAAGCGAAGCGGCGCATGGCAACGAGGATGGTGCGCGCCTTTTCGCCCATCTGGCAGAGGCCCTGACAGCCGCCTGACTTGAGGGTGCGGCCCGCGCAGCCTATTCTGGGCGGCATGGCATCGGATGGCACCAGAACCGGACTGCGTCGTGCCGGCCCGTTCTCGGGCCGTGCGCGCATAGCGCTTGTCCTGCTGTTGCTGGCGGCTGTTGGTACGGTCTGGGTCACGAACTGGCTGTTGACCGACCGCTTTACCGACTCCGTGCGTAACCGGGCCGAACTGCGCCTTGCGCTCTATTCCGGCAACCTGATTTCCGAACTGCGCCGAAATGCCATCGTGCCGCAACTCCTGGCGCGTGACCCGGCGCTGATCGCCGCGCTGAACGCGCAGGACTACCGGCAAAGCTCGCAGCGGTTGATTTCCTTCGTGGACGAAATCGGCGCCGCCTCGCTGATGCTGCTGGACCGGGACGGGCGTACCGTGGCCGCGACAGACCGCAACCGCCTGGCCGAGTCGCACCGCGAAGAGGCCTATTTCGTGGATGCGCTGCGTTCGAACACCACGGTCTTTACCGCGCTGCCGCAAGAGACGGGAAACTTCAGCTTTACCTATGCCCGCCGCATGGAAAGCGGCGGTGAGACGGTCGGCGTGATCATGGTCGAGGTCGACCTGGCCAAGTTCGAACGCGCCTGGGCCGGAATCACGGACGCGGTCATGGTGACGAACTCCGAGGGGCTCATCATCCTGGCGACTGAACCGCGCTGGCGCGGGCTGACGCCCACGGATGCCTTGCAACGCCAGCCCGCCGACGGTGCGATCGAACGCGCCATCCGCGCCACCGCCGACTGGACCGCGCAGCAGGCCGATGCCTACCTGCGCGGCGAGGCGGTGATGCGGATCGACGGGCGTATTCCGTTCCGCGGCTGGACGCTGGTCACCTTCACCACCTATGCCAGCGTACGAGAGCGTGTGAACGCTGTGCTGGCCCTCGAGATCATGGGTTTTGCCCTGTTGGCGGCGCTGGTCTTTTACGCGCTCTCGCGCAAGACGGCGATCCGGATGGCGCTGTTCCAGCGCGATGCCACGGAACTGCGCGCGCTGAACGCCCGCCTCAGCCGTGAAATCGCCGAGCGTGAACGGGTTCAAAAGAACCTGGCCGTGGCGGAACAATCGCTGGCGCAATCCTCGAAGCTGGCCGCCCTGGGCGAAATGTCCGCGGCCGTCAGCCACGAATTGAACCAGCCTCTTGCCGCGATGAAGACCTATCTGGCCGGCGCGCGCCTCCTGCTCAGGCGCAACCGCCCCGACGAGGCGCTGAGCGCCTTTCACCGCATCGACGACCTGATCGAGCGCATGGGCGCCATCACCCGCCAGCTGAAAAGCTTTGCCCGCAAGGGGCAGGAACAGCTCAGCCCCGTCGACATGGGAGAAGCGCTGGCCTCGTCGCTGGCGATGATGGAACCGCAGCTGAAATCGCGCCGCGTGAAGATCACCAAGATCCTGCCGGAGGCGCCCGTGCGGGTCATGGGCGACCGGATGCGGATCGAGCAGGTTCTGGTCAACCTCTTGCGCAATGCGCTTGACGCCACCAAGTCCGTTGATGACCCTCAGGTGGACATCATCCTCGCTGCGGGCGAAACCGCGACACTGACCGTGCGCGACAACGGAACCGGGATCGAGGACCTAGATGCGCTCTTCGAACCCTTCTACACTACCAAACAGCCGGGCGATGGCGTGGGCCTCGGTCTGGCGATTTCCTCGGGTATCGTGTCCGAACTGGGCGGTCGCCTGACCGCCCGCAACGGAGAGGACGGCGGCGCCGTCTTCGAGATGCAACTGCCCGTCTTGAACGAATCCACAGAAGCAGCGGAGTAAACTGCCAATGGCCAATGCAATGAAAATCGCCATCGTGGATGACGAACAGGACATGCGCCAGTCGATCAGCCAATGGCTGGCCCTGTCCGGTTACGACACGGAAACCTTTTCCAGCGCCGAAGAGGCGCTGGGGCGGCTGAACGCGGATTTCCCGGGCATCGTGATTTCCGACATCAAGATGCCGGGCATGGACGGGATCCAGTTTCTCAAGAAGCTCATGGGCACGGACAGCGCGCTGCCGGTGATCATGATCACCGGCCACGGCGACGTGCCGATGGCGGTCGAGGCGATGCGCATCGGCGCCTTTGATTTCCTGGAAAAGCCGTTCAACCCGGACCGCATGTCGGAACTGGCGAAAAAGGCCACCAACGCGCGGCGCCTGACGCTGGACACGCGTGCACTGCGGCGCGAACTGGCGGACGGCAGCCAGATCATGTCAAAGCTGATCGGCGCCAGCCCCGCGATGGAACGCCTGCGCGAGGACATCCTGGACCTGGGGCAGGCGGACGGCCACGTCCTGATCGAGGGCGAGACCGGCACCGGCAAGACGCTGGTGGCCCATGCACTGCATGCCGTGGGCGCCCGCGCGGGCAAGAAATTCACGCTGGTACGCTGTGCCGCGATGGACGAGGACGCCCTGACCCGACGCCTGTTCGGCCCGATGCTGCCAGAGGACACGCGCCTGCCGGCGATGGAAGAAGCGCGCGGCGGCACTCTGGTGCTTGAAGACATCGAGGTCCTGTCGGACTCGGCGCAGGCGCGCCTGCTGAACGCGATCAACGACGAGGGGACGCCGCCCGAAACGCGCATTGTCGCCATTTCCAACCTGCAGGAAGAGGGCCGCACCTGCGAGCAGGCGCTGCGCCCGGATCTCTATTACCGGCTGGCGGCGCTCAAGATCACCGTACCGCCGCTGCGGTCGCGCGGAGAGGATATCCTGACGCTGTTCACCCGTCTCAGCGAAAGCTACGCCGAGGAATACGGCTGCGATGCGCCCAAGGTGTCGGCGCAGGAGGCCGCGCAGCTCTTGCAGGCGCCCTGGCCGGGCAACGTGCGCCAGCTCATCAACCTTGCCGAACGCGCGGTGCTGCAGTCGCGGCGCGGGCAGGGGACCATCGCCTCTCTGCTGATGAGCGACCATGACGACATGCAGCCGGTCATGACGACCGAGGGCAAGCCGCTCAAGGAATACGTCGAGGCGTTCGAGCGGATGCTGATCGACAACACCATGCGGCGGCATAAGGGCTCGATCTCGGCGGTGATGGACGAACTGTGCCTGCCGCGCAGGACGTTGAACGAGAAGATGGCCAAATACGGACTGGCCCGCGCCGACTACCTCTGAGGCTTTTGATGGACCGCGCCCCTGATCTCGACAGCTTTTTCGCCGATGAGACCTGGGGCGCGGTGCTGTCCGCGCTCCGTGCCGTCCTTGCCGGAACCGAGCTGGGCGAGACGTTGAAATGGGGCGCGGCTTGCTACGTCTATGACGGGTCCAACGTGGCGATCCTTGGCGGCTATTCCGACGGCTGCCGGCTTGCCTTTTTCAAGGGCGCCCTGATCGAGGACCCGGAAGGGGCGTTGATCCCGGCCGGCCCGCGCTCTCGTGCGTCCAAGTACCTGCAATTCCAGACCACCGAAGAGGTTGCCGCGCGGGCCGACCAGGTCCGCGACTATGTCGCGCGCGCCATCGCGGTCGAGAAGCGCGGGGCAAAGGTGCATTTTGCCAAGGACGACCTGGCCTATCCCGACGAATTGTCAGAGTTGTTGGCAGAGGACAATGACCTGCGCGAGGCCTTCGACGCGCTGACACCGGGACGGCGGCGGGGATATATCCTGCATTTCTCGGATGCGAAACAATCCAGGACCCGCACGGCGCGGATCGAAAAGCACCGCGAGCGTATCCTTGCGGGCAAGGGTCTGCACGACAGGTGATTGCGGGCGGTGGCCTGGAGGTCCGTGAACAATCGGTTTCCACATTTGGACTCGCTGCCTGTTGAAACCGTGGTTACTCTACTTTTACGAGTATGGTGCGTTGGGGCGCCGGTGAGCCCGGAACTGAATTGGCAAACGGGAACATCGCATGTCCTTCAATCAATCCGCGTCTCTGGCGCGTTTTCTCGACTCAGACACCTTTGACTTCGGCCGGTCCGACACGGTGATCGGCATGAATGGCCTGACCTTCCTTGACGCCCTTGGTGCCGCCAAGGGCGGCAATGGAGGCGGAGGTGGCGGCGGAAAGCCGGACAAGCCCGGAGACGGTGGGGATGGCGGAGACGGCGGGACCGGGGGCACGCTCCTTGGCAGCTATACCTCCGGGTCTCAGGACGGTACGGGTTTCAACGTCACCATCAATTTCAACGGAACATGGACGGAGGCGTTGCAGCAGGCCTTTATCGATGCCGCTGAACTGATCTCGGACTTCATCACGGGCGACATCACCGACGTTCGATACCGAGGCAACAGCATCGACGATATCGTGATCGAGGCAACGCTGACGGATATCGACGGAGCAGGCGGTATTCTGGGCCAGGCGGGACCGACCGTGATCCGCAGCGCCACTTATCTGCCCGCGATGGGGATCATGGAATTCGATATCGCTGATGCCGAAAACTACGACATGCAGGGTCTGTTCAACGATATCGTCTTTCACGAGATGATGCATGTGATCGGTTTCGGCACCATGTGGGAGATGATGGGGCTGGTCGATTTCAACGAGGATGGCACACAGACGTTCAACGGACCCAATGCGAACCTGACATTCGACGTCGAGTTCAGCAGTTCCGTCCTGCTGGCTATCGAGACCGAGGGTGGACCCGGCACCGCGGGCGGGCATTGGAACGAAGACGGCGATGACGGTTTTGCCTTCGAAAACGAGATCATGACCGGCTTTATCGACGCGGGAAATGTCCTGTCGAATACGTCAATCGCCGCTCTGGAGGATATGGGATACGAGACGATCTGGGACGCCAGCGATCCGACCGGAGCCACCGACCTGATCGACACGACCATATTCACCGACGGATTGTTTGCCTGAACGGCTGTCGGTCCTGTGCCGATGAACTGCATGACCTGCACGTGAAAAGCCCCCGGAAAGCCGATGCTTTCCGGGGGCTTTTTTCAGGCCGAGAGCGGTGCCCGGTCTCAGTGCAGCAGGCGGCCCATCGCGGCGGCGACGTCGGCCATGCGCGCGGAGAAGCCCCATTCGTTGTCGTACCAGGCCAGCACACGCACCATGCGCTTGCCCACCACCTTGGTCTGGTCGGGGGCAAAGACCGAGGAATGCGTCGTGTGGTTGAAGTCGATCGAGACTTTCTGCTCGGGATCGTAGGAAAGCACGGCGCCCATGCGGCCCGCCGCGGCCTCTGCCACCACCTCGTTGACGTCCTCGACGGTCACGTCGCGGGAGGCGTAGAAGGTCAGGTCGACGGCCGAGACATTCGGCGTCGGCACGCGCACGGCAGACCCGTCGAGCTTGCCCTTGAGGTTGGGCAGCACCTCGCCCAGGGCCTTGGCGGCGCCGGTCGAGGTCGGGATCATCGCCATCGCGGCGGCGCGGGCGCGGTACAGGTCCTTGTGGCGGCGGTCCAGCGTCGGCTGGTCGCCGGTGTAGCTGTGGATCGTGGTCATGATGCCGCTTTCGATCCCGATGCCCTCGTCCAGCACCTTGGCCAGCGGTGCCAGGCAGTTGGTGGTGCAGGACCCGTTCGAGATCATGGTCTCGCCCTTTTCCAGGTCGCGGTGGTTCACGCCGTAGACAACCGTCCGCTGCACGTTCTTGGCGGGGGCGGAAATCAGGACCGATTTCGCGCCACGGTCCATGTGCGCGTTGGCCTTGGTGCCGTCGTTGAACTTGCCGGTGCATTCCAGAACGACGTCGCAGCCGCTCCAGTCGAGGTCACCCATCTCGTAGGAGGACATCACATCGATCGGGCCGCGGCCCAGGTCCAGCGCCTGATCCTTGACGGTCACGTCACCGGGAAAGCGGCCGTGGATGCTGTCGTAGCGCAGCAGGTGGGCATGGGTCTCGATCGGCCCGGGGGCGTTGATCTTGACGACCTGGACGTCGTTGCGTGCGGATTCCGCGATATGCGCCAGAGTGCAGCGGCCAATACGGCCAAATCCGTTGATCCCGATCGTGACGGTCATGCTCGCCTCCTAAAATTCCTGTTGGCTTCCGTATACGGAGGCCTTCTGCATCTGCAAAGTCCATTAACTGTTGTGGAACAATCTGTTAGCGATAAACGTGGCAAGGATTCGCGTGGTGGCGCTAACCCTCCGATCTCGTTTGCGTTAACGTGGAGGGGCCAGAGGGGATATCAGCCGTGCAGAGATGGAACAACCTTGCCAGCCTTGTCGGGCGGGTGCTGATTGCGGCTCTTTTCCTTGCCGGAGCGGTGCAGAAGGCCACCGATTCGGCCCCGGCGGGCGAGATGCTGGTGGGATGGGGGCTGCCGTTCTGGCTGGTCTGGGGCGCGATGGTCTACAATCTAGCAGCGTCTGTGGCGCTGATTCTGGGGATCGCACTGCGCCCTGTGGCGCTGTCATTGGCGCTGTATTGCATGGTGACCTCCTTCTTTCACCTGATCCCGGACGATCCTTGGCAGATGAGCATTTTCGTCAAGAACTGGGCCATTGCCGGTGGCTGCTTGGTGTTGGCCGGGCAGGGCGGCGGGGCCTGGCGCTTGCGGTTTGCGCCCTAGAGGCTAGGTTCGCGATGAACAGGTTGAGTGGGGGCGCGGTATGAGCGGACTTCTGGCACTTCTCGATGACGTGGCGGCGATCGCCAAGGTTGCGGCGGCCTCGGTCGACGATATCGGCGCGGCGGCGATGAAAGCCGGGTCCAAGACCGCCGGTGTCCTCATCGACGATGCGGCGGTGACGCCGAAATACGTCCAGGGGTTCGAACCGGCCCGCGAATTGCCGATCATCTGGCGCATCGCGCGGGGATCGCTGGTCAACAAGCTGGTCTTTCTGATGCCAGCGGCGTTGTTGATGGCGGCCTTTGCGCCCTGGCTGGTCTGGCCCTTGCTGATACTGGGCGGCTGTTACCTCTGTTTCGAGGGGGCTGAAAAGATCGTGCATGTGCTGATGCCGCATGACGATCATTCCGGCGGACCGGACGGCAGCCATGACATCGGCGACCCGACCCACCTGGAAGAGGCCAAGGTCAAAGGCGCGATCAAGACCGATTTCATCCTCTCCGCAGAAATCATGGTGATCTCGCTCTCGGCCATCGAGGCACCGACTTTCGCCATGCAGGCCGCAACCCTGGCCGTGGTGGCGGTGCTGATCACCTTTGCCGTCTACGGGGCCGTGGCCATCATCGTGAAGATGGACGACATCGGCCTTTGGCTGAGCCAGCGAGGCCGCCTGGGGGCGACGCGCGGCTTTGGCCGTGGCATCGTCAAGTTCATGCCCTGGCTGCTGAAGGCGCTGGCGATCATCGGGACGGCGGCGATGCTCTGGGTCGGGGGCCACATCCTTACCAACTCACTGAAGGAAATGGGATGGGGCGTACCTTACCAGGCGGTGCATGACATCGCGCATTCCATCGGGCAGGGCGATGCGCTGCTGGAGTGGGGGGTGACGGCGGGGATCGACTTCGTGATCGGGTTCCTGGCCGGTCTCGTCCTGATCCCCATCGGGACCAAGCTGGTCGCGCCGATCTGGGCGCGTTTCTTTGGCGAAGGTGAGGCCAAAGCGCATTGAGCGTCCCAAAAGAAAACGGCGCCCCGGTTCCCGGAGCGCCGCATGACCTCGGCTCTTGCCTCAGGTCAGGGACTGACGACGCTGACCTCTGCCAAGGCTGCCGTAAAGCCCTTGAGCGACAAGGAAAGAGGGATGGGCTGGTTCATGGCAAGAAACGGCACAAGGGTGATCGTTGCGATTTTTCCGGCCTTGTAGCGTTCCACGTCATCCGCGACGAGACCATATCGCGACATACAGCCGATGCGCGAACAGACGTCAAAGGGGTATTGTTTGCCTTCGCGCCCGTCGATCGAAACCCTGAGGCCGTGTTTCAGCGAGCTTTCGAGGGGAACGATGACGGTCACGAGCGCCGCAATCTGCCCGGCGTTCTCGACTCTTTTGACTTCGACCTGTGCGATGTCCTGGTTGTTCTGCGGATCTTCCAGCATCTGAACCATCACGCAGGCTTCGTTGTCTGACTGGTCCTTGATGCACTCAAGCGTCCAGTCGTCGTAGACCTCTTTGATGTAGGGTTCGTTGCGAACGGGCTTCCCGAGTTCGATTCCCGGATCGGCCGGCTCGGCCGCCGGATCGCCGCCGTCGGCGGATTGGGCATAACCCGCGCCTGCGCCCAGCGAGGCGATCAACGACAATAGGATAAGCGGTTTCTTCATGATGTCCTCTAAAATCCGGTCATTTGCCTGACTTGTCGATTAGCACGCGTCGGGCGGACTGTCAGGGAAGAAATCCTCCGTGCCGCCGCGGCAATGCGCGAAATGCCGCGATTAAAGGGCAGAGGAGTCCCGTTTCGCAATGCCCCAGGCCGCGTAGCTGCGATCAAAAGGAAAGGGGCCCGAGGGCCCCTTTCCATTTCACTCCCTGTCGGACCGGCCGACTTTGTCATTGGTCGTGACGCTACGAGAAGACTTGCGCTTGGTCAACAGGGATTTCCACCTTCTTTTCGCGCCAGTAGATGCATTTTGCCGGGAACAAAAAAGCCGCGCCCTAGGGCGCGGCCAGTCTGACAGGGAGGAAGTCTGTCCGGGACAGGAGAGGACATGTCGTCCCGGACCAGAAACACACTGGCATCAATTGGTTAAGGATGTATGTTCATGCCGTGCGAGCTGGGGGAGAAAGTATGAACAAGGCGGTTTTCGTGGGGGGCGCGGGCGAAGGCTATGGCGTCCAGCAGTTCCTGGACCTGGGCTATGCCAATCGGCACGGGCTGGTTGCGGGGGCCACGGGCACGGGCAAGACCGTCACCCTGCAGATCCTGGCCGAGGGGTTTTCCGCCGCCGGTGTGCCGGTCTTCCTTGCGGACGTGAAGGGCGACCTGTCGGGCCTGGCGGTTGCGGGCAGCGAGACGCACAAGCTGCACGGCGCTTTCATGGAACGTTGCGCGACCATCGGTTTCGATGATTTCGCCTATGACGCCTTCCCGGTGCGGTTCTGGGATCTCTTCGGCGCGCAGGGCCACCCGGTGCGCACAACCGTGACAGAGATGGGGCCGCTGATGCTGTCGCGCCTGCTGGATCTCAGCGAGGCGCAGGAAGGCATCCTGAACATAGCCTTCCGCCTCAGCGACGAGGAAGGGTTGGCGCTGCTGGATCTCGATGACCTGCGGTCGATGCTGGTCTGGCTGGGGGAGAACCGCAAGGACCTGTCGCTGCGCTATGGCAATATCTCGATCGCTTCCATCGGGGCGATCCAGCGGCGGCTTCTGGTGCTGGAAAACGAGGGGGGCGCCGGGTTCTTCGGTGAGCCTGCGCTGGAGCTGTCCGACCTGATGCAGACGGCCCCTGACGGGCGCGGCACGGTCAACGTGCTGGCCGCCGACCAGCTGATGGCGCGGCCACGTCTCTACGCGACCTTCCTGCTGTGGCTCTTGTCAGAACTGTTCGAGGAACTGCCCGAGGTGGGCGACCCCGAGAAGCCGCGCCTGGTCTTTTTCTTCGACGAGGCGCACCTGCTGTTCGACGATGCGCCCAAGGCGCTGGTGGACAAGGTCGAACAGGTGGCGCGGCTGATCCGGTCCAAGGGGGTGGGCGTCTACTTTGTCACCCAGTCGCCGGATGATATCCCCGAGGATGTGCTGGGCCAGCTTGGCAACCGGGTCCAGCACGCGCTGCGGGCCTTTACCGCGCGGGACAAGCGGGCGCTGCGGCTGGCGGCGGAGACCTACCGGGAGAACCCTGATTTCGACATCGAGGAGGCGATCCGCACCGTAGGCGTGGGCGAGGCCGTGACCTCTTTTCTGGAGACGAAGGGGGCTCCGGGAATTGCGCAGCGCACGCTGATCCGCCCGCCGTCCTCGCAATTGGGCCCGATCACCAAGACCGAGCGTCGCGCGCTTTTGGCTGCGTCGGAGATGGCCGGGAAATACGACAGCGCGGTCGATCGAGAGTCGGCCCATGAGATCCTGCGCGCCCGGGCCGAAACAGCGGCCAGGGCCGCCGAGACGGCAGAGCGCGAGGAGGAAGAGGCCGAGGCGCGCGAATACCGTGCCGCCCGGCGATACTCGGGCGCGCGCGTCAGCCGGTCGACCTCGCGCCCGGTCCGGCGCAGCAAGAGCTTTGGCCAGGCGATGGGCGACATGGTGATGAAGGAACTGACCGGGACCACGGGCCGCCGCATCGTGCGCGGCGTCCTTGGCGGATTGTTCAAGGGACGGTGAGCCTTGGCCCATGCGGTGTTGGCTGCGCAGACCAACGGCGGGCGGACTGCCAGCAGGATCAGGTTCACGCCCTGTCAGAAACCATCCGGTCGCCGGGTGTCGGATCCGAAGGCTATTCCGTTGACAGCAGGAATTTCTGCGGCGGATCCAATGGGACGATCAGGGAAATGTCGGTCGATACGAGGATCGTGACGATGGTGTCCTGCAGAGATCTCAACAAGCGGAACTCTTTCGGCCCGACGTAATTCCTGGGATGGAACGGGCTTTCGGATTCGATGGCGGGCGTCGACGTGTCGAACTCGACCGTGACCAGCTCCCAGATTGACTGCAACACGTCCTTGACCAAATTGTCTTTTTCGTGAAGCCAGAAGCGAATGCCCACCGGGGGATCGCTGTGCTTCATCTCAAAGGAGATCGCGCTGCCGTCCAGCGTATGGAAGATCGGAAAGAACGGGCCGATTTCCACGTTGGTTCGCACGATTTCATTGGGCCAGCGCTTGCTCAACAGGTAGCGATCAATGTGATGTACCTTCATCCAAACATCGAGTTCCGAGTCCCGTTCGACCGCCGTGTCGAGATGTTCGTTGAATTCCAGCCGGACTGGATAAAGCGTGAATGTATACGCAGGCTCCAGGTCGATCACCTTTGAATCGAACGAGACATTGCCTTGCCGATCCTGGGATTGGACAATGATGATGCGCCGCTTGGTGGTGGCATCATAGGCGTGTTGCAGCCGCAGGACGTCCGCCGCAGCTTCATTTCCCGCGTAAAGGCGTTCCTTGCGAAGGTCGATGGTCTCCGGCGGTTCGCCCTGGGCCTCGTCCCCCCACCAGATCCGCAAAATGTCGTGGCTTTCGTCAACGCGCATGATGGCCGTCGCGACGACGCTTTCATGGGTGACCTCGAAAGAGTGAAGCTGCCTCGCCAAGTCTTCCGGCTTGGTCGGTTTCACCACCACGATATTGCTCGGAGCTTCAGGTCGTCTTCCGCCAGATATAGCCATTGCCACCGCGCCTCCCCTCAGGCTTCCCGGGCCCGGCCGTCCCCGAGGGGCAGGCCGGTCAAGGCAAGGGTCGCCGCTTCCGGCGCGTCTATCAAGCGTTTTCTGGTAGGCCCGGCAGGACTTGAACCCGCAACCAAGGCGTTATGAGCGCCCTGCTCTAACCAATTGAGCTACAGGCCCACCGTGGCGCTCTTGGTACCAGCTTCGCTTTCCGCGTCAAGCGCACACGTTGCAGGGACGCGCGGGATGCGCTAATCGCGGGCGCGAACGGGGGCGCGGGCCCGAAGGAGATCCCAATGAGCGACGGCAAGAACGGGCTGACCTATGCCCAGGCGGGTGTGGATATCGACGCGGGCAACGCCCTGGTCGAGCGGATCAAGCCGGCCGCGAAGCGGACAACCCGCCCAGGCGTGATGAGCGGGCTGGGTGGTTTCGGCGCGCTTTTCGACCTCAAGGCGGCGGGCTATGACGACCCGGTTCTGGTGGCGGCCACCGATGGCGTGGGCACCAAGCTGCGCATTGCCATCGACACCGGCCATGTGGACGGCGTCGGGATCGACCTCGTTGCCATGTGCGTCAACGACCTTGTCTGTCAGGGGGCAGAGCCGCTCCTGTTCCTAGACTATTTTGCCACCGGCAAGCTGGAGACGGAAACAGCGGCGCGGGTGGTCGAAGGCATCGCGGAGGGTTGCGTGCGCTCCGGCTGCGCGCTGATCGGGGGCGAGACGGCCGAGATGCCGGGTATGTATCCGGCAGGCGATTTCGACCTCGCGGGCTTTGCTGTCGGTGCGATGGAGCGGGGCGCGGCGCTGCCCGAGGGGGTCAAGGAAGGCGATGTCCTCTTGGGCCTGGCCTCGGACGGGGTGCATTCGAACGGCTACAGCCTGGTGCGCAAGCTGGTCGAGATGTCGGGGCTGGGCTGGGATGATGCCTGTCCCTGGGGGGACGTGACGCTGGGCGAGGCACTGCTGGCGCCGACGCGGCTCTACGTCAAGCCGGCCTTGGCGGCCATCGGGGTCGGCGGTGTGCACGCGCTGGCCCATATCACCGGCGGCGGCTTGACCGAGAACCTGCCGCGTGTCCTGCCCGAGGGGATGGGCGCCGATATAGGTCTGGACGCCTGGGACCTTCCCGACCTCTTCAAGTGGATGCGCGGTGTCGGCGGTATCGAAGAGGGCGAAATGCTCAAGACCTTCAACTGCGGCATCGGCATGATCCTGGTCGTCGATCCCGAAAGCGAACATGCCATCGACGCGCTGCTGAGCGAACACGGCGAGCGGGTGCACCGGCTGGGCCAGGTCACCGCCGGGGCAGGCGTGTCCTACAGCGGGTCGCTGGGGTGAAACGGGTCGCCATCTTCGTTTCCGGCGGCGGGTCCAACATGGTCACGCTGGTCGACAGCATGACCGGCGACCATCCGGCGCGCCCGGTTCTCGTGCTGTCGAACAATGCCGATGCAGGCGGGCTGCGGAAAGCGGCGGATCGGGGCGTGCCGACGGCTGTCGTCGACCACCGCCCCTTTGGCGGCGACCGGACAGCGTTCGAGGAGGCGCTGCAAGAGGCGCTGGCCCCGCATGAGCCGGACATCCTGTGCCTTGCGGGGTTCATGCGAGTCCTGACAGCCGGATTCGTCACGCCTTGGGAAGGGCGGATGCTGAACATCCACCCTTCGCTCTTGCCAAAGTACCGGGGTTTGAACACCCATGCCCGCGCCATCGCGGCGGGCGATAGCGAGGCAGGCTGCACCGTGCATGAAGTGACGCCGGAACTGGACGACGGTCCGATCCTTGGGCAGGCGCGGGTGCCGATCCTTCCGGACGACAGCGCCGAGGCGCTGGCGGCGCGGGTGTTGACGATGGAACATCAGTTGTACCCGGCGGTCTTGCGCCGCTTTGCCGCCGGGGACCGGACGCCCGTACAACTGCCCTGAGGGTGGCTCAGCCGTCGAGGCGCTGCATCGAGGCGGAATTGCCGTGCCAGCCCTGCGGATCCGGGGCCGAGGCAGGGGCGGTCAACGCCGCCAGCCCCATGAAGGCCAGCGCGGCGAGGGTGACGATCATGGCGATCAGGCGCGAAGTTTCGGCATTGTCCGACCGGGGGGCGGTCTGGTGGATGTGCTGGTCGAAGGTTGTCATGTCGGCGGGCTCCTGTTTGCGATGACTTGCAGATAGGTGCTCGCCATTCATTCTTGAAATGAATGTTTGGAGCGGGTGGGATCACGTATCCTTATGGCTTGCCGTCGGGTATCCCGGCCTCCAGAGGGGCTTTGAATGTCCCCGGGGATTGTTCTATGGTGGCTGGACGCAAGGGGGCCAACGGCGCCACGACCTTGCCTGACCTTTCACGGAGCGGGCCTTTCCTGGCCCGTGCATCCAGCCGGAGCCCGCATGAAAACCTTGACGACGACGGAAGAGCTGGCGGCCTTCTGCGAGGCCGCCGCCTCTGTTCCCTACGTGACCGTGGATACGGAATTCCTGCGGGAGCGGACCTATTATTCGAAACTCTGCCTCATCCAGCTGGCCTTGCCCGGTCGCGACGATGCGGACGCCGTCCTGGTCGACCCACTTGAAGGAGATCTGTCTCTGGAACCGCTGATGACGCTGTTTCGGAACAAGGATGTCGTCAAGGTCTTCCACGCGGCGCGCCAGGATCTGGAGATCTTTCACGTCGATCACGGCGTGATTCCGGAACCGCTGTTCGATACGCAGGTCGCGGCGATGGTCTGCGGTTTCGGTGAACAGGTTGGCTATGAAACGCTGGTCAAGCGCATCGCCAAGCAGCAACTCGACAAGAGTTCACGCTTTACCGACTGGTCGCGCCGCCCGCTGACCGATGCGCAGAAAACCTATGCGCTGGCAGATGTGACGCACCTGCGCCAGATCTACGAATTCCTGAACGCCAAGCTGGAAGAGACCGGCCGCGCCCGCTGGGTGGCCGAGGAACTGGCGGTGCTGACCGATCCGCAGACCTATGTCACTCATCCCGAGGATGCCTGGAAACGGGTCAAGACACGCTCGAACTCTCCGCGTTTCCTGGCCATCGTGCGTGAACTGGCCGCCTTCCGCGAATCCTATGCACAGGAGCGCAACATCCCGCGCAATCGGGTGTACAAGGACGATGCGCTGGTCGAACTTGCGTCGACCAAGCCGCAGAACATGAACGACCTCAGCCGCTCCCGCCTGTTGCTGCGCGAGGCGCGCAAGGGCGCCATTGCCGAGGGCATCCTTGCGGCGGTGGCCGCCGGGCTGAACTGCCCAAAGGAGACTCTGCCCACGGTCGAAAACGACCGCGAGAAACTGCAGGTGAACCCGGCGCTGTCCGACCTGCTGCGCGTGCTCCTGAAGGCCAAGACCGAAAGCTACGGCGTTGCGTCCAAGCTGATCGCACCGGCGTCCGACCTTGATGCAATCGCGGCCGGTCAGCGCGACGTGGCCGCGCTGACCGGCTGGCGGCACGAAGTCTTCGGTGAGGATGCGCTGCGGCTGTGCGAGGGGCAGATTGCCCTGGGCGCCAAGGGCAAGGCGGTCACGGTCATCGACCTCTGACCGCCTCCGGTGCCCCTCAGCGGCGCACGCTGCGCACGTTGTGGCGGCCCTTGACCTGGATCAGGCGCACATCCAGCAGCTGGTTGTCGGTCAGCCAGATGGCCGCCGTATGGGTGCGCGACTGGGCCGGTCCCTTGGCGCCCCGCGGCTGCAGCCCGCGAAAGGCGTAGGTCAGCGTGCCCTGGCCGCTCTCTTCCTCGATCTTGACCAGCTTGACGTCGAAGGCGCCCTGGTAGTCGGCGACCGTGGTGGCCCGGACGATGGCGCCGCCGGGGCGGCGTTCGATCACCAGTTCGGTGATCTCGCCCATCTCGGTCCCGCGATAGCTGGTGTCCTTTTCCTGGCGGAAGATGGACTCGCGACCGCGCGGGATCAGTGTGTTCACCTCGCCGTTGACGGCGGCCACGGGCCGCGACTCGCTGCGCCCGAACCAGTTCACCGGGTTCAGGCGGCTGTCGCGCACCGCGCCGCAGCTGGTCAGCAGGATCGCGGCAAGCACGAGGCTGGATACCGGTTTGAACATTTTACGCCCCCAAGCAGATTTCACGGAGGGTTAGCGCAGAACGGCGCCGTTGAAAAGAACCTCGCGCCGGTTGGGGGCTGGACCTTTGCCGCAGCTCTGCCTAGGTCTGCGGCAAATGGAGGGCAGAATGGCACAGGCAGCATTCGAAGACGTGGTCGAGGATTTCGAATTCCTGGAAGACTGGGAAGACCGCTACCGCATGGTGATCGAGATGGGCAAGGACATGGACCCGATGCCCGAGGCCCTGAAAGTGCCCGCCACCAAGGTCGAAGGCTGCGCCAGCCAGGTCTGGCTGCACATGACGCCCGAAGACGGGGTGTTCCGTTTTCAGGGCGACAGCGACGCGCTGATCGTCAAGGGGCTCATCGCGCTTCTGCACAGGCTCTATGATGGTCTTCCGGTTTCCGAGGTGCCGGGCGTGGATGCACGCGCGGAACTGGGGCGGCTGGGGCTGCATGACCACCTGTCCGCGCAGCGGTCGAACGGGCTGCGGGCCATGATCGAACGGATTCGGCTGGAGGCGGCGGCCTAGGCGGGCGGCCCCGCCAATCGCCAGCGCCGCAAGGTGAAAGACCGGTCGAGAGCCCGGACTGTCGGTTGGCCAGTCGCGAAAGTCTGCGTAGAGACCCGCGATATCCACCGCTCCTCCCCAAGTCACCAGTTCCCGCGACAGCGCTGCCAGGCGAGGATCATTTGCCTTGGGGCTGTCCGACCGCGCCGGTTGGCAACCGGTGATCAAAGGGATCAGCGGCAGTTTCCGGGGGTCGGCAAGCTTGGGGTCGCGGGAGTCGCCGGCAGCCATGATCCGCGCTTTGGTCCGGTCGAAAAGGCGCGTCGCGACGCTGGGCACGCCTTTGAACAACGGACCGTCCGGCAATTGGATCATCGAGGGGATGAGCGTGACAAATCTGTCGGGCAGGTCCCTGTAGAGTGTCAACCGGACACCCCGTCCGCGTTTTTGTCAGCCGTGGGCTTGCAGGGCCGCGACGATTTCGTCACGGGTGGTCAGCGTCGGAGGAGGCTCATTGCTCTGCCGCCGCCGAAAGGACCACTTCACCCGTTCCCGTCGCCCGTAAAGCGCGCCGCATCTGCCGCCGCCCGCCGGATGGCGTTCGATTTGTGCACCGTTTCCTGGTACTCGGCCTCGGGATCGCTGTCATAGACCACGCCGCCGCCGGCCTGGATATAAAGCTTGCGGTCCTTCACCAGCGCGGTACGCAGGGCGATGCACATGTCCATGTCACCCCCGGCACTGAAGTAACCCACGCCGCCGCCGTAGACGCCGCGTTTTTCCGGTTCCAGCTCGTCGATGATTTCCATCGCCCGGACCTTGGGGGCCCCGCTGACGGTGCCTGCTGGCAATCCGGCCAACAGGGCCGACAGCGCGTCCTGATCCGCGGACAGTTCGCCGACCACGTTCGACACGATGTGCATGACGTGGCTGTAGCGTTCGATGATGAATTTCTCTGTCGGGCGGACGGTGCCGATCTTCGAAACCTTGCCAGTGTCGTTCCGACCCAGGTCCAGCAGCATCAGGTGTTCCGCCAGTTCCTTCTGGTCGGCCAGCAGGTCCTCTTCCAGCGCCTTGTCCTCGGCCGGGGTTGCGCCACGGGGGCGTGTGCCCGCGATGGGACGGATCGTGACCTCGTTCCCGAAAACCCTCACGAGGATCTCGGGAGAGGCGCCGATCACCTGGAAACCGCCAAAGTTGAAATAGAACATGAAGGGCGACGGGTTCGTCCGACGCAGCGACCGGTAAAGCGCGAAGGGCGGCAGGGGGAAATCCTGCGTCCAGCGTTGCGAGGGCACCACCTGAAAGATATCGCCGGCGCGGATGTAGTCCTTGGCCTTTTCGACCGCCGAGAGATAGGCGTCATGGGCAAAGTTTGAGACCGGTTCACCCAGTTCCGCCGCATCGCCCAGATCGCGGCTGGCCTGCGGCAGCGCGCGTTCCAGGTCGCGGACCGCGTCCATCACCCGTTCGGCGGCCTGCGCATAGGCCGCGCGCGCCGAAAGCCCATCCTGCACCCAGGCTGGAGAGACCACCGTCACCTCGCCCTTGACCCCGTCCAGAACCGCCACGACCGAGGGCCGCATCAGCAGCGCGTCGGGCAGGCCCAGCGGATCGGGGTTCACGTTGGGCAGGTGTTCGACCAGCCGGATCATGTCATAGCCCAGGTAACCAAACAGACCCGCCGCCGCTTGTGGCAGGTCATCGGGCAGGTCGATCCGGCTTTCGGCCAGAAGGGCGCGCAGGGCTGTCAGAGGGTCGTCCTCTTGCGGTTCAAAGGCGTCGGGATCAAAGCGTGCCATGCGGTTCAGCCGGCTTTGATCTCCGTGGCACTGCCAGATCAGATCCGGCTTCATCCCGATGATCGAATAACGCCCGCGCACCTCACCGCCGGTCACGGATTCGAGCATGAAGGCATCGCGCGCCGCGCCGGTCAGTTTCAGCATCAGCGAAACCGGCGTGTCGAGGTCGGCGGCCAGGCGGGCATAAACCACCTGGTTGCGGCCCGCCTCGTAGGCAGCGGCGAAGCCGTCGAAGGAAGGGATAAGCTGTACCATCGTCTCTACTGGAAATTCGCGTGAACGGCGTTGATCGCCGGCTGATCCAGATCCACGCCCGCACGATCCTGGATGTCCGAGGCCAGGGCGCGGAACAGGTCCTGCGCGACCGACTGGGCGGCCTGATCGCGGAACAGCGTTGCAAGCTGCTTGGCCTGTTCGTCATCCGGATCGACGGCCAGGATGTCATCCAGACGGACCACGACCGCCGTGTCTCCGGTACTGACCGCCCGGACCTGGTTGGGCTCCATGTCAAAGACCGCGTCAAGCACCGCCCGCGGCACCGCGCCGGAAGAGGTCCTCGTCAGGGCTTCCTCGGTCTGGGCGGTCAGGCCCAGGCCTTCGAAGGTGACACCTTCGCCCAGTTGCCCGGCCAGCGTCTCGGCTTGTTTCAGCAGCGCATCCGCCTTTTGCGCCTCGCGCCAGTCGGCCTCGACCCGCACGCGCACCTCGTCGAAGGGGTAGGGGGCGGGAGGCTCGATCGCATCCAGCCGCAGGGCAAAGATGCCGCCGTCGCCCAGTGCCGTAACGGCCGGGTAATCCCCGTCCTTCACCGCCTCTGCGGCGTCGCGGAAGGCAGGGTAGCCCGCGATGCCCTCGTCATTATCGCCTGTCCAGCCGATTGTCCCCAGGTCAAGGTCGGTCGTCTTCGCCAGTTCCTCGAGCGTGAGGCCCGCCGCCAGTTCATCGTCATAGCCCTGTGCCTGGGCGTCGATCACGCGGCGCGCGCGGTCCAGCGCCAGCTCGCCACGCAGACCGGGCACCGCGTCCTCGAAAGAGGTCAGCTGTGCGGGCAGGACGGCGTTGATCCGGAACAGCGCCGGACCCAGCGGCGTCGGAGCCGGGCCGACCACCTGGCCCACAGCGCCGTCAAAGACCACATCTGCCGCATCGCGCAGGTCGTCGCGGGTGACGTCGCCCATGTCGGTGTCTTCCAGACTCAGTCCCCGCTCATCCACGAGGTCGCCAAAGCTGATGTCGCCCGAGGTTATGCGCGCCAGCGCGGCCTCTGCAGCGGCGGTGTCGTTGAAAACCAGCCGTTCGACAAGGCGCCGCTCGGGCAGGTCGAACTGGTCCTTGCGGTCGTCATAGGCCGCACGCAGGCTTTCCTCGTCCACTTCGACACTGTCGACCAGCATTTCGGGCGTCACCCAGGCGTAGGTGAGGCGCTTGGTCTCGGGACGGGTGAATTTGGCGATGTTGTCATCATAATGGGCCCGCAGGACGTCCTCGGTCGGGGCGGTCACGCTTCCGTCCAACTGGTCTTCGCCGACCACGGCCCAGGTGATGCTGCGGCGTTCGCCGGTGTAGCCGATCAGCGTGTCGACATAGGCGTCAGGCAGACGGATGCCGGCCAGCACCGCGCTCTGCAACAGCGAGCTGGCGCTTTCGTTGCGCAGCTTTTCCTCGAACTCGCGTTCCTTGAGGCCGGCGTTTTCCAGCGTCAGCTTGTAAGCCTCGCGGTTGAAACTGCCATCCACCGCCTGAAAGGCCCGGATCTGGCGCAGGTCCTCGGCCAGCCGCGTGTCGCCGATCGACAGGCCCAGCGTGTCGGCCTCGTTCTCCAGCGCGGCGGTGACGACCAGCTGGCTCAGCACCTGTTGCGTCAAGCCCAGGCTTTGCGCCTGCTGGAACGACAGCGCCTGTCCGCTCTGCTGCTGGATGTTGCGGATCTCGTTCTGCAGCGCCCGGAAATAGTCATTGGTCGAGATCTCGGCCTCGCCGACCTTACCGATCGACCGTACCGTGCCCGAGAAATTGGTGGCGCCGAAACCGCCCAGACCCAGCAGCAAAAGCCCCAGCAGACCCCAGACCAGGTACTTTCCCACGCCGCTCTTCTTGTCCGCCATCTCGACCTCCCGCTGTCGGTTTGCCCCTGTCTATGCGGCTCCCCCGGGGGCTGCAAGAGGCCCGTCGACCTGCGCCAGCCTGCGCGTGAACTCGGCGATCCCGGCGCGGTCGGTATTGGCAAAGGCGACACGGAACTGCCGGTCGCCGCTGGGGTCGCCGTCGGGGGTGAACATCGTCGCCGGCAGGATCAGCACGCCTGCCTCGCGCACCAGCCGGGGCGCAAGCGTGGCAGAGCCCTCGGCAAAGGGATGTTCGATGTAGGCGAAATAGGCGCCGCAGCCCAGAAGACGCCAGCCTTTTTCGGCCAGTGGCGCAAAATGTTCTTCGATGGCGGCGCGGCGATCCAAGATTTCCTCGCGCTGCTCGGCCTTCCACTGACCTAGGTTTTCCAACCCCCAGAGCGCGGCGCGTTGGCCCAGCGAAGGCGCGCAAATCGCCACCGTGTCCTGGAACTTCTCGATCTGGTGCAGCAACTCGGGCTGGCCGATCACTGCGCCGACCCGATGGCCGGTCAGCCGGTAGGCCTTGGAAAAACTGTAGAGCTGTACCAGCACCTGGTCCCAGCCGTCCCGCATCAACAAGCTATGCGGTGCTCTGCTGCGCGAGTCGAAATCGCGATAGGTCTCGTCCACGATCAGGGGGATGCCGGTTTCGGCACACAGGTCAAAGAACCCGTCCAGCACGTCTGCCGGGTATTCCACGCCGCAGGGATTGTTGGGGGTGACAAGCACGATGGCCCGCGTGCGCGGCGTGATCAGCGCGCGCGCGGCCTCCGGGTCGGGGACGAGGCCGGGAGCGCAGGTCAGGGGCACCGCGCGCAGGCCGCTCATGTCGAGCCACATCTTGTGGTTGAAATACCAGGGCACGGGCAGGATCACCTCGTCATCCTCGCCACAGGTGGCCGCGATGGTCGCCGCGAAGGCCTGGTTGCAGCCCGCCGTAATGCCGACCTGCGCGGCCTCGACCGTGCCGCCGTATTGCCGCGCCCAGTCCGCGGCCAAGGCCTTACGCAGCGCGGGCAGGCCCAGCACCGGCCCGTATAGGTGACTTGCAGGGTCCTCCAACATCTCGGCCATCGCCGCGCGCATGGGCGCGGGCGGCGGATCGGCCGGCGCCGCCTGGCTGAGGTTGATCAGCGGGCGGTCGGCCGGAAAATCGACCCCTTTCAGCCAGCGCTGTGCTTCCGGGATGGGCGGAAAAAAGGTTGCCTCGGTGCGTGTCGCCATCCGCTTGCTCCGTCCTGCTGTTTCTTTGGGCCAAAAATACTCTCGGGAGCGCGAGGGCAGCGCCCTCGCCGGGGGTTTGGGGGCCTTGCCCCCAAGAGTGAGAGCGCGCCGTCAGGCGCCCCGATGGATCACGGGCTCAGTCGTCGCCGCGGTAGGGTTTGACGTATTGCAGCGCCATGTCCCAAGGGAAGAAGATCCAGGTGTCCTGGCTGACCTCGGTGATGAAGGTGTCGACCTGCGGGCGTCCCTGCGGCTTGGCATAGACCGTTGCCACATGTGCCTTGGGATACAGGCTGCGCACCAGTTCCAGCGTCTTGCCGCTGTCGACGAGGTCGTCGATGATCAGGACCCCGGTCCCGTCGCCCACCAGATCCGCGTCCGGGGATTTCAGCACCTGCGCCTCGCGCCGCTGATCGGCCTTGCCGCCGCCGGAATGATAGCTCTTGACGCTGACCGTATCGACGGTGCGGATGTCCAACTCGCGCGCGACGATCATCGCGGGCGCCATGCCGCCACGGGTGATGGCCACCACCGCTTTCCAGTAGCCGTTGTCCGGCCCCTGTCCCTGTAGCCGCCAGGCCAGCGCCCGCGCATCCCGGTGCAGCTGGTCCCAGCTGACGTGAAAGCCTTTCTCGTGGGGCAGGCGGTCGGTCATTGCAATCTCCTCGGCAAGCGCTGTGGACAAGGCCTATACGCCAGCGGCAAGGCGCGGGGCAAGCCTCCTCAACGCGACAGCAACAGCCGTAGCCCCAGCGCCCCCAGCAGCGCCGCCGCCACCCGGTCGATCACCGGTTTGGCGCGCAGGTAGCCGGCGCGGGCGGGCGCGGTGGACAAGAGCGCCGCGAAAAGACCGTAGACCGTCACTTCGACGACGAAATGGTTCCCGACGATCAGCGCCTTGGCCCCAAGGCCCATGTCGGCGGGAAAGATCACCACAAGAACCGAGGCGGCAAAAAGCACCGATTTCGGGTTCAGCAGGTTCACCAGAAGACCACCCAGAAAGGCATTGGCACCGGGCCGCGCACTGTCAGACACCGGCTTGCGTGCATCCCGCCACAGGCCCCAGGCAATCCACATCAGGTAAAGCGCACCCGCCAGTTTCATGGCGCCATAGGCGAAGGGAAAGAGCGCAAAGATCACCTCGAGCCCCAGCAGAGCGGCCCCGGTCCAGCAGGCCGCGATCAGGCCAAGTCCCGCGCCGGTGGCAAGCCCGGTACGAAACCCGCCCGCGATGGACTGGCGCAGCGCATACAACAGGGCAGGCCCCGGAGCCGCCATCGCGGCCAGAAGAGTCAGGTTGAAGGCAAGCAGATGTGTCCAGGTCATGGTGGCGGCTCCTTCGGCGCTTGGGACCAGAACGCCAGAACACTGTGCCCCTGTCAAACGAAGAGGCCCCGGCGCGGGGGCCGGGGCTGTGTCTTGCGCTTGTCCTGTCTGTCAGGCGGGCAGGGCGCTCAGCCCTTGGTGATGTCCGGCGCGTCGACCGCCTTCATGCCGACGACGTGATAGCCGGCGTCGACGTGATGCGTCTCTCCGGTCACGCCTGAACCCAGGTCGGACAGAAGGTAGAGCGCGGAATTGCCCACGTCCTGAATCGTCACGTTGCGGCGCAGGGGCGAGTTGTACTCGTTCCACTTCATGATGTAGCGGAAATCTCCGATGCCGCTGGCGGCCAGGGTCTTGATCGGCCCGGCGCTGATCGCGTTCACACGGATGCCGTCCTTGCCCAGGTCCTCGGCCAGGTAGCGCACCGATGCCTCCAGCGCGGCCTTGGCCACGCCCATGACATTGTAATGCGGCATGATCCGCTCGGCGCCGTAGTAGGTCAGCGTCACCGCGCTGCCGCCCTTGGTCATCATTTTTTCGGCCCGCTGCATCACGCTGGTGAAGCTGTAGACCGAGATGTCCATGGTCATGGCGAAATTGTTTTTCGACGTGTCCACGTAGCGCCCGCGCAGTTCGGATTTGTCCGAAAAGCCGATGGCGTGAACGATGAAATCGAGGCTGTCCCAACGGTCTTTCAACGCGCCGAAAAGCCCGTCGATCGAGGCCTCGTCGCCCACGTCGCAGGGCAGGACGATGTCCGAACCCAGTTGCCCGGCCAGCGGATCGACACGTTTCTTCAGCGCCTCTCCTTGGTAGGAAAAGGCCAGCTCGGCGCCGGCGTCGGCGCAGGCCTTGGCAATGCCCCAGGCAATGGATTTGTCATTGGCCAGGCCCATGATCAGACCGCGTTTTCCCGCCATCAACTGGTTTGACATGAGCGCCCTTTCCGCCAGATCGTCGATGGAGCGACTTTTAGGCGATCGGTCCGGGACCATCAAGCCTGCCGTGCGTGCAAAACAGGGCTTGCATCCGGCGCGACACAGGTCACAGTCCCGGCGCGTCCGGCAGGAAACGGACAGAAGGAGACCATGACGATGAGCGACCGCAGCGGGATTTTCGCAGGCGACGACCCCTTTCAGATCGCCCGCAACTGGCTGGCAGAGGCCGAGGCCAAGGAGATCAACGATCCCAACGCCATCGCGCTGTCGACGGTGGATGCCGATGGTCTGCCCAACGCACGCATGGTCCTGCTCAAGGACATCGAGGCGGATGCCTTTGTCTTTTATACCAACTACGAAAGCGCCAAGGCCGGTGAGATCGACCAGGCCGGCAAGGCGGCTTTCGTCATGCACTGGAAATCCCTGCGCCGGCAGCTCCGCGTGCGGGGGCTGGTCGAAAAGGAAGACGGCCCACAGGCGGATGACTACTATGCCTCGCGGTCTATCAAGAGCCGCCTTGGTGCCTGGGCCAGCCGTCAGAGCCGCCCGCTGGACAGCCGCGCCTCGCTCATGGCCGAGGTTGCGCGCGTCACGGCCCGGCACGGGACCAACCCGCCGCGCCCGCCGTTCTGGGGCGGTTATCGGATCCGCCCGGTCGAGATTGAATTCTGGGCCGACGGCGCATTTCGCCTTCACGACCGGTTTCGCTGGGCGCGAAAGGATATGTCCGCTGCTTGGACTGTTGACCGTCTCAACCCGTGAAGCATACTGAAATCAGGCAGAAAAACAGGCCGGCACATTCGGTTTTCATGGGGCACCGTTAACCTATCTGACACAAAAAAGGTCAATTCCACGGGCTTGCGCTGTCCGAGGGCTTTGTTTCAAGAGGTCGGGTGGGGATAAGATGGAACAATCGGGAACGACGTTGACACGAGAGGATACGGAAAGCGAGGCAGTCTCTGGACGGGTGAAATGGTTTGACCCCGTCAAAGGCTTCGGATTTGTCATTTCGGACACGGGTGGTCCGGATATTCTGCTGCACGCGAATGTCCTGCGGAACTTCGGACAAAGTTCCGTCGCCGATGGCGCGCGCATAGACATCACCGTGCAACGCACCGACAGGGGCGTACAGGCGACCCAGGTGCTGAAGGTGGAACCGCCGGAAGCCCCCGAAAGCGCGCCGCTTGCGGATTTCGAACATCTTGACCCCGAGGTCATGGCCCAGGCACCGCTGGAACCGGCCCGCGTCAAGTGGTTCGACAAGGCCAAGGGTTTCGGGTTTGCAAATGTCTTCGGAAAACCGGAAGATGTGTTCATTCATATCGAGGTCCTGCGCCGGTCGGGCCTCGCGGATCTGCAACCGGGCGAGGCCCTGGCAATTCGCGTGGTCGAGGGCAAGCGTGGACGCATGGCGATGGAAGTGAACGCATGGGAAAGCGCCTTGTCGCGTTGAGTTTTGTTGCCACGCTGGTTGCGTGGCCGGTCTGGAGCCAGGACGAAGGCTCTGTCATTCTGGAACAGGAAACGGCGCCACCGCCGCCCGCGGCCCAGCCGCTGGTGGACGAGACGCCGGACGCGGCCCCGGTCAAGGACGGCCCGGCCCCGGCAGAGCCGGTCGCCGAGGCGCCGGTGCCGGATCCCGGTCCGGATGCCCCGGACGAAGGCGAGCCCGTGGCGCGGGTGACACCCGATCCGTCGGCCCCCGCCGACGAGGCGCCCGACCCTGAACCGGCGCAGGAACCCTCTGACGAAAAACCACCGCTGATCGACCCGATCCTGCCGATCGGCGATGAACCGCTGGCCGAGGCCGGACCCGATCCGAAACATGTGAACGACCCGGACAACCGCGTCGGAGAGTGCCGCGCGGACACGCTATATGTGCGCGGCGGTCATGCGCCGGTGCGCTTCACGGTTGACGTGGCCGACACGCCCGACAGCCGGGCGCAGGGGTTGATGAACGTGAAATCCATGCCGCTGAGCAAGGGGATGCTGTTCATCTACCCGGCACCGCAACCCGTCGCGTTCTGGATGAAGAACACGTTCATCCCGCTGGACATCATTTTCGCCGACCGCCGGGGCGTCGTGGTTCATATCCATCACAATGCCAAGCCGCATGACGAAACCAGCATTCCCGGAGGCGAGCAGATCCAGTTCGTGCTGGAGATCAACGGCGGTTACGCCAGGATGATGGGGATCGAAGAGGGGGCCCAGATGCGTCATCCGGCGATCCGCCGCGCAGCCTGGCCCTGCTGATCGTTCAAAGGGGCTTTTCAAGCCCGTCCCGTGCGGCTAGACCGCACGGACCGTCGGGGCGTAGCGCAGCCTGGTAGCGCGTCTGTTTTGGGTACAGAAGGTCGTGAGTTCGAATCTCGCCGCCCCGACCACTTCCTCCAAGATCCTGTATTTAAACGCTTTCCAGATGGCATTGCGCAAGGTGATTGCCTGCGGCCATCGCCCGCGGCGGCTATGACCCGTAAAATTTACGGGGTGCTTTGAAACTTTCCGATTCCTGACACGTGGCTTTGGACACGCGACAAGCGACAGGAGGAAGTTTTTATGGCTCATCTGGCCTCTAACTACGATTCATTCGAAACGTTTCTGGATCAGGCAGATGCCTACTGGACCGTTGATCTGGGCGCGCTCAACAGCTCGGGCGTCGAAGGTACGGCAGTGCTGGCGATGGTCACCGACGACGACGGCTCGACCTATCTGAACGTCGCGATTTCGGCGACCGGTCTGACGCCCTCGCAGACTCATGCCCAACATATTCACGGCCTTTTTGATGAGAGTGGCAATCCGATCGATTCCGTGGCGCCGACTATCGCCGATGACCTGGACCGCGACGGGATGGTCGAGGTGCTGGAAGGGGTGAGCCAATACGGCGACGTGATCTTGCCGCTGTCGATGGACGGGATGATGCCGATGGCGGATGCCTCGGGGCGCATCTCTTTTGTCCAGAGCTACGACCTGGGCGACAACAGCAACTTTTTCAGCCCGGTCACGATGACCGACTACTTTGCATCCGACCTGATGCCGCTGGAACTGCGCGAGATCGTTCTGCACGGGGTCGAAATCCCCGATGGTATCGGCATGGGCACCGGCGGTGAGGTGTCCGGTGGCGCCAACGGCTTTATCGGCATCCTGCCCGCTGCCGCCGGTGACATCGAGGTGGCCACGAAGGAAGAGGCGCTTGCCGTCCTGGCGGAGCACCGCGAGACGGCCAGCGACACGGTCGTGCTGACCCCGAATCCCGACATCTTCGACGCCGGACCCGGCGATGACATGGTGGACGGGCTTGCGGGCAACGACACGATCACCGGGGGCGCGGACAATGACACGCTGCTGGGGGGCATGGGGGCCGACATCCTTGAGGGCAACGGTGGCAACGACATTCTTGAGTCGGGCCAGATGGACGTCAACGGTCCAAACGCCGCCGATTCGGGGGCCTCGGGCGGGTTGACCCTGGCCGAGTATGACGGCGGCATCGCGGGTGGCGCCGGGAACGACATGATCATGGGCGGCGCAGGCGACGAGATCCTGACCGGCGATGACGACAGCCGCACGGCGGCGGCCACCGGCTCGACCTTTGACGCGATGGCCGATGGCATGGACACGATCCACGGCGGTGCGGGCAACGACGAGATCCACACCGGGTCCTGGTCGGACAGCGACCAGGGTCTGCCCAACGCCCAGACCGGGATCATGGCCGACGTGGCCTATGGTGACGGCGGCGACGATATCCTGCGCGGGGCCGGGGGCGACGACATGCTCTTTGGCAACATGGGCAGCGACAACATCGGCGGCGGTGGGGGCGATGACATGATCTTTGGCGACGGCGATTTTTCCGGCGACGTCAACATCATCACCGGTCAGCTTTATCGGCTGTATGTCACCAGCTTCGACCGCGACCCGGATGCGCCCGGTTTCGAATCCTGGGTCACGGGTCTGGCTGGGGGCACCTTTGACCTGAACCGTGTGGCGGTCGGTTTCGCCAACTCGCCAGAGTTCAATTCGGTCTTTGGCGGCGGCACAAACGAGGATTTCGTGCGCGCGATGTACCAGAACACGCTGGACCGTGGCGCCGATCCCGGCGGGCTGGCGCATTGGGTCGGCAAGCTGGACGCGGGAGCATCGCGGGCCGAGGTCCTGCTTGGCTTCTCGGAAAGCCCCGAGATGAAGATGCGCAGCGCCTCGGACATGGAGGATTGGGTCGATGCCCAGGGCACCAATGACGTGCTGGCCGGCAATGGGGGCACCAACACCCTGTCGGGCGGCTACCTGTCGGACACCTTCGTCTTTGGCACCGACACCGGCAGCAGCCATATCGTGACCGACCTGGAGTCCTGGGACATGCTGGATTTCACGGCCTTCGGCTATGCCGATGCGGATGCCGCGATTGGCCAGATGATGCAGCAGGGCGACGATGTCGTCTTTATGGATCAGGACGTCACGGTCACGCTGGAAGACACGCAACTGGCGCAGGTCTCGGGCGAGATGATCCTGGTCTGACCGCGGCTCAACAGGCGATCACAGGCGTCCGGGTCAACGGCCCGGGCGCCTATTCGCGAGCTCTGCCAAAGAATCGGTCACCCCACTAGATGTGGTGGGGGAGGGGTGCAAATGCCCGAATTGGAGGGTTGAGCGTGTTCAGCTTGCAACAACGAGGGGCATCGGGGATCTTAACAAATATTAACCAGTTCGGGCGCGAGACCTGAAGTTATCCACAAGCATTTGTGCATAAACTGCCGTCTCTCTTTGTATTTCCACGGTTTGCGCGAAAGCTGAAATTATTAACAGATCCGGGATGAATCGGAGGCCTCATACCGCCCCTAGTGTGGTGTCGTCGGGTCAACACAAAATATATGTAGATATCGTAAAAAAACGCGTTGACGACTCCGGCGTATCAGGGCCATTTTGTGTAGGCCGGTCGGGACAGCCACTAAATGTAGTGGGCGGCGGCAAGGGACAGACAAGCACAGCATTCACTCACATGGGGCATCGGCCTCGGCCCGCGTGGCAACCGCGGGAGGGTGCTTTTGTCCTTTGCCTTACCGACCGGCACGAAAAAAACGGGACACTCTTTAGGGGCAGCTGCGATGAAAATCGAACGCAAATTCACCAAGGCCGGACAGGACGCTTATGCCGACATCGACTTTGTCACCACCAAGTCGGAAATTCGGAACCCTGACGGCACCACCGTCTTTGCGCTCGACCAGCTGGAAGTGCCCGCAGGCTGGAGCCAGGTCGCCAGCGACGTCATCGCTCAGAAATACTTCCGCAAGGCCGGCGTGCCGACCGAGCTGAAGCGCGTCGCAGAAAAGGGCGTGCCCGAATTCCTGTGGCGCTCGGTCCCGGCGTCCAAGGACACGCCGCGCACCGGTGAGACCAGCGCGCGCCAGGTCTTTGACCGTCTGGCCGGCGCCTGGACCTACTGGGGCTGGAAGGGCGGCTATTTCTCGACCGAGGAAGACGCCCAGGCCTATTTCGACGAAATGCGTTTCATGCTGGCCACCCAGATGGCCGCGCCGAACAGCCCGCAGTGGTTCAACACCGGCCTGCACTGGGCCTATGGCATCGACGGCCCCAGCCAGGGCCATTTCTACGTCGATTACAAAACCGGCAAGCTGGTGAAGTCGAAGTCGGCTTATGAGCACCCGCAGCCGCACGCCTGCTTTATCCAGTCGGTTCAGGATGACCTGGTGAACGAAGGTGGTATCATGGATCTGTGGGTGCGCGAGGCGCGCCTGTTCAAATACGGTTCTGGCACCGGCACGAACTTCTCCTCCCTGCGTGCCGAGGGCGAGGCGCTGTCAGGCGGAGGCAAGTCCTCCGGCCTGATGGGGTTCCTCAAGATCGGCGACCGTGCCGCGGGGTCTATCAAGTCCGGCGGAACGACCCGTCGAGCAGCGAAGATGGTGATTTGCGACGCCGATCACCCCGACATCGAAGAGTTCATCAACTGGAAAGTGCGCGAAGAGCAGAAGGTGGCATCCATCGTCGCCGGCTCGAAGATGCACGAAAAGATGCTGAACGGGATCTTCGCGGCCATCGCGGCCTGGGACGGGGCAGAAGAAGACGCATATGATCCCAAGAAGAACGAGACCCTGAAGGCGGCCATCCGTGCGGCCAAGGGCACCATGATCCCCGAGACCTACATCAAGCGCGTGCTTGACTATGCACGCCAGGGCTATGCCTCGATCGAGTTCCCGACCTATGACACGGATTGGGACTCCGAAGCCTACGCCTCGGTCTCGGGCCAGAACTCCAACAACTCGATCCGCGTGACAGATGCTTTCCTGAAGGCGGTCAAGGACGATGCTGATTGGGAGCTGATCCGCCGCACCGACGGCAAGACCGCCAAGACCATCAAGGCGCGCGACCTCTGGGAACAGGTTGGCCACGCGGCCTGGGCCTGCGCCGATCCGGGCATCCAGTTCCATGACACCGTGAACGCATGGCACACCTGCCCCGAGGACGGGGCGATCCGTGGCTCGAACCCCTGTTCCGAGTACATGTTCCTCGACGATACGGCCTGCAACCTGGCCTCGATGAACCTGCTGACCTTCCTCAAGGACGGTCGTTTCGACGCCGAAGGCTATATCCACGCCACGCGCCTCTGGACGCTGACGCTGGAAATCTCCGTCTTGATGGCGCAGTTCCCGTCCAAAGAAATCGCGCAGCTCAGCTATGACTTCCGCACGCTGGGCCTGGGCTATGCCAACATCGGCGGGTTGCTGATGAACATGGGCTATGGCTACGACTCGGATGAGGGCCGCGCGCTCTGTGGTGCGCTGACCGCGATCATGACCGGGACCTCCTACGCCACCTCGGCGGAAATCGCCGGTGAACTGGGCGCCTTCCCGGGCTATGCCCGCAACCGCGACCACATGCTGCGTGTCATCAAGAACCACCGCAACGCCGCCTACGGCGCATCGGAAGGCTATGACAAGCTGGCGGTCAAGCCGGTGCCGCTGGACCTGGTCAACTGCCCCGACGAGGCACTGGTGCACCTGGCCATGTCGGCCTGGGACGAGGCCTATAGCCTTGGCGAAAAGAACGGCTACCGCAACGCGCAGGTGTCTGTCATCGCGCCGACCGGCACCATCGGCCTGGTCATGGATTGCGACACCACCGGCATCGAGCCCGACTTCGCGCTGGTGAAGTTCAAGAAGCTTGCCGGCGGTGGTTACTTCAAGATCATCAACCGCTCGGTTCCCGGTGCGCTGGAAAACATGGGCTACACGTCCAGCCAGATCGAAGAGATCATTTCCTACGCCGTCGGCCACCAGACGCTGGGCAACGCGCCGGGCATCAACCACACCGCCCTGATCGGCCACGGCTTTGGCCCGGCGCAGATCGAGAAGGTCGAAGGTGCGCTGGCCTCGGCATTCGACATCCGCTTTGTCTTTAACCAGTGGACGCTGGGCGAAGAATTCTGCCGCGATGTTCTGGGCATCCCGGCGGAAAAATTGATCGACCCCAGCTTTGACCTGCTGCGGCACCTGGGCTTTTCCAAGGCCGACATCGACGCCGCGAACGACCATGTCTGCGGCACCATGACCCTGGAAGGGGCGCCGCACCTGAAAGAGGAACACCTCAAGGTCTTCGACTGCGCCAACCCCTGCGGCAAGAAGGGCAAGCGCTTCCTCTCGGTCGACAGCCACATCACCATGATGGCCGCGGCGCAAAGCTTCATCTCGGGCGCGATCTCGAAGACGATCAACATGCCCAACGATGCGACCATCGAGGACTGCCAGAAGGCCTATGAGCTCAGCTGGTCGCTGGGTGTGAAGGCCAACGCGCTCTACCGCGACGGCTCGAAACTGTCGCAGCCGCTGGCGGCCGCGCTGGTCGAGGACGACGACGAGGCTGCCGAGATCCTGGAAAGCGGATCGCAGCACGAAAAGGCGCAGGTCCTGGCCGAGAAGATCGTCGAAAAGGTCGTGATCAAGGAAGTGGCCCGCGCGGGCCGCTCCAAGATGCCCGAACGCCGTAAAGGCTATACGCAAAAGGCGATTGTCGGCGGTCACAAGGTCTATCTGCGGACCGGCGAATACGAGGACGGCAACCTGGGCGAGATCTTCATCGACATGCACAAGGAAGGCGCCGGCTTCCGTGCGATGATGAACAACTTCGCCATCGCCGTGTCCGTCGGCCTGCAATACGGCGTGCCGCTGGAGGAATTCGTCGACGCCTTTACCTTCACCAAGTTCGAACCGGCGGGCATGGTGCAGGGCAACGACTCGATCAAGAACGCGACTTCGATCCTCGACTACATCTTCCGCGAACTGGCCGTGTCCTACCTGGACCGCACAGACCTGGCCCATGTCAAACCCGAGGGCGCCAGCTTTGACGACCTTGGCCGGGGCGAGGAAGAGGGTGTGTCCAACGTCAAGGAACTGTCGGAAACCGCCGCCAGCCGCAGCCTGGAAGTGCTGAAGCAGATCAGCTCGACCGGCTACCTGCGCAAGCGTCTGCCGCAGGAACTGATTGTCCTGCAAGGCGGTCAGGCGACCGTGGCGCTGGAAGCGGGCACCGACCCCGACCAGGTGCTGCGCAGCCTTGTGCCCGCCACGGCGGCAGGGCCGAAGTCCGGCGGCTCGGCCTCCTCGGCGATGGCCATGACGGCAGTCACCAAGGCCAAGATGCAGGGCTACGAAGGCGAAGCCTGCGGCGAATGCGGCAACTACACGCTGGTGCGCAACGGCACCTGCATGAAGTGCAACACCTGCGGCGCGACGAGCGGTTGCAGCTGAGGAGGAGAACGATGGCGTCCTTCAAGATGGACTGCGTGCTCGAATGGGATGGCATTCTCAGCGATCCCATGACCCTCACGGTCAACGTGATCCCGGACGGTCCGGATCACCGCGGCGCCGGGTCCTTTGCGATGCCAACGCGGTTCATCGGGACGGCAATGCGCAGCGAGGCGCCCGTGAGGGCCATCGCCCATGACGGCAGCAGCTTTGACCTGACGGTCCACCGCTTCGACATGACCACGGGCATTGCCTATTTCCGGACGCTTGGCGCCCTGCCGGTCGAGGATCGGCGGAGCGCCTGACGAGACACCCCTGGGGGGGGTGATGCGGGGCCACGTTGCCAGTGATCCCGCGTGGTTAGGGTGGTCAGGGAGTCCCGTCCCACCATCCGTTCCGGGGCCGGTGCGCTGGTCCCAGACGCTGACAAGGCCGCAGGCAGAAAAGACACGGGCGGTGAATCAGATGAGCCTTGTACGCGAAACTCGGGGCGTCCCTTCCCCAAAGGGACGCCCCCTTTCTTTTCCATGATTCCGGCGCGGGCAGGTTCCCGCCAATGGCCCCGGGCCAGCCTCTTCGGCGGTGTCACGCCAGAATGGGTATGCGCCGTTTGCGGGGTCCCGCGCGTGCTCTCGCACTGGCCGAGGTCCGCCTGTGCGAAGCACCTTTTCTGGCAGATCGCCGCGTGTTTTCGGGGCCGGACCGCAAGCTCTCGCAGCGCGGAAAAAACCGCCCCATGTTCGGCTCACTTCCAATCAACCACTCATGGAGGAAAGACAATGAAAACGCAGATCCTGACCGGCGCCGCTCTGGCCCTGTTCACCCTTCCGGCTTTTGCCCAGGACATGGAGGGCGACATGGCGCTCGACACAGACGGTGACGGCCTGGTGTCGCTGGAAGAGGTGCAGGTCATGTACCCGGATGTCTCGCAGGACGACTATACCCAGGCAGACGCCGATGGCGATGGTCTGCTGAGCGCGGAAGAGCTGGAAACGGCTCGCGCTGGCGGGCTGATCCCGGCCGACGACGCCTGATCGGCGTGAGACATGTCCCTGTCCCCGGGGCATGTCAACGGCGCGCGGCGACCTCTGGTCGCCGCGCGTTTCTCGTTTTGGGTCATTAGGTCAGCGGAATTCGATCCGGCAGTTCACCAGCTCGCCAAAGACCGTGCGCTGGCAGACGCGCACGCGCTGGCCCTGTGGTTCGGGGGCGGGCGCCGTGGCCGAGGCCGGCGGGTTGAAGACCGGGGCAGGGGCGTTGCGCAGCCGATCCTGTTCTTCTTCCTCGCGCCGCTGTTCCTCGGCAAAGACGGCATAGAGCGAGTCGCTCTGGCGGTTCAGCATGTCCAGTTGCGCACCATCCAGGAAACCTGTCGGTTGCAGCCCGTTGCTCCGCTGCCACTCGCGCAACGCGTCCCGGGTGCCGGGGCCAAAGATTCCGTCCGCGCCGCGCGTATCGAACCCCAGCAGCGTCAGTCGGTTCTGGACTTCCGTCCGGTCGTCGAAGAGCAGGCCAAGGACGTTTTCGGTGCCCAGGGTGGTTGCCGGCAGGTTGCGCACGGGCGCCACGATAATCGAGGAACTGGCGTCGGGCGCCGTCATCTTGCGCGCCTCGGCCAGGGTCTGGTTTTCCGGGATCAACTTCCAGAAATCGCGGAAGGGGACGCCGGTCCAGTCCCGCGGCAACAGCGCCTTTTGCACCTGAAAGAGCGTCGGGTTGCCGCCGGCGGTCCAGTCGGCACTGGTGCGCAGGCGCAGGGCGGCGGCGGTTGTGCCGTCGGCGGGCGGGGCGGTGTTCAGCTCGACCTGGCAACCCAGCCAGGACGGAACCCCGTCGATGATGGCCTCGACCACGTAGGTCGCCTTGCGATGCGCCGTCGCGCCCTGTTCGCGCAACACGCGATGGTCATAGACAGACCGTCCGGGGCTGGTCACATCGGGATCGAAATCCCGGTTCGTGCGGATGCAGGACCGTGTCACCATCGTGTCGCTGAGACTGCTCGGGGCCTCGAACCCTTCGAGTTGCAGGCCCAGGGCCCGCGCCTGATCGACCCGGTCCACCACCAGCATGTCGCTGTCCGTCAGCGCCAGAACCTGTGCCGCGAAATCGGCGGGCATGTTCAGCCGGTCCAGCCGCGCCGTCAGTTGGCTGGCGGCCTGCAGGGCCGAGCCATAGACCGCAGAGACATCCTGGGCGGCGTAGTCCTGTTCCGCCAGCGATTGTGCCGGGCTGCCAAAGGCCAGCGTCGCGTTCAGGTGCATCCGCTTGTTGGGCACCGGGCCGTCATCGCGTGTCAGCCGGCTGCCGCCCAGCAGGACCAGCGCGCAGGCGTTCAGGCATTCCGCCCCGTCATCGACGGCGGTGGGAATGCCACGCTCATGCAGGAAATCCGCGATCTTCAGGCTTTCCCCAAACGATCCGCCGGAACTGTCCAGGCAGAGCGGGCGCTCTCCGTTGCCAAAGCTGCGCGGATCCAGCGCCCGGATCTTAGCGAGGTCGCCGGGCAGGATCTCTCCCGAGAGGGTCGCCGCGCAATTGAAATGGGCGCCAGGCTGTGAGGTGATCTCACCCGCTTGCCCGGCGTCGGGCACAACAGCAGCGCAGGCAAGAAGCGCGGGCAGGAGGGAACGGGAAAGAAGAGCAGATTTCATAAGGGTCTCCGGAACCTGTCGCGTGGCAGCACTCCAAGACATAGCCCCTTGGGGCGGTTTTTTCCAAGCCGACGATGGGTTTGACGGAGACGGGTGCAGCAGCGGTGCAACCCTTTTGCCACCTGGATGGGCCTTTGGATAGGGGATTAGGTTAGATCAATGAGTGAGGGTGTTCGATTAACCGATTGAAATCGCAACAGTTTGATGGGTTTGGTCTTGCTGAAAGTCAGGATCAGGCGATGTCGCGGTCGCGTCGGTGTTTGATCGGGACCATCCTGCAGGTGCCCACGAACAGACCGGACGGTCGGCGGGGGCAGATGGGTCACGACTGCCCAAAGCCCGCAAGCCCCACCCGTGGCAAACGCGACGGGCGCAGAACCTCCTGCGCCCGCGCGACTTGGCCATCAATCGGGTATCACCCGGCCAATGCCTTGTTCAGGTTCTCGTCGATCTTTTCAAGGAAGCCCATCGTGGTCAGCCAGCCCTGATCGGGACCGACCAGCAGCGCCAGGTCCTTGGTCATGTGCCCGGCCTCGACCGTCTCGACGATGACGCGTTCCAGCGTTTCGGCAAATGCGCGCAAGGCGACGTTCTGGTCCAGCTTGGCGCGATGCTTCAGCCCTCCGGTCCAGGCGTAGATCGAGGCGATCGAGTTGGTCGAGGTCGACTGCCCGGCCTGATGCTGGCGGTAATGGCGGGTGACGGTGCCATGCGCCGCCTCGGCCTCGACGATCTTGCCATCGGGCGTCATCAGCTGACTGGTCATCATGCCGAGGCTGCCAAAGCCTTGCGCGACGGTGTCCGACTGCACGTCTCCGTCGTAGTTCTTGCAGGCCCAGACGAATTTTCCGTTCCATTTCAGGGCACAGGCCACCATGTCGTCGATCAGCCGGTGTTCGTACCAGATGCCCTTTTCCTTGAACTTCTCCTCGAACTCGGCCTCGTAGATTTCTTGGAAGAGATCCTTGAACCGGCCGTCATAGGCCTTGAGGATCGTGTTCTTGGTCGAGAGGTAGACCGGCCAGCCAAGGTTCAGACCGTAGTTCAGCGAGGCGCGGGCAAAGTCGCGGATCGAGGCATCCTGGTTGTACATGCCCATGTAAACGCCCGCGTCCGGCGCGTCATAGACCTCGCGTTCGATCACCTCGCCATCGGCGCCTTCCCACTTCATGGTCAGCTTGCCGGCGCCGGGGAAATGGAAATCGGTCGCCTTGTACTGGTCGCCGAAGGCATGGCGCCCGACCACGATAGGAGACGTCCAGCCGGGCACAAGGCGCGGTACGTTGCGGCAGATGATCGGCTGGCGGAACACCACGCCGCCCAGGATGTTGCGGATCGTCCCATTGGGCGATTTCCACATCTTTTTCAGCCCGAATTCCTCGACGCGCTGTTCGTCCGGGGTGATCGTGGCGCATTTGACGGCCACGCCGACTTCCTTGGTCTTTTCCGCGGCGTCGATGGTGATCTGGTCATCGGTCCGGTCGCGTTCCTCGATGCCGAGGTCGTAGTACAGCAGGTCGAGGTCGAGATAGGGCAGGATCAGCTTTTGCTTGATGAAGTCCCACATGATGCGGGTCATCTCGTCCCCGTCCATCTCGACGATCGGGTTGTCGACCTTGATCTTCGTCATCCTACGATTCCCATGCTGGCTGGCGGCAGTTCCCTGCCTCTCTAGCCGATCAACGGCAAGGGAACCAATGCCCGGTGGGAAGGGAAAGGGGAAATCGTCGTGAGAGCCCGGGACGGCGCGGGATCGCCGCCCAATCGGACGGCGATCAGATCGTGTGGCGACCTATTCGGCCGGTTGTTGCATCTCTTCGCGGCTGGCCATGCGGCACATGATCCAGAGCGCCCCGACAAGAAAGACCAGAGTCCCGGCGACCACCGGCAAGGGCGTTCCGTCAAAGGCCAGTCCGACCGGCACCGCAAGGATGACGGCTCCGATCGTACCGAGCGAGCCCATGACCGAGGCGGCCAGCCCGGCGATATGGCCCATCGGCTCCATCCCAAGGGCGTTGAGATTGCCCATCGTCAGCCCGACCATGAAAAAGATCGAGGTCTGCCAGAGCACAAAGCAGGCAAAGAGCGCGGTGCCCTCGACGCCGCCAAGCAGGACCAGCGTCATCGCCGCGCTGAGAATGACCTCGACCACCAGGACGATTGTCACCATCTTGCGCATGCCCAACTTCATCACGAGGGCCGCGTTCAACAGGCTGGCCGAGGCAGAGATGATGGCGATTCCGCCGAACCACAGGGGAAAACTCCCCGCCCGGTCAAAGAAGACGTCATAGATTGGCTGGATGTTCGAGATCATCACAACCAGCACCCCAAAGCACAGCATCTGGGCGATCATGGCTTGCCGGACGACCTGGTGAGATACCATTTCGCGCAGTGCGTCGCTCAGCGCCGTAAAGCGGAAGGGGCGCCGATCCTCTGGGGCAAGCGTTTCCGGCAGGCGCAAGGCCAGCCAGCCGCTGGACAGCGTGGCGAAGATCGCAAAAGCCCAGAACACCGCGTGCCAACCACCGATCCAGATGAGGCCGGCGCCCAGAGTCGGCGCCAGCGCGGGAACGATGGTGAAGATGACCATGACAAAGGACATGATCCGTGCCATCGCCCGTCCGGCATAGAGATCACGCACGATGGCCAGCGCCACGACCCGGGGTCCGGCGGCGCCAACCCCCTGCATAAAGCGCGCGACCAGCAGCATTTCCAGGCTATGCGCCAACAGGGCCCCGAGGGCGGAAAGAATGTAAAGCGCAGCCGTCCCAAGGACCACGGTCTTGCGCCCGAAAGCATCCGACAGCGGCCCGGTAAAGAAGGTGCCCAGGCCCATGCCCAACACGAAAACGGTCACGATCAGTGGCACCCGGTTCGGATCGTCGGGCGAGAATTCTGCCGTCAATTCCGGAAAGGCGGGCAGCATGGCGTCGATGGAAAAGGCGATACTGGCAAAGAGCATCGCAACGATGGCGATGAATTCGCCTCTACTTGGAAGACTTGACATGGAAACCTCGGGACACGGGAAAAAGGGACGGAAAACCCTTTCTCGAACACGCATCTATATCCGAACAGACCCCGTTTTAAAGCGCAAGTTCTGTGATCTGGCGCACATCCGTGAGGCCGTTCATGCACCCGGAGCGGGAGTTTACCGGTCTTTTGGCGCCTTTTCAGTGCCATCGGGAGAGTCATCGCGGTTGGCCGGGCCCGCTTCGCTGCCCAGCCGTGCGATCAACCATTCGGTGTGCTCCTCGCGCTTGCGCATGGCAAAGACACCGAATTGCTGGATCGCCACGGCAAAAATGCCCAGCCCCACCAGGATAAAGACCGTCGTGCCGATCTTGCCCGCAGGCGTCTGAGGCACCAGCTCGCCATATCCCACCGTTGATAGTGTGACGACCGAAAAGAAATAGGAGTCGAGCCAGGACCAGCCTTCGACCAGCCGGAAAAAGACCGTACCGGAGGCGATGATCGCCACCAGCGTCAACACCAGTGTCAGAAAGCGTAGCCGGGTCATTCTTTTGGATCGGCGCCCGTGCGCAGTTCTTCGATGACCCGGTTCCACAGTTCTGGCGGCTGTGCCCCGGGGACCGCGTGCTGGCCCGCGACGATGAAGGTCGGCACCGAGTTGACGCCCATGCCGCGCGCCGCCGCGTCGCGTTCGACGATCTCGCGCCGGTCCTCGTCCGAGGCCAGCAGGCGCAGCACCAGACTGGCGTCCATGCCGTAACTGTCAGCCACGTCGGCCAGCACCTCGGCATCGCCGATGTCGCGTCCCTCGACGAAATAGGCGCGGAACAGCGCCGAGACGATGGGCGTCTGACACCCCTCGATCCCGGCCCAGTGGATCAGCCGGTGCGCGTCGATGGTGTTCGGCGTCTTTTCGATCCGGTCCAGATGCAGGGTCAGACCGGCCTTGGCGGCATTGTCCTCGACCGGAAGATAGGCCTGCACCGCGCCGTCCTGTCCGCCAAACTTGCCCTCAAGGTAGGCGCGACGGTCCATGCCCGCGGCGGGCATGTCCGGGTTCAGCATGAAAGGCAGCCAGCGGATCTGGAACGGGTGGTCCGGGTTCGCCTCCAGTGCACGGTCAAGGTAGGCCTTGCCGATGTAGCACCAGGGGCAGATCGGGTCGGAGAAGATGTCGAGCTGGATCATGATAGCCTCCCTGGGCTCTTGCATACACGGGTTGTCCGGCCGGGGCGATTGCCCTTAGCCGTTCAGGACGTGATCCTTGAGCGCCTTGCGTTGCAATTTTCCGTTCGGGTTGCGCGGCAACCCGTCGATGCGGATGAAGGTGCGCGGGCACTTGTAGCGGGCCAGCCGTTCGGCGGCTGCGGCCTTCAGCGCCTCTTCGTCCAGCTCCGCCTCGGCGGTGTAGAAGGCGGCGACGATGCGCACGTCTTCCTTGACCGCGATATCCGTGACCGCCAGTTCGATCACACCGGGCAGACCGGCAAGCGCCGCCTCGACCTCCAGCGGTGAGACGCGGTAGCCGCCGGCGTTCATCATGTCATCGTCGCGGCCCAGGTAGGTGATGTGGCCTTCGGCATCCATCGCCCCCCGGTCGCCGGTCAAGTACCAGTCCCCTTGAAACTTGGCCTCCGTGGCCTCGGGCGCGCCGACATAGCGCAGCATCAGGCCGGGATCGTGACGGTCGATGGCGATGGTGCCTTCGGTATTCAACGCCGTGGGCGCGCCGTCCTCGTCCAGGATCGCCACGCGGCGGCCCGGCTGGGGCCGGCCCAGCGTGTCGGGCAGGGCCGGTCGTCCAGGCGCCGAGGAAATGAAGGTCGAACATTCCGACATGCCGTAGGCCTCGTAAATCTCGGTACCCGTGGCCTCGCGCCAGCGGTCGCGCAGCGCCTCGGAGAGTTTTTCTCCGGCGGCGAGGGTGTGGCGCAGGGCCGGCATCTCGGGCACCGGGAATTTCAGCACCTGACGAAAGACACCCGGCGCGGCGGCAAAGATCGTCGCCTCAAAGCGTTTCATCAACAGCGCCAGTTGCGCCGGATCAGTGCCCGCCGCCGGGATCAGCGCCGTGGCGCCCCTGGTCCAGGGGTCCATCAGCCCGGTGCCCAGCGTGTAGGTCCAGTTGAAGGCACCCGCGTGCAGCAGCCTGTCCTCGGGGCGCAGAGCGTACCAGCCGTCCATCATCATCTGCCGCGCCCAGATCGCGCGATGGGCATGGCCTACCGCGCGCGGCGTGCCGGATGTGCCCGAGGTGTAAATGATATAGGCCAGCCGGTCCGGGTCGCCCATCTGGTAGTCCGCGGGGGGCAGATCGTGCCAGCTCTCGTAGGTCTCCGGGCCGAAGACCGGCAGATCAGTTTCAGGACAGGGGACGGTTTCGGCACGAAGAACGGCCTTTGGTGCAAGATGGGCAATGATCTTGGTCACTTCCGGCGCAGTCAGCTGCGAAGATGTGGGCACCGGGACGATGCCCGCCGCGATCGCGCCGAGGTAGGCAATCGGGAAGTCCACCGTGTTTCCCAGCCGCATCAGCAGGATGTCCCCCGGTTCCATTCCGGCCTGCAAGAGGCCGGTCGCGGTCCCGCGCACCGCCGCGATCAACCGTCCATAGGACCAGCGCTGTGCGCCCGAAGGCTTGACCACCGAGAGGGCGATCTTGTCCGGCGTGGCGTTCCCCGCCGCCAGCACATGCGCGGCCAGGTTGAAGGGGGCGGGGCAGGGGGCAAAGCGCCCCTCGTCGAAAAGCGAGGCATCCAGGGTCATGTGTCATCGCCTAGACCGCAGCGCTGGGACCTGCAAGAGGGGCGCTTGCACAAGAAGGGGCCGCAGCCTATAGCAGAACCCCATGTCGCGAGATCCGAAGTCCCTCATCAGCATCGCCCGTGATAGTGGCGAAACACCCCAGGCCGAGCCGCTCGACCTGGGACGGCGCGTGCGCGACCTGCGCAAAGAGCGCAACTGGACGCTGGAGCAGGCGGCGCGGCAGGCCGGTCTGGCACGGTCCACCTTGTCGAAGATCGAGAACGGGCAGATGTCGCCCACCTACGACGCGCTCAAGAAACTGGCCGTGGGGCTGGAAATCACCGTGCCGCAGCTGTTTACGCCGCCGCAGCAGGACAAGGTCAATGGCCGCATGGTCGTGACCCGATCGGGTGAGGGGCAAAGCCATGCGACAGCCACCTATGAACACGACCTGCTGGCCGAGACGCTGACCCGGAAAAAGATGCTGCCGTACCGTGCCCGCGTCCGCGCGCGCCGGATGGAAGAGTTCGACGGCTGGGTGCGTCACGACGGCGAGGAGTTCCTCTTTGTCCTGACCGGGGTCATCACGCTCTATACCGAGTTCTACGAACCCATCGAGATGAAACGTGGCGACAGCGCCTATTACGACGCCACGATGGGGCACAACGTGATCTCGGTCTCGCCCGAGGATGCCACGATCCTTTGGGTGACGTCGCTGGCCTGACCCGCCTCAGCGGCTTTCGAGTTCGCTGGCCCGTCGCGCCAGATCCTCGCGATCCATGAATTCCTCCAAGGCATCCCGCGCCTCGTGCAGGGTCAATTCATGCATGTCCGCGATATGATGGGTCAGAACCCGGCGATCCCGGGGCGCCTCGGAGAGGCGGGCGCGGTCGATCCCGGGGAAACGGCGTTTGAGACGGCCGAACATGCTGTCCCAGTTGGCTGAAAGCTCGTGCCAGTCCATATTGGTCACTCCTTCGTGTCCACCGCATTAAAAATGTATCTTTTTCGTGACGGTGTGGAAGGGGGCAGGCTGCCGCAGGTCCTACGACTTTAGCATTGGGGCCGTGTGACGTTGCGGCAAAAGGAAAGGCCCGCGCCAGGCTGGCACGGGCCCTTTTTCCGACGGATAAGGCGCTTCAGCGTTCCGGCAGCAATCCGCGCGGCGAGAAGCGCAGGACCAGCAGCAGGATTACCCCCATCGTCAGCAGGCGCATGTGCTGCACGCTGTCCAGCAGGTGCTCCTTGAGGCCCGAGTCGTCCGGCAACGCCCCGGTGACCCAGGTCATGAAGCCGGGACCCAGAACCTCGACCTGGACCCAGAGGAACCAGATCAGGAAGCCGCCCAGCACCGCGCCCAGGTTGTTGCCGGATCCGCCGACGATCACCATCACCCAGATCAGGAAGGTATAGCGCAGCGGCTGGTAGGACGTCGGAATCAACTGGCCGTCCAGCGTCGTCATCATGGCACCTGCGATGCCGCAGATGGCCGAGCCGAGGATAAAGACCTGCAGGTGGCGGAAGGTGACGTCCTTGCCCATCGCGCGGGCCGAGGTCTCATTGTCGCGGATGGCGCGCATCATGCGGCCCCAGGGAGAGTTCAGCGCCAGCTGCGCCAGCACAAGCAGGATGATCAGAACGGCGGCGAACATCAGCCCGTAGCCGATCTTGATATAGAGCGTCGAGGCGGCTGTGGGATCGAACCCCAGGTTTGCGGCGCGCTCGACAAATCCCGGATCGTTTTGCAGGTCAATGGCGTCGGGCATCGGGCGGGGCAGGCCGGTGACGTTCTTGACGCCGCGGGTCAGCCATTCCTCGTTCTTCATGATCGCGATTATGATCTCGGAGATGCCCAGTGTCGCAATCGCCAGATAGTCCGAGCGCAAGCCAAGGGCTGTCTTGCCGATGATCCAGGCCGCACCGGCGGCCAGCAGGCCACCGACCATCCAGCCGATCACCACCGGCAGGCCAAGCCCGCCGAGAAAGCCGGTGCCCGCCGGGTTGACCGCCTCGATGGCGTCGACGCCCGGATCCCGCACCATGCGGTAGATCACGAAACCGGCGATCAAGATGGCAGCGGTCAGCCAGCGGTTCCGGGTCTTCTTCCAGGCCAGGACGGTGGCGACAATGGTCGCGGCCCCCAGGACAAGCGCCAGGATCGCACGGGCGCCGCCCGCCGCCCAGGCCTCTCCCACCGGATCGACGGAGGCCAGGACCACCGCCATGCCGCCCAGTGCGACAAAGCCCATGACACCGACGTTGAACAGACCGGCAATGCCCCATTGCAGGTTCACCCCAAGGGACATGATCGCGCTGACCAGTCCCATGTTCAGGATCACAAGCGCAAGGTCCCAGCCCTGAATGACCCCGGTGCCGATGATCAGCAGCGCGACAAGCGCAAAAAGCGTGAGTGTACGGATCGACGGGCTCATACCGATTTCCCCTTGAACAGGCCCGTGGGCTTAAACAGCAGCACCACCACGAGGATCATGAAGCTGACCGCGAACTTGTATTCCGTGGCCATGAGTTGAACGAGGCCGGAAGGCTCAAGCGCCTCGGGCATCAGATAGACCAGCACCTTTTTCCAGGCATAGGTGATCGCCACCTCGGAAAAGGCGATGACGAAACCGCCCGCGATGGCGCCCAGCGGGCTGCCCAAACCGCCCACGATGGCCGAGGCGAAGATCGGCAGCAGAAGCTGGAAATAGGTGAAGGGTTTGTAGCTCTTGTCGAGACCGTAAAGCGTGCCCGCCACCGTGATCAGCGCGGCCACGATCAGCCATGTCACCATGACGACCCGTTCCGGGTTGATCCCCGAGAGCAGGGCCAGGTCCTCGTTGTCGGAATAGGCACGCATGGACTTGCCGGTGCGGGTGCGGTTCAGGAACCAGAACAGCAGCGCCACGACGATCACAGCCGTCACCACGGTCAGCCCCTGCGTGGTCTTGATGCCCAGCCCTTCGTCCAGACCGGTCATCTCCTTGAACTCACGCGCGTTGATGATGAACCGCTCGCCATCGGCAAAGCGCTGGTCATCGGCGCCCAGGATAAAGCGGGTCAGCCCGTTGTAGATGAACATCACCCCGATCGAGACAATCACAAAGACCACGGGTTTGGCCTTTTGCCCCCTGTAAAAGCGGTAGATGCCCCGGTCGGTGATCAGAACCAGCGCCGCGGTGCCCGCGATGCCGAAGGGTATGGCCAGAAGCGCGGTTGGCAGTGGCCCGAGGTTGATCCCCCAGGACTGGAACAGCCAGGTGAACAGGATCACCACCATTGTGCCAAAGGCCATCGTGTCGCCATGTGCGAAATTCGAAAACCGTAGGATGCCATAGATCAGCGTCACCCCCAGCGCGCCCAGAGCCAGTTGGCTGCCATAGGCCATCGCGGGGATGAGCACGAAATTGGATAGCGCCACGATGGCGTTGAGAAAATCCATCAGTCGTTGCCCTCGTTGGTCGGCCGCGCGGTTGGCCCGGCGGCTCTTGTCATGTTCTTTGTGGCGCCCTGCGGGGTCACCCGGTCACCACGCATTCGCCGTGATAGGTCACGACGGTCAGCGGATCGGCGAACTGCACGCTCAGCTTGGCCAGCCCATCGGGGGTCTGGCTGAGCAGGTAGCTGCCGTTTCCGTCATGCGCAAAAATCACCAGCACGCCGTTCACCACCCGGGCGGTGCCTTTGGCCGGGCCGGTGCCCAGCACCAGTTCGGCCTCGCCGGGCATCTGCTTGGGCAGGTCGACGTCATGTCCGAACTGCGCAAAGGTGCAGGCCTCTTCGTCAAGGCATTCCACGGTGTAACTGCAGGACATCAGCGACGCGCCGGGGGTCTCGATGATATCGGCCAGGGCCGCGCCCCCGCATCCTGCCAACCCAAGGGCCAGTCCCAGCTTCTGCATCACCCGATCTCCTTGCATTGGCCCTGCCAAGGGCGTTCCCCGTGATCGCTCATGCGGGCCGTGCCATCCGGCGACACCGTCATCAAAAGGCCCTGCGCCGAGGCCCAGAACCCGCGCGCGCCGTCCTGACCCATGATCGCCTCGGCCTCGATCTCGGTGCCCTCCATGCGGACCCGGCTGACGCGACGGCGCGGAGGTTCGGCAGCATCGACCGGCGGTGCAAAGCTCGCCGGGTCGAGGTCAAACCGCAGGTCCATGCGCGTTCCGTCCCGGCTGAGCGCGCAGTCGTAGGTCTCCACTGCCGCATGAGCCGGTCCGTGGACCGCCGGGAAGGCCAGTGACCACAGGGCCGCCTGGGTGACGGGCCGCATCGCCTCAGCCCCCCAGAAAGCTCTTGCGCACTTCGGGATCGGCCAACAGTTCCTTGCCCGTCCCGGTATAGGCGTTGCTTCCCTGTACAAGGACATAGCCCTTGTCGGCGATCTCCAGCGCCTGGCGCGCATTCTGTTCCACCATGAGGATGGAAATGCCGGTGCGGGCCACCTCGATGATGCGGTCAAAAAGTTCGTCCATCACGATGGGGCTGACGCCGGCGGTGGGTTCATCCAGCATCAGAACCTTGGGCTGGGTCATCAACGCGCGGCCCACGGCCACCTGTTGCCGCTGACCGCCCGACAGTTCCCCCGCCGGCTGGCGGCGCTTTTCCTTGAGGATCGGGAACAGCTCATAGACCTGTTCCATCGTGCTGCGGAAATCGTCCAGCCGGATAAAGGCGCCCATCTCCAAGTTTTCCTCGACGGTCATCGAGGTGAAGATATTCGAGGTCTGGGGGACGAACCCCATGCCCTGTGCCACCCGGTCCTGCGGGGTCAGCTGGGTGATGTCGTGCCCGTCCAGCCGCACCGCGCCCGAGCGGACGTCCAGCATCCCGAACACCGCCTTCATCGCGGTCGACTTGCCGGCGCCATTGGGGCCGACGATGACGGCGATCTCGCCCTTGTCGACGGCGATGGTGCAGTCGTGCAGGATGTCCGGCCCCTTGCCGTAACCGCCGGTCATCGTGTCGCCGATCAGGAAAGGCCCGCCGGGCGCATCCGACATCGGGCCCGAGCGGCGGGTCGGGTCGATCTCGCTCCGCGGGCCCTGCTTGGTGATCGAGGCGTCGTGGTTGCCGCGGTCGTTCTGATAGGGATTGTCGCTCATACCGTTGCCACCTGGTCTTTGTTCTTGAGCCCGGTGCCCAGGTAGGCCTCGATCACATGCTCGTTGGCCTTGATCTCGTCCAGTGTGCCCTCGGCCAGCTTCTTGCCCTCGGCCATGACGATGACCGGGTCACAGATGCGGCCGATGAAATCCATGTCGTGTTCGATCACGCAGAAGGTATAGTCGCGCTCCTTGTTGAGCCTTACGATCGTGTCCGCGATGGTGTTGAGAAGCGTCCGGTTCACACCCGCTCCGACCTCGTCCAGGAAGACGATCTTGGCATCGACCATCATGGTCCGGCCCAGTTCCAGCAGCTTTTTCTGCCCGCCGGACACCGCGCCCGCTGGATGGTCGGCCAGATGAGAGATGGTCAGGAAATCAAGGACTTCGTCGGCCTTGGCGCGCAGGGCGCGTTCCTCGTCTGCGATGCGCTTGCGGCCGAACCAGGTGTTCCAGAGCGTTTCGCCCGATTGTTCGCCCGGCACCATCATCAGGTTCTCGCGGCAGGTCATCGAGTGGAATTCATGCGCGATCTGGAAGGTGCGCAGCAGACCCTTGTGGAACAGCTCGTGCGGCGGCAGGCCGGTGATGTCCTCTCCATCCATGGTGACGGTGCCGCTGGTCGGCGGCAGGGCGCCTGCGATCACGTTGAAGAGCGTCGTCTTGCCCGCGCCGTTCGGCCCCACCAGCCCGGTGATAGATCCCGTGGCAATTTCAAGTGAGGCGCCGTCGACGGCCCGGAAGGCACCGAAATGCCGGTGCAGGTTGTCCACCTTTATCAATTGGATAGCCCCCGAAAGGCGGCGCCGCGCACGGCACCGCCGTAAAGCAGGAAGAGCAGCGGGGCCTGGCCCAGCTGCTCTCTTGCATGGTGTCGGTTACTTGAACTCGACGGTTTCCGCCGCACCATCGGTGATGGTGTAGTGGCGGTAGGTCCCGGCGGCTTCACCCGGGCCGATCAGTTCGACACCCGAGGCGCCGACATAGTCGATTTCACCGCCATCGGCGAGGATTTCCAGCGCCTTCGCCAGTTCACCCGGCAGGATCGGCTCGCCCGGGGCGTTTGCCACGTCCAGCAGGTTGGCAGCGATCGCCTCGGAGGTGGCGGCGCCGCCCTTCATCATCGCCAGCGCCATCAGCGCAGCACCGTCATAGGATTCGCGGGTGAACGAGCTGGTCGGATCGACGCCAGCGGCAGCGGTGATCGTTTCAAAGGCCTCTGCGCCTGCGCCGGTCGCCCAGGGCACGGTGCCGTAGGAGCCTTCGAGCGCGTCGGAGAGTTCCGAGAACAGGTTCGAGCCGAACATGCCGTCCGCCATCACGTAGGTGTCGAATGCACCGGTGTCGTAGGAGGCCTGGATGATGCCCTTGCCGCCCTGGTCGGTGTAGCCGAAGACCATGAGTGCCTGGCCACCGGCCGAGGCCAGCGCGCCGATCTCTGCCGAGTAGTCGGCCTTGCCGTCGTCATGCGGCGCCGACAGCGTCACGGTGCCGTCGAAGGCCGAGGCGAAGGCATCCGCAAGGCCCTTGCCGTAGTCGTTGTTGGTGTAGGTCACCGCAACCTCGGTGATGCCCTTCTCCGCGAGGATTTCCGCGATGACGGCGCCCTGGCGTGCGTCCGAAGGCGCAGTGCGGAAGAACAGGCCGTTGTCTTCGGCGGTCGACAGGGCGGGCGAGGTCGCCGAGGGCGACACCATCGGGATACCGTTCGGCACGGCCACGTTCGACAGGATCGCGCCGGTCACGCCGGAACAGTCAGCGCCCATGATGCCAGCGACACCTTCGGAGACCAGGCGTTCCGCTGCGGCGGTGGCGGCGGCTGCGTCGATGCAGGTCGAGTCCGCGCGCGACGGGGCCAGCGTCACGCCGTCCAGGAACTTGCCCGAGTCGTTGACCTCGGAAATCGCCAGTTCGGCGGCATCCGCCATTGCCGGGGTGATGGATTCGATCGGACCAGTGAAACCGAGGATGATACCGATCTTGGCTTCGCTCGCGTGGCTTTCGGCATAGGCGGCCGAAGCGGTCAGAGCGGCAGCCGTCGTGGCCATCAGCAATTTCTTCATTTGATAACTCCCATGTTGGATCTTGATGTCCTGAGGCGAGCCTAAGCATCGTTTTCCGAAAAGAAAAGGCCCCTCGCGTTGAACTCGGGGGCCCGGACGCCAAGTCAGTCTGGCTTTCCGGCATGGTGGAACCAAATGGTCATTCGGGGGGTCAGATCCCGGGCAAAAGGAGGAGCGCGATGAAACGGAATTCACTGGTGGCTGTTCTGGCGGGCGGTGTCATCGGCCTGTGCGGCGCCGTGCAGGCCTCGCCGATCCAGACAGAGGCCGGACCGATGGAGATCCTGCCCGTGGTCGAGGGGTTGGACATTCCCTGGGCCTTCGACTTTCTGCCGGACGGCGGGATTCTTGTGACGGAACGCGCCGGGCGGCTGCTGCTGATCCGCGATGGCGGGTCGCAGGTCGTCGAAGGCACACCGGAGGTCGTGGACAGCGGGCAGGGTGGCTTGCTGGACGTCATGGTGCCGCGTGATTTCGACACCAGCCGCGAAGTGTTCTTTACCTATGCCCGCAAACAGGGGCGGGGCGCCGGAACCGCCGTGTTCAAGGCCCGCCTGTCCGAGGATGGCACCCGGTTGGAGGATGGCGAAACCATCTTTGAAATCGCCGAGGGTACGCGCGGCGGGCGGCATTTCGGGTCGCGCCTGGTCGAGGCCGAGGACGGGCACCTCTTTGTCACCATTGGTGACCGGGGCGACGGGCCCAAGGCGCAGGACCTGTCGATGCACAATGGCTCTGTTCTGCGCATCACCCGGGATGGCGCCCCCGCGCCGGGCAACCCCTTTGTAGATACAGAGGGCGCCCGGCCCGAAATCTGGTCCTATGGCCATCGCAACCCGCAGGGCGCGGCGCTGGACGGAACGGGACAGCTCTGGGCCGTGGAACATGGGGCCCGTGGCGGAGACGAGGTGAACCGGGTCACGGCGGGCACGAACTATGGCTGGCCGGTGATTTCCTACGGGGTCAACTACAATGGCAGCAAGATCGGCGAAGGTACGCAGAAAGACGGCATGGCCCAACCTGTCTATTTCTGGGATCCCTCCATCGCGCCGTCGGGCATGACCTTTTATGACGGCAGCGTGTCCGACTGGTCCGGCAACGCCTTCATCGGGTCGTTGAAGTTCGACTATATATCGCGGCTGTCGGGTGATCCCCTGGCCGAGGTCGAGCGGATCGAGAGCGATGAAACCCTGCGCGTGCGTGACCTTGACCAGGGGCCGGACGGGGCGCTGTGGTTCCTGAGTGTGGGGAACGGTGCGCTTTACCGGATTGTCCCGGCCTCTGGCGGCTGAGGTTTTGCCTGGACTCGTGATGTGGCGGCCCTGGACAAACGTCGGGGCCGTCGTCTTTTGTCTGGACGGCGAGCAGGGTGCCTGACAAAAGTCAGGCAATATCTCTGACCGAGGCCACCATGACCACCAATGCCATTGCCCGCACCCGCCGTTTTCACCGCGCCGTTACCTCCGAGGTTGGTGCGCTCGACTCATCCTTTCTGGGCCGAGGGCGCCCGCTTGGGCCGGCTCGGGTCCTGCATGCGATCGGCAACGGGTTGTCGGACGTGGCCGAGATCCGGGCGCATCTCAAACTGGATTCGGGGCTGATGAGTCGCCTTTTGCGAGGGCTGGAGGATGAGGGGTTGGTCACTGTCACGGCCTCGGAGAGCGATGCGCGCCGCAGAAGCGCCTGCCTGACCCCGGCTGGCAAGGCGGAATTCGCGGAATACGAGGCCCTCTCGGACCAGCAGGCCAGCGCCATCCTGTCCCGCCACCCGCACCCCGAGGCGCTGTTGCAGGCGATGGATCTGGTCGCCACCGCGCTGGGGTTCGACCGCACCGCGATTCAGCCTGTGCCGGTGTCGGACCCGCGCGCGCAGGCCTGTCTTGCGACCTATTACGGCGAACTGGCCCGCCGCTTTCCCGCTGGGTTCGACGTGAGCCTTTCCGCCGATCCCGAAGCACGCGACATGGAACCACCGCGCGGCGCCTTTCTGCTGGCGGTGCTGGACGGCATGGCCATCGGCTGTGCCGGGTTGAAAGGCACCGACAAAGGGTATGCTGAGGTCAAACGGGTCTGGGTCGCGCCTTCGGCCCGGCGCATGGGGCTGGCGGGCTTTCTGATGCGGGCCATCGAGGACGAGGCGCGCGCACTGGGGATCGCGACGCTGAGGTTGGATACCAACAGTGCCTTGCCAGAGGCGGTGGGCTTTTACCGTAGGTCCGGCTGGACGGAGATCCCGCGCTTCAACGATGACCCGTATCCGGATGTTTTCTTTGAGAAACACCTGTGAAAAGGGTCAGGGCAGGGTGCGTTCGTAGTAGGCGCTGTCGCACCATTCCCACCCGCCGTAGAGAAAGTTCTTTTCTTCTGTCCTGACGAGGGTGAAGCCCAGTTTCTCCAGCAGCCGTACCGAGCCGGTATTGCGCGGGTCCACCTCCGCCGTGAGGCGGTCGAGGTCCGGGCGGCGGCGGGCGATTTCGGGGATCAGTGCCGAAAGTGCCTCGAAGGTCAGCCCTTGCCCCCAGTAGCCGGGATGCAGGATATAGCCGATTTCCGCATCCCGCCAAATACCGGCCCGCCCGATGCACCGCCCGCCGCATTCGATGGCGAATTCCACCTGGCCGGGCCTGTCCTCCATCAGGAAATGCAGCATTTCCCGGGTTTGAGTGATGTCTTCATGTGCAGGGCGCGACCAGTAGCGCATGGCACGCGGGTCCGAAAACACCGTGTGCAATGGCTCCAGATCGGTCAGGCGCGCGGGCCGGAGCAGAAGTCTCTGGGTTCGGATCACACTGACAGGCGCGAGGACTGGGCCCCGCGTTCGCGGTAGGGTGTCGTCTTGTAATGCGCCCGGTAGCATTTGGAAAAATGCGAAGGCGAAGCAAAGCCACAGGCCAGCGCCACGTTGATCACGCTCATTTCCGTCTGCATCAGCAGGTTGCGGGCCTTTTGCAGGCGCAGTTCCATGTAATAGCGCTTGGGCGACCGGTTGAGGTAGCGCCGGAACAGCCGTTCCAGTTGGCGTGTCGACATGCCGACCTCCTTGGCCAGTACCGCCGGGCTGATCGGCTCCTCGATGTTGCTTTCCATCATCTGGATGACCTGGCTCAGCTTGGGGTGACGCACGCCGATACGGGTCGGCACGCTCAGGCGCTGGGTGTCCTGGTCGGTACGGATCGAGGAATAGATCTGCTGGTCGGCCACCGCCGTGGCCAGCTCCTCGCCGTGGTCATTGGCGATGATCTGCAGGAAGAGGTCGATGGACGAAGTGCCGCCGGCCGTGGTCAGCCGGTTGCCGTCGATGGTAAAGACCGACTTGGTCAGTTCCACCTCGTCGAACTCCTCCGAGAAACTGTCCTGGTTTTCCCAGTGGATCGTCGCCCGCTTTCCATCCAGCAGCCCGGCCTTGGCCAGGCTGTAGGCGGCGGTGCAGAGACCGCCGATCATCAACCCCTTGCGCGCCTCGCGGCGCAGCCAACTGACCAAGCGTTTCGAGGTCGCCTTTTGCACGTCGGATCCGCCGCAAATCATGATCGCGTCTTCGCGGTGCAATTCTTCCAGGTCGCCGTCCAGCTGAAAGACCGTGTCGGTGGAACAGCGCGCGGTCCCGCCGCCTTCGCCGACAATGCGCCATTCATAGAGCTTTTTCTGCGACATCCGGTTCGCCAACCGCAGGCAATCCAGCGCCGCCGCAAAGGACAGCAGCGTGAAATCGTCGAGAAGGACAAAGATGAAACGGCGGGGCTTGGCCGGAACCGTGTCCAGTTCGATGACCTGGCGCTGAGGCGGGGGAAACATGAGGTGCCACCTTCCTGATCGTGCTGCGGCAGCCGGACCGCAGCTGTGTCGAAGCACATGGGCAGAAGTGGTGGTCAGCGTCAAGATGTGTCGCGAAAAACACCGCTGGCCACGCGAAGTGGCGCAGAGTATACAGCCTTTCCGTTAGCGCTCGAAAACGATCAACCGGAGAGAACAGATGACCGAGTGGCAGAAATCGAACTGGCGTGCGAAACCGCGGGTTCAGATGCCCGAGTATACGGACGCCGAGGCCCTGCATGCCGTCGAGGCGCAGCTGGCCAAGTATCCGCCGCTGGTCTTTGCCGGTGAGGCGCGCACGCTCAAGAACCACCTGGCCGCCGCCGGGCGCGGAGAGGCCTTCCTGTTGCAGGGCGGCGATTGCGCCGAGAGCTTTGACCAGTTTTCTGCCGATGCGATCCGGGACACCTTCAAGGTGATGCTGCAGATGGCAATGGTCCTGACCTACGGGGCCAAGGTGCCGGTGGTAAAGGTGGGCCGCATGGCGGGTCAGTTCGCCAAGCCGCGTTCCGCCCCGACCGAGGTCAAGGATGGGGTCGAGCTGCCCAGCTACCGTGGCGACATCATCAACGAACTGGCCTTCACACCCGAGTCGCGCATTCCCGATCCGTCCAAGATGCTGCGCGCCTACACGCAGGCTGCGGCGACGCTGAACCTGCTGCGGGCCTTTTCGACCGGCGGTTACGCCGACGTGCACCAGGTGCATCAGTGGACCCTGGGCTTTACCGAGGGTGAGAAGGCGTCGAAGTACCGCGAGTTGGCGGGACGGATTTCGGACACGCTGGACTTTATCAAGGCGGCCGGCGTGACCGGCGCCCAGGCGCATACTCTGTCGACGGTGGAATTCTACACCTCGCACGAGGCGCTGTTGCTGGAATACGAAGAGGCGCTCTGCCGCCGGGACTCGACCTCCGGCAACTGGCTGGCGGGCTCGGGTCACATGATCTGGATCGGCGACCGCACGCGGCAGCCGGACGGCGCGCATGTGGAATTCGCGCGCGGGGTGCTGAACCCGGTCGGGCTGAAATGCGGGCCCACGACCACGGCCGAGGACCTCAAGGTGTTGATGCAGCGCCTGAACCCGAAGAACGAAGAGGGCAAGCTGACCCTGATCGCGCGTTTCGGCGCCGGCAAGGTCGGTGAAAACCTGCCGCGTCTCATCAAGGCCGTCCAGGAAGAAGGCGCCAACGTGACATGGGTCTGCGACCCGATGCACGGCAATGTCATCAAGTCGGCCACCGGCTACAAGACACGGCCCTTCGACTCGATCCTGCGCGAAGTGCGCGAGTTCTTCTCGGTCCACGAGGCCGAGGGCACGATCCCGGGCGGCGTGCATTTCGAGATGACCGGCCTCGACGTGACCGAATGCACCGGCGGCGTGCGCGAAGTGACCGAAGAGGACCTGTCGGATCGCTACCACACCGCCTGCGACCCGCGTCTGAACGCCTCGCAATCGCTGGAACTGGCCTTCCTCGTGGCCGAGGAACTGGTGGCGCGCCGTGAAAAGGCCAAGGAAGCGGCCAGCGCCTGACCTGGCCTTGCCCCTGAATGAAAAGCGCCCCCGCAGGGTCCTGCGGGGGCGCTTTTTCATTTTCCTCGCCTGTGGAGATCCGGCAAGACAACCGTCTTGCTGACAGATCTTGAGACGGCGTTTCGCTCTTGTGGCGCTCAGGTGGATGGTCTGTTCGGTCGAGGTTTTGCCCGGGTCCGAATTGAACCGGTGATCGCAGAGGTCGGGCAGACATTGCGTCTTGGTCTCTCCCGACACCAAGCCGGACACCCGGGAGCTGGGAACACCGTCTTCGGCAAGGGCGCTTTTCCCCCGCTTTTCCAACAGGCTGTCGCGAGTTGGTGTAAGTCATCGCGGACAAAACCCTGATTTCTGAGCATCATGAACAGTTTATGCGAGATTTTCCTAAAGTTATTTTCACTCCAAGGTTGTTCTGAAATGACAGCCGTGCAGACTGTTTCCTGGGTGTAGCGGATTAAAGGAAAGCGAAATAATTCAATGGACTGGACAACGCAACGAAAGCAACCCCGGGGGGCGTCGGGGCCATCGTCACCTTTTCCGTTGGTGTTCAGTCGTTGCTGACGATCAGCTTGAGGTGGCCATGTTCCGAGACCGGTGTGCCAGGGGTGTCAAGCAGGTCGCTCGGGCGCGGTTCAAAGCGCGCCGGATCTTCGCGCAGCGCCGGGGCCGGTTCCTCGGGGCGGTCGTCCGCCGGGACAATATCTTGTCCGGTCAGGGCCGGCGTGACCTCGACATGGCGCAATACGAAACGGCGCGGGGTGCGGCCGATCCGTCCGTGGGTGACCAGTGCGCCCAGCGCACGGGTCTGGTCCCCGAAGTCCGAGCGCAGCGGCAGAAGCACCATGTTGGCTTCCATGTCGGGCTTGCCGAACCCGCCCTCGGCGGTGAGGTCGATGCGGACGATGCAGGGGCCGGCAAAGAGGTCCGCCACTGCCTGGCCGAACCGCTCGCGGTCCGTGGGCGCGATGAGGCTGGACAGCGGCATCCCGGCGATCTGCATACCCATAAGGTCATTGAGATGCGTGCCAGCCACGCGGATCTTGGCCATCGTGGGCGCAATCCGTTCCATCAGAAAGGCGTTTTCCAGCGCGTCTTCCATGCCGCGCGGGTCGATCTGACTGCGCAGGGGAACGGCATCACGGGCGCATAGTCCGTGCCAATACGCCTCGACCTGTCGCAGCGGCGCCAGCCGTCGCATCTTTTCCCGATCCGTCATCGAAACGACGTCCTCGCCGCTACCACCTTTGCCCAACATGCCAATGCTCCTGTCGTTCGGTGCAGTATGGCGGGGCCCCCTGCCACCAAGCCTGCTTAATCAAGGTTACGAATTCATTACTACCAGAGGTTACTACCAGAGGTTCGCTTCAAATTCGCCCCAATTCTGAACCGAAGGTTAACGAACGGGCAGGGTGCTTGCGCCCGGGCGCGTCTGCCGATACCCCTTTTGGCAGCACGAGGGGAGAGGCGAGATGCGGCAATCCATGACGGGGTTCGCCAGCCAGAACGGCCAGGGACTTGGCCGCAGCTGGACCTGGGAATTGCGCGGGGTCAACGGCAAGGGGCTGGACCTGCGCCTGCGTATGCCGGACGGAATCGAGGGGCTAGAAGCCGGCGTTCGGTCGCGCTGCGCCGAGCGGCTGAAACGCGGGAATGTCCAGGTTTCGCTGAAGCTGGCGGCAGAAGACACCGAGGGCGGCCTGCGGATCGACGAGGCGCAGCTGGCCGCCGTTCTGGCGGCCATGCAGCGGATCGAAAGCGACGCGATGGACAAGGGCCTGTCCCTGGCACCTTCTACGGCGGCCGAGATCGTGGCCCTGCGCGGCGTGCTGACCGCAGAGGTGCCAGAGGCCGACCCCAGGGCGCTGTGCACCGCTCTGCTGGCGGATTTCGACATGGCACTGAACAGCTTTGTCGCCATGCGCCGGTCCGAAGGGACCGCGCTGGCGCGAATTCTGACCCAGCAACTGGACGAAATCACGACCCTGGTCGACGAAGCCGAGGCCGCCGTGGTCGAGCGTCAGCCGCAGCAGGCAGAGCGCCTGCGCGATCAGCTGCGCCGCGTGACAGAGAATGCCGATGGTGTGGACGAGGCGAGGCTGGCGCAGGAACTGGCGCTGATCGCGGTGAAATCCGACATCACCGAAGAGACCGACCGGCTGCGCGCCCATATCGCTGCCGCGCGTGAGCTGCTGGAGGTCAAGGGCGCGGTGGGCCGCAAGTTCGATTTCCTGATGCAGGAGTTCAACCGCGAGGCCAACACGCTCTGTTCGAAATCCGGCGACACGCGGCTGACCCGCGCAGGCCTGGCGTTGAAGACGGTGATCGACCAGATGCGCGAGCAGGTTCAGAACGTGGAGTGACCCTGACCATGACCCCCGACATGACCCGCCGCGGCTTGCTCATCATCCTGTCTTCGCCTTCGGGTGCCGGGAAATCCACCCTGTCGCGCAGGCTATTGGACTGGGATCCGTCCCTGCGGTTTTCCGTTTCGGCCACCACGCGCACGCCGAGACCGGGCGAAGTGGACGGTGAGCATTACCACTTCATGACCGAAGATGCCTTCAAGCGGTCGGTCGCCGAACAGGGGATGCTGGAGCACGCGCATGTGTTCGGAAATTTCTACGGCAGCCCCCGTGCGCCCGTCGAAGAGGCCATCGGCCAGGGCTGTGACGTGCTGTTCGACATCGACTGGCAGGGCGCGCAGCAGATCCGCAATTCTGCGCTTGGCCAACATACGCTGTCGGTCTTCATTCTGCCGCCGTCGATCGAGGAACTGCATCGCCGGTTGGTGACCCGGGGGCAGGACGCGCCAGATGTGATCGCCAAGCGGATGCAGAAAAGCTGGGATGAGATCAGCCATTGGGACGGCTATGATTTCGTGCTGGTGAATGATGACCTGGACGCGACCTTTGACCGGTTGAAGACCATCGTCACAGCAACCCGCCTGCGGCGGTCGCAACAACCCGCATTGGTCGAGCACGTCCGCCACCTGCAAACCGAATTCGAGGAACTGTCATGACGATTTACGCATTGGACGGGATCGCCCCCGAGATTGCCGGAGACGCCTGGGTGGCGCCGGATGCCAACCTGATCGGGAAGGTGGTGATGGAGGCGAAATCCTCGGTCTGGTTCGGTTGCACCCTGCGCGGCGATAACGAGGAAATCCGCCTGGGCGAGGGCTCGAACCTGCAGGAGAATACGGTCTGCCATACCGACATGGGCTATCCGCTGGTGATCGGCAAAGGCTGCACCATCGGGCACAAGGTCATGCTGCACGGTTGCACCATCGGGGACAACACGCTGATCGGCATGGGGGCGACGATCCTCAACGGCGCGAAGATCGGCAAGAATTGCCTGATCGGCGCGGGCGCGCTTGTGACCGAGGGCAAGGAGATCCCCGACGGCAGCCTGGTGATGGGCATGCCCGGCAAGGTGGTACGCCAGCTTGACGAGGCGGCCATCGAGGGACTGAAGAAATCCGCCCTTGGCTACCAGGCCAATGCGGCACGCTTTGCCGCGGGCCTGAAACCGGTCTGAGGCCCGGTCAACGCGGAAGCGGCTTCATCTGGTCGGCGTGAATCGTCGGCAGGGTCGTTTCGCGCTGTTCGGAATGGAGGCCGTGCGACCGCCAGGTGCCGTCGTCGCACAGGCGCATGTGCATGAAGGCGCGATACGCGGGGATCGCAAAGGCCGATCCGCGCAGGATATAGGTCTCGTGCAGGCCGACGATGAAAGCGCGGGCGTCATCGGTGAACCGGGCCGCCCGGCAAAGCCGGTGGTATTCCGTGGCGCCGATCTGGGCAAATGTCTCGCGCGCGGCCTTTGCATTGACAATCCACTCGTCATGCGTGGCAAAGACGCGTTCCGTGTCAGGGGCGCTGATCCGGTTGGGAATCGCGATCGAGTCGGCCAATTGGTCCCAGTCGCGCGCCCAGAAGAGCACGTTGATGCGGTCCAGGCAGGCCTGGTAGATCGCCTCGGCCTGCGGATCCGTTTCCGAGACGATGTCGTCCACCTCTGGCTTTGGTGTCCACATGACCTGCTTCCTGACTACTGAGCCCCCGACCCCGGAGGCCGACGGTTCTGATACAGGCTTGGACGTAGCGGTCAATTCTGCATTGGGATAGGGGGAACGAATTCTGGAGTGTGTGCGTGTCTTGCGAAGATGGATTGCGATGGCTTTCCGGGGCTATCGACGGCGCCGGGACGATGGGCTAAGCATCGCCGGCGCAGACAGAAGGAACCGTGAGACATGAAAAAAACCCTGCAACGTCCAGCCGGTTGGCCCGCGTCGCTTTCCACGCCGGTGGTTTCTCCGATTGCCCCTTCGGTGGTCTATGCCTCGGCTTCGCCGGACGAGTTGGACTCGCAGTACGAAGGCCGCGAAACCGGCTATACCTACGCGCGTGAGGGGCACCCCAATGCTGATGTCCTGGCACAACGCATCGACGCCCTGGAAGGGGCCAGCGGCGGGTTGGTGGTCGGGTCCGGCATGGCGGCGGTCAGCGCGGTCCTGCTGGGGCTGTGCAAGACCGGCGATCATGTGATCGGCGCCGACCAGCTCTATGGCCGGTCGCTGCGCATGATGGCCGAGGATCTGCCGCGGCTGGGAATCGCGACCTCGCTGGTGGATGCCACGGATGCCAAGGCCGTTGCAGAGGCGATCCGCCCGGAAACCCGGCTGGTGCTGATCGAGGTGGTCTCGAACCCGACGATCCGCATTGCCGACCTGGACGCGGTGGCAGAGGTCTGCGCCGAGCGTGGGGTACTGCTGGTGGTGGACAACACCTTTACCACGCCGCTGGGCATCCGGCCCTTTGAACACGGGGCGGACATCGTGCTGCATTCCGTGACCAAGTTGCTGGCCGGCCATTCCGACGCCACCCTTGGATGGGTGGCCGCCAAGGACCCGGCGCTGGCCGAGCGGATGCGCATCTTTGCCGTCACGACGGGCATGACGCCCAGCCCCTTTGATTGCTGGCTGGCCGAACGTGGCCTGGCCACTTTTGCGCTGCGCTACGCGCGGGCGCAGGACACGTCGCAACGGCTGGCGGATTACCTTTCGGGCGCCGAAGGCGTGAAACGTGTGCTTTATCCCACCCGTCCCGATCATCCCGATGCGGCGCGCGCGCAATCGCTGCTCAAGGGGCAGGGCGGCCACATGGTCAGTTTCGAGATCGAGGGCGGGCGCGCGGCGGCCAATGCCTTTGCCGAGGCCGCGAGCGGTATCGCCTTTGCGCCCACCCTGGGTGACGTCGGCACCACGCTGTCGCATCCGGCCTCGTCCTCGCACCGGGCCCTGACGCCCGAGGCGCGCGCCAAGATGGGCGTGTCCGAGGGGTTCTTCCGGGTTTCCGTGGGGCTTGAAGATCCTGAAGCGCTGATAGCCTGTTTCGGCGACGGGCTGGCCGCCGCACGAGGCGCTGCCTGATGTCCGACTTCGTCGCCGGTTTCGTGGACGCGGTGCCAATGCCCGCTCTGGTGATCCGCAGCGACGAACGGATCGCGGCAGCGAACGAACCGGCCCGCGCCCTTCTGGGGGCGGGCATCGGGGGGCGGCATTTCCTGACCGCCCTGCGCCAGCCGCAACTTCTGGACGCGATCGAGAACTGTCTGCGCGACCGGGCGCCGCGCGCCACCGACTACCTTGGCAACGACGGGCGTCAGGACACCACCTTTCGCGTCTCCGTCCGGCCGGTGGACCTGCCCACTGGCGGCGGCGTCCTTGTCTGCTTCGAGGACGTGACCCACGCGCATCAGTTGGTGCAGATGCGGCGCGACTTCGTCGCCAACGTCAGCCACGAACTGCGCACGCCGCTGACCGCGCTGATCGGGTTCATCGAAACCCTGAAAGGCCCGGCCCGGAACGATCCCGCCGGACAGCAGCGGTTCCTCAACATCATGGAAGCCGAGGCCCACAGGATGAACCGCCTTGTCGGCGATCTTCTGTCCTTGAGCCGGGTCGAAGCCGAAGAGCGCGTGCGCCCGACCTCGCGTCTGGATCTGGCAGAGCTGGTCTTGTCCACGATCCAGAGCCTGACCCCGATGGCCGAGAATAATGACGTGAGGCTGGCCCATGACCTGCCGGAGGGGCAACGCGTCGTGGTTGCCGCGGACGAGGACCAGTTGCGGCAGGTGCTGACCAATCTGGTCGAGAACGGCATCAAGTACAGCGGCAAGGGCAGCACGGTCACGGTGCGCCTGACCGCCCCAGATTACATCCCGCGTCTTCAGGGGCAGGGGGTGACGCTGGTGGTCGAGGACAGCGGCGCAGGCATAGATCCAATCCACCTGCCGCGCCTGACGGAACGGTTCTACCGTGTCGACAGCCATCGCTCGCGCGAGATGGGCGGCACGGGATTGGGTCTTGCCATCGTCAAGCACATCGTGAACCGCCACCGCGGGCGGCTGCGGATCGACAGCGAAAAGGAGCAGGGGACCCGGTTCACGATCACCCTGCCCGTGGGGTGATCCGGTACGGGCCCGGCTGCCCCTGTCAGTCGGCTTTCTTGCGCTCTACGGGGCTTGCGAGCTTGAGGCTGGTGTAATGTGTCTGTGCCGCGCCCTGCGGTGCGCGGCCTCGGAAATAGTGTTTCTGCCAATTGCTGCCAGCATCTAGGCGGGTCTTCTGCTCCTCGATGAAGGTTTTCCGGCTTTCGGCAAAGGATGAGACGCGCGAGGCGAGGTCGGGCGTATCGGCCAACTCGCCGATTTCGATCCGGGTTTCTTCGATCTCGGCCAGTCGAACCGGGAAGAACATGCAGAAGGGCTCGTCCTTCTCGAAACGGATCCAGGCCTGCCTGAACATTAGGCGCCAGTTCATCGTGAAGGTGAAGGGGAGCCAGTCGGTCTCGACGATGCCGCTGAGGGGCATGATACCCTGCTTTGGACAGTTGACCGGTCCCGTCAGATACAGCGCATGGCCCGGATCGGTTTCGAACACCGCGCCGATGTGGAAAGTCAGGATGCCGTGGCCGAAATGGGAAACCGCCGGGGGAGTGTCCGGCTCGTCGTATTCGAACTCCAGTTTCGGCCTGTCGTCATCCCCGATCATACGCACCCGGAATCCCGATGGGCAGAGCACCTGCCAGCCATGAGAATTGGCGATGTTGAGCGGCAGGCAGCGATAGGCAAATCGATTCGCGGTCTTGTCCATCCACCGGCGCGCCACCGGTGCCGGTTCTACCCGGATCGTATGACCGGGCAGTCTGTGGATGCGGATCGTTGAACTCATTGGCTTTTCTCCTGTGCCTGCCAAATTCATCGGCCCGCGACTCGCTTCGGCCTCACCCTCGATGATTCGGCTTGCCGCTGTTCGCGCGAACCGGGATAGCGGCAAAATCTGGCGGTCCAGCGGCGCATTTTCGGCATTTTCCGTTTTGTCTCCACCTTGCGGTTCGAAATTGCACGGGCAGGAATACGCCACATGGTTGTGCCGATAGAGCGTGAAACCCGTGAGTGCCGAGTTGCCCTAGCGTAACCAGCGAGATGTCGCGGGCGATTCAGGGCATGTCATAAAACTGTTACCCAGGCGTCACAAAACTATAGCGCGGGGCCTTTAGCCGTCCGGACCAAGGTCATCGTGGGGATGACTGATTCCTAAGCTCAGGGAGCTATCCATGACATTCGCTAAACTGACCGCCTCGACCCTGGCGATCGCAGCCGTTTCGGCCACCGCAGCCGTTGCCCGTGACAACATCCAGGTTGCCGGTTCCTCGACCGTTCTGCCCTATGCATAGATCGTTGCAGAAGCTTTCGGTGCCAACACCGACTTCCCGACGCCGGTCGTTGAATCGGGCGGCTCCTCGGCTGGCCTCAAGCGCTTCTGCGAAGGCGTGGGCGAAAACACCATCGACGTCGCCAACGCGTCGCGCGCCATCCGCGAAAAAGAGATCAAGGCCTGCGCCGAAAACGGTGTGACCGACATCATCGAAGTCCGCATCGGCTATGACGGCATCGTCTTCGCCTCGCAGGCAGACGGCCCGGCCTTCAACGCCTTCACCCCCTCCGACATCTTCAACGCCCTGGCGCCGAAGGTTGTGGTCGACGGCGAGCTGGTCGACAACCCCTACACCACGTGGAACGCGTTCAACGCCGATCTGCCGGACGCCGAGATCCTCGCCTTTATCCCGGGCACCAAGCACGGCACCCGCGAAGTGTTCGAGGAAAAAGTGATCGCGGCAGGCTGTGAAGCTACGGGCGCCTATGACGCGATGATCGCGGCCGGCATGTCCGAAGACGACGCCGAAGACGCCTGCCTGATGGTCCGCACCGACGGTCGTTCGGTCGACATCGACGGCGACTATACCGAGACCCTCGCCTCGATCGACGCCAACGCCCACGGCATCGGCGTGTTCGGCCTGGCGTTCTACGAGAACAACACCGACAAGCTGAAGGTCGCCACCATGTCGGGCGTCGAGCCCACGACCGAAAGCATCGCCTCGGGTGAATACCCGGTGTCGCGCCCGCTGTTCTTCTACGTCAAGAAAGCCCACATCGGCGTGATCCCCGGCCTGAAGGAATACGCCCAGTTCTTCATCGCCGACGAACTGGCCGGCCCCTCCGGCCCGCTCGCCAACTATGGCCTGGTGTCCGACCCCGAGCTGGCCAAGACCCAGCAGATGGTCGCCGACGAAGTCGTGATGGGCGAAGGCATGTAATCCACCCTTCCGGGTTGATTGCACCTGACGCCTGCGGGGGCGGCATATTCCGCCGCCCCCCATTCTTTTAGGACCTTTTCAACTATTCCTGACTTCGGGGGGCACATGCCTGTTATCTGGCTCATCGTGATCGTGCTTGCGCTGGCGGTCGCCGGGTTCATCCTCGGCCGGACCCGCGCGATGCAAAGCGCCGGAGGCGACCGTCGGCATCTGCACTCGCTGCCGACCTACTATGGCTCGAACGTGGCGCTGAAGGCCGCCGTTCCGGCCATTCTGCTGATGGTCGTCTGGCTGGTGGCCCAGCCCTTCTATGTCAACAGCGTCGTCTCCGGCATGATCCCGGACAGCGCGGTCGCCGACGGATCCAGCCGGGGCCTTGTACTGGCCGAAGTGCGCCGCGCGGCGGACGGCCTGGACAATGCGGTCGCCCTGGGGGCGATTTCCGAAGAGTTCGCCCGCAACGCCCGCGCAGATTTCACCGATGTGACCACCCGCCTCAAGGAGGCGGGCCAGATCGTGACCACCCAGATCACCCAGCCCGTGCTGCGCGCGGCGCAGAAATACCGTGTGATGAACGCGACCGGCAACATGATCATGTCCGGTGTGGTGATCCTGATCGCGCTGCTGGGCATCTTCTGGGGCCTGCGTGAGACCAACAAGGACTTTCGCGCCCGCAACGTCGTCGAGAAAAGCGTGTTGGCGCTGCTGATCGCCGCGGCCTCCATCGCGGTGCTGACTACGGTCGGGATCGTCCTCTCACTGATCTTCAACACCATCGAGTTCTTCCGCCTGTACCCGGCCTCCGAGTTCTTTGGCTCGCTGACCTGGTCGCCTTCCTTTGGCGGCGGGTCCGAGCTGGGCGTTCTGCCGCTGCTCTGGGGCACCTTCTACATCTCTCTGGTGGCTCTGATCGTGGCGGTGCCGATCGGGCTGTTTGCCGCCGTCTACCTGTCCGAATATGCCTCCAAGCCGGTGCGCAGCTTTGCCAAGCCGATGCTGGAGGTGCTGGCCGGTATCCCGACTATTGTCTACGGCCTCTTCGCGCTGCTGACCATCGGCCCGATGCTGCTGAGCGCCTTCGGCCCCGACGGCACTGGCTGGATGAGCGGGCAGCGCGCCGTCGTCACCGCCGGCCTGGCCATGGGCATCATGTTGATCCCCTTCGTCAGCTCTCTGTCCGATGACATCATCAACGCGGTGCCGCAGGCGATGCGTGACGGGTCCTACGGGCTGGGCGCCACCAAGTCCGAAACCATCAAGCAGGTTATCCTGCCCGCCGCCTTGCCGGGGATCGTCGGCGCCGTTCTGCTGGCGACCTCGCGGGCCATCGGAGAAACCATGATCGTGGTGCTGGGGGCAGGGGCCGCCGCGCGGCTCAGCCTCAACCCTTTCGAGGCCATGACCACAGTGACCGCCAAGATCGTCAGCCAGCTGACCGGCGACAGCGACTTTGCCTCGCCCGAGGCGCTGGTGGCCTTCGCCTTGGGCATGACCCTCTTCATCATGACGCTGGGGCTGAACGTCTTCGCCCTCTACATCGTGCGCAAATACCGGGAGCAGTACGACTAATGACCGACGCAAGCATGGATACGCCCCAACCGCGCCGGGCCAAGACTTCGTTGATGACCGAGGATGCGCGCACCAAAAAGCGCAATGCGTCGGAAAAGCGGTTCCAGGCCTACGGGATCGCCGCCATCGCCACCGGCCTGTTCTTCCTTGTTGTCCTGGCCTTCTCGATCGTGCGGTCGGGCCTGCCGGCCTTCACCACTACCGTGGTCGACGTCAACTTTACCCTGACGCAGGCACAGTTCGACGAGGCCGAGGGTCAGCTGTTCAAGACCAAGGCCTATTCGGGCTACTTCATCACCGCCCTGCAGCAAAAGCTGGAGGCCGAGAACGTGCAGGTGGCCTTTGACGAGGCGGCCATCGAACGGATCATGGGCAAGATCGGCGGCACGCTGCGTGAATACTACACCGCCAACCCCGATCAGCTGGACGAGGAAGTGGCCTTCAAGCTGAACGCCGCTTCGCGCGTCGACGGGTACTTCAAGGGCCGCGTCCAGCGCGAAACCCTGCAGGACAGCCGCTTTCTGACGCTGGCCGATCTGGACCTTGTCGATGCGCTTGCCGAGGCGGGCATTGTTCACACAACCTTTAACTGGGGCTTCATCACCGGGGCAGACTCTGGCGTGGACAACCCCGGCGGCGCCGGGATCGGGGCCTCTGTCGTGGGCTCGTTCTTCATGATGCTGGTGGTGCTGTTCCTGTCGCTGCCCATCGGTGTCGCCGCCTCGATCTATCTTGAGGAATTCGCGCCGCAGAACCGCTGGACGGACATAATCGAGGTGAATATCTCGAACCTTGCCGCCGTGCCTTCCATCGTCTTCGGCATCCTGGGCCTGGCCGTCTTCATCCAGTTCATGCACCTGCCGCAATCCGCGCCGCTGGTTGGTGGCCTGGTCCTGACGTTGATGACCCTGCCGACGATCATCATCTCGACCCGCGCCTCGCTGAAGGCGGTGCCGCCCTCGATCCGGGACGCGGCACTGGGGGTTGGCGCCTCCAAGATGCAGTCCGTGTTCCACCACGTCCTGCCGCTGGCCATGCCCGGCATCCTGACCGGGACCATCATCGGCCTGGCGCAGGCCCTGGGGGAAACCGCACCTCTGCTGTTGATCGGCATGGTCGGCTTTGTCGCCCGTGGCTATCCCGATGGCCTCATCGGCGGGTTCACCGACCCGAATTCGGCCATGCCCGCCCAGATCTACACCTGGGCCGCGCGCGCCGATCAGGCATTTTACGAAAAGGCCTGGGGCGGTATCATCATCCTGCTGATCTTCCTGCTGACCATGAACATCATCGCAATCATTCTGCGCCGCCGCTTCGAGCGTCGCTGGTAAGGTTCGGGCAGCGGATCTAGGAGAGAGTAACTATGTACGACGCACCGCATACGGAGAGAGACGTGGACCAGCAGGACATCAAGATCAGCGCCCGCAAGGTGCAGGTCTATTACGGCACCACCCACGCTATCAAGGACGTGGACTGTGACATCGAAGACAAGACCGTCACCGCCTTCATCGGCCCGTCGGGCTGCGGCAAGTCGACCTTCCTGCGCTGCCTGAACCGGATGAACGACACCATCGACGTCTGCCGCGTCGAGGGCGACATCTCGATCGACGGCGAGGACATCTACGACAAGCGGGTCGACCCGGTCCAGCTGCGCGCCAAGGTCGGCATGGTCTTTCAAAAGCCCAACCCCTTTCCGAAGTCGATCTACGACAATATCGCCTACGGTCCGCGCATCCACGGCCTTGCCAAGAACAAGGCCGACCTGGACGAGATCGTCGAGAAGAGCCTGCGCCGTGGCGCCATCTGGGACGAGGTCAAGGACCGGCTGGACGCGCCGGGCACGGGGCTGTCGGGCGGCCAGCAACAGCGTCTGTGCATCGCCCGCGCCGTTGCCACCGAACCCGAGGTCCTGCTGATGGACGAACCCTGTTCGGCGCTTGATCCGATTGCCACCAGCCAGGTCGAGGAACTGATCGACGAACTGCGGCAGGATTACTCGGTCGTCATCGTGACCCACTCGATGCAACAGGCCGCGCGCGTCAGCCAAAAGACCGCCTTCTTCCACCTGGGCAACCTCGTGGAATTCGGCGACACCGGCAAGATCTTCACCAACCCGGTGGACAGCCGGACGGAAAGCTACATCACGGGACGGATCGGCTAATGTCTGAACTCAAGCAACATATCGCCAGCGCCTTTGACCGCGATCTCAAAGGGGTGCAGGCGCAGATCATGAAGATGGGGGGCCTTGTCGAGGTCGCCATTCTGCAAGCCGCCAAGTCGCTGGAAACCCGCGACGAGGAACTGGCCGAAAAAGTGCGCCGGGACGATGCCGCCATCGACGCCCTGGAAGAGAGCCTGAACGAAGAGGCGGCCCGGGTGATCGCGCTGCGCGCGCCGATCGCCTCTGACCTGCGCGTGGTCCTTTCGGTCATGCGCATGTCCGCCAACCTGGAACGCATGGGGGATCTCAGCAAGAACATCGCCAAGCGGACCGGCGTGCTGGTCCAGATGCAGCCCATCGGCGGCACCGCGACGTCTCTGCGCCGCATGGCGCGCGAGGTCGAACTGATGCTCAAGGACGCGCTGGACGCCTATATCCAGCGGGACGAAGCCCTGGCCGAGGACGTGATCGAGCGTGACCTGGATGTGGACCAGATGTACAACACGCTGTTCCGCGAATTCCTGACCTTCATGCTGGAAGATCCGCGCAACATCACCGCCTGCATGCACCTGCATTTCATCGCCAAGAACATCGAGCGCATGGGGGATCACGTGACCTCGATCGCGGAACAGGTGGTCTTCCTGACCTCCGGCCGCAAGCCGGATGAACCCAGGGTAAAGGCTGACCGGACATCCTCGGATGCCGGGTTGGCGCCGGATATGGACGTGGACGGAGATTGAGCACATGGCCGCAGATCAGCCGACAGTCCTGGTGGTCGAGGATGAAGCCGCACAGCGTGAGGTCCTGACCTACAATCTCGAAGCCGAAGGGTTCCGCGTCACACGGGCCGAGAACGGCGAAGAGGCGCTGGTGCTGATCGACGAGGAAAGCCCGGACATCATCGTCCTGGACTGGATGCTGCCCAATGTCTCGGGGATCGAGGTCTGCCGCCAAATCAAGACGCGCCCCGAGACGCGCAGCGTGCCGATCATCATGCTTTCGGCCCGGTCCGAAGAGGTGGACCGGGTCCGCGGGCTGGAGACCGGGGCGGATGACTACGTGGTCAAACCCTACTCGGTGATCGAGCTCATGGCCCGGGTGCGCGCCCAGCTGCGCCGCGCACGTCCCGCCGCCGCCGGTCTGCGGCTGGAATACGAGGATATCGTTCTCGACAGCGAGACGCACCGCGTGACGCGCGGCAGCAAGCCGCTGAAACTGGGGCCGACGGAGTTCCGTCTGCTGACGACGTTCATGGAAAAGCCGGGCAGGGTCTGGTCACGCGAACAGTTGCTCGACCGGGTCTGGGGGCGTGACATCTATGTCGACACCCGCACCGTGGACGTACATATCGGGCGCCTGCGCAAGGCGCTGTGCCAGCATGGCGGCAACGACCCGCTGCGCACGGTGCGCGGTGCCGGCTACGCTCTGGGCTGATCATGATGGGGCAGGGCGGTGTTTTGTTCACCGCCCGCGACACCACCGGGTATAGCAGACCTGGCTCGCCCGCCGCATATGATCGCTTGATCTGAGACAGGAACGCGTCATCTTGATGCCGTGCAGCAGGTGAGGATGCATCCGGTGATACGCGGCTTTCTGACAGTATTGGCCTTCATGGCGCCGCTTGGCGCGGTTCAGGCCCATGAGGTGCGTCCGGCAATCGCCGATCTCACGACAGAGGACGGTCGCGTATCTCTGGTCCTGCGTATGAGCATGGAGCCGGTGCTGGCCGGGATCGACCTTGAAGGTGTCGAAGACACCAACGAGACTGATCGTTCGGACGCCGTCGACCAATTGCGCGCATTGCCGGCCGAGGCCTTCCGAAAGCGCATCGAGGCGGACACCGGGGACGTGCTGGACAAGGTGACGATCCAGGTGGACGGAACCGCCGTCGCGCTGCGCGTGACAGAGGTTCAGGTCGACGAGATCCCCGACATTTCGCTTCCAAGGGAATCCCGGCTGTTCCTGACCGGCGCTTTGCCCGATGGGACGCAGGCCTTGCGTGTCGGCTGGCCGTCTGAATATGGCACGCTGATCCTGCGTCAGATGGACGTCGACGACGGGTTCACCGGTTACCTGACGGGCGGGTATTCCGACCCTATCGCCATCGAGGACGACAGCGGCTGGGGCTTTCTTGACGGGATCTTTCGCTGACCCGCAGCCCCGGTGGCCCTTTGTGCCTTGCGCCCGTGGTGAAAGCGCTGTAATGGCACCGCCACGAACCCCGCAGGCGGGGGCGGGCCTATTGGACAGACATCCCCAAAGGTCCACCGGTTGAGGCATCTGCCTTGATCCCCCGCCGAGGATTTAAACCGGAAAGGATAGAAGGCATGGCTCTTCCCGAGTTCAACATGCGTCAGCTGCTGGAAGCTGGCGTTCACTTTGGCCACCAGACGCAGCGCTGGAACCCCCGCATGGGCGAGTTCATCTACGGTGCGCGCAACGGCATCCACATCATGGACCTGACGCAGACCGTCCCGATGCTGGACGCTGCTCTGAACGCCATCCGCGAATGTGTGGCCAAGAACGGCCGTGTGCTGTTCGTCGGCACCAAGCGTCAGGCCGCTCAGCCGATCGCTGAAGCCGCCGAGAAATGCGCCCAATACTACATGAACCACCGCTGGCTGGGCGGCACGCTGACCAACTGGCAGACCGTGTCGAAGTCGATCAACCGCCTGCGCGAGATCGATGAGCAGATGGAAGGTGGCGCCGAGGGCCTCACCAAGAAAGAGCGCCTCCACATGGAGCGTGACCAGGCCAAGCTGCAGGCGTCGCTGGGCGGGATCCGTGAAATGGGCGGCGTTCCGGACATGCTGTTCGTCATCGACGTCAAGAAAGAAGCGCTGGCCGTCGCCGAAGCCAACAAGCTGGGCATCCCGGTCGTGGCCATTGTCGACACCAACTGCTCGCCCGATGGCATCGACTACATCATCCCCGGCAACGACGACGCGGCCCGCGCCATCGCGCTGTACTGCGACCTCGTCAGCCGCGCCGCGCTGGACGGCATGACCGGCCAGATGGAAGCAGCCGGCATCGACCTGGGCGCGCTCGAGGAAGCGCCGACCGAAGAACTGGCCGAAACCGCCGGGACCGCCGAGAGCTGATCCCGCGGACCCGTGTCGCAAAAACGATACAGGCCCGTGACATGAGGGGTGGCCAAGGCCCGGGGAATTCCCTGGGGGCCGGGGCCACCCGACCTCCTGCAAAAAGATGATGAGGAGAGCCAAGACATGGCGATCACTGCAAAACAGGTGAAAGAACTGCGCGAAATGACCGGCGCAGGCATGATGGACGCCAAGAAGGCGCTGACCGAAACCGACGGCGATTTCGACGCGGCCATCGACTGGCTGCGCACCAAGGGCCTGGCCAAGGCGGCCAAGAAATCCGGCCGTACCGCCGCAGAGGGCCTGGTGGCCGTCAAGGTCGACGGTGGCAAGGGCGTGGCCGTCGAGGTCAACTCGGAAACCGATTTCGTCGCCAAGAACGCAGAGTTCCAGCAAATGGTTGCCGGCATCGCCGAAACCGCGCTGAACGTGGCGGATGTCGAGGCGCTGAAAGATGCGGACATGGGCGGCAAGCCCGTGAACGAGCGCATCACCGACGCCGTCGCCAAGATCGGCGAGAACATGTCGCTGCGCCGCATGGCCGCTGTCGAAGGTGACGTTGTGGCCGCCTACGTCCACAACGCCGCCACTGACGGCATGGGTCAGATCGGTGTTCTGGTCGCCATGAAAGGCGGCTCGGAAGAGTTCGGCAAGCAGGTTGGCATGCACATCGCAGCCATGAACCCCGCCGCGCTGAACGAAGCCTCGCTGGATCCGGCTGTTGTCGAGAAGGAAAAGCAGGTCCAGATCGACATCGCCAAGGAATCGGGCAAGCCCGACGCCGTGATCGAGAAGATGATCATCGGCCGCATGAAGAAATTCATGGCCGAAGTGACCCTGCTGGGCCAGGCTTTTGCCTTGGACACCGACAAGACCGTCGAGCAGGCCGCCAAGGACGCCGGGGCCGAGATCGTCGGCTTTGTTCGTCTGCAGGTCGGCGAAGGCATCGAGAAGAAAGAAGAGGATTTCGCAGCCGAGGTCGCGAAAGCCGTTCAGGGCTGAATCAGTCCAGAAAGGGCAGGGCGCGTGCCTGTCCTTGCGAATCGACAGGGGCGCCGGACAGATGTTCGGCGCCTTTTTCATGTCCTTGTTGCAGGAAACGCGGCGCTGATGAGCGGTGCCTCGCCGGTACGGAGTATCCGCGGGCACGTTGCTTGTACGCGGCGTATGTCACGCTTAAGTTGAATGTGAAGAGGAATTCGGGGCCCCCGGTTGAGACATTGGGGATGAGATCCAGGGACCCCGAAAGGATGCTGGCCGACGGAAGGCGATAATTGCCCCCGTCGTACCAGCGCCCGGCTTGCACCGGAGGTTCCGCAGGGCCCGGTAATACGCGGGTTGCGGCCCCTTCGTTCCATGGCCAAAGCCACCACTCACGGAACGCTTGAACATTCGCAATTTACCCGAGGTTAAGGAAGTACGGATTTCCTGACCAAAGAGTAAAAGGGAAAAATTCACGCGAGAGTCACGCAGATGCAACGCGCTAACGCCTTGCATCTGCGTGGTTTCCCGGAGTTGGCGCTTATTGTGCTTCGAGAATGTACATCTGGTTGTGAAACGCGGCCTTGGCGACGGCCTGGGCCGTGGTTTCCACGTTCAGCGTCTCACGCGCCAGGCGCAGGTGTTTTTCGATGGTGGCCTGTGTCAGCCCCATGATCTGCGCGATATCCTGCATGGTCTTGCCATCGCCAACCCATTCCAGCGCCTCGCGCTGGCGCGGTGTCAGGTTCTGACCGGACAGGGGCAGGGGCAGGGTCAGGATCTTGAGATGCACGAGGTTGTTCAACAGGACGATGTCCTGACCGTGCTCTGCCCAGATCGCGTCTGCCTCATCCTGGTTCATCTCGGCCCGCGTGGTCAGAGAGATCGCCCCCTTGGCCCGGTGCGAGACCGACTGGAAGCTGATCGTATAGCCTGCGTGCACCTTGTGCTGCAGGTTGAAGGCCACGACCTTGGCGGCCTTGTCGTCAAGCGTACCCTTGTTGATCTGTTCGACCATGACGCGCCAGCTGCAGTGGCCCGCGTTCTCCAGCGCCCAGCGAACCATCGGAGCGTGGCGATACAGCCCGTCCTCGACAAACCCTTTGCGATAGGCGGGCGTATGGTTGGTCAGCACGATGAAATCGTTCGGGTCGCCGAAACTTGTCGCCGTCAGAAAACGCGTGAACCCGTAAAGCAACCTGTCAAAGCCGTAGCTGTCCATCTTGGCGCAGTGCTTTTCCCAGAGGTCCTGAACCTCTTCGGCATTTGTCACCTCGATCAGGTAGTCTCGCAGTTCAGGTGTCATCACCGGGTCTCCAGGTAGCCGAGCAGGGCGTCTATGGCCAGTTTATACCCGTTTGCGCCGAAACCCGCTATCACTCCGATTGCGACAGGCGCGATAAAGGACCTGTGCCGGAATTCCTCGCGCGCGTGAACATTCGACAGATGCAGTTCGACAGTGGGCATTTCGGCCCCTTTGATGGCGTCCATCATGGCAATCGAGGTGTGGGTGTAGGCACCCGCGTTCAGGACGATACCGGCATGGGTGCCGCGCGCGTCCTGGATGTGGGTCACAAGCGCGCCCTCGTGGTTCGACTGGGCGCAGACCACATCGACCCCGCGCGCCTTGCCGTGTTCGACGCTCATCGCCTCGACATCGGCCAGCGTCGTGTGGCCGTAGATCTCTGGCTGGCGGGTGCCCAGCAGGTTGAGATTTGGTCCGTTGAGGACAAGGATCGAGGTCATTGATTGGTCTCCGGGCTTTGGCCCGGTGGTAAAAGCATGCCGGTCGACCTGTCCAGTCGCCCGACCGGATCGACCCACCAAAGTCGGGGCGCAGTTGCGAAACCGCCTCAGGCCAAACAATCCCTGATTGCAGCCGATTTCAAAAGGAACTCGGGTCTGGTGTATCCGAATGCGCGTTTGGAAAAGGCTTGTCAGCCTCTCAAGCACCAGACTAGGCTGGAAATTCAACTTATAGGAAAGGGGTTATTATGCGTTTCTTGTTTACCAAAGTATTTGCAGACGATCCGGAAACCTATGTTTCGGCCAAGCTTTCGGCAATCCACAAAGAGGCCGATGAACAGTCCATCCTTGCGCCCAGTACGCAGGCCGCGCTTGTTCATCAGGATCATCCGGACTTGGCGCTGATGCCCGAAGATGGGCTGCCGGATATACCCGAAGACCAGGCCGCAGATTTTGAGACAGCGATGCGCTGCGCGCGTTTCGAGGCTTCGGCGGAAATTCCGAGACTGCCGGGAGAAACCATCCAGAGCGAACGGTTTACCTACCTGACTGCGCCATTGGGCGACATCGCCGCCGGCACCGGGGCTTTGGTGCGGACAACAAACCAGGCCGAGTTGACCATTCTGTTCCCTGAAGTCCGGATTATCGACGGCAGGCTGGTGCGGGATGAGCGGTATTTTCAGCCAGACAGCCCCGACACCGGCGCTGTCGTCAGCCCCATGATCGCCGGTATCGACGACCTTGCTCTCGAAGCGGCGAGCGCAATCGCCTCCAAGATCGCGGCGAAGATTGGCGAAAAGATCGGCGACAAGATATACGAGTCGATCTTCGGACCCGAGGACGTGCCGTCCTATTTCAGCGAGGTCTACAAGAAGCTTCACGAGATGTTCAAACAAGAGATCGACGGATCGGTGATCAGCCAGATCAACGGCCATGTAAACGGTTTCCGGGGTTGGCTGGAGGATGAATTCATTCCCATGCGCGCCAGCGGGCGCGACCGTGACACTCTGCTTGGACTTCTCGATGACTGGCAGGAAAAGTTCGCCGCGGACGTCATCGGCCCGCTCGAGGAAAAGCGGTTCCGCAAGGCCGGTTTGCCGGTCTACCAGCTGGCCGGGAGCACGGTTTTGCTGATCGATACGATCCAGGCCGAGGTCGACGTGGGCGAGGATGGCGACGTCCTGAAGTCCAGCTACACCATGTCCCGCAAAAGCCATGCCGAGCGTTTCGCGGATCATGTGACCAAGACGTACTACGACATGCTGAACGATATCGAGAACTCGGTCGAGGTTCTCGATCACACGATCTACAATCAGGGATCTGACGTTTGCACGCCAAACGGTTGTCACACGGCCAAGGGCACCACGACCCCGCAGTACGAGGTCTTTGATCACTGGACGGGTTACAAGAGCGGCGACTACTGGGACAAGAAGAATGGCGATCCCTGGACCCGGGCCAAGGCGGAGCGGGACGGGATCGTCAAGAAACGTCGGACAGAGGCGAAGAAGGCGATCGGAGGATTCGATCCCAAGAACCCGACATCGACCGAAGGGCCGATCGTCGGAGATTGGCGCAAGATCGCGGGCTACACGGACGAATGAAGCTGGAAAACCGGATGCGGGGCAGTTTCGCCCTGCATCAATTATTTACATAATACTGATTATCGGCCTTTTTCAACCTAAAGGAGAGAGAGGCCGTGCAAAAAGCACTGATCAAAGAGATTGCTTACCCCCTCGCACGGCGCCTTGGCACTGCCATTGGCGCCTTCCTCATCGGCTACGGGGCGGATGCCGAATTGGTCAACCAATTCGTGATAGCCTCGACCGCGCTTGGCCTTATCATGGGTGATCTGGCTGTTAGCTGGGCGGCGCGTCGCTGATGGATCCGTTTGTTACTGGTTCCCTCATTAGCGCGGGGTCGTCCCTGCTTGGTGGGCTGTTCGGCGGGCCTGACCCGGTCGGCCAGCAAATCGGGCTTCAAAAGAGCCTTGACAAACAGCGTCCAGGCTGGATCAGGTACGGCGCGGAAAAAGCTGGGTTCAACCCCCTTGTGTTCGCTGGCCCGACCGGGCTTGCGGGCACTCTTCCTACCGGCCCCGGCCTTATGGGCGATGCTATCGCTCGCGCCGGTGCCGCTATCTCGGACGGCTTTTCGGAAAAAGCCCAACTCGACATGCAGAAAGCGGAACTCGAAGTCGAGCGCCAAAGGCTTGAAGCCCTGCGCGAGGAGGTTAAACTGGCCCCGAACGTACCGGGGATTTACAATGGAAATCGTCAAGCTGGTTCTGGCGTGGGTGGTCGGCAGTCTGGTGGGAGTGCTGCTCCTGCTGGCGCTGCTAAACCTGCTGGTCCTGATTGGGAACTGAGGCCGGACGGACCGTCAGAACTCAACAAGAATATTGCGCCCCGGTTCTCGATGTTCGGAAAGGACTTTCGAGGCTCCGGGGCGTTTTCCTCTGGGGAAGTCTTTGAAGACGCCATCGGGGAAAATCTGCTTCTCAGCACGCTAACGGCGCCGCTCGTCTTTTCAGACTCCGTGGGTCATACCTACGGAACGGACGCTGAAAAGCGCAAAGACAGTCGTCTTATGTCTGAATGGCTTTACCGGGAAAAGAACAAGCTTCCTGTTACGGAAGAACTGCCGCCCGCGTGGAAAAGCGGGAAAAGTCCCGAGGAAATCCGCAAAGCCAAAGAAAAGTACGCCGAAGAAATGAGGCGGAAAATGGGGAATACTTGGTATCTCCCCTAGGTCAGCCCTACTGACCTAACCCCCCTACCCTACCCAAAAACTAATCTGAAAGGATGAGCTATGCTCAATAAATATATGAAGCCGCGTGCAATTCGCCGTGAAGCCCGCACGCTCGCGGGTCGCTTTCGCGGCGGGAAACTGGCCCCTGTGATGGCCGTACCCTTCGTCGGGTCCGAAAGTGGCTCTGTTACGCAGTCGATCACGTACGAACTCGACCCCATCGCGGGCCGCATGATCACGGAAGTTACAGCCGAAATCATTTCTGTGTTCGTGCCGCTGCAAGCAATCGACGCTCAATTTGACGACACAAACGATTACCCCGGCAATGCCGAGGTGCTCCGCCAGAAACTGCTGGCCGGAACGGCGCTGTATGCGCTGGAACCGGAAAATGAAATCACCAAGCGCCTCGGCGTCGTCCCTTCGCCGGTGTCGGGCGTCAAGTACGTCTGCGCCTCTGTGCGGCACGCGCACAACGCCGCCGTCAACTATCTTCGGCGCCGCAAACATGTCGATGCGGCGCAGGTGCCGAAAGGCAATTCGGCAATCACGCCCGCTATCATCAGTCAAAATGTGTTGGACCGCCTGAATGGCGTTCTTGACCCGGAAGACCGGGTCAATGGTGCTGTCCAGTTTGACGGCGTACTTAACGTCGAGGGCTTCGCCGTCAAAGCGGGCGCGACCACAAACGAAACGGCTCAGACCGTTGTCGAAACCGGCCAGAACAAAACCTATGCCAATGGTTTTTCTGACAATAATTCCAGTTCGCAATTGATCTTTGAGGCGAACCCTCAGGACAATGCCCGCCCGAATTTGCGTGTTGACCTGGGTGGTGCGAGCACCATCAGCCTCACTGATATGTATCAGGCTGAAAAGATGGATCAACTTACCCGTCAAATGCGGGAAATGGTCGATCAACACCCGGAACTCGGTGATGAGCTGGTCGCACGTTTCGCGCACGGGCTTTCCGTCGATCCCGGAAGACAGCCCTTTGTCGTCTATGAACAGCGCAAGACCTTCAACGCGGCCACCATCCGCGCAATGGACGGCGCGAGCCTTGATCAAACGCAAACGAATATGGTCGTGCGCCATGACTTCACGGCGCCGATTCCCGCCTCTGAGTTTGGCGGTATCCTCATCACTTTCGCCGCCGTCAAACCCGACGAAACACTTGCGTCGCAGCCGCATCCGATCTTGTCGAAAGGCTGGAAGGCGCAGAACTTCGCAGCCGATGAATTGGCAATCGACCCTGTGCCGGTGCGTATCCGTGAACTTGATGCGGACTGCGACCCGGCGGACGAAAACACCATTGCGCTCTATGTCGGCAACAACGGGCTTCGGCGGACCTACGTGAACTACGGGTTTAACCGGCACCTTGATCCGACGACAGTCGAGGCCAAAACGGCCATTTGGCAACTGGAAGTGCCAATGTCCGTGACGCCGGAAAGCGTCCTCTATCCGAACGATCTCGGGCACTATCCCTTCGCGGTTCAGGCCGCAGAAGTCTGTACCTACACCTGCTCCAGTCTCGCGACGATCAATACCCCGACGATCTTCGGCCCGACCCCGGTGGAGGAACTTGCCGCAATCGAAACCGATGATGTGTTCAACGACGCGTAATCAAGCAACGGCAGGGGCTTAGCCCCTGCCCTTCACAAGGAAAATGAATATGAATTACAGTGAAGCAATCCGGGGCTGGGCCGTGGTCGGACCCGAAGGCGGCTCCCTTTCCGGTATCTCCGCTGACGGTGAAGTGCTTTGGACCGTGGGTATTCCTGCGGGCAAGCACTCGACAGGCGATTACCTCGACCTGCTCGGCCCGACCGATCAACTCGCCGCCGGACCCGGTGTCACGCTTATTCCCGGTGTCTCGCGCGTCGCGCGTGTGCGCTACGGAGAAGGCGGCGCCGAAACCGGCGCAAATCCTGATTTCGCGCCAACCCGCATGACGGAAAGCGAGGTGCAAATGCGCCGCCTTATCGCGCAGGTGGCTGACCGGAATGACAGCCTCGCAAAGCGCCTCGCGCAATACGAACGCGCGACCACGGCGCCCGCTCAGCGCGAAATCCCCCAGGACGATCCGGCGCCGGTTGTTGAAGAACCGGAGACCGCCGAACCGGAGGTGTCGGCGGAATGAGTGCTTGGGCGAAAACAATGGAAGCGGCGGGCTATGTCCGTCGCACCATCGCGGACCTGATGGGCTGCGCCCGTCAACAACACGTTCTTGAGCGGTATCAGGTGGATAAGCGGCAAACCCGCTTCACCTACGTCAACGGGCCGATGTTTTTCCTCGGACAAAAAATCGTCAAGGCGATGGAAGATGCCGGGTACCCGGCCAAGATTTCCGAATGCTACCGCTCGCCGGAACGACAACAGGAACTCTACGCCAAAGGGCGCGTCACAGGTGGCCGCAAGGTCACGAACGCTTTGCCCTTCCAATCCGCGCACCAATTTTTCGAGGCGGTCGACATTATCCACCCGGAAAGGGGTTGGGACGTCACGCCCGAATATTGGGAAACCCTCGCGGCGTGCGTTCGCATCGTCGCGGACAAATTCGGTGTGACCCTCGAACATGGGCACTATTGGGCCTTTGTGGATAGCGCCCATATCGAGTTGGCGGATTGGGAAGATCATCGCGCCATGCTCAAGGCGGACAATGGCGGCATACATCGCGTCCCCTCTGCATCGCAGTTGTGGGCGCGGTTCAATGATGTGCTGCCCGCCGTCGCGCGCGACTATACCCGCCGACATGGCGCCCCCGTGGGGGCTGCTGGGGGTGACGATCCAGGCTAATCCCTTCCTTTCTCAGCAAATAGGCCAGCAAGACGCACGGACCTATCAGGCGTAGCGTGACGGGGGTCCCCGCTTGCGGGGGTGTCACGCGGTCCCGGCAAATCGTACCAGCTCGGCTGGCCGCCGAAGGCGGGATTTGTCGGGTGAACGCCCTAGAGCAAATCTAAGCCAAGGTTGACGACTCAACCGTTTGCAGCGCCGGAGGCGCCCGTTGGTGGTCATTCCACCGACTGTATTTGCTCGTCCTGACAATATCTTGGCCCCGTTTCTTAATGGGGCCTCGATGAGTCCCGCCCGTAGCTGGGCGGGACGAATCGGACAGAACCCCCCCCTGCTTGATCCTGTATGCATTTAGTGACACGGACACAAAACAAACCATGTGCACAGACCCACAATCCACACCAGAAGGCGACGTGTTCGCCTGCCGGGTTTGCGATGACTGCATCAAAACCCGCAAAAACGATTGGGTGGCTCGGGCGATGGCCGAAAGGGCCACGTCGACCGAAGCCTTCCTCATCACCCTCACCTATCGCAACAACCCGGACGGCTCCAAGCCGGACGGCGCCCGCGCATTTCGCTATCAGCACGTTCAAACGTTCCTGAAAAGACTACGGGAGGAATATGCCCGTCAGTATCAGGCGCGGGGCGAAATTCGTTATATCGTCGCGGGCGAAAGAGGCGAGAAAAGAGATCGGGTGCATTGGCACATGGTCATATTCGCGGACCGGCCTATCTCGACGCTGGGCAAGTGGGTTGACTACTTCAAGCGCGCTCTGCTTGGTCCGCGCGTCGGCAAAAAGAAAGCACTCGACTTCTGGTCAATGTGGGATCACGGCCACGTTGATGTGCATGAACCGACGCAAGCGGGCATGGCCTACGTTCTCAAGTACGCCCTTAAAGACCAGTTCAATGAGGTCAAATCCCGGCGGACTGGTCGCTTTACCCAAAGTGAACAGCACGCCGCGTCCTATTTCCGCATGTCCAAGAAACCGCCTATCGGGTTCCGCTTTCTTGAGAAGCGCCTGGACGAATTTGAGGCGGAAAGGATCGTCCCGGTCAAAGCGCAACTTCGCGTGCCGGGCTACTCGGGCTACTGGTGGCCGAAAGGCAAACTGCGCGAATACTTCCTCGACCGGCTGTACCTCATCAATGAACAGCGGATCGAAGAAACAGGGCGGCCCTGCCCCCAGTGGACGTCCCTACTCGCGTCCGTGGAACAAAATGAAAAAGATTGGGAAAGGTTGGTCTATGGCCCGGACGAAGAATCCGAAGGACGACAAGAAGAATTCGACAACTGGGCGGAGGAACTCCGTATCGGATCAGAACGCGCGGCAATCCGAAGCCGCTGCGGCGGCGCGCGCGTCTGCCGCCAGTGCTTCAGAGGCCAACCGGCGGAAACTCGAAAGGCGTTTAGAACTTGGTACGCCGATCAGGCGCAAGAATACGTCACGTCTTGCGACCCGCGACCAATCACATTCGAAAACTGGTATCGCGAAAAGCGCCAGCTTAACCCCTTCTGCGTCCTCGGGGACGAAGACGGACGGCAACAAGCGTTCGCTGCATGAGCGGCCCGCAGCGGCGCCTCATTCGTTGGCTGACCCATCGCGCACGCAACGCACTTGCAAAGACCGTCCGGACTCAAAACAAGCCCGAAAGGGCAAGGGCGGATCACGCCCGTTCGTCCCGTGGTGCAAGAAAACCTAGGGTTGAATCACAACATGACGTAGGGTAAGGGCTTGCCCCGCCCTACCGAGTGTGTCTAGTACTACATATAGCGTTTCAGTTTTCGCTTGACCGGGGGCCGTAACCCGGTCTAAACCAGAAAAAGGCCAGTAAAATCAGTGACTTAATACTGATTATCAGACTAATGTCTGTCCGGTTAGACGGTTGCCCCTCTGCAAAGAGAATGCTCAAGACCGGAGCACACCCCATTGAAAAGCCGGACCATTGGCCCGGCTTCCCACGTCTCGTCGCGCCAAGGGTCAGAAGAACGCCTGCAACCCCGTCTGTGCGCGGCCCAGGATCAAGGCATGGACATCATGCGTCCCCTCGTAGGTGTTCACCGTTTCGAGGTTCAGCATGTGGCGGATCACCTGGAACTCCGCCGAAATCCCGTTGCCGCCGTGCATATCCCGCGCCATGCGCGCGATCTCCAACGCCTTGCCGCAGTTGTTGCGCTTGAGGATCGAGATCATCTCGGGCGCGCCCTGCGCTTCGTCCATCAAGCGGCCCACGCGCAGGCATCCTTGCAGCCCAAGGGCAATTTCGGTTTGCATGTCGGCTAGTTTCTTCTGAAACAGCTGCGTCTGCGCGATGGGTTTGCCGAATTGCTTGCGGTCCAGCCCGTACTGCCGTGCTGCGTGCCAGCAGAACTCCGCCGCGCCAAGCGCGCCCCAGGCAATGCCGTAGCGGGCCCGGTTCAAACATCCAAAAGGTCCTTTAAGTCCCTGAACATGCGGCAACAACGCCTCTTCGCCCACCTCGACGCCTTCCAGCACGACTTCGCCCGTCACGCTGGCGCGCAGGCTCAGCTTGTTGGCCACCTTGGGCGCTGACAGGCCCTTGGCGCCCTTGTCCAGGACAAAGCCCCGGATCTTGCCGTCATGGGCGTCGGATTTGGCCCAGATGACAAAGACATCCGCCACTGGCGCATTGGAAATCCACATTTTCGATCCGGTCAGGCGATAGCCGCCGTCGATCTTCTCGGCACGGGTTTTCATGCTGCCCGGATCGCTGCCCGCGTCCGGTTCCGTCAGGCCGAAACAGCCGATCCATTCGCCGCTGGCCAGTTTCGGCAGGTATTTCTTGCGCTGCTCTTCAGAGCCATAGGCATAGATCGGGTACATCACGAGGCTGGATTGCACCGACATCATCGAGCGATAGCCCGAGTCCACCCGTTCGATCTCGCGCGCGACGAGGCCGTAAGAAACATAAGAACTGCCCAGGCCGCCGTATTCCTCGGGCACAGTGATGCCCAGAAGGCCCATCTCACCCATCTCGGCAAAGATCGCGGGTTCAACGGTCTCTTCCTCGAAGGCCTGGACGATGCGCGGCGCCAGCTTTTCTTGCGCAAAGGCGCGCGCACCCTCTGCCAGCATGCGTTCTTCTTCGCTCAACTGGTCGGCCAGGCGGAACGGGTCGTCCCAGGTGAACCCACCCAGGTTCGGCGCGTCCTTGGGTTTCAATGCGGGTTTGCTCATTTCGTTCATGGCGGGCTCCTGTTCCGTGTTGGGCACAGTATAGCTTGCGAAAGCGGTATGGAAAAACGACAATATCGCAGGTATTCATGAGGAATAGGAATGCATCTGCCACCCCTGCCCGCCTTGCGCGCGCTCGAAGCGCTGGATCGTCTGGGCAGCGCCACCGCCGTGGCGCAGGAATTGAACCTGACGCAAAGCGCCGTCTCGCGCCAGCTCAAGACCCTTGAGGATCAGCTGGGTGTCACGCTTTTCCTGCGTGGAAACAGAGCGTTGCGGCTCACTCCTCAGGCGCGCAGCTTTGCCGGAACGGTGCGCGAGGTGCTGGATCGGCTGACCGAGGCGGCAATGGCGCTGCGGCTTGATCCCTCGGGCGGCGCGCTGAACCTGGCGATCCTGCCCAGTTTCGGCATGCGTTGGCTGGTGCCGCGCCTGCCGGACTTCACCCGACGCCATCCCGAGGTGACGGTAAACCTGACAACCCGCTTGCGCCCGTTCAGTTTTGCCGCCGAACCCCTTGATGCAGCGTTGCATTTCGGTGCACCGGACTGGCCGGATACGCACCACCTGCGGCTGATGACCGAGACGGTTCAGCCGCTTGCGGCCCCATCGCTATTGCCCGATGGACCGTTGCCGCTGGAGGCCCTGCGGCGCCTGCCGCTCTTGCATATCCAGACCCGGCCGGATGCCTGGGCGGACTGGTTCACAACGCAGGGCCTGTCGCCCGGCCCCTTGCCCGGGCCGACCTTCGACCAGTTCACCGCCATCCTGCAGGCCGCTCTGCACGGGTTGGGCGTGGCCTTGCTGCCCGACTACCTCAGTGTCGCGGAACGCGCGGCGGGCACGTTGAGACCGGCGCATGAGGCCGCGCCGGTCAGCCTTGGTGCCTACTACCTGGTCTGGCCCGCCGACCGCCCGGCGCCACCCGCGCTTGTCGCCTTTCGCGACTGGCTGGCGCTTTGCGCCGACGAAGAGGACATGCTGCCGCGATAAGGCACGGATGCGGCTTGCGCCGCCCTGCCCTTCGCGCCACAAACGCGGCAATGACAACGCGCGACCCGGATATCCTCTGCATCGGTTCCGTCCTCTGGGACATGATCGGCCGATGTGAGCAAACCATGCAGGCCGGGAATGACAAGCCGGGCCGCATCCGGCTGATCCCCGGAGGCGTAGCCTTGAACATCGCCATGACGCTGGCGGGCCTGGGCATGCGCCCGGCGCTGCTGTCGGTCATCGGGCAGGATGCCGAAGGCACGGCGCTGGCGGCGGAATGTACGCGGCTGGGTCTGGACACGACCCACCTGACCCACGCGCCGGATCTGCCCACGGATCGCTACATGGCGATCGAAACACCGGACGGCCTGCTGGCCGCGATCGCCGATGCGCATTCGCTGGAAGCGGCAGGCGCCCGCATCCTGTCCCCTCTGATCGACGGGCCGCTGGGGACACCGCAAGCGCCCTATCAGGGCCGTATCGCGCTGGACGGCAACCTGACCGAGGCCCTGCTGGCCGAGATCGCGGCGCATCCGGCCTTTGCCAGTGCCGACCTGCGCATCGCCCCGGCCAGCCCCGGCAAGGCGACGCGGCTCTCCGCCTTCCTGCGCGCCGGTCGTGGAACGCTCTACGTCAATCTCGAAGAGGCCTGCCTGCTCTGCGAGGCGCCGCTGACCAGCGCTGCCGAGGCTGCGCGCGCCCTGGTCGAACGAGGGGCGGCGCGGGCGCTGGTCACGCATGGCGGCGCGCCCTGTTGCGACGCAACTGCCGATGGCATCCATACAGAAACCCCGCCGCCCGTCACAGTGACCCGTGTCACCGGCGCGGGCGACACCTTCATGGCGGCCCATATCGCCGCCGAACGCGACGGCTATGACCGGCCCGAGGCCCTGCGCCGCGCGCTTGCCGCCGCCGCGACCCATGTTTCCGGAGGAACCTGACGATGAGCCCGATCAAATGCTCTCATGCCGTGGCCGAGGCCCTGGCCGAACGCCGCCCCGTGGTCGCGTTGGAAAGCACCATCGTCACTCACGGCATGCCCTGGCCCCAGAACCTGGAGGTCGCGCGCCGGGTCGAGGCGATGGTGCGTGAAAACGGCGCTGTCCCGGCCACCATTGCGGTGATCAAGGGGACACTTTGCGTCGGGCTGGAAGATGTCCAGCTCGAGTCATTGGCGCAGTCGAAAAAGGTGGCCAAGCTGTCCCGCGCGGATATGGCCGTCTGCATGGCGCGCGGCGGCACCGGGGCGACCACCGTCGCCGCCACCATGATCGCCGCGCAACTGGCGGGGATCGAGGTCTTTGCCACCGGCGGCATCGGCGGCGTGCATCGCGGCGCCGAGACGACCTTTGACATCTCCGCCGATCTGCAGGAATTGGCCGAAACCCGCGTGACGGTTGTCGCGGCGGGGGCCAAGGCCATTCTGGACCTGCCCAAGACGCTGGAACGGCTGGAAACCCTTGGCGTGCCCGTCATGGCCTATGGGCAGGACCAGCTGCCTGCCTTCTGGTCGCGCGAGGCGGGTCTGCGGGCGCCACTGCGCGCGGACAGCCCGGCAGAGATCGCCGCGGCGCACCGAATGCGCGCCCGGCTGGGCCTGCCTGGCGGGCAGCTCATCGCCAACCCGATCCCCGCAGAGGCAGAGATCCCGCGTGAGACCCTTGCCCCGATCATCGCAGAGGCAACCCGCGACGCGGAAACCCACGGGATCGCGGGCAAGGACCTGACGCCCTACCTGCTGCAGCGGATCTATGAACTGTCCGGGGGACGGTCGCTGGAGGCCAATATCGCGCTGGTTCTCAACAATGCCCGGCTGGCCGCCGGGATTGCGCAGGAATTGAGCGCCCTGCCCGCCTGAGCGTCTTTCGGATGCAAAGCCCATTGTAGAGCCCGCGCGATGCACCTACTTTTGTCCTAATCGTCCCGGGACCTGCGATGACCACACCATTCGAGCCTACTACCCGCAAGCGGCCGGGGCTGTTCACGCGGCTGCGCACCTCTTTTCTGACCGGCATCGTCGTGATCGCCCCGGTGGGCCTGACCGTCTGGCTGATCTGGACGGTGGTGGGCTGGGTCGACGGCTTTGTCTGGCCCTTCGTGCCGGATGCCTACCAACCCAATGCGCTGCTTAACCGCTGGATGACCGGGCCTGATGGGCCACGCATTCCCTGGCTCTTTGACCTGCTGGACGCGGATGACGACGGTCGGATCGAGGTCAACGTGCGTGGGCTGGGTGTCTTCGTCTTCCTGTTCTTCACTATCGTCGTGGGCTGGATCGCAAAGGGGCTGATCGGCCGGTCGATGATCAGTTTCGCCGAAAGCCTGGTGGAACGCACGCCAGTGGTGCGCTCGATCTATTCCGGCCTCAAGCAACTGGCCGAGACGATCTTTGCCCAGACCGAACGCAGCTTTGAAAAGGCCTGCCTGATCGAATACCCGCGCAAGGGGATCTGGGCCATCGGCTTTATCTCGACCGCCGCCAAGGGCGAGGTGGCCCGCCGCGCTGTCACCAGCGGTGAACTGATGTCGGTCTTTGTGCCCACCACGCCAAACCCGACCTCGGGGTTCCTGTTGTTCTTTCCCAAGGAAGACGTGATCGAGCTGGACATGAGCCTTGAGGACGCGGCCAAGCTGGTGATTTCGGCCGGGCTTGTCTATCCCAACGGGCAGGACGCCAAGCAGGCGCTCGAGGCGCAGTTCCGCAAGGCGTCCTGAACCGGCGCGGCGTCAGCTGAACATTGCCCGCAGGTCCGCCGTCTGTCGATGTCCAAGGTCGCTCTTGTGGCTCTCGAGGAAACGGCCCGCCGCGCGGCGCCCGGCCTCTTTCAACTGGGCGATCACCGTGGGCACAGGCACCATCTTGGTCGCCACGGACAGGGCATTCATCAGCGCATCGTCGGCGATCATGTGAATGCGCAGGTCCTTCATCGTTCCCGGCGTCAGCGCGCCGGTCTGCAGCAGCCGCTGGACAAAGTCGATTGCCCTCAACTCGCGCAGAAGCGAGGCGTTGAAGCTGATCTCGTTGATCCGGTTCTGGATTTCGGGTGGGCTGACGGGGGTCTTGTCGCGCAGCAGCGGGTTGATGTTCACCACCACCACGTCATCAGGCAGGTGTTTTTCGAACAAGGGGAACAGCGCCGGATTGCCGGTATAGCCGCCGTCCCAAAAAGGTTCGATCGTCCCGGTCTGCGGATCTTCCAGTTCGACGGCCTGGAAGACCGTCGGCAGGCAGGCCGAGGCCATGATGACCCGCGTGTTGAGCTGATCGCCGGAGAACACCCGGATCTTGCCGTCGCGCACCTGCGTGGCGCAGACATAGAATTCCGGCCCCTCATGGGCACAGACCCTGTCAAAATCGAACCGCTCCACGATCTTTTCCAGCGGGTTGCGGTACAGCGGCCCCCAGGCATAAGGCGACATCATGCGCCCCACCGCCTCGCCAAAACTGTAGGGCAGTGAATACTCCAGGCTCTTGCTGACCACCTCCGGGTGCGGCATCCAACCTTGCAACCAGTCGGGCAGCGCCTCGTCCCGCAGCGCGCCGATCTGTTGCCAGAGCCAGTCAAGCATCTCTCGAGCGCCTTCGTTCCCTCCGGCCAGCATCCCTGATTTCAAAGCGGCGCCGTTCAGTGCCCCCGCCGAGGTCCCGGTGATGGCCGCAATCTCGATCTCCGGCTCTTCCAGAAGACGATCCAGCACGCCCCAGGTAAAGGCGCCATGCGCGCCGCCGCCCTGCAGGGCCAGATTGATGCGTACCGCTTCCGCCATGCGCCGCGCTCCCGTGCGTCTTTGGTTGCGAAAAGATCTTTGGAGATCTGCAGACAGTTCAGAGGGGGCGCGTTCGGCACCCCCTCCCCATCACGTCACAGGGCGGTCCAGCCGCCGTCGACGCTGATTGTCGTGCCGGTGATCTGCGCCGCTGCGTCCGAGCACAGGAAAACCGCCGTCCCGCCCAGCTGTTCGACCGTGGCGAATTCCTTGGAGGGCTGGCGCTTCAACATGACTTCCTTGATCACCGTTTCCCGGTCCATGTCGTATTCCTTCATGGTGTCGGGGATCTGCGCCTCGACCAGCGGGGTCAGCACGTAGCCCGGGCAGATCGCGTTGGCTGTGATCGGTTCCTCGGCGGTTTCCAGCGCGGCGGTCTTGGTCAGGCCGACGATGCCGTGCTTGGCCGCGATATAGGCGCTTTTGTAGGGCGAGGCGGTCAGCCCGTGCGCCGAGGCGATGTTGACGATCCGGCCCCAGCCGGCGGCACGCATTTTGGGCAGCGCGGCGGCCGTGGTGTGAAAGGCCGAGCTGAGGTTGATCGCGATGATTGCGTCCCACTTTTCTGTCGGGAAGTCGTCGATCGGTGCGACGTGTTGGATGCCGGCGTTGTTGACCAGGATGTCGCAGGCACCGGCCTTTTCGATCAGGGCGCGGCATTCGTCCGGCTTGGACATGTCGGCCTTGATATAGCGCACCTCGGTCCCATGCTCTTCGGCGATGGATTTTGCCAGGGCGTGATCTTCGTCGGAATCGGTAAAGGAGTTGATCACCACCGAGGCCCCTGCCCTTGCCATCTCATGCGCGATGCCAAGGCCGATGCCCGAGTTCGATCCGGTGATGATGGCGGTCTTTCCCTGAAGTGACATGAAGCTCCCCGATGCTGGTTCTGTTTGCAGATGCAGCATAGTCCTGGATGCGGCGGTATGCACCCGCTCAATCGACGCCTTCCGGGCGAAAGCGGTGGCCGTAACGGCGAGAAGCCGCGCAGGCCGAAATGTCGCGCGCAGAAGCCGCTGCCAAGACCCGTGACAGGAGGTAAGCGATGCCTGCCGGATGACCAAACGGATGACCAAAAAAAACCCCGGCACAAGGCCGGGGTTCAGTCATTGAGGCAGGTTTCATACAGGCAAGAAACCTATCGAGCAGTGCCCCCTTTATAAGCGTTACGGTTTCTGAGTCCAAGCTAAAAGTTTGAAAAGGCGTAAAAGGAGCGATACGCTCGCCTTCAAGAAAACAAGGGCAGACAGGGATCGTTGCAGAAATGTGCGTAAATTTTTTCCGAAATCGGGTCGCAAAAATCGTCGCGGCCGGAGCGATTCTGTCCGCAGGCAGCCTGTGGGCCGATCCCCAACATGGCATAGCTATGTATGGCGACCCGCAACTTCCACCCGATTTTGTGTCGCTCCCCTACGCCAACCCGGACGCGCCGACCGGTGGCCGCATCGTCACCGGAGAGCTTGGCAGCTACGACAGTCTCAATCCGCTCATCCTGAAAGGCTCTGCGCCCTGGCAGTTGCGGTTCCTCGTCTACGAAAGCCTGATGGGCCGGAACTACGATGAACCCTTCTCGCTGTACGGTCTTCTGGCCGAATCGATAGAGGTCGGGCCGAATCGGGAATGGGTGGAATTCACCCTCCGGCCAGAGGCGGAATTCTCGGATGGTAGCCCGGTGACGGTCGAGGATGTCATGTGGTCCTACGAAACGCTGGGCACCAAGGGTCACCCCCGCTACCTCGGTCTCTGGGGCAAGGTCGAGAGCATGGAACAGACCGGTGAACGGTCCGTGCGGTTCACCTTCAACGAGGACAACCCGGAACTGGCGCTGGTCATCGGCATGCGCCCGATCCTGAAGAAGGCCCAGTGGGAGGGTCTGGACTTCGAGAACTCGAGCCTTGACCTCGTTCCGATCACCTCGGCGCCCTATGTCATCGGCGACTACGAGGCCGGTCGCTATGTCGAGTTGAACCGCAACCCGGACTACTGGGGCAAGGACGTGAATTTCCGGCGCGGCACCAACAACCTCGACACCATCCGGCTGGAATTCTTCGCGGACGACACCGCGCTGTTTGAGGCCTTCAAGGCGGGGATCATCAACACGATCCGCGAGACCAATGCCGAGAAATGGAAGACCCAGTACGATTTTCCGGCGGTCAACCGGGGCGATATCGTCAAGTCCGAGATCGCGCACCAGCGCCCCACCGGCATCACCGGTTTCGTGATGAACACGCGGCGCCCCAAGTTTGCCGACTGGCATGTACGGGATGCGATGATCCATGCCTTCAACTTCGAATACATCAACGACACGCTGACCGGTGGCGCGCAGCCGCGCATCACCTCTTATTACGGCAACTCCCTGCTGGGGATGCGCGACGGCCCGGCCGAAGGGCTGGTCAAAGACCTGCTGACCCCCTTTGCCGACGAGCTGCTGCCCGGCGCGCTGGAGGGCTACAGCCTGCCCGTCTCTGACGGCAGCCCCCGCAACCGCGCAAACCTGGCCAAGGCCATCGACCTCATGGCAGAGGCCGGCTGGACCGTTCAGAACGGCGTGATGAAGAACGCCGCAGGTGCGCCTTTCACCTTCGAGATCCTGTTGCAGCAGGGACAGGGTGAAAACGTCGCGATGGCCGAGATCTTTATCCGGGCGCTGGAACGGATCGGCATCACGGCGCAGGTGACGATGATAGATCCGGCGCAATACAAGGAACGCACCAACCAGTTCGATTTCGACATGACCAGCTTTCGGCGCGGTCTCTCGCTCAGCCCCGGGAACGAGCAATTCCTCTACTGGGGGGCCGAGGCCGCCGACCAGGAAGGCTCTCGGAACTGGATGGGGATGAAATCACCCGCGGCGGACGCGATGATCCATGCGCTGCTGGGCGCCAAAAGTCGGGACGATTTTCTGGCCGCCGCCCGCGCGCTGGACCGTGTGCTGATCAGCGGGCGCTACGTGATCCCGGTGCAGGACAAATACGCGGTCAGCCGCATCGCCCACGCGAAGGAACTGACCTATCCCAAGGATAGCCTGCCGATCTATGGTGATTGGCTGGGCTTTCAGCCTGATGTATGGTGGTGGGAGGGCGAGTGATTTCGTCCCTTACTTAACGGCGACAAGACCGGACAAGAGGCAGATATGAGAGTGGTTTTCGTGATCGCGCTGGCCGCAGGGCTGGCAGGATGTGGCACCGTCGATGGCATCGGACAGGATATTTCCGCCGGGTCGCGGACGGTTCAGGGCTGGTTCTGATCCAGACACTGTCCTTTGGCAGGAAAGAGGCGCGCTGATCTTGTCGGCGCGCCTGTTGGTGTGCCCGGGGGTTACAGCATGCCTTTGCACTTGCTGGGCGATCCGCCCTTGCCCAGATGGTGCGGGTTCAGGACGATGATCCAGCGCACAGGCTGGCCCGGCGCCTGCGTCCGGCGATAGGTGCAGCCATCGGGCGTCGTCATGTAATCGCCCTGCGGCACCGCGTAGCCTTGGGTTGTGACAAACGGCTGCGCCTGGGCAAAGACATGCGACTTGGGTGTTTCGGCATCGGTGCTGCTGAACGCGGCAAGTCCGATGGTGGCGGCGGTGACAAGCGGCATGATGGCCATCTGGGAACTCCTGTGATTGGTCTGCGGGCAAGCTGACGCAGAGGTCTTTCAACCGGGTGACCGCGAGACGGCGAAACCGTGGCGCATGCAGCGGATTTTCTGAAAATTCCGCGCGGCCAAATCGCGGTTCACAGCGCGATGACAATATCGGCGCGCAGGCCGCCCAGGCTCTCGCTTTCGCCCAGCCGCAGAACGCCGCCATGCGCCCGCGCGATATCCGCCGCAATCGCCAGGCCCAGCCCGACACCCGAGCCGCGATCCTGGTTGCGCGCCGGATCCAGTCGCACGAAAGGGCGCAGCGCATCCTCGCGTTGATCCGCCGGGATGCCGGGGCCGTCATCCTCGACCCGGATACGCAGGGAACCATCGGTCAACTGCACCGACACGCGACAGTCCGAGGCATAGCGGCGCGCGTTTGCCAGCAGGTTCTCGACCGCGCGGCGCAAGGCGCGCGGGCGCAGCATGGCCGTCCCCTCGCCCCGCATCTCGCCAAGCTCGACCCGTTGCCCGCCACGCTGCGCGTCCTCGACGATCCGCTGGATGAGCGCAAAAGGATCGACGCGCTCCGAAGCGCCGGTTTCGGCATCGCCGCGCGCGAAATCCAAGAAGGCGTCGATCAGCTGCTGCATCTCCTCGACATCGCGTTCCAGCGGTTCACGGTCCTCGTCATCCAGCAACGACAGCCCCAGCCTGAGCCGCGTCATCGGCGTGCGCAGGTCATGGCTGACCCCCGACAGCATCATGGTGCGCTGTTCGATGTGCCGTTCGATACGGTTGCGCATTTCCAGAAAGGCATGACCGGCGGCCCGCACTTCTGTCGCGCCGGAGGGCGAATAGCGCAGGTTGCGTCCCTTGCCAAACGCCTCTGCCGCCGCCGCGAGCCGGGTGATCGGTCGCAGCTGGTTGCGCATGTAGAGAAAGGCGATGAGCGTCATCAAAGCGCCGAAGACAACCATGTTCACAAACAGCTGATGCGGGTTCGAAGCAGACACCCGCGACCGGTCGATGCTGGCCCGGTACAGCTGATCGTCGCGGCGCAGGAACAGAACCACCTCACGGTCGCTGGGCAGCAAAATGCGCTCCAGGGCCGGGATGCGCATGTCCAGCTCGCGGATCACCACAAGGCCGGTGAAGTCGTACCAGCGCCGTTGGTTGGCCTCGGGCAGCGTGTCCTCTGCCACCTCCCTGGGACGAATGCCGAGCCGCTGCGCATTGGACAGGTCCCGCAGATCCGCCACCACAAGGTTGACCTCGCGCGCCAGCTCCCTGGTCATCTGGACTGTGACGCCCTCGAAGTGACGCTGGATGAAGACGACGGACACCACCAGTTGCAGCGTCACCACCGGCAGCACAAGGATCAGTGCGGCACGGCCGTAAAGACTGCGGGGCATATATCGTTTGAGCCAGCGGAAGAACATGCGCTAAGCCTAGCCCGCGCCGCCCCGGCCCGCCATCGCCAAAAGGACCCATCCGATGCAGGACCCCCAGCCCGATTTCCAGCCCCGACCGGGCCTTGCCGAAGAGATTGCCCCGGGGCTGCGCCGTGTCCTGGCGCCGAACCCCTCGCCCATGACCTTTCGCGGCACCAACACCTACCTGCTGGGCACGCGGGGCATTGCGGTGATCGATCCAGGCCCCGACGAGCCCGCCCACCTGCAGGCTATTCTGGATGCGCTGGAGCCGGGGCAGCAGATCACGCATATCCTCGTGACCCATGCGCACCTCGATCATTCCCCCCTCGCCCGTGACCTTGCGCGCCGGACCGGGGCGCCGGTCTTGGGATTCGGCCCGGCCGAGGCCGGGCGCAGCGCCGTCATGCAGAAACTGGCTGCCGAGGGGCTGGTCGGCGGCGGCGAAGGCGTCGATACGCGCTTTGAACCGGATGTCACCCTTGCCGATGGTGACACTGTTGCCGGGGATGGCTGGACCGTCGAGGCCCTGCACACGCCGGGCCACATGGCCAACCACCTGTGCTTTGCCTGGGGCGATGTCCTGTTTTCCGGGGACCTCGTGATGGGCTGGGCGACCTCTCTGGTGTCACCACCCGATGGGGATCTGACCGCCTTCATGGCCTCTCTGGAACGTCTTCAAGAACGACCTTGGTCCTTGTTCCATGCAGGTCACGGCGCCCCCGTGACCGCCCCCGCCGACCGCCTTGAGACCCTTCTGACTCACCGCCGTGGCCGCGAAACCGCCATCCTCGAGTCGCTGGCCCAGGCCCCCGCCACCGCGCGCAGCCTGGCAGAGCGGATCTACACCGAGGTTCCGCCAGCCCTCCTGCCTGCTGCCACCCGGAATGTCCTGGCGCACCTCATTGATCTGACGCAGAAATCCCGTGTGTCCCCAGTCGGAGAGCTTTCCGCCGAGGCCGTCTTTCGCGCGATCTGATGCGTCGCGAATTATTCCGCAATTTTGTGACGAAACCCTCTGGACGCCCGGATTCCACATTGTTATAGACCGCCCCATGTTCCGGCGTAGCTCAGCGGTAGAGCAGTTGACTGTTAATCAATTGGTCGTAGGTTCGATCCCTACCGCCGGAGCCAAAATATCCTGAGAGACTGATTTCCAAGGATTTTCTCCGTCTACATTCGGAGAGTTCTTGGCGTGGCACATCTCCTGTCCCACCGCGTGGCACAAACGCTGGCACAGGAGTCGCAGACTTGCGTTTCACGACCGCATCGCAACCGCACCTCGAATACCGCCCGAGCGGCTTCCACTGGCGTCGTCGCTGGCCCCAGGCCCTACGGGCCTGGGGTCCGGAGGTCTCTCCGAAAAAAATGTCACTGCTCCTCTCGCTTCGATCCCATGTCCTCCCCGACGCGAAGGCCCTGGCTCAGAAACTTACCCTTCTGAGCGATATCGCCTTCGCCAGCGTGACGGAGAGGACGATGGCAATATCGCCGGACATCGTGGAGAGGCTCCTGGACGGGCTCAGCCGGTTTCTCATCGACGTGGCCGAGGCCGCGCGCGAGGTCGCCCCCGTTCGCACCCCGGAGGTGGCCGCCTATGAGCTGCAATGTTCCGACGCCGCGATTGCGACCGTCCGTGATGCAATCCGGCTTCGGGATCGGGACATGGCCCGGGATCCACTCCGGCAAGTGGCCGACCGCCTCGGAATCCCGCTCGACGAGACAGACCCGGACTGGCAGAGGCTGGCCTACCGAGCCTTGCGGATCATCCTTGATGCGAACGAGGAAAACTTCCGCCGGGATCAAGGGGTCTACTCGACGCCGACGGCCGTGTTCTCCCGCGCTTTGACCAGCCAGGTCGCCACGCGCTCCATCTCTCAGCCCAATTCAGCGCCATCCCTCACGCAGAACGATGCACCTCCCGCTCCGGTGTATCCTACTGCGCCCGTCGCGCCTGTTCCATCGTATCCCGTGTCGGCGCCCGACCCCGCCGGGGGCGCCGTTGCAGCACGGCCGATCGAAAAAGAAATGCCGAAAGACGTCGCTCCTGAGCTCTCAGTGGCGCCGGTTCAGGAAATCTGCACAACACACGACACCTCCCCCGGCCCGACGATCCTGGACACCGCCGAGGTTTATATTGAGAAGCGCTCGCAGGGCTACAGAACCTTCAAGTTCAATGAAGATCCCAACCCGAAGGGTGGTGAGAGCTGGGCCAAGAACTCGGCGGCGAATGTCCGATCAACGGCACGGTTGATGGAGCGCATTCTCGGGACGAAGTCTCTGGACGACATCACGCATGAGGATCTCACCGCTGCTTTCACACTCATGCAACGCATCCCGCGAAACTACCAGGCCAAGACCGACAAGCGGTGCCCACAGGTGGCCGCCGATGAGGCCGATGAACAAGAGCGCCGGAACGAGGAAATCACCCGGGCCCGCATGACCAAGAAAGGCGAGAGCCCAGGCAAGATCGAGATCACTATCCTGCGCGAGAAGCTGCCGCGGCTCAAGGCGGCGACGATCTACCGGCACATGCAGGATTTCCAGCGTGTCTTCAAGTTCGCCGTGCGTCAGGACGAAGCCCGCGAAAACATGATGGCGGATCATATCTGGGAGTCCGCGGAGGTCGAACGCCGAATGCTCCTGGAGGATGATACGGAGCGGCAGACCTGGTGCGGGCGCCTGGGCAAGCTGTTTCGCACGCCCATCTTTCAGGACAAGCTCGAGGATGCCGGAGACCCAATGTACTGGGCACCTCTGATCGCCCTTCACATGGGTTTCCGCAGCGAGGAAGTCCTGCAGCTGCATACGGGCGATATTCAGGTCATCGACGAGATTCCCTGCATCGTCCTCAAGCAAGGTCCCGGCCAAAGCCTGAAGAGCATGGCTGCCCGTCGGACCGTGCCGATCCACCGCAACCTGCTCGAGCTTGGCCTGATGCGGCTCGTCGAAGAGCGCCGGCGCGCCGGAGAGCCGCGTCTCTTCCCCTGGCTGGAGCGCAGCGCCAACAAGAAGACCTTCACCGAAACGTTCTCGAAGCGCTTTACCCGTTATCGCAAGGACAACGAGTGCTATGATCCGCAACGGGATTTCCATTCCTTCCGGACCACGTTCAACCACCTCCTGATCGAGCTCGAGTGCCAGGACAGCCACCGCAAGTACCTGATGGGGCACGTGGAACGGGATGTGAATATCACCAACTACAACCCGCATGGTTTCGCCAAGAAGACCTTGCAGAAATGGGTCAACATGATCGAGATCGACATCTCGATGATCCGCAAGCCCTATGGCGACATGCCTCTTGCTGACGTCACCAACCTGGCGGATCGCCGGGTGTCCGCATGAGTTGATGGCTGAGAGGACGCGCCCCACGAAATACAGACAGACACCGACCGACCCACCCCGTGCCAGAGGGGTGGATCGGCTTGGCCGCGACGAACGGATCAGACCTGCAGGCGGCGGTTCACGAAATTCTCCGCCTTCACCCGCGCATCAGCGACTTCGATCATGCATCGCAGTCGACGGAGGCTTTGCAGCATCGATGACATCGTCTTTCCGCGGTCGGTCAGCTCCCGGCACTCCTCGACCCATCCGACTGCGCCCAGATCCGGTTCATTGTGACCATGGAACACCGGAACAACCGCAATCGTCTCGACATCGAGTTCCTTTCTGAAAAGTTCGATGAGCGGATCGAGATTTCTTAGCGAGTCGGTGTCGATCCATCGATTGCCGGAGAGCATAGCCAGGTCTCGTAGATAGCAGGCTCGTTCCATTGCACTTGCAAAGACGTCGGCTTTCTGGATCCCGTCGCTGATCTGCCGGGTTTCCAGAAGGATGTTTGTGAAAAGATCCTCCAGCGGCATCTGAAGATAAGTTTTGAACATGACCACTCCATTGGGTTTGGCGACGCACCATGCGACCGCGCTTCAAGTCGCCGGCGCGCGCGCCGGCGGAGAGGTCAGGCGGCGTTTAGACCCGCGTCGAGGGTTTTCTCCGAAACAGCTTGTGCCTGCTCGCTGTCGATCTCTGCGAGCAGGTCACCAAGCGCCTCGGCCAGCAGGCAAAGGTCATGCACCGCAGGATCGTCCGGAGATAAGTCACAGAAGTGCGTCGCTCCTGCGGAATCCGGATGATCCACAATTTGCAGACACAACAGGGCGTGCATCCAACGCAATTCCTGCCGGCAATGGCAATCCATTCGCGACGCCGACCGCAATCGGGACCACAATCGCAGACATCGGCGCTGCGCGGCTGCGCCACCGAGCAATCCGGCCGCATCCAAGAGGTCTTGGCACCTGTCGGCGAAGAGTTTCCGGACCGCCTGGCTGTTGGCCTTGCATCGCATGGTATCTGATGAACTGGTCACTTCATTTCCTCCTGATTCCACGGACAATCGTGTCCGCTCTCAAGCGTCCTTGCCTCCTTTCTCGGACGAGTTTCGCGTCAGCGTTCCCGATAGCAGCCAGAGGTATCTGACATGCCGTGCCGAAGTTCCTGACAGGCTGGCCGGTCGAGACCAGGGCGCCCTCGAGCTGAAGGGCGCGTTGGTTTCTGCAGGCAGCATCTTGCAGGCTTCCGTTGTTCGCTCCCGCGCGGTGATACGCTGTCTCGGGCAGTCATCACGCGGATTGCATCAACAACCGCCCGGGCCATTCCCATGTCGACCTTGATTGTTCGAAGTTGAGGTCAGGCCCCTTGCCCGGAAGAATGCCAGCGCTTGCAGGCATTCATGCGCCGAGAGACGCCGTGCGAACACGAACGCGGTCGGGTAGTGCGCATACCATCGGTTTGGAGCCGGATGGTGACCCATGGCGGCGAGAGCATCGAACGCGGTTTCGCGCAATAGTCCGCAGTCGAAATAGTACTCGGCTTCTTCAATCCCGGGATCAAATCCGAACGTCTGGTCGCCAAGATCCAGAACGCCAGAAACGAGTGTGAATGGCTTGAGATCGGAGTGCACATATTCGCACCATGCCCATGCTTTGCCGAGATCAACGGCAAGGCGGGTCTTGTCTCCAGTGAATGGGGCAGATCTGCCGGTCATGACATCCTCCCGTTAGTTGCGCGTCCCGCGCTCAGACGGGCCTCTGCCACTTGCATCATGTGCCGGAGCCTATAGAGCCCGCCCTGCCACGCCTCGATGCGTTTCGAGCGTTCCGTCAGAACCCACATTCGGACAACGTTGCCGACCGCGCCGTTTACAGTGTCGATGTGCCCTCCGACGACATGCCGGTGGCCTTTGGTTTCCTCGACCAGCTCATTCTCGAGAAGGGCAGTTGTCGGTGTGAGCGTCGCGGACGCACTTCGTCTCAGACCGCCGTCCTCCCGCATAGGATCTGATGATCGGGACATTTTTTTCTCCTGGTTTCTTGCGCGGACCGTCGTGTCCGCATCAAGCGTCCTTGCCTTCTTTCTCGGACGGGATTCGGGTCGGCGTTCCCGGTAGCAGCCAGAGAAATTCCAATGGCCGACCGTTTGTTTCATCCTGCGCTGGCCGGATGAGATCGGCGCGCCCTCAACGTGAGGGGCGCGTCGATCTCCAACGGCCTCGCCCTACGCATTTACTCGTGAGTTCAGCACTCTCTGTCCGTTCTTATCCGGTCCGCCTCAGGCCTCGACCAGGGGTTCTGACAGGCCGGCCGGTGCGACCGGTCCCGCCACGGACCTTCGCAGTCGCACTCGCGGGCGTTTTCTTCCTATTGGCGATCTTGGCTGCTTCTCTGGAATTGCCATCTGTAGCGGCAATCATCTCTCTCGCCGATTGCCAGAGGCGCTGTGCCGAGGTGCCAATGCACTCGGTCGCGTAGGCGTCTCCCGCCCTGTCGGTGACATGCCCGAGATGGGTTGTGATGATCTGGGCCGCACGAGCCGGATCATGTCGACGCAGGTAATCTGCCGCGAGCGTGCGCAGGTCATGCGAGGGAACGCCGATCAGCGCGTGCGTGAGCTCGGACGGCAGGTTGCGGTAAGGCGTCGCGTGGGAGAGCGACAGCCAGTTGCAACCAGTGAGCTCTCGGTAGCGGTGCATGATCAATCGGTCCGGTCTCCCGCCGAGGATCCAGAGATCGAGCAGCGCGCAGACCTCGGGCCACAATCGGCCAGACTCGGTCTCGTGACCGGTCTTCTCCTGCTGCCAGGTCGCGCGCCACGCACCGTCCGGATCCCGCACGAGTTCATGACCGAAGCGCCATCGAACGATATCACCCTTGCGCGGCGGCTTGTTCATCAGAACGAGAGAGAGGACCGCCGCTTGCAGTTTGCGTCGTCCAGCGGCGCTGTGCGATGGTAGCTGGCGGTTCTTTTCGATCGCGCCGCCGGCCTGCTCCACGACGTATGCGAACCCGCCGCGCTCCGTCAGCTTGGAAATGCGCTCTTCCTTGTTCTTGCCTTCGAGAACCGCCCGATCGCGCAGATCCTTAGAGACCAGACGCATCGCCTCGAGGCTGTCGGGGTTTTCTCCGCCGAACCGGCCCAGCGCGATCAACCCGTCGATGTAATTCGCGGCCGTCACGGTCTTCACGCGCCTGGCGGCATCGGGATGGTTAAGAAACGCCTCCTCCAGGTCCATCGCAGTGATAAAGCCGAAACCCTCGGTCCCCCACCCCTCCGATACCAGCTCTGCACATCTATCGACGCTCGCAATGTAGCGCCGGCGGGTGGATTCCTTGATCTTCGCTTTTGCGAGCGATTTCAGATGGTTTCTCCACCGGTCAGGCCACTCTTGGCCATCTTCCCGGCCGGGCGACGTGGCCCCCTTCTGTGCTGACATTCGAAGCGCATACCACTCGTTGCTGACGTCGACCGCTTCTGCCGTGCAGACATGCGGCGCATGGCGTGTAAGAGCACGCAGCAGCGTCCGAAACGTGGATTCCGATTGCGCGGCCTCGCGATAACACTGGGCTGGTGGCATGGAGTTCGACGCCCGATGGCGCGCTACCGAGTCGAACAACCTACCCACTACGGCGGCAGCCCCGGGCTCAAGGTCGTGCCTATTCTCCAGCATGAGGCGCCTGACCGCCGGGGGCGCAGGGCTGAGGTGCTCTTCCGGGGTCTTCCGTGTCATTTGATCCTCCCCTTGAGGCGCTTGAAGATGTCCGGGTGATGCGCAAGGAGCGCCTCACGCACGGCCGCAGCCGCAGCTTCGCCCGAGTCCTTCGCGTAGTGTGCGCGGGCGACAGACTCGGTGTTGGCAAGCACCGAGGCCACGCTGGCGAAATTTCCGGGATCGACGGCCAGCATCAGCGTGCCGGTCGCGTGCCGACACTGGTGCGGGGTCAGTCCGAGGCCGAGTTGGCGATCCCCGAGGTCCCACAGCTCTCCGATGGCGGCGGCCGACATCGCGCCGTTAGGAAGCCACAAGCCGGCCTTGCGCAGCCGCGGCATTGCCTTCCCGGGAAATAGATACGGTGACCCCTCCAGGCCTCGGAGTTTGACGAGCCGAGGTCTGTGGACCATCTGCCAGTCCCACAGGATCTGCGCATCCTGACCGACCACCTCCACGGTGAGCGCGTTACCGTTCTTGACTTCCCCCGCGACGAAGCGGAGTTCGGCAAACGCGCGATCCTCCATCCAATGCATATTGCGCGGACATTTCTCCGCAGCGGATATGCGGGAAGTGAAGAGGTTTCCCGGCCGCAGAGGCCGCGACACTTGGATCGCGTAAGCAGCCGCGACCGCGAAGAGCCGCAGGGCCCGTTCCTCACCGTCCCGGGTCGCCGCCTCTGCAAGTGCCTGCGTGGCGATGGCGTGGAGGCGAGTCGGGGCATGCACATAGGTTGCAGCAAGGTGCGGGTTCTTGCGGAGCCTGTCACAGATCGCCGTCGCCTCGGCCGTCATCTCATCCGGCGGCAGGATGTAGTCCTCGTAGACGAGCTTGATGACATTGAGGCGAGCAACCTTTTCCGGATCCTGAAGCCCATGCCGTGCAAGTGTCGTGAGGTTTGTGAAACGCGACCAGAGGGTCGAGCTCTCGTCTGCGTCCTTGAGTATGTCCGACGCGGCGCAACGCGCGATCTGCGCCTCACACGCGGCCTCCAAGGCTTCTGTCGTAAAGAGAGCATCGACCGTCGTGAGCGCGTCGAAGTCCATGGAAGGCAACACCTGTTCGCGCAGCAACCATGTGATCGCTTGCCGATATCCTGCAGTCGCCGTTTCCGCATTTGAAGGTGAACGGCCCCGCGCGCGCTTCCGTTTGGCAACGACCCTGTCGATCTCGACCGCCGGGCGGCCCGCGGCGATCTGCTGCTTCGCCCACGCTCTCAGACTGCTCGGGAGAGCCATGGCCCGCTCAAACACCATCTCGGCATCGATCCGAAACGTTTCCGGCAGATCGGTCCAGAGAATCCGGCGCGCCCGATCCTTTCCCGGCGACGGGGGGATGTTGAGGACCTCAGACGGCAGCAACTCGACGATTTCTGGCCAGAGATTATGCCCCTGTCGGAGACGTTCGATTAGGCCCGGAACCTTGCGCAGGGATTTCCGGACTTCGCTCGTTGCCTCGCTCCAGACACGATCGAATTCCGCCTGGTCGAGTTCATCGAATGGCACGAGGCATCGCGCGCGCAGAGTCAGAAGAGGCTTGTGAAACGACGTCGGCAGCGGATCTCCCCGATCGGCAAAGCCTTCTTGGGCCACTATCAGGTCGATCGCTTTCGTATAGGTTTCGCGATCCGCCCTCGCGGGCTGAGCATACCCGCGGGCGGCCCAGAAACGATTGATCAGGGCGCGGAGGCGGGCATTGCCTCGAGACCGCGCAGCATCGAGATCCGCCGCTCGCGATACCATTCCATATGGCGATGGGGCCACGTTCGTTTCGAAATAGATCAGGTCAGCTGAAATCTGATTGAGTTCCTCGTCGGCATAATCCATGCGTGCGGCCACCTTCTTCAGTTCGAGGATCGCGTATCGGTCCTCGCCGACCTCTTCGGCCCATGAAAGAACGTCGGACATGGAGGCGCTCGCTTTCATGGCGAACACTGCATTCTGGTTTGCTTGGCAGGTCATATGTTTCTCCTGAGATTGAGCGGCGGCGGCGGCGCCCTCGTTCTGAGGGGCGCCCATGCCGCAGCGCTCAGGAGATCGGGCCTGAGGGCCCGGTTCGCACAGCTTGTCGCGAATTTCCTGCGGCCCGCACGAAGGATCCCAAGCATAACCCCGATTTATGCTTGGGGTCCGCTGTGCGACGCGACGGGATTCTCCCATCGCGTCGCGGAAACGCCTGGCAGCACTGTGCGACGGCGTCAGACATGATCGAAGAAATCTTCCGGCAGGTCGACGTCGAGTTCAGCCATGAGCCACTCGCGAGCATCCTCGCGGTTCATCCTGACGCTTCCGAAAACCGACCGCGTCGGCAAACCAGCATCGATCCAGCGCTCGGCTGTCTTGATGCTGACGTTCAGTCGCCTCGCCAGCTGACGTTTGCTCATGAGTGGCAGCCGATAGCGATCCAGCCGGGCTCCACGCGGGAAGGTTCCGTCTTCGAGCGCCCAGACATCCGGCCATTCGACACGATGACGGTCTCTAAGTTTGATACTGGGAAGCTCCCCGTCGCTGATGTATCGACGAATGGTTTCCGGTCGAAGTTGCCAGTGATCCGCAACCTGTTTGACTGTCAACATTGCTTGCCTCCTTTTCTATTGTGGCGAGAGGCAATTAGTCGCGACAAACCGCGCTCCAAAACGACAACGAAAGAATTTGTGGTGTCGTCGCAAAATAATTGGCGGGCTTGCGGTGTATCTGGCAAGTCCACGTCCTCGACACGACCCCACGGGTTCTGAGAGGCATTGAGAACTTCTGCGATGGCGCACGCTCAACGCGTTGCGCTTGTCTCAAACTTCTTGGATGGCAAGGCACAAAAGGCGAAAGTTGCGGCAACGACGGACCTCGCCATGGTCTGTAGGATCGGCGCGGGGAAATTGCGTCATGTGGCGGGGATTTTGCGTCAATTGTCGGGGAAATTGCGTCATGTGGCGGGGATTTTGCGTCAATTGTCGGGGAAATTGCGTCATGTGGCGGGGGTTCTGCGTCAATTGGCGGGGATTCTGCGTCACAGCACCATGTAACACAATGATTTTACTTGGTGAATTCACCCCTGAATCAAGAGAATCTTGAATCCTCCTGAAAGAGCATGCCGGTGGCAATGCGAGGATGGGGATGAAGAAAAATTTGTTCTACCGGAAAGAAAGTGGCTCTGGAGGTTTTGCGCGTATCGACAACGCTCCATATCTTTTCTGAGCGAGAGAAAATCACGCAAACGGATCGGTCGAGTTTTCGCGGCGCGCAGCGGAGATGAGATGGGCCCCAAGCGTCCTGGCCAGGTCGTTCCATTTCGGTCACCTTGCGTGGCCCATGAAGCCGCGGTGCGCCAAACTGGCGCATCGCACTCACTGGGGGCTTGTCCCCTGACTTCGGCGCCGAAGTCGATCAGGTCGGAAATCGGAGGCGTGCGGCGCGCAGCACGACAATGTTTTTCGACCTCGATCAGTCGGCGGTCGACAAAGCGAGATAGCTGAATATTTCTGCCACCGCTCACTCTGATAAAGCAGAGCAGCGCCTCATCCGCATAGAGGATGACCTCGTATGGCACCGTGAAGCTAATCAGCGGCACCGACCGCTGAAGCAGCCGACGGAAAGGCCAAGACGTTTCGGTAATCCCCCAATTTTTGCGGGGGCTGGGTAGTAGAATTTACGCGGCCATTCTCTGTTTCTGGGCGGGTGTCATGCCGCCATTGCCCATGTTGGGGCGCTCGTTGTTGTAAGACCAGAGCCATTCGGTGGCAATCTGCTAAACCTCCTCGATGCTTTTGAAAATGAGGAAATCCAGCCACTCGTTCCGTACCGTCCGGTTGTAGCGCTCGACATAGGCGTTCTACTGCGGCTTGACGGGCTGGATGTATGTCAGGGCGATACCCCGGTACTCGGCCCATTCCATCAGCGTGCCACTGACGTATTCCGGGCCGTTAACAACTTGAATGGTTCGAGGTGCGCCGCGCCATTCGATGATCTGGTTCAACGCGGGGACAACCCGTTCGGCGAGCAGCGAGAAGTCGATCTCGATGCCCAGTCCTTCACGGTTGAAGTCATCCAGGACGTTCAGCAGCCGGAATTGGCGACCGTCCCCGAGCCTGTCGGCCATGGACTCCATGGGCTCCATGGACCAGACCTCATTTGGGGGGTCTGAGCGTCAAGCAATCTATCCAGGGGATCGATTGTAGCGATGACGGCCCGGCCAGTTCGTCCGGCCTTTCCCGCTTCAGACGCTTGCGCGGCTTGATTATCAACCGGCAGTGCATTGCAAAGCAATGCCACGAGAGGGGCGCAGGTTCAGCTCCAGCTCGCGGTATATCCGGTAGATGCGCTTGTGGTTCCATCCATGGCCCTGGACGTTGCGCAGATACAGGAAGCACAGGCCAAAGCCCCAAGTCTTCTTCACCGTTGTCAGCCCGAGGAGCAGGTCGGCGATCTGCGCGTTCTCATCGTCCAGTTTGGGACTGTATCGATAGCAGGTCTCGCTGACCTCGAATGACCGACAGGCCAGCGCGATGCTGACACCCTTCATCGCCACCGCTTTCACGGCCAGCTCTCGGCGCTGAGCTGGCCGGATCATTTTTTCCCAAGGCCTCCTTGAGCAGGTCGTTCTGCATGCTGAAGTCGGCATACATGCGCTTCAGGCGTCGGTTCTCCTCGGCCATCGCTTTCATTTCACTGATCAGGCTGGCGTCCATCCCGCCGTACTTCGCCCGCCATTTGTACAGCGTCGCGCTGCTCATGCCATATTCGCGGCACAGCTCGGCGGCGGGCACACCGCCCTCATCTGGCGCAGTACACCAATGATCTGGGCATTGGTGAAAAGAATTCTCTTCATCGGAATCCCCTCAGTCATCCTGCCGAGAAAATTCTACTCCCGCATCCCCTTAAGACCGGGGGGGATTGCCCACCGACCTCGGTTCAAGGATTTTATTCCATCATCTGCATGTCCAGAAGCCCCGGTATCCGGCGGAAAGGCCCACATCCAGGTCGAAGCTCAGCGCGGCGTTGGCGCGCCAGTCGGCCTCCTCGCCCAGCGATTGCACCGAGACCTCGATCCCGTCGGCAGCATAGTCCGTCCCGCCGCCGGATTGCTCCAGCCCGAGGATCACGCCGTTCAGCTTGGCCGCCGCCTGCCCGTCTTCCCCGACCCAGAGGATCGGATCGGTTTCGGGGCTGCGGTTGAACCGGCACCCGTCAACGGAGTCCATGACCTCCAGGGCCTGGCCTACCGGAAGCGGCGCGAGGTCCAGCTTCGAGATCAACGTGTTGTTCAGCGCATCCTCGATGCTGCCGGAACTGGGCGCGGGATCCTCGTAGATCTCGGTGACGACATTGCCGCCCGACACGTCGGCAATCAGGTGCCGCATCTGCGCGATCTCCTTGCGCTGCGCGGCGATGATCTCGTCCGCCAGCCTGCGCACCCGGGCATCCTCGATCCCGGCGCGTTCCGAGGTCATCACCGCGATCGAGTGGTGCGGGATCATCGCGCGCATGTAGCTGGGCCCGCCCACCGTGACCTGGCTGCGCACCAGCCAGAGCGAGCCCGCGAACACCAGCGCGGCGCCGATGAAGATCGCGGTGTTCAGCCCCTTGTTGGCATACATGCCCAGCATGAACGAGAGCATCACGATCGCCATCGTGGCCCCCATCAGGATCGCCATGTAGGTGCGCGTCTCGGAAAAGAAGACATGCTCCCAAGCGTAGGTATTGAGGTACATCAGAATGAACATGACGATCGTCGAGGTCACGATCATCGATGCGAAGCGGAAATAGGACATGACTTCCTCCTGATAGTTGTTCCATTGGACTTGAAACGGCCTTCCCGCGCAGGAGGGTTCCATCGCGTCACCAATCTGTTCAGGATCTGGGGACCGGAGGTTTCGGCCGCTTGCGCCCTAATCCCGGACCAGAACCGCGAATTCGAAGCTCTGCGCCGCACCTTTCGGGGTTTGGTGGAGGTGGCGCCGCCGGTCCAGCAGGCGGAACTCCGGCGCCAGGAACCGGGCCAGCGCCCCCGCGGACCAGCGTTTGACCGGCAGGCCGCTGCACCGCTCCGGGCCGTCGGGGGCGAAGGTCCCGAGGACCGCGATGGACCCGGCGGCGGTGGCCGTCAGCAAGGCCCGGCGATAGGCGGCCTGCTCCGCCTCTGAGGTCAGGAAGTGCAGGACGGCCCGGTCGTGCCAGACATCCCAGCGGCGCGGCGGGGTCCAGGAAGTGATGTCGGCGGCGATGAACGCGACCCGGCCGGCCCTGTCCCCGAGGCGCCGCCGCGTGACGGCAAGCGCCGCATCGGAGATGTCCAGGACCGACAGGTCGCGATACCCGGCGTCGAGCAGCGCATCGGTCAGCCGCGACGCGCCGCCCCCGATGTCGAGGATGGACACTTCGCGGCCCGGCCCGTGTCCGGCGATCAGGTCGAGGCTCGGCTGCGGCTCCGCCTGGAACCAGGACAGGGCGTCGTCGTCCTGCCCCTCGTAGGCACGGTTCCAATGCGCCCTGTCGCCGCCCGAGGTCATCGGACGCGCTCCGACTCGCAGGATAGGCCTTCGGGGATTTTCTGCGCCAGGTCCTCGAGGATCGGGCAATCCGGGCGGTGATCGCCGGCGCAGGCATGGACCAAGTGGTCCAGCGTCGCGCGCATCGATTGCAACTGCGCGATCTTGTCGTCGATCTGCCCCAGGTGATGTTCAGCGATGCGCTTGACCTGCGCGCTTTCGCGCCCCTCGTCCTCGTAGAGCCCCAGCAGCGTCCGGCAGTCCTCGATTGTAAAGCCGAGCGCCCGGGCGCGGCCCAGGAAGGCCAGCTTGTGCAGGTCGCGCTCGCGGAAGCTGCGATAGCCGTTTTCGCTGCGCTGCGGGCGGATCAGCCCGATCTCCTCGTAGTAGCGGATGGTCTTGGCGGGCAGGCCCGAGCGGCGCGAAACGTCTCCGATATTCATGTCAGCCTCCTGTCATTCTGCGGGTGCGGTCACGAATGTGCCCGCCGGGGCGGCCTGTGCCGCCCCCCTGCCCTCGTCCATCGCCGGCGCGACCCGGCGCAGGCGCAGCGCGTTGGTCAGAACGAAGACCGAGGACAGCGCCATCGCCCCCGCCGCCAGCATCGGCGAAAGCAGCACGCCGAAGGCCGGGTAGAGCACGCCCGCCGCGACCGGGATCAGGGCGGTGTTGTAGGCGAAGGCCCAGAACAGGTTCTGGCGGATGTTGCGCATGGTGCGGCGCGACACCTCGAAGGCGTTGACCACCCCGCGCAGGTCGCCCGACATCAGCACCACGTCGGCGGATTCGATGGCGACATCGGTGCCGGTGCCGATGGCGATGCCGACATCCGCGTGAGCCAGCGCGGGCGCGTCATTGATGCCGTCGCCGACAAAGGCGATGCGCCGGTTGCCCGCGCGCAGCTCGTCCAGCGCCGCGACCTTACCATCGGGCAGCACGCCCGCGACCACGTGGTCGATGCCGGTCTCGCGCGCGATGGCCTCTGCCGTCTCTCGCTTGTCGCCGGTGATCATGGCCACTTTGAGGCCCTTCTCGTGCAACGCGGCAATGGCGGCGCGGCTGGCGGGCTTCACCGGGTCGGCCACGCCGATCACGGCGGCGAAGCGCCCGTCGATGGCGGCGTAGAGCGCGGTGCGGCCGCGTTCGGCCAGCGCCGTTTCCTGTGCCGCGAGGGCTCCGGCGTCGATCCCTTCGCGCGTCATGAAGCGGTCCGCGCCCACCAGCACCTCGGCGCCCTCGACCGTGGCGCGCACGCCGTGCCCGGTGACCGAGGTGAACCCCTCGGCCTCGGCGCGCGGCGCGCCTTCGGCGCGGGCGGCACGGAGGATGGCCTGGGCCACGGGATGTTCCGAGCGCTCCTCGACCGCGGCGATCTTCGTCAGCACGTCACCCCGGTCGAACCCCTCGGCCAGCACCAGGTCGGTCAGTTCCGGCCGCCCCTCGGTCACCGTGCCGGTCTTGTCCAGCGCCACCACGTCCACCGAGTCGAGCTGCTGCAGCGCGTCGCCCTTGCGGAACAGCACGCCCAACTCGGCCGCGCGGCCGGTGCCCACCATGATCGAGGTCGGCGTGGCCAGCCCCATGGCGCAGGGGCAGGCGATGATCAGCACCGAGACACCGGCCACCAGCGCCAGCGTCACCGCCGGAGACGGGCCGACCACCAGCCAGACCAGCACCGTCAGGACCGCGGCCGCCATCACCGCGGGCACGAACCACAGCGTTATGCGGTCCACCAGCCCCTGGATCGGCAGCTTGGCGCCCTGCGCCTCCTCGACCATGCGGATGATCTGCGACAGCGTGGTGTCGGCGCCCACCCGCGTGGCGCGGAATTGCAGGCTGCCCGCGCCGTTCACGGTGCCGCCGGTCACGGCATCGCCGGGCGTCTTCCCGGCCGGGACCGGCTCGCCGGTCAACATGCTCTCGTCGACATGGCTTGAGCCTTCGACCACCTCGCCATCCGTGGCGATGCGCTCTCCGGGCCGGACGAGGACGATGTCGCCCTGCGCCAGGTCGTCGACGGAAATCTCGACGCTCTCGCCGCCCCGCATGACGCGCGCGCTGCGCACCTGCAGCCCCAGCAGCTTCTGGATCGCGGCGCCGGTGCGCCCCTTTGCGCGGGCCTCCAGGAAACGGCCCAGCAGGATCAGCACGACGATCACCGCTGCGGCCTCGAAATAGACGGCGCGCACCGCGTCAGGCAGCAGCGCCGGCAGGAAAGTCGCCACGACCGAGTAGAGATAGGCCGCCCCGGTGCCCACGGCGACGAGGCTGTTCATGTCCGGCGCGCCCTTGAAGAGCGCCGGGAACCCCTTGAGGTAGAACACTCGCCCCGGACCGGCCAGGACCAGCGTCGTCAGCAGGAACTGCAGCACCCAGCTGGTCTGCTGGCCGATCATCGCATTGATCCAGTGGTGGAAGGCGGGGACCAGGTGGCCGCCCATCTCGACCAGGAACACCGGCAGCGCCAGCGCCGCGGCAAAGGTGGTGCGGCGGGCGAGATCGCGGGCCTCCTCTGCCTTGCGCGCGGTGCGGTCCTCGCCTCCCGCCGCCTCGGCCACCGTCGCCGGGTAGCCGATGTCCGCGCTGGCCGCGAGCAGGTCGGCGTGCGTGGCCGCCCCCTCGACATAGCGCACCGTGGCGGTCTCGGCCGCGAGGTTCACGTTCACCTCCAGCACACCCGGCACCGCCTCAAGCGCCTTGTCGACCCGACCCACGCAGGAGGCGCAGGACATCGATGCAATGCTCAGCTTTACCGTTGCTGTCCGGGCCGGATAGCCCAGATCGTCCAGCGCCGCGACCGCCGCGGCAATGCGATCCGGGCTGTCCACGGTCATCCGGGCGGACTCGGATGCAAGATTGACCGAGACCTGTCGCACGCCGTCCAGCGCGCTCAGACCGCGTTCCACCCGCCCAACGCAGGACGCGCAGGACATGCCGTCCACGGACAGGGTGACAGGGGTTGGTTCGGGCATGACAGCCTCCTTGATTCTATCTGGCTGCACTTCAAATGGGGACTCCAGTCACTGGAAGGTCAAGGGGCCGGAAAAAGTTTTCTCGCGCGGCGCTTCCCATCTTGACCTTCCCACCGCGGGAAGCCCCATCTCTGCGCCATCACCAGACGAATGAGGCTTCAGAATGGAATTCAACGTCCCCGACATGAGCTGCGGCCACTGCACTGCGGCGATCAAGAAATCGGTCAATGCGGCCGATCCCGCCGCCTTGGTCGACTTCGACCTGGCCGAACGCCGGGTGAGGATCGACAGCGCGCTTTCCCCCGAACAGCTGCGCGCCGCGATCAAGGGCGCGGGCTACGACTCGCAGCCCATTGCCGCCTGATCCATGTCCCGCGCCGGGCCGCACCCGGCGCGGGACCTTCTCTTACTCGGGGGCGTCGCGCGCTTCCTTTACCAGATCCGAGAGCCGGTCTTTTTCAACGAAGCCGGGCACGAGCGCGTCGCCGATGACGAAGGACGGCGTTCCGTTGAACCCCAGCGCCTGCGTGAGGCGCATGGAGGTCGCGATGTGCTCGGCGACTTCCGGGGCTTCCATGTCCTTCCTCAGCTGATCCCGGTCCAGACCCACCTCTTCGGCGACCCGCATGACAGAGGCCTCGTTCGCGCGGCCATCGATCGCCATCATCGCCCAGTGGAAGTCTTCGTACTTGCCTTGCGCGCGGGCCGCGAGCGCGGCCTTCGCGGCAAAGACCGACCCGTCGCCGAGGATGGGCCATTCGCGGTAGACAAGCCGGATGTCCGGATCTTCCTCGATCAGCGCCCGGACCTCGGGTTTCACGCGACGGCAATACGGGCAATTGTAGTCGAAGAACTCCACCACGGTCACGTCGCCGTCCGGGTTGCCCAGCACGGGCGCGTTCGGATCGCGCTCGATCAGGTCCCGCTGAGTGCGCAGCACCTCCGCCTGGGTCTCGGCCTGAGCATCGGCCTGGCGCTGTTCGAGCAGAGCGACGGCCTCCATGACGATCTCCGGGTTCTCGCGGATCGCCTCCAGCACCAGCTCCTTCACGCGGGCCTCGTCAAGCTCCTGCGACATCGCGGGCATCGGCAGCAGCGCCGCCATGGCCAGCGCGAGGATCGGTTTCTTCAGGGTCATTTCAGTTCGCTCCTTTGTCCATCTTCGTTCGCTCTGCCTGGACCTCTTGCACGCGCTCCGGCCAGGTGGACCGGATGAAGCCCAGCACGTTCCGGATCTGTTGATCCGTCAGGCTGTCGCCGAAGCCGGGCATTCCACTAACGAACTCCATGCCCTGCCGGGCCATCAGGGCCTCTCCGCCAAGCTTGGTGTAGTCGAACAGCACGCTGTCTGGGTGGTGCCAGGTGTGACCCGTCTCGTCATGCGGCGGCGCGGGAAGCCGCCCGTCGGGACCCGGTGAGCGCCAGTCGGGCTGGCCTTCCAGCTCGGCCCCGTGGCACGAGGCGCAGTTTTCCGCGTAAAGCACCTTGCCTTCGGCGATGTCCAGCGGCGCCGCGGCGGCATCCTCGGCCGCCCCCTGCCCGAGGACCAACCAGACCCCAGCCGCCAAGAGCACCGCGAGGACCGTCCAGATGACGAGGCGCCTCATGTCACCCGCAGCCATGTCGTCATGCCCGAGGCGGCGTGGCTGAGCATGTGGCAATGGAACAGCCAGTCGCCGGAATTGTCGGCGGTGAAGGCGATCCGACGCGTTTCGCGGCCGCCGACCAGGATCGTGTCACGCAGCGGGCCGAGAGTGTCGCCTTGCCCGATCTCGCGGAAATGCATCCCGTGCAGATGCATCGCGTGCGGAAAGACCGTGTCGTTGACGATCTCCAGCCGCACCGGTTCTCCGAGGCTGAGATCCGCCAGCGGCGTGTCGGTCATGCCCGCGACATCGTTGAACGCCCAAAAATGCCCGGCCGCCGCCAGGTCACGGAAACCCTTGCGTTCGCCGTCGAGGATGGCCGACTGCATCCGCCCCATGGCGCCGCCCGACATGACGAGGCGCAGCGGCGTCGCCCCGGCCAGGTCCGGCAGGGCCATCTTCGGGTTCGGCGGCAGCGCGGCCGGGCCAGCGCGCCGCGACAGGCTCGCCGTGCCGGTGACCGTGAAAGCCACCTGCGAGAAGGTCTCGTCCTCCTCGACATGCACCAGGTCCGCCGTCCCGCCTTCCTCGGCGGTCACGTCCACGATCAGGTCCGCCCGCTGCGCGGGTCCGAGGACCAGCACGTCCTCGAGGGCCGTCGGGTCGGCAAGCGGCATCCCGTCCAGCGCCACGATCCAGCCCTCCAGCCCCGAAAGCCGCAGCGGAAAGATCCGGGCATTGGAAGCGTTGATCAGGCGCAGCCGCAGGCGCTCGTGGCGCCGTGCGGGCAGCGAGAGATTGGAGCGCCCGTTCGTGGTGATGTAATTGCCGATCCGGCCGCCATGGCTCATCATCATCGGGTGGTCGAAACTGTCGTCGATCTGGCCGGTCTCGGGGTTCAACAGCCAGTCGTCGAGCACAAGCACTTCTTCGCGGTCGACTTCGGGCGCCTCGGCCTCCTCGACGATCAGCGGGCCGTGCAGCCCGCGCGCGACCTGTTCCCAGGACCGGTTATGCGCGTGATACCAGTAGGTGCCCGCATCCGGCGCGACGAAGTCGTAGTCGAAGCTCCCGCCCGGCGCGACGGGGTCCTGGGTCAGGCCCGCGACCCCGTCCATCGCGTTGTCGATCCGGATCCCGTGCCAGTGGACCGAGCTACCCTGCGGCAAGTCGTTGACAAAGCGCCGGCGCACCCGCGCGCCCTGCCCCAGGCGGATTTCCGGCCCGGGGATCGTGCCGTGATATCCCCAGATCTCGGTCTGCGGGTAGCTCTCGGGCAGCAATTGCAGCCGGGCCACGCTGGCAGTGAGTTCGGGAATTTCCCCGGCGGCGCGGAGCCCCCGCGGAAGGGCCGCGCCAAGTCCGGCAAGCCCGGCCAGTTTCAGGACGTCACGCCTTGTGGGTGTCATGGGTCATACCTTTCAGAGCGGGGCCGATGGCCCCGCCTTCTCCTCAGTCAATCCGGGTGCGCCGCTCTTGCGCATCCCCGTCGTTCTGCACGATGTCGTCGGTCTCGCCAGCCTCCGCGTCGAGCAGGTAGATCGCCATCGCCTCGCGATCCTGCGGGGACAGGAACCGCGTGCCTTCGCGCACCACCTCGGCCATGCTGCCGCCGAAGGCGTCGCCCGACGGAGTGAGGCCCGATTGCAGCGCGTAGGAGAGCGACGCGACCGACCATCCGTTCCGTTCGAGGTCCTCGGCCTGGATGGACGGCGCCTTGCTGCCCCCCGGAAGCTCTGCGTTGCCGGCGAAGACGGCGCCGAGGTCACGGCCGCCGGCAAGGTTGCGCGGCGTGTGGCAAGCCCCGCAATGCGCGGCGCCGCGCACCAGTTCACGGCCCCGGTTCCACGCGTCGCTGCGATCCACCAAGGGCTTCGTGTCCGGCTCGTAAAAAAAGGCGGCGCGCCATAGTTTCAGCCCCCACCGCTGATCGAATGGGAAGCTGACGTCATGTGCGGGCGCCGGTTCGGACACCGGCGCGACCGTCTGGAATGCGGCCCAAAGATCGGCGATGTCCTGGTCGGAAAAGTCCGCATAGAACGGGTACGGGAAGGACGGGAAATAGGGCGCGCCATCCGGCCCGATCCCCTGCCGGACCGCCTTGGCGAAGTCCTCGGCCGTCCAGTCGCCGATGCCGTGCGCGGGGTCCGTGGTCAGGTTCGGCGGGTAGAACGTGCCGAACTCCGTCCTGAGCGGCGCACCGCCCGCCAAGGGGGCGCCGCCCGCCTCGAAATCCGAGTGACAGGCGATGCAGCCGCTGGCGCGCGCCAGGTAGGCGCCCCTGTCGACGTTGCCCTCCAGCCCGATCGGCGCGGGTGCGCTGCCGACCGGCCATGCGATCACCGCGGCCAGGGCGGCGGCGCCAATCGCCGCCACCCCCGCGGACAAAATTATGATCCGGCGCATGGTCAGTCGTCTTCCGCCCGGAAGCGTTCGTGGCAGGCCGAGCAGACCTGCGTCGTCATGGTGAATGCGGCATCGGCCGGCATGGCGGCGATGTCATCAGCACTCATCATGCCCGACATGCTCGTTCCCATCATGCCGGAGCCCATCATGGAGCCGCCCCCCATCATGGAGCCGCCGCCCATCATCGAACCGGCGCCCATGTTGCCGCCACCGCCGGAGGGGCCATTCCCGGCGGCGTCTTCCAGCCCTTCGGCATAGATACGCAACTGCTCCGCCAGCGCGGCGAACCGGTCCCAGTCGGACCAGACCGAGTCCTTCACTTCCGAGGGCATGTCCGTCGACCCCTCGGGGAACAGCTTCGTCATGGCCTCGCCCGAATGCGCCTGGAAGGTGCGCGCCGTCTCGCGCATGACATCGGCGTCATAGGCGACCTCGCCCTGCATCATGGGCGTGACCGCCTTCACGGCGTCGCCCATGGCCTTCATCGCTTCCATGCGTTCCTTGACGACGCCCGTGGCGCCGCTGTGTGCGAGGGCGGCCACCGCCGTTCCGGTCACGGCAATTGCTGCCAGAATCGTTGTTCTCTTCATCGTGTCAATACTCCGTTGTCCTGAATTCCGGTTCGTTCGTGGTTCAGGATTTCTGGCGCGGCGGTGGGAGATCCATGTCGGGGCGGACATCATCAACCATCTGGAAAGGAGTGAGATATTCCGCCGTGGTCATGAACGCGGGCGGCGTGATTTCCGCCGGCAGGATGAAGACGGCGGCCGTGAAACAATCCAGGCCGGGATGGCAATGCCCCGCGGCCTCGTCACTCGACTGGTGGACCGGCGCGTCATGCAGGGAAGCCAAGCCCGCGGGCTCGTGATCGTCCTGATGAGCCGACGCAGGACCGGGGACGGCCGCGAACAGCAGGATTGCGCACAGAACGAGCGCGTTCATCACCGTGTTCGCATGCCGCAGGACCATCACTCGATCCCGTTGGCACGTTGAAGTTCGCGGACGTAGGCCACCACCATCTTGACGTCGCCCGGCGTGACACCTTCGACCGGAGGCATGTTGCCAAACCTCCAGTGATGCGCTCGCACCCCGTTCCGGGCCGCGAGGATGAAGGCCTGGTCCGAATGATGGCTGGGCTCGTAGATCTTGTGGACCAGCGGCGGCGCGACCCCGTTCCGTCCGGCTGCATTTTGACCGTGGCAGCTCGCGCACTTGACCTCGAAGACGGTCTTTCCCAGCCGGGCATTGCCGGAAAATTCTTCCGGCAGGGTGACCTCGGCGATAGGCGCGCCTTCGGCGACCTCGCCCGTGTCGGGCTGTGTCATCGAATGGCCCGTCGGCTCGGCCTCGGGCTGCAGGTATTGCCAACCTGCGACCCCGACACCCACGGTCAGAACGATGGCCACCAAAGCAGTCAACTTGTTCATTTACCTGTTTACTTTCTTGTACCGAAGCTCAGATGAGCTTGACTTGGGTTCCCACTGGCGCCCTGTCGTAAACTTCTTCGATCTGACGGTTGTAGAGGCCGATGCAGCCACTCGAGGACTTCCGCCCGATCTTGCGCGTGTCCTGCGTGCCGTGGATTCGGTAGAACTGCCAGGAAAGATACAGCGCGCGTGTGCCAAGCGGGTTTCTCGGGTCGCCGCCTTTGACATAGGCAGGCAAGGTCGGGTCGCGCTCGCGCATGGACGGCGTGGGTCCCCATCCCGGGTTCTTGCGCTTCTCGACGACCTCGGTGTAACCGCGGCGCGTGAGCTCCTCGGTCAGGGGCACGGAGGTGGGGTAGATGCGCATCTCGCCATCTGCCGTCCAGTGCTGAAGCATTTTGGACGCCGTGTCGGCGATGATGATGCCCTTTCCGATATGGTCGAAGTGATCCCGCCAATCGTGCGTCCGAAATGACGAGATGTTGCGCCGCACGCCATCGCCGGCGGCATGTACGATACCCGGGATCGCGATCATGGCGAGTACACCCGTAATCAGTCCACGTCGATTCAGTTCGATCGAACGATCTGCCTTCATCTGCCTGTATCCTGCCGTCTTGCCTGTTTCGCCAATATGAATACCCGAGGAGGTGCGTGCGGCAACCTGACAAGCCCGCGAGAAATGTATCGGTTTGTATCCTTGACCTTCCACGGTGGAAGGGCGGCAGATGAGGCGACACTGTCTGGAGGACGATCCGACCATGATGCACGCACACCGATCTGGCAACCCCGGGCGCAACCGGTTCTTGCGATATGGAATGATGGCCTGCTGCGCGGTCATGTTGGTCCCGGTCGCGGCATTCTTCGTTGCCGGGGGCAGCGTTTCCGGCCTCTGGGCGAACGCGGGCGTTTTCGCTCCGCTGGCGCTGTGCGTCGGGGCACATCTGGTCATGCACCGGATGATGGGAAAGTCCTGCCACGGGGGCACCGATGCCGGTGCCGAGGAAATCGAGGCGCCTGCGCCGGCGGACACGCCCCGGACCATGATCGCAAAACGGACAGGGAAGCAGGTTGCTCATACCGAGAATGTTCAAGGTTAGCTTGCTGCTCCTCGCGCTTGGAGGTTGCTCGGCGTCGCTTGCCGATTGTTTCCGGGACGCCGACGTCCTGTCGACCCGAGGAGACGAGATCGCGCTTCCCCGGGGCTGCCGCGTGGCAGGTCGAGGGGCCCCTGACCTGCGATTGCTCGAATGTGATGATGGGCGCCAGGGTTTCTTGTTCGATCGATAATGCCGGGAGCCGAAGATGATCAAGGTCACACGACGACGCATTCTTGCTGCCGCTGGCGTTGCAGCGATCGCCACGACCTATCCGCTTGGCCGCAAGATCGCCGATCATCTCACCCCGCTTCCAGAATTCGAGCCGATCACGGATCCGGCGGGCTTTCGCCGCGTGGCCGGGGGATCGAGCAGCCTCGGGAGAAGCGCCTTCGCGGGGCTGGACGGGCCGTCGCACGAAGCCTCGGATCTGCCGATCGCGAAAGTGCGCGACAGCATTTGCACCGCGCTCTACGGCGAGGACCCCTTGGCGCCGGAAACGGTGCCCGTCGCCTCGATTTCCGATTTCTACTGCCCCTATTGTAGAGTTCAGACCAAGGAATTGGCCCGGCTGGAAGAACGACTGGGCGACACGGTCAGAATCGCATGGCACGAATTGCCGCTGCTCGGCGAGACATCGTTGCTTGCCGCCAGGGCGTGGTCACCGGCTGCCCGTTCCGCCTCACGTCGAGCCTGCCGCGATCGGCGATGTAGTTCGGGCCCCGCAGAAGCTCGACCCCGGCGAAGGTCACATCGAACCCGGCGATCGCGATTTCGGCGCCCGGCGTGACAAAGACGACCTCTTCGCTTTTCCACGCGCTTTATCCGATCATTCCGATCATCGCCACCGCGAGCCCGGCATGCGCCAGCATCATGCCATGCGACGCGCGCGGGAGATTGCGCCCCCGGCGCAGCGTTTCGTTCAGGGCGACGTCCATGAGCCTGATCCGGAACGCCCATTCCCGGAGTGTCGCCAGAAGCAGCCATATCGCGATCAGGATTGACAGGTAGGCCAGAACCGGGCCGCCTCTGAGCAGGTACCAGGCGACCAGCGTGCCAAGAACCGCCAGTCCGGCGACGAACCGGACGCGCTGGAGAACGCCAGACAAGCTCAGCACGCTTCCATGACAGCAAGGGACCTGCGCCCATGAAATGGGCCGAGCAAGAGCATCATGGGCACGAAAGCCGCGTTGAAGAAGGGTGGCCCGAACGAGGCCTTGTCTCCGGTCACGGCCTCGAGGAGCAACGGATACAGGGTTCCGAAGAGGACGGTTCCGGCTGCGGTCGCCAGGATCAGGTTGTTGACCAGCAGCCCGGCCTCGCGGCTGATCGGCCGGAACAATCCGCCGCCCTCCATGACCGGTGCGCGCCAGGCGTAGAGCGTGAGCGAACCGCCGATGGAAAGGGCCAGGAGCCCGAGGATGTAGACCCCGCGCTCCGGGTCTACCGCGAAGGCATGGACCGACGTGAGCAGCCCCGAGCGCACGATGAAGGTGCCCAGAAGGGACAGCGAGAATGTCAGGATGGCCAGGAGGATGGTCCAGCTTTTGAACGCATCGCGCTTCTCGGTCACGATGGCCGAATGCAGCAGTGCCGTGCCGAGCAACCAGGGCATGAAACTGACGTTCTCGACCGGAACCCAGAACCACCGGCCGCCCCAGCCCAGCTCGTAGTAGGCCCACCGGGAGCCGAGGGCGATCCCCGCGGTCAGACTCATCCACGCGGCGAGGGTTGAGGGGCGCACCCGGCGCGCCCAGGCGGCATCCACGCGTCCCTCGATCAGGGCTGCCACGGCAAATGAGAAGACGATCAAGAACCCGACATAGCCGAAGTACAGCAGGGGCGGATGCATCGCGAGCCCCACGTCCTGCAGCAGGGGATTGAGGTCGCTGCCATCCGCGGGCGGCGGGAAGACTCGATCAAACGGATCTGAGGTGAACAAGAGGAAAGACAAGAACCCGACGCTGATCCAGGCCTGCACCGAAAGCGTGCGCGCCTTCGTGGGGGCCGGGATGTTCGACCCCGGGACAGCCACGCCCGCGCCGAATACCGTCAGGATCAGCACCCACAGCAGCAACGATCCTTCATGACTGCCCCAGGTCCCGGTGATCTTGAACAGCTATGGGTTGAGCGAATGCAAGTTCTCGGTCACGTTTCGGACGGTGAAGTCGCTGACCACGAAAGACCGCATCAGCGCCGCGAACGCCACCGAGACGAACAGCATCTGCCCCATCGCGGAATAGCGGGCTGATTGCATCCAGAGAGCATTGCCCGGCGCGGCCCCAAGGATCGGCAGAAAGCTTTGGACCAAGGCGAGGGACAGGGCAAGCGCGAGGAAGAAATGCCCTATTTCAGGTATCATGATGTCGGCCCTTTGTCTGTCTTTCGTCGGGTCTCATGCGTCGGGTCACGTGCCTCACTCGTCGAGCGCGGCCTTGCGCCGACGAAATTCCTCTTCATCGATCTCGCCCTTGGCCAGTCGTTCCCGCAGGATGTCGAGCGCGTCAGTGGGCCGTGTGGCACCGGTGCGGTTGTCCCGAACCCAATGGACAGCCAGCACGATCAGGCCGATGATGACGCCCCAGAAGATCACCATCATGAGCCCCCCTAAGACGCCATAGCCGCCGCCCCACATCATGTGCCCGTCCCACGGGCCTTCGGAGTCGGCCATTGCAGCCGATGCGGCGATGCTCGCAGCGGCGGTCAGGCTCCAGAGTTTCGAGGTCATCGGTCTCTCCTTGCTTCGGATGTTTCTACCGCGAGCGGGATGGCGACAGCCGCGCGCAGCCCGCCCTGTTCGCGGTTTTCCAACACGATGTCGCCGCCATGCGCCTGGACGATCGTCCTTGCAATCGACAGGCCCAGGCCGTGTCCCCCGGTTTCGAGCGACCGCGACTCCTCGAGCCGGTAGAAAGGGTCGAAGACCTTCTCCAACTTGTCTCGAGGAATACCGGGGCCGCGGTCATCGACCGTCAGCACGAGCGTGTCGCCCCGACGATACCACGTGACCGAGGCGCCGCCACCGTAGCGATTGGCGTTCTCGATCACGTTGCGAAGCGCCCGCCGAATGGCGTTGGGCCTCAGGCGCGCCTCGATAGTCGGCCCGGCTTCGAGGTCGAAGCCGCCAGGCGTGTCGGCGCGCATAGCGTCGAGGAAGTCGTGCAGGTCGATGGTCTCCGGCTGCTCTGCACCGGTCAGCCCCCGGGCAAAGGTCAGCGTCGCATCGACCATGCCGTGCATCTCTTCAACGGACGCCACGAGACTGTCGCGCGTCTCGTCATCGTCGACCATCTCGGCGCGCACGCGCATGGCTGTCAGCGGCGAGCGCAGGTCGTGGCCCAGGGCCGCAAGCATCTGCGTCCGGTCCCTGACGAAGCGTGTCAGGCGATCCTGCATCCGGTTGAAGGCCCGCGTGAGGTCCCGGACCTCGGTCGGTCCGGCGACGGGAAGCTCGGCCACGTCCTCGCCACGTCCGAGGTTGTCGGCCGCCAGGGCCAACCGCTGCAGGGGGCCGGTCAGGCGCGTCATCACGAACCAGATCACGACGACCAGCAGCAGCCCCGCCGACAGCGCGAAGGTCAGCGTCGAGTAGAGCGGCCACTGGATCGGCGGCCGTTCGAAGCGGGTGCCCACGTTGAGCCACTGGCCGCCCCGGATGGCGATGGAGAGGTTCATCTCGACCGCTGTCAACTCACCCCGCATCATCGCCATGTGCATGTCGGTCATTTCGCGCGACAGGTTGGGCAGCGGCATCAGTTGCCCTTCCACCTGGTGCAGCTCGACGCGGATATCCCTGCTGAAACTGTCGTCCAGCAGGGTCCGGATGCGCGACTCGACGAGGCCACCGTCGGAGTGATCCGTGTGCTGGACCGACGCGGTATCTGACAGATCGAAACGCACGAGGGGCGAATTGGCGGCCCGCAGGATCGACGCGTGCAGATCGGCTGGCGCCTCCTCGATCAGCCGCGCCACGTTCGCGGCCCTACCCGCCGCCTCGAACCCCAGCGCCGCGCGGATCGCGAGGCTTCGCTCGTCGGCAAACAGGAACAGGCTGACCAGTTGGGCCGCGACAAGTGCTGCGACGACCATCAGAATCAACTGGACCCGCAGCGACGTCACGTACCGCGAACTCACGCCTCGTCCTCCACATCGGTGGCCAGGCAATACCCGCCGTTGCGGACCGTCTTGATGATCGTCGGACGCAGGACATCGGGTTCGATCTTGCGGCGCAGGCGGCTGATCTGGTTGTCGATCGTCCGGTCCAGCGGCCCGGCGGTGCGACCGGCGGTGAGATCGAGCAACTGGTCGCGGCTCAGCACCATGCGCGCCCGCTCGAGCAGAACGATCAGCAACCGGAATTCGGAGCTTGTGAGGGGAATCTCGCTCTGCTCGTCGTCGACGAGGACCTGGCGGTCGGTGTCCAGCACGAGATGGTCGAACCGCACCTTCCGCCCCGAGAACTTTCTGGCAAGGGGTTCTTCCTTGTGGCTGCGACGCAGGACGGACTTGATCCGGGCGAGCAGTTCGCGGGGGCTGAACGGTTTGGCGAGATAATCGTCGGCGCCAATCTCGAGACCGACGATGCGGTCGGATTCCTCGCCGAGCGCCGTCAGCATGATGATCGGCAAAGCGCCCTCGGCGGTCAGCCTCCGGCAGACCGAGAGCCCGTCCTCGCCGGGCATCATCACGTCGAGCACGAGAAGGTCGAAATGCCCGGCCGCGAGTTTCGCGTCCATGTCAGTGGCGTCCTTCGCCGCGGTCGCGCGCATTCCGTTCTTTTCCAGAAAGCGCTTTACGCTCTCGCGGATCTGCGCGTGGTCGTCGACGACGAGGATATGCGGCGGCTGTCCCATGGGCATCTCCTAACGGAATGTCTTTTGGCGTTTCATCAGTGGAATTGTAGCGGATTGTATCAGGCAAACCTTCTGCGACAGACGGTTACAATTCCCTCGGTGCGCTTGCCTTCCAATTCGCGCCATCATGCCGATCTGACTGGTATCGACCCAACCAAAGGAGGATTCCATGCCGAGATTGGCAACACCCGCAAGCATTCTCGCAATAGCTGTCGTGATCGCCGGCAGCGCGTGGGCGGACAGCAACCATCACGATCGCGGCTCTGCGCCCCTCATGGGCGCCGAGGTCATGCCCGGGGGGGGCGACGGGCACGAAATGATGGGCTATATGATGGAGATGATGATGCAGATGCACGGCACGGGCGCTATGGGGCCCGGCATGGGTCCAATGGCCAGCCCCGGCCAAGGCGGCATGTCGATGATGGACCGTGGCATGATGCAGATGATGTTGGGACCGGACATGGTGCGCGGCATGACGCAGGACATGCCCGGCCAGATGATGATGTCGCGTCTCGAAGAGTACGACGCGGACGGTGACGGCGCGCTGAGCCTCGACGAGTTCGCCGCCTGGCACGCCGCCATGATGCGCGAAACGATGGTCGACCGCTTCCAGCATCTGGATGCGGACGGGAACGGCGCGATCACGTCCGCGGAAATGAACGCCCTCGCCGGTCGCATGGACAGGATGCGCGAGGACGACATGGGCAATCGACCGATGATGCCGGACACGCCGGATCCGAACTGATCCGGCAACGGTGCGTTGACCTGGGGCCCGGTCTGCCTGACCGGGCCGAATCCGTTCGAAAAGGAGAATTTTCATGAACTACACGCACGACCGCCTGCTGACGGGCGTTTCCATCGACGATGCCGACCAGCGCGTCCGCGCCTCTCTTTCGGACGCCGGTTTCGGCGTTCTGACCGAGATCGACGTGAAGGAAACCATGAAGAAGAAGATCGGCGCGGAGATGGACGGCTACCGCATTCTCGGGGCCTGCAACCCCAAGATGGCCTACGAGGCCATCGGTCTCGAGCCGCGCGTCGGTGCGATGCTGCCCTGCAACGTCATCCTGCGCGAGACCGCCGGCGGCACCGAGATCAGCGCCATAGACCCCGTGGCCTCGATGACGGCCATCGACAACGACAATCTGCACGCCGTCGCGGGACAGGTGCGCGACATGCTGATGGGCGCCATCGATGCGGCGTGATATCTTGGGGCAAGCGGGCAGTCGGCGCCAGGTCCTGCTGGGGCTGGCGGCGGCGGGCACTTCCCTTTTGGCGTCCCGCGCAGACGCCCGATACAGTGAGATCTGGTCGGCACGACAGGCCCATGACGCGCTTCTCGCCGATGACGCGCGGATTATCGACGTGAGATCCCGTGAAGAATGGCGGAATACCGGCGTTGGCACTGGAATTTGGCCAATCAGCATGCATGAGGATCTGTTCGCCGATCGCCTCTTCGCCGCAAAGGCCCTTGCCGGTGGCCGGACGGTCGGTCTGATCTGCGCGACCGGAGGCCGGTCTGCATCGGTGCTACTGGCATTGCGACGCGCGGGATACCCGGGTTATGTCGACATTTCTGAGGGAATGCTGGGCGCGAAGGCCGGTCCAGGGTGGATCGCAGCCGGTCTGCCGGTCGTGCCGCTCGGGACCGCGCTGGACTCTCTGCCCCCCGATCTCGCCTGACATGTCTCAAAGGCACGGGAAGGCGCGTCTCGGGGCCCGGGCATGGATTGGAGCGGGGCTTCTCGGCCTGCTGGCCCTTTCCTTGGCGCTGGGCTGGCGCCCGCCGGAGATCGACCGCACGCAAGTCGCGGCCTGGGTCGCCAATGCCGGCGCTTGGGGACCGCTGGCGGTGATCGGTCTGATGGCGCTGGCGGTCGTCGCCAGCCCGATCCCAAGCGCGCCCATCGCGCTCGCCGCCGGGGCGGCCTACGGGCATTACGCGGGCGCAGCCTACGTCGCACTCGGGTCCGAGGCCGGCGCTGTCGTGGCCTTTCTCATCGCGCGTGGGGTCGGACGCGACGCGGTCGAACGCATGCTCGGGGACAAGGCCGACTACGGCCTGCTCGGCTCTCAGAACGCGCTGACGCTGACCGTCTTCATCAGCCGTTTTCTGCCCTTCGTGTCCTTCGACGCGATGAGCTACGCCGCAGGGCTGAGCCGGCTGCATTTCTGGCGCTTCGCGCTGGCCACCATGGGCGGCATCCTGCCGGCAAGCTTCGTGCTGGCGCATTTCGGCAGCGTCGCGTTGGTGGGCGATTTCGGCACGGCGGAATGGATCGCGCTCGGCCTCGGGTTGCTGACCGCCTTGCCGCTGGTGCTGCTGGCCCTGCGCGGCGGCAAGGACGCCAGACGACACCAGGCCGGGCGGACAATAGACCAGGGAGACACCGGATGAGATCTGAATACCGGGAAAACAGCATCACTCTTCTCGACGCCATCGCCATGGGCACCGGCGTCATGATCGGCGCCGGCATCCTCGCCCTGACGGGGCAGATCGCGGACCTTGCCGGGCCGCTCTTTCCCTTCGCCTTCATTGCCGGCGCGGTCGTCACCGCCTTCAGCGCCTACACATACGTCAAGATGTCGAACGCCTACCCGTCCGCGGGCGGAATCGGGATGATCCTGCAGAAGGCCTACGGGCCGACCACCGTCGCCGCCGGGGCCGCGCTGCTCATGGCGCTGTCGATGGTCATCAACGAAAGCCTCGTGGCGCGGACCTTCGCCAATTACCTGCTGCGCGGCCTCGACATGCCGCGCGACACGTGGATGGTGCCGGCGATCGGCGTCTCCGTGATCTTCTTCGCCTGGCTGGTCAACGTCTCGGGCAACCGTTCGGTCGGGTGGCTGTCGGTGCTTATGGCCGCGCTCAAGGTCGGGGGCATCGCGCTGTTCGGCGCGGCGGCGCTCTGGGTCGGCGGGTTCAGCTTCGAGGCCACCGGCAGCGGCGGCGAAACCTCCGGCACGGCTGGCTTCGTCGCGTCGATGGCGCTGGCCATCCTCGCCTTCAAGGGCTTCACGACAATCACCAACAGCGGTGCCGAGATCACCGATCCGCACCGCAACGTGGGCCGGGCGATCGTGATCTCCATCGCCGTCTGCACGCTGATCTACCTACTGGTCGCATTCGCCGTCGGCAGCAGCCTGCCGCTCGACCGGATCGTGGCGGCCAAGGACTATGCCCTGGCCGAGGCCGCCGAGCCGGCGCTCGGGCGCACCGGCTTCTATCTCACCGTGGCCCTTGCATTGGTCGCCACCGCCTCGGGCCTGATCGCCAGCATCTTTGCCGTGTCGCGGATGCTGGCCATGCTGACAGACATGAAGATGATCCCGCACAGCCATTTCGGAATGCCCGGCGTCGTCCGCGACCACACGCTGGTCTACACGGTGGTGATCGCCTCCCTGCTGACCGTCTTCTTTGACCTCGGCCGCATCGCCTCGTTGGGGGCGTTCTTCTACCTCGTCATGGATATCCTGATCCACTGGGGCGTTTTCCGGAACTTGCGGGCCGAGGTCGGCGCCCGCGGCTGGATCCTGCTGACGGCCATCGGGCTCGACGCGGTGGTGCTGGCTGCCTTCGCGGTGATGAAGTGGCAGACGGACTCGTCCATCGTGCTGATCGCTCTTGCCGGGATGGCGGTCGTCTTCCTGTTCGAGCACATCTTCCTGCGGTTGCGCCCGCCACCGCGGCAGAACCATCAACACGGCGCTTGACCTTCCAGTCACTGGAGGGCCCATCAAGGCAGTGTGAAAAGGAGTCGGTCATGTCCGAGCACGCGAAACATCATCACCATCACGGCCACGGCGCCCCGATCCCCGACGGGGCCGAAACGGTGAAGGATCCGGTCTGCGGCATGACCGTCGAGGTCAAGGACGACACCCGCACCCAGGATTTCGGCGGCGAGACCTATCATTTCTGCTCGGAGGGCTGCGAGGAGAAATTCAAGGCCGACCCGTGGCTCTACGCCTCGGGTAACGTCGACAAGGCGGGTCAGCAGGCGCAGCCCGGCACGCAATGGACCTGCCCGATGCACCCCGAAATCGTACGGGACGAACCCGGGGCCTGCCCAATCTGCGGCATGGCGCTGGAGCCCATGGTGCCCAGCGACGAACCCTCCGAGGAGCTGACCGACTTCACCCGCCGCATGTGGATCAGCGCGGCGGCCGCCGTGCCGCTGGTGATCCTGACCATGGGCGAACTGATTGGGCTGCCGGTGCGCGACTGGATCGGGCAACGCATAGCCACTTATGTCGAATTCCTGCTCGCCACGCCCATCGTGCTCTGGGCCGCACTGCCGTTCTTCAAGCGCGGGCTCGACTCGTTCCGCAACAAGTCCCCGAACATGTGGACGCTGATCTCGCTGGGGGTCGGCGCGGCCTACATCTACTCGCTTTTTGCGACATTCCTGCCGGGCATCTTCCCGAAGGAATACCGGATGGGCGAAGGTGTCGGCACTTATTTCGAAGCGGCAGTCGTGATCGTCGCGCTGATCTTCGTGGGCCAGGTGCTGGAACTGCGCGCCCGCGAACGCACCGGCGACGCGATCCGCGCACTGCTGGATCTCGCCCCCAAGACCGCGCGGCGCATCCTGCCCGACGGCAGCGAATACGACGCGCCGCTCGAGAACGTGGTCGAGGGCGACATGCTCCGCGTCCGCCCCGGCGACAGCATCCCCGTGGATGGTGAAGTGGTCGAGGGCCGCTCGTCGGTCGATGAAAGCATGATCACCGGCGAACCTGTCCCGGTCGAGAAGACCGAGGGCGACCGCGTGACCGGCGGCACGATCAACAAGAACGGCACGCTGGCATTCCGCGCGACGCAGGTAGGCGCGGACACGGTGTTGGCCCAGATCGTCGACATGGTCGCCGGCGCCCGCCGCTCTCGCGCGCCGATCCAGGGGCTTGCTGATCGCGTGTCCTCGATCTTCGTGCCGACGGTAGTCGCAATCGCTGTAATCGCCTTCTTTACCTGGCTCGCGATCGGCCCGGACCCGGCGCTCGCTTTCGCCATCGCCTCGGCGGTCTCGGTGCTGATCATTGCCTGCCCCTGTGCGCTCGGCCTCGCCACGCCGATCTCGATCACGACGGCCGCCGGGCGCGGCGCGCAGGCGGGTGTGCTGATCAAGGACGCCGAGGCGCTGGAGCGCATGGCACGCGTTGACACGATAATCGTCGACAAGACCGGCACTTTGACAATGGGCAAACCGAAGCTGACCGACGTGGTAGCGCTGGCCGGTAGCGACGAGGAAGACGTGCTCTCCCTTGCTGCGGCCCTTGAACGCGGATCTGAACACCCTCTGGCCGAGGCCATTGTGCAGGGCGCACGGGACCGGGGCGTGCCGCGACACGACTCGACCGATTTCGACGCTGTTACCGGCAAGGGGGTGACAGGCAACGTCTCCGGCCGGCGGGTAGCGCTCGGAAACGCCGCACTGATGGAGGCGCTGAAGATCGACACCTCCGCCGCCGACGAGAGCGCGGACGCGCTGCGTGAGGACGGCAAGACGGCGATGTATGTGGCGGTGGACGGGGAACTGGCCGGGCTCGTCGCCGTGGCCGACCCGATCAAGGAGACGACCGCGGGGGCGATCCGCGAACTTCACGCGCTTGGCCTGCGGGTCATCATGGCGACCGGTGACAACCAGCGCACCGCCGAGGCCGTGGCACGCCATCTCGGTATCGACGAGGTGCGCGCTGGCGTACTGCCCGAGGACAAGAAGGCGCTGGTCGAGGAGTTGCGCGCGCAAGGCGCCCATATCGCGATGGCGGGCGACGGGGTGAACGATGCCCCTGCCCTCGCCGCCGCCGATGTCGGCATCGCGATGGGCACCGGTGCCGACGTGGCGATGGAAAGCGCCGGGATCACGCTGCTGGGCGGCGACCTTGTCGGCATCGTCCGCGCTCGCAAGCTGGCCACCGCCACGTTGCGCAACATCAAGGAGAACCTCTTCTTCGCCTTCGCCTACAACGCGGCGGGCGTGCCCATCGCGGCGGGGATCCTCTATCCGTTCATCGGGCTGCTCCTGTCCCCGATGATCGCTGCGGCGGCAATGAGCCTGTCCTCGGTCTCGGTCATCACCAACGCGCTACGCCTGCGCCGGGTGAAGCTTTGAGGATGCCGCATCACCCGCCTGTGACCAGCGGCGAAATCCGTGCGTGAAGTTACCACCTGTTTGCTCTCTTGATCACAACAATCTTCAGACAGGTAACCTCCCGAAGTTTCGCCATGGCAAGGCGCGATGCTTGATTTGCCAATAACGGCTTGCTCAAAAGGTTCTCGATCACCGCAGGAGAATTCGCACATAAAGATCCAGGCCCGCATCGCACGAGGAGAATTGAAAGGCGAGATCGTCACGCCGCACCGACATGCCGATGGCACGTCCGTCGTCTCGCCGTCTCGCTTCGAGCAGGACTACATCCGCGTCTCGACGTTGGAAGGCGTCGCTGACCACGTCCGCCAGGACCTAAAGTGCCGGATGTCCTCTTCCCGGCGAAAGCTCCGAGACTGTTCGCGCCAGCGTCGATCACCATCGAGAACTGACCGTCGACGGTAACTCGTACACGGGCTCCCAGTCTGGGCCGCCGCCCCGTCCCAAGTCACCCAAAGAGATAAGAAAATATCTGTGTGTTCACGTGTACTGTACCTACGACTTCAGGTGTGCGCTGTACCGGCAAAGCGCAAATACGCTTCATGGAGCTCACAATACCGCGCCCTTTCCTCTCTGACCTTCGCCGCGAACTGGCCGCAACGCTTGTGGTGCAGGCCAAGCATATCGTTCTCGCTACCGACAACTCGGAACAGGGCGAGGCGTTTCTTGGGCGCGATCCCGAGGAGGCCTGGGGCGTGGATCTCTCCCGCCTTCCCATTGCGGCCGAAATCGAGGCGCTGCACACCTATGCCTTCGCGCCCACAAGCGACGACCTCTACGACGTGAATGCCCTGCATGGATGCCTCAAGCACTCGGGCGTCAAAAAAAATTGGCTTTAGCGAAGAAAAATCGCGTCTGGCTTTTTCTGTACCTTCGAGAAGCTCCATATTCTGCCTGAGCGGGAGAGCAACTCACGCAAAAGGAACGGTGGAGTTTTCGCGGTGCGCAGCGGAGATGAGATCGGCCCAAAGCGTCCTGGCCAAGTCGTTCCATTTCGGGTAGGCTGCCGGCATGACCTTCACCTGGGCCGCCGTCAGCCCGAGCTTGATCGCCAGTGAGAAGACATTGATCAGCTCGGCGTAGTCCGGGCCGAACATGTGTGCCCCGAGGTTCTGGCCGTCCTTGCCGGTGATGATCTTCGCGCCCGCATGGCTTTCGCCCAGTCGCTTCTGCGAGAACCAGCCCGAGGTGTCGGTGAAACGCACCTCGACTTCGCCTGTCTCGCGCGCCTCGTCCTCGAGCAGGCCGACCCGGGCCAGTTCGGGAATGGTGAACACCACGCTCGGCACGCCTGTGTAATCGGGCTCGGCCCGCTTGTCCTGGAGCATGTTGGAGGCGGTGATCTTGCCCTCGTACACGGCTACAGGGGTCAGCGGCTTGCCGGGGGAGCCAGCGGCGTCGCCGGCCGCAAAGATGCGCGGGTTCGACGGGGATTGCAGCCAAGGCGTGACCTTGACTCCGCCGTGCTCGGTCTCGACCCCAGCGGCAGAAAGGTCGAGATGGTCGATGGCAGGCACGCGGCCCGCGCCGCGAACGACGAGATTGGCCTCGGCGGCGTGGCTCTCGCCCGCGATCCGGTAGATCACGCGCTGCGCCCCACCTTCATCCTCGATCCGCTCAATTTCGGCCTCGGCCACGATCTCGATGCCCGCCGCGCGGCTGCGCTTCAGCAGCATCTCCAAGAGGTCGGGATCGAACATTTTCAACTGCCGCGCGCCGCGGTCGAGGATGGTCACCTGTGCCCCGGCCCGGGCCGCGATATGGGCGAACTCGAAAGAGATGTAGCCACCGCCGACGAACACAATCCTGCGGGGCAGCTCCGCGAGGTTCAGGAAGTCGGTGCTGTCGATCAGCCCTTCGGCCCCGGGAAAATAAAGCGGTCGCGGCTTCGCTCCCATAGCGATCAGCGCGTGGCGGAAGGCGATCTCGCCATGGCCGTCGATCTCGACCCAGTCCTCGGCGGTGAAGGGGGCGCGTCCGTGCAGCGTTCGCACTCCGGCCTCTGTCAGCCCCTTCTCCATGCTGTCAGGCACGGGATCGGTGAAGCTCTCCTTGTGCTTCATCAGCGCCGGCCAGTCGATCTGGGTGTCTCCTGCAACGCCCTTGCCTTCAAGCCGCCGCGCGGCCTCCACCGCCTCGGCACCGGCGCGCAGCATCTTCTTCGGGTCGCACCCCCTGAGCGCGCAGGTGCCGCCGTAGGGAAGCTCGTCGACGATGGCGACAGACCAACCGGCGCGGGCGCATTTCTTCGCCGCGTTGATCCCGGCCATGCCGGCGCCAATGACAATCAGGTCCAGCGTGTCGGTCATCTCTGCTCCTCTCTCGAACATGTTGAGTTTGGTGATTTCAGACCGGTGCCCGGGGGCCCGCGAGGATGATGAAGGCACCCAGAAGGCACAGGCCGACTCCGATCGCGTCCCACCGATCCGGTCGCACCCCTTCGACGGCCCAGAGCCAGAACAGGGAGGCCGCGATATAGATGCCTCCATAAGCTGCGTAGGCCCGCCCGGCGGCAGCGCTGTCGGCCAGCGTCAGAAGGTAGGCGAAGAGCGCCAGCGAGGCCATGCCCGGCGCGATCCACCAGATCGGCTTGTCGAGCCGGAGCCAAGCCCAGAAGGCGAAGCATCCGGCGATTTCGGCGAGGGCGGCGCCGATATAGGTGGCAAGGGTCGGCATGGAGCGCTCCGTGTCCTCTGGCGATGAAGAACGCTACCCGGCGCAGCAGCTGAGCGCGGCCACGTCCTTCTCGAAAGTCTGGGCGGCGAGCTTCAGCCCCTCGACGGTTGTGAGATAGGGCATGATCGTGTCGCCCAGCTCCTCGTAGGACAGCCGTGCCTTCAGGGCCATGGCCGCCGTCTGGATGCTGTCGGCGCCCTCGGGGGCGAGGATCTGCGCGCCGAGCAGTCGCTTGCTGCCTGCCTCGGCCACCAGCTTGATCAGCCCGCGCGTGTCGCGGGCGGCGATCGCGCGCGGCACGGCGTCGAGCGGCAGGACCGAGGTGACGACCTCGTGTCCGGCGGCACGGGCCTGCGCCTCGCTCAGGCCGACGCCCGCCACCTGGGGGTCGGAGAAGACCACCCAGGGCATCGTGCCATTGTCGTAGGGGCGCGCCTCGCCCGCCACCGCGTTCCGCGCGGCGATCTTGGCGCCGTAGGCCGCCATGTAGACGAACTGGTCGCGCCCGGTGACATCTCCTGCGGCCCAGACGTGCGGGTTGGCGGTTCGCATCTGCGCATCTACCACGATCCCGCCCCGCGCATCGGTCTCGATCCCGGCGGCATTGAGGTTCAGGTCGTCGCTATTCGGCACCCGTCCAGTGGCGAGCAACAGCCTCTCGGCGCCGAAGCCTTCACCTCCGGTGCCCGCCAGGCGAATGGTGCTTTCATCGCGTGCCACGCTTTCATAGCCGGTGATCCGGGCCAAACGGATGCCCTCGTCAGCGAGGTAGCGCTCCAAGGCCTCGGAGATCTCCGGCTCGGCCTCCGGCAGGACGCCGCGGCGGCTGACCAGCGTCACTGCGACACCGGCGCGGGCGAAGAGCTGCGCCAACTCCACGCCGATATAGCCCGCGCCGAGGACCAGCAGCGAAGCGGGCAGCGCGGTCAGGTCCAGGCCCGATGTGCTGTCGAGGGCGTCGGTCTCCTCGACGCCAGGGATCGCGGGCACGTGGGGGCGCGACCCGGTGGCGATGACGATCTTCGCTGCCGGGAACGCCTCGCCGTCTACGGTAAGCCGACCCTGCTCGTCGAACCGGGCACGACCCTCGATGTAGTCCACGTTCTCGTGCCGCGGCAGCACGTCGGCGTATTTTGCCGCGCGCAACTCATCCACGAGCGCCTGTTTCTGTGCCACTGTCGCAGCCCAGTCGGTGACGCGGCCCTCGGCCTCGATGCCGTCGAACCGGTTCGCGCCGCGCGCTTGGTGCAGGCCCTCCACGGCGCGGATCAGAGCCTTGGAGGGCACGCAACCCACATTGACGCAGGTCCCTCCGATGGTGCCATCGCCGATCAGGGCCACACGTGCCCCGGCCTCTGCGGCGGTTATCGCAGCCGAAAATCCGGCCGAACCAGCGCCGATCACGGCAAGGTCGTAGGCGCCGCCCTCGGGGGTGCAGCAATCTTTCATGTCAATCTCTCTTCAGTTGGTGCGCTGGCGCCGCCAGAGCGCGTAAAGGGTGATGCCGATGAACACCGCGAGCGCAGGCAGGAGCACGATGTCGAGCCAGCCCAACATGGCGGAGAGCCCAACTGCGCCCAGGAGGATCACCAGGATCGGAGTGAAGCAGCACAGCGCCACGATGACGGTGCCCATCAGCCCGTATTTCAGCAGACGGTCGTCCCGCGGGTTTGCCTCGCGCCAAGTCACGAGCCGCCTTCTGTGGCCAATGTGGCACCATAGCCTACGCCGGTGACGGCGGCGATCAACTGGTCCGGGTCGGTGACGGCGTCATCATAGTGCAAGACATAAACGCCGTCCTCGGCCTCGCCCTCGAAGAACCCCGCGATCTCCACCGTCTCCACGCGCTTGAGCGCCGTGGCGACGATATAGCTGCACGAGGGGCAAGTCAGACCGGTGACGTGCAGGCGGGTCTCGGCCTCGGCCGCGAGGATCGCGGTCGGCGACATCGAAAGGATCGCAGCGAATAACAGGTGTCTCATGATGGGCTCCGATTTCAGAAGGTCAGGATGCGCGGCGCGACATAGGGAAAGACCAGGGCCAGCAGGACCACGGCCAGCGCACTCCAGAGCAGCCCACGCATGATGCCGCGATCCACCGGGCGGGCGCAGGTGCCGCAACTCTCGGCGGGCACCGGACGGTAAGCCTTCCAGAAGCCATACCCGAGGGCGACTGCCGCGAGAGAGAAGGTCACCCACTTGTAGGCGTAGAGTGCGGTGAGCTGACCGATGAAAACCCCGGTGACACCAAGGCTGACCAGGACCAGCGGCAGGATGCAGCAGGAGGTCATCGCCAGCGCGCCGAGCACCCCCGCGCCGGTTGCGGTCCATGCGGTCCTGTCGGGCCTTTCCTCCGTCAGCCTCTCTGTCTCGTTCGTGTCCACCATCATTCCGGCGCCCTGTTGTCGTTCGATGACTGACAAGATAGGGTCTGTAGCAACTACAGGATCAAGGAGAAATCTTATGCCAGATGATCACGCCCCCGCGAGTGACCTGAAGCGCTCCGATCTGGCCAAGCTGACAGGCTGTAACCTCGAGACGATCCGCTACTACGAGAATGTCGGCCTGATGCCTGATCCGCCGCGCACCTCATCGGGCCATCGCCGCTACGGCCCGGCGCATGTGGAGCGGCTCAGCTTCGTGATGCGGGCCCGGGATCTTGGCTTCAGCATGGAAGAAATTCGCGGCCTGCTGACCCTCGTTGATCGCGGCAGCCACACGTGCGCCGAGGTCGAGCGGATGGGGCGCCATCATCTCGATGTGGTTCGCGCCAAGATCCACGATCTCCAGGCGATCGAGACCGTTCTCGCCCGGACCATCGCATGCTGCACCGGAGCCGACACCTCCGATTGCCCGCTGCTCGACGTCCTCAATGATGGGCAGACCAAGCCAGCTCCGGTAGAAAGAGCGTCCGAATAACTGCCATCCAGACGAGGTGCGGCGAAAGTCCAGTATGCGCCACCTTTGCCGAATCGGCAGGAGTTCAATTGGCAACTTTACGCCGCGGCCAACAGACATTCGCGAATTCGGAATGCGGACCGAAGGGTCGATGTTGCCCTGCTCTATGAAGAGCTTTAGTGCAAGTGTATTCGCAGGGTGAAGAATTTCGGCTGAATTTTCGAAATTACTTCAAACTACTGGCATTCGTGCCCGCTCTCAGTCAACGTGACAATGCATCGGCTCCAAATGTGGTTCCTATTGTCGACCAGTCATGACGACCGTTGCTGTCGTGCACACGAGATTACAAACCGCTCGAACGCAGCAAGCGTTTCGTCGCTAACATGGTGCTCGATACCTTCGGCATCCCGCTCGGCTGTCGCAGAATGCACTCTGAGCGCAACCAGCATTGCGACAACTGTCCGGTGGCGGCGACGGCACGCGTTCGCCAGTTCCGCGCCTTTGTCCGTCAGAAATATCGACCGGTCACCCAGGATGAAATCCGAGCGATCATCCACGTGATCGGCATCTATTGCGGTGTCCCACAGGCACTCGAATGCTTTCGCGTGGCCCGGCAGGTTCTGGAAGAGAACTGAAAACAGAGCTTATCTCGGCAAGCCCGCGAAGGCTCGAAGCATCCTTGATCATCCCGATCTTAGGGAACGTCGCTCGCGGCCCTGAGCGGATGAGGTGGGTGGCTCCTGCTCCACCGGCATCGAATGTGCCAAAGTGCAGTTGTCAACGACTGCAAGGAAA